>NZ_BOMB01000081.1 GCF_016861975.1 Actinocatenispora rupis | reverse complement strand
CGACGACCGGCCCCGACTTGTACGACTTGTAGACGTTCCACAGGAACGGCAGCGTCGACACACCGAGGATGAACGCGCCGATCGTGGAGATCGTGTTCAGCGTGGTGAAGCCGTCGGAGCCAAGGTAGTCCGCGTACCGCCGGGGCATGCCCTCCGCGCCCAGCCAGTGCTGCACGAGGAACGTCGTGTGGAACCCGACGAACGTCAGCCAGAAGTGCAGCTTGCCCAGCCGCTCGTCCATCATCCGGCCGGTCATCTTCGGGAACCAGAAGTAGATCCCCGCGTACACCGCGAACACGATCGTGCCGAACAGCACGTAGTGGAAGTGCGCCACCACGAAGTACGTGTCGGACACGTGGAAGTCGATCGGCGGGGACGCCAGCAGTACGCCGGAGAGGCCGCCGAACAGGAACGTGGTCAGGAAGCCGACGCAGAACAGCATCGGCGACTCGAACGTGATCTGCCCGCGCCACATCGTGCCGATCCAGTTGAAGAACTTCATGCCGGTCGGGATCGCGATGAGGAACGAC
>NZ_BOMB01000080.1 GCF_016861975.1 Actinocatenispora rupis | reverse complement strand
CGGTCTGGTGATCTTGAACAGGTGAGGGCCTTCCGGGTTCGGTGTGTAGCGACCAAGCAGACACACCGAACTAGCCAGGAAGGCCCTCAATGGTTCACGCTAACGCACCGTTGACTGCGACTGGCAGGCTGCGTCTTGCCTGCTGCGTGGTGGACAACGGCTGGCCGCTGCGCCGCGCTGCCGAGCGTTTCCAGGTTTCGCCGACGACGGCGAAGCGGTGGGCCGACCGGTACCGCGAGGCGGGCGAGGCAGGCATGAGGGACCGTTCCAGCCGCCCACACACCAGCCCGTCGCGTATCCCGACCCGCATCGAACGCCGCATCATCAAGGTCCGTGTCGTGCGCCGGTGGGGCCCGGCCCGCATCGGGTTCCTGCTGGGTCTGAACCCGGCCACCGTGCACCGGGTCCTGACCGCTACCAGCTGCCTCGCCTGGCGCACCTGGACCGCGCGACCGGCCGGGTCATACGCCGCTACGAACGCCAGCGGCCCGGTGAACTGGTCCACGTCGACATCAAGAAACTCGGCAACATCCCCGACGGCGGCGGACACAA
>NZ_BOMB01000079.1 GCF_016861975.1 Actinocatenispora rupis | reverse complement strand
TGTCCAGGGCCTCCGACAGCGCCCGGAACAGCGCCCACGCCTCCGGGACCGTGAGCGGCATCCGCCGGTGACGGGATCCGACCGCGATCCACGCGGAGTCGTCGGTCATCCGCACCGTCACGGCGGTCGACGGGTCGCCGGGTACCCGAATCCGGAACAGCCGCGGATCCCCTTCGGCGGGTAGCGCGCTCATCAGGCGACCTCCTTCACGTCCTGGCCCTCGCCGTCCTGGCCGTCATCGGTTGACAGGGCGCGCAGCTTGGCCAGCAGCGATTCCGGCACGACCGACACCGCGTCGTCCGGCGAGCAGTCCGCCAGCTCCACCGGCGCATCCGGCCACCCCTTCGCCGCCGCCGGAGCCTGAACGGGCTTGTCCGCCTGGCCCTCGTTGTCGACGGCCGGGGCCGGGATGTCTTCGACGTCGTTGGTGTCGGTGGTGATCGGCGCGTACTCGGCCGCCATCGCCCGGATCTCGTCGTCGGTCAGGAACGCCGCACGCACCCGGAACGGGTCGGCCTCGTACTCCGACTTCGCGTACGCGATGCCCGGCGTGGACAGCGGAATCTGATCCGCC
>NZ_BOMB01000078.1 GCF_016861975.1 Actinocatenispora rupis | reverse complement strand
CGAAGGACATCACCGACGCGGTGACACCCGGGTCGCGGGCGCAGGAAGACCACATGGCCAGGCTCGCCGCCGAGCTGCAAGTCCTGCCCTGCTCGCCCACGTGCGCGAACTGGCTGCTCTACGGCGTCCAGCCCAAGAGCGCCAAGCCGACCCTGCGACCCGGGTACTGCAAGGGCAAGGTGCACCAGCGCCGCACCCTCGGCTTTACCGGCCGCCGGGTCCTGGTCTCCCGGCAGTGGTCGAACAAGACGCTGTCGGACCACCGCACCGACCGCAAAGCATGGGTCCGGGCGCTCCTCGCGCTTTCGGCAACCGGCGACGACCAGGCGGCCAACGCCAACGCGGACCAGGCGGACGACACCGACCGGTGGGAGTACGAACTGGCCTCCCGCGACGACCCCGACGTGCCACCCGTGCACGTCCACTTCCTGCGCAAGATCGCCGAACGCCAGCAATGGCGGGCACAACTCGACGCGGCGAAGGAACAGCTACAACAACAGCTTTCGGCAATCGATTCCGTTGCCGCATAACGAATCTGGGGAGGATCAAGTGTCCGTAGACGAAATGCTGCTTAGCGTCGCTCAGGCGGCGGAGCGGTTCGGTACCGGGGAACGGTTTCCCCGCCGGCTGATCGCTGAGC
>NZ_BOMB01000077.1 GCF_016861975.1 Actinocatenispora rupis | reverse complement strand
GGCCTCGTAGGAATCATCGCGAGTTCGCTGAACAATCTCTTTCTGGACTGCCCCTAGGAGGCGGCGGCTAATCGGGTACTCCTCCAGCATTTTTAGGGCAAGGCTCGTGGCATGCACATAATTCATTACCTCGCGCTGTTCAATCGACAACTGCATGTCCGTCAGAAAGTCAGCCTCTAACACTTCATCAAAGGCGGCATACGTTCCTTCGAGAGCGGACGTGCTCACAGCTTCACGACGGATGATGGGGCGCAGGAGCAGCGCCGGATTTGGCAGCTGCGCTACAGCTTGATCTAGCCTGGCTACAGCCATAGCCGCGTTCGTTGCGTCATTGAGCGCGCCGAGGCCAAGCGTGGGCTCACTCGGAAGGGGAGCAGGGACAAAAGCATAATAACGGAAATCTCGGCCGATCCGGGCATCTACGCCCGAGATGGGCACGAGTGTGCCGGTCCCAGCACTGCGGAGCGCCTCAAGGTCCATGGGTTCAAGACTACGGCGGAAAACCTGAACGGCGCACGTCGTGGTTCAGGCATCTCCCACCGGCCGCAAGTTCGTTCAGATAATCGGGGACTTACCTGAACGCGGGCGGGTGGGATTCAGGGTTTGACTCGCCCCCTGTGCCCGGGGTCTCGGCCATCGCTCAGCACTGCCGAATTGCTCTCTACT
>NZ_BOMB01000076.1 GCF_016861975.1 Actinocatenispora rupis | reverse complement strand
GGGCCGACACGGTTGAGGCATTGCTTGCTGCCGCGGAGATCCGGGCCGCCGACACTGCCGAACCGACGCCCGGATGCCGCGAGATGCTGGTTGCCGCCCGGAAAGCTGGGCGTCCGGTCGTGATCGTCAGCAACAACTCGGCCGACGCGATCCGCATGTACCTCAACCATCACCAGCTCGCCGACCTCATCGCCGATGTCGTCGGCCGTCCGTGGGCCGCACCCGATCGCACCAAGCCCGACCCGTGGCCCCTACACGAGGCAGCCCGCCGCCAACACGTGACTGCCGCAGACTGCGTGCTCATCGGCGATTCGGTCACTGACATCGAGGCCGCTCAGTCCGCCGGGGCCGCGAGCATCGGGTACGCCAACAAGCCCGGCAAGACCGAACGCCTCCGCCACGCCACCGCGCTCGTCGACGACATGCACGACCTGGCCGACGCGCTCCGCAGCGTCCCCCACCTCACCCCCGGAGCCTGACCATGGCCGAACCGATCGCCATACGCCCCGACGTACTGGCCGGGATCCGCGCCCGCTGGCCCGAACTCGCCGACCCGTGGTCCACGACCGTTCTCGGCGAGATGCACGACCTGTGCGAGCGCTACGACGCAGAGCCCGTCGCCGTACTCCCGGCCCGGTTCGGCCTCGTCGTCAAGGCCATCACCCAGGACGGCCCGGTCGTCCTGCGGTCCAGCCCCGACCCGCACGGCCGCCACCAAGGCGCCGTCAGTACCGCCCTCGCTCAGCTCGGGGTGTCACCGAGGATCCACGAGTTCACCGCAACCGAGCACGGC
>NZ_BOMB01000075.1 GCF_016861975.1 Actinocatenispora rupis | reverse complement strand
GGGCGTGGTGGTTCCGGCGGCACTACTTCGACGTAGGCCGGGCGGCCGGGTTCGCAGTGACCATCGCAGTACTCGTGGCAGGGTCGCTGCTGCTGTTGGCGCTGGTGCCGTCTGGCCGGTGGCGTCGTCGGGTCCTGGCTGCGGTGCCCGGCGTGTGGGCGGCGACGTTGGGGTACTGGCTGGGCTTCGTATGGCTCGGGCCGGTCGCGTCGTGGCTGTTGGTCGGCGTGGGCCTGGTCGTGGTTGCCGGCGGCGCCGAGTTGTGGCTGTGGTGGGCGGACAACCGTCGCGGCCGGCTGGTGCCGGTGCTCGTCGGCTCGGTGGTCCTGGTGGCGTTGGTACCGACCGCGTTCGTGTACTGGGTGTGGCATCAGAGTGCGCACCTGGGCACGGCCGGCGAACCAACCCCGGTAGCGGCTACCTCGACGTGGATGGATGCCTTGGCCCCTGGCGGTTCAGACTCGGTGTCACCGGAGATCTACCGGGTGAGCTGCACCGAGGACAAGGCCGCTCGTCGGCGGCTGGACGGGTTCATCCGGCTCTGGAAGAGCCAACACGAACGCATGCGCAAGGCGAACACCAGCGTCACGATGACGTGGCTTCCCGACCGGGCTCGTGTGCACGGAGACACCGCGACGGTGCCGGGAACGATGATGATGTCCCTGCTGACCCAATCCGCCGATGGCTCCCCCGTCACCTTGGACGAGCCGGAAACCCGGTGGACGTTCACCGTGGTGCGGGAGGACGGCTGGCGGGTGTGCGGGCTGACGGCCCCGGGCTGGCCGGCCAAGTCCGACTCCTCCGCGTCGCC
>NZ_BOMB01000074.1 GCF_016861975.1 Actinocatenispora rupis | reverse complement strand
CCCGTCCGCAAGAGCAGCACGTGAGGAGGCGACACCCGATGACCACACCCAGAATCAAGGTGACGGAACGGTTCGAGGACGGCGCCCGGCTGCTGATCATGGCCGCGATCGGCGCGATGGCCGGTGCCGCCTCGTTCACCCACATGCATGACTGGACGATGCATGAGCTGCCGGCCGGGACGAAGGACTGGTTCGGCTGGGCGAACGCGGTCGCGTCCGAGCTGATGCCCACGTACGCGCTGTTGGAGATCCGCCGCAAGCGGCGTAAGGGCGGATCTGTGGGCCTGCCCGTCGCGCTGCTCATCGGGTCCGGCGTGCTGTCGATCTGCGCGCAGGTGTCGCAGGCCGGTGATTCCCTGGTGTCCAAGGGACTCGCCGCGCTACCGGCGGTCGCGTTTACCGTCCTGACGAAGATGGCGTTCTCCGGGATGGGCACCACTGACTCCGGTACGCCGGAACCCGTTGCAGCGCAACAGAACGCGCCCGAGGCGGAGATCGACTCGACACCGGCCCCCGTGGTTCCGGTCGTCCCGGAGCCTGCTCCTGCCCCGGCTCCGTCTGTCCCGCTGCCTGCTGACCCGGCGCCGGCTGCTCCGGTGACACCGGTGGTGTCTCGCCCGGTGATTCCGACAGCGGCCCCGGTCGTGCCCTCGCGGTCCAACGGTGCTCCGGTGGTGATCGGCTGATGGGCACCACGACCACCGCCCCGGCCGCGCTGGTCCTGCCGGGCCTCGGCCAGAACGACCAACCTCGTCCCGACTCGCGTGCCGCACGCCTGCGTCAGCCGATCGCGAAGGACGTTGCCGCTGAACTGGCGAAGACG
>NZ_BOMB01000073.1 GCF_016861975.1 Actinocatenispora rupis | reverse complement strand
GAGATCAGTTCAGAATGAGTCGGCGTGTCGGCTTTGACGGTGTGGAAGCCTGTTCCAGGCTTTCGGGGTGCAGGACGAGGTGCTCACCGACGCGTTGTGGGCTCGGCTGGAGCCGCTGATTCCGGTGCGGGCACGGCGTTTCCGGTACCCGGGACGCCGCCGCGTGGGCGACCGGGCGGTACTGGAAGCGATCCTGTGGGTGGCCCGCACCGGGGTGGGTTGGAACCGGGTCCCGACCCACCTGTTCGGCGCGTCGGGCGCGACCTGCTGGCGGCGGCTGGCCGAGTGGCAGCAGGCCGGGGTGTGGCAACGGTTGCACGAGACGCTGCTGGGCGAGTTACGGGCGGCTGGCCTGCTGGACCTGTCCGCGGCGTTGGTCGATTCCTCGCACCTGCGGGCGTTGAAAAAGGGGACCTGACCGGCCCCAGTCCGGTCGATCGCCGCAAGGCCGGCTCCAAGCATCATGTGATCACCGACGGCACCGGCATCCCGCTGGCGGTCACGCTCACCGGCGGGCACCGCAACGACGTCACGCAACTGATCCCCCTGATCGAGGCGATTCCCCCGATCCGCGGCGTGGTGGGCCGCCCGTGGCGCCGGCCCCGACACGTGTTCGCCGACCGCGGCTACGACCACGACAAGTACCGCCGGATGGTTCGCGCTCGCGGCATCACCCCGGTCATCGCCCGCCGCGGCACCGGCCACGGATCCGGACTCGGCGTCGTGCGCTGGCCCGTCGAACGCACCTTCGCCTGGCTCCACGCCTTCAAACGTCTGCGCATCCGCTACGAACGCCGCGCTGACATCCATCAAGCATTCCTCAGCATCGCCTGCTCGATCATCTGCCTCCGCAAACTCATTCTGAACTGATCTC
>NZ_BOMB01000072.1 GCF_016861975.1 Actinocatenispora rupis | reverse complement strand
GGCCTCTGCCACGCCGATGCCTCACCCTGGAACATCCTTACAGGCAAGGATGAACGTTTGTATCTGATTGACCCGCGCGGCATTACCGGCGAAGTCGCCTATGACGCCGCAATCATCGCTCTAAAGGCGGCAACTCGCATACCGGTTGAGGCCACTGCAAGGGGACTCGATTCGATGCTCGGCATCGACTCCGATCGAGTGCTCTCCTGGGTATTAGTCGCTGTAGCGGCTCGCGTGTAGTCCGCTATGCGTCCCTGGTAGGAGCATCTACGATCTTGTGTCGTATGGTAATCATCATCATCATCAGGCGCTAGAAGAGAGTCAGTTCGTTCGGATTGGACCGGGCGCGCAGGAGGCGCCGCCCGCTTGTTATGTCGAGAATGTCCTTGCATACAAACAGACGGTTAACGCGTCGACCGGTTACCTCGTGGAGGATTCCGAGGGAAACCAACTTGGATACTGCCTGATTGGCTGTCTCAAATGTCTTGCCAATAAGCGAACTGGCCGTCTGTACATCAATAAGCGGGTATCCAATCAGGATCTCAGCAAGTTCGACAGCAGCACCACGCAACTTCGCATCGCGAACGCGCCGTATCATTTCCGCCTTGAACTCAATCAGGTCACTGATAGTGCGGATCCCCTCCTCAGCTTGGGTGAGGATGGCCGTCGATATGAAAGAGACCCAAGGATTCCAGTCTCCGGTCTTGCTCACCGAGAGGAGTCCGTCAATGTACTCATCTCTGCGGTTCTCTAGCCAGGGAGCGAGGTTTAGAACAGGCTGGTGCAAGATTCCTTCTTGGACCAGCTGCAACACTGCGATTAATCGGCCGAGTCGTCCGTTTCCGTTATTATAAGGATGCAGCGCTTCGAACTGATAGTG
>NZ_BOMB01000071.1 GCF_016861975.1 Actinocatenispora rupis | reverse complement strand
TACATCACCGGCTGCAGAACCTCTTCCATGATCGCCCGCAACCCCCGCGCCCCGGTCCCCCGCAAAATCGCCTGATCCGCGATCGCCGCCAACGCCTCGTCGTCGAACACCAACTCCACACCATCCAGCTCGAACAACCGCGCATACTGCTTCACCAGCGCGTTCTTCGGCTGCCGCAAAATCCGGATCAACGCATCCCGATCCAGATTCCGCACACTCGTCACCACCGGCAACCGCCCATTGAACTCCGGAATCATCCCGAACTTCAACAGATCCTCCGGCATCACCTCGGAGAACACGTCATCGGTCGACCGCTCCTGCTTACTGTGCAACTGAGCGCCGAACCCCAGACCCTTCTTCCCCACCCGCTGCTCGATGATCTTCTCCAGACCAGCGAACGCACCACCACAGATGAACAACACATTCGTCGTATCGATCTGAATGAACTCCTGATGCGGATGCTTCCGACCACCCTGCGGCGGCACCGACGCCGTCGTCCCCTCCAGGATCTTCAACAACGCCTGCTGCACACCCTCACCCGACACATCCCGGGTGATCGACGGATTCTCCGACTTCCGCGCGATCTTGTCGATCTCGTCGATGTAGATGATCCCCGTCTCCGCCCGCTTCACGTCATAATCCGCGGCCTGGATCAACTTCAACAAAATGTTCTCGACGTCCTCACCGACATACCCCGCCTCGGTCAACGCCGTCGCATCCGCCATCGCGAACGGAACATTCAACAACCGAGCCAACGTCTGCGCCAGATGCGTCTTCCCACACCCCGTCGGACCAATCAACAGAATGTTCGACTTCGCCAACTCGACCGGATCACCACCACCCGACCGATGCGACGAACCCTCCGCCTGAATCCGCTTGTAATGGTTGTACACCGCCACCGACAGCGCACGCTTCGCCGAATCCTGACCCACCACGTACTGATCGAGGAACTCGC
>NZ_BOMB01000070.1 GCF_016861975.1 Actinocatenispora rupis | reverse complement strand
CGCCCTTGTCCCGCATCCCCTCACCGAGCACCATGTCGACCTGACTCGGGGTGTCCAGGCCCAGCGCGATCCGGTAGGTGAACAGCCCGCGCATCGGGATGATGTCCTTGTTGGGCTCCTGCGTGCAGCCGATGACCACCCAGCCGACCGCAGCACCCTTGGTCAGCAGCCGCCCAAGCGCCAGTTCCACCCGGCGGCGGACCTCCATCGACGCGTACGCGGTCAGGTTCGCCAGCTCATCCACGACCACCAGATGCAGCGGGTGGGTCATGGACGGCGAGAACTTCCGCACGTTGCCCGCCAGTTCCTTGGCCACCGCGTCCATGTGGTCCGCCTCGGCCTCCAACAGATCCGCCATCGCTGCGGGGTTGTCCGCCTCGTACCGGGTGAACAGGGGGCGGCCCATCGACAGCTCCATGCCGCCCTTCGGATCCAGGCCGGTCACCTTCACCACCCCGGCCCGGATCGCCGGCGCGAGATAGCGCAGCAGCGACCACAGCACCGAGCCCTTACCCGACCGGGACCGGCCCGCGATGAGGATGTGCCGGCCCTTGACCGGGATCGCCCAGCCCGAACCGTCCTCCCGGATCCCGACCGGCACCTGTCCCAGGTCCACCGGGACCATGCCCACACCGTCAGCACTACGCGGGATCGGCAGCGCCGCCACGGTCGAACGCAGGATGTCCTTGTGCTGCAACTCCACCCACGCCATACCCGGCGTGTCGGCAACCTCCGTGACCCGGCACGAGCGAGCCCGCGCCGCGTTGGCCAGCTCCCCGGCCCGCTGCCGAATCGCCTCGACAGTCATCCCGACCGGCACGTCCACCAACAGCCGGTCCGAGGCCGGAAGCGCCTCAATCTGCTGGATGGACGGGATCACCACGCCGCCGTTGCCGTCGTTGACCGACAGCTTGCAGCGGACCATCCACCGGTTCCACCGGCGCCCGTAGCGGATCCAACGGCG
>NZ_BOMB01000069.1 GCF_016861975.1 Actinocatenispora rupis | reverse complement strand
GATGGCGGCGTCGAGGCTGGGCACGTCGGCGACGGCCAGATCCAGCGACAGGTACTCCTGCGACCAGTCCCGCTCGGTCGCCGGTACGACCTCGACACCGTGCGTCTTCCCGTGCGCCGCAACGGATTCGTCTCCGTGCACGGTGACGCCCGCGGCGGCGAGCGCGGGCAGCAGCATCGCGTGGAAGCGGTCGGCGACCGCGGCGTGCACCAGTACCGTCTCGGCGGCGTTGCACACCGACGGGCGCTGCGTCTTGGCGTTGAGCACGATGGCGAGGGCGTCGTCGAGGTCGGCGTCGGCGTCGACGTACACGTGGCAGTTGCCGACACCGGTCTCGATCACCGGCACCGTCGACTCCTCCACCACCGTACGGATCAGCGCGGCGCCACCGCGCGGGATCAGCACGTCGACCAGGCCACGCGCCCGCATCAGGTGCTTGACCGAGTCGTGCGTGTCGCCCGGCACCAGCTGCACCGCGTCGGCGGGCAGCCCGGACGCGGCCAGCGCGTCGCGCAACACCGCCACGATCGCGGCGTTGGACCGCCGCGCCGACGACGACCCCCGCAGCAGCACCGCATTGCCCGACTTCAGCGTCAGCCCAGCGGCGTCGGCGGTCACGTTCGGCCGGCCCTCGTACACGATCCCGACCACCCCGAACGGGACGCGCAGCTGCCGCAGCTCCAACCCGTTCGGCAGCGTCGAGCCGCGCACCACCTCGCCCACCGGGTCGGGCAGCCCGGCCACCTGACGCAACCCGTCGGCCATCCCCTCGACCCGCGAACCGTTGAGCGACAACCGATCCAGCATCGCCTCGCCGGTACCGGCGGCGCGCGCGGCGGCCACGTCGGACTCGTTCGCCGCCAGGACCTCCGCGGCCCGGGACACCAGCGCCTCGGCCATCGCCCGCAACGCCGCGTCCTTCACCGCACGCGACGCCACCGCCAACTCGGCCGCGGCCACCCGCGCCCGCTCCGCGCACGCCCGTACC
>NZ_BOMB01000068.1 GCF_016861975.1 Actinocatenispora rupis | reverse complement strand
CCCGAGGCGCTTCTTCAGGTCCGCCAGAGTCGCCCCGGCAGACGCCGCCAGCGTCGAGCCTGTGTGCCGCATGTCGTGGAACGTGAGGTGCT
Source organism: Actinocatenispora rupis (assembly GCF_016861975.1). Classification (GTDB taxonomy): domain Bacteria; phylum Actinomycetota; class Actinomycetes; order Mycobacteriales; family Micromonosporaceae; genus Actinocatenispora; species Actinocatenispora rupis. Next base: position 921 of record NZ_BOMB01000068.1, on the reverse strand, counting down.
CCATGCCGACCTTCGTCCGAGCCCGAGTGAACGCCTGCCGAATGGCATCGCCGCGCATCGGCTGACCGGTACGGCCCACGAAAACCCGGTCCTTGCCCGCCCAGTTCTGCATGTGTTCGACCAGGAACGGCAGCACATGCGGTGGAATCACCACCGTCCGCTTCCCGGCGTCTGTTTTGGGGTCGTCATCGAACGCTTCCCCGGACTCCAGCAGCTCGACCCGGTTCTTCCGCACCGTGATCGTGCCGTGTTCAAGATCCACGTCCGCAACCCTCATGCCGCAGATCTCGCCGCGCCGAAGCGCCATCCACGCCGCGATCATCACGGCTGCGCGATACCGGGGAGTGATGGCCTCTACCAGGGCAAGGACTTGCGCCGGACTCGCAACCGGCCGTTCCTTCGCACGGTCGGAACCCGCACCGGGAACCTGACACGGGTTGCGTGCAATCGCACCATCGCGAACGGCGCTGTACATCACCGCCCGGAGAAACCGGTATGACTGCCGGATCGAGGTCTTGCCCCCGCTCCCCCGCATCGCCGCCGCGTACCACTCCCGTACAACCGGGGTCGTCAGCTCAGCAAGCGTCTTGCCCTCCAACGGCGCGAGGTGCAGCCGCAGGTTGCGAAGGCAGGTCTCACGCCAGCGAGGACCGATCTTCGGGCTATCCCGCAGATGTGCCCGCGCATAGTTGCCGAACGTCTCGCGTCCAAGCCCTTCGTTCAGCCAAGCGCCCCGGGACAGATCGGCTTCAACAAGCGTCAGCCAGCGGTCCGCCTCCGTCCGGTTCTTGAAGGTCTCGGGCGCGTTCTGACGTGTTCCGTCCGGTGCCGTGAACGATGCCTGCCACCGGCCCGAGGGCAGCTTCCGAACCTTGCCGAATCGCCGCCGTTGACGCCCCGTCATCACGCCACCCGCCCGGC
>NZ_BOMB01000067.1 GCF_016861975.1 Actinocatenispora rupis | reverse complement strand
TAGGTGTGATGTCCGGGGAGGTTGTACCGCTTTCGGCGGCGTGTAGGGGCTGACAGGTGAAGGCCTCCGGTTGTGAAGTGGAGCTGTCGAGGAACCGCTTCACACCCTGGAGGCCTTCGTGTCTCACGTTAACGCGATGCTGACCCCACGCACCCGGCTGCGGCTAGCCTGTCTGGTCGTCGAGCAGGGCTGGACCTACGCGGCGGCGGCGACCATGTTCATGGTCGCGCCCAGGACCGCGAAGAAATGGGCCGACCGTTACCGCGCCGAAGGATCGGCCGGCATGGCTGATCGCAGCTCCCGCCCGCATCACAGCCCGACCAAGACCCGACCCGAACTCGTGCGGCAGATCGTGCGGCTACGGTGGCGCCACCGGCTGGGACCCGTCCAGATCGCCGGCCGCACCGGGATACCGGCCTCCACCGTGCATGCGGTGTTGACCCGCTGCCGGCTCAACCGGCTGACCCGGCTGGATCGGGTCACCGGCGAGCCGCTACGCCGCTACGAACACGACCACCCCGGCTCGCTGATCCACGTCGATGTCACCAAGTTCGGCAACATCCCCGACGGCGGCGGCCACCGGTTCCTCAGCCGCGAACAGGGCAAACACCACGCCCGACTGACAGCCCACCGAACCGGCCAACGAGGCGGCAACTACCGACCAGCGATCGGCACCGCGTTCGTGCACACCGTCATCGATGACCACACCCGCCTGGCCTACGCCGAAATCTGCGCCGACGAGAAAGCCCGCACCGCCATCGGCGTGTTGCAGCGGGCTGTGGCCTGGTTCGCCGACCACGGCATCACCGTCGAACGCGTGTTGTCCGACAACGGGTCGGCCTACAAGTCCCACGCCTGGCGCGACGCCTGCCACGACCTCACCATCACACACAAACGGACCCGCCCCTACCGGCCTCAAACCAACGGCAAAGCAGAACGCTTCCACCGCACCCTCGCCGACGGCTGGGCCTACGCCCGCTTCTACCCCACCGAGACCCAACGCCGCGCCGCGCTCCCCGCCTGGCTCCACTTCTACAACCACCACCGCCCCCACTCCTCACTCGGAGGACGGCCACCAGCCACCCGACTGACCAACCTGCCTGAACATCACA
>NZ_BOMB01000066.1 GCF_016861975.1 Actinocatenispora rupis | reverse complement strand
GGTGGACGGGTTCGTTCTTGCCGAGGACGACCAGTCCGGAGTCGGTGACCGTGTGGTACTCCCGGTCGTGGGCCAGGTCCGCGCCCAGATGCGCGCCGTCCGGGACGTGGACGTGCTTGTCCAGGATCACCCCGCGCACGACCGCGCCGCGCCCGATCCGGACCCCGTCCATCAGTACGGAGTCCTCGACCCAGGCGCCGTCCTCGACCACCACGTCCGGTGACAGCACCGACCGGGCCACCGTGCCGGTCACGATGCACCCGGCCGACACCAACGACTCGTACGCCCGCCCGCCCAGCACGAACTTCGCCGGCGGCAACGGCGGCACATGCCCCCGGATCGGCCAGTCCGCGTTGTACAGGTTGAACACCGGATGCAGCGACACCAGATCCATGTGCGAGGCGTAGTAGGCGTCGATCGACCCGACATCCCGCCAGTACCCGCGGTCGCGTTCGGTCGCCCCGGGCACCTCGTTCGCGGCGAAGTCGTACACGTTCGCCCAGCCCTTGTCGACCAGCATCGGAATGATGTTGCCGCCCATGTCATGCGCCGAGGCCGGATCCTCCGCATCCAACCGCAACGCCTCCAGCAACGCCTCCGCGGTGAACACGTAGTTACCCATCGACGCGTACGCGTGCGCGTCATCACCCGGAATACCCGGCGGCTGCGCCGGCTTCTCCAAAAACCGCTCGATACTCGTACCGTCCGGGCCCGTCTCGATCACCCCGAACGCCCGCGCCTCCGCCCGCGGCACCCGAATCCCGGCCACCGTCACCCCGGCACCCGAGCCGATGTGCGCCTCCACCATCTGCCGCGGATCCATCCGGTACACATGATCGGCACCGAACACCACGATGTAGTCCGGACCCTCGTCATACACCAGATTCAACGACTGGAAAATCGCATCCGCCGACCCCGTGTACCACCGCGGCCCCAACCGCTGCTGCGCCGGCACCGGCGTGATGTACTGCCCCAACATCGACGACATCCGCCACGCCTGCGAAATATGCCGATCCAACGAATGCGACTTGTACTGCGTCAACACACACAACTTGTCGAACCCGGCATTCACCAAATTCGACAACACGAAATCAATCAACCGGTACTGCCCACCAAACGGCACCGCAGGCTTCGCCCGATCCGCCGTCAACGGCATCAGACGCTTCCCCTCGCCCCCCGCGAGAACGATGCCCAGCACCCGCGCGCCCCTCGCCATG
>NZ_BOMB01000065.1 GCF_016861975.1 Actinocatenispora rupis | reverse complement strand
TCCGTAAGTTGTTAGGCGGTCCGGGAGGACCGGATGTGGCTGACGGTGTCTTGCCTGTCGTGGCTCCGAAGGAGTGGCCGTCCGGTTCTCCGGGACGCCCTGGCTGCTGATTGAGATGCGCGGTGTAGTCGCTGTTTACGGAGACGACGGCGGGGTGTTCCTCGGGCCGAGTGGTGCTGGCTGGTGTCGAGGAGGCGTGGTTGAACGGCAGACAGGCCCGGGTGTGGGCGGGTATCGACGCGGGCAAGGCGCATCACTGGGCGGTCGTGGTCGACCAGACCGGATCCACGGTGTGGTCGCGGAAGATCGACAACGACGAGACGGCGATCCTGGGCGCGATCGGCGACATCCTCGATCTGGCCGACCAGGTGTGTTGGGCGATCGACATCGGCGGCACCGCCTCGGCGCTGCTGCTGGCGCTGCTGGCCGCGCACGGCCAGCAGGCCGTGTATGTGCCCGGCCGTGTCGTGAACCGCATGACCGGCGCCTACCGGGGCGAGGCGAAGACCGATGCCCGGGACGCCTACGTGATCGCCGAGACCGCCCGGGTACGCACCGACCTTGCTGTTCTGGCGGTGCCCGCCCAGCTCGCGGCGGACCTGGCGCTGCTGACCGCGCACCGCACCGACCTGGTCGCTGACCGGGTCCGGTTGATCAACCGGCTGCGCGACACTCTGACCGGGATCTTCCCCGCCCTGGAACGCAGCTTCGACTACTCGGCCCGCAAAGGCGCCCTGGTCCTGCTCACCAGCTACCAAACCCCGACCGCGATCCGCCGCCGCGGCACGGCCCGCCTGACCGCGTGGCTGGCCAGCCGCGGGGTCCGCGGCGCCGACCAGATGGCCGCCACGGCTGTGACCGCAGCACAAGCCCAACACACCACCGTGCCCGGCGAGACCATCGCCGCCGGCATCGTCGCCGACCTCGCCCGCCAGATCCTCGCCCTCGACCAGCGCCTGCACGACATCGACAGCCAGATCCGCGACACCTTCGGCCAGCATCCGCAAGCCGGCATCATCGAATCGCTGCCCGGCATGGGCCCCATCCTCGGCGCCGAGTTCATCGTCGCCGCAGGCGACCTTGCCACCTACACCGACCACGGCAGACTCGCCTCCGCCGCCGGCCTGGTCCCGGTGCCCCGCGACTCCGGCCGCCGCACCGGAAACATGCACCGCCCCCAGCGATACAGCCGCAGGCTGCGCCGCGTGTTCTACCTGTCCGCCCAGACCGCCATCATCCGCGACGGGCCCAACCGCGACTACTACCTCAAGAAACGCGCCCAAGGACTCAAACACGTCCAAGCCGTCATCGCCCTGGCCCGCCGCCGCGTCACCGTGCTGTGGGCCCTGCTGCGTGACAACCGGCAGTTCACCCCCCACCCGCCGGTCACGCAAGCGGCTTGACTTCCTCATTGAGACTCCTT
>NZ_BOMB01000064.1 GCF_016861975.1 Actinocatenispora rupis | reverse complement strand
TCAGACACCCCAGGTGCTTGGATGTCAAGCGGCGAGGTGTTCGTAGCGGTGTGCCCACGCGGTCGTTGGGTTGTAGGGCGTCGTGGACTTGAGGCAGCCGTGCAGCAGGCCGACAAGGCGATTGCCGAGCTGACGCAGGGCGGCGTTGTGCCCGATCTCGCGGGCGCGTAGCTCGTCGTAGTAGGCGCGGGCTCCCGCGTCGTGCAGGATCGCCGCGCCGGCCTGCATGTGCAAGGCGTCTACCAGCCGGTCGTTGTGGACGAAGCGGGCGTGGACGGTCTTGGCCTTGCCGGACTGGCGGGTGATCGGAGCAGTGCCGGCGTAGTTCTTGCGGGAACGGGCGTCGTGGTAGCGGCCGGGAGCGTCTCCGAACTCGGCGAGCACCCGGGCGCCGATGATCACGCCCATGCCAGGTTGGCTGAGGTAGACCTCAACGTCCGGGTGCTGGCCAAAATGCTGCTCCACCTGCCCTTGGAGGGTCTTGATCTGAGTGTTGAGGGTCTGCAGGACCGCGATGGTGGCGCGGACGGTGGCCGCGTAAGCGGTGGCCACGATCTCGGCCTGGCCGAGGTGCTCGGCGCGCAGCGCCTGCGCAATCGCGGCCGCCTTGGCGGGGATGTCACGGCGGCGGGCTCGCCGCAGGGCTGCGCTGATCTGGGCGAGGGTGAGCCTGGCCGCTGCGGCCGGGGTGGGCGCCTTGGCCAGCAGTTCCAAGGTGTCGGCGCCGGTCAGCGTCAACGGCTGGAACGCCTGCAGGGCCGCGGGGAAGTAGTCGCGTAGCGCCGCGCGCAGCCGAAGAGTGTGGCGGGTGCGTTCCCAGATCAGCGTCTGGTGCGCTCGGGCCACCACCTTGACCGCCTCGGCGACATCGGAGTCAGCGGCGACCTGGCGCAACTGGTGACGGCGGGTGCGCACCATGTCGGCCAGGGTGTGCGCGTCGGCCTTGTCGCTTTTCGCGCCGGATATCGACATCAGCTCCCGGTGCCGGGCGGCCTGCTTAGGATTGACCCCGAACACCCGGTAGCCGGCCGCGACCAGTGCCCGCACCCAGGGTCCCCGGTCAGTCTCGATACAGACCAACACCTGTGAAGGATCGGCGTCCTCAGACAAGAACGTCGCGATCAGTTCGTGGAAGCGAGCCATCCCGTCCACGCCCTCGGGCAGCCGGGCCGTGCGCAGAGCGCGGCCCTGGTCGTCTTGCACCTCCACATCGTGATGGTCCTCAGCCCAGTCATCTCCGACGAACAGCACTCCAGATCTCCGCTCTGCCATGGCCACCGTCAGCAGCCCGCGGGAGAGCCCGGCGCCCTAATGGACCAGTGCTCACACCAACCGTCAGCGGGCACGACACCCCATCAGCCATCCGTCTCCCGACCACCAGCAGGGGCACGTTCTGACCCCAGGACTCGTGATCAGTCCAGGCGAAGAGAGTGCTCACCCACCAGCGGCTACCGGGCACCGAGTCTGCCAGCGGCCAACCCGGCAGCTCCCATTAGG
>NZ_BOMB01000063.1 GCF_016861975.1 Actinocatenispora rupis | reverse complement strand
GAAAGACATCCCAGGAGCTTGAATGTCAAGCCGTGATCGAGTTGATGTGATGCGACCAGGCGGTTGTCTCGTTGTAGAGGGTGCCGGTTTTGAGGCAGCCGTGGAGGATGCCGACGAGTCGGTTGGCGAGTTGACGCAGAGCGGGGTTGTGTCCGCAGCCGCGGGCGCGTTGTCGGTCGTAGTAGGCCCGTGCGCCGGGCGAGGTTTTCAGCGCGGCGAACGACTGGCTCATCAGTGCGTCGATGAGCCGGTCGTTGTGCACGAACCGGGCCAGGGCGACCTTCTTCTTGCCGGAGGCGCGGGTGATCGGGGAGGTGCCCGCGTAGTTCTTGCGGGCCTTGGCAGAGGCGTAGCGGTGCGGGTCGTCGCCGAACTCTGCGAGCACCCGAGCGCCGAGGACCGGTCCCAGGCCTGGCTGGGACCGGTAGATCTCAGCGGCCGGGTGGCGCCCAAAATGTGTCTCCACCTGCCCTTGCAATGCTTTCACCTGGGTGTTCAACACGGTCAGGACCGCGAGCAGCGCCTGGACCGACGCGGCATAGCCGTCAGCCACGATCTCGGGCTGGCTGAGCTGCTCGGCGCGCAGCGCGGCCTGGACGGCCGCCGCTTTGTCCCGGACGTCTTTTCGACGCGCTCGTCGCAACGCGCCGCTGATCTGGGCGATCGTCAACCGGGCGGCCCGCGCCGGGGTGGGGGCCTTGGCCAGCAGTTCCAGACTGTCGACGGCGTCGAGGTCGTCGAAGGCGACCAGCGCGGCAGGGAAGTAGTCGCGCAGCGCGTGCCGCAACCGCTGGGTGTGACGGGTTCGTTCCCAGATCAGCGTCTTGTGGGTGCGGGCCACGACCTTGACCGCCTCAGCCTCGGGGCTGTCCCCAGCGACCGGCCGCAACTGGTGGGAGTGGGTGCGGACCATGTCAGCCAGCACGTGCGCGTCACCGGCGTCGCTTTTGGCGCCCGACACCCCCAGCCGGTCCCGGAACCTGGCCGCCTGCAACGGGTTGACCGCGAGCACCGTGTATCCGGCCGCGATCAGGGCCGCCACCCACGGACCCCGGTCGGTCTCGATCCCGACCAGCACCTCCACGTCCTCGTCGCCGGCCTCGCCGAGCTGGTCACCGACCATCGCATGCAACCGGCCCATCCCCGCCACGCCCTCGGGCAGCCGGGCTTTGGCCAGCCGGCGACCCGAGGGATCCATCAGCTCGATGTCGTGATGGTCCTCGGCCCAGTCATCTCCCACAAACAGCCGCAACGGCCCTCCCGTTCTCGACGTCGATCACCGCGAGTAGCCAGCGGGAGAGTCATCAGCGACCTAATCAAGCAGTGCTTCCCGCAACGAACACGCGGGGCACGACAACCCAGCAGCGATCACTTCTCCCGGCCTTCCGGCAAGGGCACTGTCTTTCGGCAGGACTCAACGTCCAGGAACCGGGAGTGCTCACCCACCGGCCGGCTACCACCAGGAGTGTGCCGGATGGCTCACTCCCAGAACTGATTAGG
>NZ_BOMB01000062.1 GCF_016861975.1 Actinocatenispora rupis | reverse complement strand
TTCATGTTAAGTCCGGCGGTGTCCTACTCTCCCACACCCTCCCGAGTGCAGTACCATCGGCGCTGAGAGGCTTAGCTACCGGGTTCGGAATGGGACCGGGCGTTTCCCCCTCGCTAAAACCACCGAAACATCTCACAAACCAGACGCCCACACCCCAACCCCGGGTGTGCTGCGCGTGGTTCCAGAACCACACAGTGGACGCAAACGTAATTGTGGTCAAGCCCTCGGCCTATTAGTACCGGTCAGCTCAACACATTACTGTGCTTACACCTCCGGCCTATCAACCCAGTCATCTCCTGGGGGCCTTACCCCACAAAGGGGTGGCAGACCTCATCTCGAAGCAGGCTTCCCGCTTAGATGCTTTCAGCGGTTATCCCTTCCGAACGTAGCCAACCAGCCGTGCCCATGGCAAGACAACTGGCACACCAGAGGTTCGTCCGTCCCGGTCCTCTCGTACTAGGGACAGCCCTTCTCAAGTCTCCAACGCGCGCGGCGGATAGGGACCGAACTGTCTCACGACGTTCTAAACCCAGCTCGCGTACCGCTTTAATGGGCGAACAGCCCAACCCTTGGGACCTACTCCAGCCCCAGGATGCGACGAGCCGACATCGAGGTGCCAAACCATCCCGTCGATATGGACTCTTGGGGAAGATCAGCCTGTTATCCCCGGGGTACCTTTTATCCGTTGAGCGACACCGCTTCCACACGCAAGTGCCGGATCACTAGTCCCGACTTTCGTCCCTGCTCGACCCGTCAGTCTCACAGTCAAGCTCCCTTGTGCACTTACACTCACCACCTGATTGCCAACCAGGCTGAGGGAACCTTTGGGCGCCTCCGTTACTCTTTAGGAGGCAACCGCCCCAGTTAAACTACCCACCAGGCACTGTCCCTGAACCAGATCATGGCCCGAGGTTAGACACCCAGTACGACCAGAGTGGTATTTCAAGATTGCCTCCACCCCCACTAGCGTGAAGGTTTCACAGGCTCCCACCTATCCTACACAAGCCGAACCGAGCGCCAATACCAAGCTATAGTAAAGGTCCCGGGGTCTTTCCGTCCTGCCGCGCGTAACGAGCATCTTTACTCGTAATGCAATTTCGCCGGGCCTGTGGTTGAGACAGCGGGAAAGTCGTTACGCCATTCGTGCAGGTCGGAACTTACCCGACAAGGAATTTCGCTACCTTAGGATGGTTATAGTTACCACCGCCGTTTACTGGCGCTTAAGTTCTCCGCTTCGCCCCCGAAAGAGCTAACAGGTCCCCTTAACGTTCCAGCACCGGGCAGGCGTCAGTCCGTATACATCGTCTTACAACTTCGCACGGACCTGTGTTTTTAGTAAACAGTCGCTTTCCCCTGGTCTCTGCGGCCATACCACGCTCCCCCAGCAAGTGGGATCACGCGTCCGGCCCCCCTTCTCCCAAAGTTACGGGGGCAATTTGCCGAGTTCCTTAACCACAGTTCACCCGATCGCCTCGGTATTCTCTACCTGTCCACCTGTGTCGGTTTGGGGTACGGGCCGCTCGAAGCTCGCTAGAGGCTTTTCTCGGTAGCATGGGATCACTGACTTCACCAAAATCGGCTCGGCATCACGTCTCAGGCTCATGCGGTGCGGATTTACCTACACCACGCCCTACACGCTTACCCCGGCACAACCACCGGCCGGGCTCAGCTACCCTCCTACGTCACCCCATCGCTTGACTACTCCCCACCAGGATCCCCGATCCGCCACCATCAACCCGAAGGTCTCCAGCAACATCAAGGGTTAGCACAATGAGTTTCATCAGGGACGCTTCTTCGCGGGTACGGGAATATCAACCCGTTGTCCATCGACTACGCCTCTCGGCCTCGCCTTAGGTCCCGACTTACCCAGGGCAGAAAAGCTTGACCCTGGAACCCTTGGACATCCGGCGGCAGGGTTTCTCACCCTGCTTTCGCTACTCATGCCTGCATTCTCACTCGCACCACGTCCACAACTCGGTCACCCGGCTGCTTCACCCGTGGCACGACGCTCCCCTACCCATCCACACACCTAGACAACAACCCGAAGGCCGTCGCCAAGCTAACGTGTGAATGCCACAGCTTCGGCGGTGTGCTTGAGCCCCGCTACATTGTCGGCGCGGGATCACTTGACCAGTGAGCTATTACGCACTCTTTCAAGGGTGGCTGCTTCTAAGCCAACCTCCTGGTTGTCTCGGCAACCCCACATCCTTTTCCACTTAGCACACGCTTAGGGGCCTTAGCTGGTGATCTGGGCTGTTTCCCTCTCGACTATGAAGCTTATCCCCCACAGTCTCACTGCCGCGCTCTCACTTACCGGCATTCGGAGTTTGGCTGACTTCAGTAAGCTGGTAAGCCCCCTAGGCCATCCAGTGCTCTACCTCCGGCAAGAAACACGCGACGCTGCACCTAAATGCATTTCGGGGAGAACCAGCTATCACGGAGTTTGATTGGCCTTTCACCCCTACCCACAGGTCATCCCCCAGGTTTTCAACCCTGGTGGGTTCGGCCCTCCACACGGTCTTACCCGCGCTTCAGCCTGCCCATGGGTAGATCACTCCGCTTCGGGTCTAGGACACGCGACTCAACGCCCTTATCGGACTCGCTTTCGCTACGGCTCCCCCACACAGGTTAACCTCGCCACGCACCACTAACTCGCAGGCTCATTCTTCAAAAGGCACGCCGTCACCATGTCCGAAAACACAGCTCCGACGGATTGTAGGCACACGGTTTCAGGTACTATTTCACTCCCCTCCCGGGGTGCTTTTCACCTTTCCCTCACGGTACTAGTCCGCTATCGGTCACCAGGGAGTATTTAGCCTTACCAGGTGGTCCTGGCAGATTCACGGCGGCTTACACGGGACCGCCGCTACTCGGGAACTCGCATAGACAGGCTGTGCACTTTCGCCTACAGGACTATCACCCTCTACGGCAGGCCTTTCCAGACCTTTCGGCTAGCACACAACTTTCTCACTGCCCGACCCCCCAGCGGAGGAGTCACAGCAAGCCCCACAACCCCGAACACACAACGCCCGCCGGCTATCACATGCGCTCGGTTTAGGCTCTTCCGCTTTCGCTCGCCACTACTCACGGAATCACGGTTGTTTTCTCTTCCTACGGGTACTGAGATGTTTCACTTCCCCGCGTTACCTCCACACGCCCTATATATTCAGGCGCGGGTAACACCACATGACTGGTGCTGGGTTTCCCCATTCGGAAATCCTGGGATCACAGCTCGGTTGACAACTCCCCCAGGCATATCGCAGCCTCCCACGTCCTTCATCGGCTCCTGGTGCCAAGGCATCCACCATGTGCCCTTAATTACTTGACCACAAAGATGCTCGCGTCCACTGTGTAGTTCTCAAACAACGCGCAGAACCCCACACACCAACCGCCAACACCAGACCCCCAACCAACCACACAATGACTGGTCAAGACGGTATGTTGGCCGCGCAGGGCCGCCATCCCGAAGCAACAAACACAAGTGCCTGTTTCTTCAGGACCCAACAGGGTGTCTACCAGACCAGCCGCACCCAGCCCACTTTCCTGAACCCCACCAAGGAGGCAGTACTCACAGACCACGCCGTTGCCGATCCAGAACTAGCCAGCACTCCACCACTGAGCAACCAGCGAAAGACACTCGCTTCCGCCTGGCCCTGGACAAGGTTTCCCTCGCCAAGATGCTCCTTAGAAAGGAGGTGATCCAGCCGCACCTTCCGGTACGGCTACCTTGTTACGACTTCGTCCCAATCGCCAGTCCCACCTTCGACCACTCCCTCCCAAAGGGTTAGGCCATGGGCTTCGGGTGTTACCGACTTTCGTGACGTGACGGGCGGTGTGTACAAGGCCCGGGAACGTATTCACCGCAGCGTTGCTGATCTGCGATTACTAGCGACTCCGACTTCACGGGGTCGAGTTGCAGACCCCGATCCGAACTGAGACCGGCTTTTAGGGATTCGCTCCACCTTGCGGTATCGCAGCCCTCTGTACCGGCCATTGTAGCATGCGTGAAGCCCTGGACATAAGGGGCATGATGACTTGACGTCATCCCCACCTTCCTCCGAGTTGACCCCGGCAGTCTCCGATGAGTCCCCGGCATAACCCGCTGGTAACATCGGACAAGGGTTGCGCTCGTTGCGGGACTTAACCCAACATCTCACGACACGAGCTGACGACAGCCATGCACCACCTGTCACCGGCCCCGAAGGACCCCACATCTCTGTGAGATTTCCGGCGATGTCAAACCCAGGTAAGGTTCTTCGCGTTGCATCGAATTAATCCGCATGCTCCGCCGCTTGTGCGGGCCCCCGTCAATTCCTTTGAGTTTTAGCCTTGCGGCCGTACTCCCCAGGCGGGGCGCTTAATGCGTTAGCTACGGCACGGAAACCGTGGAGTGGTTCCCACACCTAGCGCCCAACGTTTACGGCGTGGACTACCAGGGTATCTAATCCTGTTCGCTCCCCACGCTTTCGCTCCTCAGCGTCAGAACAGGTCCAGAGAGCCGCCTTCGCCACCGGTGTTCCTCCTGATATCTGCGCATTTCACCGCTACACCAGGAATTCCACTCTCCCCTACCTGCCTCTAGCCCGCCCGTATCGGCTGCAAGCCCACAGTTAAGCTGCGGGTTTTCACAACCGACGCGACGAGCCACCTACGAGCTCTTTACGCCCAATAAATCCGGACAACGCTCGCCCCCTACGTCTTACCGCGGCTGCTGGCACGTAGTTAGCCGGAGCTTCTTCTGCAGGTACCGTCACTTTCGCTTCGTCCCTGCTGAAAGAGGTTTACAACCCGAAGGCCGTCATCCCCCACGCGGCGTCGCTGCGTCAGGCTTCCGCCCATTGCGCAATATTCCCCACTGCTGCCTCCCGTAGGAGTCTGGGCCGTGTCTCAGTCCCAGTGTGGCCGGTCGCCCTCTCAGGCCGGCTACCCGTCGTCGCCTTGGTAGGCCATCACCCCACCAACAAGCTGATAGGCCGCGAGCCCATCTCCAGCCGGTAAATCCCTTTCCACACCATCCCATGCGAGACGCTGTGAATACCCGGTATTAGCCCCGGTTTCCCGGGGTTATCCCAAAGCTGAAGGCAGGTTACTCACGTGTTACTCACCCGTTCGCCGCTCGAGTACCCCCGAAAGGGCCTTTCCGCTCGACTTGCATGTGTTAAGCACGCCGCCAGCGTTCGTCCTGAGCCAGGATCAAACTCTCCACCAAAAACCTGATGGAAAACCATCCCAGCAAAAACACCATCCCCAACGGGACCGTGTATTGCATCAAAGGAACCCCACCACAACCCTCACAGGCCATGGCACGGGGCAAAACTAATGCACTGGCTTTTAAACACCCTGTTGAGTTCTCAAGAAACAAACACACACCTT
>NZ_BOMB01000061.1 GCF_016861975.1 Actinocatenispora rupis | reverse complement strand
AGCTGGCCGGGGTCGACCACCACGGCAAGCTCCCGGCGCCGACCTCGCCCGCGCCGGCCGGGGCCGACAAGAGCAAGTAGCGGCACGTACGACGCGGCCCCGCACCCGGTTGGGTGCGGGGCCGTTTCCGTCTACTCAACCGACGACGGTACTCAGCCGACGACCGGCGCTCAGGCGACGACCGGCGTACCGGTCAGCTCGACGCCCGCGGACCGCAGCTCGCCCACCGCCGCGTCGACCGTCTCGCGGGCGACCCCGGCGGTCAGGTCCAGCAGTACCCGGGTGGCGAAGCCCTCGCGGCGCGCGTCCAGCGCCGTCGCCCGTACGCAGTGGTCGGTGGCGATGCCGACGACGTCGACCTGGTCGACCGCGTGCCGGTGCAGCCACTCGACCAGCGGCGTACCGTGCGCGCGTCCCTCGAACCCCGAGTACGCCGCGGCGTGCGCGCCCTTGTCGAACACCGCCTCCAGGTACGACTGGTCGAGGTCCGGGTGCAGGTCGGCGCCGACCGTACCGGCGACGCAGTGTGCCGGCCAGGTGCGGACGAAGTCCGGGTTGGGGCTGAAGTGGTCGCCCGGGTCGATGTGGTGGTCCCGGGTGGCGACCACGTGGTCCCAGCGGCGCGGCCCGCCCTCCGCCGCGTTCGCCCGGAACAGCCCGGTCAACTGGTGCGCGATCGCCGAACCGCCGGCGACCGCCAGCGATCCGCCCTCGCAGAAGTCGTTCTGGACATCGACCACGATCAGTGCGGTGGACACCCGTCCGCCCCTTTCCCCGACACGGCTGGGTCGTCCCCATTGTCCGCCGGACGCGCGGCTCCCGCGTCAGCTGGTGGGAGACAGCATCGTGACGGGGATGGCGGGGTCGCCGGCGGACAGTTTCAGGCCGTCCCACGGGATCGAGACGAGGCAGCCGGCCAGGTGCCGCCGGCTCGCGGGCAGGTCCGGCAGGTCCGCGGCGGGTTCACCGCCCACCAGGTACGGGCGCTGCAGCGGCCGGTCGTGCGGCTCCTCCGGCGGCCGGCACTGCGACCCGACGACCTCCTCGGTGGCCGTACCGGTCGGCTTGTGCCGGCGCACCGCGTACTTCCGGCCGCCGACGGTGCGCTTGTTCTCGGACCGCTTCACCACGGCCCGCCCGTCCACCTCGACCAGCTTGTACACGAGTTGCGCGGTGGGGGCGCCGGCGCCGGTGACGACCGCGGTGCCGGCACCGTACGCGTCGACGGGGGCGGCGGCGAGCGAGGCGATGGAGTGCTCGTCGAGGTCGCCGGAGACGACGATCCGGGTGTCCCGGGCGCCGAGCGAGTCGAGCAGGTCGCGGGCCTGGACGGCCATCACGGACAGGTCGCCGGAGTCGATCCGGATCGCGCCCAGCTCCGGCCCGGCCACCTCGATCGCGGTACGGATGCCCTGCGTGATGTCGTACGTGTCGACGAGCAGCGTGGTGTCCTTGCCGGACGTCGCGATCTGCGAGGCGAACGCCTCCGCCTCCGAGTCGTGCAGCAGCGTGAACGCGTGCGCCGCGGTACCCGCCGTGGGGATGTCGTACCGGCGGCCGGCCTCGACGTTCGACGTGGACGCGAAACCCGCCAGGTACGCCGCGCGCGCCGCCGCGACCGCGGACCGCTCGTGCGTACGCCGGGAGCCCATCTCGATGATCGGGCGCCCGCGCGCGGCGGTGACCATCCGGGCCGCCGCGGTCGCGATCGCGCAGTCGTGGTTGAGCACCGACAACGCCAGCGTCTCCAGGACGACACCGACCGCGAACGGCGCGACCACCGTCAGGATCGGCGAACCGGGGAAGTACAGCTCGCCCTCGGCGTACCCCTCGATGTCGCCGGTGAACCGGTACGCCGCAAGCCACTCGGCGGTCAGGTCGTCCACGACGCCGCGGTCCCGCAGGAACGCGATGTCGTCCGGCTCGAACCGGAAGTCGCGGATCGCGTCCACGAGCCGGCCGGTACCGGCGACCACGCCGTACCTCCGCTGGTTCGGCAGCCGGCGGCCGAACACCTCGAACACGCACGGCCGGTCGGCCGTCCCGTCACGCAGCGCGGCCGACACCATCGTCAGCTCGTACTGGTCGGTCAGCAGCGCCGTGCTCGGCATGGTGTCTCCCATCGCTTGACCTGGCAGGCGTCAGCGTATCCGGGCCGCGGACCACGGTGACCGCGGTGCGCCGAACGGGGCCCGCCGGCCGAATGGGGTACGAATGGGTGCGGAGCGTGTCGATCGGCGCCAGCTCGCGTCGACCGCCGGGAGGCGGACCGGGTACCGCGCAGAAGGCGCTGTCCGCCACGACCCGGGTCGCCCGCGCCGCGACCGCCGCGGTCGTCGTGCACCGACCGTCGCCGTCGCCGTGCGGTACCGGACGGCGGGGAAGAATTCACGACATGTTCCACCAGCCCCGCGTACGGCCGGGTCATCGGTTGACGGTCGCCGTACCGGTGCTGTGCGGCGCGGAACAAACACGCACCGCGGGCGGCAATCCGGCGTACGGTCACAGAAGCAGGAAGATCGACAGCCGGAGGACGGTGGATGGGCCCGAGCGGGGAGGGGACACCGCGGCGGGTGCTGGTGGTGTCGGCGGACATGGGTGGCGGGCACCATGCCACCGGACGGGCGTTGGAAGAGGACGTGGAGCGGCACTGGCCGGGCAGCGAGGTCCGGTGGGTGGACACGCTCGACACGATGGGCCGCTGGGTCGGCCCGCTGTTCCGCCGCGTCTACGTGGCGAACGTGCGCACCACGCCCTGGCTCTACGAGTACTTCTACTCGGCGCTGTGGCGGCACCGGTGGTTCGCGTCGGCGTCGAAGGGTGTCGTCGCCGCGTGGTCCGGGCGCCGGCTCGCCGGTGAGGTGGAACGC
This sequence comes from Actinocatenispora rupis, assembly GCF_016861975.1. Taxonomy (GTDB): domain Bacteria; phylum Actinomycetota; class Actinomycetes; order Mycobacteriales; family Micromonosporaceae; genus Actinocatenispora; species Actinocatenispora rupis. Next base: position 9,104 of record NZ_BOMB01000061.1, on the reverse strand, counting down.
TTCGACCCCGACCTCATCCTGTCCACGTACCCGCTGGGGTCGGCCGGGCTGGCGTGGCTGCGCCGCAACCGGATGCTGCCCGTACCGGTGGGCGCGTGGGTGTCGGACTTCGCGCCGCACCCGTTCTGGCTGTACCGCGACCTGGACGCGACGTACCTGATGCATCCGGCGGCGCTGCCGATGGCGGAGTTGGCCGAGCCGGGCATCCCCGCGCTCGCGACCGTGCCGACCGTGGAGAGCCGCTTCCACCCGGGCGATCGGCTGGTGGAACGCAAGACCCTGGGCCTGAGTACGGACCGCTTCGTCGTCCTCGTCTCCTGCGGCGCGTACGGGTTCGGCGCGGTGACCGAGGCGGTCGACGCGCTGCTCGCCGCCGGCGACGGCGTACAGGTCGTGGTGGCCTGCGCGCGCAACGAGAAGCTGCGCGCCGAGCTGGCCGCGCGCGGACTGCCCGCCGACCGCCTCGTACCGCTGGGGTGGACGCCGGACATGGCCGGGCTGACCCGCGCCGCGGACCTGGTCGTCACGAACGCCGGCGGCGCGACCTCCCTGGAGGCGCTGGCCAGCGGGCGGCCCGTCGTCATGTACCGGCCGATCGCCGCGCACGGCGCCGCGAACGCCGCGCTCATGACGCTGTCCGGACTGGCCGAGACGTGTACCCGGCCGGCGGCGCTGACGGCGCTGGTGTCCACGCTGGCCGGGGGCCCCGCGCCGGTCGCCGCGTTCGACACGGTCCCGCCGCGCGACGGCGTTCCGGCCGGCGGTCGGTCGGCGGACGCCGTGTCGAGCGACGGCGCGGCCCGCGACGGCGCGCCCGGCCACCCGGTACCGGGCGGCGACGTGCCGGGTGCCGGCGTGATCGACGCGTACCTGCGGGGTCATGACGCGCACGCCGACCTGCCCGCCCTGGCCCGGCGTACGCCACCGGTCGCGCCGCCCGCCGGGGCCGCCGCCCGCATCACCCCGGTACGCCGGGCGTGGCCGCTGCGCCCGCCGGACTCGTTCTTCCTGCACGTCCAGACGCGGACGATCACCCAGCAGGTCGGCGCGGTGATCACGACCGAACCGGAGCCGGGGGCCGAGCCGCTGACCGCCGCGGTGCTCGCCGACCGGATCCAGGCCGCCCTCCCGGTACTCACCACGCTGCGCCGCCGGCTCGTACCGCGGGGGGACTGGCGGCGGCCCGGCTGGGTCGTCGACCCGACCGTACGGCCGGCGGACCACGTGGTGGAGGTGACCGCCGCCGACGAGACGGAGCGCTCCGCCGTACTCGACCGGTTCTGGTCGGAGCCGGTGTCGCTGCGCCGCCCGCCGTGGCAGCTGCTGGTGGTGCACGGCGCCGGCGACGGCTGCACACTGGCGTTCAAGATGCACCACGCGATCGGCGACGGGCTGTCGCTGATCGGCACGCTGGACCGGCTGCTGGAGACGCCGGGCCGGCCCGCGTACCGGCGGCGGGCGGGTGCCCGGCGCGCGGCGCCCACCCTGCGCGGCATGGCGTTCCACGCGCGGCGGGTGGTGCGCGGCATGTGGGAGCTGGGCACGTCCGCCGGCGCGCCCCGGCACCCGTTCAACCGCGACCTGTCGCCGAACCGGCGCGGCATCGTCACCGTTCCGCTGCCGACCGAGGACGTCCGCGCCGCCGCCCGCGCCCACCGGGTACGCAGCAGCGAGGTGCTGCTCGGGGTGGTCGCCGAGGCGCTGCACCGGGCGGGCGTCGCCGGCGCCCCCGGTACGCCGACGCGGCTGCGCACGATGCTGCCGGTGGCGATGGCGTCCGCGGACGGCGGGCGCACGGCGGGCAACCGTACCGGGGTGGTGTCGGTGGACCTGCCGGTCGGGCCGATGAGCGTCACGGCCCGGATCCAGGCCATCCGCGGTGACCTGCACCGGCGGATGAACCAGGGCGAGCCGCACGCCGCCGCGTTCGTGATGCGCGCGCTCGGCATGTTCCCGGCGCCGGTGCACGGCTGGATGTCCCGCCGGGTCTACAACGCGCAGTTCTTCAACATGATCGCGTCGTACATTCCGGGGCCGTTGCGGGAGCGGCGGCTGGCCGGGCACCGCCTGACCGAGGTGTACCCGGTGGTCGCGCTCGCCGAGGGCGTCCCGCTCGGCGTCGGCATCATGCGGTACGCCGGGGTCACCGGCCTCTGCGTCCTGTACGACGAGTCGCTGCGGGAGTACGCCGGTCCGCTCGCCGGCGCGGTGCGGACGGCGTTCGCCGACGCGGCGGCGGCCCGACGGGCCGGGTGAGCATGCCCGGCCTGCTCGTCGCCGTACCGGCAGCGGTGTTGGGGGCGCTGTCGTTCGGCCTGTCGTCGAACCTGCAGTACCGGGCGAACCACCAGGTGCCGGAGCGCGCGACCGGCGACCCGTCGCTGTTCGCCGACCTGCTCGGCAACAAGCTGTGGCGGCTGTCGATCGTACTGGCGATCCTCGGCTTCGCCCTCCAGGTCGTGGCCCTGCGGTACGGCCCGGTCATGCTGGTGCAGCCGCTCCTGGTGTGCAGCCTGCTGTTCTACGTCCTGCTCACGCCGGCGCTCGCCGGTCGGCGCCCGGACGGGATGCGCATTCTCGGCGCCTGCCTGGCGCTGGCCGGGCTGGTGTCGTTCCTGACGGTGGCGCGGCCCAGCGACTCGGGCGGCAAGGACCTCACCCCGGCGACGATCCTGCCGCTCGGCATCGGCCTCGCCGTCCTGCTCACGCTCTGCCTCGTCGCCTCGTACTCGGTGGCCCGGCGGTGGCGGTCGCTGCCGCTCGCGCTCGCCACCGGCATCTGCTACGGCGTGACCGCCGGCCTGGTACGCAGCCTGTCCGACCGGTTCGGTGACGGCTTCCCCGAGCTGTTCCACCACTGGCAGCTGTACGCGATCTGCGTGCTCGGCCCGCTCGGCGTGCTGCTCAACCAGAACACGTTCCAGCAGGGCAGGTTGGGCAGTCCGGCGCTGGCGATCATCACCACGGTCGACCCGCTCATCTCGATCGGCGTCGGCCTGCTGTGGCTGGACGGCACCATCGCGGTCGGCGTCGGCCCGGTGCTCGGCGAGATCGTGGCGCTGGCCGTGATGGCCGGCGGCATCGCCGTCCTGGCCACCCGGGCGCCGCACCTCGCGCAGGAGGGCAGCCCGGTGGTACACGAGTCGAAGGTGGGTGACTGATGCGTATCCGAGGCGCGGTGGCGCTGGTGACCGGTGCGTCGTCCGGGATCGGCTGGGCGACGGCGTTGCGGCTGGCCGAACTGGGCGCGCGGGTGATCCTCACCGGCCGCGACACGAACAAGCTCGCCGTCCTCGCCACCATGACCGGCGGTACGCCGCTGGCCGCGGACCTGTCCGACCCGGCCGCGGTCAGCCACCTGGCGACCGCCGCGCTGGACGCCGCCGGTCGCGTCGACCTGCTCGTCAACAACGCCGGCGAGGGGTACGCGGGCCGCGTCACGTCGATGGCCGCCGGGCAGGTCGCGCGGCTGGTCGCGACGAACCTGGTGGCGCCGATCGAGCTGACCCGGATGCTGTTGCCGGGCATGGTCTCCCGCGGTACGGGCACCGTCGCGTTCGTGTCGTCGATCGCGGGGCGTACCGGGGTGGCCGGGGAGGCGGTGTACGCGGCGACCAAGGCGGGCGTCGACACGTTCGCCGAGTCGCTGCGGCTGGAGCTGGCCGACACCGGCGTACGGGTGGGTGTGCTCGTACCGGGCGTGGTCCGTACCGCGTTCTTCGAGCGGCGCGGCGAGCCCTACCAGCGGCGTACACCCCGGCCGCTGCCCGCCGCGCGGGTCGCCGACGTGCTGGTCCGGGCGATCGCCACCGACCACCCCGAGCGGTACGCCCCGGCCTGGTTGCGCCTGCCCGTCGCGGTCCGCGCGCTCGCGCCCACCACGTACCGGCGGCTGGCGGGGCGGTTCGGCGGCGCGTAGCCGGTGTCAGCCGAGGATGTCGGTGAGCCGGAGGGCGAACTCGGTGGGCCGTTCCGCGTAGCCGGCGTGCCCGCCGGGGAAGCCGACGACCTCGGTGCCGAGCCGGTCGGCGAGCACCCGGACCGGCCGGGCCGGTAGCTGGTCGCCCGACTCGACGCCGCCGGCCGGCACGATCTCGGTCCGTACCGTCGCCAGGACGTCGAGGTCGGGCCGGAACGCGACCGCCGGCAGCATCCCGTACGCGAGGAAGAACGGGCGGTTCGCGAGCGTGCGGGTGACCATCCCGGCGAGGTGCGGTGGCAGGGTCGCCGGATCGGGCAGCGGCTCGTCGTCCCCCTCGCGCAGCCCGGTGACCTCGCCGAACAGCGCCCACGCCGGCTCCACCCCCCGCTCCGCGTACTCGTCACGTACCCGGTGGAAGGCCGCGTGGTGCGTGGCGTGGTCCGGCAGCAGCGTGACGGCCGGCGGCTCGTGCGCCACGACGATCCGCACCAGCTCGGGGTACCGGGCGGTCAGGTCCAGCGCGATCTGCGCGCCGGAACTGGACCCGAACACCAGCGCGGGCGTCTCGGCGAGCGCGGTCAGTACGGCGGCGGCGTCGTCGGCGTTGGTCGGCACGTCCTGCTCGACCGGCGGCCCGGCCAGCGGGCTCCGCGAGTAGCCCCGCGGGTCGTACGTGATCACCCGGTAGCGGTCGGCCAGTTCGGCGACGAGCGCGCCGTACGCCTCGCTGTCGCCGTTGCCGCCGGTGATCAGCAGCAGGCTCGGCCCCTCGCCCCGCACCTCGCAGTACAGCGTGGCGCCGGGGCGGGTCAGGTGGTGGACGGTCATCGCGCGCTCCCGTGTCTCGGCTCGTACGCCCGAGCCTGACCGCCGGCCCTGACACGGCGCGCACCCGACGCTGACACGCGCCGCCGTACGGCCCGGACGCGACCCGCTCGGGCCCGACGCCGGGTTGAGCCGCGGGCGGTACGTCCGGATCCGTTCACGACGCCGGTGGCGGATGGGCGATGTCACCCGGTTTCGGGTGGCGGGCCGGTGCCGTGGCACCCGGGCGTACCGTTGCGGCGAGGGTCGCGTGCCGGGTGCCGGGCCCTCGGCGGAGTGGTCCGGAAGGGGTGGCGATGGCGGAGCTGAGCATCGGGGCGACACGCACCGAGTCGGGGACGCGCACGGAGTTGATCGAGAGCGCGATCGAGCGGTTCGGGCACCTGCCGCCGGAGGCGATCCTCAAGGAGGACCTGCTCCGCACCGGGATGGCGTTCGACGACTCGGCGCTGACCGACAACGAGGACGGCGAGGTCAAGCCGAAGTCGTACTTCATCTTCTCGTTCGACCACCGGGAGCTGCCGGAGCTGGGCAGCGCCGCGCTGCGCCGGCCGCCGGAGGAGATCGTGCTGACCGGCGGCCCGTGGTCGCTGCGCCGCACCGTCGTGTCGGTGCGCGTCAACCCGACCTCGCCGTACCGGGTGGCGGCGGGCGAGGACGGCGTGCTGCGCCTGCACATGGACGGCAAGCCGATCGCCGACGTGGGCCTGCCCCCGATGCCCGAGTACTACCGGCATCCGCTCGCCAACGGCAAGCAGGTGATGGAGGTGGCGCCGACGATCCAGTGGGGCTACCTGATCTACCTGACCGTCTTCCGCGTCTGCCAGTACTTCGGCGCCAAGGAGGAGTGCCAGTACTGCGACATCAACCACAACTGGCGCCAGCACAAGAAGGCCGGCCGGCCGTACACCGGGGTCAAGCCGGTGGAGGAGGTGCTGGAGGCGCTCGCCCTGATCGACCGGTACGACACGGCGAAGCTGTCCACCGCGTACACGTTGACGGGCGGCAGCGTCACGAAGACCGTGGAGGGGCTGGCGGAGGCCGACTTCTACGGGCGGTACGCGAAGGCCATCGAGGAGCGTTTCCCCGGCCGGTGGATCGGCAAGGTCGTCGCGCAGGCGCTGCCGAAGGCCGACGTGCAGCGGTTCTTCGACTACGGCATCCGCATCTACCACCCGAACTACGAGGTCTGGGACAAGCGCCTGTTCGAGCTGTACTGCCCCGGCAAGGAGCGGTACGTCGGGCGCGAGGAGTGGCACCGCCGCATCCTCGACGCCGCCGACGTGTTCGGTGCCCGCAACGTCATCCCGAACTTCGTGGCCGGCGTCGAGATGGCCGCGCCGCACGGCTTCACCGAGGTGGACGCCGCGATCGAGTCGACCGCCGAGGGCCTCGAATACTTCATGTCCCGCGGGATCACGCCGCGGTTCACCACCTGGTGCCCGGAGCCGACGACGCCGCTCGGCAGGGCGAACCCGCAGGGCGCGCCGCTGGAGTACCACCTCAAGCTGCTGACCGTGTACCGGGAGACGATGGAGCGCAACAAGCTCGCCGCCCCGCCCGGGTACGGCCCGCCCGGCGCCGGCAACGCGGTGTTCTCGGTCAGCTCGTTCATGGACAGCCTGCCCGCCGAGGACTGACCGCGGCCCCAGGAGGCGTGTGATGTCGTACTCGAAGGACGTGGGGGAGGTCAGCGCGCGGTTCCGGCCGCTGGTCGAGGTGCCGTCGCTGACGTTCTCCTCCGGCACGAACACCCGCTTCGTGGCGCCGGGCTCGGCGACGAACCGGCAGTTCGGCCTGTTCGAGTGGAACATGGCGGCCGGCCCCGGCGGGCCGGACCCGCACTTCCACAAGACGTTCTCGGAGTCCTTCTACGTCATGGAGGGCACCGTCCAGCTGTACGACGGGGCCCGCTGGACCGACGCGCACCCCGGCGACTTCCTGTACGTGCCGGAGGGCGGGGTGCACGCGTTCCGGAACGCGAGCGGCGCGCCCGCAAGGATGCTGATCCTGTTCGCGCCCGCCCCGCCGCGCGAGAAGTACTTCGAGGAGTTGTACGAGATCGGCCGTACCGGGCGGCAGCTGTCCGACGACGAGTGGACCGAGCTGTTCGCCCGGCACGACCAGTACCGGGCCGAGTGACCGCCCGGGGCGCCGCGTGGCGCTGCGCGGTGGCGGCGCTGGCCGGGCTGGTGCTCGCGTCGGCCGGCGGCGCGCTCGGTTCGCTGCTGTGGCGCACCCCGGAGGCGGTGCAGCTGTGTGTCGCCCCGCCGGCGCTGCTCGCGGGTGGGCTGGGCGTGTCGTGGCTGCGCGGCCGGCCCGGCCACATCGCCGTCACGGTCCTCAGCCTGTACGCGCTGGCCTGGGCGGTCGCGTTCCTGGTGCACACGGGCCCGCCGTACCTGCGGCCGGTGTTGCCGGCGCTGCACGTGGGGCTCGCCGCCGCGGGCGCGGTGGTGGCGGTGGGCGGGCTGGTGTTCGCCGCCCGCGCCGGCCGACAGCCATGATCACCTGAACGCACCTCGCTCGTTACTCTCCGCGGACAGTACGGGGGACGAGGAGAGTGCGATGCGTCGTGGGCTGGCTCTGATCGGAGCGGCCGTGGTGGTGGCGGCAGCGGTGGCCGGGTTCGGCGCACCGGCGGAGGCCACGGTGGTGCGGCCGTTCCAGCAGGAGTACCACGAGAACGTCTACGGCGACTTCCTGCAGGCCGGCAACGCCGTGCTCGGGTGCCCGCCGGCCGACACCCGCTGTGCCGCCGCGCAGCAGCGCACCACCAGCGCCGGCAACAACAGCTTCGCCATGCAGTACGTGAACGCCGCGCCGGGCCTGGGCGGCGTCAACTCCAGCGTGGCGCAGCTGACCGTGCCGCCGGGCGCGACCGTCGCGTACGCGATCCTGTTGTGGGGCGGTGACCTGGCGCAGTACCGGCTCGGCCGGGGCACGCTGAAGCGTTGCGACGCCAGCCATCCGGACGCGACCGTGCCGTCCGGCAGCCCCGACTCCCATCCGGTACGGGTGCGCATCGGCACCGGTGCGGCCGCCTCCGTCACGCCCACCCGGTACTCGGAGGATCCGGCCGCGGACAGCGGACCGCACTACTACACGGCCGAGTCGGTCGTCACGGGCGCGTTCGCGTCGGTACCGACGGGCAGCCCGGTCCGCATCGCCGTCGGCGACATCTGGGCGCCCCAGGGGTACGGCTGCGTCGGCGGCTGGTCGCTCACGCTGGTGTACCGCTACCCGTCGGCGAACGCCACGTACGCGCCGGTCAAGCGGGCCGTGTACGCGTACGCCGGGCACGTGCTGCAGCGTTCCAAGGACACGCCGACCACGGTACGGATCTCCGGATTCCGCGCCGCGGACCTCGGTGACGTGCGCGCCGGCGTCACCGCGTACGAGGGGGACTGGAACGTGCCGGGCAGCCGGTTCGCCATCAACGGAACGCTGATCCCCGAGCCGGGCACCGGCGACCGTACGAAGTTCTTCAACAGCAGCACCGACGGCGCGGTCGACCCGGACGTACCCAACAACATGAGCGTCGACGCGAAGGCGTTCACGATCCCGCGGGACGTCATCAGGCCGGGCTCGTCCAGCGCCACGCTGACGTTCAGCACCAGCGGCGACACGTACCTGGCGCAGCAGCTCGCGTTCTCCGTACCGGTGCCGGACATCGACATCACGAAGCGCGCCGACGTCACGCGCGCCGGACCGGGCGACAGGGTCACGTACACGGTGACGATCCGGAACGTGGGCGGCGCCGCGCATCCCGACGTCCGCTACACCGACGACCTCGCCGACGTCCTCGACGACGCCTCGTACCGCGGGGACGCCGAGGCCGACGGCGGCCGCGTCACCTCCTCCGGCGGCGTACTCACCTGGGCCGGCGCCGTACCGGTCGGCGCGACGTACCACGTGAAGTACAGCGTGGTGGTGCACGATCCGCTGAGCGGCGACCGGCGGATGCGCAACGCGGTGGTCACCGACGACCCGACCGTGTCCTGCCCGGCCGGCGCCACCGACCCGGGCTGCGCGGTCACCGTCGCGCTGCACCGTACGACCGGCGGCGGCACGAGCGGCGGCGGCACCGGCGGCGGCACGCTGCCCACCACCGGCTCCCGGTACGCCCTGGTCGCCGGGCTCGGCCTCGCCCTGGTCGGCGTCGGCGTCGCGCTGACCGTCCTCGTCCGGCGCCGCCGCGCCTGATCCCGCCGCGGGGCCACGCGTCGAGGAGCCCGCACCGCAACCCGCCCGCCCCGGTACCGCACGCGCGGTGCCGGGGCGTTCGCGCGACGAGTGCGTTAAGAGGCTGTGTCCCCTGCTGACCTGCGGCCGTACGGGCGACTAAGGTTCCAGG
>NZ_BOMB01000060.1 GCF_016861975.1 Actinocatenispora rupis | reverse complement strand
TACCGTCCCGCCGGCTAGGCTCGGGCCGTGACCCAGCCGCCCGGGGGCGACGCGACGGACGAGGGCCGGTGGCTGACGCCGGGCGTCGGCGGGGTCGGCGCCGCCAGCTTCCTGTCCGACTCCGGGCACGAGATCGCGACCGCCGTACTGCCCGGCTTCGTCACGGGTGTCCTGCACGGTTCGGCCGCCGCGCTCGGCCTGATCGAGGGGGTCAGCGACGCGCTGATCGGGGTGGTGAAGCTCGTCGGCGGCCCGCTGGCCAACGACCCGGTCCGGCGGCGCCGCATCGCCACCGGCGGCTACCTCGGTACCGCGCTGGCCACCGGCGCGATCGGCCTCGCCACAGCGGTGTGGCAGGTCGGCGTACTGCGGGCGGTCGCCTGGGCGGCCCGCGGCATCCGGTCGCCGTCGCGGGACACGCTGCTCGCCTCGCTCGCCCCGACCCGCGCGTACGGGCGGGCCTTCGGGCTGGAACGCGCCGGCGACAACCTCGGCGCCGTCGTCGGACCGCTGCTCGCCGCCGGACTCGTGGGCTGGCTCGGCATCCGCCCCACGATCTGGTGCGCCGCCGTACCGGGGATGCTCGCCGCGCTGGCCATCCTGCTCGCCGCCCGCGAGGCCCGCCGCCGCGGCACCGACTCCGCGACCCGCCGCCGGCCCCGTCTCGACCTGCGCGGCCTCGCGAACGCCGGGCTGCTGCGACCGCTGCTGCCCGTCGTCCTGTTCGAGTTCGGCAACGTGGCGACCACGCTGCTGATCCTGCGCGCCACCGCCCTGCTGTCCGCCGGCCGCAGTCCCGCCGCGGCCGCCTCCCTCGCCATCCTCCTGTACGCCGCGCACAACGCCCTCGCCGCCCTCGTGGCGTTCGCCGGCGGGCACGGCATCGACCGGATCGGCCCGCGCGCCGTGTTCGCCGCCGGCGCCGCCTGCTACGTCCTCGGGTACGCCGGCTTCGCGCTCGGCAGCGCCCACTGGCCCGTCGTCCTGGCGTACTTCGGGCTGGCCGGTGCCGGCATCGGGCTTGCCGAGACCGCCGAGTCGGCGCTCGTCGCCCGCGTCCTGCCGGACCGACTGCGCGGCTCCGGGTACGGTGTGCTCGGCGCGGTCCAGGCCGCCGGTGACCTCGTCGCCACCGTCGTCGTCGGCGTCCTGTACGCGGCGGTCTCGCCCGCCGTCGCCTTCGGGTACGCCGGCGCGTGGATGCTGCTGTCGGTCACCGCCAGCGCCACCGTCCGCCCTCGTACGACCTGATCCGGGCGGGGCGCGGGGCACTAGGGTTCGGGCATGCTTGTCGCCGCTCTCGTGTTCGCCGGCGTCGCGGCGCTGGTGAACGTGACGCCCGGGTTGGACACCCTGCTCGTCGTGCGTACGTCGGTGGCGGGTGGTCGGGTCCGCGGCCGCGCCGCCGCGCTCGGCATCCTGACCGGCTGCGCGGTCTGGGGCGTGGCGGCCGTGGTCGGGCTCACCGCGCTGCTGGCCGCCTCGCACCTGGCGTACGAGGTGCTGAAGGTGGCGGGCGCCGGCTACCTGGCGTGGCTCGGGGTGACGACGCTGTGGCGGGCCCGCCACCCGGCGCCGGCGATGCCCGAGCCGGCGACGCCCGAGCCGGCCGGGCGGTTCGCCGCGTTCCGCGCGGGCGTGGCGACCAACCTGCTCAACCCGAAGGCCGGGGTGTTCTACCTGAGCCTGATCCCGCAGTTCCTGCCGCACGACGCGCACCTGGGCGGCACGGTGCTGTTCACCGCGATCGACCTGGTCGAGCTCGCCCTCTGGTACTGGATCGTGTCGCGGGCGGCCGCGGCGCTCGCGGACCGGATCCGGCGCCCGGCGTTCCGGCGGCGGATGGAGCAGGCGAGCGGCGTCGCGTTCCTCGGGTTCGCGGTGAACCTGCTCGTCGAGGAGGCGTGAGGGTCAGGAGCGGGGCATCTTCCCGCGCTTGACGGGCGAGGCCGACCGGGTCGCCACGTACCGGAAGTCGCTGGTGTTGACGGGTTTTCCGGTGGTGCGGTCGACGAGCACCGGGTCGGCGGTGGCGCCGGTGGCGGCGTCGAGCAGGCGCACCCCGCCGCGGCCCCGGGTGACGTGCCGCCGTCCCCACCCGGCCAGCGCCTCGACCACGGGTTGCAGGTCGCGCCCCCGCGCCGTCAGCCGGTACTCGTCGCGCGGCGGCCGCTCCTGGTACCGGTGGCGGGTGAGCAGGCCGGCGTCGCACAGCTCGGCGAGGCGCCGGGTGAGCGAGTTCGACGAGATGCCGAGGCTCTGCTGGAACTCGTCGAACCGGCTCAGCCCGTGCAGCGCGTCGCGCACGATCAGCAGGCTCCACCACTCGCCGACCGTGTCGAGGGTGCGCGCGATCGGACAGTCCATCTCCGCGAAGCTCTTGTGCCGCACGTCTCTCCGATCCGACTTCCACTGTGGAAGTCACCACGGTACCAGCCGTGTAAGGTCACTTCCACAGTGGAACCTACTGGAGGAGGTGCGGCGTGGCGCGCATCGGCGTACTCGGGCCGGGTGGGATCGGTGGGCTGCTCGCGGCCCGGTTCGGCGCGGCCGGGCACGACGTGACGGTGGTGGCGACCGAGGCGAGCGCCGCGGCGCTCACCGTGCGGGGCCTGCACCTCACGGGCCCCGACGGGGCGACCACCGTGACGCGCCCGCTGGCCCGGCCGTGGCTGACCGACCCCGTCGACCTGCTCGTCGTGGCGGTCAAGGCGACCGACCTGCTGCCCGCCCTCGCCCGCGTACCGGCGGCGGTGCTGGGCGGCGCGACGCTCGTACCGTTCCTGAACGGGGTGGACCACCCGGCGCTGCTGCGCGCCGCGTACCCGGGGGCGGTGGTGGTGCCGGCGAGCATCGCGGTCGAGGCGACCCGGCACCGGGCGGGCGTGATCGAGCACCTGTCGCCGTTCGCCGACATCGTCGTCGCCAACGGCACTCCGGCGGGCGCCGCGGCCGTCGACCTGTTCGCCAGTACCGGTCTGCGCGTGACCGGCCACCCCGACGAGTCCGCCGTACTCTGGCGCAAGCTCGCGTTCCTCGCCCCGCTGGCGCTGTCGACCACGGTGGCCGACGCGCCGATCGGCCCGGCGCGTACGGGGCATCCCGAGCGGCTGCGCGCGCTGGTCGAGGAGACCGTCGCCGCGGCTGGTACGGCCGGGGTGGACATCGACGCCGACGCCGTCGCGGCCCGGCTGGACGCGCTGCCCGCGACGATGCAGTCGTCCATGCTGAAGGACCGCCGGTCCGGTCGCCCGATGGAACTCGACGCGATCGCCGGCCCGATCGTCCGCGCCCTCGGCGCCGACCGCGCGCCGGCCACCGCCGAGGTGACCGGCGCGATCCTCGCCGCCACCTGACGCGCGAGCCCGGAAACCCTTGCGGCGGGCGGAAACCCGGTGGACACGACGGGCCGCGGGGGAGAGGGTGCGGGCATGGGCGACGAGGCGAGCGGGGTCGGGGTGGCGCGCGGGTTCCACCGGGACGTGGTGGGGCCGCTGATCGCGCGCGAGCTGCCCGCCCTGCGGTACGCGGCGGCCCGGCTCGGCTCCGGTTCCGACGTGCTGGGGCTGGACGACGCCACGAGCCGGGACCACGACTGGGGCTGCCGGCTCACCGTACTGGTGGACGAGGCGGACGCCGACGCGCTGCCGAAGCTCGACGCGGCGCTGGCCGCGCTGCCGGAGACGTACCGGGGGATGCCGGTGCGGTTCGGGACGACGTGGGATCCGACCGTGGGGCACAAGGTCCAGCTCGACACCGTCGACGGGTTCGTGCGCGGCCGGCTCGGCGTCGGGCCACGGCTGTCCACAGTGGACTGGCTGACCGTGACCGGCCAGTCGGTACTGGAGGTCACCGCCGGCCCGGTGTTCGCCGACGCCACCACCGGCCTCGCCGCCGTACGGGCCGAACTGGCCGGCTACCCGCCGCAGGTGGAGCGGTACGTGCTGGCCGCCGGCTGGACCCGCGTCGCGCAGCGGCTGCCGATGGTCGGCCGTACCGCGCAGCGCGGCCAGGACCTCGGCTCCCGGCTGCTCACCGCCACGCTGGTCGGCGACCTGACCGCGCTGGCGTTCCTGGTGTGCCGGCGCTGGCAGCCGTACGAGAAGTGGCGGGAGGCGGCGCTGGCGCGGCTGCCGGTCGCGGGGGAGCTGACCGGGCCGCTGCGCGCGGCGCTCATCGCCGAGCACTGGCGCCCGCGCGAGTCCGCCCTGGTCGCCGCGATCGAGGTACTCGCCGCCGCGCAGCACGACCGCGGACTGCCCGCGCCGCGCGTCGTACCGTTCTTCGACCGGCCGTACCGGAGCGTCGAGGTGCCGGGGGAGCTGCTGGGCGAGCTGACCGATCCGGACCTCACCGGGCTGCCGCCGGTCGGCTCGCTGGAACAGTGGGTCGACTCCACCGACGTACTGGCCCGTCCGGAGAACCGGCCGGGCGCGGCCGCCGCGTACCGCGCGTGGCTCGCCGCGCACCGTACCGGCTGACCGGGTGCGGCCGACGATCGACCGCGTCACGGCCGCCGGGTACGGCCCGGCGCTGAGCCGGAGCGTCGCGGTCGGTCAGTCGCCGAGCGGGGCCGCGAGCCGGTCGCGCAGCGCGCGGTGCCGTACGCCGGCGGCACGCATCGCGGCCACGTCGCCGGCCGGCACCACCACGTCGGTGGTCGTCGGGGTGTAGTCGACGCCGAGCGCGCTCGCCGCGGCCCCGCACGCCCCGACCTCCGGATCGACGCACCGCCGGGCCGATCCGCCCAGTGCGGCGGCGAGCCGGCGGGTCAGCCAGCCCGACGCGGCGACCGCACCGCCGCCCAGCATCGGCGTCGCCGTACCCGACGGGTCGAGCGCCCGCGCGCCGTCGGCGACCTCGTGGCACACGCCCTCGGTCGTCGCGGCCGTCACGTCCGCCGGCGTGGTCGTCAGCCGCAGCCCGTACAGGGTGCCGCCGGCGCCGGTCGGGTCGTCCGCCGGCGGCCGGTGCCCCGCGTGGTACGGCAGGCACACGAGCCCGTGCTCGCCCGGCGCCAGCGCCGCCAGCTCCTCCTCGGTGCCGGCCCGGTCGGCGCCGACCAGCCGGCCCACCCACTCGTCCAGCACCCCGCCCCCCGAGTACGCGACGCCGAGGACGGCGCGGCGCCGGTCCACCCGGTACCGCCAGACGTGCGGTGCCGGGGTGGGCGCCTCAGCCGTGACCAGGCGTACCGCGGCGGAGGTGCCGACGGTGACCGACAGCCGGTTCGGGCCGTGGCAGCCGGACCCGAGCGCGCTCGCCGCCCCGTCCCCGAGCGGCGGCGCGATGCGGGCCGCGGCCAGCTCCGGCCACCGCTTCCGGTACTCGCCGGTCAGCGTGCCGTGCCAGCCGTCCGGCGCCAGCGGCGGCACCTCGGCCTCGGTGACCCCGGCGAGGTCCAGCGCCTCGGCGTCCCACCGGCAGTCCCGGGTGTCCAGCGCGCCGGTACCGGACGCCGACGACACCGACGCCGTCACCTCGCCCCACAGCCGCAGCCCCAGGTACTCGGGCAGGCCGACCCAGCGTCGCGCGTCCACCCCGGCGTCGCGCAGCCAGCCGATCCGGACCGGCCAGTAGAACGGGTGCCACCAGGCGCCGGTCCGGTCGTGGTACGCGGCGGCGTTGGCGGGTGCGCGCCCGGCGGGCAGCGTGGGCCGCAGGTCCATCCAGGACAGGCACGGCCCGGCCGGGTCGCCGCGGGCGTCGAGGCCGAGCAGCGAGTGCCACTGGGTGGAGATCGCGACCGTGTCGATGCCGTCGAGCTGGCCGGTGTCGGACAGCTCGTCGAGGCACGCCACCGTCGCGCCCAGGTACGTGTCGAGGTCGAGTTCGGCGGCGCCGCGCGCGTCCTGCCGGATCCGGGCCTCCTCGCGGACCGCGGCGCCGGGTACGGGTGCGAGGTCCGCGCCGTCGCGGTCGAGTACCACCGCGCGCACGGAGCTGGAGCCGAGGTCCAGGGCGAGGATGCGGCTCGACGTCATCTCCGGCGTACCTCCTGGTGGTGTGGCCTGTCGCGTCCACCCTATGCGGCCGGCCGGACGCCGTGAACAGCCGCGAATGCCAGCCGTTCGGCCGATTGTCCTGGCAGATGCCACCCGATCCCGCTGTACGCCCTGTCGATCGCGCCGTACGCTGACCGCATGGCGACGTACCGGATGGGCCCGGCCGCCCAGCTGCTCGGCGTCAGCGCGGACACGCTGCGTCGCTGGGTCGACGCCGGCCGTGTACCAGCCGGCCGGGACGGGCAGGGGCACCGCGTGATCGAGGGATCCGACCTGGCCGCGTTCGCCCGGTCGATGGCCGCGGACGAGCCGGGCGGCGACCGGTCCTCGGCGCGCAACAGGTTCACCGGGATCGTCACCGCGGTCCGGTCCGACACCGTGATGGCGCAGGTGGAGATCCAGGCCGGGCCGCACCGGATCGTGTCGCTGATGACCCGCGAGGCCGCCGACGAGCTGGGCCTGGTCGTCGGGGCGCTGGCCACCGCCACGGTCAAGTCCACCCAGGTCGTCGTCGAACTGCCCACCACCACGAAGGGAACGGCATGAGGCTGCCGCGCACCGTCCTGGCGTTGGTCGCCGCGTTCACCCTGGTCACCGCCTGCTCGTCCGGCGGCGGATCGACGACGTCCGACGCCACGCACCACGGCACCGTCACCGTCCTGTACGCGGGATCCCTGGTGAACCTGATGGAGAAGACCGTCGGCCCCGGCTTCGATGCGAAGACCGGGTACACGTTCCGTGGCGAGGGCAAGGGCTCGCAGGCGCTGGCCAACGAGATCACCGGCAAGGTCACCCGCGCCGACGTGTTCGTCAGCGCCAGCCCCAAGGTCAACGACTCCCTCAAGGGCTGGGTCACCTGGTACGCGACGTTCGGCAGCGCGCCGCTGGTGCTCGGGTACAACGCGAAGAGCAGGTTCGCGCACGACCTGAAGACCAAACCGTGGCAGCAGGTGGTGAAGGAACCCGGATTCCGGCTCGGGCGTACCGATCCGAAGCTGGACCCGAAGGGCAAGCTGTCAGTCCAGGCGCTCCGGCAGGTCGGCCTCGGCTCGATGGCGCAGGGCACCGACGGGGTGTACCCGGAGGAGGCGCTGGTGGGGCGGCTGGAGTCGGGCCAGCTCGACGCCGGGTTCTTCTACACGTCCGAGTCGACCGAGGCGCACCTCCCGACCGTCGGACTCGGCGCGGTGAAGCTGGCCGCGACGTACACGGTGACGGTGCTGCGGAAGGCGCCGCAGCCGGCGGGGGCCAGCGCGTTCGTGTCGTACCTGCTCGGGCCGGACGGCGCGGCGGCCATGAAGGCGCACGGCCTGACCGTCCAGACCCCACCGACCGTCACCGGTGACGCGGGCGCCGTACCGTCACCGGTGGCCGCCACGATCAGGCATGGCTGACGTACGCCGGTTCCCGGTGCTGCCGGTCCTCGCCGGCCTGCTCGTGCTGTACCTGCTCGTCCCGCTCGCCGCCTTCGTCGTACGGCTGGGCGGCAGTTCCGGCGGGCTGTCCGCGCCCGGCGCCGGCGAGGCGCTGGTCGTGTCGCTGGTGACGGCCACCGTGTCGACCGCGGTGATCGGCGTGCTCGGCGTACCCCTCGGGTATCTGCTGGCGCGGCGCCGCGGCCGGCTCGTCGGCGCCCTCGGCGTCCTGGTGCAGCTGCCGCTGGCGTTGCCGCCGCTGATCTCCGGCGTCCTGCTGGTGTACGTGGTCGGGCCGTACACGCCGGTCGGTGAGCTGTTCGACGGGCGGCTCACCGACAGCATGGCCGGGATCGTCCTGGCGCAGGTGTTCGTGGCGGCGCCGTTCCTGGTCGTCGCGGCGCGCTCGGCGTTCGCCGCGGTCGACCCGGCGCTGTCCGACGTGGCGGCGACGCTCGGGCACGGCCGGCTGTCGGTGTTCGGCCGGGTGGCGCTGCCGGTCGCGGCGCGCGGCATCCGCGCCGGGCTGCTGCTGGCCTGGCTGCGCGCGTTCGGCGAGTTCGGCGCCACCGTGATCCTCGCGTACCACCCGTACACGTTGCCGGTGTTCACCTACGTGCAGTTCGGGTCAACCGGGCTGACCAGTACGTTGCTGCCGGTGGCCGTGGCGCTGGTGGCCGCCGTCGTCGTCCTGGTCGCCGCCGACCACCTCCGGCCGCCCCGCCGCCGCCGGCACGCCGCCCCGCCGCCGCGGCGCCCGCCCGAGGCCCGGCCCGGCCCGGTACCGGCGTTCGCGGTCACCACCCGGGTCGGCGGCTTCGCGCTCGACGTCGCGCACCCGGCCGCCGGCCGTACGCTGGCGATCCTCGGGCCGTCCGGCGCCGGCAAGTCCATCACCCTCCGCGTACTGGCCGGGCTGCTGCCGGCCGCCGGGACCGTGACGCTGACCGGGGACGGCGGGCCGGCGGACGTGACCGCGCTGCCGCCCGAACACCGCGGCGTCGGGTACCTGCCGCAGGACGCGGCGCTGCTGCCGCACCTGAGCGTGTGGCGACAGGTCACGTTCGGGGTGGGCACCGAGCCGCCGGTCGCCGCGTACTGGCTGGACCGGCTCGGGCTCGCGGAGCTGGCCGACCGGCTGCCGGACGAACTGTCCGGCGGGCAGCGGCGGCGGGTGGCGCTGGCCCGCGCGCTGGCCCGGCAGCCCCGCCTGCTGCTGCTCGACGAGCCGTTCACCGGCCTCGACACCCCGGTACGCGACGAGCTGCGGCACGAACTGCGTGCCCTGCAACGCGACACCGGCATCTCCACCGTGGTCGTCACGCACGACCCGGACGAGGCCGCGCTGCTCGCCGACCACGTGCTGATCCTGTCCGCCGGCCGGGTACGCCAGCAGGGCCCGCAACCCGCCGTGTACGCGCACCCGGCGGACCCGGAAGCGGCCCGGCTGCTCGGCATCCGCAACCTGACCGCCGCGGTCACCGGCCCGGACGGGGCCCTCGTACTCGACGGCGCCACCGTCGTCGGCACCGACCTGCCCGCCGGTACTCCCGTGACGTGGTGCGTGCGGCCCGACCGGATCGGCCTCGCCTCGCCACCGGACGGCGGTCCCACCGGCCGCGTCGTCGACGTGGTACGCCTCGCCGCGTTCACCGAGGTCGCCGTGGACGTCGCTGGCGTACGACTGACCGCGAGTACGACGGGGGCCCCGCCGGAGACCGGCGAGGCCGTGTCGCTGACCGTACCGGCGGACGCGGTGACGGTGTGGGGGCCGGCCGCCCGCCCGGGGCCGGTGCCGGGGCGGACGACCGGCGTGCGGGAGGCGGGTCAGTAGTTGTAGCCGTTGCCACCGCTGGACGGCGACGACGGCGCCTTGCTCGCCCCGCCACCCGAGGCGGTCACCACGTGCCAGGTGAAGTGCGCGCCGTTGAACGTGTCCGACACGCCGTTACCGGTCACGGTGCCCGGGGTGTGGTCGAGCGCGAACCGGTACAGCGGCGCACCGTTGTACGTCACCTGCGTGGAGCCGTCCGGCCGGTGCATCGTGCCGAACGTGCCGCTCGCGCCGGACACCGACGACGGCACCGACGTCCCGGGGTCGACCGTGACCGGCGGCCAGATCGACGTGCACCCGTTGGTGCACATGATCTTCCCGTGCATCTCCTGCGCCGGCGTGTACAGTGCGTCGCCCTTGGCGTCCACGAGTACCGTGCCGGCCGAGGTGTGGTGCACCGACACCGGCCCGGCCGTACCCGTCTTCCCCGGCGACGCGCTCCCCGCGGAGTGCGAACCGCCGGACGTGCCGGCCATCCCGCATCCCGCCAGTGCCAACGGAAACGCCGCCAGTACCGCGGCCTTGCGCCAGGACCTGATCATCATCCTCACCCGCTTTCGTTACCTACCAACAGGCACGCAGCGGGGCGCCGGATCGTTCAGGGCGACATCGTGAGAACCGTGGTACCGGCGCCGGTGCGCACCTGGACCGAACGGATCTGGTCCGGCGAGGCCGACGTGGTGCCGGTCAGTACCGCGGTGGTGTCGGGCACCGCCGCCCACGCCGAGATCTGCTCGGTGCGACCCGACTTCAACACCGCCACCAGCGTGTACCCGCCGCCGTAGTCGGCCGGCCCGGTGTACCGGCAGCGCAGCGTCACGTCCGTGCCCCACGGCTGCTTCGCCAGCGCGACCGTCGCGGTCACCGGCGCCGGCGTCACCGCCGCCATCGGCTGCCCGGCCGGGTTCTGCTGCCGCGGCCCGAAAGCCAGTACCAGAGCCAGAATCAGCACCAGCGCGGCCGCCACCGCACCGCCGGCCGCGGTCAACCACCGGGTACGCCGACGCCGCCGCCACGCCGCCTGCAACAGCCCCGTGAGTACCGCGGGGGGCGGCTCGACCGGCTCGGCGGTGACCTCCTCCAGCGGCACCCGGGACAGCAGACCGGGCAGCCCGTCGAGCGCGCGTACCTCGTCCCGGCAGTCCGCGCAGCTCGCCAGGTGCTCCTCGTACCGGTGGCGTTCCTCGGGGCTGAGGGCACCGAGCACGTACGCCGCCGCATCGTGGTGGAACTCGTCGGACGTCATGGCCTCAGATCACCCCCGTCTCCTCCAGCGCGAGCCGCAGGGCCCGGAGGCCGTAGTGCAGCCGCGACTTGACCGTGCCGGGCGGCACCCCGAGTCGCTCCGCCGCCTCCGGCACGGACCGACCCAGGTAGTAGCACTCGACGAGGACCTGCCGGTGCGC
Source organism: Actinocatenispora rupis (assembly GCF_016861975.1). Classification (GTDB taxonomy): domain Bacteria; phylum Actinomycetota; class Actinomycetes; order Mycobacteriales; family Micromonosporaceae; genus Actinocatenispora; species Actinocatenispora rupis. The sequence continues at coordinate 8,334 of NZ_BOMB01000060.1, read as the reverse complement.
GGGGGACAGCTGCCGCATCGCGTTGGCCACCAGCCACGACTGCACGGCCTCGTCCGTACCGTCGGCGACGCCGCGCTCCGGCGGCTCCGCGAACGCCACCTCCGGCCGTACGTGCCGGGCCCGCCACTGGTCGATGACCAGGTTGCGGGCCACGGTGTGCAGCCAGCCGCGGACCGGCCGGCCGTCGAGTACCCGGGGATGCTGCCACGCGCGCAGCAGCACCTCCTGCACGACGTCCTGCGCCCAGCCGCGGTCCCCGCCGGTCAGCCGCAGGGCGTACCCGAACAGCGCGCCGCCGTACTCGTCGTACAGCTCGCGGAGGAGCTGCTCATCGGCGCGTGCCGGCACCGGACCTCACCGACCACCAGCGGCGGAACTCCACCACGGCCAGCGCCAGCCCGCACACCAGCGCCACCAGCTCGGCGACCGCGGCGAGCCGCTGCGACGTACCGGTCAGGGACTCGTGCACGCCGAACAGCCCGCGGCCGGTCATCGCCAGTGCGAAGGCCCCCAGCGTCGCCGCACCGAACCCGGCGGCGGCCAGCGCCGGCAGCCAGTGCCGCCACGCCAGCATCGCCACCGCGATCACCAGCCCGCCGATCGCGTTCAGCAGGAACAGCGGGCCGATGATCCGGATGCTGCCGAAGCCGGTCGCCCACAGTTCGAGGTGGACGTCCGCGGAGAGCAGGACGCCCGCGGCGGCGAGGCCGCGGACCACCTCGACACCCAGCCGCCGGGTGGCCACACCCTGTCGGACCGTCGCGGTCATCGTCCCCACCTCCGTGCCTTCCATGTCAGCACAACACGGAGGCGGGGGCCGAACCGTTCACCGAGACGGCGGTTCGTGCCGTCAGTGCCCGGCCATCAGCGCCTCGGCGACCGACTTGGCAGTGTTCGACGGGATCGCGAACCCGACACCGATGCTCCCGGTACTCCCGCTCCCGCTGGTCGCGATCGCCGTGTTGATGCCGACGAGCTGGCCGTTGGCGGAGATCAGCGCACCGCCGGAGTTGCCCTCGTTGAGCGGCGCGTCCGTCTGGATCATGTTCGTGTAGCGGGTCTGGTCGACCGTCAGCTGCCGGTGCAGCGCGCTGACGATCCCCTCGGTCACCGTCCCGGTGAGCCCGAGCGGGCTGCCCAACGCCACCACCGTGTCCCCGGTACGCAGCGCGGAACTGTCCCCGAACGTCGCCACCGTCAGCCTGCTCGCACCGGACACCCGGACCACCGCCAGGTCACTGCCCGGCGCCGTACCGACCACGGTCGCCGACCGCCTCGTACCGTCGGAGAACGTCACCGTCACGGCCGGATCCTGCCCCGCCGCGGCGAGTACGTGGTTGTTGGTCAGGATCATCCCGTCCGAGCGGATCACGACGCCCGAACCCTCGTCCTCGCCGCTGCTCCCCTTGACCGTGATGTCCACGACCGCCGGCTGCGCCCTGGCCACCACGTCGGCCACCGAGGACGTACTCGACGCGGTCGTCGCCGCCACCGGGCTGCTCGCCGGCTTCGCCGCCGTCAACTCGTGCACCGTCGCCGCACCGGCCACCCCACCGCCGAGTACGAGCGCCAGCGCCGTCGCGCCACCCGCCGCACGGCGACGCCACCGCCGCCGACGGGGCGGCGGGGGAGGCTGCGGCGACCAGACCACCGGGTACCGATTCACCGGGTACTGCGAGTACGTGTCCATGACCCCAGCGTGTGCCGGCCCGCTACGCGACCGCTGTTGGCGACCTGGGAGGTTCCCGGGAGACGTCGGCCCGGCCCGCCACCCCGTCGACGAACCGGCCGGCGTCGGTGACCCAGCCGCCCGGCACCGGCGCGCCCGCCGGATCGGCCTGGTCCTGCACGGATCCCCACCCGTGCGTCGAAATCCGTGGACGCGACGACCGCCGGCAGCGACCGCACCGGCGTACCGGTGATCCCCAGGTCCCGTTCCGCCGCGACCACGGTCAACCGGATCCGCCCGGGTACCGCGCCGCCGGTCGCATCTGCACCCGCGTGCCCGGCACGACCTGCCACTCCGGGAAGCCTTCGTACGGCGCGAGGTCCGGTCCCCGCCCGAACAACCGCTCGTCGAAACCCCGCGCCGTCACCGCGTCCGCGACCGGCGCCTGCTCGTACCAGGGGAGGGGCCTCAGCCCGGCGCGCCGTCGGCGATCAGGACCGCGGCACCGGTGACCCGGTCGGCGGCCAGGTCGGTGAGCGCCCGGTCCGCCGCACCCATCGGGTACGGCGTGGTCCGCACCGTCAGCCGGTGCCGCCCCGCCAACGCGAGGAACGTACGGCCGTCGTCGCGGGTGTTCGCCGTGACGCTGCGCAGCGTGCGCTCCTCGAACAGGTGCCGCTGGTAGTTGAGCACCGGGATGTCGGTCAGGTGGATGCCCGCCACCGACAGCGTGCCGCCCCGGTCCAGCGCCGCCAGCGCCACCGGCACCAACGTACCCACCGGCGCGAACAGGATCGCCGAGTCCAGCGGCTCCGGCGGCGCCGCGTCCGCCGGCCCCGCCGACGCCGCACCCAGCCGTAACGCCAACTCCCGCGCCGATTCCGCCCGCGTCAGTACGTGCACCCGCGCGCCCTGCGCGATCGCCAGCTGCGCCGTCAGGTGCGCCGACGCGCCGAACCCGTAGATGCCGAGCCGGGCGCCCTCCGGCAGCTCCGCCAGCCGCAACGCCCGGTACCCGATGATGCCGGCGCACAACAGCGGCGCCAGCTCCGCGTCCCCGTACCACTCGGGCATCCGGTACGCGAAGTCCGCCGGTACCGTCGCGAACCGCGCGTACCCGCCGTCCGCGTCCCAACCCGTGTACCGCGACTCCGGGCACAGGTTCTCCGCGCCCGCCCGGCACCACCGGCACACCCCGCAGGTGTGCCGCAACCACGCGACCCCCACCCGCTCCCCGGTACTCCAGCCCGACACCCCGTCCCCGGTCGCGGCGACCCGCCCCACCACCTCGTGCCCCGGTACCACACCGGGTCGATGCACCGGCAGGTCACCCTCCGCCACGTGCAGATCGGTCCGGCACACCCCGCACGCCGACACCTCCACCAGCAGCTCACCCGCAGCAGGCTCCGGTACCGGCAGCTCCGCGCGGCGCAGCGGCCCCGTCGCCATCGGGCCGGGCCGCTCTACCCGCCAGCCGTCCATCGTGGCCCCCATGCCTGCCGATCCTAGGCGCGTACCACCCCGTATGCGGTGCCGTCGGGTCGCTGGCCGCCGATCGCGCTGCCGCCGCCGGAACGGATCGCGGTACGGTGCCGCCGGGTCGTCGTCGCGGCGCTCCGCCTGCCGTTGCGGCCACCGAACCGTTCGCGGTGTGTCGCCGCGTCCGTCGGGCGCCACGGTGCGGTCGGTGTCGTGCACCGCTTCGCCGCGACCGTCGGATGCCCCGCCGTACTGCGGACATGCATGGAGCTGAGCCGCTCGCGGCGGTGTCCTCGGTCCGCGATGCCGATCGGCGCCACCGTCACGGGTGTCCGATCGGGTTGTCGGCAGTGATGACCAATCACCTCGGCGGTACGTCGATGAGGCCGGGCCACCACCGGATTGTTCGGCCCAGGTACGGCGGTGTGAGTGTGGCGCTCGGGCCGGCCCGATACGGCGCGGCGAGCGGCCACCCGCGGTACGGGGACGCGTTGTGGGGCGCGAGCGGTCGGGGAGCTGGGCACCAGTTCCGGCGGGGTGGTCAGCCGTCACTCGTGCACGACGCTCAGCAGAGGTGTCGCCGACATGGTGGCGTGCGGGCGAACCCGCGATCCCGCGATGCAGGTGGCGGCCACCGTCGGCGTGGACACCCGTGCCGTGGCGGCCGGTCGACGACCGCCGGGCGGGGCCGCAGCGCGGCGTGCCAGGCGACGGTTGCGTCAGGCGGATGCGCGGTTGCCGCGGGCCGGCTGGACCCGGACGCCACTGGCCGCGGCGAACGCGGCGAGACCGCGCTGGAGCGCACGCTGCTGGGCGGGCGGCATCGCGGCGAGCACGTCCTCCACGCTCTTGCGACGACGCCGGCGGAGATCGGCGAGCAGCCGACGTCCGCGTGGGGTGAGTCGGATCCGGATCTGCCGCCGGTCTTCCTGACCGGGCTGCCGGACCGCCCAACCGGACGCCTCCAGCCGGTCGCACACCCGGCTGACGGACGGCGTGCCCATGCGCAGCTCGGTGGCGAGCGCGCTGATCGCGGGCGCCTCGCTGGCCTCGATGGCGTGCAGGACCCGCAGCTGCGCGGCGGGCACGTGCGCGCCCGCGGACTGGCTCGTCGTGGTGTAGATGTCGCTGAAGGCTCGACCGGCGTGTTCGACGGCCGCAATCAGCTCCGCGCTGGGTTGCTGAAGCCCTGCCATACGCCCATCTTCGCACATCCGCACCCGCTCCCTTCGAGGTCGTCGCCCGGCCCGGGTACGCACCGCCGCGCCGTGTCGCGCGCCGCCCGGTGACCGGCCCGGCAGTCCGGTTCCATACCCACCCGACGCATCTGCGAATCCCCTCCGCGCGGTGGTCGCCGACCGCCGGCGCAGCGCGCGCATCCGGCCCGCGATGGCAGGCGCCCCAGCCACTTCCGACGCCCACCACCCTCCTGGTACGCCACGGCACGTGGACCCGGACCGCTCCCGTTCCGCGTACACCAGCGCACCGCCGCGAACCGTCGGATGCCGTGCGTGCCGGCGCAGTGCCGTGAACCGTCCGGTGCCGTGGAATCCAGCGCAGCGCAGCGAACCGTCCGGTGTCGTGCAGGCGCGGGCCGTCCCGCTCCGGGTGACGACGCGAGGGTGCGGCGCTGAGGTGGCCCGGCCGCGAGTGTCCTGCGGTGCCGAGGATCGCGCGCAAGTCGATGTCAGTGCGGCCCCGTCGATGTTCGGGCCGTGGGACCGAGCGGCGTTGTCCGCCCGTCGGGTTGCCGTGGCCGGCCCGCTCGTACGGGTGGTCGCGATATCCTTGTCCTGGAGCAAGTATCTGTGTCCGGTTCGCCAGGGAATCCCACCGTTGACAGGGAACCTGCGCGGACGGGGCGGGACCTGCTTCGTCAGCGCCCCCACACGCTTTCCGTATGGCAACGATTATCCCGGTCGCGGGTCGGTGTCGGCGGGGCGCCGCGTGGCGACGGTCGAGGGTGGGAGACGTTCGTGCGACACGCGTGGTTCGACAGCGACGCCCAGCCGTACTTCGAGCTGGTGTGCGACGGGTGCGCAACACCGTTCCGTACCTGGGACGACCGGTGCCGCGACTGGCCGCTGCTCGCGGGCGCCGCGCTGTCCGGCGGCTGGGCGGTGTCGTGCGACGCGGACCCGGTCGACCCGCACAGGTGCCCCGACTGCCGACGCGACGCCGACGGCGTACTCCGCGGCGTCCGGGCGTGCCCGTCGGCCGAGGAGTGCCGGCGTCCGGTCGGTGCGGTGCCGGGCGACTCGATGGTTTCCGTACTCCGGTGTCCGGGTACCCGGCTGCCCAGCGCCGGCGGCCGGTCGGCTCCGGCGCGACCGGGAGACGGACGGGTGGGGGCGATGGAGGAACCGGAGATCACCGTACGGACCGAGCCGGGAACCGTCGAGGACCGGCTGCACGATTCGCTGGAGCAGCAGCTCACGTCCGCGTTGCGCGCGGCGATCCACCGCCTGGACGGCACGGTCGTCGGCATGGACGTGCCGGCGGTGCGGGAGCGGCTGGTCGAGGAGACGCGTGCGGGGCTGCACCCGGACATCGCCGCGCGTTTCGAGCCCAGCCGGTACGAGATGACCGCGATCGCCGCGCAGCTCGCGCTGGGCGTGGAGCCGTCGTTCGGACCGTCCTCGACCGACTGACCGCGGAGCACGGGCCACCCCACCACCCGAAGGTTGCTGTACGGTAATTGTTTCCGTGCGACAACTAACGGTGGCGGGGTGCCCGATGTTCATCCAGGTCTCCAGCTGGGGCGAGGAACGCCCGCGGTACACGCTGCGGTGCGACGCCTGCGGCGACCCGCATCCGCGCCCGGAGGGCGTCGACCACGACCGCGCCGTACTGTGGGCCGCGGCCGTCCGGTACGGCTGGTCGTCGCCGGCGCGTACCCCGGATCTGCACTACTGCGGACTGTGCTCCGGCACCCTCTGAGGGGAGCCGGTCGGCAAGATGTTGTCATGTGGCAAGTAAAGGGCTAGCGTGCGGTGGTGCCGGGCCGTTCTTCCGGGGGGTTGGAGCGGCTCGGGCCAGGGACCGGCACCGGCCGGTGCGCGGGCGGCCGGATGTCCGCGGCGTACGCCGGTCGGTGCCGGTCCGGCCCGGCGGTACGGCGTGCCGGGCGTTGCTGCAGGGATGCCGTTGGGGGGCCGGATGTCCGCGGTGGACGCCGGTTGGTGACCGTCCGGCCGGGCGCTGCGGCGGGCGGACGGAACCCCGCATCGGCTCGGACCTCGGCAGACCCGACCCCGTCCGCGCCGCCGCACCATCCGCCGGCGCCGCGACACAACGAGACGTCCTGGCGGATCCGTTACGCCGCAACGATTCAGTGTTGCACAGCGGTAGGTTTCCGGTGCGTCACCGCGGTTTGGCCCGCGGACACAGCCGAGACTCGGGTGTCGCGGCTGTCGCGTGCCGGCAGCACGGACAGGCCGCGGTCCGACCTCGCCGGCGTGACCGACCTACTCCGGCCCCACACGGGTTCGTTCCGCGCGCTGCAACAGTGACGGGCTCGTTCCAGTCTCATCCGGGTTCGTTTTCGTGCACCGCAACAATGACGGACCGGTTCCGGCCTCATCCGGGCTCGATTCCGCGCATCGGCACGGTCTCCGGCCCAGTTTGCAGCGGCGACAGAGCGCCAGGACGATGGGTCTGGCGCAGCGGCGAGACCGCGAACCGGCGACGTTCCGGTTCGATCCAGGGTTCGTTCGCGCACATCAGCACCGGACCGCTATGCCCGTTCTGTCGTGACGTTCAAGGTGCGTGGCGGTTACGCGGCAGGACGCGATGCGTGCAGCACGGTGGCGCGACGGAGTGCCGCGCCACCGTGACAAGGGCCTTGCGTTCCGGCGGTCGAACGCTGTGCGCCTGAACCACGGTGACCGCTGGATTCGTTGCGCCGCACCGGTTCCGCCCGGCGACAGCGTGCGCAGCGCGCGCGACCGCGGTACCCACAGCGCGGGAGTACGCGGTCAGTGTGGGGTTGTCGGGTGCACGTCGAGGCAGGTGACCACGGCGTCGTCGTCGAGCGCGGATCCGTGGTGTGTCACCGAATCCCGGATCACGGTACGCACGGCCTCGCCGCACGGCTGCAGCCGGGTGCGGCGGAGTACCTGGCCGAGGGCGGCGAGCCCGAACGCCTCCCGTGCGGGGTTGACGGCCGTGTGCACGCCGTCGCTGACGACCAGTACGCGGTCGCCGGGTGCGACCTCGACCCGGGTGGCCCGGTACTCGATCTCCTCGTCGGAGCCGAGTTGCGGCTGCGCGGGAAGGTCGACGGTGCTGACGGAGGTGCCGTGCAGGCGGACCATCCGGGCGCTGCCGGTGGATGCGGCGAGCAGGAGGTGCCCGGCGGGCTCGTACCGGAGGCCGAGGGCGTCGACGCTGCGCGCGCCGCCGTGTTCGGTGTAGAGCAGGTCGCTGGCGAGGCTCATCTGGGCGGCGACGTCGTCGCCGGAGCGGCGGGCGTTGCGCAGCGCGGCGATGACGAAGTTGGTGAGTACCGCGGCGGAGGTGCCGTGGTTGGATCCGTTGACCACGACCGCGGTCAGGCCGGTCTCGTCGACGGACCAGTCGAACGTGTCGCCGCAGATCTCGTACGCGGGTTCGAGCTGTCCGGCGAAGGAGTACTCGGGGGTGGTGACCGAACGGGCGGGCAGGGTGTCCCACTGGATCTCGGCGGCGAGGGTGAGCCGGCGCCGGCGGCGCGCGCGGCGGAACCGGTCGGTGGTCTGTTCGGCGACGACGATCTCGTGCGCGACGTCCGCGGCGAGTTCCTGCCACTGGGCGCGGGTCTCGGCGTCCGGCGGTTCGGTGAACGTGCCGGCGAGGACGCCGAGGCGCTGGCCGCGGGCGGTCAGCGGGCACAGCAGCCGTACGGTGTCGGGGCCGTGCGGGGCGACGACCGGCTCCTGGGACGAGAACGCGCGGCCCTCGGGACTGCCGTCGACCGGTACCGGATCGGCGGCGGTGTCCATCGCGGTCAGCGCGGACTGCCGGTAGTCGACGAGGAGGATCTCGGTTTCGCTGACGCAGAGGTGGGCCTTCACCGCCGCCGCGAGCAGCCGCGGCAGTTCCGGCGCCCGGCCGGTACGCAGGATGGTGAGGATCTCGTCGGGACGGTGGCTGTACGGCACCGCATCACGCTCCGATCGGGCCGATTCCGTTCCCACGGGTACTTA
>NZ_BOMB01000059.1 GCF_016861975.1 Actinocatenispora rupis | reverse complement strand
GGATGACGCCAGCAGGGCGAGTACCAGCAGGATGAAGCCGAGGCCGAGCATCGCGCGCCCGGTCGTGCCCCACGGGTGCCGCGCCGGCCACACCGTCACCCTGGTCTCGGCGACCAGGTCGTCCCCCTGCTGGTACGGGTCCACTGTGGACCACCCCTGTCAGCGCATGTCGGGTCCTGACTCGTCCGGTGCGTCGAACTCGGCGGCGCGGAGCCACCGACGGATCGCGTACGAGGGCGGTCGCGTGGCGCGCCGCCGGCTGACATCGTTGCCGGGTAAGGGAAAGCCGATCGTGGCGGGGATCAGCGGCGCGGGCCGGCGCGGGATGCGGGAGCCGGGCGCGGGTGTGTCCGTCGGCGTGGCGGTACCGGCCCCGGACATCTCACCCGCCTCCCGTCAGCTCGCGGCGGTCTTCTTGGCCGGACGGCGTCTGCGCGCCGGCGGGATCCGTTCCACCAGGGCGACGACACCCTGACCGCCAGCCGCGCAGATCGACACCAGTCCGCGCCGGGCGCCGCGCTCGTGCAGCAGCCGCGCCGTGGTGGCGAGGATGCGCGCGCCGGTCGCGGCGAACGGGTGGCCGGTGGCGAGCGAGGATCCGGCGACGTTGAGCCGGTCGCGGTCGACCTCGCCGAGCGGCTCGGACAGCCCGAGGTGCTCGGCGCAGAACTCCGGGTCGCGCCACGCGGCGAGGGTGGCGAGCACCTGCGCCGCGAACGCCTCGTGTACCTCGAACAGGTCGATGTCGGCGAGCGTGAGTCCGTTGCGCGCCAACAGGACCGGCACCGCGTACACCGGGGCGGTGAGCAGGCCGTCGGTGCCGTGCACGAAGTCGACCGCGGCGGACTGCACGTCGACCAGGTGCGCGAGCACGGGGATGCGGTGCTGCTTCGCCCATTCGTCCGAGGCGAGCAGGACGGAGGCGGCGCCGTCGGACAGCGGCGTCGAGTTGCCCGCGGTCATCGTCGAACTGCCGAACACCGTACGCAGCCGGGCCAGACCCTCCACAGTGGAGTCCGGTCGCAGGATCTCGTCGCGCGTCAGCCCCAGGTACGGTGTGACGTCGTGGTCGAGCAGCCCCGCGTCGTACGCCGCGGCGAGGTTGCGGTGGCTCGCGGCGGCCAGCTCGTCCTGCTCGGTGCGGCCGATGTCCCACTGCTCCGCGGTACGCGCGGCGTGCTCGCCCATGGACAGGCCGGTGCGCGGCTCCGCGTTCCGCGGGATCTCCGGGACGACCTGACCGGGCCGCAGGCCGCTGAGCGCCCGTACCCGTGGCCAAATGCCGCGCGCCCGGTTCGCCGCGAGCAGCACGGTACGCAGGTCCTCGTTGACCCCGATCGGTACGTCGCTCGCGGTGTCCACGCCGCAGGCGATCCCCGCGTCGAGCTGCCCCAGCGCGATCTTGTTGGCGACCGCGACGGCCGCCTCCAGGCTCGTCGCGCAGGCCCGCTGCATGTCGTACGCGGGGGTGCGCGGGTCGAGCCGGGTGCCGAGCACGCTTTCCCGGGTGAGGTTGAAGTCGCGGCTGTGCTTGAGGACCGCGCCGCCGACGACCTCGCCCAACCGCTCGCCGGCCAGGCCGAACCGGGCGACCAGCCCGTCCAGCGCGGCGGTCAGCATGTCCTGGTTGGAGGCCGTGGCGTAGCGCCCGTTCGCCCGGGCGAACGGGATCCGGTTTCCGCCGAGTACGCCGACCTTCACGGGGAGGACCATACTTGCGGCCGACCTTACCCGCAAGTAAGGATGTGTCCATGGTCGACCGGTACCAGCGCGTCACGTCCTCGGGCCCCGGTCGGGCGATCGCCCGCCGCCTCGGCCTGCCCCGCCCCGCGGTACTGCCGCGCCACCGGAACGGCGATCCGCCGGTACCGGGGCCGGTGCTGCTCGGCGGTGACGGCGCGCTGGCCGCCGCCGTACGCACGGCGCTGGACGGTACCGGCGTGGAGATCGTGGCGGGGGCGGAACGGCCGGCGGCGCTGGTGTTCGACTCCGGTGACATCGCCGGCCCGGCCGGACTGCGCGCGCTGCACGCGTTCTTCACCGGCCGGGTGCGCTCGGTGCGTACCGGCGGCCGGATCCTCGTGCTGTGCCGCCCGCCGGACGGCGCCGACCCCGCCGCCGACATCGCCCGGCGCGCGCTGACCGGGTTCGTCCGGTCGCTCGGCAAGGAGGTGGGCCGCGGCATCACCGTCTCGCTGCTGCGGGTCGCGTCCGGCGCCGACGCCGGGATCGGCTCCACGGTGCGGTTTCTGCTCTCACCCCGCTCGGCGTACGTGTCGGGGCAGGTGATCGACGTCGGCCCGGCGGCGGTGCCGGACAGCGATCCGGCGGCACCGTTGGCCGGGCGTACCGCGGTGGTGACGGGCGCGGCGCAGGGGATCGGCGCGGCCATCGCCGAGACGCTGGCCCGGGACGGCGCCCGGGTCGTGTGCCTGGACGTACCGGCGCAGGGGGAGGCGCTCGCCGCCGTCGCCAACCGGATCGCCGGTGTCGCGCTGCACCTCGACATCACCGCCGACGACGCGCCCGCCACGCTCGCCGGCTACCTGACCGAGCGGTACGGCGGGGTCGACGTCCTGGTCCACAACGCCGGCGTACTCCGGGACCGGACGCTGGCGAAGATGACCGAGGCCGAGTGGGACATCGTACTGACCGTGAACCTTGTCGCGCAGCAAGCGATCACAGCCGGACTGGTCGCGGACGGCTTGCTGGGCAAGGAATCCCGGGTGGTGTGCTTGTCCTCGCTCAACGGTATCGCCGGCGCCGCCGGCCAGACCAACTACGCCACCAGCAAGGCCGGCGTCATCGGCCTCGTCGAGGCGTACGCTCCGGTGCTGGCCGCGCGGGGCGGCACGATCAACGCGGTGGCGCCCGGCTTCATCGAGACCCGGATGACCGCGACCATGCCCCTTGCGGTACGCGAGATCGGGCGGCGCGCCAACAGTCTTGCGCAGGGCGGGCTGCCCGTCGATGTGGCGGAGGCGGTCGCCTGGCTCGCGCAGCCCGGCTCGGCCGGCATCACCGGCCAGACCGTCCGGGTCTGCGGCCAGAGCATGCTCGGCGCGTAGGCCGTGTCCGCACAGGTCGCTGGCCGGCTCTGTGCGGACACGCCTCAGGAGCTACCGAGGAGGAGGTGGCGCGGTGCTCACCGAGTACCTGCGCGGACTGCTGCCCCGACCGTCCACTGTGGACGTACCGGACACGGTGCTGGAGGCGACCGCGCGCGTCGACCCCGACCACCTCACCCGGTACGCGCGGGTCTGCGGCGCCACGCTGAGCGGTCCGCTGCCGCCGGCGTACCCGCACGTGCTGGCGGGCGGGACGGCGCTGCGGCTGATGGCGGACCGGTCGTTCCCGTTCCGGCTGCCCGGCCTGGTGCACGTGCGCCAGCGCATCACGGTACGCCGGCCGGTCGGCGTCACCGAGCCGCTCACCGTACGCGTGCACGCGGAGCGCTTGGTCCCGCACCGGCGCGGCGCCACCGTCGATCTGGTGACCGACGTGCTCGTCGGGGCGGAGGAGGTGTGGCAGGGCCGCTCCACGTACCTGCGGCGCGGGGCGACCGTACCGGGTGCGGCGGTGGACGAGGAGCCGCCGGAGCCGGTGCCGGCCACCGCGTACGTGGTGGTGCCGAACGGGATTGGCCGGCGCTACGGCGCGGTGTCCGGCGACCGTAACCCGATCCACCTGTCCGCGGCGACCGCCCGACCGTTCGGCTACCGTACGGCGATCGCGCACGGGATGTGGAGCGCCGCCCGGTGCCTGGCTGCGCTGGGCGGGCGGCTGCCCGACGCGTACACGGTGGAGGTCCGGTTCGTGCGGCCGGTGCGGGTGCCGGGCCGGGCGGGGTTCGGCGCGCGGTTCGACGGCACCGGCGGGGTGTTCGCCCTCAGCGCGCCGACCGACGACCGGGTACTCGTCGCCGGGTCCTGGGCGTAGCCCACCGTTCGCCGCGGAGCAGGTTGTCCAGGCCCAACCAGGCGAAGTTCATCAGCCGGGCGGCGGTCGTGTCGGGGTCCTCGTCCGCGGTGACCGACCAGTCGGCGAGCGCCTCGCACGATCCGACGAGCGCGTGCGCGAGCGCCGCCGTGTCGTCCACGGTACGCCGGCGGGAGCGCGCGCCGGCCCGTTCGGCCACGCTGCGCCGGATCAGCACCGCCACGAAGTCCACAATGGACGTACGCAGGGCGGCGACCTCGGTGGCGAACGGATCGCCGTGCGCCGGCGCCTGCTGGTGCAGCACCAGCCACGCGTCGCGGTGCTCGGCGACCACGGTGAAGAACGCGCGCAGCCCGGTCCACAACTGATCGTCCGGCGCGAGCCCGTCGTCGAGTACGGAGGTGACGGCGGTGCGCACGCGGTCGGCCTCGCGCCGGATGCAGGCGAGGAACAGGTCCTCCTTGCTGCCGAGGTAGAGGTAGAGCATCGGCTTGGAGATGCCGGCGCGCTCGGCGATCTCGTCCATCGACGCGGCGTGGTAGCCGCGCCGGGCGAACTCGGCGACCGCGGCGTCCATCATCTGCTGCTCGCGCACGGCACGCGGCAGCCGCTTCGGTTTCGCCGCCGATGGTTCCCTCACTCTTGCCACCCTACCGACCCGGCGTCTAACCTTACTCGGAAGTAGGGTTACTTCGGAGTAAGGAGTGGCGCTGATGGCGGCCCTCGACCTGTCCGCACTGGACTTCGCCGCGCTGGAGCCGGCCGAGTTCGCCCGACTCGTCAAGCAGGCGTCGAAGGCGGAGCTGACCGACGCGATGTCCGGGCCGCACCGGCGTGCCGTCCTCGACGAGGTGTTCGCGCGGATGTCGAGCCGGCTGCGGCCGGAGAAGGCGGCCACGCTGCGCGCCGTCATCCGCTGGACCATCACCGGCGACCCCGGCCCGGACGAGTACGAGCAGGTCATCGCGGACGGTGCCTGCACGGTCGGCCCGCCGACCGACGCCGAGCCGCGGCTGACCATCACCACCGACGCGGTGAGCTTCCTGAAACTGGTGTCCGGCAACGCATCCGGGCCCGCCCTGTTCATGACCCGCAAGCTGCGGCTGGACGGCGACCTCGGCCTCGGCGCCGGGCTGACCGGATACTTCGACATCCCGAAGGCGTGATCGACCGTGTTCTCACTGGAACTCTCCGAGGAGCAGCGCGACCTCCGCGACTGGGTGCACGGCTTCGCCGCCGAGGTCGTACGGCCCGCCGCGGCCGAGTGGGACGAGCGCGAGGAGACGCCGTGGCCGGTCATCGCCGAGGCCGCCAAGATCGGGCTGTACGGGTTCGAGACGCTCGCCGAGCTGTGGGCCGATCCCGCCGGCCTGTCGCTGCCGATCGCCAACGAGGAGCTGTTCTGGGGTGACGGCGGCATCGGCATGGCCGTCTTCGGCACCACGCTCGCCGTCGCCGGCATCTTCTCCGCCGGCACGCCCGACCAGCTCGCCGAGTGGGTGCCCGACTGCTTCGGCGACGCCGACGACCCCAAACTCGCCGCGTACTGCGTGTCCGAGCCCGAGGCCGGCTCCGACGTGTCCGCGATGCGTACCCGCGCGCGTTATGACGAGGCGACCGACGAGTGGGTCATCAACGGGCAGAAGGCGTGGATCACCAACGGCGGCATCGCCAACGTGCACGTGGTCGTCGCGTCGGTGGACCCGTCGCTCGGCACCCGCGGCCAGGCCGCCTTCGTCGTACCGCCGGGCACGGCCGGGGTGGAGTCCACCCGCAAGATCCGCAAGCACGGGCTGCACGCGTCGCACACCGCCGACGTGTTCTTCGACGACGTCCGCGTACCGGGGCGGTGCGTGCTCGGCGGCCGGGAGAAGCTGGACGAACGGCTCGCCCGCGCCCGCGAGTCGCACGGCAGCGGCGGCCACGCCGCGTTCCGTACGTTCGAGCTGACCCGGCCGACCGTCGGCGCGCAGGCCCTCGGCATCGCGCGCGCCGCGTACGAGTACGCGCTGGAGTACGCGAAGACGCGGGTCCAGTTCGGACGGTCCATTGTGGACAATCAGTCGATCGCGTTCACGCTCGCGGACATGCGTACCGAGATCGACGCGGCGCGGCTGCTGGTGTGGCGGGCCGCGTGGATGGGCCGCACCGGGCAGACGTTCGACGCGGCGCAGGGCTCGATGTCCAAGCTCAAGGCCGGCGACGTGGCCGTGTGGGTCACCGAGCGCGCGATCCAGATCCTCGGCGGCGCCGGGTACAGCCGGGACCACCCGGTCGAGCGGATGCACCGGGACGCCAAGATCTACCAGATCTTCGAGGGTACGGCGGAGATCCAGCGGCTCGTCATCGCGCGCGCCCTCACCGGGCACCGCATCGACCCCCACTGACCGTCCGGGCCGGGCCGAGGCTCCCACCGGCACAGAAAACGGACAGCACCACCGACCGGACCGCGGATCCCTTTCGGGGGTCCGCGGACCGGCTCTGTGGCGTTCCGGACGTGTCGTCCGGGCCCCGGGAGTACGGTCGGCTGGTGCGGCCCGCGGTGCCGTGGCGTGCTACTCGCGTTGCCGCGCAACGCATGTCGCACGTTCCGGACGTGGCGTCGAGACGGTGGGGGTTCGCCATGAGGGCCGTCGTGTACCAGGAGCCGCACCGGGTCACGGTGGAACAGGTCGACGACCCGACCATCGAGGCGCCGACGGACGCCGTGGTGGAGGTGACCTCCACCTGCATCTGCGGCTCCGACCTGCACATGTACGAGGGGCGCACGGCCGCGGAGGCGGGCATCGTGTTCGGCCACGAGAACATGGGCATCGTGGCGGAGGTGGGCGCCGGCGTGGTGTCCGTCCGGGTGGGCGACCGGGTGTCGATGCCGTTCAACGTGGCGTGCGGGTTCTGCGTCAACTGCCTCGCCGGGAAGACGGGCTTCTGCCTGACCGTGAACCCCGGTTTCGCCGGCGGCGCCTACGGATACGTTTCGATGGGACCGTACCGGGGCGGGCAGGCCGAGTACCTGCGGGTGCCGTTCGCGGACTTCAACTGCCTGCAACTGCCCCCGGGTACCGCGCACGAGAACGACTTCGCGATGCTGGCCGACATCTTCCCGACCGGGTACCACGCCGCGGTTCTCGCCGACGTGCGTCCCGGCGAGACGGTCACGGTGATGGGCGCCGGCCCGGTCGGTCTGATGGCCGCGTACTCGTGCCTGCTGCGCGGCGCGTCCGCCGTGTACAGCGTCGACCGGGTGCCGTCCCGGCTGCGCCTCGCCGAGCGGATCGGCGCCGTACCGGTGGATTTCGGCGCCGGTGACCCGGTCGCGCAGATCAAGGACCGGACCGGCGGCGTCGGTACGGACAAGGGCATCGACGCTGTCGGCTACCAGGCGACCGTGGACAGCGGCGAGGAACAACCCGCCGTCGTACTCAACAACCTGGTGGAGGCGGTGCGGCCGACCGGTGCGCTGGGCGTCGTCGGCCTGTACGTGCCGTCGGACCCGGGCGCGCCGAACGAGCACGCCGCCAAGGGGGAGCTGCTGTTCCGGATGGGCCGGTTCTTCGAGAAGGGCCTGCGGATGGGCACCGGCCAGGCGAACGTCAAGGCGTACAACCGGCAGCTGCGCGACCTGGTCGTCGCGGGTCGCGCGACCCCTGGTTTCGTTGTCTCCCAGGAACTTCCGCTCGCCGACGCGCCGGACGCGTACGCCCGCTTCGACCGGCGCGAGGACGGCTACTCGAAGATCGTGCTCAAGCCACGGCCATGACCAGATCGCGTACACGGGGGTGCGGTAGATGGACACCGTTTCGCTGGAGGACGCGCGGCGGGTGATCGCCGCCGCCGAGGCCCGGGCCGCCGAGGTGGGCCAGCCGATGAACGTGGCCGTCGCGGACGCCGGCGGCAACCTGGTGGCGCACGTCCGGATGGACGGCGCGTGGCTGGGCAGCGTCGACATCTCCATCAACAAGGCGTTCACGGCGCGGGCGTTCGACATCGAGACCAGGGCGCTGGGGGAGAACGCGCAGCCGGGCAGCCAGTTCTACGGTATCCACGCGTCGAACCGCGGCCGCATCATGATCTTCGCCGGTGGGATTCCGTTGCGGCGCAACGGAAGCGTTGTCGGTGCGATCGGGGTCAGCGGTGGCACCGGCGCGCAGGACCAGGCCGTCGCGGAGGCCGGCGCCGCCGCGCTCTGACCGCAGCTCTCGACATGCCCCGACCACGCCGCAGTGCCGGCGCCCCGGCGACGTTCGTCGACCACGTACGCGCGGACGGGGCGGTCGTGCGGCTCGGCTCGCGCTTCCACCGCAAGCACCAGGCGCCCGCCGGCGGGTCGACGTGGTGGGCGCCGCGGGCGCGCGGCTGGTGGATCGCCGTCCTGTTCGCGGTCGGCTCGCTGCTGTTCGCGCTCGGCTCGATCCCCTGGTACGCCAGCGCAACCGGCGCCCGCGCCGACACCGTCACGTACTTCGTCGGGTCGCTGTTCTTCACCGCGGCGTCGTTCCTGTCGTACCGGGAGGCGGTGGACGCGGGGACTCCCGCGCGCCGGCGGTTCTTCACCGTGCAGCCGAGGCGGATCGACTGGTGGGCCACCGCGATCCAGCTCGTCGGCACCCTGTACTTCAACGTCAGTACCGGGGTGGCGGTGGTGCAGGACCTGTCCGCGAGCGCCGCGCACCAGCACGTGTGGCGGCCGGACGCGATCGGCTCGATCTGCTTCCTCGTCTCCAGCCTGCTCGCCTGGTACGAGTCCTGCCACGGCTGGATCGCCTGGCGGCCGCGGTCCTGGGGCTGGTGGATCACGCTGGTGAACCTGCTCGGGTCGGTCGCGTTCGGCGTGTCCGCGGTGGCCGGGTACATCAACCCGGTGACCGGCCAGGTACGCGACCTCGCGCGTGCCGACGCGCAGACGTTCGTCGGCGCGGTCTGCTTCCTGGTCGGCGCGGTCCTGCTGCTGCCCGAACGTACCGAGGCGTCCCGGGGCGGGATTCCGCGCCACGTCACGGATCCGGGGTCGGATCCGCCGACAGGAACGCCGACACCACCGCCGTGAACTCCGCCGGCGCGGCGTGGTGGACGAGGTGCCCGACCGGGATGGTGACCGCCCGCGCCCCGGGAACGCGCCGCGCCAGCTCGGCGACGCCGTCCTGGGGTACGTGGCTGTCCGGGCCGCCGCCGAGTACGAGGGTGTCGGCGGTGATGCGGCCGAGCCGCGCCAGCCAGGCCGGATCGGGCGTGTCCACCTGGCGCCGGACGGCCAGCACCATCTCCCAGTCGAACGCCAGCGCGCCGTCCGGTCGGGTCGGTGCGACCGCCGTCCGGGGCCGCGGCACCGGAACGTCCTCCAGTACGAGCCGGCGCACCCGGTGCGGCCGCTCCGCCGCGACCAGGTACGCCACGATCCCGCCCAGCGAGTGCCCGATCACGTCCACTCGGTCGAGCCCGAGCGCGTCGAGGAGCCCGAGTACGTCCGCGCGCATGAGTTCGAGGGAGTAGTCGCCGGGCCAGTCGCTCCGGCCGTGGCCGCGCAGATCGACCGCGTACACCCGGTGTCGCCGGGCCAGCTCCGGCGTGACCGTCGCCCAGTCGTCGGCGTTCTCGCCCAGCGCGTGCACCAGGACCAGTGGCGGCGCGTCCGGCGCACCGGACACCCGGTACGCCAACCGGATCCCGCCGACCTCGACCGTACGCTGCTCCGCCATGCCCGGAGGATAGGCGCCGGATCCGGCCGTACGACCGGCTTTTCGCGCAGGGCCGAACCAGGCCCGGGCCCGGCGCCGCCGGTGTCCCGGTGCGCGGCGGTGGCAGGATGGCGCGGATGACGCACACCACCGGACCGCCGCCGTACGATCTCGCGGCGGAGGTGCCCGGCCTCGCCGCGTACGCGCGCACCACGGTGCGGCTGCACCCGCGCCGCGGCCGCCCCGACGTACGGGGGAGCCACCTCGGCGGGCGGCTCCTGTGGCCGTCCGGCGAACCGTGGCCGACCTGCGCACGAAGCCGGTACTGCGCCCTGGAGCCGGGCGTACGGATGCTGGCGGTGGTCCAGCTCACCGCGGCCGACGTCGGCGAGATCCGCTTCCCACCCGGTACGGATCTGGTGCAGGTGCTGTGGTGCGGCAGCTTCCACGGCGAGCCGGACGGCGACCCCGAGTCCGTTCGCGTGTACTGGCGGCGCGCCGCGGACGTCGTCCGGATCGCCCGGCAGCCGCGGCCCGACCCGGCCGACCACGCCGACGAGTCGATCCCGCGCCCGTGCGTACTCGACCCGGAGCGCGTCACCGAGTACCCGTGGTTCGAGGAACTGCCCGCCGACGTCCTGCGCCGGCTCCGCGCCTGGCGACCGTCCCCGGCGCTCTACCCGCCCGAGTACGACGAGGTGTCGGCGGCGCCGGGGTACAAGGTCGGCGGCAGCATGCGCTGGGACGGCGCCGACATGCCGACCGAACTGGTGTGCACGAGCTGCGGCGCGCCGGCCGAGCTGCTGATCCAGTTCGACACCGCCGAATGGTCGGAGACGGCGTCCGGCCAGCCGTCGCGGTGGTGGCCGGTGGAGGACCGCGACCGGACGCCCGACACGGCCACGTACGTGCGCGTCGCCGAGCCGACCGGCGTCTGGTACCCCCGCGGCGGCAACTGCGGCGTGTTCGTCTGCTCGGCGGTACCCGGCCACCCGGCCCGCCTCTGCCACAACTGACCGCACCCCGCAGGTGGACGTGTTCGCGCTGGTCACATAGCGTTCCGGGGGTGACGGAACGACGTGCGGTGTTCAGCGGCTCGACCTTCGAGGACCAGATCGGGTACGCCCGCGCCGTGGTGGTCGGCGACCAGGTGCACGTGTCCGGGACGACCGGCTTCGACTACGCGACCATGACGATCGCGGACGACGTGGTGGCGCAGGCGGAGCAGTGCCTGCGCAACATCGCGGCCGCGCTCGCGGAGGCCGGCTGCACCATGGCCGACGTGGTACGCGTGCGGTACCTGCTGCCGGACCGTGCCGACTTCGAGCCGTGCTGGCCGGTGCTGCGCGCCTGGTTCGGCGACGTACGGCCGGCGGCGACCATGCTCGTGTGCGGGCTCGCCGATCCCCGGATGCGGATCGAGATCGAGGCGTACGCCCAGCGCCCCACGACCTGACCGGGTACCTGGTCGGACCGCTCGTCGAACTCTGGATGACGCGCGCCGCAACACGGTTCGACCGTGCGGTGGTTGCGCGCACGGGACACCGACGCGTGCGAGGTTCCTCACGCCGGTACTTCCACTGCCCGGCGTCCGCGGGGGTTTGCCCGTATTCCCCGGTCCGCTAGGGTGTGAACCCGAGTGGGACTCGCATTGTCGCGATGGCCGGATCGGTGGGTCACCCGGACCACGACACGTCGGCGGGCACACTCCAGGCTGCGCGAGCAGCCCACCCCGAGCCAGTGAAGGCGGACTTCCGCGTGCCCTCCTCCTCGTGCTCGGCCGATGAACCGGGCGGCTGTTTCGCCCGTCGTGAGGGCGACAGCAGACGTACAGGAGAGAGTGAACCGTGAGACGGACCGCCATCCGAACGTTCTCCCGACGCTTCCTCACCATCACCGCGGGCGTGTTCCGCCCGGTCATCCACGGGCGGTGGCCCGGCTCGGTGCTCGTCCTGGTACTGATCCTGGCCGTGGGCGCGCAGGGCTACCTGGCGTTCGAGCCGAAGCTCGCGGACAACGGTGAGCTGACCGGCAAGCCCGTGTCGGCGACCGACCTGCGGACCATCCAGACCGCGGCGCTGTCCTGCCCGTCGCTGACCGCGCCCCGGCTGGCCGGGCAGGTGATGGCGGCCAGCGGCTTCGACGCCGCCGCCGTCGGTACCGGTGGGCGGCGTGGCCTGGCCGGGCTCGACCAGGCCGGCTGGCGCAGGTGGCATCCGTGGCCGGACGCGCAGGACACCGATCCGCAGGCGGGCATCGTCGCGCTGGCGCACCAGACCTGCGAGATGGTCGGCGAGCTGCGGACCGCGGGCGTCCCCGGCGACCCGTGGCGTACGGCGGTGGCGGCGACCAAGGTCGGCCCGGACGCGGTACGCAAGGTCAAGGGCATCCCGGCCGAGGCGCAGAAGTACGTGGACACCGTCGCGGCGTACTCGGACTGGTACGCGCGCCAGCCGGAGTTCGGCGGCACGGACACCGGCACCCCGGATCCGGCGGCGACCCCGGAGGTGGCGCCCGAGGCAGCGAAACCGCTGCCCGACGCGTACGTGGCGGACGTGCTGAAGGCGGGGCGGATCTGCCCGGCGGTGACGCCGGCCCGGATCGCCGCGCAGCTGATGGCCGGGTCCGGCTTCGACCCGAACAAGCAGTCCGCCGGCGGCGCGCAGGGCATCGCGCAGTTCCTGCCGGAGATCTGGTCGACGTACGCGAGCCGGTCGGACCCGGCGACCGCCTCCCCGTGGAACCCGGACTCGGCGATCCCGATGCTCGGCAGCACCATGTGCGACCTCGCCGGCCAGCTGTCCGCGCTGACCTCGGGCGACCCGTACACGCTGGCGTTGGCGGCGTTCCAGTGGAGCGCGACGGCGATCCGGCAGGCGGGCGGGGTGCCGCAGTCGAAGTCGTTGCAGGACAACGCCGACCGCGTCCTGTCCTACGTGGACTACTACTCGAAGGACACCCGGCTCGCCCCGGCGAAGCCGTCCACCAAGCCGAGCCCGTCGCACAGCCCGTCCCCGTCGCCGTCCGGGCGGGCCCACGGGACGAACCCGGTGCCGCTGCCGTACGAGCTGCAGGTCGACCTGTCCGTGCAGTACCAGATCAAGAACGGGTTCAGCCAGAAGGTCCTCGACGTGCCGGGCGACGACAACAACCCGGGCGCCGGGGTGACGATCCAGCAGTACCGGGACAAGCGCGGCAAGGACCAGTTCTGGAAGATCGTGCCCGTCCCACACATGCGCGGGTGGTACCACATCGTCAACGGGTACAGCGGCAAGGTGCTGGCGGTGAAGGGCGGGTCGACCCAGGACGGCGCGTCGATCGTGCAGGCGGACCCGAACGACACGGCCCGGACCCAGATGTGGCACTTCGAGCCCGCCGGCAACGACACCTTCCACCTGCTGAACTGCAAGTCGCGCAAGGTGCTCGACGTGTACGGCGACGACCTGAACACCTCCGACGGCGGCACCATCGACCAGTGGGGCCAGCAGGACTACGCGAAGGACCAGCGGTGGCTGCTGAGCAGGTGAGTACCCGGGCGCGCGCCGCGCTGGTGGCGTTCGTCGTCGCGGTGGTCGGTGGGCTGGTCGGCGGCACGGTCGCCGGCCCCGCCGCCGCCGACCCGCAGGACAGCACCCAGTACGTGAAGTACTACACGGTCGCGAAGTCGTACCAGGGGGCGCCGGAGACGCTGGACGAGATCTCCGAGCGGTTTCTGGGCAGCGCGAAGCGTTCCGTCGAGATCTTCAACCTGAACGCCGGGCGCACCCAGCCCGACAAGGGCAAGCTCACCGACCCCGCGAAACTGCACGCCGGCTGGGAACTCGTCCTGCCGTGGGACGCGGTCGGCAGCGGCGTGCAGTACGGGCTGCTCCCGGCCGGGGCGTCCGTCCCGCCGGCGCCGACGACCAGCGGCACTCCGAAGAGCGGCGACAGTACCCCGGGCCGGGCGCCGGGCGGGCCGGCGTCGGTGCCGAGTACCCGGCCGTCCAAGCCGACCAACCTCGGCGGCAAGTGCGCCTCCGCGGCCAGTTCCGGGGAGGCGTCCAACTGGGCCGGGCTGCGGCTCGCGCCGGACCAGGCGTGGCGGCGCAGCCGCGGCAAGGGCCAGCTCGTCGCCGTCGTGGACTCCGGCGCGGACGGCAGCCTGCCGCAACTCGGCCGGCACGTCGCGCTCGGCGCCGACCTGGTGTCCGGCTCCGGCCGCGGCAACACCGACTGCCTGGGCACCGGTACGTCGATGACCAGCCTCGTGGTGGCGCAGGCCGCCAAGGGCGGCGGCGTGTCCGGCCTCGCGCCCGACGCCACCGTCCTGCCCGTCCGGATCGTCACCACCAGCCCGAAGGCCCGGCCCGTCGACGAGGCCGCCGGCATCGAGGTCGCCGTGTCGTCCGGGGCCACCGTCATCGCCCTCGGGTCCTATGTGGACCTCACCGACAAGGCCGTGGCCAAGGCGATCGACGCCGCCGTGCACCACGACATCGTTGTCGTGACCGCCGCCCCCGGCACGTCCGCCCCCGCGTACCCACCGGGCACCGGGGGCAGTGCGGTGCTGCGGGTCGGCGGCGTCGGCGTCGACGGGCAACTCGCCGGCACGTACCGGTCGGGTGCGGTGGACGTCGTCGCGCCCGGCATGAACGTCGCGACCCTCGGCGTCACCGGCACCGGCGTCCTCGCCAGCAACGGCACCGCCTACGCCGTGGCGTACGCGGCGGCGGAGGCCGCGCTGGTGCGCGCCGCGTACCCGGCGCTCAGCGCGGAGCAGGTCGGGCACCGGATCGCGGCGACCGCCGACCGGATGTCGAAGCGCGCCCCCGACGGCAAGTACGGCTACGGCATGATCGACCCGGCCGGCTCCGTCACCCGCAGCCTGCCCGAGGAGCGCCGCGCCGCCGCGGAGGCCACCGACCAGACCCTCAGTGCCGGTACGCTGCCGCCCGCGGGACGCACGTCCGCGCTGGTCATCGTCGGATTCATCGGCCTCGTCGCGGCGGCACTGCTGGTCCTCCGGATCCGCCGGCTGGTCCGCCCGGCGCGACCCGACGACGAGGACCCGCCGAAGGACGGCGACCCGTCCGGGGACGCCGACCCGCCGGGCGGCCCCGGCACGTACGCCCGGCCCGCCGGCCCGCCGAAGGACGCGGGCACCACGGAAGGCGTTGCCGGGGACCCTGCCGGCGCCGGTACCGCGCTCAGCGCCCGTGCGGTTGGCGCCGCCGAGCCCGCCGACACCGGGACGGACGGCGGCGCTGGGGCGGGGTTCGCTCCGACCGTACGTGCGGGCTGGCCGGGCGGGAACGCCGAACCGGCCGGCAACGCCGAACCCGCCAAGGACGCCGGCACCGCGAGGGCCGCGAGTACCGGGAAGGACGCGGGACCTGTGGACGGCGCCGGCTCCGGCGAGAACGGCGGCCCGGTGGACGACCCGCCACCGGTTCGGGAGCAACCGCCCGTCGACGACGGCTGGCCGGTCCTGGGCGCCATGCCCCCGCCCCGCAACGGCGGGACCGCGGCGAGCGCCGGGCCCGCCACGAACGGTGGACCCGCGAACAATGCCGGACCCGCCGCGAACAGCGGCGGACCGGCCGCGAACAGTGGTGCCGCGCCGAACGGCGGGACCGCGGAGAACGGCGGGCCTGCCACGAACGGTGGCGCCGCGAGCGACGCCGGACCCGCGGCAAACGGTGCGGCCGCCAAGAACGATGCCACGGCGAACGGCGGGACTGCGGCGAACGGTGCGGCCGCCAA
>NZ_BOMB01000058.1 GCF_016861975.1 Actinocatenispora rupis | reverse complement strand
GGAGACGCTGGTACGGGCGTGGCGGCACCCGGAGGCGCGTTCGGCGGACGGGCGGTGGAGCCGCGCGTGGCTGTTCACCGTGGCGCGCCGGATCGCCATCGACCACATCCGCGCGGTGCAGGCCCGCCCGCCCGAGCTGCCGGACGAGCGGATCGACGGGTTCGCGGTGTCGGGTGACGAGCTGGACCGGCTGCTCGACGCGCGCGAGGTCCGGGCCGCGCTCGCCGCCCTGCCGGAGCGGCTGCGTACGGCGGTGGTCGCCATCTACTTCCAGCAGTACTCGGTGACCGAGGCCGCGGAGCTGCTCGGCGTACCGCCGGGCACGGTGAAGTCGCGGACGTTCTACGGGCTGCGCGCGCTGCGGGAGGAGCTCGTGGCGCGCGGCTTCCCGTTCGGCCCGGGCGGCTGACCCCCGGTCATTCGGTCGGCAGGAACGAGTCCTTGTCGGCCTTGGTGTAGACCTGCGCCGCGAGGTTCAGGTAGTAGGCGAGCTGGCCGGCGAGGTGGACGGCGTCGGCGATGGACAGCAGCGCGTTGTCGAGGCTGGCTTCCATCTTCGGGGTCTGCGCCGCGAGGTCCTTGTCCGGCTGGACCTGCTGCGTCTGCGTGCCCTGCGAGGCGGGGTTCCAGAAGTAGTACTCGCCGAGGTCGCCGGGGCGGTCTTGCTGGAAGATCCAGCCCTTGGTGGCGTTGGTCGCCTCCTTGAGCGTGTTGTACGACGTGACTGCGGCGTTCGCGCTGGGCAGCAGTTCCTTCTGGGCGTCGCGGAGCGTCGAGATCGTCACGGCGAAGTCGTCGACGACGGGCGGTGGCCCCTCGTCGCCCTTCGACGACGAGCCCGGTACGTCACCGGTCGCGGACAGCGGCCAGTTCGCGTCGTCGGTGGTCAGCGTGGGGGTGTTGACGTCCGGCGGCGGATCCTTGTCCTTGTCGTCGGCCATGGCGGTTCCTCCTCGTACGGTCGGGCGGATGTCGGCTACTCGGGTGCGCGGTCCGGCACGTCGGCCGGCAGGAGCGCGCTGAGCTGCTCGGTCGTCGGGTCGGCCACGTCGGCGATCCGGTACGCGTGCCGTTCGGTCATGTCCTGGAACACCTGCCGGGCGAACCGGCCGTTCCCGGAGCGGCGCGCGTCGTCGGTGGTCGCGAAGAAGTCGCCGAGGGCCTCCCGCGTCCGCGCCGGCACCGCGTACTCGTGCTCGGCGGCGTGGTGCGCGACGATGTCGACCAGTTCGGCGACGGTGTAGTCGTCGAAGGTGAGGGTGCGGTTGAACCGGGAGGACAGGCCCGGGTTCGCGGCGATGAACCGGCCCATCTGGTCGGGGTACCCGGCGACGATGACGACGACCTGGTCGCGGTGGTCCTCCATCAGCTTGACCAGCGTGGAGATCGCCTCCTGGCCGAAGTCGTTGGACTGCCCGTCCGGCACCAGCGCGTACGCCTCGTCGATGAACAGCACGCCGCCCACCGCCCGCTTGAACGCGGCCTGCGTCTTCGGCGCCGTGTGCCCCACGTACTCGCCGACGAGGGTGCCGCGGTCCACCTCGACCAGGTGGCCCTGGGTGAGCATCCCCAGCGCGTGCAGGATCCGCCCGTACAGGCGGGCGACGCTGGTCTTGCCGGTGCCCGGGTTTCCGGCGAAGACGAGGTGCCGGGACAGCGGCGGCGGCGCGAGGCCGGCCTCCTGCCGGCGCTTGACCATCTGCATCAGCTTCACCAGCGTGCCCACGTCGTGCTTGGCCCGGCTCAACCCCACCAGATCGTCGAGCTGACCGAGCAGTACGTCCAGGTCCGGCGGCGCGGCGGTCCCGGGCTCGGGTGGCACGGCCGGCTCCGGCGCGCCCGCTGGCGCACCCACCTGTACGCGGGCCGCGGCGACCGTGGCCGGCATCGTCGCGGTCCGTACGCCGTTGGTGGTGCAGTCGACGAACGTGGGCTCGGCGCCGTCCGCCACGTTCAGGTCGCGGTCGGTGTCCTCGACGTGGCAGCGGCGGAAGCGCGGCCGGGCGCCCTTGCCGACGAACACGGCCGGGAACTGGCTCGCCGAGACGGTCACGTCGTCCAGCGCGCCGGCGGCGTCGGCCGCCAGGTACACGCCGTTCTTGCCGCAGCGCTCGACCCGCAGCGTACGGACGACGGGGCGGGCGCCGTCCCACACGACCAGTCCGCTGCCGCCGCTGTCGCGGATCACGCAGTCCTCCAGCGTGGCCGTCGACTCCCGGTCGAGGAACACGCCGGCGCCACCGCTGTCGGCGAACCTGCTCTCCCGTACGGTCGGGCCGCCGCCGGCGGTGACCTCCATCCCGGCCTGCGCGGCGGTACCGATCGTGCACGACTCGACCAGCGGGCGGTGCGGCGTGTCGACCCGGATCCCGACCGACACGTGCTCGATCGTGGCGTCCCGTACTGTCGCGTCGCCGGACTCCTCCACCTGGACGCCGGTCATCTCGCAGTGCTCCACCCGGCCGCCGGTCAGCCGCAGCATCGCCTGCCCCGTCACGTGTACGCCGTGCTGCGGCGTGCCCGCCACCGTGCATCCGGCCAGCTCCGCCACCGCCGCCCCGGCCAGATGCACCGCACTGTACGAGGAGCCGCGCACCTCGCAGCCGCGCAGTACGGCACGTGCCTCCCCGTCGACGAACACGCCGTTCGCGCCGGCCCGGGCCAGCGTGCAGTCGGCCGCCGTGACCCGTGCCGTACCGCGGGCGACCAGGGCAGTGCTGCCGCTGGCCGAGACCGTGCAGCCGTCCGCGGTCAGCCGCGCGCCGGCCTCCGCGATCAGCCCGCTGCGGGCCGCGCCGTCCACCGTGCAGGTCGCCACCGTCGCCCGCGCCGCCCCGTACGCCGCGAGGCCGTGCGCCGCGCCGCGCGACACGATCGTTCCCGTCACCTCCGCGACGCACCCCTCGTCCCCGTCGCCGGCCGGCTCCGCGCCGACCAGCCGTACCGCGTCGTCGCCCGTGTCGTTGAGCCGCGCGTCGCGCAGCACCAGCCGGGCCCGGTCCCCGACGTACACCCCGGTGCCGGCGGTGTGTGCCACCGTGCAGTCCACCAGCTCCGCGGACGCGCCGTCGGTCAGCACGACGCCGTGGCCGGACGGGCGCAGTACCGTCGAGTCGCGCAGCGTGGCGCGCGCGGACTGGGCGACCACGACCGCGTCGCCGGCCACGTCCTCCACCGCGCACCGCGTCACCGTCACCTGCGCGTCGCCCGACACCCGCACCCCTCCGGTACGGAACCGGCAGCCCTCCAGCGCCGCCGTGGCCCAGCCGTCCGCCTCCAGGCCGCCACCCGACACCTCGCAGTCCACCAGCGTCAACGTGCCGGCGCCCGTCCGTACCGCCGCCTCCGGCCCGTCGCCGCGCACCGTCAGCCCCTGCACCGTCACCGCACCGCCGCGGCTCACCAGCGCCGGGCCGTCCGTCGCGACCAGCTCCACCACGCCGTGCTCGCGGTCCGCGACGATCGTCACGTCCCGGTCGACCAGCACCGACTCGTGGTACACCCCCGGGCCCACGCTGATGACCGAACCGTTCGACGCGGCGCGCAACGCCGTGGTGATCGTGCGGTGGCTGCCCCACCCCCGGGTCGCGACGCGCTGCGTGGCGCGGCGGGGACGGGGGCCGCGCGGCGTGGTGGCGGTCATGGCCCACGTAACGGCGCCCGCGCCCCACCGGTTCACGGCCACGCGAACTGGGTAGTGCCCGTGTCGTCCGAACTGGTCACTGCCGCGTACCCACCAACCTCTGGCAGGCTGCGGTCGGGCCGGGCCGTCTCCGGCGTGCCCTCCGCCCGGACGCCAGGGAGGTGGCCCGTGACAGCGCAGCCGGCCCAGCGGGTGACCCAGCCCGACGGCTCCGTCGTCGAGTACGACACGTCCGGCCACGCGCAGCGCCAGACCTGGCCCGACGGCCGCGTCACCACCTTCCGCTACCACGGCGACCACTACGTCGCCACCACCGGCGACCAGCACGTCCTCTACGACAGCCACGGCACCGAGATCAAGCAGTGGCAGGGCAGCGACGAGTCCTCTGCGCTGGCCTATCACCACTTGGTGAACGGGCATTACACGTTGACTGATCCGCAGGGGACGGTGACTGAGTACC
>NZ_BOMB01000057.1 GCF_016861975.1 Actinocatenispora rupis | reverse complement strand
TTGCGCCTGGTCCTTCGGCTTGTTCGGGGTTCCTTGACATCGGGGCGCGTGTCGCGGCCTTGGTGCTCCGCGCGGTGGGGCGCTGATCCGGTGGCGGAGACTCGGCACGGCACCGAGCGACGGCATGTCCTGGGCCGGCTGTTGTGCGACCCGGACCGTCTGGGTGTGGCGCGGGTGGCTGCGGTGTTCAGTCGGATTTCACGGCGCTGCCCTAGCCTGCTACGGCGGCTGTCCTAGCCTGCCGGTCGGGCGGGGCGGCACGCAGACGTGGAGGTCCGGTGGCAGGCGTACCGGTGGTCAGGTGACGCGTGACGATGGTCGGTGTGCTGGGGCTTGTCGGGGCGGTCGTCGCGGTGACGGTCCTGGTGACCGTGTGGCTGATGCGGCTGTACGTCGGGCGCAGCGCGCCGCAGCGCCCCGGCGCGGCGGTGACCGTCACGGTGGTACTTGCGGGTCTGGGTGTGGTGGCGACCGTGCTGGGCTGGCTCGATGCCGTGAGCGCGCTGGATCATGGCTACAGCGCCGGTTTCGGTGAGCTCTCGTTCGTCCGGCCCCGGGGTTGGCTGCGGGGGTACTACTGGTCCACCGCCGTCGCCGACCCGGGTGTCGTGGTCGTGTTGACCGGCGGAGCGGTGCTGCATGTCGCGCGGCGTCGGTACGGGCAGGTCGTACTGACGGTGGGGTGTGCTGTGGTGATCGCCTTGGGGATCTTCGGCGCGGTCGTGCGGCCCGACCTGGTGGGTTCGGGCCCGGCCGGAGCCGTGGACCGGGTCGCCCATCTCGTACCGCTCGGCTTTCCGATCACGGTCATCGTGCTGGCGTGGGTGCCGTCCGCGCGGCGCTGGTACCGGAGCCGGCTGTCCGGCGCGTGATCCGCGCGCCGGACAGCCGGAACGAGGGCTGGACGGATCTGGACCCCTGTCCGGGCCCCGCACCTGTCCGGCACGGCGACGACTGTTTCAGCCACCCGCCGGCGGACCCTCCGGTACGGGTCGGCTGGCTCGGAATCCCGACGGAAAGCGCCATCCGGCGGGGTCAGCGGTGCCGGAGGTCGGCGAGGACGCGGTCGACGGTCTCCGCCAGCGTGGCCGCGGCGGGGACGAGCGTTTCGGGGACCTGACCGAGCAGGTCCCGCTCCCGGTACCAGCCGCGCATCTCCTCGGCGCCGAACGCGTCCCGCTGCGGGCGCGTCGCGTGCCGGCGGACGGTCTCGTCGAACGGCACGTCGAAGTAGTAGAACGCGGAGCGGCCGGCGTGGTCGGCGTGCAGCCCGCGAAGCATCGCACCGTACCGGCCGGCGTCGAGGATGCCGTCGAGTACGACGTGGTAGCCGTGGTCGAGGGCGTACCGGGTGGTCTGGTCGATCAGCCCGATGTTCGCGCCGCCGGCGACGTCGTGTTCGCGCAGCAGGATCCGCCGCAGGTAGTCCTGCTCGACCCAGGCGACGCCGCGTCCGAGGCGGTCGCGGAGGGCGCGGGCGGTGGTGCTCTTGCCGGAGCCCGAGTTGCCCCGCAGTACGACGAGGGTGGTGTCGGTGGTTCCCGTGGGCACGGCGTGAGGATAGGGCGGGGTGGGGGGCCGAGTATCCAGTGCTGTTCGCCGGGCGGGTGACGGTTCGCGGAAGTCGCCGGGGCCGGGTGGGCTCGATGCCAGACTCGGTGAGTGGCGCTGCGGAGTACGCACGCGTGGCCGGGGGACGATCCGGACGAGCAGGTCGACGACCCGGCGGGTCCGGACGAGCGGTCCGACGGCGCGGCCGGCACACCGACGGTGATCGACCTGGGGATGGTGACCGAGGCCGACGGCGGATCCGCGCACGACGACGAGCGCCATGGGCACCGGCCCCGGTGGTACCTGGCGGTCGCGGCGGCGGTACTCCTCGCGGTCGGTTTCGTCGCCGGAATGGCCGTGCAGCGGGCGACCGGCGACCGGCCGTCGTCCGCGCCGACCTCGGTGTCCTCGCCCGACGAGGCGTTCTCGGTGCCCTCGCCGTACGGCTGCCGCTGGTACCGCGCCGACCCGACGGGCGCGGAACTCGACTCGATGTGCTCGGGCACGGTGCGGTCGGTGGCGCCCGGCGCCCTCGTCCTGGAACTGCCCGACGGTACGCCGCTGGGCCTCGTCGTGGACCGCGGTACGACGGTGGTCGGCGCGCGGTCGGTGGCGACGCTGCGGCCCGGGCAGTACGTGTCGGTGCGGACCACGACGGGCCTGGACGGTCGCCTGCACGCCGGCATGATCATGCTCATCTGACCCGCGGCGGAACACCGACCGCGGTGCCGGCGCGGCGGTCAGGGGGTGGCGTCGCGGGCGGCCTGGCGTTCGCGGGCGGAGGTGACCTCGGCCTCGGCGTGGTGGCGGCCCTGCCAGCCGCGGATCTCGGTGTCCTTGCCGGGTTCGAGCGACTTGTACACGTCGAAGAAGTGGCCGATCTCGTCGCGGAGGTGCTGCGGCAGGTCGGTCAGGTCCTGGATGGCGTCGAACCGGTGGTCGCCGGCCGGTACGCAGACGATCTTGGCGTCGGGGCCGTGCTCGTCGCGCATCCAGAAGACGGCGACGGGGCGTACCCGGATGACACAGCCGGGAAAGGTGGGCTCGTCGAGGAGCAGCACCATGGCGTCGAGCGGGTCGTCGTCCTCGCCCCACGAGTCGGGCACGTAGCCGTAGTCGGCGGGGTAGCGGGTCGCGGTGAACAGCGTGCGGTCCAACCGGATCCGGCCCAGGTCGTGATCCATCTCGTACTTGTTGCGCGAGCCGCCGGGGATCTCCACCACCATGTCGAATTCCATCGGCCACCTCCACGGCTGGTCGGGGTCGCTGCCGGTGTCACGACCCCGTGGTACGCCTGCGCGCCGGCGCCCGTGACCCCGGGCGCCGGCCCGCCGACGGGCCGGTACCCGTGACCCCGGGCGAGGACGGTACGACGTTACGTGCTCGCGGGTGCCTTCGCGCGCAGGATGGTCATGAACTCGCCGAACCAGGACGGGTGGTCCGGCCACGCCCGCGCCGACACCATCTGTCCGTCCACGACGGCCGCCGCGTCCACGTACTCCGCGCCCGCGGCGCGTACGTCCGGCTCCAGCGCCGGGTACGCGGCGGTGCGCCGACCCTCCAGTACGCCGGCGGCGGCGAGACCCTGGGCGGCGTGGCACAGGTGCGCGACCGGCAGGTCGGCCTCGAAGAAGTGCCGCACGATCCGCTGGAAGTCGGGATCGTTCCGGATGTACTCCGGCGCCCGGCCGCCCGGAATCACCATCGCCACGTAGTCGGCCGGGTTCACGTCCGCGAACGCCACGTTCGCCGGCCACGTGTACCCGGGCTTCTCGGTGTACGTGTCGAAGCCGTCCACGAAGTCGTGCACGACGAACTGGAGCTTCTTCACCGCCGGCGCGGCGATGTCGACCTGGTACCCCTCCTCCTGCAACCGTTGGTACGGGTACATGACCTCCAGCGACTCGGCCGCGTCGCCGGTCAGGATGATCACTTTCGGCATCGTCAGCCTCCTTTCCCCACCCCACTATCGGCGACCCACCCGCCCCGGGGTACGGAACGCGGGAACTGCTCGCGCGGCCGTACGCGGCGGATGGCACGATCGGACACCGTGTTCACGGTGATCGGTGAGTCCCTGGTGGACGTCGTGTACGGGCGCGCGGGCGCGCCGCCTACCGAGCACGTCGGCGGCTCCCCGGCGAACGTGGCGCTCGGGCTGGCCCGGCTGGGCGACGCGGTCGGGCTGGTCACGCAGTTCGGCCGGGACGTACGCGGGGAGCGGGTGGAGGCACACCTGACCCGGGCCGGCGTCACGCTGACCGGCAGCCACCTGACCGACCGGGCCACGGCGACGGCCACCGCCCGGCTCGCCGCCGACGGCTCCGCCGCGTACGAGTTCGACCTGCGCTGGGATCCGGCGACGCTGGCCGCGTACCCGGGGAGCGTCGCCGTGCACACCGGCTCGCTCGGCACCCTCGCCCCCGGCGGCGACGTGCTCGCCGACCTGCTCGGCCGGATCCGCCGCGACACCGTCGTCTCGTACGACCCGAACGTGCGACCGGACCTGCACGGCACCCGGGAGTACGCACGGGCGCAGGTGGAACGGTTCGTCCGACTGGCGCACCTGGTCAAGGCGAGCGGCGACGACGTGGCCTGGCTGTACCCGGGGGAGCCGGTCGCCGACGTCGTCGCGCGCTGGCTCGCCGCCGGCCCGTCCCTGGTGGTCGTCACCGAGGGCGGCGCGGGTGCGCGGCTCGCCACCCCCGGGTACACGGTGGAGCTGCCGGCGCCGCCGGTCACGGTGGTCGACACGGTCGGCGCGGGCGACTCGGTGACCTCCGCGCTGCTCGACGGCCTGTACCGGCACGGCGTGCTGACCGTCGGCGCGTTGCCGCGGCTGGCCGAGGAGACCGCCACCGAAGTACTGCGCCGCGCGCTGCGGGCCGCCGCGATCACCTGCGGGCGCCCCGGCGCCGACCCGCCCACCGACGCCGAACTCGCCGCCGCGACCTGACCGCGGCGCGGCGCGGCGGTTACGCGCGACGGCCGGTGAGGGTGCCGACCGCGGAACGGATCGAGACCGGCGTGCCGTCGTGCCGGGCGAACGCCAGGATCGCGGCCACCGTCGCGGCGGCGAGGGCCGCGACGGCACCGCCGACCGCCAGCCCGTCGCGCGCGCCGTACGTCTCGGTGACCCAGCCGATGAGCGGGCCGCCGATGGGCGTACCGCCGGTGAAGACGAGCATGTAGACGCCCATGACCCGGCCGCGCATCTCGGGCGAGCAGGCGAGCTGGACGGTCGTGTTCGCGGTGGTGTTGAAGGTGAGCCCGAGCAGGCCGATCACCAGCAGCAGCGGGCAGAACAGCCAGAACCACGGGGTCAGCGCGGCCACGACCTCCAGTACGCCGAAGCCGGCCGCGGCGGCGAGCAGCATCCGCAACCGCGTCGTCGTACGCCGGGCGGCGAGCAGCGCGCCGGCCAGCGAGCCGACCGCCATCAGCGTGTTGAACACCCCGTACGTCCCGGCGCCGTGGTGGAACACGTCCTTCGCGAACGCCGACAGGATGATCGGCCAGTTGTACCCGAAGGTGCCGACGAAGCCCACCAGTACGATCGGCCACACCAGCTCGCGCCGCCCCGCGATGTACCGCAGGCCCTCGCGGAGCTGGCCGCGGGCGCGGGCCACGCGGGGCGACGGGTACAGCTCGGCGGGGCGCATGAGCAGCAGCCCGGTGAGGACGCCCACGTAGCTGAGGGCGTTGACGCCGAACGCCCAGCCGGCGCCGACCGCGTTGATGAGGACGCCGGCCACGGCGGGGCCGACGAGCCGCGCGGCCTGGAAGATCGCCGCGTTGAGGCTGACCGCGTTGCGCAGGTCGGACTCGCCGACCATCTCCGTCACGAACGACTGGCGCGTCGGGTTGTCCACCACCGTGGCCAGCCCGAGCAGGAACGCGATGAGGTAGACGTGCCCGACCCGTACGGTGCCGGTGAGGGTGAGCACGGCGAGCGCCGCGGCCAGCAGGCCCATGCAGCTCTGGGTGGCGATCAGCAGCCGGCGCTTCGGGTACCGGTCGGCGAGGACGCCGCCCCACAGCCCGAACATCAGCATCGGCAGGAACTGCAACGCCGTGGTGATGCCGACCGCGGTGGGGCTGTTGGTCAGGCTCAGTACCAACCAGTCCTGCGCGATGCGCTGCATCCAGGTGCCGGTGTTGGAGACGACCTGGCCGGTGGCGAACAGCCGGTAGTTCCGGGTACGCAGGGAACGGAACGTGCTGCCCGTCCACCCGCGCGCCGACAACACCGCCGTCACTCACCCCACTTCCGCGTCACCGCACCATTCTCGCTCCGTTTTGGTTTCCTTAGCTAACAAAACCAGTCGCGGTGTGGTCAGCGTCTCAAGCGGCGTCCGCTTCCTGCCGTTGCGGTACCGGGTGGTCAGGCGGTGGCCAGCGCGTACAGCTCGGCGAGGCGGTCGGCGGACCCCGCGTCGGCCGGCGTGTACGTCGTCAGCCGCGTCTCGGTGCGCGGACCGAACCACAGGTGCGTGTACCGCAGGTGCACCAGGCCCACGTCGACGCTGCGGTACCGCTTCGTGAGGTTCTCCGGCGCCTTCACCTCGTGCCGCTCCCACAGCTCCGCGAACTCCGGCGACGCCTGCCGCAGCCGCCGTACGAGGTCCTTCCAGGCGGGTTCGGCGACGTGCCGGGCCATCGCGGCGCGGAACTGCGCGACCATCCGCGGCGCGGCGACGTCCCAGTCGACGATCCGGGCCCGCCAGGCCGGATCCGTGAACGCCAGCAGCAGCGAGTTCCGCTCCTCGAACGGCCGCGCCGACAACCCGCCCACCAGCCGGTCGTACGTGGCGTTGAAGGCGAGGATGTCGCCGCGCGCGTTCTGCACGGTGGCGGGGTACGGGTTGAGCTGCCGCAGCATCGCGTGCACCTCGGGCGGCACCGCCCGGCACTCCTTCGCCGCGGCCGGCTCCGGGATCCCGGCGAGCGTGCACAAATGCGACCGCTCGTACGGGTCGAGGCGCAGGGTGCCGGCGATCGCGTTCAGTACCTGCTCGGACGCCTGGATGTCGCGCCCCTGCTCCAGCCACGTGTACCAGGTGACGCCGACGCCGGCGAGCTGCGCGACCTCCTCGCGGCGCAACCCCGGCGTACGCCGGCGGCGGCCGGGTGGCAGGCCGACCTGCTCCGGCGTGATGCGCTCGCGCCGGCTGCGCAGGAACCGGGCCAGCTCCCGCCGGCGGATCGCGCGCGGGTCGTGGCCGCTCTCCACCGGTGCAACGGGCAGGGTCGTCGTCGCCATGCCTCCACTCTCGCTCGCCCGCCAGCCTGTTACCAGGTAGTGCGGATACCTGGATGAGCACGCTCTGGTACCAGGGTGGCGGGCGCCGGACGGTGGGGTCATGACGACTCTCGCCACCACCCGTGGCACCGCCGCGCGCCAGGCGGCGCCCCTGCTCGGTACGACCGGGCTGGTGACGCTGCTGCTCGGCGCCGGCCTCCCGATGATCGACTTCTTCGTTGTCAACGTGGCGCTGCCCACGATCGACCGCACCCTGCACGCCTCCACCGCCACCCTCGAACTCGTCGTCGCCGGCTACGGCATCGCGTACGCGGTGCTCATGGTGTTCGGCGGCCGGCTCGGCGACGCGTACGGGCGGCGGCGGTTGTTCCGGGTCGGGCTGGCGCTGTTCACGCTCACGTCGCTGGCGTGCGGGCTGGCGCCGACGGCCGGCGCGCTCGTCGCGGCGCGGGTGGCGCAGGGCGCGGCGTCGGCGTTCATGTTGCCGCAGGTGTTGGCGACGATCCAGGCGACCACGTCCGGGCAGCGGCGGTCCCGCGCGCTCGGCGGGTACGGCGCGATGGGCGGGATCGCCACCCTGGTCGGCCAACTGCTCGGCGGGGTCCTCGTCGCCGCGAACATCGCCGGTACGCAGTGGCGGCCGATCTTCCTCGTGAACGTACCGATCGGGCTGGTCGGGCTGGTGCTGTCGGCGCGTGCCGTACCGGAGACGCGGTCGGCGAACCCGGCGCGTACCGACCTGGCCGGGACCGTGCTGCTGGCCGCGACGCTGCTGGCCCTGCTCGTACCGCTGACGGAGGGGCGGACGCTCGGCTGGCCCGCCTGGTCCTGGGTACTGCTCGCGCTGGCGCCGGTGGCGGGCGGCGCGTTCCTGGCCGTGGAACGGCGGATCGAGGCGCGCGGCCGGGTACCGCTGCTGCCGCCGTCGCTGCTGCGTACGCCGAGCATGCGGCGCGGACTGCTGATCGCGGTGCCGTTCTTCGCCGGGTTCGCGGGCTTCATGTTCGCGTTCGCGCTGGCCGCGCAGGACGGGCTGCGGCTGGGCCCGTCCGCGGCGGGGCTGACGCTCGCGCCGCTGGCGCTGCCGTTCCTGGTGACGTCGATGGTGAGCGCCCGCGTGGTGTCCCGGCTGGGCCGCCGTACGGTCCCGGTCGGCGCCGCGCTCCAGGCCCTCGGCGTACTCGGGATCGCGGTGGGGGTGCTCGTCGCGTGGCCGGGGCACGCCGTCGTGGCTATGGTGCCGGGGATGGTGGTGACCGGGGTCGGCCAGGCGCTGGCCATGACCACCCTCTTCCGCGTCGTACTC
The DNA here is from genome assembly GCF_016861975.1 of Actinocatenispora rupis. GTDB lineage: Bacteria > Actinomycetota > Actinomycetes > Mycobacteriales > Micromonosporaceae > Actinocatenispora > Actinocatenispora rupis. The sequence goes on along the minus strand of NZ_BOMB01000057.1, from coordinate 29,809 downwards.
GCGGGCGTGCCGGCGGACCGGGCGGGCGCGGGCGCCGGCGTGCTGAGTACGACGCAGCAGAGTGCGTTGGCGCTGGGTGCCGCGCTGCTCGGCGGGCTGTTCGTGGGGCTGGTCGGGCCGCTGGGCACCGGTACCGCACTGGTCGTGGTGTTGCTGGTGCAGTGCGTGACACTGGTCGGGATCGCGGTCGCCGCCCGCCGGCTGCCCGACCCGCGCGGGTGAGATCGTCCACGCCGGCCGCCGCTCGTGGATCTTGACGTGCGGGGGTCGGCGTGTAACGTGGGGGCGGTCAGCCGTTGAGGCATCGGTAGAGACCCCTGCCGATGGGATCCGGTTGTAGTGGGACCGGGCGTCACGTTGGTGACGCGTCGGGTTCCGTGTCGGGTGCTCAAGCCACGGGCGCCTCGTCGTCATCTCCTGGTCGGTGATTCCTGCCCCGGTACGCGTTGTCGGGGTCGCGGTGTGCCGACCGCGGTGTCCGAGGAGTGCCTTTCATGACCGCTTCGACCCTTACCGACTCTGCCGTCGCTCATCCGTCCACTGTGGACCGTACGGGTGCCGTACCGCGGCAGCGCGGTGCCGAGCACGGACGGGACGAGACCGGCCGGATGCTGTTGACCCGGCTGTGCGACCTGCCCGAGGGGCACGTCGACCGCCCGCGCCTGCGGGACCGCACCATCGAGTGGTACCTGCCGCTCGCCGAGCACCTCGCGCGCCGGTTCCGGGACCGCGGCGAGGCGCAGGACGACCTCGTCCAGGTCGCCACGATCGGCCTCATCAAGGCCGTCGACGGGTACGACCCGGCGCGCGGCGTCGAGTTCACCAGCTACGCCGTACCGACGATCGTCGGCGAGGTGAAGCGCCACTTCCGCGACAAGGGCTGGGCCGTACGGGTGCCGCGGCGGTTGCAGGAGCTGAAGCTCGCCATCAGTACCGCGACGGGCACGTTGACGCAGCAGCTCGGCCGTTCGCCGACGGTCGCCGACCTGGCCGAACACCTCGGTGTCAGCGAGGACGACGTCGTCGAGGGCCTCGACTCGGGCCACGCGTACGCGGCGGTGTCGCTGTCGGCGCCGGTCGGCTCGGGCGACGAGATGATGAGCGAGGTGCAGGACCTGCTCGGCGGCGACGACCCGGAGATGGCCACGGTCGAGGACCGCGAGTCGCTGCGCCCGCTGCTGATGAAGCTGCCCGAGCGCGAGCGCACCATCGTGGTACTGCGGTTCTTCGGCAACCTGACCCAGTCGCAGATCGCCGATCGGGTCGGCATCTCACAGATGCACGTGTCGCGGCTGCTGACCCGTTCGCTGGCGCGGCTGCACCAGGGGCTGGAAAGCGCCGCCTGATCCCTGCCGTACGACAACCTCCCGGCGGCCCGGACCCGCGTCCACGGTGCGGACCGGACGGCCGGGAGGAACGTCATGCGACGCCGTACCGGTGCTCGCGCGGTCCGGGTCGCCCCCGACCGGGCCTCACCAGACGCGCGGGTCCGGTACGGGGACCGGCCGACCCTCGGGCCGCTCGTACGTCCAGCGCGGGCCGTTCGCGGCCAGCTCCGCGACCGCCGCGACCAGCCGGTCCACCTGCTCCTCGGTCGTACCGAGGCCGATGCTCGCGCGTACCGCGGTGGCGGGGGCGTCGGTGCCGGCGTCGTGCAGCAGCCGGCGGGTCAGCGGATGCGCGCAGAACAGCCCGTCCCGCACCCCGATCCCGTACTCGGCGGACAGGGCCGCGGCGAGCACGTCCGAGTCGAGCCCGCGTACGGCGAAGGCGGCGATGCCGACGCGCGGCGAGTCGGGCGCGAACAGGCTCAGCTCGACGACGCCGTCGATCGCGGCGAGGCCGGCGCGCAGCCGGTCGGTGAGCCGGCGTTCCCGGTCGGCGAGGGCGGCGCGGTCGGCGGCGAGCAGCGCGTCGCACACCGCACCGAGCGCCACCGCACCGAGTACGTTCGGGCTGCCGGCCTCGTGCCGCGCCGCGCCGGCCGACCAGCGCACGTCGTTCGTCGCGTCACCGACCAGCGCGGTCGCGCCACCACCCGCCAGGTACGGCCCGGCCGCGGCCAGCCAGTCCGGCCGCCCGGCGAGCACACCCGCACCGAACGGCGCGTACAGCTTGTGGCCGGACAGGGCCACGTAGTCGACGTCCAGCGCGGCCACGTCCACCGGCCGGTGCGGCGCGAGCTGCGCGGCGTCCACGAACACCCGCGCCCCGTACCGGTGGGCGACGGTGACGATGTTCCCGACCGGCCACAGCTCGCCCGTCACGTTCGACGCGCCGGTCACCGCGACGAGTACCGGACCGGCCGGTCCGTCGCGGTGCAGCTCGCGCAGCGCCGCGTCGACCGCCCGTACCGCCGCGCCCGGACTGTCCGGCACCGGCAGCCGTACCGCGCGCCGCCAGGGCAGCAGCGTCGCGTGGTGCTCCGAGTCGAACACCACCACCGTCGCGTCCGCCGGCAGTACGTGGGCCAGCAGGTTCGTCGCGTCCGTGGTGTTGCGGGTGAACAGCACCGTGTCGTCCGGCCGGCAGCCGAGGAACCGCGCCACGCTGCCCCGCGCCTCCTCGTACCGCCGGGTACACAGCTGCGACGGCAGACCCGCGCCGCGGTGCACGCTGGCGTACCGGGGGAGGAGGTCGTTGATCGCGTCGGCGGCGGCCGTCGCGCACGGGGCACTCGCCGCGTAGTCGAAGTTCGCGTACCCGACGGTGTCACCGGTGACGAGCGGCACGGTCACCTCGGCGTCCAGCAACACCAGCGGATCGGGCCGCTCCGCCCGCGGTACCGGAACCAGGCGGGGGCGCGCGGACTCCCGGACGGGCTCGCGGCGGGCCGGGATCGCGGGTGCGGTGGCAGGGCTGACGGGCATGGCACTCCTCCGGTGCGTCCTGGGACCCACCACGTGGAGCGAGGGTCCGCGCTTGCCCGACGCCATGGGGCGATCGGGCCCGGTCCTCACCCGGGGCACCCCACCGCGGAAGCGAGGGTTGCCGGCCAGCAAGCCGGGGCTTTGCACTGGCACTCGTGACCTGCCCAGCAGCATAACCTCGCTAGGCTGACTCCATGGCAGACCTCCCGCCCTCTGGGACATCCGGTCCATCCGACCGGTCCGGCCAGCCGGAGTGGACCGGTCCGCCCGAGTGGACGGGTCCGCCGCCGCCCTGGGCCGAGCCGCCCGCGCCACCCGAGGCGTCGGCCGGCGGCCCGACCGGTTCGCCGGACCCGGACCGCCCGCCGTCAGCCACCCCACCCCCTGGTACGCCCGGCCAGGTGTCGCCGGCGCAGGGCCCGGCCCGGCCGGGGCCGGTGTCCGGAGCACCCGCGCAGGGCCCCACCCCGCCGCAGGGTCCGACCCCGTCCGCGCAGGGCCCGACCCCGCCGGGTCGGGCGCCGGTCCCGGGGCAGACTCCACCAGCCCAGCGGCCCGGTGGCCCGGGGCAGCCGCCGACCCAGGGGCAGGCTCCGCCCGCGCAGGGGCCGACGCCTCCGGTGCAGGGGCCGACGCCTCCGGCGCAGGGGCCGACTTCGCCGGGGCAAGGTCCGGGCGGGGCGGGTTCCGCGGGGGCCTCGCCGTGGGCGTCGCCGGACAGCGTGGCCGGTCCGCACGCGGCGCCGCCGGCCGGGCCGCAGGTCGCACCACCGGCGGGTGCACCGGCCGCGGCGTACGGGAACGCGTTCGAGGTGACGGTGCCCGGGCTGACGGCGCCGAAGCGGGCGCGGTTCGACTGGGGCCGGCTGATCCGGATGCTGGTGGCGATCGTGCCGATCGTCGCGGGCGCGCTGGTGATCATCCTGGTGGTCGGTACGAACCTCGGCCCGCTGGCGTTCACGATCGGGTTGGCGGTGGCGCTGGTACCGGTGCCGTTCCTGGTGGGCTGCTTCCTGTGGCTCGACCGGTACGAGCCGGAGCCGTGGAAGTACCTGGCGTTCGTGTTCGGGTGGGGTGCGTGCGTGGCGACCTCGGTCGCGCTGGGGGTGAACACGCTCGGGTCGTACCTGTTCGCCAAGGTCGGCATGTCGGGCAACGCCGACGCCGTGCTGGTCGCGCCGTTCATCGAGGAGACGATGAAGGCGCTGGGGCCGGTGCTGCTCCTGGTCTTCCTGCGGCGCCGGCGCCGGCAGCCGATCAGCGTCGTCGACGGCATCGTGTACTTCGGGCTCTCGGCGACGGGTTTCGCCATGGCCGAGAACATCCTGTACCTCGGCGGCATCTACGTGACGGGCTCGCAGGAGGGCGGCGCGGTCACCGGTGCGGTGATGGTGGTGGCGCTGGCCGTCGTCCGGATCGGCATTTCCGGCTTCGCCCACCCGCTGTTCACGACGATGACCGGGATCGGGTTCGGGCTGTCCGCGACGGCGCGGGACCGGCGGGTGAAGTACCTGGCGCCGCTGGCGGGGTGGATCGGCGCGATGTGCCTGCACTCCGGCTGGAACCTGATGTCGACGCTCGGCCAGGGAGCCGTCCTCACCGGGTACGCGGTGATCATGGCGCCGGTCTTCTTCGCCGCGGTCGGTGTCGCGCTGTGGGCGCGCGGCCGGCAGGCGAAGCAGATGGCCGCGATGCTCCGGCCGTACGTGCGGGCCGGCTGGCTCACCCCGCCCGAGCTGGGGTCGCTGTCCACGATGACCCGGCGGATGGCCGCGCGCCGGTGGGCGAAACGTACGTCCGGGCCGGGCGGGTCGCGCGCGATGGAGGCGTACCAGGACGCGTTGAGCAACCTGGCGCTCGCCCGGGACGCCGCGATGCGCGGCTTCAACGCGGCCGAGTTCCCGGCCAGGGAACGGGAACTGCTGGACCAGGCCGCCGGGTACCGGCAGACGTTCACCGGGCACGACCCGACGATGCCGCCCGTACTGTGGGACGGCGGCACCTACCACGTACGGTTCCCGGACGGCTCCGTGCGGACGTTCCCGCCGCCGGCGCAGCCCGTGGTGCCGCTGCCCGTCGCGCTCTACCCGTCCCCGGCGTACGGGCCGCGGTGGTGGTGAACCCGGCGCGCCGCGACCTGCGGACGCAGTACGACGGATTTCTGGCGATGGTGCGGCGGAACCCGGTCTCCGCCGCCATCCTCGACCGCGGCCCCGACCTCGGTGCGCCCGACTGGTGGCTCACCGCCGGTGCCGTCTTCCAGACCGTGTGGAACTGCCTGGCCGACCGCGACCCGACCGCCGGCATCCGCGACTACGACGTCTTCTACCACGACCCGACCGACCTGTCGTACGAGGCGGAGGACGCCGTGGTGCGCCGGGCCGACGCGCTGTTCGCCGACCTGGTCGCCGAGCACGGCGTCACCGTCGAGGTACGCAACGAGGCCCGCGTGCACCTCTGGTACGAGCAGAAGTTCGGCGTGCCGTGTCCCGAGTTCGCCGACAGCGCCGACGCCATCGACCACTTCGCCGCCACCACCTGCTGCTTCGGCGTCACCACCGACCCCGACCGCACCACCCGGGTGTACGCCCCGCACGGCTTCGGCGACCTCTTCGCCCGGGTCGTACGCCCCAACCCGGTGCTCGCCCCGCGCTCCGTGTACGAGACGAAGGCCGCCCGCTGGCAGCAGGAGTGGCCCGCCCTCACCGTCCTCCCCTGGCCCTGCCCCTGACGATCCGGACCCGTTGTCCCACAAGGGTTCCCGGGCAGTGCCCCTCGGGACGGAAGCGAGCGGATCCGTGAGCGAGTCGGGCCTGATCCGTTCGCAGTCCAGCGGGCGGATCGGGCCGGTGCAGCGCCGCTACAGGTACAGGCCGGTGGCGGAGTTGTCGACGCGGGCGGCGGCGACGGCGTGCACGTCCCGCTCGCGGAGCAGGATGTACGCCCGGCCGTGCAGTTCGACCTCGGACCGGTCGTCGGGGTCGAAGAGGACCCGGTCGGCGGTCTTCACGGATCGGACGTTGGGGCCGACAGCCACGGCGACCGCCCAGGCGAGGCGGTGTCCGACGGAAGCGGTCGCGGGGATGACGATGCCTGCGCTGGACCGGCGCTCGCCTTCGGTGCCTTCCTGCCGGACCAGTACGCGATCGTGCAGCAGCCGGATCGGGAGGCCCTGGTCCAGGTCGTCGTTCGACTCGCTCACGTTCCCGAACGCTACCGGCCGCGGTCGGCTTGCGCGTGCCGGGGTGTCGACGCGCGCCGGTACCGTAGGGCGATGCGGCGGTGGGGGTCACCCGGCCACGGGACCGGCCCGAGTGTTGGGGGGCAGTGCTGACTCGCTTCGAGATGATGAGGGGCCGGGCTCAGCGTGCCTGGCAGGCGGCGCGCGGCCGGCTGGAGGAGGGCCGGGAGCGCAGCGACGACGCCCTGCTGCGTACGGCGGAGGCCGGGGCGGCGGTGGCGCCGCATCCGCAGCCGCCGGCCGAGGACCACCGGCCGACGGTACCGGTGGCGACGTCGCGGCCGGCGGAGGAGTCGGTGCCCCGCGGCGTACGGGTGGCGGCGGCCTGGTCCTGGCGCATGATCATCATCGTGGTCGCCGTGATCGGCGTCTTCTACCTGCTGACGTACGTGAGCAACGTGGTCGTTCCGGCGATCATCGCGCTGCTGCTGACGGCGATGCTGCAGCCGGGCGCGGGCTGGCTGGCGCGCCACGGCGTACCGCGGTCGCTGGCGGCACTGATCATGGTCGTACTCGGCATCGTGGTTGTCGCGGGTGTGCTCGCCGGCGTCGTGACCGCGTTCGTGAACGGCTTCTCCGACCTGTCGGAGAACGTCGCCAAGGGCATCAACACGATCCAGAGCTGGCTGCACTCGGGGCCGCTGCACATCTCCGACAAGCAGATCAACGAGGGTCTGAAGACCGCGCAGACCTGGGTCAGCCAGCACAAGGACGTCCTCACGTCCGGCGCGCTGTCCACCGCGACCACCCTCGGCGAGGTGCTGGTCGACCTGTTCCTGATCCTGTTCACCACGTTCTTCCTGGTACGTGACGGTCGCGGGATCTGGAACTTCCTGCTCCAGCTCGTCCTGCCGCGGGCCGCCCGGCCGTCCGTCGACGACGCCGGCAGTGCCTCGTGGCGCACCCTCGTCGCGTACGTGCGGGCCACCGTGCTCGTCGCGTTCATCGACGCGGTGTGCATCGGCATCGGGATCGTCGCCGTGGGCGTGCCGTACAGTCTGGCGATTCCGCTGGCGGCGCTGGTGTTCCTCGGCGCGTTCATCCCGATCGTCGGTGCGACCGTGTCCGGCGCCGTCGCCGTACTGGTCACGCTCGTGACGCAGGGCCTCATCGCGGCGATCATCGTGCTCGCGGTCGTACTCGGCGTGCAGCAGATCGAGGGGCACCTGCTGCAACCGCTGATCATGGGCCGCGCGGTGGCGATCCACCCGCTCGGCGTCATCCTCGGCATCACTGCCGGCATCGCCATCGGCGGCATCATCGGCGGTCTGATCGCCGTGCCGTTCATCGCCGTCATGAACACCGCGATCCGGCGGCTCGTCGCCCGGCAGCGCCACCTCTCCGACCCACCCGCGCCCGAAGGCCCGGCGCTGCCACCCCCACAAACCGGCACCGGTACGCCGTCGGACGGTGCTCCCCAGCCCGGCTGATCCGGATACGTCCACCTCTGCCGTCAGCCGGGTGACGTGCCGAAATGCGCATGCGGGCGGGCCCGCGGCTCGGTACCGTCCTGCACGATGACGCTGACACACGATATCGCCGGGACCGGTCCGACCGTCGTACTCCTGCACGCCGGGGTGTGCGACCGGCGGATGTGGGATCCGCAATGGCAGCCGCTGATCGACGCCGGACACCGGGTGGTGCGCTGCGACTTCCGCGGGTTCGGCGAGACGCCCGCGGCCACCGGGCCGTACCGCGACGACGACGACGTCCACGACCTGCTCGACACGCTCGGGCTCGACCGCGTGACGCTCGTCGCCTGCTCGTACGGTGCGCTCATCGCGCTGCTCGTCGCCGCCCGCTGGCCCGACCGGGTCACCGACCTGGTCCTGCTCAGCCCGAACCGCCTCGGCCACGAACCCGGACCGGAACTGCGCGCGTTCGGCGCCCGCGAGGACGAACTGCTGGAAGCCGGCGACATCGCCGGCGCCACCGAACTCAACGTCGACATGTGGCTCGGCCCGGACGCCGACGACACCGCCCGCCAGCACGTACGCGAACAGCAGCGCCACGCGTTCGAGGTACAGCTCGCCGCCGACGAGTACCCGTCACCCGACGCGCCCGCCGACCTCGCGCGGATCCGCGCCCGGTCGTACCTCGTGTCCGGCGCCAAGGACGTCAGCGACTTCCGCCAGATCGCGGCCGAACTCGCCGACCTGCTCCCCGACGCCACCCACGTCGAACTGCCCTGGGCCGGCCACCTGCCCACCATGGAACGCCCCGCCGAGGCGACCGACCTCATCCTCGCCGCCCTCCGCCGCTGACCGCCGGCGCACCTTACGGGCTCGGGTACCGGTTGCTGGGGCTGAGGTGGGCGCGGTGCCGGCGGAGTGTTGGGCCGTTTCGCGTTTGGCGAGACGGCGCCGGGCGCGGCCACTCGGGCGCTGAGCCTCGCCCTGCGGTACGGCATGGCAACCCGGGGTTGGCGTTGACGCGCGTCGTCGTACGGCGGGTCGGCCGTGCGTGCCTGCCTCGTGGTCTGGCGCGGAGCCTCGGGTTGTGCTCGCCTTGCGGTACCGCGTGGCGACCCGGTTCGAGCTGGCGCGCGGCGCGTGTGGCGGGTCAGCTCGCGCTGCCGCGCTGCGCGTTCCGGTTGGTGCTGACAGATGTCGAGTTCGCGCTTTCGGCATCGTGGCGCGGTCGCTACCGCGTGTCGGGTGTGGCGCGTCGGCTGTCGTGTCGCCAGGTGGTGCATGTCCGGTGCGCTGGGGCGTCGTGGCGGGTTCCCGTTTCGGCGTTCCTGATCGGGCGTGGTGGCGCGTGTTTCGCCGCGGTCTCGGCATTCCCTGGTCCGGGCGGCGTGGTGCGGGTCGGTCGGTGGGGCGCCGGGGCGGCAGACTGGCCGGATGACCGAGATCATCACCGACGCGGACATACGGGCGCGGTTGACGGCGGCGGACGCGGTGGCGGCGATGCGCGCCGCGGTCCTGGCCGAGGACCTGGTCGCGCCGCCGCGGGTGTCGACCGGGCTCGGCGACGGCCGGATGGTGTTCACCGTCGGCGGGCGCCCCGGCCACTGGTACGGCTTCCGGTCGTACGACACGCTCGGGCTGGCGGACGGTGAACAGGCGGTCGTGCTGCACGACGGTACGACGGGGCGGATCGCCGGGATCGCCGTCGGCGAGCTGCTTGGCCAGTTCCGTACCGGGGCGCTCGGCGGGGTGGCCGTCGACGCGATCGCCCGGCGCGACGCCAGCACGCTGGGGGTCGTCGGCACCGGCGCGCAGGCGTACGCCCAGGTGTGGGCGATCGGGGCGGTCCGCGCGCTGACCGACGTCACCGTGTACGGGCGGGATCCGGTGCGGCGCAACGCATTCGTCGATCGGCTGCGGAGCGAGCTGGCCGTGCCGGCGCGCGCGGTCGACACGCCAGGGGAGGCGGCGACCGGGCGCGACATCGTCGTCCTCGCCACCAATTCCGGTACGCCGGTGATCGACGACGCCTGGCTGTCTCCGGGCACCGCGGTCACCACGCTGGGGCCGAAGCAGCGTGGGCGCGCCGAGTTCGCCGCCGCCCTGGCCGAGCGGGCGACTCTCCTGACGACCGACTCGCCGACCCAACTCACCGCGTACGACCCGCCGTTCGTGATCGCGGACACGCCGGCCGCCGACCGCGTCGTGCCTCTCCGCGCGGTACTGACCGGCGAGGCGCCCCGACCCGCCGACCACGACATCCGCCTGTACTTCTCCGTCGGCCTGGCCGGCACCGAGGTCGCGCTCCTCGCGTACCTGCTCGGCCTGTCCTGAACCGGTCGCGTCGAATCGCCATGCGCGCACCCGCTCGCCTGGCGACGTGCGGCGTCGCGCGTCAGTGGTGTACCTACCCCGACCGGTCCGCCTGGCTGGTTCGGAACGATGGCGGTGTTCCCACTCCCGACCGGTCGGGTCGCTGGCATCGAGCGTTGGTGGCGTACCAGGCGGCGCCTCGGGACCGGTCGGCCCGGCTGCTTCGAGGCTTGGTGGCGTACCCGGCCGGCGTACCCGGGACCGGTCGGGCCGGTGTGGGTGCCGAGGGTGGCGCATCTGCTTGACGTTGCGGGCGGATGCGCCGGGAGCCCGGGGCAGTGCGGTGGTCAGGTGGAGGCGAGGCGGGTGAGTGCGCCGTGGACCACCTCCCGGTTCGTGGTGTACCAGAACGGGGGGAGCGAGTCGCGCAGAAACCCGCCGTACGAGCGGGCGGTGTGCAGGCGCGGGTCGAGTACGGCGACGACGCCGCGGTCGCTGGACGCGCGGACCAGACGGCCGACGCCCTGGGCGAGTCGTACCGCGGCGACGGGGACGCTGACCGCGGCGAATCCGGAGCCGCCGCCGGCGTCGACCGCGGCGCTGCGGGCGGCGGCGAGCGGCTCGTCCGGCCGCGGGAACGGCAGCCGGTCGATGACCACGAGCTGGCAGGCGTCGCCCGGCACGTCCACGCCCTGCCAGAGCGACATCACCCCGAACAGGCAGCTCTCCCGTTCCGCCTTGAACTTCCGTACCAGGATCGGCAGTGCCTCGTCGCCCTGGAGGTACACGACCAGGTCGGTGCGGGAGCGGACCACCTCGGCGGCGCGCTCGGCGGCGCGGCGGGAGGAGAACAGCCCGAGGGTACGGCCGCCGAGGGCGCCGACCAGCCGGACCAGTTCGTCGGCGGCGGGGTCGGACAGGCCGGACTGGGTGGGCCGCGGCAACTGGGCCGCAACGTAGAGAATGCCCTGCTTGGCGTAGTCGAACGGGGAGCCGACGTCGAGCGCGCGCCACTCCGGCGGGTCCGCCGACTCGTCGTCCGACTCGACCAGGAACGGCTGGGTGGAACGCGTCGGTTTCGGCACCTTCCCGGTACGCTCGCCGGTCGGCGGGTCGGGCCGGACGTCGTTCGTGGCCGGTGTCCGGCCGTACGCCGTGTTGAGGCCGAGGCCGATCGCGACGGTGTCGAACCGGCCGCCGAGGGCCAGCGTCGCCGAGGTCGCGATCACCGTACGGTCCTGGTAGAGCAGGCTGGCGAAGAGGCCGGCGACCGACAGCGGCGCCACGTGCAGGCCGGGGCGCTCGTGCCCGGGCTGGCCGCCGCCCTCCACCCAGATCACGTCGTGCGGCGAGCAGTCGAGCAGCCGCTCGGCCACCTCCGCGAGGGTCAGTACGGTGGACTTGCCCTGTTGCTTGCGGACCGGGTCCGGGTCGTCGGCCTTGACCTCACCGATCGCGTTGACCGCGGCACGCCCGGCCGCCTGTGCGAGGCTGACCGCGTCACGTACCTCCGGGGGAAGCTCGACGAGCCGGCCGGGGCGGGTGACGCTGCCGAGCGCGATGGCCAGGCCGTCGGCCGCCTCGGTCAGCCGCTCGACCACCCCACCGTCCACAATGGACCGGATCCGCCGGGTGGCCCGGTCGATCGCGTCCGGCGACAGCTCGGCACGGGCCGCCGAGGTGACCCGGTCGGCCAGCTCGTGCGCCTCGTCCACGACCAGCACCTCGTGCGGCGGCAGGATGTGCCGGCCGGACATCATGTCCACGGCGAGCAGGCTGTGGTTGGTCACGACGATGTCCGCGGACCGGGCACGGACCCGGGACGCCTCCGCGAAGCAGTCGTCACCGAACGGGCAGCGCTGCGCACCCACGCACTCCCGCGCCGGCATCGACACGCTGCGCCACACCTGGTCGTCCACGCCGGGATCGAGCTCGTCGCGGTCGCCGGTCCTGCTCCGCTCGGCCCACTCCCGGACCCGCACCACCTGCTTGCCGATCCGGCCCGCCTGGCCGAGCCACTGCCCGCCACTGCCCGAGTCGCCGAACAGGTCCGGCTCCGGCTCCTCGGTGCCGGCGTCGAGCCGCGCGAGACAGGCGTAGTGGTGCCGCCCCTTCAGTACGGCGAACGTGGGGCGCCGGCCCAGCAACGGCTCCGCCGCGTCCGCCAGCCGCGGCAGGTCGGACTCCACGAGCTGCGCCTGAAGCGCCAGGGTCGCGGTCGAGACCATCACCGGGCCGCGGTTCTGCGCGATGCCGTGCAACAGCGCGGGCACCAGGTACGCCAGGGACTTACCGGTGCCCGTGCCGGCCTGTACGAGAAGGTGCTCGCCGGTGCGGATCGCCTCGGACGCCGCCTCCGCCATCTGCACCTGGCCCGGTCTGGCCACACCGCCGGGCACCGCGGAGACCACCGCCGCCAGCAGGTCGGTGGTGGACGGCCTTCTCGTCGCGGGCACGGTGCTCGTCACGCCCGCCGACGCTACCCGACCCCGCCGACGGTGCCAGGGGCTGTGGACAACCGCGACCGTTGTCCACAGGCGGGTGCCGGGCCGTGCGGGGCTGGATAGGGTCGCGGGCATGGAGGACGTGCGGGTCAGATACCGGAAGTACGACGGGGCGTTGCACTGGCATTTCGACGCGCTGCGGCTGGGCACGGACGAGTTCGGCACCTGGCTGGGCTGCCCGGCCGGCACGGTGTTGCAGCGCGGGCACGAGCTGACGCTGGTGTGGGAGGAGGCGCAGGTGCTGCTCGTCCCGGTGGACCGTTGGTGGACGGCGAACTTCAACGCCGAGCCGCACCGCACCGAGATCTACTGCGACATCGCCTCCGTGGCGACCTGGCACGGCGACGAACTGCGCGCCGTCGACCTCGACCTCGACGTGGTACGCCGACGGGACGGTCGGGTCGAGCTGCTCGACGAGGACGAGTTCGCCGAGCACCAGGTGAAATACGGTTACCCGCCGGACGTGGTCGCCGCCGCCGAGGCCGCCGCCGCCGACCTGTACCGGTCGATCTCGGCGAACGAGGAGCCCTTCGCCACGCGGTACCGGACGTGGTTGGCCAAGGTCAGCGGTCCTGCCAGATCGCCCGGTCCGGATCCGGACGGGGAGCGCGGGTGAGCTTCGCGGGGTTGAGCTGGTTGTAGACCGCGGTGATCCGCCCCTCGGCGTACGCGAAGGCCATGACGATGGTGAGGTCCTCCCCGCGGCTCGGGTCGGGCCCGTGGACGAGCAGGCCGAGGTCGCCGTTGACCAGGACAGGTTCGATCAGTACGTCCGGGTCGTGGTTGGCGCGTTCGCCCAGGTTGAGCAGGAATCGACCGACCTTGACGAGCCCCTCGACCGGCACACGTACGGCGGGTGCGACGCCGCCGCCGTCGCCGGTCAGCGTCACGTCCGGCGCGAGGACGGCGAGCAGCCCGTCCAGGTCGCCCTCCCGGCAGGCGCGGAGGAACGCGTCGAGTACGGTCCGCTGCTCGGCCAGTTCGGCGTTGTGCTTCGGCGTGTCCGTGCGTACGGCGCGGCGGGCCCGCGAAGCGAGCTGCCGCGCGGACTGCACGCTCACCCCGAGCGTCGACGCGACCTGGTCGAACGGCACGTCGAACACGTCGTGCAGCACGAACGCGACGCGCTGCTCCGGCGTCTGCTTCTCCAGTACGGCGAGGAGCGCCACGCTCACCTCGTCGGTCGTCGCGACGCGGTCGCCCGGGTCCATCACGGCGGGGTCGGCCAGCCGCTCGACGACCGGCTCCGGCAGCCACGACCCGACGTACGACTCGCGCCGGACCCGCGCCGACCGCAGCACGTCCAGACAGATCCGCCCGGTGACCGTGGTCAGCCAGCCGCGCGGCGACTCGATCGTGGACCGGTCCGCGGCCGTCCAGCGCAGCCACGCCTCCTGGACCGCGTCCTCCGCCTCGGCCCAACCGCCCAACATCCGGTACGCCACGCCCAGCAGGTGCCGGCGCTCCGCCTCGAACTCGTCCGCCTCGCCCACCGTGCCATTCTGCACGCATCGCAGTCCGACCATGATGGATGGACGACGCGGCCACCCGCGATGTGACGACAGCCCGCGAGACCGTTCCCTTTCCGCCCCCGTACCCGTTTCCCCGGCCGAAACGCCGCGCCACTCCGGCCCGCACCGCACTCCTGCCGCGCGTACTCCCCGGCCAGCCCGTTCCCGACCGACGTCGTTGGGGCGTGGAGCGCGAACGGCCGTGTCAGGCTCGGTAACGTGAGCGGTCTCGGTACGGCGGTGGCCGGGTTGGGCGGGCTGGCGGTGGTCGGCGCGGGCGCGGCGACGGTCGGCGCGCTGGCCGGCCGTACGCATCCGTATCTGGCGAACGGGCACGCGCACAACGACTACAAGCACCGGCGGCCGCTGGCCTCGGCGCTGCGCCTCGGGTACGCGAGCGTCGAGGCGGACGTGCTGTGCGACGGCGCGGAACTGCTGGTCGGGCATGGTCCGCGCGAGGTCGCCCCGGACCGTACGTTGCGCGGGTTGTACCTGGATCCGCTCGCGGCGCGGGTGCGGGCACACGGATCGGTCCATCCGGGCGTGGCGGAGCCGTTCCAGTTGCTGGTGGAGCTGAAGGCGGAGCCGGAACGCTGCTGCCGGGTGCTCGCCGCCCAGCTCCGGGCGTACGCGGGGATGCTGTCGCGGTGCACCGACGCCGGGGTTCGCGCCGGGCCGGTCACCGTGGTCGTCACCGGCGCGGGTACTCCGCACGAAACCGTTGCGGCGCAACGGGACCGCGTACTCTTCTGTGACGGTTCACTGTCCGATGTGGACACCAAGGGGTTGTCGCCGAGCGTGGTGCCGCTGGTGAGCGAGCGCTGGTCGCGGCGGTTCCGCTGGCGTGGCCGGGGCCCGCTGCCGGCGGACGAACGGCGCGCGCTGCGGGCGCTCGTCGACCAGGTCCACGCCGACGGCCGCCGGGTGCGGTTCTGGGATCTTCCCGATCGTGTGGCGCTTTGGCGCGAGCTGTCCGCTGCCGGCGTCGACCACATCGGCACCGACCGGCTGCGCACCTTCGCCGCGTACCAACGCCGATCCTGGCTCGGTTGAGCGCATCAGGTGGGGCCGGCCCGCCCGTGCCGACGCTGTCCGGTGCCGTCGTGGCCGCCGCATCGGCGGTCCGCGGCCGGTGTCCAGGCGGGCGCCGAGCGGAAAATCCGTTGCTGCGCAGTCGTTTCCGCCGCATTCTGGTCATGCCGTCGAGGCATGGTCGACCTCTGCGGGGTACGGAACGGCCGCCCCGGGAATGCTGCCCCGGGGCGGTTCCACACACCTCCCCTGAATGCCCGCGCGTACCGATCCTGGTGCCGGCGGCTCCGGCGCCCGCCTCGCCGGTGAACTCGCACCCCGCTTGTCCGCGGCGCGGTGTCCGTGCCGTGTCGGCCGCGCTGGTGAAGGGGCTCGGGCCGGGTCGGCGACGTGTTTCGGGGCGGCGCGGAGCGGGCGCGGGAGTACCGGGGGATGGGTGCGGAGAGTGGGGGGACGGCTGCTCAGCGGAAGCTTGCGCGGGAAATGGGTGAACGGCAGGTGAACGCCTTCTGAACCGGATCCGACCGGGGGTGGTCGGTTGTTCTGCCGGCCGCGCGGGTGCCTAGCATCGGCAGCGGCCGCAGCCCGAACGGGACGCGACCGGCGGCGCCCGCCGCAGACACCACCCCGCGATTCGCGACGAGGTTGCCGTGCGATTCAAGCTCCGTCCGTCCGAGGACGCCTTCTACGAGTACTTCAACCAGGCGGCGCAGAACCTGGTCCGCGGCGCCGAGCTGCTGTCCGGGCTGACCGCCGGTGCGAGCGCCGAGCAGATCCAGGGCATCAGCGAGGGTCTGCAGGAGGTCGAGCACCAGAACGACGACGTGACGCACGCGCTGTACAACAAGATCAACTCCACCTTCATCACGCCGTTCGACCGCGAGGACATCTACCGGCTGGGCTCCCTGCTGGACGACGTCATGGACGCCATGGAGTCCGCCGGCAACCTCGTCTACCTGTACGGGCTGTCGTCGATCCCGGCACTGCCCCGCGAGATGAGCGAGCAGATCGAGACGCTCAACCAGCTCGCCAAGCTGACCGCCGAGGCCATGCCGCGACTCAAGGGCATGAAGGACCTGGAGCCGTACTGGATCGAGGTCAACCGGCTGGAGAACGAGGGCGACCGGTCGTACCGGATGCTGCTCGTGCGGCTCTTCTCCGGCGAGTACGACCCGCTGAACGTGCTGAAGATGAAGGAGGTCGCCGACGACCTCGAAGCGGCGATCGACGCCTTCGAGCACGTGGCGAACACGGTCGAGACGATCGCGGCCAAGGAGTCCTGAACCGGTGGACACCGCGCTCGTCGGTACGATCGTCGTGATCGTGACGGCCATGATCTTCAACTACACCAACGGTTTCCACGACGCCGCGAACGCCATCGCCACCTCGGTGTCGACCCGCGCACTCACCCCGCGGGTGGCGCTCGCCATGGCCGCCGTCGGCAACCTCGTCGGCTCGTTCTTCGGCGCCAAGGTCGCCAAGACCGTCGGCGAGGGCATCGTCAAGCTGCCGTCCGGCTCGCAGAGCCTCGTGATCGTGTTCGCCGGCCTGCTCGGCGCCATCGTCTGGAACCTCATCACCTGGTACTACGGGCTACCCGCCTCGTCGTCCCACTCCCTGATCGGCGGACTCGTCGGCGCCACCCTCGCCGCCGTCGCCATGGGCGTCAACGGCTCCGTCCAGTGGGGCGGCATCGTCGACAAGGTCGTCGTACCGATGGTCATCTCACCGGTCATCGGCCTCGTCCTCGGCTACCTCGTGATGATCGCGCTCATGTGGCTCTTCCGGCGGTACGCCCCCGGCAAGCTCAACCGCGGCTTCCGGTACGCGCAGACCGCCTCCGCCGCCGCCATGTCCCTCGGCCACGGCATGCAGGACGCCGCCAAGACCATGGGCATCGTCGTCCTCGCGCTCGTCGTCGGCGGCCAGCAGAGCGACTACAGCATCCCGCTGTGGGTCTACTTCCTGACCGCCATCGTCATCGCAGCCGGTACGTTCTCCGGCGGCTGGCGCGTCATCCGTACGCTCGGGCGCCGCATCATCCACCTCGACCCGCCCCAGGGCTTCGCCGCCGAAACCACCGCCAGCGCCGTCCTGTACGTCGCCGCCATCGGTTTCGGCGCCCCCATCTCCACCACCCACACCATCACCGCCGCCATCATGGGCGTCGGCGCCACCAAACGCCTCTCCGCCGTACGGTGGGGCGTCGCCGGCAACATCGTCACCGCCTGGGTACTCACGCTGCCCGCCGCCGCGATCATCGCCCTCGTCGTGTACCTCGTGGCGCACCTCGCCGCCGGCTGACCGTCGCGCCGGCCCCGACTGGGCGTACCTCGTGGCGCACCGGGCGGCTGGTTGACGGTCGCTTGGCCCGGGCTGGGGTGTACCTCGTGGCGCACCTCGCCGCTGGTTGACAGTTGCGCCGGCTCCGGGTTGGTCGGGGCCGGAGCCCGCTTTGGCCGTGACGGCGCGAGGCCTGGCTGGTCGGGTCGGGCGGGCTCGCGCACGAACGTGTACGGATCCGTCGGCTCGGCCGGGCCGGGTCGTCGAGGGCGGCGCGGTCCGGGACCGGTTTTGTGAGGGACGGGGTGGCGCGGCTGGTTGCGGGTGGGGTGGCAACGGCTCGTACATCACGTAAAGCCGCAATCTGGACATTGTCCAATTGTGTCATTGTTCAACTGTCTCATTGTTCAACAATGAGACAGTTGAACAATCAATACCTGCGACAAATCAGGTGCCCCCGCTGCCCCCAGCGCCACACCACTAACGCGCCAGACCCTGCGTCACTTGCCGCCCGCGCCCAAACGCGCCAGCCTCCACGCCACGTACCAAGCCCGCGCCACGTGCAAGACCGCGCCACGTGCAACGGCGCGCGCCACGTACCGAGGCCGCGTCATCTCAACGCAAATCCGGAACCCGGACCCGCGCCCGCGTCCGGAACGGCCGGGCAGGCCTCACTCGCCCGGGTACCGGACTCCGAGCTGTGCTCGTACGGCGTCCATCGTGCGCATGACGGACAGCGTGTCGGCGAGGGGTACGAGGGGGCTGTCGGTTTCGCCGGCGCGGAGGCAGCGCATGGCTTCGGCGGCTTCGTGGACGTATCCGCGTGCGGTGATGGGCGCGGTGATGTGGTCGAGGGTGTCGCCGCGGATGAGCCGGAATCCGTTGGGGGCGAAGAAGCCGCGGTCGAGTTCGATGCGTCCGTGGGTGCCGGTGATGGTGGCGGTACGTGGGGTGTCGGCGGTGATGCTGCAGCTCAGTGTGGCGATGGCGCCGTCGGGGTGGCCGAGGAGGATGCCGGTGGTCTCGTCGACGCCCTCGGGGGTGAGCCGGCCGGTGGCGCGGATGGTGTCGGGTGTGCCGAGGACGAGTTGGGCGAAGGAGACGGGGTAGACGCCGAGGTCGAGGAGGGCGCCGCCGCCGAGGGCGGGTGCGCGGAGCCGGTGGGTGGTGTCGAACGGTCCGGCGAGGCCGAAGTCTGCGGTGACGACGGTGGGTGTGCCGATGGCGCCGTCGGCGATCCGCGCGGTCATCTCCCGTACTGCGGGGAGGGTGCGGGTCCACATGGCTTCCATGAGGAGTACTCCGGCGCGGCGGGCGCGGGCGGCGAGGTCGTCGGCCTGGGCGTGGTTGAGGGTGAACGCCTTTTCGACGAGTACGGCCTTGCCGGCGTCGAGGAGGAGTGCGGCGGCGGCGTGGTGGGCGGCGTGCGGTGTCGCCACGTACACGATGTCGATGTCGGGGTCGTCGGCGAGTCCCTGCCAGTCGCCGTACGCGCGGGCGATGTCGTAGCGGTGGGCGAAGCGTCGTGCCGGTTCGGTGGCGCGGGACGCGACGGCGACGAGTTCGGCGTCGGGCATGGTGAGCAGGTCTTCGGTGAACGAGGCGGCGATGCCGCCGGTGGCGAGTACGCCCCACCTGATCTTCCGCATGGCCTCACTCTGCCAAACGGCGGTAGTGTCGCGGCCGTGGACGCGTACCTCATCGACGCGGTGCGTACCCCGTTCGGCCGGCATCGTGGCGGCCTGTCGGGTGTGCGGGCCGACGATCTCGCGGCGGCGCCGATCGCCGAGCTGGTCCGGCGGCGGCACGGGCTCGATCCGGAGCGGATCGCGGACGTGGTGTTGGGCGACAGTAACGGCGCCGGCGAGGACAACCGGAACGTGGCGCGCATGGCGGGCCTGCTCGCGGGCCTGCCCGTCTCGGTACCGGGTACGACGGTGAACCGGTTGTGCGGGTCGGGTGCCGAGGCCGTGGTGCAGGCGTGCCGTGCGGTGGCGGTGGGCGACGGCGAGTTGTTGGTGGCGGGCGGGGCGGAGAGCATGAGCCGCGCGCCGTACGTGTTGCCCCGGCCGGACGAGGCGTTGCCGCGGGAGATGCCGCTGGTGTCGACGCAGCTGGGGTGGCGGCTGGTGAATCCGGCGTTCCCGGACCGGTGGACGCGGTCGCTGGGGGCGTGCGCCGAGGCGGTCGCGGTGGAGCTGGGCATCGGTCGGGCGGAGCAGGACGAGTGGGCGCTGCGCAGCCATCAGCGCGCGGCGGCGGCGTGGGACGCGGGCCTGCACGACGACTACGTACTGCCGCTGGCGGGCGTGACGCGCGACGAGTCGGTACGGCCGGACACGTCGCTGGCGGCCCTGTCGAAGCTGCGCCCGGCGTTCTCGCCGGATGGTCCGGTCACGGCGGGCAACGCGTCGCCGATCAACGACGGCGCCATCGCCGTACTCGTGGGCTCGGCGGCGGCGGCCGCGTCGCTCGGGGTGGCGCCACTGGGCCGGCTGGTGGCGTCGACTGTGGTGGGCGTGGAGCCGGACCGGTTCTCCACCGCCCCCGTTCCGGCCGTCCGCGCGGTACTCGGACGGGCCGGGCTCGCGGTGTCGGACGTCGACGTGTGGGAGATCAACGAGGCGTTCGCGGCGATGGTGTTGAGCTGCCTGCACGAGCTGCCCGGCGTACGCGCGGACCGGGTGAACCCGCACGGTGGCGCGATCGCGATGGGGCATCCGTTGGGGGCGTCGGCGGCGCGGGTGATGGTCGACCTGTGCCGGGAGCTGCGCCGCCGCGGCGGTGGGTACGGGGTGGCCGCGGCGTGCATCGGCGTCGGCCAGGGCTTCGCCGCCGTACTCCGGGTCGACTGAGCGGGCCGGTCGTGGCGGGAGGTGCGGTGGTGGGCGGGTGGCCGTTGCCGGCCGCGCTGGTGGAGACGGCGCGCCGGTTCCACCGGGACGGCGGCACGCCGGTCGAGCCGCGCCGCGCGGCCACCGTCGTACTGCTGCGGGACGGGCCGGACGGGCCGCTGGCGTACCTGGTGCGGCGGGCGTCGACGATGGCGTTCGCGTCGGGCATGTACGCGTTTCCGGGCGGTGCGGTGGATCCGCGGGACGCCGAGGTGTCGCCGGGCCAGGCGGGGCCGTCGGACGCGGAGTGGGCGCGGCTGCTGGGTTTCGGCGCGGACGGGGCGGCGGCGCGGGCGGTGGTGTGCGCGGCCGTACGGGAGACGTTCGAGGAGGCGGGTGTGCTGCTCGCCGGGCCGGACGCCGGGTCGGTGGTGGGCGACGTGTCGGACGACGCGTGGGAGTCCGACCGCCGGGACCTGGCCGCGCACCGGGTCGGCGTCGGCGCGCTGCTGGCGGACCGTGGCCTGGTCGTACGCGGGGATCTGTTGCGGGCGTGGGCGCGGTGGGTGACGCCGGAGTTCGAGCCGCGGCGGTACGACGCGTCGTTCTTCGTCGCGGCGGTACCGGACGGGCAGCGTGCGCGGGAGGTCGGCGGGGAGGCGGACCGGGAGGTGTGGCTGCGCCCGGCGGACGCGGTAGCCGGGTACCGCTCGGGTGCGATGGGGATGCTGCCGCCGACCGTGTCGGTACTCGCCGCGCTGTGCGGGTTCGCCTCCGTCGCGGACGTACTGGCCGTTTCGCCTGGTCCGCTGGTACCCGTGACGCCGCGGGTGGTGCTGACCGACTCGGGTGCCCGGCTCGTGGTGTGAGGGTGGCGCGTCGCGGCGCCAGTTCGAGGATCGGCCAATGTTGATCTCTCTGTGGTCGTAGCGTTGCTCTGGGTAGACATCGGTCGAGCCTGGAGGTAGTCATGAGCAAGGCCACGATGGAACAGCCGCAGACGGACGAGCGCGTGGCGCTGGATCCGATGGCGCAAGAGGACGAGCCGGTACGGCGACGACGGGGACGCCGACTGCTGTTCGTCGGGATGGCCGGGGTGCTGCTCGTCGGCGCCGCCTGGACCTTCGCGACGGTACGCAGTGGGCTTGCCTCGGCGCGCGAGGAGAGGCGGAACAGCAAGCGCCGCAACCGTTTCCGCCGCCACTGAGCCGACCCGGTCCGACTGTCCGATGTGGATACTCCACATCGGACAGTTCTGTGTCGGCGCCCGGTGTCGCCGTCGCCCGGGTGTCGTCGGGATGGTGTAAACGTTCGTTTATGTGAAAGTTCACAAGCGGTTTACAAGCAGGAATTATCAGGACAACACTGGCGGTGCGGCGGGCCGGAGCGCCCGCCGTCGCGTACGCGGGGCAGCGGTGCCGTCGCGACGTGCGTACCGGGGAGGTCCTGACGGATGTGTGGGATCACGGGCTGGGTGGACCACGGGCGTGACCTGACGCGGTGCGCGGACACCGTGCAGGCGATGGTGGCGACGATGGCGTGCCGCGGGCCCGACGCCGCCGGCGTGTACCTGAAGCCGCAGGTCGCGCTCGGCCACCGGCGACTCGCGGTGATCGACGTCGAGGGCGGGCGCCAACCCATGTCGCACGGCGACGTCGCCATGACGTACTCGGGGGAGGTCTACAACTTCCGGGAGCTGCGGGCGGAGCTGCGCGGGCGCGGGCACGAGTTCCGGACCGAGAGCGACACCGAGGTCGTACTGCACGCGTACCTGGAGTGGGGCGAGTCGTTCGTCGACCGGCTCAACGGCATGTACGCGTTCGCCGTGTGGGACGGGCGCACCGGCACGCTGCTGCTCGTCCGGGACCGCATGGGCATCAAACCCCTTTACTACCAGGAGATCCCGGGCGGCATCCTGTTCGGCTCCGAGCCGAAGGCGATCCTCGCGAGCGGCGAGGTCGAGGCGGCGGTCGACGCGGACGGGCTGCGCGAACTCCTCGGCTTCGTCAAGACCCCCGGCACCACGTACTTCCGGGGCATGCGCGAGCTGCGGCCCGGACACGTGCTTCGCTTCGACCGCAACGGATCTCACCTCACCCGGTACTGGCGGCTCGAAGCGTACCCGCACCCGGACGACCTCGACACGACCGTCGACACCGTACGGGATCTGTTGCAGGACACGGTGACCCGGCAGCTCGTCTCCGACGTACCGCTGTGCACGTTGCTGTCCGGCGGGCTCGACTCCAGCGTCATCACCGGTCTCGCGCAACGCTCGCTGACCGCCGCGGGTACCGGGCCGGTGCGGTCGTTCGCCGTCGACTTCGTCGGCCAGACCGAGAACTTCCGGCCCGACGCGATGCGCGACACCCCCGACGGGCCGTACGTGCACGACCTCGCCGAGCACGCCGGCACCGACCACACCGACGTCGTACTGTCCACATCGGACCTGATGGATCCGGCGGCGCGCAACGCCGCGCTGGTGGCCCGGGACGCGCCGCCGTTCGGCGACATGGACACCTCGCTGTACCTGCTGTTCAAGGCGGTCCGGGCGCGGTCGACGGTGGCGCTGTCCGGCGAGTCCGCCGACGAGGTGTTCGGCGGGTACAAGCAGTTCCACGACCCGGAGATCGTTGCCACGCCGACGTTTCCGTGGCTCGCGCTGCGCCGGCAGGGCCGCGGTCGCGCCGGTGCCTCCGCCCTGCTCACCCCCGACCTCGCCCGTACTCTCGACCTCGACGCGTACGTCGCGGACCGGTACGCCGAGGCGCTGGCCGAAATACCACGGCTGGACGGTGAGGAGGGGTTGGAGCGGCGGATGCGCGAGGTGTGCCACCTGCACCTGACCCGCTTCGTGCAGATCCTGCTCGACCGCAAGGACCGGATGAGCATGGCCGTCGGCCTGGAGGTCCGCGTACCGTTCTGCGACCACCGGCTCGTGCAGTACGTGTTCAACACGCCGTGGGCGTTCAAGACGTTCGACGGGCGGGAGAAGAGCCTGCTGCGCGCCGCCGGTCGGGACGTGCTGCCGCAGTCCATCATCGACCGCGTCAAGAGCCCGTACCCGTCCACCCAGGACCCCACGTACCACGAGGCGTTGCGCGAGGAGACGGAGAAGCTGCTCGCCGACGACGGCGCGCCCGCGTTCCAGCTCTTCGACCGCGGCGTCGTCACCCGGCTGGCCAGGATTCCGGCCGGGGGTGAGCAGTTCGCCCGGCTCGGCCTGGAGATGGTGCTCAACACCAACGCCTGGCTGCTCCACCACCACGTACGCCTGGTGTAGCCGACCCGCGCGTACGCCCGCGTGCGGTGCGCGGGCGTACGCGGGGATCAGAGGGTGTCGAGCCAGCGTTGCAGCCGGCGACCCTCGGCGGCCATCAGGTCGGGATCGCGGAACGTGTTGGTGAGCAACGAGATCCCCTGGTACGCGGCGACCAGCGCGACGGCGAGTTCGCGCGCGTCGCGGCGGTGCCCCATGGCGCGGAACTGGTGCGCCACCCAGTCGACCAGCGCCCGCAGGTGTACGGCGAGCTTCTCGTCCAGCCCGTCGGCGCGCTTGTCCAGTTCGGACGCGAGCGTGCCGGTGGGGCAGCCGTACCGGGCGGCGAGGTCGCGCTGGTCGACCCAGCCCCGGACGAGGTGCTTCAGCCGGTCGCGCGGCTCGGGCAGCTCGTCGAGGGTGGCGAGGACGGCGCGCAGGGTGTCGCCGTGCGTACCGATGGCGGCTTCGACCAGGTCGTCCTTGGTCTTGAAGTAGTAGTAGACGTTGCCGACGGGGACGTCGGCGGCGCGCGCGATGTCGGCGAGCGTCGTCTTCTCGACGCCCTGCTCGTGCAGTACCTGGGCCGCGGCGGCGGTGAGCCGGGCCCGCTTGCCCTGCGCCGCATCGGCTTTCGCGCCCCGGGTACGGCCGCCCGCTGTTGAGTGAGTCACCTGACTAACTCTAGACGTACTGCGCCGGATCGGCTAGCGTCCTGCGTGTTAGTCAGCTGACTAACTAACTCGGAGTGGGGAGTACGAGATGATCGTGGTGACGGGTGCGACCGGGAACGTCGGCGGCGAGCTGGTGCGGATCCTCGCGGCGGCCGGCGAACGCGTCGTGGCGGTGTCCCGCCGGCCGGGCGAGCTGCCCGACGGCGTCGAGCACCGGGCGGTCGACCTGGCCGATCCGGCGGCGCTCCGGCCCGCACTGACCGGCGCCGACGCGCTGTTCCTGCTGGTCGCCGGTGACGACCCGGCGGGCGTACTCGACGCGGCCCGGGACGCCGGAGTACGCCGGGTGGTGCTGCTGTCGTCGCTCGGCGTCGGCACGCGGCCCGAGTCGTACGGGCACGCGGCGGGGTTCGAGGCGGCAGTGCGCGGATCCGGCCTGGCGTGGACGATCCTGCGCTCCGGCGGCCTCAACTCCAACACGTACGCGTGGGTCGCGTCGGTGCGCGCGGACCGTACCGTCGCGGCGCCGTTCGGGGACGTGGGGCTGCCGACCGTCGACCCCGCGGACGTCGCCGAGGTCGCCGCCGCCGTACTGCGGGGCGAGGGCCACGACGGCGCCACGTACGAGCTGACCGGGCCGGCCGCGGTGACCCCGCGCGAACGGGCCGCCGCGCTCGGCGCCGCCCTCGGTACGCCGGTGCGGTTCGTCGAACAGACCCGCGACGAGGCGCGCGTCCAGCTCCTCGCGGTCATGCCCGAGCCGGTCGCGGACGGCACCCTTGCCATCCTCGGTACGCCGCTGCCCGCCGAACAGCGCGTCAGCCCCGACATCGCCCGCGTACTCGGCCGCCAGCCGCGCACCTTCGCCGCGTGGGCCGCGCGTACCGCGGCGGCCTTCCGGTGAGGGGATCGGTCGCGGCGTTCCTGGCCGAGCCGCACGTCGCGACCCTCACCACGCTGCGGCCGGACGGCTCGCCGCACGTCGCACCCGTCCGCTTCACGTACGACCCGGCGGAGCGGATCGCCCGGATGCTCACATACGAAACCTGTTGGTGCGCAACGGATCCCGGGTCGCGCTGTGCCAGGGCGTGTTCCGCTGGGTGACGCTCGACGGCGTCTCCGCCGTCACCGACGACCCGGTACGCATCGCCGACGCCGCCCGCGCTACACCGCCCGCTACCGCCAACCGCCGCCCGCGCCGCCCGGCCGGGTCGTGGTCGAGATCGCCGTCGACCGCGTCACCAGCCTCGACACCTGACAGGACACCGCATGCCCACCACCCGCGTACTCGACTCGACCATGTACCACCGGGAGACCGGCGCCGGCGCGCCGATCGTCTTCCTGCACGGCAACCCGACCTCGTCGTACCTCTGGCGGAACGTGCTGCCCGCGGTCGGGCCCGGCCGGCTGCTCGCCCCGGACCTCATCGGGATGGGGGAGTCCGGCAAGCCGCCGATCGCGTACGACTTCGCCGACCACGCCCGGTACCTCGACGCCTGGTTCGACGCGCTCGGCCTCGACGACGCCGTACTCGTCGGGCACGACTGGGGCGGCGCGCTCGCACTCGACCGCGCCGCCCGCCACCCCGACCGCGTACGCGGGGTCGCGCTCACCGAGACCATCCTGAAACCGTTGGCGTGGAACGAGTTCCCGGCGGCGGGCCGCGACCTGTGGCGCGCGATCCGTACCGAGGGGGTCGGGGAGGAGATGTTCCTCGGCGACGGGTTCGTCACCGACGGGCTCGCCGCGATCTCGTCCCGCCTCGGCCCCGCCGACCTCGCCGCCTACCGCGCCCCGTACCCGACGCGGCAGAGCCGGATCCCGTTGCTGCGCTGGGCACGCTCGATCCCGCTCGACGGTACGCCCGCCGACGTCGTCACCCGGGTCACCGCGTACGACGAGTGGTTGGCGGGCAGCCCGGACGTGCCGAAACTGCTCGTCACCTTCGCCCCCGGGTACGGGACGATGACGGTGCCGGCCGTCGTCGACTGGTGCGCCGACCCCATCGCCGGGCTGGAGATCGACGCGTACGACGAGGTTGCCGGGCACCACACCCCCGAGGACCGGCCCGACCTGCTCGCCGGCTCGGTCGCGCGGTGGCTGGACCGGCACCGGCTGCGCTGACCGCGACGCTCAGGACGCGAGGAACCCGCGCACCTGGGCGACGAAGGCCTCGGGCGCCGTGGCGTGGATGCGGTGCCCGACGGGAATCTCGACCAGGCGGGAGTCCGGCAGCAGCGCCGCGGCGTCGGCGAGCAGGCCCTGGTCGACGTGGCTGGACGGCCCGCCGGCCAGCAGCAGCGTCGGCGCGGTCACCGTCGGGATGTCGCGCCACCACACCGGATCCGGCTCGTTCAGCTGCCGCATCACCGCCTCGACCGCAGCCCAGTCGTACGGCAGGTCGCCCGCGGGCCGCTGCGGCACCGGGAGCGGCGCCGAACCCGGGCGGGGCAGCGGCGTGTCCTCGACGACCAGGTGCGCGACCGGCCGCGCCTGCGCCACCAGCCACGCCACGGTGCCGCCCAGGGAATGCCCGACCAGATCCACCGGCCCCGCGCCGACCGTGTCGAGCATCCCCTGTACGTCGTCGCGCATCGCCTCGAACGAGTACGCCGCGGTCCGGTCGCTGTCCCCGAACCCGCGCAGGTCCGGCGCGTACACCCGGTGCGTGGCCGCGAACGCCGGCGCGATCCCGGCCCACGTCGACCGGTCGTTGCCGCCCCCGTGCAGCAGTACCAGCGGCCGCGCCCCCGGGGTGCCGCTCACCGAGACCGCGAGCCGCACCCCGCCGACCGTCATCCACTCCAGCTCCGTCACGCCGCCACCCAACCACATCCCCACAACTCCCGTGGTACGCGCGGCCGACGTCCGCGCCGTCCGTACGCCCGAGGTGTGGTCGGGCGATCGGTCCGCGGCGACCGGGCCCCGGTCGGGGCGTACGGCCAGGGGACGGAACCGACCCGGCCGTACGCGGGGCCGACCGGGGAGCCAGCCCGGCCCGATTCGCGGGTTCGCGGTGCGCAGAACCGTTGCTACGTTGAGCAACGAGCCGCATTCAAGATCGACGCCGGCCGGGACCGTGGGTGCACCGGGACGAGGCTGCCGATCGCGATCCCCGAAGAGGCACACCATGGTCACAACCCCGATGGGGCCGCCCTACCACGGTCCGCCGGCCCCGCCGACCCCGCCGAAGAAGAGGCACACCGGCCTGATCGTCGCCCTCAGCGTTCTCGGCGCGTTCGTCCTGCTGTGCGGCGGGATCGGCATCGCCGTCGTCAGCAGCCTCTCCCACACCGGTTCCTCGAACGACGCCGGATCGGCCGGCAAACCCGGCGTCCGCGACACGCACACCACCACCAGCGCCCACGTCGGTACGCCGGCGCGCGACGGCAGCTTCGAGTTCGTCGTCAAGAAGGTCCACTGTGGAGTGTCGCGGATCGGCTCCACCTACCTCGGCAAGACCGCGCAGGGCCAGTACTGCGTCGTCACGATGACCGTACGGAACATCAAGTCCGACCCGCAGACCTTCGACTCCAGCAACCAGTACGCCTACGACCGCGCCGGCCACCGCCTCGGCGCCGACACCGAAGGCGACCTGTACCTGGAGAACGGGAACTCGGCGTTCCTCAACGACATCAACCCCGGCAACACCGCCACCGGCGACATCGCCTTCGACATCCCGAAGACCGCCGGCATCGCCCGCTTCGAACTCCACGACTCCCCCTTCTCCGCCGGAGTAACGGTCACCAACCCCTGAAGCGAAGCCGCCCCGCGAAGCCGAAGGCGAGCAACCCCGCCGAGGCGAAGCCGAAGGCGAGCCAACGCACCAAAGCGAAGCCGAAGGCGAGCCCAGCGAGCCGCGAAGCCGAAGGCGAGCCAGGCGAGCCCTACAAAGGAATCATCACCCCGGGGGACAGAAGCGAGCCGAGCCCCGTTCGTTCGCTGGCAAGCCGAGACTCGGCGCCGTGTGCGTCAGCACACAAGCCGGAGATCGGCGCAGTCCAGCGGGCGAACGGGGCCGGCGCAGCGACCCTTACCCGAACCGGCCGGTGATGTAGTCTTCGGTCTTTTTTTCGGCGGGGTTCTGGAAGATCTTCGTGGTGTCGTCGAATTCGATGAGCCGGCCGGGGTCGCCGGTCTTCTCGATGGAGAAGAAGGCCGTACGGTCGGAGACGCGGGCGGCCTGCTGCATGTTGTGCGTGACGATGATGATCGTGTACCGGTCCTTGAGTTGGCCGATGAGGTCTTCGATGGCGAGGGTGGAGATCGGGTCGAGGGCGGAGCAGGGCTCGTCCATGAGGAGTACCTGGGGCTCGACGGCGATGGCGCGGGCGATGCAGAGGCGTTGCTGCTGACCGCCGGAGAGTCCGCCGCCGGGGCGCTTGAGCCGGTCCTTGACCTCGTCCCAGATGTTGGCGCCGCGGAGGGACTTTTCGGCGGCGTCGTCGAGTACCGACTTCTTCCGTACGCCGTTGAGGCGCAGGCCCGCGACCACGTTGTCGTAGATGGACATGGTGGGGAACGGGTTGGGGCGCTGGAAGACCATACCGATGGTCCGGCGTACGGCGGTGACGTCGACGTGGGAGTCGTAGATGTCCTCGGCGTCGATCATCATCTTGCCCTGCACCTTGGCGCCGGGGATGACTTCGTGCATCCGGTTGATGGAGCGCAGGAACGTGGACTTGCCGCAGCCGGACGGCCCGATGAACGCGGTCACCGACTTCGGCTCGATCGTCATCGTGATGCCGTCGATCGCCTTGAACGAGCCGTAGTACGCGGTCACATCGACCGCCTCGACGCGCTTCGCCATGGTCGTACTCACCTTCTACCGGCCGATCTTGGAGCGGCGGGCCAGCAGCTTCGCCGCGATGGTCAGGATCGCCACGAGGGCGATGAGGGTCAGGGCCGCCGTCCAGGCCCGCCCCGGCGCGTACTTGGACGCGGCGCCGGCCTGCTCGTACACGAAGTAGGACAGCGATTCCTGGTTGCCCGAGAACGGGTTGAAGTTGATCGCGGGGGTTCCGCCGGCGACGAGCAGCACGGGTGCGGTCTCGCCGGCCGCGCGGGCCAGGGCGAGCATCACGCCGGTGACGATGCCGGGCAGCGCGGTCGGCAGGACGACCCGCATGATGGTCTTCCATTTCGGTACGCCGAGCGCGTAGGAGCCTTCGCGCAGCGCGGTCGGTACGAGCCGCAGCATCTCCTCGGCGGACCGCACGATCGTCGGCAGCATCAGTACGGTGAGCGCGAGCGCGGCGGCGAAGCCGGAGTACCCGGGGCGGCCGTGGTTGAAGACCGGTGTGACGATCAAGACCCAGAACGCCAGGATGAACAGACCGGCGACGATCGACGGGATGCCGGTCATCACGTCGACGAAGAACCGGATGGTCGACGCGAGCCGACCCCGCCCGTACTCGACGATGTAGACGGCGGCGGCCAGCCCGAGCGGGATCGCCAGCACGCACGCGATGCCGACCTGCTCCAGCGTCCCGATAATCGCGTGGTACGCACCGCCGCCGGAGTCGAGGGCGGTGATGTTGTTCATCGAGTGGTAGAAGAAGTCGGCGTCGAGGCGGCTGGTTCCCTTGCGCAGCAACGTGATGATCACCGAGCCGAGCGGCAGCAGGGCGATGATGAACGCGCCGTACACGGCGATGGTGGCAAGCCGGTCGCGGGCGTGCCGGCCACCCTCGACCGCCCACGCGACGGCGAGCGTGACGAGCGCGAACACCAGCGCGGCGACGACCACGGTGAGCACCCAGCCGCCCGCGCCGGTGCCGTAGATGCCGGCGACGCTGGCGAGTACCGCGGCCACCGCGATGACCGGCGGGACGGCCTTCGGCAGCCGCCGCCCGCGCAGGGATCCGTTGTGCGACAGC
>NZ_BOMB01000056.1 GCF_016861975.1 Actinocatenispora rupis | reverse complement strand
TAAGAGCGGTGCGCCGGCGGCCGGGGGGTGACACGATCGGTGCCGTGAGCGCGACGATCGTCGACCCGTGGCAGGCCCGGCTGGACCGGATGCGCCGGATCCTGCCGCTGCCGCTGCTGACCCTGTCCGCGGTGACCGGCTTCGCCCTGCCGGACGACCAGTCCCCCGCCTGGACCCGGCTGTACGTCGGGGTGCCGCTGGTCGCGGTGTCGTTCGTCTGGTGGACCGTGGTGACGGTGCGGTTCCGCGGGAACCCGCCGCCGCGGCTGCTGCCCGTCGTGTTCGCCGGGCACGTCGCCCTGTGCGCGGTGCTCGTCTGGATCGACCGCTCGTTCGGGGTGTTCGCCTACACCGGCTTCCTGTTCGCGTACGGGCTGGGTCCGCGCTGGCGTACGGCCGGGTTCGCGGCCACCGCGCTGGTCGTGTCGGCGTCGCTGTCCGGGTACCCCGGCAGGAACGCCGGCCAGACCTTCACGTACGTGGTGGTCGCGGTCGTCCTGCTGGCCCTGGTGCTCAACTCGGCGACCATCACCGGCCGCGCGGTGGAACAGAACCAGGAGCGGGGCCGGATGATCGCCGAACTGGCCGAGGCGAACCGCCGGCTCGCCGCGTCCATGGCCGAGAACGCCGACCTGCAGGCGACCGTGCTCGCTCAGGCCCGGGAGGCCGGTGTGGTCGAGGAACGGCAGCGGCTCGCCGGCGAGATCCACGACACGCTGGCGCAGGGGCTCGCCGGCATCGTCACCCAGCTGGAGGCGGCCGAGCACAGCAGCGGGCAGCCGGGCGAGTGGTCACGCCACCTCACCCAGGCACGTACGTTGGCGCGGGACAGCCTCACCGAGGCGCGCCGGTCGGTACGGGCGCTGCGGCCCGAACAGCTGGAGGCGCAGAGCCTGCCGGAGGCGCTGGAGTCGCTGGCCGGTACCTGGTCGGCGGGGTCCGGGGTGACCGCCGAGGTCGAGACCACCGGTACGCCGGTGCGCACGCACGCCGACGTCGAGGCGACCCTGTTCCGGGTGGCGCAGGAGGCGCTGACCAACGTCGCCCGGCACGCGCGCGCCCACGCCGTGCGGCTGACCCTCACGTACCTGGACGACACGCTGCTGCTCGACGTGGTTGACGACGGCGTCGGGTTCGACCCGGTCGACCGCGCCGACGGGTACGGGCTGGCCGGGATGCGGCACCGGCTCACCCGCATCGGCGGCGCGCTGACCGTCGAGTCCGCCCCCGGGTACGGCAGCACCGTGAACGCGAGCGTGCCGCTGGACGTACCGCGGGCGGAGGTGGCTTCGTGACGGCGATCCGGCTGCTGATCGTGGACGACCACCCGATCATGCGCGACGGGCTGCGCGGGGTGTTCGCGCACGACCCCGAGTTCGAGGTGGTCGGTGAGGCCGGCGACGGCGCCGAGGCGGTACGGCTGGCCCGGGTGCTCGACCCCGACGTGATCCTGATGGACCTGCGGATGCCGGGGATGGGCGGCGTGGAGGCCATCACGGCGCTGCACGAGCTGGGGCATCCGGCCCGCGTCCTGGTCCTCACCACGTACGGCACGGACCGCGACGTGCTGCCCGCCGTCAACGCCGGCGCCACCGGGTACCTGCTGAAGGACGCGCCGCGTGACGAGCTGGTACGCGCCGTGCGCGCCGCGTACGAGGGGCGGGCGATGCTCGCACCGTCGGTCGCCAGCACCCTGATCGGGCTGGTCGGCGCGCCGCGGCCGGAGACCCTCAGCCCGCGGGAGCTGGACGTGTTGCGGCTGGTCGCCGACGGCGCCACCAACCAGTCCGCCGCGCGGCAGCTGCTGGTCAGCGAGACGACGATCAAGACGCACCTGCTGCACATCTACACCAAGCTCGGCGTACGGGACCGGGCGTCGGCGGTGGCCGCCGCGTACCAGCGGGGCCTGCTGCCGTGACCGGGCCGCTGCCGGGAGCCGCCGTCCGGCGCGCGTTCGGGGTAAGTGGGGCGCCGGAGCCGCTGCCCGGTGGTCAGGGCACGAGCGTGCGGATCGGCGGGCTGGTGTTCAAGCCGGCGGACGCCGGCGCGGCCGAGATCGCCTGGACCGCGCGGGTCGCGGCGCGGTTCCCGCCGGGCGCGGCCGTCCGGGTGCCCGCGCCGGCGCGCGCCACCGACGGCCGGTACGTGGTCGACGGGTGGCGCGCCACCGCGCACGTGCCGGGGGTCGCGTGCACGGACGTGTCGATGCTGCTGCGGGTGTCCAGCGCCTTCCACGGTGCGCTGCGTGGACTCGACCGCCCCGACTTCCTCGCCCGGCGTACGCACCGGTGGGCGGTCGCGGACCGGGTCGCGTGGGGCGGGCGTTCGTTCCCGGTGCCGGCGGCGTACGCGGGGATCCTGGCGCGGCTGCGCGACGCGTACCGGCCGGTGGGCGGGGCGGGACAGCTGGTGCACGGCGACCTGAGCGGCAACGTGCTGGCCGCCCCCGGCCTGCCGCCCGCCGTCATCGACCTCTCCCCGTACTGGCGGCCCGCGCTACGCCGACGCGATCGTCGCCGTCGACGCCCTCCTCTGGTACGGCGCGCCCGACGTGCCGTACCGCGGCGATCCGGACTGGCGGCAGTACCTGCTGCGCGCGCTGGTGTTCCGGCTCGTCGCGCACTGCGGCCCGGACGGCGCGGACGACGGCGAGGCCGGCCGGTACGGGGCGGTCGCGGACGCGCTGCTGCGCGGCTGAGCGCGCGTCACCAGCCCTGGGTGGCGCCGCCGTCGACCAGCACCGTACTGCCGGTGATGAAGCCGGCCCGCTCGCTGGCCAGGAACGCGGCGGTGGCGGCGAAGTCGTCGGGGTCGCCGATCCGGCCGACCGGGATGCCGGCGGCGATCCGCGCCAGGCCCGCGTCCGGATCGTCGAACTGCCCGGTCAGCGCCGGCGTCCGGTGGTACCCGGGGGCGAGCACGTTGATCGTCACACCGTCCGGCGCGATCTCCGGTACGAGCGACTTCGCGTACCCGACGAGGCCGGGCCGTACGGTGTTGGACAGCCCGTACTGGGGGCGGGGTTGGCGGACCGTCTCGGAGGCGACGAGCAGGATCCGGCCCCAGCCCGCGGCCCGCATCCGCGGCAGCGCCGCCTGCACGAACCCGATGTGCGCGAGCAGGCAGAGTTCCACGGCGTCCCGGTACGCGGCGAGGTCGAACGCCGTGACCGGGCCTGCGGGCGGCCCACCCGCGTTGCTGACGACGATGTCGGGACCGCCGAGATCGGTTGCCACCGCGTCGATCCAGCCTCGTACCGCGTCGTGGTCGCGCAGGTCGACGCGGTCGGCCCGGACGCAGCCGCGCTCCGGCGCGTCACCCGCCCGGTACGCCGCGGCGGCGTCGGTCACCCGCGCCGCCGCGGCGGCGAGCCGGTGCTCGTCCCGGCCGCAGATCGCCACCCGGGCGCCCTCCGCGGCCAGCGCGACCGCGACGGCGCGGCCGAGTCCGCTGGTCGCGCCGGACACCAGCGCCACCCGCCCGGCGATACCGAGATCCACCAGCGTGCTCCTCTCGACGTGCGCTCACCGCGGTACCGGCGCGTCGGTGTCGCGCCGGGCGGTCGGCCCGCCGCCGGTGAGGCGGTAGCCGTAGCGGTGCAGCCATGGTGCGGCGATCAGGCCCGCGACGTACCGGGTGGCGCGCGGCGCGGTCGTGCGCCAGCGCTCGTCGGGCCGGATGACGACCGGCCCGGTACGCAGCCGGTCCGGGTTGCCGGTGACGGTGTGGTTGGGCGACAGTACGGCGGTGCCGTCGGCGGTGACCGGTGCCGCGGCGGCCAGTCCCCAGTCGGCGAGGACCGCGCCGAGCGTGTCGGCGGGAGCGGCGGCGAAGTCCTCGTACCGCAGCCGCCGGTACCGGTCCGGGTACGCCCGGCCGACCCGCGCCGACGCCTGCTGGAACGCCACCCAGTACGCGGTGCTGCGCCAGGCGGGCATGGCCGGGATGTAGCTCTTGGGCCGGCGCCACGACTCGGCGATCGCGCGCGGGTCGCGCAGCACGTGCAGCACGTACGGGGTGACCCGGTCGCTGCCGCACAGCGCCGCCGCCTCGGCCGGGTACTTGCCGCTGTCCACGATGATGCGGGCGCCCGACTCGGCCGCGATGGCGTCGTAGAGCCGTTCCAGGTCGGCGCGGGCCGCGGTGGTGTCCGGGCCGGCGGCGAGCCGGGCGCCGACGTGCCGGGTCCGCAGCAGCCGCTCCTGGCGGGCCAGCAGGTCCGGCACGCCGTCCGGGGCACCGAGCCGCCGCAGTACGGCCGACCACAGTGGGCAGTCGGCGACCCGGGTACCGCAGCCGCACGTGTCGTTGGTGCCGTCGCCCAGTACGCCGTGCCGCCACAGGTACCGCAGCTCGCCGACGTGCACCGCGCCGGGCAGTTCCCCGATCAGGTTCCCGATCAGGGTGGTCCCGCTACGGCACCAGCCGGTCAGGTAGACGACGACGGGCCGGTCGCTCACCGGTACCGGCCCGGCAGCGCGGCGGCGACCTTGCCGACGGCGGCGACCAGCTGCGTGCAGTCGTGCTCGGTCAGGTTCGCCGACAGCGGGATGTCCACGGTCCGCCCCACCGCCGCCGTACTCGCCGGGTACGCCGCCCGGACGGCCGCCCGGTCCGGGAACAGGAACCGCCAGTTCCAGAACGCGCGGACGTTGACGTCGTCCGGGTCGCCGAACGCGCGCACGCCGATGCCCTCGGCCCGCAGCGCCCGGGAGAACCAGCACGCCGCGGCCGCGTCCGGCAGCTGCAACAGCAGCGCCTCCCCGAGGTACGCGCCGGGCGCGACCGGCCGCCGTACGGTGACGTCCGGTTGGTCGGCGAGGGCCGCGGCGATCCGCTCGTAGTTGCGGCGGTGCGCCTCCAGCCGGCCGGGCAGCCGGGTCAGCTGGGCCCGCGCCAGCGCCGCGCGGATCTCGTCCATCCGCCAGCTGAACAGCGGCAACGACAGGTCGTCCAGGTCCGGCGGGTCGACGAAGTGCCGCGCCATCCGCGACTCGTACGCGCCGGAGCAGACCAGGGCGCGGGCGTACAGGGTGGGGTCGTCGGTCAGCAGGAAGCCGCCCTCGCCGGTGTTCAACGCCTTGTCGGACTGGGTGGAGAAGGCGCCGACCCGGCCCCACGTGCCGAGCGCCCGCCCGTGCAGCCGTACGCCGAGCGCCGGTACCGCGTCCTCGACGACCGGTACGCCGAACTCGTCGGCGATCGCGAGGACCGCCGGCATGTCGGCGGCGAACCCGCGCATGTGCACCACCACGATCGCGCGCGCCCCGGCCGCCACCCTGTTCCGCAGGTCGGTGAGGTCGAACTGCAGGTCGTCGTCGCACTCGACCACGACCGGGCGGTGTCCGGCGAGCACGATCGCGCTGGGTGTCGCGGCGAACGTGAAGGCCGGGCACAGCACGTCGGACTGCGGCGGCAGGTCCAACGCCAGCAACCCCAACGCCAACGCCGTGGTACCGCTGGCGCAGCCGAGCGCGTGCCCGGCGCCGAAGTACCGGCAGAGCGCGGCTTCCAGGGCGCCGGTCTCTGTCGCCTCGTGCGGGCGGGAGTCGTAGCGGAAGTAGCGGCGGCTGCGCAGCGCGGCGACCGCGGCGGCGATGTCCTCGTCGGCCACGTACGCGTCGCCGTTGTCGTACGCGGGCCACCGGGTCTCGCGGACCGGTGTGCCGCCGTCGATCGCCAGCGTGACGTGCCGGATCCGGGCGACCATCGGCGGCTCCTCTCCCGACCGGTGGCAGGCGTCAGTGCCGTGCCATTCCGGATTGGCACCGGTGCATACGACATGCCGGGCATGCACATGGGACATCAGCGCGCCGTCGTTGGCAACCCCGGTCGCGGCGGACTCCCCTGCCGGCAACGAATCCGCACCGGCTCCAGTACCCGACTGAGCAGCGAAGATATCCTTCACCGGGCGGGCATCGACCGAATTGAATTCGTTAACCCTGCCGGGTGTATCCGACTTGCCAGCCGAACTGACTCCGTCGCGACGCTTCCCATCATTCGGACCGTGCTCTAGGGTGTCGAATCGAGCCGGCGGCGGCCCCGCTCCACCCGGATCCCCTCGCCCCCTACCACCGCCGCCGGCTCCGCATGCCTTGACACGCAAGGCTTTCCGCCCTTGCCGCCCGGATGGGGGTACCGTTGCGCTACCTCGTCGACGATCCCGAACTGACCAGCCGGACACCCGGCGAGGAGCTGGCCGTGGCGGCCTGCCGGTCCCCCGGCGGCACGGCCTCCGTCGTCGTACGCGGGGCGATCGCGCGGCACTTCCCGCTCGCCGCAACGCGACCCCGCCCGCCGGTACGGGACCTGCTGAAGGCGGCGACGATCGCCGACGAGTCGGTCTGCTTCGTCGCGGAGCTGCCGGCCGCGTCGCACCCGGTCACCCGGGACACCGAGTACGCCGCGACGCCCGAGGCGCACCAGCGGCCCACGGCGGTCAAGGCCGCGCTCACCGAGGTCCGCGTACGGGTGCCGGTGCCGGCGCAGATCTGCCGGGATCCCGCGCTGCTGGCCCGGTTCGTCGACCACCGCGTCATCGTCCGGCTGTGCACCGTCGAGAACGACGTGCTGCTGCACGGCAGCCCGGACGGGGCGATCACCGGTCTGCTGCGGCTGCCGGGACTGCGCCGGTTGCGCGGCGGCGGCGACCTGCTCGACAGCATCATGGCCGCCGCGGCCGACGTCGAGGACCAGGGCGGTTCGTGCGACGCGCTGGTCATGCACCCCCGCACGTACTGGCGGCTGGTCGGGCTCGGCGCACTGCCCACTGTGGACGCTGCCGGCCTACGCATCACCCGGACCCGGATGATCGCGCCCGACCAGGTACTGCTGGGCGACTTCCGCGCCGGCGTCACGCTGCTGGACGGCGGCGCCGGCGGCACTCTGACCCTGCGTACCGACGGGGATCTGGCGGAGATCGAGGCGGGGGGCCGGATCGGGCTCGCGGTGCACCTGCCGCAGCACTTCGCCCTGCTCGTACTCGCGCCGGAGACGGTGCCACCGGCCATCGAGGTCGAGCCGGCGGGCGAGGCGGTGGTGCCGTCGTGAAGGTCGGCATCCTGCTGTGGGACCACAGCGGCATCGACGCGGACGCGCTCGCGCTGCTGGAGTACGGGAAGCGGCGCGGTCACCAGATGTCCGGGTTCACCCTGGAGGAGATCGAGTACCGGCGGGACAACGGCCCCGCGACGGTACTCGCGAACGGCGTCGACGCGAACAGCTACGACGCCGTCATCTCGCGGGCGAACCTGATGGGCGACGTGTGGCAGGAGGACCTGGCCGCCACCGCCGGACTGTGGCGCGACCGGGTCGAACGGCTGACCATGCTCGGCACCGTACTCGGGCCGCGGCTGTTCGACCCGGTGGACGACTGGCTCTGCGGGATGAGCAAGTTCCTGATGGCGCAACGGCTCGCCGACGGCGGGTTCCCGGTGCCGCCGTTCCGTTCGGTGAGCACTGTCGCCGAAACCGCGGAGGCGCTGGCCGACTGGGGCGACATCATCCTCAAGCCGTCGTACGGGTTGCGCGGCATCGACGTCGAGCGGGTCACCGACCTGGACGCCGACCGGTCCATCGTGGACAGTCAGCTCGCACGGCACGGAACCCTGTTCTGCCAACCGTTCTACCCCACCCAGTACGGCGAGCTGCGGATCACGGTGTGCGGCGAGGTCACGCCGATCAACATGCTCAAGCTGCCCGCCGCGGGCAACTGGCGGTGCAAGACGCTGGAGGGCGCGAGCTTCGAGCGGTACGACGCCCCCGCCGAGCTGATCGACCTGTCGATCCGGGCGACGCGGCACCAGGGCCTGACGTGGACCGGGCTGGACATCCTGCCCACCGCCGACGGGTACCAGATCCTGGAGGTCAACCCGGTGCCCGGGTTCCTCGCCATCTTCGGCGAGGAGCCCGCGGCCGAGGGCCACGCCGGCATCTTCGACTGGATCGAGAAGCAGCTCGACACGGTCGGCTGAGGACGAGAGCGTTGGGGGACAACGGAACCATGATGACCGGAGTGGAATCGTTGCGGCTGCCGAGCGCCGAGGTCGCCGCCGGGTACCGGGCCAAGGGCTGGTGGCGCGACGAGACGTTCCTCGACGACCTGGCGCGGGCGGTCGCCACCCGGCCGGACCATCCCGCCCTCATCGCGTACGAGGGCGACACGCCGCGGACCATCTCGTACCGGGAGCTGTCGGAGCTGGTCGAACGGTTCGCCGCCGCGCTGCTGTCGCTGGGTGTCGGCCGCGGCGACGTGGTCGCCATGTACCTGCCGAACGTGTGGCAGCTGACGCCGCTGTGGTTGGCGTGCGGGCGGATCGGCGCGGTCGGCGCCGCGATGTTCCCGTCCCTGGAGGAGCGCGAACTGCGCTTCACCCTGACCACCACCGAGGCGCCGGTGTGCGTCAGCCTCGACCGGATCGGCGACGTCGACATCGCCGCCCGGGTGGCCGCCGCCGCGCCGGACACCGTACGGCACCGGGTGGTGATCGGCACCGGCTCCACCGCCGACGCCCTCGACTTCACCGGGTACTTCCTCGACACCGAGCACCCCGCGGCGGACCCGGCGCTCGCGCTGCGCCCGGACGAGCCCGCCGCGCTGGTGAGTACGTCCGGCACGTCCGGCCGGATGAAGGCCGTCGCGCACACGAGCAACACCCTGTACGCGGCGGCCCGCGCCGGCGCCGAACCGTACGGGCTGGGGCCGGACGACGTGATCGTCGTACCGCACCCGCACCTGCACATGGCCGGCATGACGTACGGCGCGCTGATGCCGTTGCAGCTCAACGCGACCTGGCTGATCTACGACCGGCCGCACGACATGGCGCTGCTGCTCGACACGGTCGAACGGCACGCGGTCACCTGGGCGTACATGGCCCCCGGGTACCTGGTGGACCTGGTCGCCGCGCAACGCGACCGCGCCCGCGACACCCGTACGTTGCGGCGGATCGTGTCCGGCTCGGCGCCGCTGCAACCCGACCTCGTCGAGTCCGTACGCGAGACGTTCCAGGTGCCGGTGCACGCGCTGTGGGGCATGACCGAGAACGCCGCGGTCACCATGACGCGGCCCGACGACCCCGACGACTGGGCGACCCGCAGCGACGGCCGCGCCGTACCGTGGATGGAGGTCCGGATCGACGCCGAGGACGGCGAGGAGTCCGGCCGGCTGCTGGTCCGCGGCGCCTCGCAGTGCCTCGGCTACCTGCACCAACGCGACGTGTACGACGCGTCCCTCGACGGCGACTGGTTCGACACCGGCGACATCGCCCGGCCCGACGGGCGCGGCGGTATCCGGATCGTCGGCCGCCGCAGCGACCTGATCATCCGCTCCGACGGCCTGAAACTCCCCGTACTCCTCGTCGAGGGCCTGCTGGCGCGCCACCCCGGCATCAAGGAACTCGCGCTCGTCGGCTACCCCGATCCCGCCGTACCCGGGGCCGAACTGTGCTGCGCCGTCGTCGTACCGCAGGGTCGGCCGCCGACGCTCGCCGAACTGCACGACACGCTCGCCGGCACGGGCTGTGCGCGGGCGTTCTGGCCGGACCGGGTCCAGTTCGTCTGGGAACTGCCGAAGAACTCGGTGGGCAAGATCCAGCGCGCGCCGCTGCGTCGACGGCTGGAGCTGGCCGCGGCGCCGCGATGAGCCAGCCGGCCGCGACCGGCACCGCCGCCGGTGCGCGTACCCGGACGGCGGCGCTGGCCACGATCTGCGCCGCGCAGACGATGTTCCTGCTCGACACGATGATCGTGACCGTCGCGCTGCCGCACATCCAGACCGGGCTCGGCTTCACCGGCCCCGACCTGGAGTGGGTGATCACCGCGTACGGCCTGGTGTTCGGCGGGCTGCTGCTGCTCGGCGGCCGCTGCGGCGACGTCTTCGGACGCCGCCGGGTGTTCGTCGTCGGGCTCGTCCTGTTCACCGCCGCGTCGCTGACCGCCGGGCTCGCGCAACACCCGTGGCAGCTGGTCGCGTCCCGGGCGATCCAGGCCGCCGGTGCCGCCGCGGCCAGTCCGGCCGCGTTGTCGCTGCTCACCACCACGTTCCCGGAGGGCCCGGCGCGCAACCGCGCCATCAGCATCTACACCGCGATCGGTACCGCCGGCGGAGGTGTCGGCCTGCTCGCCGGCGGCCTCATCACGAGCTTCCTGTCCTGGCGCTGGATCATGCTCGTCAACGTGCCGTTCGGGATACTCGTCATCGCCCTCGCCCCCCGCGTACTCGCCGAGGCGGGCCGCCGGTCCGGCCGCTTCGACGTACCCGGCGCCCTGACCGCCACGCTCGGCATGACGCTGCTCGTGTTCGGGCTGACCCGCGCCGCCGCCGACCCGTCCGGCACCGTGCACTGGACCGACCCCTCCGTACTCGCCTCGCTCGCCGGCGCCGCGCTGCTCCTCGGCCTCTTCGTACTCGTCGAACGGCGCAGTCGGCGCCCCCTCATGCCGCTGCGCCTGTTCGCCGGCCGCGCCCGGCTCGGCAACTACCTCACCATCGTGCTGTACAGCATGGCCATGACCGGCATCTCGTTCTTCCTCACCCTGTTCCTGCAACGCATCTGGCAGTACGGACCGCTGCGCACCGCGCTGGTGTTCCTGCCGATGACCGGACTGCTCGTCGCCTGCGCCCGCGCCAGTGGACCGCTGCTGCGCCGCTTCGGCACCCGTACCGTCGTGCTCGTCGGGCTGTCCGTCGCCGTCGTCGGCATCGGCTGGCTGTCCATGATGGACGGTGCCGGTGGCTACCTCACCGACCTCGTCCTGCCCAGCACCCTCACGTACGCCGGGCTCGGACTCGCCGCGCCACCCATGACCGTCGAGGCACTCTCCCGCGTCGACGAACAGGACGCCGGCATCGCCTCCGGCGTCTTCAACTGCGCGCGGCAACTCGGCGGCGCCGTCGGACTCGCCGTACTCGGCACCATCACCTGGACGACCGTCGCCGCCCACCGCGTACTGCCGGACCCGGCCGCGCTCGCGATCGGCATCGACCGCGGCTTCCGCACCGCCGCCGTACTCGTCGGGCTCGCACTGCTCGCCACCATCCTCGGCGCCATCCCGGGCCGGCGCCCCGCCGTCGTACCGGTCGGGCAGTGACCGCATCCGGTGCGGTCCACTGTGGATCGGGCAAGGTGGCCGGGCTGTCGTCACGAAGTCGCGGGTTGGCAGCTTCCCGACAACCAGGGTGGCCGATTCGGTGCCGTTGAGCCGATCCGGTGTGGTGTTGGCGCATCGCCATTCGGCGAGTGCTCGGGCGTTCCGGCGTGGCCGTGGTCGTCGGGTCGGCGTCGACGGGTGGGCGGGTCGGGCTGGTGCGGCGGCAGGGACGCGACCGCGGTGCGGATCAGTCGGTGGCGGCCGATGATGGAGTGCTTATGTCCGGATAAGGTAATTGATCACGTTCCAGATTGTTCACTTGTTCAACTGTTGAACAAGTGAATAATGAGACAATTGAACAAGTCCACTGTGGACAGTCGGTGGCCGTTGGCTGGACATGCTCGATGCGGCCACGGCACCCCGCGTCCGGTACCAATTCGGTTGCCCGCTCCCGCGCCGCCGTTCATCGTCATGGCCATGACCGACCCGGCCCCGGCACTGTTCGACCGCCTCGCCGACCGCTACGACCAGGTCATCCCCTTCTTCGCCGAGTTCGCGAGCCAGCTCCTCGACGTACTCGCCCCTCCTCCGGGCACCCACTTGCTGGACGTCGGCACCGGCCGTGGCGCGATCGGCGCGTCGGCCGCGGCCCGCGGATGTGTCGTCACCGCGGTGGACGCCGCGCCCCGCATGGTGTCC
This sequence comes from Actinocatenispora rupis, assembly GCF_016861975.1. Taxonomy (GTDB): domain Bacteria; phylum Actinomycetota; class Actinomycetes; order Mycobacteriales; family Micromonosporaceae; genus Actinocatenispora; species Actinocatenispora rupis. Next base: position 28,957 of record NZ_BOMB01000056.1, on the reverse strand, counting down.
CTGCTCGCCGCCGCACACCCGGAACTCGACGTACGCCTCATGGACGCCCACCGGCTCGACCTTCCCGCCGCCTCCTACGACCTGGCCACCGCCGGCTTCATGATCCACCTGGTCACCGACCCTCTCCGGGTACTCACCGGCCTGCGTCGCGTCCTGCGGCCCGGCGCGACCGTGGCTCTGACGACTCCGGGCCCGTGCGAGGACGGCGGCCGGTGGGACGCGTGGGAGACCCTGGTCGGCTGCTTCGCTTCCCGCGCCGCCGAACGCCTCCCCCGCCGCGACTACGGCGTCGCCGCGCACCTGCACGCCGCCGGCTTCGCCGACATCCGTACCGTGCAGCTGGCGGTCCACCTGCCGGTGCCCAGCCCGCAGATCTGTTGGGACTTCCACATGTCCCACGGATTCGCCGCCGTCGTCGAGGCCCTCGATACGACGGACGCGGTCGAGTTCCGACGCGCCGCGCTCACCGAACTCACCCGGATGCACGAGTCGGGCGGCATCGTACTCGACCGCGGGGCCGTCGGTTACCTCGCCAGCGTCCCGTCCGAGGACGGTCCCCCTCGTTAACCCAGACCCCTTTTCCGACAAGGCATCCACGTTCCGCCGCGACGCCGCACCCCCACTCCGCCGTCTCTCGACTGCGACCGTCACACCACCGGCAACGCCGCAACCTGGATCCGTGTAACGGAAGTCGATGCCGGTACGCGACGGCGCCGCGCCCTCCCCGTCACCTTCCGACCTGCGTCCACCGTCACGCCGCGGCCGCACACCCGAATTCCGTTGAACGGAAGGACATCCCGCTTCCACGACGGGCGAGACTGCTCACCACCGGCGCGGCCGTTGACCACCTCCAGCACGGCGAGTACGGCGGACTTGCCGGCGTCGGGCACTCCGGTCATGTGATACAGCCGAACGGTGACCTCAGGTCGGGCGGTCACCGTGTCAGGCCGCGGCCGGTGGCGCATCCGATCTGCCGCCTGGGCACCCGTCAGCCGATGGGGCGGACGGGGGCGCTGCCGTGTCCGCGGCCGCCGAGTTCGGCGTCGAGGGTTTCCTGCGCCACACGCATCGCCTCGGCGTACCGGGGGTTCTGGAGTCTGGCCCACATCTGGTCCTCGGGTACGTCCTCGACGTGCGCGAGTACCCACCAGATGTTCCCGAACGGATCCCTGATGCGCCCGCCGCGGTTGCCGAAGGCGTCGTCGGCCACGGCGGTCACGACGTGCCCGCCGGCCGCGACCGCCCGGACGAAGGTCTCGTCGGCGTCGGGAACGAACACGCGCAGCAGACTGGGGAGTACCGGCCAGTCGGCGTGCCGGTCGAACGCGAGCACGACGGTGTCGCCGATACGGATCTCGCCGTGGCCGATGAGCCCGTCCTCGGTGGCGACGCGCCCGAGTTCCTCGCCGCCGAACGCCGCCGTGGCGAAGTCGAGGAACGCACCCGTGTCGTCGGTGACGACCCACGGAGCCACGGTCGTGTACCCGGCGGGCGCGGCGCTGGTCTGCTCGGTCATCGGATTCCTTCCGGTACGGCGCTGGTCTGGTACCAAGCCTAGGAGCCGACGCGGTCAACGAACGTCCGCAACGTGTGCCCGCCGTTCATCGGCCCACGCGGCGCCGAGCCAGATGTTCGGTACATAAACCTTTCTATTGCGGTACAGTGGGAGAAATCGTTTTCTTCCTACTCGTCCGCGCCACGCGCCCGCCCCGTCCCGGCCGGACCCCTCCCCGGCGTACGGGCCGGCGACGCGAGCGCCCCGTTCGTGTGGAGGTACCGATGAGAGCGATGTCCCCGTACCGGCTCGTCCTCGCCGTACTGGCGTGCGTCGCGCTGGCCGGCGCGAGCGTCACGACCGCGGCCACCGCGGCACCCCGGGTGAAGCCCGCCGCCACCGGCACCCAACTCGGCACCGGCACCGGCCTGTACCCGCGGCTGATCCGGCTCGCGCACTCCGGCGACGCGAACGGGCAGCTCATCGCGTCCACCGTCGCGTTCGACCCGCAGGGGTACGGGAGCATCTACCGCAGCACCGACGACGGCGCGACGTTCACGCCGATCGGTCAGGTGCGCGATCCCGCCGCGGCGACCGGCTTCTGCTGCACCAGCATCTACGAGCTGCCCAGCGCGATCGGGTCCATGCCGGCGGGCACGCTGCTGTGGTCCGGTTCGTTCGGCCAGAACGGCGGCGACAACCGGCGCATGTCGATCGACCTGTGGGCGAGCACCGACCACGGCGCCACCTGGTCGCCGGTCTCGACGGTACTCACCGCGGCGAACACCGGTGGGCTGTGGGAACCGGAGATGCACGTCAACGGCGAAGGTCAGCTCACCCTGTACTACTCCGACGAGACGCAGCAACCCGCGCACAGCCAGGCGCTGATGGAGGTGTTCTCCGCCGACGGCGTCACGTGGTCGAGCCCGTACCCGGTGGTGTCGTTGGCGGATGCGGGCGCGCGGCCCGGCATGGCGGTGGTGCGCACGCTGACGGATGGAACCCGGATCATGACGTACGAGATCTGCGGATCCAGCTTCGGCTGCGACGTCTACTACCGCACCTCCGCCGACGGCGCGGACTGGGGCGACCCGGCGCAACCCGGTACGAGGATCGTGGCCGACGACGGCACGTTCTTCCGGCACGCGCCCACGATCACGGTCGTCGACGACGGCAGCGCCACCGGAAGGATCGTGCTCGTCGGCCAGATGCTCTTCGACTCCGGCGGGCAGGACGGCGGCAACGGCACCACACTGCTGACCAACTCCACCGGCGGATCCGGTACGTGGCAACGGATCCCAGCGCCGGTGCAGGTGCCCACCGCGTACGACAACTACTGCCCGAACTACAGTTCCGCGCTGGCGCCGACCGCGGACGGCTCGGGCATCATCGAGATCGCCACCGACTACGTGGGTACGGAGTGCGACGCGTTCTACGCCACCGGCGCCCTCTGACCGTCCGCCGTGCACCGGCGCGGTCCCGTACGCGGAGCCGGGCCGGTTTCCGTTGCTGGACAACGGCTCCGCCGCGCCCGGGGCCCGTGCCGTCCGACGGCGACGCGCCGCTGCGGGCGAGTGGCCGGAGGTGGGCGACCCGGCCACCGTGCGGGTGGCACTGCGCCGGATCCTAGTCCGTCACCCGTGGAGCGGGGTGATGCGACGCAGACTGTCGAGTTTGTGTACCCGCTCGTCGTGACCGATCTGCCGGACGAGGTCCGCAACCGACGCGAAGCGACCGTACTCGGCGGCGTACGTGCCGGGATCGGGCTCGTGATCGAGTTCCGGGTGCGCGGCCACGAAGCTCATGTACTCGTGCTCGGCGTGGTCCTCGAACTCCGCGTTGAGCCGGTAACTCCACGCGGGCCGGATCAGGAACAGTACCCAGGACACGTGGTAGTAGAAGAACGAGATCAGCCAGGGCAGCACCCGGTGCCGCAGCCACGATTGCCGCATCCCGTTGCGCTGCACCAGATCCTGCATGATCAACAGGTGCCACTGCTCGTTGTCCTGGTCGGCACGGGCGTCGACGATCCGGTCGAACACGCGCCGGGCCAGTACCGACCGGCCGGCGTGCCGGTGCAGCGCCCAATAGCCGACGCGCTCCCACGCCTGGTAGGGCACCCGGGCGATGATCTCCAACATCGCGAACTTCGTGAACGATCCCTGCCGCCCGTACAGGATGTCGACCGGGGTGAACATCATCCGGGCCAGCATGCCGTACCGCATCCGTGGTGTGGCAAGGGTTTCCGACTCGGCGTACCGTAACCGTCCACTGGGCAGCTTCGGTGGGCCGGACGGACGCTCGGCGACGTCCGCCCCGTACTCGATCGCGGTTCCCATCACGACCCCTCCTGTTCCTGTGCGGTGGCCGCCGGCCGGCGGGCAGGTCCATGGTCTGCGGCCGGAGCGGCCCTGCGCGTCGGCCGGGCAGCGGCTTCCCCGCTACGTCACGGCGCGCAGCGACCGGGACGCCCGGCCTACAGGAGATCCCCTACGGCACCGGCCGCCGGAGGCCCCTCCGTGAACCCCGACGCAGCAACCGGACCACCCGGTACGCCAAGGGCGGCAGCGCCGGATACCGCGCCCGGCGGATGTGCCGCGGTGGATCGGGTCGGCGGGGTCCGGTGTGGCGGGCGGGAGTGCTCGTCGCCCGCGCTCCCCTACCGACTCGGCGGTACGCGCGGACCGCTCCCGTCCGGCCCGGATGAGACCACCGTCCACAATGGACGCCAGCGCCAACGGCGTGTCCGCGTTCTCCGGGAGTGCCACTGCATGCCGTGCGGAGTTGCGCGTCAGGCCGCGACCTGGGCGTAGCTCGTTTCTGGCGGAGGTCGCGGACTCCCGTCCACCACAACCGATTCCGCGCAGGCTGCCCGACCTCCGCGTCGCCGTGCCGTCGTCACCGGCGGGGCTGCGGCACACCGGGCCGGTCGACAGGTTCCCGTACGCGCCGCCGCCCGGCAGCGGGATCGGCGTGGCGTCGAGGAGGTAGACCGGCGCTCGCGTTTGGTGCCGCCTGCAAGCATGGCGACGGAGGTGCGAGGAATGTCGTGGATCGTCCGGCATCCAGTCCTGACCGCCCTGCTGTCGGCCGCCGTGGCCGCGAGCGCCGGCTTCGCCGGTGACATCGTGTTCCATCGGACGTGGCTCATCGTTGCCTGCGCCGCCGTCGCCCAGCTCGCCCTCACCGTCCACGGCTCGGTGCGGGCCGACGCGGCAGCCCAGATGCCGCCCCGCGTACTCACGGTCGGTCTGGCACTCGCCGCATTGGCCGGGGTGACGGTCGTGGTGGCCGCGACCGGCTGGACCCGGTGGTGGCTGTACCTGTCGCTGGGGCCGGTGCTTAACCTGCTGCTGCCGGCAACGGTCGACGAACTCGACGATCGCGCCGGGGCCGGTCGACGCCGGGTCGCTGGTACCAGAGCCGAACGTCGGCGGTGGCGGCTGCTCCACCGCTGCCAGGCGACGATCGGTCGGGCGCAACGGTTGGCGTACAGGCGCCGGTACGCCCGGGCGCGACGCCGCTACCTCCGCGCCGAGCGTGCGCTGTGCCGGCGGCTCGGTGCCGGCGACCAGTTGGTGATCTCGTGCCGGTTGGCGGCCGCGACCCTCCTCGCCTAACAGGGCGAGCCGGTACGGGCGAAGGCCGAGTTCCGTACGGCGCTGGTCGATCTCGCCTGCTGCCTCGGCGCCGACCACCCGTACGTGCGCGCCGCGACGAGGACCTACGTCACCGTGTTCGGCGCATCGTACGGGAATCGGGGGTGTTCTCGCGCCGGCGCCGCGAAAACCCTTAGCAGCGCGCGGATCCGGCTCCGACGCGGTGTCCCGGTTCCGCGATGGCGACGGCGAACGCGACGAAGCCGGCGTGCCGCCACTATGTGCCTCCACTCGCGGCACGGCGCCAACGGTAGAGGCGGTCAGGCGGGCGTGGTGTGCAGCAGGTGCTGGAGCGACCGCGTCATGGCGGTGACGAACGTGTCCCGTTGCCGGTCGGTGACGAGATCGAGCGACAGGTACGGGTTCAGGTCCTCCAGCTCGACCAGGAGCAGCGCACCGTCCCGGGTACCGCACGCGTCGACGCGCTGGATGCCGTGGTCGAGGGTGTTCCAGTCGACGAACCGCTGCGCGAACGCGAGGTCCGCCTCGGTCGGCTCGTACGGGGCGAGGGCCCACCGCTGGGCCGGATCCGGCGCGTGCAACGCGTACTGGAAGGTGTGGTCGACGTAGTAGAAGGAGACCTCGTAGCGGAAGTCGACGCGGGGTTGGACGAGCAGCCCGTCCCAGGACAGGGCGGCCAGCTCCGCGGAGTCGACGAACCTCAGGCCGATCGAGTCCGCGCCCGCCCTGGGCTTCACCGCGTACCGCTCGGCGCGCGGCAGCAGGCCGATGTCGTCCGGCCGGTCGACGGTCGGGATGACGGGGAAGCCCGCCGCGGTCAGCTCCGGCAGGTATCCCTTGCCGCGCATGTCGCCGCGGCCGGTCAGCGGGTTGTACACGCGGGTGCCGTGCTCCTCCGCCCGCCGCCGGAACGCCTCGAACTGCTCCTGGTAGTGCAGCACCGGCCCGCTGTTGCGGACCACGACGACGTCGAAGGAGTCCATCAGGGCAACCACGTCCAGCGGGTGGCAGAGCGCCAGGTCGAACCTCTCCCGCAGCCGGGAGGTCAGCATGATGTCCTCGTCGCAGTACCGTCGCCCGCGCGCCGGGTACGCGAGGTCGGTGACGAACAGGACGCTGGAGCGGGTGGTCATCGCACCTCCGACCGGACGGGTGGCGCACAACGTACCTCCCGCTGGGCGCCGCCCTGTGGACGCCCACGCCGCCCGGCGCCGTGGGTCACGTCCGGCCGCACGACCCGTCAAGGACGTACGGGTGAAACCGTTGGACCGCTCCGGGCGTGGAGCGAGATGTCACCCCGCGTCCCTTGAGGAGCCCCAACCATGCCTCCCTCCTCCCGCCCCGTGCGACAGAGACGGACGGCGCTGCGTGCCCTCCGCGCGCTGGCAGTCGTGGGTCTGCTCGCACTGCTGCCCGCCGCACCGGCGCTGGCGGACCCGTCCGCGTCGGCGTCCCCGAGCCCCAGCGAAAGCGCGAGCGCGTCGCCCAGCAACCCGGCCAGTACGTCGCCGTCCCCGTCGACCAGTTCCAGCGCGTCCACATCACCGTCGCCCAGCCCTCACGGGCTCCGCGCATGGTTCGAGCCCGCCACGGCGGACATCTACACCACGACCCGGCTCGTCGTCACCGCGCGGGACCTGCCGGACGGCGGCGAGTTCAGCGTCCTCGACCCCGTGCTCGGCTACGTGAGCTGCACCGTTACCGGCCCTGCTCCCCGCTGGTGCGGCCAGCCCGACAACGAAGAGGACTCCTCCCACAACCCCGGCTGCCAGTTCAGCAAGGCCAAGCTCGTGACGTGCACCTTCGTCCTGCGGGTCGACCCGCACCTGAACCCCGGCCAGTCCGTACCGCAACAGGTGCTGCTGTGGCCGACCGGCGGCCACAGCAGCCAGGACAGTTCCGAGACGACCGCGTACCTGACCGTCGGCGCCGGCACCGCCAGCCCGTCACCGTCGCAACCGTCGAAGTCGCCGTCCGCGTCCCCGTCGGCGTCCCGGCCCGCTTCCGGATCCCCGACCGCGACACGGCCCGGCGGCCTGCCCGTCACCGGCACATCGCTCACCTTGTACGCCGGGCTCGCCGCGGCACTCGTCGCCGCCGGCACCACCCTCGTCGTACTCGCTCGTCGCCGCTGGCGTTCCTGAGCCACGACACCGACCCGCGGCGGAGGCACCTGCCAGGACCGACAGGCCGCTCGCACCGACCGGCGCCTCGTTCGTGTCCTCGCCGTAGCACCGATCCCTTCTACGAGCGGGAATGCCGCCAGCAGAGCCAAGGTGGCCGCGCCCTGTTCGATGCTCGTGGGGCGCTCAACCGGTGTCCGGAGGCCGCCGGTGTACCGCTGGTGCCCGGTGGCGACCGCCCGCGTTGGCCACGATCCCGTGGCCTCGCCAGCGCCGGGAGATCTCGACCGCCAGCAGGACCGCGGCGGTCTTCGCCTGGCCGTACGCCAGCGTCGGGCCGTAGGGACGGAAGCGAAAGTCGAGATCGCCGAACACGACGGGGCTGAACAGTCGGGCGTTCGAACACCGGAGCACCACCCGGGCGTACGGGACTCCGTGAGCGCGTCGTGCAGTCCGACGGCGAGCAGGAACTGGCCCAGGTAGTTCACGCGGCCGGTTCGGTGGACACGGACCTCCTGGACGGTCAGCCAGCCACCGTCACGACGGAACCGGACGATGCCGAACAGCCACGCCCGCATCATCGCGAACGCCAAGCGCTCGACGTCGAACCTTCGCGGAGACGCCGGCGTAGTCCCCCAGGGCGATCCCGCGGCCGCACGACCACCGCACTGCGCGGCGATCACGCACCATCGACATGATGGTGATTCGGACCGGCCAGGCAGGACCGCGATGGCCCGCTTCCCCGCCCAGGTAGGCGATCCCGGTCGCCTGCGCGTGGCGCCGCGGCTGGCCGACCCGTTCGTACTCGACCTCGGGGCACCATCTCGGCGATCTGCGACCAGAGCGGAGGAACCGTGACAGGCAGTCCCGAACCAGATTCCGTACGCGCGCCGGCACTGACCGGCCAACGGGTCGTCCTGATCGGTGGCAGCGCGGGCATCGGGTTGGAGACGGCGCGCCTCGCCCGTACGGAAGGCGCGGACGTCACGCTCGTGGCGCGGGACCGGCAGCGCCTCGACCGGGCGGCGCGGGAGGTGGGCGCGGACCGGGTCGTGTCCCTCGACGCGACCGACACCGGCCAGCTCGCGGCGTTCTTCGACGAGTCGAGCGCGCCGATCGACCACCTGCTGTACACCGGTCCGGGACCGTCGTACGCCCCGCTCGACGAGATCGACATGGACCAGGTGGCCGACGACGTCGCGGCGCATCTCATGGTCCCGCTGCTGATCGCGCGCAAGTCCGTCGGGCGCGTACGCGCGGGCGGCACGCTGCTGTTCATGGGCGGTACCGGAGGCCGCCGCCCGACGAAGGGGTTCGCCGTGATCTCGGCGCTCACCGCGGCGATGCCGGCCATGACGCGGAACCTCGCGCTGGAGATCGCGCCGGTCCGCGTCAACCTGATCGCGGCCGGGTTCGTCGACACGCCGCTGTCCGCCCGGCTGCTGGGCGACGAGTTGGACGCGCGCCGGGAGTACCTGCGGACCACGCTGCCGATCGGGCGCGTCGTGGGGCCGGCGGACATCGCCGCGCTGGCCGTGCACCTGATGGTCAACACCGCCGTCACCGGCGCGACGTACGACATCGACGGCGGCCAGCAGATCGTCTAGCGGGGCGCCGGCGCCGCGGAGGTGTCACGCGACGCGGCGCGGTATCCGCCGCCCCACCAGGACGTGACGAGCCGGGCGTACGTGCCGGGGTTCTCCTCCCACGCGAAGTGACCGGAGTCGATCAGGTCGAGCTTGCTGTACGGCAGGCGCCGGTGCAGGAAGCGGGCGTTGCTGGGCGGTACCACGAAGTCCCACAGGCCGCCGATGATCTGCGCCGGGTTCGCCACCTCGGACAGCCGCCGGGCGAGGGCGGCCAGCTGCTCGGGATAGCTGCGCACGTACGCCATCGACCGCACGAACCGGTCACCGTCGTACGCGGACAGGTAGTCCTCCTCGATGTCCGCCGGGAGGTCGTACCCCTCGATCGTGGTCACGCCGGCCGCGACGATGGCCCGCGGATCCATCGCGCGGTACGGCTCGACGCTCGGCGCCGACACCCACTGGCCCAGCACTCCGCCCAGTTCGCCGGTGACCGCACCGCCACTGCCCACGACGAGGCTGCGGAAGCGCCCCGGGTGGTCGGCCGCCGCGTACAGCGACGCGGCCGTACCGACGTCCGGGCCGACGACGTGCGGCCGGTCGAAGCCGAACGCGTCCGCGACACGTACTACGAACCCGCCCATGGCCTGCGGTGTCATCAGCGACTCGCGCCCCTCCGAGTGCCCGAAACCGGGCAGGTCGACGGCGAGCAGCTCGGCATCCTCGGCGAGGCGCGGCCAGACCAGGTGGAAGGCGTACAGGCTCTCCGGCCACGGGCAGAGCAGCAGCGCCTGGCTGTCCCGGCCGACGCCGCTGGTGGCGTACCGGATGCGCAGCCCGTCGATCTCGGTGTACCGGGGCCGCATGGTCACGTCGGTCATCGCGCCTCTCCGGTCAGGTGGGCGGGTGGCGTGCCGGCCTGCTCGGCGACCAGATACGCCGCGTACCGGACCGGCCAGCTCCCGTCGCGCTGCCCGGTCCGCTGTTCGGCGACGCCGGCCCCACCGGTCACGGTCCGGGCGGCGATCACGCGCATCGCCTCATCGTGGCACCGACGCCGGGACCGTGCCGTCGAGATACCGGAACGAGCCGGATCCCGGTCCGTGCAGCCATCCTGCGAGTCAGCGACGATGCGTACCGGTGTCACGCTGTGTGCGGCGACCGACCGCCGCTGGCAGGCGAAGTACGCCACGAGCAGCGGTCGTCCGGAAGTCGGTCACGAGGGTGTCCAGATCGCCGGTACCGGCGACGCGCACCTGGCGGGTGGTGTCGACCGTGCTCCACGAGGCTGCCTGGTATCCGACGATGTCGCCGTCATGGCCCCACAGTCCCGTACCGTCGGCCAGCCGTCTGCTCTGCAACCCAAGGCCGCGGCCGGTGGGCACGGTGGCCCGCATCTCGGCCAGCTGAACGGGGCGCGGCAGCCGGCCGGTCAGCGGCGCGCGACCGATCCCGTTGATGCGATACGGACGACCCGCTCGACGACCCTGCCAACAGAACCGGCAACGCGGCTAAAGGCTGTCCCGTAATGACCTTGATGAGTTGCTACAGCAGGATCTCGCCGTGACCCCGGGCTGGCCAAATCTATCTTACTCTGTAGTGGAAATTTCAGGCTCGGCCTCCTCGCCGACGGCCCCGGGTTGGGGACTGGGCTCTTCGGGTTTGCGATTGACAACGGGGCAATCCGCGCGCACGCATGACTCGTGGTTACAGGTACGCACATTCGTCAGCGCGCGGCGTGCCTCGATCAGGGCAGGGCCCTCATGGTCAGGATGGCCATATAGGAATCGGGACATCGCATCAAGCGGAGTATGTGCATTACGAACGTCAACAAGCAACTCAAATATGAAACCCTGTTTGAGTCGATTGTCGTGAGCGGCATTGACCCAGTCCACCAGCGTCTTGTAGGCGTCCTCCGTCACTTCCGGCAGGGAAAGTGCGATACGCCAACCTCCGATAAGGAAGTCGCGATACTGCGGCTGCGTTTCTGCAAGTTTGACCAGGGAGGGCAGGATTGCCTTATGGTGAAACGGGTCAACGAGCGCCAGAAATGCCCGAGCGCTTGTCGGACTCTGAGGGAATCGATCGAGCCAGGCATCGACGGTATTGATAACGTGCGAAAATCCAGCACTGCTTGCCCTCGCATGGACAATGAGGGTGTCGGCCGCGTTGTGACTAGATTCATCATCATAGGCCAGAAGGTGGCGCAGCCGAGTGAAGGCCCTGTGTGGCCAAATCTCACGGTAGCTGCCACTACAGACCTGGCCAACGATGGCGCGTCGACTTGGTACCGAAGATTTTGCCCACTCTAGTAGCATTTTGTGGGTAGCAGCCGCAAATCGAGGCACGTTGACTGCCTGAGCAAGTAGCCTTGAGACAATAGCAGTACGGTCGACGTTATCGAGCTTCGACCATTCGTCTATCACGGGCATGAACGGGTCTTCGGAGGCTGTGCGTGACAGTTCGAGCAGGCGTGTGCCAATCTGCTCGGCCCATCTCTCTGCAACAGCCCCGGGTTCTGTGATGCTGATGAGCCACTTACGGGTGGCCGTCCGCTCATCTGCCCAATGATGCCAGTCCATGCGGATAGCCGCCATGGCCAGGCCAGGATGGGTGTCGAAAGCCGCCCGGTCATCATCGGTTATGTCGACGCCGACATCCACCATTCGACGGCGTGGACTGCGACCTTCACGGACACGTCGCGCTCCCGGTTCCTTCTGACCGCTGAATGCATTCGCCGCCTTGATGCACAATTCTAAAGGTTTACCCTCGAGGTATGCAGCGGCCAGGAGCATGACACGATCTCGGCCACGGGTGCCCGATTCAGTCAGGACGCGCTCCAAGAAATGCGGCCAGCCCCGGATCTCATCCCGGATTTCTCGAAGCGCGAAGTCGATTTCGTCGGCAGAATGCTTCTCGCGTGCGGCAGCAGTCTGCACTGCTCGACGAAGTTGGTCCGGGTTGACGCGCTGGATCCGCTCCGCAATCGCCACCGCGTCAGTGGGACTGGCGTTCCGAGTGATCAGGTCCGAGAGGCTGCCCGCGGCCAGGTCTGGCGACGATCCGCCGCTGAACAAGCCACGAGTGCGTTGAGGGGCGGGCTCAAGCCAATCTGCCCTGTCTGGGCTGCCGTGCCGGAAGGCGAGATGGTTCCGGGCTACCTGGATGGCGTCTGGCGACTCAGCGGAAACCACCAGGTTCGGGTCGCCCACCCAGTCGTTTCGTCTGATAGTGATTAGGAGGCAGCTACCTCGTGAGTGCAGCCGCTCGGCCCAGGCCGTCAAAGAGTGTATGTGTCCCGCCGGTAGCGATCGAAGCGTCGCGTCAAGTAGGTAGCCGCATCCCGGGGATGGATCGGGAAGGATCTCGCTGTCCGGGATTTCATCATCGTCCCAGTCTTGAGCAAGATAGAACAGCTCCGAAGGCTCTGAACCATTGACGGAAAGATGGTGTTTCATCGCGCGTATTGCCGACGTACGGCGGCCTGCCCCTTGCTCGCCCGCAATAACCGCCAAGCCATTTGCCTGCAAAATATTGGCAGCACGCATCGGCGTGAGCGTGTGTGCCCACAGCGGCTCTGTCGCAGCTTCGCGATCCTTAACCGAGATAGGAATGGTCGGCAATTTTGGGCGACGTGTGATACTGAGATTCCCTGAATTCGGCCCAGCTATCTGTACGGTGACTCCGATGTTGCCTGCGGCTGACTGCGATGGTTCTCTTGGAGGAAGTCCGTGAGTCACGGTCGCGCCTCCCCAATGTTAATCTCACCGGAGTTGTCGCGGCCCACCTGAATCACTGGGCCAATATTTCCATTCGCCGTTTGATGCACAGCCGAATCCTGGTCCTTTGTTACTCGGCTCGCTAGTAGTGATAGATCCTCGATGACCTCGGGGTAGTCCTCCGCCAGCGTCAGTAGCCGTCGTCGCCATCGCTCCTCTACCTCGGCGCGGTCCAGCACCCCGATCTGCGCGCTGTCGGCATCGAGCCTCGCTAGCTGTCGCGCCTGCTCCTGCTCACCCGCGCGGCGAAACAGCCGATTCGCCAGCTCCCGCACTCCAGCCCAGCCTGCTTTGGCCATCTCGGTGACCAGTGCCACGGCGGCAGCACTGGCTAACGGAGCCAGTTGTACTTCCGCATCCATTTAGCCGGTTTCCTCCCTGCGTGTCTCTCCGCAGCGTACTGGCTTCGAGTCCTCGGATACGCTCATGGCTACTGTCAGATTTGCGGTTGCTGACGGCCGGCAGAAATGGGTGAGCTGGCCCGCGGCAAGTCCGGCCGGCTCATCGGCCGGTCTAGCTGCTGGTTCTCGACGAGGTCTTCGGAAGCCATGGTCAGCGACAGTGCGTACCGGTGTCACGGTGCGCGGCGACAGACCGCCGCTGGCAGGCGAAGTACGCTCGGCAGGTTGTGATCGAGGCCGCGACAGCGTCCGGGCTCGCCGGGCCGCGGCCTGAGTCACCCACCCGTGACGTGACCGGATGAGGCGTTCGACGGCGCCGGCAACGGAACCGGCGACGCGGTCAGGGCGACGTTCGGGCGAACGTGCGGCGGTAGCGGGCCGGTGTGGTGCCGAGTTCGGCCGCGAACCGGCGCCGGAAGTTCGACGGGTCCGGGAACCCGACCGCCGCTGCCACCGCGTCCACCGAGTCGTCGGTCCGTTCGAGGAGGATGCGCGCCTCCTCGACGCGGCGCCGCACCAGCCATCGCCCGGGCGTGGTGCCCAGGTGCCGTTCGAACAGGCGCGCCAGCGTCCGCGGGGACACCGCGCCGCGTGTGGCCCAGCGGTCGATCGTGATCGGCGCCGCGAGGTGGCGTTCGGCCCAGTCCAGCAGGGCCGAGAGCGTCTCCTGCGCGGTGACGTCGGGCGGTGCCGGCCGGCGGGCGTACTGGCCCTGCCCGCCGTCCCGGTGCGGCGGCAGCACCATGTGCCGGGCGATCTCCGCGGCGTACGCGGCACCGAAGTCCCGACCGACCAGCGCCAGGGCGAGGTCGATGGCGGCGCCCGTGCCGGCGCTGGTCGCCACGTCGCCGTGGTCGACGTACAGCGCGTCGGCGTCGACGACGACACGCGGGTACAGCGCGGCGAGTTCGTCGGCCATCCGCCAGTGGGTGGTCGCCGTGCGACCGTCGAGCAGCCCGACGGCGGCGAGGGCGAACGCGCCGGAGCAGACTCCCACGATCCGCGCGCCGCGCCGGTGGGCGGCGGTGAGCGCCTCGACGAGCGCGGCGGAGGGACGCGCGGCGTGGTCCGGCCACCCGGTCACGAACACCGAGTCGGCGCCGGCGATCCGGTCCAGCCCGTGTGCCACGACCATCGGGTACCCGGCGCGGGTGGGCACCTCCCCCGGCTCCTCGGCGCAGAACTCCAGCGCGTACCGGGTGGGCACGCCGGGATGCTCGATCCCGAACACCTCGGCCACGCAGCCGAGTTCGAACGTGGACTGCGGTGGTGTCACGACCGCCACGACCCGGTGCACCATCCTGGCAGGATAGTCCCGAAAGGTGCCTCAGCTGCCACTCGCGGGGCGTCGACCACGACACGAGCATGGTCGTCATGACGAGGACGGAGAGCGCATCGGCCGGCTGGACCGGACGGTGGCGCAACCAGTACGGCTCGATGCTCACGATCACGGACGAGGCGGGTGGCCGGCTGCGGGGCAGCTTCCGGACGGCTCTTGAGGACAGCGCGTTCGCCGGGAGCGAGGTCGAGGTGACGGGCATCCACGTCGGGGCGTGCGCGCACTTCGCGTTTGCCCGGACGGACCCGGACGCGATCGCGTCGTTCACCGGGCTGCTGCGCGAGGGGCGGCTGGAGGCGATGTGGCACGTGGTCACCGACCGGGCGGTGAAGCCACCCCGGCCCGGCGCGCCGGCGGAGCCGTTCACCCTGCCCTGGCCGCACGCCGTCCTCACCAACGCCGACACGTTCACGAGGTGCCTGGAGACCCCGCCGTCGCCGGTCGCGTGATTCGCCGCCGATCTGGAGCTCGGACAGCACGCGGGCGTGACGCCGAACCGGCCGTACCGCGGCGGACCGGTTCTCGGCCACGACCACCCGAATCTGCACGCTCATGCCGGAATCCGCGCCGGTACGCTCCGGGCCCGGTCACTGCCCGCGCCGGAGGCCGTCTTCGGCGAAGTCGAGGAACGCGGCCAGGGCCGGAGCGGGGCGCCGCCGTGCGGACCAGGCGAGGACGGGATTCCACGACGGCTGCGGGTCGAGCCGGCGTACGGCGACCGGTGGTCCGTCCTCGGCGGCGACCGACCGGGGTACCACGGCGGCGGCCAGGCCGGCGCTGACCAGCGTCCGGGCGGTCGCGTACTCCCGGCTCAGGTACCGCGTCTGCGGTGCCGCGTCGGCTGCCGCGAAGGTGGCGAGGATCAGGTCCCGGATCGCCGATCCCGGACCGAACAGCACGAACGGTCGGCCGTCGAGGTCACCGACCGGTACGGGGTCGCGGCTCGCGAGCGGGTCGTCCGGGGCGACGATGAGTACCAGTGGCTCGCTGCCGAGCGGCCGGGCCGTGATGCGGGGGTCGGCGGTCGGGGCGGCGAGGGTTGCGGCGTCCAGGCGTCCGTCGACGAGTTCGGTGACCATCGCGGCGGTGTCCATCTCCCGCAGTTCCAGGTCCACGTCCGGGTACTGGTCGCCGAACGCGGCGAGGACCCGGGCGAGGCGGCCGACGAGACCGCGCGCGGTGCCGAGCCGTACCAGCCCGCGGGTACCGGTGGACCAGGCGCGCAGCTGTTCGTCGATGGCCACGAGGTCGGCCAGGACCCGGTCGGCGTGCTCGGCGAGCGCGGCGCCGGCGGGGGTGAGCGCGACGCGGTGCCGGTCTCGTTCGAACAGCGCCACGCCGAGCTGCCGTTCCAGCTTGGTGATCTGCTGCGAGAGTGCGGGCTGGGCGATCCGCAGGTACCCGGCGGCGCGGGTGAAGTGCAGGTGGCGGGCCACGGCCTGGACGTACTCCAGCTGGCGCGAGGTGATCATAGGCGAGATGTATCACGGACAGATCGATCATGTCTTGGACGTCTCAGCCGGTGGCGCGGCATGCTCGGTGCGGTATCCACGAGAGGGGTTGGCGATGGACGTGACGGAGCGGGGCGATCGCGAGTACCGGGCACTGATCGGTGGTGATCCCGCCACGGCGCTGGCGGCGGTACGGCAGGCGTCGCCGCACCTGTACCAGGCGCTGCTGCACGGCTTCGGGACCGGGATGACCCGACCCGAGCTGTCCCGCGCCGACCGGGAACTGGCCACGGTCGCCATGCTCGCCGCGCTCGGCGACACCGAGCCTCAGCTCGCCGTGCACGTCGGCGCGGCGCTGCGGGCCGGGCACGGTGCCGACGCGTTGCGCGCCCTCGCCGAGCACGTGGCGCTCTACGCCGGCTTTCCCCGCGGGCTCAACGCGTTGACGGTCGTCGACCGGGTACTGGCCGAGTCGGGCGTGCCCCGTCCGGCCGCGCTGCACACCGTACGGCTGGCCGACCACGACACGGTCGTGGCGCAGGTCGGCGAGCGCGGCCCGGCGGTCGTACTGTCGCACTCGCTCGGTCTGGACTGGCGGATGTGGGAGCCGGTCATGGCGGCGCTGGCCGCCCCCGGCCGCCGCGTGTACGCGTACGACACGCGCCACCACGGCGCCGCGTCCGGTGCGCCGGTGGCGGCGGACATGTCGGTGCTCGGCGCCGATCTGGTCGGCGTACTCGACGCGCTCGACCTGGACTCGGCGCACGTGGTCGGCCTGTCGATGGGCGGCGGCATCGCCGCGACCGCCGCGCTCGACCATCCCGCCCGGGTCGCGTCGCTGGCACTGCTGGCCACCAGCGACCACCCGTTCAGCTCGTTCGCCGACCGGGCCCGGGCCGGCGAGGTCGACGGCATGGCCGCGCAGGTCGCACCGACCCTGACCCGCTGGTTCACGCCCGGCGCGCTCGCCGAGAACGGCTGGGGCGTCCGGTACGCGCGGGAGCGGCTGCTGCGGTTCGACCCGGCCGACTGGGCGGCGTCCTGGCGGGTGTACGCGACGCTCGCCGTCCAGGAACGTCTCGGCGGCCTCGACGTACCGGCGCTGGTCCTGTCCGGCGAGCTGGATGCCTCCACCACCCCGCGCATCATGTCCGGCCTGGCCGACCGCATCCCGGCCGCCACGTACCAGGAACTGCCGGGCACCCCGCACCAGCAGACCTTGGAGCAACCGGACCGGGTGGCGGCGGCGCTGGACGCGTACCTGCCGGCTGGGGGCTGACGACAGCGGGAGACTGCCACCGGATCGACCGTCGCGGGGCGCGCCGCATGTCGCAGGTGAGCGACCGGCGCGGCCCCGCGCATCGAGGACACGGTGGCCGGCGGGAACGTCGACGCCGTGACCCGCCGCGTGGTTCGGCCGCATGTCGATCAGCCCGGGACTGGGACGCCTCTTTCGCTGAGCTCCGCGATGGTACGAGTGATGACCCGATCCGTCGCGCGGGATCCCACGAGACCCCCGATCGGCGCATCGCGATCGTCGGAACGAGGAGGCGTGCGGTGGGCGACAGCAGGCTCGTGGTGACGGAGCTGGCCGACCGGCTGCGGATACGGGTCGAGCTTCCCGGTGTCGCGGCCGGGCACGCGATGCTGGCGTGGACCGACCCGGCGGAACTCAGAACCTGGTGGGGCGGCGGCGAACTGACCGCCGAGCTGCGCCCCGGCGGCGCGTACGTGGTCGCGTTCCCCCGCCTCGGCCAGATCATGCGCGGCGAGGTCGTGGCGTACCGGCCGGACCGGTCACTGGCCTTCACCTGGTCCTGAGCGGACGATCCCGAGCCACCACCGCGCCAGGTACGGATCGAGTTGGGCGCCGCCGCTGACGGCACCGTACTGGAGCTGGAGCACGGCACCTACCGCACCGGCGATGCCGAGGACGCTCATCGCCGCAGCCATCGGGAGGGCTGGGAGTTCTTCCTGCCGAAGCTGGCGGACCGGCTGGCGCGCGCCGACTGAACGGGCCCGTCCCGTACGACGATCACCGTGCCCTCGAACCCCCGCCCGGATCCGCGGGGCGGGTTCCCTCGCGAGGCCGTCCCGCGTCACCCGCCGCACTCGGGTCCCGACGCGCGGGCGGGCGCACCGGGCACCAGGGCGGTCACCGCTCACACAACACCGGCTGTCGACTGCTCGTCTTCATCCAATCGCTGTTCAGCTTCGGTACGCACGGCCATCAGGCGCGGCTGATCACCGAGCCAGCCGCCAGTGCAACCCGGGGATCCGGACGGCCCTCGCCGACCCGGCGAACCCATCTCTCCGATCTCGACGAACCCGGGCGGTGACTGGCATCCGGCGGCAAGGGCCACCGTCGTCATCCGCTCTCCGCCGCACGCACCGTCCGGGCGACCGAAGCTCGGCGCGCGCGAACGATCGGCCGGATTACTTGCGTTTCCGGTCTCGACGTGGCCTGTAGGCAGCGAGGAAGGCACGGACGCCGTCATCGGCGATCTGCTCACGTTCGGCGGTGGTCGGCAGTGGACCGTCGGGGTCGAAGAGCATCGCGTCGAGCGTCGCGCCGAGTACGAGGAACGAGTAGTGCTGGGCGGCTCGCAGCGGGTCGGGGGTTTCGAGTTCGCCGCGTGCATGCAGGGTCCGGAACGCCTCGGTCAGGGCGGTGATGACCCGGTCGGGTGCGCGCCGGCGGTACTCCGCGGCCAGCTTCGGAAAGCGGGCCGCTTCGAGAATGATCAGACGTCTGAGTCGAAGCACCGGTGGCCGGGCGACGGTCGTGATGTGGCGGTGGGCGAGCGTCCGCAGCGCCGTGCGGACGTCGCGCGTGTCGGCCAGGTCCGCGATGAGCTGGTCTGCGAACGCTTCGGCGGTCCCGCAGGCACCGAGCACGATCTCGGTGAACAGCGTCTCCTTGTCGCCGAAGTTGTTGTAGATGCTGCGTTTGGAGACTCCGGCCAGGGCGGCGATGTCGTCGACGCTCGTCGCCTGGTAGCCCTTGTGCAGGAACAGCGTCGTCGCGGCCTCGGCCACGGCCGCTCTGGTACGCAGGATGCGCGGGTCGGGCCCGCGATCGGTGCGCGCCGCGGGATTCGGCAGTTTCCGGGCGGCCGGTATGCGCAGGGTGAGTATGTCGTCGGCGTCCGAAGGGTCGGCTGATGCCATGGCCGTCCTCTCGCGTCGAACGGTTATTGCACCCATCAGTGCATGAGCGGTACTGTCTCGTGCACTACCATAGTGCACCGGCGGGTGCAGGAAGTGGGGCACGATGTCCACCGCGACGACGAGTCCCACGCCCCCGACGAGCTGCGACCGGTCCGGTTCGGTCACCCGGGCCCTGCTCGGCTACGGCCGGGCCACCTGAAGGAGCCACGCCATGAAGTTCACCGCGACTGTTGAAGCCTCCGGCAAGACCGCCACCGGCATCGAGGTACCTGCGGACGTGGTGGAGGAGCTGGGCGCGGGCAAGCGGCCGCCGGTACGCGTGACCATCAACGGCTACACCTATCGCACCTCGATCGGCGTCATGGGCGGCCGCTGCCTCATCCCGGTGAGCGCCGACGTCCGCAAGGCGGCCGGCGTCGCCGCCGGCGACGAGCTGGACGTCGACCTCGAACTCGACACTGCTCCCCGAGTACTGGCCGTGCCGGCCGACCTGGCTCAGGCGATGGATCCCGACACGCGCCGCTTCTTCGACAGCCTGTCGTACAGCCGCCGGCAGCGATTCGTACTCCCGATCGAGCAGGCCAAGACGCCCGAGACCCGGCAACGCCGCATCGACAAGGCCCTCACTGCCCTGCGCGCCGGCAAATCCGAGCCGTAACGCCGTCCCAGTCGGGCCCGCCTGCTGATTCATGTGTCGTCCAACGGGTTCGCCGTTCGGTCTGTCCCTCACCGACGCCAGTCGCCGGTCGTCGCGCAGTCCACAGTGGATCATCCACTATGGACGGAGACCCACCGTGTTCGTTACCCGGGCCGGTTCTCCGATCGGCCACGGCGCGCCCGGTGGAGTCGGCCCGCACCGCGCTTCCCCGGCGCCGCAACGACAAGCCGCCCCGATCGCATCGGGATGCGCCGCGCACGGCTCGCATCCTGCTGGCGACTCCCGGGACTACGCCCGATCGATCAGCCGGTCCCATCGTTGTGTGACGGGATCGATGCACGACGGGGCACCAGGGCGTCATCGCGCCCGGGATCGCCGTGTCGGCGCTGCCGCTCACGACGGCGCAGACCGACCCGGAGCAGCCCACTGCGGTGACCGCCACAGCTTGACGGTCGCGGCGGCCGCGGAGAAATGGCTCGCAGCCGCCTCGTCATTGCCGAGGTACTGGGCCAGTTCGCCGAGCGTCTGGGCGACCGGGCGGGTCGCCAGCGACAGGCTGGACACGCCACCCAACGGCGTGGCGCGATAGGGAAGGAGCATCGTGTACGTCGCCGCCGCACCCGCACGATCGTTCAGGGCGATCGTCGCCAGTGCCCGGAACGTCGCGAACAGGGTGAAGAAGCAGTCCCGCCGGATCGGCTTTCCGCGGCCCCGTACCTGGCGAGCCTGGTCGAGGCGGCCCGTCCTGGCGAGGGCGACGGCGTGCAGATCCCCGAGCAGACCGGAATCCGTGTGCAGCCGCTCGACCACTGCGGCGAAGTCGGCGGTACGGTTCTGGTCGAGTCGCATCAGCGCCCCGGCCACGTGTCGATAGGCCGGGCCGTGCGGCGAGCCCTGCCGGACCATCCGATCGCTGACGTCGGCATAGCGCCGCTCGGCGTCGTCGAAGTCGCCCCGGATGTGGGCGAACATGGCCAGTGCGATCTCGCTGACGTCGATCAACTCGGGCAGCCGGTACATGCGGGCGAGTTCCAGGTTCTCGCCCACCAGCCGCAGCGCGGTGTCCGGCTCGTCGGCGGCGGCTGCCGCCCGGGCCTGCACGATCCGGCCGAAGCACTGGTAGGTGGGTAGGTCCCGGGTCTCCCCCAACCGGACGAGTTCGGCGCCCAGGTCGGCCTTGTGCGGCCATTCCAGGTCGGCGTCCAGCTCGCGGGAGAGGGTGGCCAGGGTCTGCGCGCGGAGTCCGTCGTCACCGTACTGCCGGGCCAGTGCCACGGCCTGTTCCGCGGCCGCGCGGGCGTCGGGGTTGCCGTTGTCGGCCCGTTCGACGGCGTAGGCGTCCAGCAGGCGGCTGCGTACCGCTGGATCGAGGTCAGGGTCGGCGCGCCTCAGTAGCCGGGCGAGCAGTGTGGTCATCGCCTCGTCCGTGGTCGCGTACGGGCGGGTCTGCCACGGTGTCGGCTCGGTCCACGCGGTGCAGGCGGCGATCACGAGGTCCTCGCGACCGACCGCCTCGGCGTGGTCGGCCGCGCGCTGGCGCGTCACCCGAGCCGCGCCGGCGGCTCCGGCCCGGATCTGGGCGCGGAGCAGCCGGCCGAACAACTCCGACCGTTCGTCCGCACGGCGGTCGGAGTCGGGCAGGCGATCGAGGCTCGCCAGCGCGCTGGTCAGCAGCGAGCAGGCGGTGTCGTACGCGTAGCCGCGCTCGGCCTCCTCCGCCGCCTGGACGCAGTAGCCGACGGCCTTGGCCGCGGTGGCGCTGGACGCGGCGTTGGCGTAGTGGTGGGCGAGCGCGGAGATGTCGCCGGGGGTCGTACGCTCGATCGCGGCCGCGATCCGGGCGTGCATGTGCCGCGCTCGTAGACCGGTGAGGTCGGCGAGCATCGTGTCGCGTACCAACGAGTGCACGAACCGCACCCGCCCGGACGCCGGTTCGTCGAGCATGCCGGCGATCAGGCCCGCCTCCAGGGCGTCGAGTACCGCCGCCTCGTCGGTGTCCGCCGCGCCGACGAGCACATCGACCTCGGTCTCGCGCCCGGCCACCGCGGCCAGCCGCAGCACCGACACGACCACTTCGGGCAGACGGGCGAGCCTGCGCCGCAGTACGTCCCGGACGCCTTCCGGCACCTCCGACACCGCTACCAGCGCCCCCTCGCTGTTGAGCAGCCGTACGCTTTCCTTGATGTAGAAGGGATTCCCGCCGGTGCGTTCGGTCAGGGCCGCCACGGTGGACGGGTCCACCGGGAAGCGGCATTCCGCCTCGACCATCGTGGCCACCGCCGGTTCGGCCAGGCCGCCGAGGGCGACGCGTCGAGGCGAGCGCCGGGCCAGTACGGCCAGGGCCTCGGCAAGCCGCCCGTCGGCGTCGTCCGTGCGCAACGCTCCCACCACCAGGACCCGCGCATCCGCGAGTCCGGCGGCGGCGCCGGTCAGCAGACTGAGCGTCTGGTCGTCGGCCCAGTGCAGATCATCGAGCAGGAGCGCGACCGGTCTGCGCGCTGCCGCGTCGGCGAGCCAGTCGACCACCGCGCGCTGGAGGCGGAACCGGCCCGAGGCGCCGACAGCCGAGGGCTCGTCCGCGTTCGGGGTCAGCAGCGGCGCCAGCGCACGGTCAGCGCCGTCCGGCGCGGGCGTGACCGTGGCCAGGTGGGTCAACGCCTCCACCCACGGCCACGCCGGTGGCGCCCCCTCGTCCTCAACGCACCGTCCAGCCGCAACCACCCAGCCCGCATCCGCCAGCTCGTACGCCAGCCGGGCGAGCAGCTCCGACTTGCCGACGCCCGCCTCGCCGGTCACCAGCGCGATCCGGCCAGCTCCGGCCATGGTCTCGCCGGCGGCCTCGGTGAGCGCCGCCAGCTCGGCGTCGCGGCCCACGAACGCGGTCGCGTTCGCCGGGCCGGCTGCCGCCGGCGGCAGCGATACCGGACGCGCCGGTGCAGCCACATGCAGCGCCTCGCCGCGCTGGGCGAGTATCGCCGACTCCACGTCGGTCAGCATCGGCCCCGGGGCGAGGCCGAGCTCCTCGACGAGCATCGCCCTCGCTCGACGAAGTGTCGCCAGCGCGTCCGCCTGACGCCCGCTACCCCAGAGTGCCAGCGCGAGCAGACGCCAGCCCTCCTCACGGAGAGGCGCGTCCGCCGTGAGCGTTTCGGCGTCGGTGACCGCAGCTGCCGCGTCGCCGGCGTCCAGCGCGCATCTCGCCCGCAGTTCCAGGGCGTTGTGGCGCAGATCGGTGAGCAGCTGTACCGGCGCGCGGGCCCACGGTTCGTCCACGAACTCGGCGAACGCCGGCCCGCGCCACAGGCCCACGGCCTCGTCCAGCAGCACCCGCGCCGCGTCCGGGTCCGTACCGGCCCGCTGCCTGGCGTCACGTACCAGCTGCTCGAAGCGCCACGCGTCCACCGCCTCAACCGGTAGCCGCAGGGCATAGCCGGGCGCCGCGCTGACCAGCCGCTGGGCGGGAGTACGCGGCGGCCTGGTCGGCTCAAGCAGCTTTCGCAGGTTCGACACGTACGCCTGCAGCGAGGCGACGGCCTTGGCCGGCGGCTCCCCCGACCACAGGTCCTCGATCATCCGATCCACCGACCGGACCTCGCCGCGGGCCGCCGTCAGCAGGGCGAGCACCGCGCGCTGTCGCCGCCCACCCAACGGGACCGGCAGACCGTCCACCTCGGCGACGCACGGGCCGAGCACGCCCAGCGAGATCATGTCGCCGGACAGCGTAGCCGCCAGACGCGGCAGTCTGCGCAGGTCACGGGCATGGCCTCGGTCACGGTGCACGATCCAAGTCGCTTCCAAGTACGCGACGGCACGCTGCCTGCCATGACCGCACGCGCGAACGCCCACGAAACGGTACTGGCCCACCGAGCGTTCTGCCGCGTGTCCGGCGTACTCGCCATGCGGATCGCGGCGGTCCGGTCGGGTCGGCTGCGCCGCGCCGGCACGCTCGCCCGCCATCTCCGGAGCTACCAGCGCTCCCTGCGCGGTCACCAGGATGCTCGGGACCGGCTGCTGTGGCCGGCGCTGCTGGCGCGCTGCGACCTCGGCGCCGATCTCGTCCTGCGGATGCAGGCCCACCACGTACGGGTGACGGCGACACTGGCCGCGGTCGACGCAGCGCTGCCCGACTGGGCGGCGACCGCGGACGAGGACGACCGCGACCGGCTCGTCGCAACCCTCATCGAACACCGCGCCGTACTGGCCGAGCACAGCGACGAGGAGCACCGCGACCTGCTGCCACTGGCCGCCGAACACCTCGCGGCACACGAATGGCAGGCGCTGCGTGCCCGGACGGTCGCCCGGCTCCCCCGCCCGAGACTGCTCACCTACCTGGGCATCGTGCTGGCGCACGCCGACCGCGGCGAACGCCGGCTGGTTCTCACCGCACTGCCGCGCCGAGCCCGGCTCATCTGGTACCTGCTCGGCTGGTCCCGGCGCCCTCGTTGGATCCGTCCGTAGACCCGCGCCATCGCACCCCTCACACCCACTGGAGACCACCATGTCCAGCACGCCACGCCTGACCCGCAGCACGATCGGCACCGCGCTCGCCGTCGTCGGAAGCCTGTTCATCATGTACGTCGGCGTGAGCTACCTGCTCGCTCCGCAGGCCAATGCCGCCCAGTTCGGTCTGCCGAGCTGGCCGCACGGCCCGGACGCCGCGTTCCTGTCCGTCAAAGGGCTCAGGGACCTGGTGTCCGGCCTGGTCATCCTCGTCGTACTGATCACCGCCAGCCGCCGGGCCCTCGGCTGGGTACTGCTGGCCGCCGCGGTCACCCCAATCGGCGACATGCTCATCGTGCTGAGCAACGACGGATCCGTGTCCACCGCCCTCGGCGTACACGGCTGCACCGCCGCCGCGGTACTGCTCGGCGCGGTACTCCTGCTCACCAGCCCTCGCCAGGACGGCCGGCCCCGGACCACCTGACCCCCATCCCACTCCATTGCGCTGAAGGAGGACGCCTCGATGTCGCTGCCGGTACCGGATGTCGACGAGTCCGTGATCGTCCGTTCCGCCACGCCGCCGTGATCGGCCACGCCCCGAGCGCCGCGCCCCTGCTCGCCGACAGCAGTTCCGCCGGTGCCCGGGAGGAGGCGCGTCACCAACCGTCCTGACCCTGCAGGGCGGGTACCACGACAACACCGAGCAGCCTGTGCTGCCTGAGACAAGGAGACATCGGAACGATGAGCGCCAAGCGCGTCTCGATGCGGGCGTCGTACTACGCCGCACACACCTACATGATCGTGGGAGTGCTCTCGGGGCTGTTCTACCGCGAGTTCACCAAGGCCAACCACTTCACCGGCGACACCCAGCTCGCCGTCCTGCACACGCACCTGCTGGCGCTGGGCATGCTGGGCTTCCTGATCGTCCTGGCGCTCGACAAGCTGTTCGGGCTGTCGGGCACGACGCTGTTCACCGCCTTCTACTGGTTCTACAACGCCGGCATGGTGATCAGCGTCGGCATGATGGGCGTGCACGGCTGCCTGACCGTACTCGGCGACCGTATTCCGGACGCCGTACCGCTGGTTGCCGGGCTCGGCCACATCCTCCTCACCGTCGGACTCATCCTCCTGTTCGTACAGCTCGGAAAGCGGCTGAAGGAGCCCGCCCGCAACCAGCCGGCGAGCGAACCCCCGGAGCGCGTCACGACGGGCTGACCGACCCAGACGGCCCGTCTCCCGGGCAGCACGACGCCCGCCGTTGCTCGAACCAACGTCAACCGTGCCGACAACGCTCGCGGACAGGCCGGTACTCGATCCAGCGAGGCAGTCGACGTCCGGCTCGGGCACACCGCGCTGGCTGCAAGCTGTGGCAAGGGTGGCACGGTCGTCCGCCCTGGGCTCGAAAGACGGACGAGCGGGTCTGCGACCAGGGTCAGGAGGCCGGCGATCGGCGCCGGCAAGCCGTACCGCCGCAGCCAGACTCGACGACCACTGGCCGCGAAGTGCCGAGTCCGTGCCCTCCGTCGATGCCAGCCCGCCGCCCTGGCATCGACGAAGGGCCGACGTCGTCGCGGCCGCTGCCGATGGAACCCGCGCGATCATCGCTTCACCCGCGCATACCGGGGTCATCTTCCGGACAAGGGCGATCATGGCGGCCTGAAGGCCTCCGGGGACTGACCCAGGCGACCTTCAAGTCGGAGGTGCTCATGCCGGCGCGGGTGCGATGGTCGAACCCGCTGACTGGGAGAAGCGAACATCCTGACGACGAGCATCAGCAGCGATCCCCACCTCCCAGCAATACGCCCTGCCACGCGGCGAGATCGGGTGTCACCGGCCGCGCCACCGCCGGGCTGTAGAGGCCGATGTTGACGCGGTGGCGAACTCGGACGTTGGTGGCCGCTTCGGTTGGCAGCGGTCGTGGCCTGCTGTGTGGGTCAGGCCAGTCGCGTTGCGGCGAACGCGAGTTGGTGGTCGATGTCGGCTGGTCGGTGGTGCCGGATCGTCCAGTCGACCATCCGCAGGCTCATGTGCGCCCAGTAGTCGCGGTATCGCCATGGACGCGACCGTACCGACGGCGACGGCCCCACCAGCCGACGGCAGCGTGTGCGGCCGGCCGATGTCCTGACGACCCGCAGGGACACGCCAGTGCCTTCGGCTGACGGCGAGCAGCAGCGTTCTCCTTGGCCCTGCCGTACCGTCCGCGGAGTGTCGTTGAGGGCGGTGTCTGGTCGAGGGCGTCGAAGTTCGGCGCGTCGTGCGGCCAAGCCAGGCCAGTACCAACGGCTCTCTGCTACGCCAGTCACCGGCGGTCGGGGCGTTCGCGAAACCCGGATGCGTTGGTACGACAGCCGTGCCATGCTCCGCGCGTGCGTGACGCCGCGGCAATCCAGATGTCCCGGGTTCCGGGCTCTGCCCAGCTTTCCGATGTCACCGCTGGGTTACTCGGCCAGCTCCCGTCATGGTTCGGCATCCCAGAGGCCAACGCGGAGTACGCGAGGGCAGCGGCGCGGCTTCCCGGCCTGGTCGCCTACTCGGGCACCGAGGCCGTCGGTGTGCTGGTGTATCAGCGGCACTTCCCCGAGGCAGCCGAGATCCATGTGATGGCGGTCGCCCCGTCCTGGCATCGACAAGGGGCGGGCAGCGCGCTGGTCTCCGCTGTCGTGTCGGACCTCGTCGCCGATGGTTGCCTGCTGCTCCAGGTGAAGACGCTGGGGGCGTCGAGTCCGGATCAGGGCTATGCCGGTTCAAGGGCGTTCTACCGGTCTGCTGGTTTCCTTCCGCTGGAGGAGACCGATGATCTATGGACGGCCAACCCCTGCCTGATCATGGTGCGGTCACTGGCACGGACTACCTGAATCACCTCGCGCGGCTCCTGGACGCGCTGGGATCCATCGGCAGGGCCGGCGCGTCCGCGCCTCCCCAGAGGGCGGGGCCAACTCGTCGGGATCGAGGGCCGTACGAGCCTCTCCTCTCTTCGCGCGGGCGAGCGCGTCGGCGGCAGTGCACCGGCCGCGAGTGTTGCGCGAGCAGGATCACGAGTCCGGCCAGGTGAGTTGCCGCGTACGCCGCATCTGCTGCCGCTAACGGAATCGCTGTCGTGCGAGGTGTGTCGGAAGAAGGTCAGTCCCGGGCAGCAGGTTGTGGCGCCCGACGGCCACGGTCCGCAGAACGACGTCGGTCCCGCCAGCGCTGCGGGTCTCCGCGAGCAGCTCGGCTTGGTGGTAGGGCACCGTCTCGTCGTGTGTGCCGTGCTCGACCAGGAACAGCAGGATCCCGGGCCGGAGGCATGAGTGACCGGGCCGGCCAGGCGTGCCAGGTCCTGGTGTGCGGTCCCCGCTCGTGCTCCCGCGCCGCATGCCGCGGCCGGTTCGGCGAAACCTTGCGGGTACGTGAGGCGTGAAAGAGGTACCCATCCCCGTTTCGAGGAGATGTTGCCGTGACCGTTACTCCTGCGCACCGCCGGCTGACGGCCCGCGTACTCGCCGGTGCGGGCGCAGCCGCGCTGGCCGTGACGCTGTCCGTACCGGCGGCGGCCGGCTCGTCGGTGAGTGGATCCCCCAGCGAGTCGGCGAGCCCGAGCGGATCCCCCAGCGTGAGCGGGTCTCCCAGCGCTTCGTCCAGCCCGAGCGGGTCCGCCAGCCCGAGCAGGTCGGGTGGACCGTCGCCGTCGGGCGACTCGTCGCCGTCGGCCAGCCCGAGCCCGTCGTCGTCGAACGCCTACTTGCGGATGTGGTTCGAGCCTGCGACCGTGGCCCCGGGCGGCAGTACCACGCTCGTGCTGGCCGTCGGCCCGCTCCCCCAAGGCGGAGTAGTGATAATGGACGCCGACGATACGGACCTGTACTTCGGCGGGAACTGCACCAGCACCAACGACCGTCCCGACGGCAGCAACCCGTGCGGGTACCACGATCGCGGCGACAACCCGGACGATGAAGAGGGCTACTACTGCACCTTCACGCCGAGCGCCGTACCTGCGCAGTGCCGTTGGCCGATCTCCGTGCACCCATCGGCCCGGCCGGGCCGGGCGTCCACCGGCGGCTTCCTGTATCCCAGATGGCCGTACCCCCGCTACGTCCCACCGATCGGCAGAGCCGCCACCTACCTGACCATCGGCAGCACGACCGCGAGCCCGCCCGCGTCGCCCCAGCCCAGCGGGACCACGGCCGGCGGCCTGCCCGTCACCGGCACTTCGCTGCCCTGGTACGCCGGCGTGGCCGCCGCGTTGCTCGGCGCCGGAGCCGCCCTGCTCGTACTGGCCCGCCGCCGTACCACGCGGTCCGGCTGAGCCAGGCGCACGGACAGCCGGGCCGCTCCTGGTACGTCGGAGCGGCGAGTCGGTCGGGCCGCGGCTGCTGCGCGCCACGTACGTGGAGGTGGTTCGTTCGCCGGCGCCCGGTACGGCCGCTAGCTGTACTGCCTCGTGAGGTTGGGGACGCGGCTGGCGGGTGGTTGGCCGGCGAGTGCGGTGTGTCCGCGGTGGTGATTGTAGGTGTGGAGCCAGGCCGGATGGGCGGAGCGTCTGTCGGCTTCGGTCTGGTAGGGCTGTGCGTAGGCCCATTCGTCGAGGAGGGTGCGGTTGAACCGTTCGGCTTTCCCGTTGGTCTGGGGCCGGTAGGGTCGGGTCCGCTTGTGTGAGATCCCTTGCGCGGTAAGGATGTTGCGCCAGAGGAGGCTCTTGTAGCAGGCGCCGTTGTCGGTCAGGACACGCTCGACGGTGATCCCGGCCTGGGTGAAGAAGGCGTGGGCGCGTTGCCAGAAGGCGACGGCGGTTTCCTTCTTCTCGTCGGTGAGGATCTCGCTGTAGGCCAGCCGGGAGTGGTCGTCGATCGCGTTGTGCACATAGCTGTAGCCGGCGCCGGAACGCCTCTTGCGGCCTGCTGGGCGTCCGAGGATC
>NZ_BOMB01000055.1 GCF_016861975.1 Actinocatenispora rupis | reverse complement strand
CGAAGGCGGCCAGGGCGCGCGGTGCGGGGACCTCCCCGCGCAGGCCGTGGTCGCGGAGCGGGCCGACGGTCCAGCCGCGGGCGGCGCACAGGTCGAGTACCCGGGGGACGGCGTCGACGGTGGCGCGCCAGGACTCGGGTGCGGCGGTGTCGCTGGCGGTGTCGTGCAGCAGGACCGTGCCGCCGCCGCGCAGGTCGCGGCCGACGAGGTCGGCGACGGACTCGCCGGTGGCGGTGGCGGTCCAGTCGCGTCCCCACGCCGACCACAGCACCGTACGCATGCCGAGGCGGCGCACGGCGACCGCGGCGCCGGTGCTGAGTACGCCGAAGGGCGGGCGGAACCAGCGCGGTGCGACGCCGGCCGCGTTGGCGACGAGTGCCTTGGCGTACGCGAGGTCGCGGTGGGTACGGCCCGGCGGGTACTTGAGGAGCAGCCGGTGCCGCAGCCCGTGCACGGCGAGTTCGTGGCCGGCGGCGGCGATCTCGGCGGCGAGGCCCGGGTTGGCGGCGACGTTCGCGCCGACGAGGAAGAAGGTGGCGCGGACCCCGGCGCGGGCCAGTACGTCGAGGATGACGGGGGTGGAGGTCGGGTCCGGTCCGTCGTCGAACGTCAGTGCCACGTGGTCGGGCCGGCCGACGCCGGCCAGGCCGGGCATCAGCAGCCGGCGGGGCAGCGCCCAGGCCGCCACGGCGGGCGCGGCGTGGGTCGCGGCGGCGGCGAGGGCGGCGGCCCCGAGTACCGCGGTGCGGGTGGTCAGCATGTCGTCCTCCCGGCGTCCCGGTGCTGTCCGGTTTCCGTTGGTACACAAGGGATGTGGGCGTTCACGCGATCTCCAGTACCGGGGAGTGGATGTTGCGGCCGACGGCGACGAGGCCGGTGTCGACGGACGCGTCGTCGGCGGGGAACTCGACCAGCAGGACCTGGCCGGGGCTGACGGCGATGCTGGTGCCGGCGTGCGCGACCCGGTTCGGTACGAGGATGCGCTCGTGCACCCAGGCTGCGCTGGCCAGGTCGATCGGGTCGATCTCCCCGTTGGACACCAGCGCCGCCGGCGGCTGGCCGGTGAGTTCGCGGACGCGCCGGGCGGTGTCGCCGATCGCGTACCGCCGGGCCACCAGGCCGGTCTCGTACGGGCGGCCGGAGCCGGCGTTGAGCAGCCGTACTCCGGCGCGGGCGGCGGCGCGCACCGTCTCGGGCTGGCGTACGACGAGGTCGTGGGTGACGGCGAGGCCGGCGTGCATCTCGGCGAGGTCGGCGAGGACGTCCGCGCCGGCGGGCCGGTCCGTGGGCAGGTCGACGACCAGGTAGACGCCGGTGGCGTCGGGGCGCAGGGACTGGAACCCGTGCGCGACGGCGACGGTGGTGCCGCCGGTGGCGAGCCACGCGCCGGCGACCACGAGCGCGCCGGTCACGGCCAGCCGGCGGACCCGCCTGCGCGCCACCGGTACGTGCACCGGAAGGCCGGTCGCGGCGGCGATCACCGCGGCCGGGTCGGGCGCGCCCTGCTCGGTACGCGGGGGCACGGGTGCGCGCAGCGCGTCGGCGAGCTCGGCCTCGGACCGTGCCCAGCGGGCGAGGCCGGCGGTCTGGAACGCGGCCGCGTTGGCCCGCGCGTGGCCGGGCAGCGACCGGTACACGACGACGGGGACGCCCAGCTCGGTGGCCTCGACCGCGGTGACGCCGCCGCCGTTGGTGACGACGGTGTCGCAGGCGCGGATCAGGGTGGCCATGTCGTCGACCCAGCCGAGCGCGATGCCGGTACCGGTCGCGGTGATCGCGGCGCGCAGCTCCTCGTTGTTCGCGCAGAGTACGACGGGGGTGGCCGCGCCGGTGGCGGCGATGTCGGCGGCGGTGCGCGCCACGTCCCCGACGGCCCACGCCCCGCCGGCGACGAGGGCGAGCCGGCCGGTCGCCGGCAGGCCGAACTGGCGGCGCGCGTCGCCCGGATCGGCGCCCGCGCCGGTGAACTCGGGCCGTACCGCGGGGCCGACGAGCCGCACGTCGGTGGCGCCGAGGGTGACGGCCCGTTCGATGGTGACGCGGTGCGGCGTCAGGTACGTGTCGCAGCCGGCGGCTATCCACAGTGGATGGACGGAGATGTCCGTGAGGTACGTGAGGACCGGGATGTCGAGGTTGCGCCGGCGCATCCGGCCGAGCAGCGGGTTCGCCCCCAGGTACGTCGACACGACGGCGACGGAACCGCGGACCGCGCGGCGCATCGCGCGCCCGGCGGCCAGCATCGTGAACACCCCGATCAGCCACACCAGCGGGCGCGTACCGAGCAGCCAGTTCACGAAGCCCCAGCTGCGCGGCGCGACGGCCAGCTCCAGTGCGTACAGCCGGCGCACGAACCAGCCGAACCGCAACGGGAACATGCCCAGGTAGTCGTGCACGTCGACCTGGTAGCCGGTGGCGCGGAGACGGCGGGCGAGTTCGGCCGCGCAGGCGTCGTGTCCGCCGCCGAGGCTCGCCGAGACGATCGACACCCGGGGGCGCGGTGCGGCGCCGTCGCAGGCTGCGGGCGGCGTACTCCGGCGTCTCCGTCCCGGGCGGAGCTTCGTCGTGCCGCCCCGGTTCTCGGGACGTCGGGAACCGGCGACGGTGGCGGCGCTGGGCATCGTGAACTACTCCATCCGAGGTGACTGGGGGATCACCGGCGCCGCAGGAGTCGCGGTGCCGGGTGGCTCTCAAGACTTTCTCAGCGAGCCACCCGCCGGGACCATGCTGGCTTCCCCTGAAATCCTGGTAGGGCTACCCCCAACGGACCCTGAGAGGCGGGTAAACCGTTGGTTTACCCAACGGTGTCCGGCCCGCTCGGGCACCGGCCGCCGGACCGCACCGGGTCGGGGTCATCCCGGGGTATCGCCCGGATGCCCGGGAGTACCGGGGCGGTGAGGGTGGAGGGGTGACGTGCACCGGAAGTGCGCCGTGCGCCTGCTGACGCACTGGGTCCTGGGGCTCCCGCCGTACCTGATGTGCCTCGTACCGGGGCTGGTCGTGCTGGCCGAACCGGCGCTGGTCGTCGGCGTCGTACTGCCGAGCGTCGGGTCGATGCTGCTGCTCGGCTTCCTCGCGCATCTCGGCGCGGTGCCGCTGTGGGTGGCCGTCGCGACCGGAGTGGTCGGTGCCGGGATCGGCGACACGGCGGCGTTCCTGCTGGGGCGGCGGTGGGCGAGCCGCCGGGACCGGCTGCGCCGTACGGTGGGCGGGCGCCGCTGGGACCGCGCCGAGACGTTCGTCCTCCGGTACGGCGGGCTCGCCGTGATCGCCGCCCGCTACCTGACCGGTCTCCGTACGGTGGTGCCACGGATCGGTGGGCTGTCCGGCATGAGCTACCGCCGGTTCCTGGCGCACAGCGCGCCGGCGGCGGCGAGTTGGGGTGCCACGTTCGTCCTCGCCGGATACCTGGCGGGCGCGTCGTACCGGAAGGTGGCGGACGCGGTCGGCACCGGCGGTCTGGTGGCGCTCGGGGTACTGGCCGCGGCGGTCGTCGTGGCGCTGGTGGTGGTCCGCTGGCGCCGCCGGTACCGGTCCGCGGTGCCCGGTCCGGATGCGGGCATCGACGGAGGTTGAGCCGATCGGGCCGTTCCGGTCGGATCGGGTCCTCGCACACGGTAGCGTCCCGTTCACGGGGCGGGTGTCACCTTCACCGGCGTCGCCCGCCGCACCTCGGGGGAAGGGGCGGACATGACGACGACCGCACGCCGGATGGCGCGCGAGGCGATCGGGCCGTGGTGGCTGTTCATCGTGACCGGTGTGCTGTGGATCCTGCTGTCGCTCGCCATCCTGCAGTTCAACGTGGCGAGCGTCGCCGCGATCTCGATCCTGTTCGGCACGGTGGCGCTGGTCGCCGCGCTGAACGAGTTCATGATCGCGGCGATGACCCGGTCCTGGCGCTGGGCGCACGTGGCGCTCGGCGTGCTGTTCGTGGCCGGTGCCGTGGCGGCGTTCGCCTGGCCCGGGCCGACGTTCGTGACACTGGCCCGGGTAGTCGGCTGGTTCCTGCTGTTCAAGGGCATCTTCGACGTCGTACTGTCGCTCGCGGTCCGGGTGGACCTGTGGTGGCTGCGGCTGATCACCGGTGCGCTGGAGATCGGGCTGGCGTTCTGGGCCGTCGGGTACACGGGGCGCTCGGCGGTGCTGCTCGTCCTGTGGGTCGGCTTCGGTGCCATGATGCGCGGAATCACCGAGATCATCCTGGCGTTCTCCGTACGGTCGGCCGCGGACCGGGTCGGTGACGCCGCGGAGGCGATGGTGGACGCCGGGGAACGGTCCACGTGGCCGGGCAACGAGCCGGGCGCGCGTGGCGCCACGCCCGACCGCCCGCACGTACCGATGGGGCACAGTGCGGCGGACCAGCCGCGTCCCGCGCACCCGACCGAGAGCTGATTCGCTTACCGGGCAACCGATCCCGCCGTTCGCGTGCGGTACGCCCGGAGTCGTCCCTATGGTCGGTACGACGGGGGGATGACGATGAGCGAGCTCGTGGCGATCGGGTATCCCGACGTGCGTACCGCACGGACGGCGCGGGACCGGATCCTGCAGTTGCAGCGCGCGGAACTGGTCACGGTACGGGACGCGGCGATCGTCGAGGCCCGTACCGACGGCCGGGTGACGCTGCACCAGATGCGCAGTACGACGGGGCTGGGTGCGGTCGGCGGGGCGCTCTGGGGCGGGCTGATCGGGCTGCTGTTCCTGGCGCCGCTGCTGGGCATGGCGGTGGGCGCGGCCGGCGGCGCGGTCGCCGGCCGGTTCACCGACGTGGGCGTGGACGACGGGTTCATGAAGGACGTGGGCGAGTTCCTGCGGCCCGGCACCGCCGCGCTGTTCCTGCTGGTCGAGCACGTGGCGGTGGACCGGGTGGCCGACGAACTGGCCGCCGACGGGCTGGCCGGGCACATCCTGCGGACGTCCCTGAGCGCGGAGGCCGAGCAGCAGCTGCGCAACACCGTGGCGGCGGCGCGGGCCTCGGCGCACTGACTGCATGGGCGCCACGCTGCTCGCCGTCCTGCCGTACGCGGTGGGGCTGCTCGTCTCCCCGCTGCCCGCGGTGGCCGTCGCGGTCCTGCTGATGGGCGCGGACGGCCGGCTGCGCGCCGGACTGTTCGTCCTCTTCTGGTGGCTGGCCGGTGCCGTGGTGTGCCTGCTGCTCACCCTCGCCCTCCGGTACTCCTCGCCCGGCGCGCGGCTGCCCGACGGCGCCACGACCTGGCTGACGGTGGCGCTCGGCGCGGCGCTGGTCGCCGTCGCCCTCCTGTACGGCTGGGGCATGGCAAGCCGGCGCCGGGACCGCGGCTGGCAGCCGCCCGGCTGGCTGTACCCGGTCGGCACGCTGCCGGTGCGCCGGGTCGGCCCGTTCGCCGCCGGCCTGCTGCTGCGCGACCCGCTCAACCTCGTACTGCTCGTGGCGGCGGCGGTGGTGCTCGCCGGCACCGGCACCGACCGGCGTACCGACCTGCTCGCGGTGGCGCTGCTGGCGCTGGGCGGCACCCTCGGCGTGGCGGTACCGCTGGTGGTGGCGCTCGGCTGGGGCTGGTCGGCGACGGTCCGCATGCACCACCTGCGGGGCACGGTGATCTGGCCGGCACCGGCCGTACGGTTCTGGCTCTCCGTCGGGTACGCGGCGCTCCTGTTGACCTGATTCGGAGCGTTTCGCTGCGCACGGACCGTGATCCCACGATCCTGTTAGGCAGGAGGTGGCGGACGTGACCTGGTATGGCTCGGCCCAGCCGCAACGGCCGGAGGACCGCACGACGAAGATGCCCGCGTACGGACCGGAACAGCCGGGCGAGTACGTCCCGGCGTCCGGGCCGCCCGGCGCGTACGCCCCAGGTGGCACCCCCCGTACCGACCGGCCGCGGGTCAACGGCAGCCGGCTGTGGACCGGTGGTGCGGTCGCCGCCGTCATCGCCGCGGGCGTGGCGGTCGTGGCGTTCCTGATCGTGCGGGGGCTGCTGAACCTGCCGATGCTCGGCGTGAAGCCCGGCGGCGCCGTCTTCCAGGGCACCGCCATCGGGTACGCGCTGGCCGCGGCCGTCGCCGCGATCCTCGCCACCGGCGTCATGCACCTGCTGCTCATCGGTACGCCCCGGCCCTTCTTCTACTTCGGCTGGATCGGCGGGCTGTGCACGGCGATCGTGACGCTCGCGCCGCTGCTCACCACCCAGAGCTGGGAGGCGAAGGGCGCCACCGCCGTCGCGAACCTCGTCATCGGAATCGCCATCACGGCGCTGGTGTCGGGCACCGCGCGGACCGCGATCGAACGCCCGGGCCAGCGTCCGGTCGCGTGACCCCACCGCCGCCGGAGCCGCACCGCGGCCTGCGCGGTTGGCCGTGGCGGTACGCGACGATCACCGCGGTCGTACTGCTGACCATCGGTGTCGCCGCGCTCGTGGTCCAGGCCCGCGCCGTACTGGTGCTGATCTTCCTCAGCTTCCTCCTGGCGGCCGGACTGGACCCGCTCGTACGGTGGGTGCAGCGGCTCGTACGCCGGCGTGGCTTCGCCGTACTCGTCGTCTGCGTCGGCCTCACCGCGGCCGTCGTCGGGATGGCCGTCGTCGCCCTGATCCCCGCCGTACGGCAGTTCGGCCAGTTCGTCGACTCGCTGCCCGCGATCGTCGAACGGTTCGCGCACGACGTCGGCGACCGCTCCACCGCGCTCGGCCGGTACCTGTCCGACCCGCGGATCCAGTCCGCCGTCCAGAACGGCCTCGGCAAGCTCCCCGAACTCCTCACGTCCGGCGTCGGCGCCCTCTTCGGGTTGCTGAGCAAGCTGTTCGGCCTCGTGTTCAGCGTGCTCACCATCGCCGCCCTCACCGTGTACTTCATGCTCGCCCTGCCGCGCATCGTCGCCAACATCGGCACCCTGCTCGGATCCGCCGAGAAGGCCGCCGTACTCGACGAGGCGCTCGGCAAGGTCGGCGGGTACATCACCGGGCAGCTCGTCATCTGCCTCGCCGCCGGCGGCAGCGCGTACGTCTTCTTCCTCATCGTCGGCGTCCCGTACCCGGCGCTCATCGCCCTCGGCGTCGCCGTACTCGACCTCGTACCCCAGGTCGGCGCCACGCTCGGCGCCATCCTCGGCGCGCTCATGGCACTGTCCGTCTCCCTCGGCGTCGCCCTCGGCACCGTCGCGTTCTTCGTTGCGTACCAACAGGTCGAGAACTACCTGCTCGCGCCGCGCATCCTCGCGCAGGCCACCGCGCTGTCCCCGCTGTCCGCGTTCATCGCCGCGCTCATCGGCGGGGCGGCCGGCGGGCTCGTGGGCGCCGTCGCCGCGCTGCCCGTCGCCGCCGCCCTGCAGGTCGTCATCCGGTACGCCTTCCGCGACCGCTTCGCCCGCGCCGGCCCCGCACCGGACTCCCCGCCCGACCGGAACTCCGCCCGTGGCAACGACTCCGGCTCCGTTCCTGGCGACGACTCGGACCGGAACTCCGCCCGTGGCAACAATTCGGGCTCCGTTCCTGGCGACGACTCGGGCCCTGGCTCCGGCTCCGGCGGCGATGACGGCGATGGTGCGGCCGACCGGTGAGCCGATTCTTTTCTTGTACGCCAGCGTGGGTGCCGGGGGCGCTTCCCGTGCTGCGGGACTCCAGTGGTACGGGATGGCGCGCGTTGCCGTGCCGTGTCACCCCGGTGTTCGCCGCCCCGGGCCGGGGCCTGGGGGTGCGAGAGAGGACTCCGTCCTCTCTCGCGCTCTCTCCTGCCAAAGGGGGGCAACCCCCCTTTGGAAACCCCCCGAAGTAGGCGGGGTGCCTCCCAGCCACGGTCACCTGTTCCCCGCGAGACGCTGTTCACCAGTCCTGACACCCCGGGAAAACAGCGCCACCACGACACCTCGTCGCCCGCGTGCTGCTCGTTCACGAGTGCTGATACCCGGGGAAACCACACCAGCCACGCACTGCGCCACCCACCTGACGCTCGTTCGCGGGTGCTGATGCCCCGGGGAGACCGCACCGCTCCCGGGGTCAGGGGGTGGGGGTGAGGGTGGCTACCAGGGCGCTGTGGCGGAGGTGGGTGGTGGCGGGGGCGTCGGCGTCGAGGGTGAGGCGAGGTTCGGTGCGGGAGCGGGAGACGAGGTGGTAGCGGTAGGGGCTGAGTTGGGCGAGGAGGGTGTCCTCGGCGTCGGCGATCGCGGTGCGCTGGCGGGAGATCTGCGCGGCGGTCAGGCCGGATTCGGGCTGCCAGGCGATGTCGAGGACGACGGTGACGCGGACGGTGCCGTGTGCCCGGGCGCGGGCGACGAGGGGATCGGTGGCGCTGGGCGTGGCGTACCGGGGGGTCGGGTCGGTGGTGGGGTCGGTGGTGCTGCCGCACGCGGTGAGCGCGCAGACGGTTGCGGCGGCGACGGTCGTGGCCAGTGTCCGCACTGTGTCCCCCGTGGTGGTGTGGGTGTCGGAAACCGACAGGGTACGTGCGGATCCGGGCACAGCGCCGCGAACGGACCAGGATCCGACAAAGTACGCGGGGTCAGGTGGTGGTGGCGTCGAGGAAGGTGCGGCCGAGGCCGGCGCGGGCGTGGGTGGCGGGGTGCGTGGCGCCGAGGTTGCCGGCGTCGCCCTGGCCGTACGCGAACAGCGCGTACGTGAGGGCCGGGCGGCCGGCGGGGTCGAACACGATGCCGGCCTCGTGCCGGCCGTCGGCGTACCAGCCGGCCTTGGTGGCGACGCGGTGCCGTTCGTCGGACGACATGGTGCGCCGGATCCCGTCGGTGTAGGCGATCGGCGAGCGCAGCACACCCAGCAGGTACGCGGTGCTGGCGGGGGAGAGCAGGGTGCCGGCCGCGAGCGCCCACAGCAGGTCGTGGGTCTGCCGCGCGGTGGTGGTGCCGAGGTGGAACCGGTGCGGGTCGGCGGCGGGTTCGACCCGCGTGTCGGGGAAGCCCTTCGCGGCGAGCACGTCGTTGATCTCGGCGGCGGGCGTGACGAGCCCGCACAGCCGTACGGCGGTGTCGTCGGACACGGTGAGCAGGGTGGCGAGCGCGTGCCCGACGGTGACGCGGCTGGGGTAGGCGCCGTCGAGGCCGAACACCCCGTCGCCGCCCGGTACGACGAGGTCGGCGGTGACCTCGACGGTGCGGTCCAGGGCGAGCCGGCCGCGGTCCACCGTGTCCAGTACGGCGACCGCGACCGCCACCTTGTTCACGCTGTACGCCTGCACCGTGGCGGTCGCGTCGTCGTCGACCGCGACGGTCGGCGCGCCGTCCGGCCCGGTGACGGAGACGTACGCGTGCCAGGTGCCGCCCGCGGTCCGGGACCGCCGCCGGTACGCCGCGCGCACGGTGGCGCGCGCGTTCGTTCGTACCGGCACGGCTGCCTCCCCGGATCGCCCGTCGCCCCACCGTACGGCGACGGTGTGGTCAGCCGAGCGAGGGGAGCTCATCGACGCTGGCGAGCACGTGGTCCACCATCCCGTACTCCCGGGCCTCGTCGGCGGTGAACCAGCGGTCCCGGTCGGCGTCGGCGGCGATCCGCTCCACCGGCTGGCCGGTGTGCCGGGCGATGACCTCCTGGTTCTGCCGCTTCATGTACAGCATGTTCTCCGCCTGGATCGCCACGTCCGCGGCCGTGCCGCCGACGCCGCCGGAGATCTGGTGCATGAGGATCCGCGCGTGCGGCAACGCGTACCGCTTGCCGGGGGCACCGGCGCACAGCAGCGTCTGCGCCATCGACCCCGCCAGCCCCACCGCGTACGTCGCGACGTCGGCGGGGACGAGCTGCATCGTGTCGTACACGGCCATGCCGGCGGTGACGGAGCCGCCCGGCGAGTTGATGTACAGCTGGATGTCGCGGGTGGGGTCCTCCGCGGACAGCAGCAGGATCTGCGCGCAGATCGCGTTCGCGTTGGCCTGCTCGACCTCCGCGCCGAGGAAGATGATGCGCTCGGACAGCAGCCGTCGGAACACCGCGTCCCCGACGCCGCTGCCGTTCTCGTCCGCCATGGCGTGACCTGCCCTCGTCTCGGCGACCGGGCGCCGGACGGCACCCACCGCGACGCTACGGGTGGCCGCGGCGGGCGCGGAAGTACCGTTCGCTGTCAGCGATTCCGCTGTCAGCGCAACGGATCCGGGGCTCAGCCGGTACGGCCGCGGCGGAGCCGCCCGACGACCGCGGCGACGAGCACGCCGACCGCGAACGCCGCCACGTACGGCAGGGCGCGTTGCAGCGTCTCGCGCGCCCCGGTCACCTCGAACAGGTCGATCGGCGCCGCCTCCTCCGGTACGGCCGCGTGTTCGGGCGCCGTCGCCGGAACGTCGGCCACCGGCGCCGTACCGCTCGCGACCGGTGCCGTCGCCGGTTCCGGCGCGGACGGCCGGAGCTGGTCGGCCAGGCAGGCGGCGAACTGGTCCAGCAGCCGCGCGCTCACGTCGCCGAGCATGCCCCGCCCGAACTGCGCCGGCCGCCCGGTCACCGCCAGGTCGGTGTGCACGTCGACCCGGGTACCGTCGCCCTCGGGTGCGAGGGTCGCGGTGATGGTGGCGCTGGCCGTACCGGGGCCGCGGGTCTCCCGGCCCGACGCCTCGATGACGGCCCGGTGCGCCGCGTCGTCCCGCTCCGCGATCCGCCCGGTTCCCTTGTACGTCAAGGAGATCGGACCGAGCTTGACCTTGACCGTACCGGTGAAGGAGTCGCCGTCGGAGTCGGTCAGCGTGGCGCCCGGCAGGCACGGCGCGATCGCCGGTACGTCCAGCAGCCTGGCCCACGCCTCGTCGACCGGCGCCGGCACGGTGAACGTGTTCGTCAGTTCCATGGTCACGCCCCGACCGCGACGGTCAGCGCCCTGCGGGTCAGCACCCGGGACAGGTGGGCGCGGTAGTCGGCGGCGCCGTTGACGTCGCTCGGCGGTTCCGCGCCCTCGTCCGCGTGCCCGGCCGCCGCCGTCACCGCGCCCGCGTCCCCGGCGGTACCGGTGAGCGCCCGCTCGACCGCCGTCGCGCGCACCGGCCGCCGGCCCATGTTCGTCAACGCCACCCGGGTGTCGGTCACCCCGCCGTCGACCCGGCGTACCAGGGCGGCGACGCCGACGATCGACCACGCCTGCGCCATCCGGTTGAACTTCTCGTACCGGTGGCCCCAGCCGGCGGTGTCCGGCACCCGTACCTCGACGAGGATCTCGTCCGGTGCCAGCGCCGTCGTCAGGTAGTCGACGAAGAAGTCGGCGGCGGGGATCTCGCGCCGGCCGTTCGGCCCGACCGCGACCATCGTGGCGTCCAGCGCGCACGCCACCGCGGGCAGGTCGCCGGCCGGGTCGGCGTGCGACAGCGACCCGCCGAACGTGCCGAGGTGGCGTACCTGGCGGTCGCCGACGGTCGCGGTGGCCGCGGCGATCAGCGGCGCGTGCTCGGCGACCCGCGCGTCGTGCAGGATCTCGTCGTGCGTGGTCATCGCGCCGATGACGAGGTCGTCGCCGGCCACCCGGACGCCGTGCAGCGACTCCACGTCGCGCAGGTCGACCAGCGTGGTCGGGGCGGCGAGCCGGAGCCGGAGCACCGGCAGCAGGCTCTGACCGCCGGCGAGGACCTTCGCGTCCGGGTCCGCCGCCAGCGCCGCCACCGCTTCCTCCACAGTGGACGGACGCGAGTACTCGAAGCCGACCGGGATCATGACGTACCTCCCTGCGCCTCGTGGATCGCGCGCCAGACGCGTTCCGGCGTGCACGGCATCGGCACGTCGGTCACCCCGTACGGGCGGAGCGCGTCGACGACCGCGTTGACCACCGCCGGCGTGGACGCGATCGTACCGGCCTCGCCGACTCCCTTGACCCCCAACGGATTCGTCGTCGACGGCGTCTCCGTACGGTCGGTCGTGAACGACGGCAGGTCCGCCGCGCTCGGCGGCGTGTAGTCGACCATCGTGCCGGTCGTCAGGTTGCCGTCCTCGTCGTACACGGCGATCTCGTGCAGCGCCTGCGCGATGCCCTGCGCCAGCCCGCCGTGCACCTGGCCCTCCACGATCAGCGGGTTGACCACCTTCCCGACGTCGTCGACCGCCACGTACCGGCGGATCGTGACGCGGCCGGTCTCGGTGTCCACGTCGACCGCGCACAGGTGCGTGCCGTGCGGGAAGGAGAAGTCGTCGGGCTCCAGGACGAAGTCCGCCGACAGCGTCGGCTCGAACCCCTCCGGTATCGAGTGCGCGGCGAACGCGGCGAACGCCACCTCCTGGATCGTCTTCGTGGCGCCCGGCGTACCGCGGACGGCGAAGCTGCCGCCGTCGAAGTCCAGGTCGTCCTCGGACACCTCCAGCAGGTGCGCGGCGAGCGTCTTCGCCTTGTCCCGCACCCGTTGCGCGGCCCGCCACACCGCGACGCCGCCCACCGCCAGCGACCGCGACCCGTACGTGTCGAGGCCGGCGGGCGCGGCGGCCGTGTCCCCGTGCACCACCTCGACGTCGTCGAACGGTACGCCGAGGGTGTCGGCCACGATCTGGCTGAACGTGGTCACGTGGCCCTGCCCGTGCGGGCTGGTACCGACGACGGCCTCGACCTTCCCGGTCGGCAGCAGCCGTACCGACGCGGCCTCCCAGCCGCCGCCGGCGTACCCGCGGTCGCCGAGCCAGCGGGACGGCGCCAGCCCGCACATCTCCGTGTACGTCGACACGCCGATGCCGAGCTGTACCGGGTCGTGCGCCTCCCGGCGGCGGGCCTGCTCCGCGCGCAGGCCGGCGTAGTCGAACAGCTCGGTGGCGCGGGCCGTGGCCGCCTCGTAGTTGCCCGAGTCGTACGTCAGGCCGGCGATCTGGTCGTACGGGAACTCCTCGTGCCGGATCCAGTTGCGGCGCCGGATCTCCAGCGGGTCGACGTGCAGTTCGGCGGCCAGCTCGTCGAGCAGCCGCTCGATCGCGAACGTCGCCTCCGGCCGCCCCGCCCCCCGGTACGCGTCGGTCGGCGTCTTGTCGGTGAACACGCCGACGCAGCCGAACTCGTACGCGTCCATCTTGTAGATGCCGGGGAACATGGCCCGGCCCAGCAACGGGATCGCCGGCGTCAGCAGCTGCAGGTACGCGCCCATGTCGGCGAGCAGGTTGACCCGCAGCCCGCGGATCCGTCCGTCGGCGTCGCAGGCCAGGTCGAGGTCCTGGATCTGGTCCCGGCCGTGGATCGTCGCCTGGAACGCCTCGCTGCGCGTCTCCGTCCACTTCACCGGCCGGCCCAGCTTCCGCGCCAGCGTGAACGTCAGCAGCTCCTCGGCGTAGATGTCGAGCTTGGAGCCGAACCCGCCGCCCACGTCCGGTGCGATCACCCGGATCCGGGACTCCGACACCCCCGTCAACAGCGCCAGGAACAGCCGGACGAAGTGCGGGATCTGCGTCGACGACCACACCGTGTACTCGCCGGCCGCCGGTACCGGCGCCACCACCACCGACCGCGGCTCCATCGCGCACGGCACCAGCCGCTGCTGCACGTACCG
Source organism: Actinocatenispora rupis (assembly GCF_016861975.1). Classification (GTDB taxonomy): domain Bacteria; phylum Actinomycetota; class Actinomycetes; order Mycobacteriales; family Micromonosporaceae; genus Actinocatenispora; species Actinocatenispora rupis. The sequence goes on along the minus strand of NZ_BOMB01000055.1, from coordinate 36,558 downwards.
GCGGGTGATGTGGAGCGGGGCGTCCGCGAACGCGCCCGCCACGTCGCCGAACGTGTCGGAGTACCGGAAGCAGACGTTGGTGCCGGCGTCGGAGTGCACCAGCGGCGAGTCGTCGGCCATCGCGCGTTCCATGTCGAGTACGACCGGCAGCGGCTCGTAGTCCACCTCGATCGCGTCGAGCGCGTCGACCGCGTGCGCCCGGGTGTCCGCGACGACCACCGCGACCGCGTCGCCCGCGTACCGGACCTCGTCGGTGGCGAGCGGCTTGTGTTCCGGCGCCACCCAGTCCGGCGTGACCTGCCAGGCGGACGGCAGCCCGGCCAGCTCGTCGGCCAGGTCCGCCCCGCTGTACGCGGCGACCACGCCCGGCTCGTTGCGTGCCGCGGACACGTCCACCCGGATCCGGGCGTGCGCCATCGGGCTGCGCAGCAGCGCGGCGTGCACCGTACCCGCGAGCTGGATGTTGTCGGTCCACGTGGTCTGGCCGGTGATGAGGTGCGCGTCCTCCTTGCGGCGCCGGGCCGTACCGACCTCGCGGGTGCCGGTGTCCTGGGTGGCGGTCACGACGCACCCCGCAGTTCCGCCGCGGCGTCACGTACCGCGGCCACGATGTTCTGGTACCCGGTGCACCGGCAGAGGTTGCCCTCCAGGCCCTCGCGTACCTCCTGCTCGGTGGGGTCGGGCGTCTCGCGCAGCAGGTCGACCGCGGCCATGATCATGCCGGGGGTGCAGTACCCGCACTGGAGCGCGTGCCGCTCGTGGAACGCCCGCTGCACGGGGTGCAGCGCGCCGTTCGACAGGCCCTGCACGGTGGTCACCTCGCGGCCGTCGGCCTGTACCGCCAGCAGCGCGCAGCTCTTCACCGCCCGGCCGTCGACCAGTACCGTGCAGGCGCCGCAGTTGCTGGTGTCGCACCCGACCGGCGTGCCCGTACGCCCGCGCGCCTCCCGCAGGTACTGCACCAGCAGGGTTCTCGGTTCGACCTCGTCGGTGGACTCCACCCCGTCGACGGTCACGCTGATCCGGGTCATCGGCCCTCCCGAGTCTCGGGTCAGCCCCGGGCGCTGTGGCGCGGGGGCCGGCCGGCCTTCGAGCCCCGGGTGGTCACGGCGGGGCTCAGTCCAGACGCTACGCACCCAGTTGATCCCTCTCCGCCCGATCGCGCAAGGTCGGCCCGAAGGGGTGTCCGCACGATCGGCCACACGGCCCGCGCCGGCCTCCGCCGGAGGTACCGGATCAGTGGTGGATGCGGCCGGCGGTGGCCGAGAGCGGGGTGCCGGTGCCGTGCCAGCGCCGGGAGACGATCTCGGCGGCGACGCTGACCGCGGTCTCCTCCGGCGTACGGGCGCCGATGTCGAGGCCGATCGGGGACGCCAGGCGGGCCAGCTCGTCGTCGGTGACGCCGACCTCGCGCAGCCGGGCCAGCCGGTCGTCGTGGGTACGCCTGGACCCCATCGCCCCCACGTACGCCAGCGGCAGGCGCAGCGCGACCGTCAGTACCGGGACGTCGAACTTGGGGTCGTGGGTCAGCACGCACACCACGGTCCGGGCGTCCAGCCGGTCGGCGTCCGCCTCGCCCGCCAGGTACCGGTGCGGCCAGTCGACGACGACCTCGTCGGCCTCCGGGAACCGGGCGCGGGTGGCGAACACGGGACGCGCGTCGCAGACCGTCACCCGGTACCCGAGGAAGCTGCCGGCACGCGCGACGGCGGCGGCGAAGTCGATCGCCCCGAACACGATCATCCGGGGCCGCGGCGCGTACGCGGCGACGAACACGGCGAGGTCGTCGCCCCGCCGCTCCCCGTCGTGCCCGTACGCCAGGGTCGCGGTACGCCCGGCGGCGAGCAGTCCGCGCGCGTCGTCGGTGACCGCGTCGTCCAGCCGCGCCGACCCCAACGTGCCGGTACGCCCGGCGGCGGGGTGGACGACGAGGCGGCGGCCGACCCGGCCCGCGGCGACCGCGGTGGCGGCACCGGCCCGGTCGACCGGCAGCGCCGCGCCGGCGCACCGGTCCGCGACGACCGTGCAGACCGCGACCGGCTGCCCGGCCGCGACCGCGTCCGTCACCTCGGCCAGCTCCGGGTACGTCGCGGTGTCGACCCGCTCGACGTACACGTCGAGGATGCCGCCGCAGGTCAGCCCGACCGCGAACGCCTCGTCGTCGGACACCCCGTACCGGCGCAGCAGCGGGGTTCCGGTGTCCCGCACCTCGCCGGCCACCTCGTACAGGTCGCCCTCGACGCAGCCGCCCGACACCGAGCCGGTCACCGTACCGTCGGCGGCGACGAGCATCGCCGCGCCCGGCTGCCGCGGCGCGCTGTGCCAGGTGGCGACGACGGTCGCCAACCCGGCCGGTTCGCTAGCGTCCCACCGTTTCCGCAGTGCGGTCAGCACCTCATCCATCGCCGATCACCCCGACCAGTTCGGTCAGCGCGGCCAGGCTGTGCCCGGCCACGAACGCGTCCACGTACGGCAGCGCCGCGACCATCCCACCCGTCAACGGCTCGTACCCGGGGCGCCCGGCGTGCGGGTTCACCCACACCACCCGGTACGCCAGGCGCGACAGCCGGGCCATCTGCCCGGCCAGCAGCGCCGGGTCGCCGCGTTCCCACCCGTCGCTGGCGAGCACGACGACGGCCTGCCGTGCGGTGCCGCGCTGCCCCCACCGGTCCAGGAACGCGCGCAGCGTCTCGCCCAGCCGGGTACCGCCGCGCCAGTCCGGGATCGCGCGCCCGGCGTGCGCGAGCGCCACGTCCGGGTCGCGGGCCCGCAGCGGCCGGGTGATGCGGGTCAGCCGGGTCCCGACCGTGAACACCTCCGTACCGCGGGGGCGCCGGCGTACGGCGGCGTGCGCGAACCGCAGCAGCGCGTCCGCGTACGGGGCCATCGAGCCGGACACGTCGACCAGCAGCACCAGCCGCCGCGGCCGTACCCGGTGGTCGCGGCGCGGCAGCCGCAGCGGTTCCCCGCCCGCGCGCAGCATCTCCCGTACGGTGCCGGCCGGGTCCATCTCGCCGCGCGGCGCCGACCGGTACCGGCGGGACCGGCGCGGCGCGGTCGCCGGGGACAGCAGGGCGATCAGCCGGCGCACCTCGGCGCGTTCGGCGTCGGTCAGCTCGCTGACATCCCGGTGCCGCAACGTTTCCGTGGCACTCGCCGACGCCCGTACGGTGACCGTCGTGGTCCCGTCGCCCTCGCCGCCCGCCCCGTCGTCACCGAACCCCACCGACGGTCGCCGCGGTACTCCGGTGCGCGCCGGCGCCGGCCGCGGTGCCCGGTCCCCGAAGTACGCGGTGAACGCGGAGTCGTAGCGGGGCAGGTCGTCGGGCTCGGCGCACAGCGTGAGGCGGCCCGCCCAGTACAGGGCGCGGGGGTCGGTGGGGCCGAGCGCGTCGGCGGCCGCGAGCATCGCCTGCACCCGCTGCGCCTCCGCCGGCAGTCCCGCCGCCCGTGCCGACCGCGCGAACCCCACCAGCACCGCCGTACCGTCGGCGGTCACGGCGCGTCCCCGGCGGCGTCGAGCACCGCGGCGGCGCGTACCCGCTCGGTGTCCTCCCGGTACTTGAGGACGGCGCCGAGGGTGGCGTCGGCCAGCGCCGGGGCCAGGTCGGTGGCGCCGAGGGCGACGAGCGCGGCGGCCCAGTCGATCGCCTCCGCCACGCCCGGCGGTTTCAGCAGGTCCAGGGCGCGCATCCGGGCGGTCGCGGCGGCCACCTGCCCGGCCAGCCGGGCGCTGACCGCGGGCAACCGGGACCGCACGATGGCGATCTCCTGTTCGGTGTCCGGATGGTCCAGCCAGTGGTACAGGCAGCGGCGCTTGAGCGCGTCGTGCACCTCGCGGGTGCGGTTCGAGGTGAGCACGGTGACCGGCGGGTACTCGGCGGCGATCCGGCCCAGTTCAGGCACGGTGACCGCGGCGTCGGACAACATCTCCAGCAGGTACGCCTCGAACTCGTCGTCGGCCCGGTCCACCTCGTCCACCAGCAGTACGCACGGGCTGGTGGTCAGCGCGGCGAGCAGCGGCCGGGCGATCAGGAACCGCCGGTCGTACAGCTCGGCCTCCAGTGTGGCCGGGTCGGCGTCCCGGCCGGCCGCCTGGACGGCGCGCAGGTGCAGCAGCTGCCGCGGGAAGTCCCAGTCGTACAGGGCCTGCGCGGCGGACAGGCCCTCGTAGCACTGGAGCCGGATCGGGGTCGCCCCGGTCGCCTCGGCCAGCGCCGTCGCGAACGACGTCTTGCCGACCCCGGCGTCACCCTCCAGGAACACCGGCCGGCCCAACCGGATCGCCAGGTATCCGGCCGTGGCGAGCCCGTCGTCGGCCAGGTATCCGGTGCGCGCCAGCGCCGCCGCGAGCGCGGCGGGCGACTCCGGCACCGGGAACGCCGACCCCATCGCCCCACTATGCGCGCCGCCGCGCTCCACCGCCCACCGAACACTCGCGTACCGCCGGGCACGTCTGCGGACGAACCGGTCGCCGCCCAGCCCAGCCGCCGCCCGGCCCAGTCGCCGCCCAGCCCCGGGTTGCCGCTCAGCCTTGCGGACCGCCCGGCCCGGAGGACCGCCCAGCCCGGAGAATCGCCCAGCCCCGAGCGTCGCCCAGATCCACGGCGCCGCCTAGCCCTCGGGTACGTCGAGGTCGGTGTCGTCGGCGAGGTCGGTGCAGTCGACCTCGGTGACCGGATGCCGCGCCAGGTACGGCCGGGCGCCGGTGTCGCCGACCGCGAGTTCGGCGATCCCGGCCCAGTGTCCGCGACCGAGCAGTACGGGGTGGCCGCGGTGGTCGGCGTAGCGCGCCATCGCCAGCGCGTCGACCGAGGCGTACCCGTGCAGCCGGGTGACGGCCTCGGCGGTGACGCCGGGCGTGTCGACGAGCAGGACGACGGCGGCGACCGCGGTACCGGGCAGGGCGGCGAGCCCGGCGCGCAGCGAGGAGCCCATGCCGGTCGGCCAGTCCGGGTTGACGACGGGGCGGGCGGCGCCCAGCTCGGCGCGGGTGAGTACGTCGTCGGCGGCGGCACCGAGGACCACGGTGACCGGGTCGCAGCCGCCGGCGGTCAGCGTCCGGACGGCGCGCTCCACCAGCAGCGCGCCATCCAGCGGTACCAGCGCCTTGGGCATCCCGTACCGCCGGCCGGCCCCGGCCGCGAGCACCAGCCCGGCCACCGTGCCGGTCGCCGGACCGTCCACTGTGGACACTCAGGCCAGGCAGGACAGGGCGCTGCGCAGCGCCGGCGGCAGCGGGTGGTCGGCGGGCAGCCGGTCCACCGTCGCCTCCACGAACTCCGCCGGCGACAGCTGCGCCGACACCCCGTCCGCCTCGACGTGCCACCGGCCGTCCGACTCGGTCACCCGTACCGGCCGGTCCTGCTCGGACAGCGCGTACGCGCCGAACACCGCGCGCCACGCCGTACGGTCCGGCTCCTCCGCCGGCGGCGGCCGGTACCCGACGTCGTCGGCGTGCGTCGCGAACTCCGCCGCGTAGTGCAGCGTCTGCAACCCCACCGGGTACGGCCCGGCCATGGTCGGCAGCGTCGCGTCCCGGCCGCGCGCCCGCATCCCGGCCCGGGTACGCGCGTCCGCGGTGCGCCACTCGGCGAGGACGTCCTCGACGGGCAGCCCGCGCCGCTCGTCGACGCACCACTGGTTGAAGCCGTCCAGATCGGTCAGCCCGGCCTCCTCCATCCGGCGCATGAGCCCGGCGACGTCGTCGTCCAGGCAGGCGTGGTTGTACATCTCCTCGCCGGCCAGGTGCGCCAGAACGTCCCGTACCGACCAGCCCGTGCACCGGCTCGGCCGGTCCCAGTCCGGGCCGGACAGCCGGGCGAAGTACCCGTCGAGCCGGGACGCCTCCGTGTCGAACAGTGCGAACGGGTCGAGGTCGGACACCGTGCCCGCCATCGTTCCCACCTCCCGTGGTCGGCGGCCCCCAGCCGCAAGCTACCCCGGCGTCACCGGGTCCGCAGCAACGCGGCGATCCTCGGCAACCGAGTGTCGGCGCGCAGCTCGGCCACCGACAGCGGCAGCGGGATCCGCCAGTTCGGGTACCCGGTGGTCGTGCCCGGCAGGTTCGGTGCCCGGGTCTCGCCGAGGACGTCGGTGAGCGCGGCCAGCCGGATCCGGCACGGCGTACGGGCCAGCAGCGCATGCAACGCCACGATCGCCTCGGACGTCTCGCCGCCGACCGACAGCAGCCGTTCGGCCCGCAGTACGGTGAGCAGCTCGTCGCGTTCCGCCTCGGTACGGGCGGCCTCGTCGGGGGACACCAGCCCGAGCCGGGCGCGTACCCGGGTGGCGTCGCCGGTGAGGAAACCCGCCGCGGTGGGCAGGTCGTGCGTACTGATGCTGGCGACCGCGTCGCGCGGCCACGCGGTGGTCGGCAGCAGCGAGCCGGCGTCGTCCCGGGCGAACCACAGCACCTCGCAGCCGAGCATGTGCCGCTGTCGCAGCGCCTCCGTCACCTCGGGTTCGACGGTGCCGAGGTCCTCGCCGACCACCGCCACCCGGTACCGGTGGGCGGCCAGCGTCAGCGCGCCGAGCAGCACGTCCGCGTCGTACCGGACGTACGTACCGTCGGTGGCGGGGGCGCCCGGCGGGATCCACCACAACCGGAACAGCCCGGCCACGTGGTCCACCCGCAGCCCGCCGCCCAGCGCGCACGCCGCCGCCAACGTCTCCCGGTACGCCGCGTACCCGGTGGCGTCGAGCCGGTCCGGCCGCCACGGCGGCAACCCCCAGTCCTGCCCCGCGGTACTGAACGCGTCCGGCGGCGCGCCCACCGACACCGCGCCCGCCAGCACGTCCTGGTACGCCCACGCGTCGGCGCCGCCGGCCGCGACCCCGACCGGCAGGTCGGACAGCAGCCCGACGGGCATCGGCGCGGCGGCCTCGCGTACCGCGGCGAGCTGGTCGGCGCAGCGGTGCTGGAGCCAGGCGTGGAAGCCGACCCGGTCGGGCCCGGCCGCGGCGGTGGCGGCCGGTCCGGGCCGGCGCAGCGGTGCCGGCCAGCGGCGGTGGTCCGCGCCGTGCCGGTCGGCCAGCGCGCAGAACGTCGCGTACCCGGCCAGCGCCGGTTCGGGTACCGGCCCGCGCGGCGCGAGCGGCCACAGCAGTTCCAGCGCGGCCCGCTTCGCCGCCCACACCGCGTCGTAGTCGATCAGCTCGCCGGTGTCCGGCCGCAGCGCGTCCACCTTCGCCCGGGTCGCCTCGTCCGCCCGCCGGTACTCCGGGGTCTCGGTGACGCGCAGGTACAGCGGGTTCGCGAAGCGGCGGCTGGTCGGGGAGTACGGCGAGGCGGGCACGGGTGGCACCAGGTCCGGGGCGCACAGCGGGTTGCACAGCAGCGCCCCCGCGCCCAGCTCCGCCCCGTACGCGACGACCTCGCGCAGGTCGGCGTAGTCGCCCATGCCCCACGATCCGGCCGAGTGCAGCGCGTACGCCTGCACCGCGAGGCCCCAGACGTCCGGTACCGGCGGCAACGCGTCGGGCGTCACGAGCACGGTGGTCTCGCCGCCCCGGTGCGCCAGCGTGTACCAGCCCGGCGGGGTCGTCGCGGGCAGCGCGCCGGTCACCCGCCGTTCGCCGCCGTCCTCCGCCCGCAGCGTCCCGTCCGGCACCGGGTACTCCTCGCCCGCGGGCACCGCGACCGTACGGCGGCGCCGGGCGCGTACCTCGGCGAGGGACCGGCGTACCGCGGCAGGGGTGCCGGCGTCGAGGTCGAGCTGGCCGAGTACCGCCACGACGACGTCCGGCGACACGTCGACCCGCCGCCCCGCCCCGTCCCGGTACGCGGTGGCGACCCCGGCCGCGTCGGCCAGTTCGGCGAGCGCGTCGTCCATGTACGGAAGTGTCGCAGCGGCACCGGGTACAGGTTGGCGGAACGGCTCCGGTGCCGCGGTCCGGTGACTACCGTCGGACACGACGCCTACTCCGGAGGGGCACATCGTGTCGACGAACAGCTACCTCGGGCCGGGCGATCTCGGCCCGGATCCCCTGAACGAGCTTCTCGCCCGGTTTCTCGGCGGCGCGTCGCTGCGCCAGCCGGCCCGGCGGGTCGACATCGGCCGGTTGATGAGCGGCGAGGCCCGGGAGATGGTCGCCGCCGCGGCACGGCAGGCCGGCGAGTGGGGCGACCGGGAACTGGACACGTACCACCTGCTGTGGGCGGCGACGAAGCAGGAACACACCCGGCAGATGCTGGCGAAGGCGGGCGCCGACCCGGACGGGCTGGCGGACCGGATCGCCGCCGCGGTCGACACCGGCGAGCCGCAGGAGGGTCCGGCGAGGCTGACCCCGGCCGCGAAGCGGGCGTTCCTCGACTCGCACCAGATCGCGCGGGGGATGGGCGCCACGTACATCGGGCCGGAGCACGTACTGCTGGCGCTGGACGCCAACCCGGAGTCGGAGGCCGGGCGGCTGCTGCGGTCGCTGCGGCTCGGCCCCGCCGAACTCGCCGCGGGCGCGCAGGGCGGCGGCGGTACACCGGCCGAACCGGCACGGGAGAGCAACACACCGACGCTGGACCAGTTCGGGCGGGACCTGACGGCGGACGCCCGGGACGGCCGCGTCGACCCCGTCGTGGGTCGTACCAGCGAGATCGAGCAGACGGTCGAGGTGCTGTCCCGCCGTACCAAGAACAATCCGGTCCTGATCGGCGAGGCCGGCGTCGGCAAGACCGCGATCGTCGAGGGCCTGGCGCAGCGGATCGTCGACGGCGACGTACCGAAGGTGCTCGCCGGCCGCCGCGTACTCCAGCTCGACCTGTCCGGTCTCGTCGCCGGCACCCGGTACCGGGGCGACTTCGAGGAACGGCTCAAGAAGGTCATCGACGAGATCCGGGCGCACGGCGACGAGCTCATCGTGTTCATCGACGAGCTGCACACCATGGTCGGCGCCGGCGGGGGCGGCGAGGGCGGCGGCATGGACGCGGGCAACATGCTCAAGCCCGCCCTGGCCCGCGGCGAACTGCACGTCGTCGGCGCCACCACGCTCGACGAGTACCGGCGGTACATCGAGAAGGACGCGGCGCTGGCCCGGCGCTTCCAGCCGGTGCTCGTACCGGAGCCGAGCGTGGACGACACGATCGGGATCCTGCGCGGCCTGCGCGACCGGTACGAGGCGCACCACCAGGTGCGGTACACCGACGAGAGCCTCGTCGCCGCCGCCGAGCTGTCCGACCGGTACCTGACGGAGCGGTTCCTGCCGGACAAGGCGATCGACCTGATGGACCAGGCCGGCGCCCGGGTACGGCTGCGCGCGCTCGCGCCCGACGACACCGCCCGCGAGCTGTCCGACCGGATCGAGGAGCTGCGCCGGGACAAGGACCAGGCCGTCGCGGGCGAGGAGTACGAGCGGGCCAGCGCGCTGCGCGACGAGATCTCCACGCTGGAACGGCGGCTCGACGAGACACCGGGCGGCGGCGCGGACGTACCGGAGGTGACGGTCGCCGACATCGCCGAGGTGGTGTCCCGCGCGACCGGCGTACCGGTGGCGGAGCTGACCCAGGAGGAACGGGACCGGCTGCTCAAGCTGGAGGACCGGCTGCACGAGCGCGTCGTCGGGCAGGACGACGCGGTGAGCGCCGTCGCCGAGGCCGTACGCCGGTCGCGGTCCGGGCTGTCCGACGAGAACCGCCCGGTCGGCAGCTTCCTGTTCCTCGGCCCCACCGGTGTCGGCAAGACCGAACTGGCGCGGGCCCTCGCCGAGGCGCTGTTCGGCGACGAGGACCGGATGATCCGCCTCGACATGAGCGAGTACTCGGAGCGGCACACGGTGTCCCGCCTCGTCGGCGCCCCGCCCGGGTACGTCGGGTACGAGGAGGCCGGCCAGCTCACCGAACCCGTCCGCCGCCACCCGTACTCGGTGGTCCTGGTGGACGAGCTGGAGAAGGCGCACCCGGACGTCATCAAGACCCTGCTCCAGGTGCTCGACGACGGGCGGCTCACCGACGGGCAGGGCCGTACCGTCGACTTCACCAACACCGTACTGATCATGACGAGCAACCTCGGCTCGGACCTGATCTCCGGGCAGGGCGCGTCGCTCGGCTTCAGTACCGGTGGGCGGGACGGCGACGGTGCCGGCGACGTCGACCCGGAGTTGCGGGACCGGCTGATGCGGCGGCTGCGCGAGGCGTTCCCGCCCGAGTTCCTGAACCGGATCGACGAGATCATCGTGTTCCGCGCGCTCGGCCGCGACCAGTTGCGCCGCATCACGGACATGCTGCTCGCGCGCACCGCCCGCCGGGTACACGGGCAGGACGTCGAGCTGACGGTCACGCCGGCCGCCGTCGACTGGCTCACCGACAAGGGGTACGACCCGCAGTTCGGTGCGCGGCCGCTGCGCCGCACCATCCAGCGCGAGGTGGAGAACCGGCTGTCCTCGATGCTGCTCTCCGGCGAACTGTCCGAGGGGCAGCGCGCCGTGGTCGACGCGGCCGACGGGCACCTGACGTTCCGCGCCGAGAGTCCGGCCGGTGTCTGAGTTTCGCCGGCGTACGGCGGGGTAGGGGGCGGGCATGGAACCAGGCAACAGCAAGCACGCGGACTGGCGGGACGACGAACTCGCCCGCACCGACCGGGAGTACGTGCAGGGCGGGCACAGCTCGCGCGCCGAGGACTGGCGCGAACCCGAGGGATCGGCCGGCCCCGACCAGCCGGAACCCGAGGCGATGCCCGAGGCCGAGGGCGTCGGCGGTACGCCACCGGGCATGGACGCCGCGGACGTCGCCGGCCGCAGCGACCTGGCGCGGCTGCTGTCACCCGGCGAGTTCCCGGCCGACGCGGGCCGGCTCGCCGACGCCGCCGTACGCCACCGCGCGCCGGATGAGCTGGTCGCGCGGCTGCGCGCGCTGCCCGGCGACCGGACCTTCCACACCGTCACCGAACTGTGGTCGGCCCTCGGCCACGGCACCGAGGACGACAGCCGCCGCTTCTGACCGGCGGTGGTCGGCGGGTGGCGGTGGCGCGCGCCGGGTGGCGGTGGCGCGCGCCGGGTGGCGGTGGGGCACCAATTGGCGTGCGGTCACTACCCTGCCGGGATGTCCGACGACGAACCCCTGTACGGCGCGCAGCACGTGCTCTGCGTCCTCGGCGCCGGCCCCGACCTCGGCACGATCGGGGCGCTCGGCGCGGACGCCGGCTTCCGCCTCGACCGGGAGTACTCGTCGGACGCGCCGGACGAGGCGATGCCGGCGGCGTTCCGGGCGTGTGCGGACGCGACGTTCGGCGAGGACGACCGGGACGCGGTGGCCGCGCACGGGTCGGTCGGATACCTGGTGGGGCCGCGCTTCCTACCGCCCGGTACGGAGGATGCGGTGGCCCGGCGGGCGCTGGCGCTGGTGGCGGACGTACTGCGGGCCGGCGCGGTCGCGGTGAAGCACGAGAGCAGCCTGGTCGCGCACGGCCGGGAGCGATGGCTGGCGCTGGCCGCCGACGGGGACACCGCGGGCGCGTTCGTCCGGCTGCCGATCCGTTCCGGGAATCTGTTGTACAGCACGGGAATGCACCTGCTGGGCCGGCCGGACGTGGAGCTGGCGCACGACGGCGACCGGACGCGGGTGCCGGAGTGGGTGGAGCTGATGCACGCGCTCGTGGCGTACCAGGTGGTGGACGACGAGCCGATGGCGGACGGCGAGGGGTTCCGGCTGGCGCCGGACGCGCCGCGCTGGGTGCTGCGGCGTACCGGGTGCACGCGGTTCGAGCCGGACGACCTGTCGTACAACCCGTACGGTTACTGGCGTCTGGAGCCGTGACTTTCGCCGAGTCCGTTTCGGGTGGATGATGATCTCCTTCGCGCATTCGCCGCGTTTCGTGGGAGGTCCCCCATGCCCGGTCTCGCGCAACCCTTCGAGCAGTCCCTGACGCCGGTCGGCGGCACGCTCGGCAGTACCCTGCTCGCCCTCGTACCGGTGGCGGTGCTGCTGGTACTGCTGGCGGCGGTGAAGCTGTCGGCCTGGCAGGCCGTTCTCGTCGGCTCCGGCGTGACGGTACTGATGGGCGTCCTGATCTGGCACGCGCCCGTCGGCCACACCCTCGCCGCGTACGGTCTCGGTGCGGCCACCGGGATCTGGTCGGTCGACTGGATCGTGTTCTGGGGCGTGATCATCTACAACACGATGCGGGTCACCGGCGCGTTCCAGTCGTTCACGAGCTGGCTGGTACGGCGGGCGACCGACGACATCCGGGTCCAGACGATCCTGCTGGCGTGGGCGTTCGGCGCGCTGATGGAGGGACTCGTCGGCTTCGGGTACCCGTGGGCGGTGGTGGCGCCGATCCTGGTGACGCTGGGCGTCGCGGACCTGGCCGCGATCCGGGTCGCCGCGATCGCCAACAACGCACCCGTCTCGTACGGGGCTCTCGGCGCGCCGGTCATCGGTCTCGCCGCCGTCACCGGCCTGCCGCTGCTCGACCTGTCCGCCTCCATCGGCAAGATCGTCGCCGTACTCGCCCTGCTCCCGCCCTGGATCCTCATCTACCTGGTGTCGGGACGGCGCGGGCTGCGCGGCGGCTGGCCGCTCGCCGTCGTCGGCTCCCTCGGGTACATCGCCGGCCAGTTCCCGGTGTCGCAGTGGGTCGGGCCGTACCTGCCGGACATCACCGGATCGCTGGTGTGCTTCGCCGCCCTGCTCGTCCTGCTGAAGTTCTGGCGCCCCAGGCACATCCTCGGGTACGGCGGGGTCGAGCTGCCATCGTCCACTGTGGACGAAACCGGGCCGGGCTGGCGCTCCGCCGTACGCGGGCTGCTGCCGTTCGGGATCCTGGTGGTCGTCGTGGTGGCGTGGACCGGGCCGTGGTCGCCGTTGCCGAAGTGGGTGCCGTTCGCGCCGTCGGTGTCCGCGACCGGCTCGTTGACCGGCAAGGCGGTCAGCGTCGCGTGGTCGTTCGCGCCGTTCGTCGCCGGTACCGCGATCCTCGTCAGCGCGCTGATCGTGGCCGCCGTACTGCGCCCCGGCCCGGCCCAGATCCGCCGCGTCTTCGCCGACACGATCCGGCAGATGTGGGGCGCGCTGCTCGTCGGCCCGCTCGTCTTCGGCCTCGCGTACGTGTTCAACTTCGCCGGGATGGCCAGCTCGATGGCGCACGGTTTCGCCGAACTCGGCCCCTGGTTCATCGTCGTGGCGCCGCTGCTCGGCTGGATCGCCGTCGCCCTCTCCGGCAGCAACACCTCGTCGAACGCCGTGTTCGGCGCGTTCCAGCTCTCGGTCGCGCGGATCCTCGGCGCGCCGCCGCTGCTGTTCCCGTCGCTCAACTCGGTCGGCGCCGAGGTCGGCAAGCCGGTCGCCCCGCAGACCGCCAGCGTCGGCGTGTCCACCACCCGCTTCGTCCGCAACGAGGGCGAGGTCATCCGGTACAACCTCGGCTGGACGCTGGTCATCCTCGGCTGGCTCGTCCTCGTCGGCCTCCTCTACTACTTCCTCCTCCCGTCCGCCATGCGCCTCTGACCGCTCACCCGTTGCGCGGGATCAGCGGGGCTGGCGGCCGAGCAGGGTGAGGACGGTGTCCAGCGCGCCGGCGCCGTCCGGCGCGGGCAGTGCCGGGGCGAAGGCCGCACCCGGCACGGTCCGCGCCGCCCCGTCCGGTACGGCGCGGGCCACGTGCAGCGCGGCGGTGACCACCGCCTCGTCCGGCTCCGGGTACGTCACGCCGAGCGCGGTGGCGACGTCCCAGCCGTGTACCACGTAGTCGACGAGGTGGAAGCCGATCGCTTGCGCCGCAGGGAAGTCCGCCGCCCGCGTCACCTCCGGCAGGACGAACCGCTCGACCGGCGCCGCGAACGCCGCGGCCACCGCCTCCGCCGCCGCCACGTACGCCGCGGTGGGGTCGTCGGTGGGCGTCTCGCGCCACGCCGCGGGATCCGCGCCCCGACCGGCCGCCGCCGCGGCGAACCCGTGGTGCTGCGCTGTCATGTGCGCGAGCAGCGCGCCCAGGTCCCAGTCCGCGCAGGGGGTCGGCCGGGTGAGGTCGCCGGGGCGTACCCGGCGGGCGAGGTCGACGGTACCGGCGACCGCGCGGCCGTCCAGCTCCACCAGTTCATTGATATGCATGTGCTTACGATGTGCTCAAGCGTATGGTTTGTCAAGGCGTACATTCCGGGGCATGGCCGAGCCCACCCGACCCGACCTCGCGGCGATGATCGTGCCCCTCGGCCGGTCCCTGATGGCCGCGGAACAGCCGATCCTCGCCGCGCACGACCTCACCATGTGGGAGTACGTCGTGCTCACCGCGCTGTCCACCGAGCCGGTGCGCACCCAGGCGGCGCTCGCCGACGCGGTCGGCGCCGACAAGACCCGCATCATCCCCGTACTCGACGGGCTCCAGCGCCGCGGCCTGCTCACCCGCGAACCCGACCCCGCCGACCGCCGGGTACGCCTGCTGGCCCTCACCCCGCAGGGGCGCCGGCTGCGCGATACCACGCGTACCGCCATCCAGCGCAACGAGGAGCGGGTGCTGCGCCTGCTGCCCGCCGCCGACCGCCGCGTACTCCTGCGCGCCCTGCGTACGCTCGCGGACCTGCCCCGCGACACCTTCCTCCCGGAAACCTGACCGCCACCACGGGACGCCGCAACCGCGGGGTACCGACGGTGGGCACGGCCGGCGGCGGGCCGCGGTGGGCCCGGGGACGTGGACCGTCAGGAGGCGCGCGCTCCGCGTACCTCAAGGTGGTCGAGCAGGTCCTGGGTGGCGGCCGCGACCGTCGCCACGGCCCGGTCGAACGCCTCGGCGTTGTGTGCCGCCGGCGCCCGGAACCCGCTGATCTTCCGCACGTACTGCAGGGCGGCGGCGCGCACGTCGTCGTCGGTCACGTCCGTCGCGTACGGCTCGCGCAGCGTCTTGATGCTTCGGCACATGCGTCCGAGCGTACGCGCGACGACCGACAGTTCCCGGGGGTACGGGACGGGACGAGGAATCGCAATCCGGGCGATGGGGGACGGTCGGGGGCATGCCGCCGCGACCTCTTGACCAGGCGCGTTGCCGTCAGGTAAAACGTCGTACCAGCTTGGTAAAACGTTTGCGCACGAGGACGGGGAGGCCCGGTGCGGACCGTCACGCGGTACTTCGAGGACATCGCCGTCGGCGAGCGGCGCGAGACCACCGGGCGCACGATCACCGAGTCGGACATCGTGCTGCACGCCGGGCAGACGGGTGACTGGTTCCCGCACCACGTCGACGCGGAATGGTGCGCGGCGCAGCCGTTCGGGCAGCGGATCGCGCACGGCACGCTGATCCTGTCCGTCGCGGTCGGGATGACCGCGGGCGACATCAACCCCGCCTCGATGAGCTACGGGTACGACCGGATCCGGTTCGTCGGGCCGGTGCACATCGGCGACACGATCCGGGTCGCGGCCGAGATCACCGGCACCCGCGAGCATCCGAAGCGGCCGTCGGCCGGGCTGGTCGACGAGCAGGTCACGGTGACGAACCAGCACGGCGCGGTCGTCCTCGTCCTGACCCACGTGTACCTGGTCGACCGGCGGCCGGCGTGACGGCGGGGCGGCGGACCGGACTGCACGCGGTCGCGGAGCGGGCCGGGGTGTCGGTGTCGCTGGTGTCGCGGATCCTGTCCGGCGACGACGCGGTACGCGCGCGTCCCGAGACGCGCGAGCGGGTCCGGGCCGCGGCGCGCGAGCTGGGGTACCAGCCGCACGGGGCGGCGCGGGCGTTGCGGCTGGCGCGGGCGGGTGCGCTGGGGCTGGTCGTGCACGACATGTCGAACCCGATCCACGCGGAGATCATCCGGGGTGCGCAGGCCGCCGCGACCGACCGCGGTCAGGTGCTGCTGCTGTCCGACGCGACGCAGCTGGCCGGCAACGACGACGCGTTCGCGCAGCTGCTGGGGCCGGGGCGGATCGACGGGCTGATGTGGCAGGGCAGCGGCGAGGAGTACGACGACGAGCTGGCGGCGCGGGCCGCCGGCCGGCTGCCGACGTTGCTGGTGAACAGCCGCAGCCGGGCGGGCGTACCGGCGTTGCGGCTGGACGACGAGCGGGCGGCGCGCCTGGCCGTACGGCACCTGGTGGAGCTGGGACACCGGGACGTGGCGTACCTGGGTGGGCGGCCGGGGGCGGACCTGACCGAGCGCCGTCGCGCCGGGTACGCGGCGGAGCTGGCCGCGCACGACCTCGCCGAGCGTCCACAGTGGACTGTCGAGCTGGAGTGGGACGCGCCGGCCGGGTACGCGGGGATGACGCGGCTGCTGGCCGCCGAGCCGCGGCCCACCGCCGTGTTCGTGGCGAACGTGGTGGTCGCCGTGGGCGCGCTCGCCGCCGCCCGCGAGGCGGGCGTACGGGTGCCCGCGGACCTGTCGGTGGTGGCCGTGCACGACGCGTGGTTCGTGGCGCACGGCGCGCCGCCGCTGACGACCGTACGGCTGCCGCTGCACCGGCTGGGGGACATGGCGGTGTCGATGCTGCTCGACGGCGACCAGGCGCGCGCCGCCGACGGCCTCGTCATCGACGACCCGGCGCCGGAGCTGCTCGTCCGCGGCTCCACCGCGGCCAGACCCTGACCGCGGACGTCGTGGACGAGTACCGGAACACACGAGGGGGCAGGATGAGCACGCTGCGCGGCATGACCTGGAACCACCGGCGCGGCCTCGCGCCGCTGGTGGCCGCCACCGAGCGGTACGGTGCCGCGATCGACTGGGACGCCCGGTCGCTGCGCGAGTTCGAGGACGTGCCGGTCGCCGAGCTGGCCGCCCGGTACGACCTGATCGCGGTGGACCACCCGTTCATGGGGCAGGCCGCGGCGTCCGGCGAGTTCCTGGCCCTCGACGAGGTACTGCCGGCCGACGTGCTCGCCGAGCAGGCCGCCGGCAGCGTCGGCCCGAGCTTCCGCAGCTACGCCTGGCAGGGGCACCAGTGGGCGCTGCCGATGGACGCCGCGGCGCAGGTCTCCGCGTACCGGCCGGACCTGGTGGACGCGCCGCCGCGCAGCTGGGCCGAGGCGGTCGAGCTGCTGCGCGCGCTGCCGGCCGGTACGGTCGGGAAGCTGCCGGCGAACCCGACGCACCTGTGGGCCAGCTTCCTCACGCTGTGCCACCACGAGGCGGGCGCGGCGCGTACCGGGGCGGGGCCGGACGGGCGTCCCGCGTGGTGGCCGGCGGACGGCATCGAGCCGGACGTGGCCGCCGCCGCGGTCGGCGCGCTGTACCGGCTGCTCGACCTCGTGGACCCGGGATCCCTTGCGCAGGACCCGATCCAGGTACTCGACGAGATGGCGTCCGGCGCGCCCGTGGCGTACGCGCCGCTGGTGTTCGGCTACTCGAACTACGCCCGGGACGGCTACGGCGACCACCTCGTACGGTTCGCGGACGCGCCCGGCCCGGACGGCGTACCGGTGGGCACGATGCTCGGCGGGGTCGGGCTCGCGATCTCCGCCCGCTGCGCCGATCCCGCCGCCGCGGTCCGGTTCGCCGCCGCCGTGGTCGCGCCGGACTTCCAGGCCGACGGGTACGCCGGCGCCGGCGGGCAGCCGGGGCACCGGCGCGCCTGGACCGATCCGGCCGTCAACCGCCTGACGCACGGCTTCTTCGCCGACACACTGTCTACAGTGGACGCGTCGTTCCTGCGCGCCCGCGACACCGGCTACCCCGCGTACCAGGCGGACGCCGGCGACCTGCTCCACGACCTGGTACGCCGGCGCGAGTCGCCCGCCGCGGTCGTCGCCGCGCTCACCGACCGGTGGCGGCGATGACCACCCTGGCCGCGCTGACCCGCCGCGCGCACGAGCGCTACGCCACCGCCCGCGCCGTGTACGACGGTGCCCGGTGGCTGACGTTCGCCGAGCTGGGGGCGGCGGCGCGGCGGATCGCGCACCGGCTGGCCGCCGCCGGGGTACGGCCGGGGGACCGGGTCGTCGTCGCGCTCGACAACCGCCCCGAGGTCCTGCTCGTCGAGCACGCCCTGTACGCCACCGGCCTGGTGCGCGTCGCGCTGTCCAGCCGGCTGCACGGCCGGGAGATCGCCGCCATCGCCGCCGACTGCGGCGCCCGCGTCGTACTCTGCGAGGACGATGCCGCCGACGCCGTCCGCATCCGTTGCGCCGCAACGGATCCCGGCACCGATACGCGGGTGGTGACGCCGGGCGGCGGGCTCGCCGAGCTGGTCGGTCCGGGCGTGCCCGCGGAGTACCCGGAATGGCCGGAGCCGGGGCCGGACGACCTGGCCGCGCTGATGTACACGTCGGGCAGCACCGGGGAGCCGAAGGGCGCGATGGTCGCGCAGCGCGGCTGGGTGGCGATGGTGCGGGCGTTCTGGGCGGCGCTGCCGCCGGTGGGGCCGGGCGACGTGGTGGTGCACGCGGCGCCGATGAGCCACTTCGGCGGGTCGGCCGGATCGGCGGTGACGCTGCGCGGCGGCGCGGCCGTACCGGTGCGGCGGTTCGACCCGGACGCGGTGCTGGACGCCGTCGCCGAGCACGCCGCGACCGTACTGCCGAGCGTCCCGACGATGCTCAAGGCACTCACCGACGCCGCCGCGGGACGTACGGATCTGGCGTCGCTGCGGGCTATCCCGTACGGCGGGTCGGCGATCTCGGCGCCCGCCGCGGCCCGCGCGTACGCGGTGTTCGGCGACGTGCTCTACCAGTGCTACGGGCTGAGCGAGGCGCTCGCGCCGGTCACCGTGCTCGACGCGCGCGACCACGCCGCGGGAGGCGCGCGCCTCGCGTCCGCCGGCCGACCCGTACCGGAGGTCGAGGTGCGGATCGACGCGGACACCGGCGAGGTGCTGCTGCGCGGCGCCTGCGTACTCCCCGGCTACTGGCAGCGGCCGCCCGCCACCGCGGACGGCTGGTTCCACACCGGCGACATCGGCCGGTTCGACGACGACGGTTACCTGTACCTGGTGGACCGGCTGCGCGACGTCATCGTCTCCGGCGGCTTCACCGTGTACCCGTCGGAGGTGGAGCGGGCCATCGCCGAGCTGCCCGACGTCCGCGACGTCGTCGTGTACGGCATGCCGCACGAGCGGTGGGGCGAGGCCGTGGCCGCCGTCGTCGTACCGCGCCCGGGCGCGACCCTCACCGCCGAGGACGTCGTCGCCGCCTGCCGATCCCGGCTGGCCAGCTACAAGAAGCCGCTGCACGTCGAGTTCACCGACAGCCTGCCGACGGCCAGTACCGGGAAGGTGGCGAGGCGCGAGCTGCGCGCGGCCGCCTGGTCCCGGCACGGGCGCCGGGTCGGCGAGTAGGAGGTCCCCCCATGGCAGTCAGTACACCGGTGTCGACCGGGAAGGCCGGAGGTTTCCGGTTCCGGTGGGCGGTGCTGAGCATGAACTTCCTCGTGCTCGGCCTCAACTACGCCGACCGCGCCGCGATCGGTGTGGCCGCACCGCTGATCATCCACGAGTACGGGTTCAGCAAGGGCACGTGGGGCTGGATCGCCGCGGTCTTCTCCCTCGGGTACGCGCCGTTCTGCTTCATCGGCGGCGCCACCTCCGACCGGTTCGGCCCGCGGAAGGTGATGGCGTGGGCGGTCGGCTGGTGGTCGCTGTTCACCGCGCTGACCGCCGCCGGGTTCGGCTTCGTGAGCTTCATGGTGATCCGGTTCCTGTTCGGCTTCGGTGAGGGGCCGCAGGCGTCCGTGACCGCCAAGACCATGTCGAACTGGTTCCCACAGAGGAAACTGGGCACCGCGCTGGGCCTGTCGCAGGCGTCCACCCCGCTCGGCGGCGCCGTCGGTACGCCGATCGTGGTGGCGCTGATCGAGGCGTTCGACGGGAACTGGCGGGCGCCGTTCATCATCCTCGGCGCGATCGGCGTGCTGTTCCTGCTCGGCTGGTGGGTCGTCGTCCGGGACAAGCCGGAAGCCCACCCGTGGGTGAAGCGGGCCGAGGTCGACGAGATGGCCGCGGACAGCGGCGCGCACGAGGCCGCCGCCGTCGGCGCCGACGAGAACCGCAGCCTGCTCGGCTACCTGAAGATGCCGCTGGTGCTCACCACCGCCCTGGCGTACTTCGGGTACACGTGGGTGCTGTTCACGTTCCTGACGTGGTTCCCGGACTTCCTGCACGAGGCGCACGGGCTGGACCTGACGCAGATCGCGTTCACCGGGTCGATCCCGTGGCTGTGCGGCTTCGTCGGGCTCGCCCTGGGCGGGCTGTTCACCGACGCGCTCGGCCGCCGGGTCGGGCTGTTCCGTTCCCGCAAGTGGACGACCGTGATCGGGCTGCTCGTCGTGGCCTGCGCGTTCGGGCCGGTCGGCATCGTCCGCTCGGCCGGCGGCGCGGTCACCCTGATGGCCGTCTGCGTCTTCATCCTGTACATCGTCGGCGCGCAGTTCTTCGCCATCATCGGCCCGGTCATCCCGCACCGCCGGTTCGGCGCCGTCTCCGGCTTCGTGCACTTCATCGCGAACATCGCCGGCATCATCGCCCCGATCATCCTCGGGTACGTGGTGGACGCGACCGACTCGTGGGCGTTGTCGTTCGTGGTGTCCGGTGTCGTGGTGGCGCTCGCGGCGATCTCGCTCGGCGTCTTCGGCCGGGACCGCCGGCAGTTCGTCCCGCGGGCGGATACCGTTGCGGTACAAGGGAAGGGGCACTGACATGCCGGCCGCGTTGGAGGGTGTGCGCATCCTCGACTTCACCCAGATGATGCTCGGGCCGTACGCGACGCAGCTGCTCGCGGACCTCGGCGCCGACGTCATCAAGGTGGAACGCCCCGACGGTGAGTGGGAGCGCCGGCTGGAGATGATGGGCGGCCTCGTCGCCGGCGACTCCGCCGCGTTCCTCGCGATGAACCGCAACAAGCGGTCCGTCGCGCTCGACCTGAAGGCGCCGGAGGCGCGCGACGCGCTGCTGCGGCTGGCCGCCACCTGCGACGTCGTCGTCGAGAACTTCCGCCCCGGCGTACTCGACCGGCTCGGCCTCGGGTACGAGGACCTGCGGGCGGTGAAGCCCGACATCATCTACTGTTCCGGCTCGGGCTGGGGCCGCGAAACGGTGTTCGCCAAGGAGAACCGGCCCGGTCAGGACCTGCTCATCCAGGCCATGTCCGGGCTCGCCGCCGCCGGTGGCCGCGCCGGCGACCCGCCGACCCCGGCCGGTACGTCCATTGTGGACGCCGCGACCGCGCTCACGCTGTCCAACGGCATCCTGGCCGCCCTGTACGCCCGGGAACGTCACGGCATCGGCCAGCGCGTCGAGGTCGACCTGTACTCCACGGCCATCGCGCTCCAGTGCCAGGAGATCTCCGCCCTCGTCAACCAGCACACCGACTGGGAACGGTCCGCGGCCGGCGTGGGGCAGGCGTGGCTGTCCGCCCCGTTCGGCATCTACGCCGCGGCCGACGGGCACGTCGCGATCGCCATGGCGCCGGTCGACCGGGTCGCCGAGCTGCTCGGCGTCGACGGCGTCGCCGACCTCGACCCGTGGGCGGACCGGGACGCGGTGAAGACCGCGCTGGAGGCCGCGACCGCCCGGCGTACGGCCGCCGACCTGGTGGACACGCTGCTGCCGGCCGGCATCTGGTGCGCCGTCGTACGCACCGCGAAGCAGGCCGTGGACGAGCTGCGCGAGCAGGGCCACGACATGCTCGTCGAGGTCGACCACCCCACCGCCGGCCGGCTCGAACTCGTCGGCTGCCCCGTACGGCTGTCCGGCACGCCGTGGCAGCTGCGGCTCGCGCCACCCGTCACCGGCGCGCACACCGACGAGGTACTCGCCGAGGTGCTGTCCACCGACGAGGTGGCCGCACTGCACGCCGCCGGAGCCTGCGGATGACCGCGGCGCGACCGGTCCGTCCGGTTCCGGACGGGCGGATCGCCTGCGGCACAACGGATCCGGCCACGCCTGGAGGTACCCGGTGGAGCATCTGGTCCTGACCCGCGACGGCGCCGTCGCCACCCTCCGGATCGACCGGGAGGAGGCGCTCGGCGCGCTGTCCCGCGCGATGGTGACGGCGCTCGGCGAGCACCTGCGGGCGATCCGCGCCGACGACACCGTACGGGTCCTCGTCGTCACCGGCACCGGGCGCGGCTTCATCGCCGGCGCCGACATCGGCGAGTACGACGGGGCCACCGCGGCCGAGTTCGACGCGTACCAGCGGCTGTCCCGGTCGGTGTTCGGCGAGCTGGCGTCCCTGCCGCAGCCGACGATCGCCGCCGTCAACGGGTACGCCTTCGGCGGCGGCTTCGAGGTCGCGCTCTGCTGCGACTTCATCGTCGCCTCCGAGCGCGCCCGGTTCGGCCTGCCGGAGGTGAAACTGGGCCTGATCCCGGGCGGCGGCGGCACCCAGCGGCTCGCCCGCGCCGTCGGCACCCGGCTCACCAAGGAACTCGTGCTGACCGGCCGCACCCTGTACCCGGACGAGGCGGACCGGCACGGCCTGCTGACCCGGCTGGTACCGCCGGACGAGCTGGCCGGCGCCGCGCGCGAGCTCGCCGACACCCTCGCCGCCGCCGCGCCGCTGGCCGTACGCGAGGGCAAGCGCGTCGTCGACGACGGCGTACGCCAGGACCTCGACGCGGCGCTCACCGCCGAACAGGCCGCCCTCGCCCGGCTCTACGCCAGCGCCGACGGCCGCGAGGGGATCGCCGCGTTCCGCGCCAAGCGCGACCCCCGCTTCACCGGCCGCTGACCACCCCCCCGCGTACCCCGGCCCGGGTTGCGCGGGGCCGGTTCGCTTGCCGCGCAACGGATCCACGTACGTCAGAGCTGCCCCGAGTACTCGGTGACGGCCTGGTGGCCGGCGACCAGCAGCTGCTGCATCTCCTGCGCCTTGGCCCTGGCCTGGGTCAGCGCGGCGACGCTCTGCTGGACCTTCGGGTGGTTGGTGCCCTGCGCCGCGCCGCTGATCTGCTGCAACGCCTTGTCGACCTCCGCGGTCGCGGTACCGAGCGCGCGCAGCGCCTGCTGCGCGCTCTGCTTGCCGGCGGCGAGCTGCGCCTGGACGTCCTGGATCGATGCCACGGTGACCTCCTGAACGGGTGACCGCACCAGGCTATCGACGGCGGTCACTCACCGGGACGCGCGCTGGCCCAGGGCAGCAGCTCCCCGATGCGTACGGGGGTGCCGGGCAGCGGACTGCGCGCGGGCGCGGCGAGCCCGTCGAGTACCAGGCCGATGCAGCGGGCGGAGACCTGCGCGCCGAGGTCGTCGGGCAGGTCCGGCAGCTCGTGGATGATCATGCCGACGACGGCGGTGAGGTCGCCGGCGCCGACGTCCGGCCGCAGCGCGCCGTCCGCCTGCGCCGCGTCGACGAGCCGTTCCAGCCGACCCAGCAACGCACTGCGGATCTCGTACGCCTCGGGCGAGTCGCGCAGCACCGCCGACGCGCGCGGCGAGAACATCGACATCCGTACGACGACGCGCAGGTGCACGGTGAGCTGGAGGATGCGGCGCAGGGCGTGCCAGGCGTCGGGTTCCTCGGCCTCGGCGGTACGCGCGTCGGCGAGCAGCCGGGTCCACGTGTCGAGCGCGACCGCGCGGATGAGCGTGTCCCGGTCGCTGAACCGCCGGTACAGGGTGCCGACGCCGACGCCGGCGCGCCGCGCGATCTCCTCCATCGGTACGTCGGGTCCGCGGTCGGAGAACAGCGCGCGGGCCGCGTCGAGGAGCTGGTCGCGGTTGCGGCGGGCGTCGGCGCGCAACCCGGACGCGGTCAGGGGATCGGGCATGTCGGCCTCCGTGGTTGCGCGGATTCTATCCGCTGCGTGACCTGCACGTTCGCCGTCGGAATCAGCCGATTCGACGAACCGTGCCCGAATATCTGGAAGATGATCTTCCGCTTGTGTACGGTAACCGGAAGGCATTCCTCCATATCCGTGCCGACCAGATCGGGGTACGTGATGACCGCACCGGACGTTCCCGCCTTCCCGATGAACCGGACCTGCCCCTTCGACGCGCCACCGGAGTACGCGGAGCTCCGGGGGACGCGGCCCGTGGTCAGCGCGCAGCTGCCCGGCGACCAGCGCACCTGGCTGCTCACCCGGCACGAGGACGTCCGGGCCGCGCTGGCCGACCCGGCGCTCAGTTCCAACCGGCGCAACCCCGGCTTTCCGTTGCGGGCGTTCGGGGTGCGCCCGCCCGCCGACTTCCCGCAGCCGATGATCGGCCTCGACGGCGCCGCGCACAGCGCCGCCCGCCGCCCGGTAATCAGCGAGTTCAGCGTGCCGCGGGTGCACGCGTTGCGGCCGCGCATCCAGCAGATCGTCGACGAGGCGATCGACACGCTGCTCGCCGCCGGCCAGCCCGCCGACCTGGTGCGGTACCTGTCGCTGCCGGTGCCGTCGCTGGTCATCTGCGAACTGCTCGGCGTGCCGTACGCGGACCACGAGTTCTTCCAGTCCCGCAGCGCCCGGCTCGTCAACCGGGCCGTCGACCCGGACGAGCGGATGGCCGCCGCCACCGAGGTGCGGGAGTACCTGGACGGGTTGGTGACGGAGAAGGAGCGGGAGCCCGGAGACGACCTGCTCGGCCGGCAGATCCTGCGCGCCCGCGCGGACGGCACCGAGGACCACGGCGGGCTGGTCAGCCTGGCGTTCCTGCTGCTGATCGCCGGGCACGAGACGACCGCCAACATGATCTCCCTCGGTACGCTCGCGCTGCTCACCCACCCCGACCAGCTCGGCCTCGTACGGGACGACCCGGCCACCACGCCGCTCGCCGTCGAGGAACTCCTCCGGTACTTCTCGATCGTCGACTCGGGCACCGCGCGCGTCGCCGTCGCCGACACCGAGATCGGTGGGCAGCCGATCGCCGCGGGGGAGGGCGTCATCGCGCTCGGGCTGGCCGCGAACCGCGACCCGCAGGTGTTCGAACGGCCGGACGACCTGGACGTGACCCGCGGCGCGCGGCACCACGTGGCGTTCGGGTTCGGGCCGCACCAGTGCCTCGGGCAGAACCTGGCGCGCGCCGAGCTGACCATCGTGTTCGACACGCTGCTGCGGCGGGTACCGACGCTGGCGCTGGCCGGCGGGGTCGAGGACATCCCGACCAAGCAGGATGCGACCATCTACGGTTGCTACGAGCTGCCGGTCACCTGGTGAGGAGCGAGACCATGCGGATTTCCGCCGACACGGACGTGTGCATCGGTGCGGGACAGTGCGTCCTGACCGAACCGGCCGTGTTCGACCAGGACGACGCCGAGGGCACGGTCGTCCTGCACACCACCGAGCCCGCCGCCGAGTACGAGGACGCCGTGCGTGACGCGGTGCAGCTGTGCCCGGCGCAGGCACTGTCCATAGTGGAGGAATAGGCCGGGCCGCTCCGCCGGCGTCGCCCGCTCAGGTCCGGTTCACCGGCGGCGCCCGGCCGGCTCAGGGTTGGCCGGCCGGCGGCCGGTCGAGACGCAGCCGCAGGTGATCGGCCGCCTGCCGGCGCAGCCCCGCCGCGACCGCCCGGTCGTACGCGGCGCGCGCCGCCGGGTGGTCGCCCGACCGGTACAGCAGCTCGGCGCGGGCGGCGTGCCACCACGGGTACCCGGGCAGGTCGGTGATCGCGTCGACCAGCGCCAGGCCCGCCGCCGGGCCGTCCCGTTCGGCCACCGCCGCCGCGCGGTTGAGCCGGACCACGGGCGTGTCGTGCACCGTCAACAGCACGTCGTACCAGGAGACGACGGCATCCCAGTCGGTTTCCCGGTACGACGGGGCGAGCGCGTGGCAGGCGGCGATCGCGGCCTGCACCACGTACGGCTCGGGCCGGTCCGGCGTACGACGCAGCGCCGTGCCGACCAGCGTGACGCCCTCGGTCACCGCCGCCCGGTCCCACCGGCTCCGGTCCTGGTCGGCCAGCAGTACCAGCCGGCCGTCCGCATCGGTACGCGCGGCGCGCCGGGAGTCCTGCAGCAGCATCAGCGCCAGCAGCCCGAGCGCGGTCGGCTCGTCCGGGAACAGTTCGGCGAGCAGCCGCCCCAGCCGTACGGCCTCGGCGGTGAGGCGGGCGGTGGCCGCGGGCTCGTCCGCGTCGTACCCGGCGTTGAAGACGAGGTAGACGGTGGCGGCGACGCCGGCCAGCCGGTCCGGCAGCTCCTCCGCCGCGGGCACCCGGTACGGGATGCGCGCGCGGGCGATCTTCTGCCGGGCCCGGGTGAGCCGCTTCGCCATCGTCGCCTCGGACACCAGCAGCGCGGCGGCCACCTCCGCGGTCGACAGCCCCGCCAACGTCCGCAACGCCAGCGCCACCTGCGCCTCCGCCGACAGCGCCGGATGGCAGCAGGTGAACACCAGCCGCAGCAGGTCGTCGCGGACGACCTCCGGCGGTTCCGGCTCCGGCCAGGTGGGCAGCATCGCCGCCGCCTCCTTCCCGGCCCGGCGTGCCTCGCGCCGCAGCACGTCCAGCGCCCGGTGCCGCGCGGTGACCAGCAGCCAGCCGCGCGGGTTGTGCGGGATGCCGTCCCGCGGCCAGGTTTCCAGCGCGCGTACGACCGCGTCCTGGGTGGCGTCCTCGGCCAGCTCGATGCTGCCGGTGACACGCGCCAACGTGGCCAGCACCCGTGTCCCCTCGGTACGGACCAGGTCGGCGACGGTGTCACCGGCACGCACGGACCGGACCCCTCAGAACTCGATGATCGGCCGTACCTCGACCGCGCCGTCCCACGCCGCCGGGATCGTCGACGCGACCTTGACCGCCTCGTCGAGGTCGGCGCACTCCAGCACGTAGAAGCCGGTCAGCGCCTCCTTGGTCTCGGCGAACGGCCCGTCGGTGGTGAGCACGTCGCCGCCCTTGCCGCCGCTGACCCGCACCGTCGTCGCGGTACTCGTCGGGTAGAGCGCGTCGCCGCCCCGGATCACCGCCGCCGCGGCCTTCCCGAACTCCGCGTAGTCCGCCATCTCGGCGCGGTACTCCGGGCTCGTCCAGTCGACGTCCTTCGTGTACGTGAGTGCAACGTACCTGGGCATGATCACTCCTCGTGGAATCGAGGCGGGCCCTCTCACCCGCCCTCACTGTAGGGACGAACGGCGGCCGCCCGGGAGGACACCCGTCATTCCCCGGTTTCGCCGTCGGTCAGCTCCCGCACCACGTCGAGATGGCCGAGATGCCGCGCGTACTCCTGCAGGAGGTGGCAGAGGATCCAGCCGAGCGTCGGCACCGGCTCGTCCGGGTCGAACCGGGGGCCGGGCACGGCGCGCTCGGTGAGGGCGTGGCCGGCGATCACCCGGCGGCACCGCTCCGCCTCCTCCCGGAACTCGCGGAGCACGTCGGCGGCGCTCGCGGTGTCGGCGACGAACCAGGGGCCGTCGGGGTCGCCCGCGTCGTGGTCGCCCCACACGTCGTCGATCCGCTCGCCGGCGAAGCCCCAGCGCAGCCACCGCCGGTCGACGTGGCGCAGGTGCGTCACGAGGCCGAGCGGGGTCCAGCCGGACGGCAGCACGGCCTGCCGCAGCTGCGCCTCGGACAGGTCACTCACCTTGCGCAGCAACGCATTCCGGTATCCGTCGAGGTAGCCGGCGAGCAGCTCGCCGGGGTCGCTGACGGCGGTGGACGGGCGGACGAACGCCTCGTCGGTGTCTGCCATGCGGCCACCCTAGGCCGGGGGTACGACAGCGGTCCGGGTCTTGCCCGCTTCCCGTACCCACGGCTAGGGTGCCGAGATCATTAGAGTCATGACCGTAATTCCTGCGGAGGTCCGTGTGCGGACAGTTCGGCTCATGCTCGCCGCGGCGCTCGTCGCCGCACTCGTCCCGGCCGGTACGGCCAGCGCGTCGCCGGCCCGGCCACCGTCCCACCCACCGTCCGCCGCGTCGTCACCGTCCGCCGCGGCACGTCCCGCCGACTCCACCGGATCCCCGTCGGTACGGGATCTCGGGCCGGCGTCCGAGGTGACGTCGACCGGTGTCGCCGAGCCGGTCGGCGGCCGGTTGTGGACGGCCACGTCGGGCGTCTCGCCGGTCCGCGTCGGCGCGTACGACCCGGCCACCCACCTCGTCGCGGACCAGGTGTCGCTGCCGACCGGGGACGGGGTTTGGGCGATGACCCATATCGGCACCGACCTCTACATCGGCACGTACACGCCGGGCGACCTGTACCGGCTGGACACCACGAGCGGCGCGCTGACGAAGGTCGCGACCTTCGGCTCGTTCATCTGGGCACTCACCGCCTCGCCCGACGGCAGGGTCTTCGGCGGCACCTACCCCGACGGCTCGGTCCGGGAGTACGACCCGGGCAGCGGGGTGACGACCAACCTCGGCACGGTCGTCGCGGGCGAACAGTACGTGCGGAGCATCGCCGCCAGCGACACCACCGTGTACGCCGGGGTCGGTTCGCACGCGCACCTCGTCGCGATCGACCGCGCCAGCGGGGCGAGGACCGAACTGCTGCCGGAGACGTACCGGGACGCGACGTTCGCGGCGACGATGGCGCTGTCCGGCGACACGCTCGCGGTCAGCCTGTCCCCGCTCGGCACCATGCTCGTGTACGACACGGCCGACCCGGCGCATCCCACCGCGGTGCGGCCGAACCCGACCGACCAGTACGTCACGGCGATCACCGTCGGCGACGACGCCACCTACCTCGCCACCCGCCCGTCCGGCACGATCTACCGGTACACCGCGGCCGGCGGCGCCGAGTCGCTGGGCGCACCGTACGACGGGGCGTACACGAACCGGATCGTGCTCGACGGCGGCGTGCTGCGCGCCGAACTGACCAGCGCGGTGGTCGACCTCGACCTCGCCACCCGCACCTTCACCGGTTACGACCTGGTCGCCGCCGGCCTGCCGCCCACCCCCGAACTCGCCATGCAGGTCGCCGCCACCACCGACGGCACCGTACTGGTCAGCGGCAAGGTCGGCGTGCAGGTGCACGACCTCGCCGGCGGGACGAGTATGCGGACGTTCCTGACCGGCGAGGCGAAGACCATGACCCAGGTCGGCGGCACCGTCTACCTCGGCGTCTACACCCTTGCCCGGCTGTACGCGATGGGCCCGGACGGCACCGGGCTGCGGCAGGTCGGCGACGTCGGCAACGAACAGACCCGGCCCACCGACGCGCACTACGACGCCGACACCGGACAGCTGCTGCTCAGTACCGAGGCCGACTACGGCAAGCTCAACGGCGCGCTCGCCGTCTACTCCGTACGGACCGGGCGGCTCGTCGTGCACCGCGGCGTCGTACCGGACCAGTCGGTGCGGTCGGTGACCAGCCGCGGCGGCGTCGCGTACCTGGGCAGCGAGACCCGCAACAGCCTCGGCACCGACCCGATCGTGCCGTCCGCCACCGTCTCCGCGTACGACCTGCGGACCGGGACGGTGCGCTGGCAGGTGACGCCGGTCGACGGCGCCGGGCAGGTCAGTTCCCTGGTCTCCTGGGGCAACCGGCTGTACGGCAGCACCGACACCGGCGTGCTGTTCACGCTCGACCCGAGTACCGGGAAGCTGCTCGGCAGCGCCACCGTCGGCACCGGCCAGAGCGTGCTCACCACGGCCCGCGGCGGTCTCTACGGCACCGACGGCCACCGTGTCTTCCGGGTACGCGCCGGCGACAGCCCCGCGGTCACCACCGTCGTCGACGACCTCGCCGCCGAGTACTACAGCGTCCCGGTACTCGCGGCCAGTCCGGACGGCCGCTCGCTGTACACGCTGAAGGGCCGCAACCTCGTCGGTATCGACCTCTGACGCGGTATCCGTCCGGTTTGCCCGCGCACGTCCGGGCGCCGGACGGGTTTCGCGGGCCGCCGAGCCGGGCACGATGAAGGTGTCCCCGTCGTGGGCTGCTGGGGGGTGGCCGGACGGGGACCGGGGGAGTAAACCGGGAGTCGGCCGAACGGGGTTGGTCGGCCGGCTCCCGGGCCGCCCACGGACGAACGGAGACCGCCGTGACCGTGCCGGACCCGCTCCAGCCCGTACCGCAGCCAGGCCCGGGGCCGATGCCACCCGAGCCGTACCCGTCGCCCGAGCCGGTACCGCCGGCCCCGGCGCCGCCCGAGCCGCCCGTACCGAACCCGACGCCGCCGACCGAGCCGCCGCCGGAACCGCCGCTCTGACCGTTCATCGCCGGTGTCCCGCGAGCGCTCGCGGGACACCGGCGCGACGTCACTCCTTGACCAGACCCGCCCGGCGCAGCGCGTCGGCCAGCGCCGTGTCCGCCGCCGGACGCTGCGGGCGCTGCTGCCGCGGCGTACCGCCGGAGCGGCGCGGCGCACCGCGGTCCCGGTCCGGCCGGCGCTGGCCACCCTCGGCCCGCCGCCCGCCACCGCCGCCGCCCGCGGCCGGCTCGTCGTCCAGCCGCAGCGTCAACGAGATGCGCTTGCGCGGGATGTCCACGTCCAGCACCTTGACGCGCACCACGTCGCCCGACTTCACCACGTCCCGCGGGTCCTTCACGAACGTCTTCGACAGCGCCGACACGTGTACCAGCCCGTCCTGGTGCACGCCGACGTCGACGAACGCGCCGAACGCCGCCACGTTCGTCACGGTGCCCTCCAGTACCATCCCGGGCGTCAGGTCGCCGAGCGTCTCGACCCCCTCGGCGAACGTCGCCGTCCGGAACTCCGGCCGCGGGTCACGGCCCGGCTTCTCCAGCTCCGCAAGGATGTCCGTGACCGTCGGTACGCCGAAGGTCTCGTCCACGAAGTCCGCCGGCGTCAGCGTCCGCAGCGTGGCCGTGTCGCCGATCAGGTCGCCGATCGGCGTGCCGGTGCGCTCGATGATCCGCCGCACCACCGGGTACGCCTCCGGGTGCACCGAGGACGTGTCCAGCGGGTCGTCGCCGCCCGGGATGCGCAGGAAGCCGGCGCACTGCTCGAACGCCTTCGGCCCCAGCCGCGGCACCTCCTTCAGCGCCGTACGGGACCGGAACGGCCCGTTCGCGTCCCGGTGCAGCACGATGTTCTCCGCCAGCCCGGTACCGATGCCCGACACCCGGGTCAGCAGCGGCGCCGACGCGGTGTTGACGTCCACCCCCACCGCGTTCACGCAGTCCTCGACGACGGCGTCCAGCGACCGCGACAGCTTCCCGTACGACAGGTCGTGCTGGTACTGGCCGACGCCGATCGACTGCGGGTCGATCTTCACCAGCTCGGCGAGCGGATCCTGCAACCGGCGGGCGATCGACACCGCGCCGCGCAGCGACACGTCCAGCTCCGGCAGCTCGGACGACGCGTACGCCGAGGCGGAGTAGACCGACGCGCCCGCCTCCGACACGACCACCTTGGTCAGCGAGAGTTCCGGATGCTTCGCGATGAGGTCGGCGGCCAGCTTGTCGGTCTCCCGGGACGCGGTGCCGTTGCCGATCGCGATCAGCTCCACCGAGTGCTTCGCGGCCAGCGCGGCCAGCGTCGCGAGCGACGCGTCCCACTTCCGCTGCGGTACGTGCGGGTAGATCGTCGCCGTGTCGACCACCTTGCCGGTCGCGTCGACCACCGCCACCTTCACCCCCGTACGGAAGCCCGGGTCGAGGCCCATCGTGGCGCGGGTACCGGCCGGCGCGGCGAGCAGCAGGTCGCGCAGGTTCGCCGCGAACACCCGCACCGCCTCCTCCTCGGCCGCCGCGAACAGCCGCGTCCGCAGGTCGATGCCGAGATGCACCAGGATCCGGGTACGCCAGGCCCAGCGCACCGTGTCCGCCAGCCACCGGTCCGCCGGACGGCCCTCGTCCCGGACCCCGAACCGGCCGGCGATGCGCCCCTCGTACACGCTGGGGCCGGTGGGCGGGGGAGCGTCCGGCGCGGGCGGCTCGTCCGGCACGAACGACAGCTCCAGCACCTCCTCCTTCTCCCCGCGGAACATGGCGAGGATCCGGTGCGACGGCAGCTTCTGGTACGGCTCGGAGAAGTCGAAGTAGTCGGCGAACTTCGCGCCCGCCTCCTCCTTGCCGTCGCGCACCTTCGACACCAGGTGGCCGCGCGTCCACATCAGCTCGCGCAGCTCGCCGATCAGGTCGGCGTCCTCACCGAACCGCTCCACCAGGATCGACCGCGCGCCCTCCAGCGCCGCCGCCGCGTCCGCCACCTCACCCGTCACGTACGCCGCGGCGACGGTGCGGGGGTCCTGCGTCGGGTCCGCCAGCAGCGTCTCGGCCAGCGGCTCCAGTCCCGCCTCCCGCGCGATCTGCGCCTTCGTCCGCCGCTTCGGCTTGTACGGCAGGTAGATGTCCTCCAGCCGCGCCTTCGAGTCGGCCGCCAGGATCTGCTGCTCCAGCGCCTCGTCCAGCTTGCCCTGGCCGCGGATCGAGTCCAGTACCGCGGCGCGCCGCTCCTCCAGCTCCCGCAGGTACCGCAGGCGCTCCTCCAGCGTGCGCAGCTGCGCGTCGTCCAGCGCGCCGGTGACCTCCTTCCGGTACCGCGCGATGAACGGCACGGTGGCGCCGCCGTCGAGCAGATCGACGGCGGCGGCCACCTGACCGTCGCGTACGCCCAGCTCCTCGGCGATCCGCCGATGCACAGACACTGTCACGATCGTCATCCTTCGTCCGTCGTCGCTGCGGGCCCGCGGGCGTCGACCGGCCGACCGCCCGACACCCGTTTCGGTACGGGCCTCCTGGACGAGCATTCTGCCGTCCGGGGCCGACAGGCCCGCGCGCAACCCGCGCCCAAGGCCGGACAAACCGGTTGCCCACCGTCGGTGCCCGCCGCACCATGCGTCACATGGCCGACATCTCCGAGTACTACCGCGCCGGCGGCGAACGCACCCGGCTCACCACCGGCGGCGGACTGCTGGAAGCGCTGCGCACCCGCGACATCCTCACCCGGTACCTGCCGCCCGCGCCGGCCCGGATCCTCGACGTCGGCGGCGCGACCGGCGCGTACGCGGGGTGGCTCGCCGACGCCGGCCACACCGTCCACCTCGTCGACCCCATCGCCGGCCACGTCGCCGCCGCGGCCGAACTGCCCGGCGTCACCGCCGCCGTCGGCGACGCCCGCGCCCTCACCGAACCCGACGACTCCGCCGACGCGGTACTCCTGCTCGGCCCGCTCTACCACCTGCTCGACCGCGCCGACCGGATCACCGCCTGGCGCGAGGCGGCCCGCGTCGTACGCCCCGGCGGGGTCGTGGTCGCCGCCACCATCAGCCGGTTCGCCAGCATGCACGACGGCTTCGTCAAGGGCTTCTACGACGACCCGCGGTTCCTGCCCATCGTCGAACGCGCCCTCGCCACCGGCGTCCACCGCAACACCGAACCGGGCCGAACCTGGTTCACCGACGCGTACTTCCACCGGCCCGAGGAACCCGCCGCCGAGGCACGCGAGGCCGGCCTCGACGTCACCACCGTGGCCGCCGTCGAAGGATCCCTGTGGCAGCTCCCCGACCTCGACCGGATCCTCGCCGACCCGGAACGTACCGCGCTGCTGCTCGACCTGCTGCGCCGCGTCGAACACGAACCGTCCCTGCACGGCACCAGCAGCCACCTCGTCACCGTCGCGACCCGCCCCTAGGTGTGTCTTCGCAGGGCGCCATCGCCGCCGCCGACGGCGTCGGCTCGTCGTCGGTGAACGACAACAGGGTCACCGTCGGGATGCGTACCGGGGACACGCCGGCGGCGGAGCGGCGCGCGTTCGCCCGCCGTTCGGTCGAGCGGGCCGGAGTCCATGCGTTGTCTGGCAAGGCGGAGGTGCGCGTGCGTGCCCGCTCGTGCCGACAACCCGGCGAGGTGAACGGGCTCGGCGCGGCCGGCCAGCAAGCTGTGCAGCCACGCCCCGGCCCGCGCGTCCGCGGTGCGATGCGTGACGTTGCCCGCCGTTCGGCCACGCTGGCGTGACATGCTGCGAGTCGTGAGCGCACCGACCGACCCCCGCGACGCCGCCCCGCAGTACGTGCTGCCACTGGTCGTGCGGCTCGAACGGGCCGAACCGCCGGAACGTACCGACGCGTTGGAGGCGTCCGCGCGCGCCGTCCTGACCTTCCTCACCGACCCGCGCACCACCGACCCCGCCGGCGACTGGCACGACGCCGTGCACGCGTGGACCGACGGCCGCATCCGCAAAGTCGTACGCCGGGCGCGCGGTGCGGAATGGCGCCGCGCCGAAGCACTCGACGGGCTGACCGTACGGCACCGCAGCGCCACCGTGCGGGTCTTCCCACCCGTACCGCTCGACGGGTGGCCGCGCGACCTCGCCCGCCTCCAGGTCGGCGGCACCGACCTCGACGACACCGAACCACCCGCCGCGCCCGCCGCCGGCACCCCCGTGCTGTGGCTCAACCCCGCCCTCACCATGACCGCCGGCAAAGCCATGGCACAGACCGGACACGGCGCACAGCTCACGTACGCCGCGCTGCCCGCCGCCGCCCGCGAGATCTGGGCCGACGCCGGCTTCCCCCTCGCCGTCCGCACCGCATCGCCCGAACGGTGGCGGCACCTCGCCGGCAGCGGACTCCCCGTCGTACACGACGCCGGCTTCACCGAAGTCGCCCCCAACTCCGCCACCGTCATCGGCGACCATCCGGCGCTGCGGCTTCCCTAGCACGGCTGGTACGGGGTTGGCGGCGTGTCCACAGGTACGCTCGGGCTGTCCACAGGGTGGGGCGGGGCGGTGGCGGTTTGGGTAGGATCGTGTCGGGGTTCGCCCCCCGGGGTGGGTGGGGGGCTGTCCTTGGGCACCGCGTGAATGTGAATCGCCCTGCCCGCAACGGATGCGCGGCAACGACCGCCTTGCGGCGCGACATTCGTCGGGCGCATCGGCTCCGGGGTTCGGGTTGGACCCTGCCGGCGGTTGGAGCGAAACGTCGCGGCGACCTGAGGTACCCGGCCGCTCAGAGCCCGCCCCGAGCCCCCGGACCGCAGCCTCGGTCCGGAACAGATCCCGGTAGCCACACGAGCCTCGGACCCGGGCGGCCCGCCGTTCGAACAACGGACCGAGGCTGGGCCCGCTCCGGCCAGACGTACCAGCCTGCGCAGCCTGTGGCCCGGACCGCGCCAGAACCCGGAGCGCGGCAGAACCCGGACCGCGGCAGAACCCCGTAGCCTGGCGAGCGTGCCGAACGATCCGAGTACTCCATGCCGTCCACTGTGGACACCGCGGTACGGGGGGACGATGCCGTACCGCGGCGTGCCTTCCTGGGTCAGGCGACCTCGTCGAGGAGCCGGGCGAGGGTGCGTTTCGGTTGCAGGCCGACGATCCGCCGGACGAGTTCGCCGTGGGAGTAGACGGCGAGGGTCGGAAACGCCATGATGGCAAGGTTTCGCGCGGTGTTCGGTTCGGCTTCGGCGTCCATGCTGACGATCCGCACCCGCCCGGCGTACTCGGCGGCGAGCTGGTCGATGATCGGCGCGAGCCGTTTGCAGGGCGGGCACCAGTCGGTCCAGAAGTCGACCAGGACGGGCAGGTCGCTGTCGAGGACGTCGGCGGCGAACGACGCGTCGGTCACCGCCCGCACGTTGCCGTGGCCGGTCGCTGTCTGCTGAGCGCTCATGCGCACCTCGTTTCCGTTGGTACGGCGTCGAACTGGCACCGTGGGTCGGCCGGATCGGCGGTACGCCGGGCGAGCGCGGCGGCGTGCTGGGTGCGTACCTGCCGGCGCGCCGCGGTGAGGGTGGCGATCAGCGCGTCCAGGTCGGCGAGTTTCCGCTCGTACACTTCCAGCGAGGCGGGGCAGGCGTCGCCGCTGTCGTGCCCGGCGCGCAGGCAGTCGACGAACGGCCGGGCCTCCGCGAGCGTGAAGCCGATCCGTTGCAGCGCAAGGATCTCCTGCACGAGCCGCAGTTCCGCCGCGCCGTACGCCCGGTGGCCGAGACCGTCCCGGTGGTCCGGCAGCAGCCCCTGCTGCTCGTAGTACCGGAGCATCCGGGTGCTGGTGCCGGCCGCCGCGGCGAGTTCACCGATCCGCATGCCGGCAACGCTAGCCCTTGACAGTGCTGTCAACGCCAGCCGTCAGCAGGTGAAACCGCCCTGGTCGATCTTGTCGACGAGCCAGGTGCCGTTGCGCTTCACCAGGGTGTGCGCGATGGGCAGGATGTTCTGCTTCTCCGGCTCCTGCACCGTCTGCCCGTTCGAGTCGGTCAGCCGGGAACGGCTCTGGTCGACGCAGGTGTCGACCGTCGCGGTGTCCGTACCGACGCCGACGCTGCGGATGCCGAGCACCAGCACCCCGACGTACTTCTCGTTCTTGGCCTTGAGGGCGTCCACGACCTTCGTGGTACCGGCGGTCGCCTTGCGCGCGCTGAGTACCAGGGCGAGGCCGGAGCCGTCGACGTCGCGGGTGGAGACGGCCACGCCGTAGCGCGACCAGTACTGGAAGACGGTGTCGGCGGCCTCCTTCTGCCGGGCGGAGAGCTTCACCGGCGTCATC
Organism: Actinocatenispora rupis; assembly: GCF_016861975.1. Taxonomy (GTDB): domain Bacteria; phylum Actinomycetota; class Actinomycetes; order Mycobacteriales; family Micromonosporaceae; genus Actinocatenispora; species Actinocatenispora rupis. The sequence goes on along the minus strand of NZ_BOMB01000055.1, from coordinate 405 downwards.
CGTACGGTCAGCGGGCCGCGCTTGACCTTCGGCGTGGGCGGCGCGGACGCGCGGTCGGTGCGTGCGCTCGCGGACGGGGTCGCGCTCGACTTCGCCTGCTGCGCCTTGTCGGTCGACGCGCCGCAGCCGGACAGCAGCAGGGTGGCGGCGGCGCCGGCGACGAGCCAGCGGAGCGCGGTGGTACGCACAGGTATCTCCTCGGGGTCACGGTGTGGAACACGCTGAGTCGGACAATGGCTACTCCGAGGTGTCTAACGGTGTCGTGCCGCCCGCGTTACCCGCCGCCACCCGATCCGGTCCCTCGCCGTACGGCACGGCGCGCGGAGGCGGCGTGGCGGTGGCCACAGTCGGGCGGCGGAACAGATCGTCGCCGCGGCGAGGTTGGCCCGAGTACGAGAGACCGCG
>NZ_BOMB01000054.1 GCF_016861975.1 Actinocatenispora rupis | reverse complement strand
GGTGGTCCGCGCCGTACCGCGGCGGTACGACGCGGACGTGGTGATGTCCTGACGGTGCCGGGATGCGGTGCGCTACTTGGATTTCAGGTAGTCGTCCCAGTTCTTCTGCAGCGCCACGCAGTACGCCTTCGGGGTGGTCTTGCCGGACAGCAGCAGCTGCGCCTGCGACTCGGCGAGGGTCAGCATCGTGGGCGTCGGCCAGTCCTCCCACGGGAACAGGCCCTTCTCGGCGTTGAGCTTCGTGTAGTCGGCGACCATCTGCGCCAGCAGCGGATCGCTGACATGCGCCTTGGCGCCGGCGGTCGTGGCCGACGGGCGGCCGGACGCGATCTGCGCCCGGACGGCCTCCGGGCCGGCGGTCACGAAGTTCAGCAGCGCCGCCGCGCAGTCCGGGTACTTCGTCTTCGACGACATCGTGTACGGCAGGCTGTAGCCGCCGACCGCCGCGTGCTTGCCGCTGCTGCCGGCCGGCCACAGCATGAACCCGACGTTGTCGCCCATCTTCTGGGTCAGGTCGCCGAGCGCCCACGTACCGGTGACGAAGAAGGCGGCCTGGTTCTTCGCGAACCGCGCCTCGGCGTCGTTGAAGCTGGTCGACAGCGCGTCGGAGTTGAAGTACCCCTTGGTCATCCAGCTCTGGAACTCGGTGGCCGCGCGCACGTGCCCCGCGTCGTCGTACGTCGAGCCCTTGGTTCCGTACACCCACTTGGTGATGTCGTCGGGCGAGACGTACCAGCCGTTGAACAGCGACAGGTTGTGCAGCGCCCAGTTCTTCTCGGAGTCGCCGAGCATCACCGGGGTGAGCTTCGCGGACTTCGCCTTCGCGACGGTGGCGAGCAGCGTGTCCCGGTCGTCCAGCGTGCTCGGGTCGGTGACGCCGAGCTTCGTCAGCAGCTTCTTGTTGTAGAACACCCCGACGTACTGCACGCCCTGCGGCAGTCCGGTCAGCTTGCCCGTGCCGAACGTGGCGCCGTCGGCGGTGAACCGGTTCGCGGCCAGCGCGGTCTCCGGGAACTTCGTCCCCCAGTCGTACGCCTTCTCGTACGCGCTGAGGTCCTTGATGAGGCCGGCCTTCCAGAGCGCGCCGTCGATCGCCCAGCCCTCGTTGCCCTGCATCAGGTCCGGCGGGTTGCTGCCGGACATCGCCAGCTTGATGGTCTTCAGCGAGTCCGCGAAGTCCTTCACCTGGACGTTGACCGTGACGTTCGGGTACTTCTTCTCGAACTGCCTCGCGAGTTGCCGGTCCTGTTCGGCGATCGACTGCCCGGCCTCGGACACGCCCATCGTCAGGGTGACGCTCTTGCCGTACTTGCTGCACGCCTTGGCACCGACCGCGACGGTCCCGGACACCGACCTGTCGGCGCCGTCCGAGGCGCCGATGTTGGCACAGGCGGTGGCCGAGGCCGCGACAGCGGCGGCGGTCAGCAGCGCCGCGATACCGCGTGTGGACCTGCGCATGTCACCTCTCACAATCTCGTTGCGTGCCACGAACAGAAGTTGCGCACAGCGCACCGGACTTGGCGCGGACGGCCGTACCCGAGACGATGGCCGACGGTTGCGCAGCTGCCACTGATACAGCAGGTGAATGGCCATCTATGGACGCCAGTCGAGCCGCGTTGCCAGAAAGCTACGTGTGCTAGCGTTGCCTGTCAAGCAACCAATTCCTGCACTATGTTGCGTCCATTGCAACATCGGCGAGTCATGAAGGAGCAGGCGTGCCCCAGGACCCAGCCATGGCCGCGGCGGTCGCCACCGCACTCCCGGCCGACCACCTGGACGCCGGCCGCCTGCCGGTACCCACCGTCGAGGCCGACGACGACGTCGTCCTGCGCATCGAGGCGTGCGGCGTGTGCGGCACCGACCTGCACATCCTGTCCGGCGGGTCGTACCGGCCACGGCTGCCGTTCGTCCTCGGCCACGAGCCGGCCGGTGTCGTCGTGGACGCCGGTGCCGCCGCCCGCGAATGGCTCGGCAAGCGGGTCACCATCACCCTGTTCACCGGCTGCGGCACGTGCGCCCGGTGCGTCGACGGCGACGAGCGACTCTGCCCCGACCTCCGCTCCATCACCGGCGTACGGGGCGTCGACGGCGCGTACGCCGAGTACACGCGGGTGCATGCGCGCCAGCTCGTCGAGGTACCGGACGGGCTCGGCGCGCCGCAGGTCGCGTCCCTTGTGGACAGTGGGGCCACCGCGGCCAACAGCGTGCGCGTCGCGATGGCCCGCGAACCCCGCCGGGTACTCGTCGTCGGCGCCGGCCCCATCGGCCACCTCTGCGCGGAGCTGCTCGCCGCGCACGGTACCCGGTGCCGTGTCGTGGAGCCGAATCCGGTGCGGCGCAAGGCGATCGCCGCGCTCGGCCACGACGTCGCCGCGTCGTTCGACCCGCCGGTGGACGTCGTCATCGACTGCACCGGCGTACCGGCCGCGCTCGCCCCCGGGATCGCCGCCCTCGCGCCCCGCGGCTTGTACGTCCTCGCCGGCTACTCGGTCGTGCCGAGCGTCGACTTCGGCGAACTGTCGCACAAGGAAGCCGAACTGCGCGGCGTACGTTCCGGCCGGCGCGAGGACCTGGAGTCGTTGCTGCGGCTGGCGGACGAGGGCCGCATCCGGCTTCCCGAGCTGTCGCTCTGGCGGCTGTCGGAGGTCAACGCCGCGCTCGACGCGCTGCGGGCCGGCGACGTACCGGGCAAGGCCGTCATCGTTCCCGACACCCAGTGGCAGGAGTACGCATGAAGATCGCCCTCGATCCCGCCCTGCTGAACGCGCACCCGGTCCGCACCGTGTTCGACGCCGCCGCCCGCACCGGGTACGACGCGGTCGAGCTGGGCAACCGGGACGACTTCGTACCGGCCAACGGGGCGGTGGTCGCCGGCCCCGGCGAGCTTGCCGCGGCACGCGACGCGGCCCGGTCGGCCGGCGTCGAGATCGCGTCCGTCGCCGTCATCCAGCCATGGTCGAGCCCGGACGAGGACATCCGTACGCGGGCCGTCGCACGGTGGGCCGACGGCGTACGGGCCGCGGTCGACCTCGGCGCCCGGCGCGTCAACAGCGAACTGTCCGGCGACCCGAACACCCCGCAGCCGTGCCGGTCGGCGTTCCTGCGGTCGATCGGGACGCTTCTGCCGATCCTCGAACGCGAGGACGTCGTACTGTCCGTCGAACCGCACCCGTGGGACTTCCTGGAGACGACCGCGTCGGCGATCGACCTGGTCCGCGAGATCGGCAGCGACCACGTCCGCTACCTGCACTGCGTGCCGCACGCGTACCACCTCGGCGGCAGCGTCACCGACCAGGTACGCCGGGCGCGCGGCTGGTTCGACCACGTCCACCTGGCCGACACGTACCGGCCGGAGCGCACGATCGTCAACCCGCCCGGCCTCGACCACCGCGTCCACCAACACTTCGACATCGGTACCGGAGAGCTCGACTGGGCGGAGGTCACGACGGCGCTGGACGCCGCCGGATTCGACGGCCTGGCAACGGTTCAGGTGTTCGGGTGGGAGGACCGCGCCGAGCGGTCGTTCGCGGCCAACCGCGCCGCGCTGGCAACGCTGTTCCCGGCCGCGGTCAACGCGTAGGCCGCCTCGTCGAAAGCTATTATGATGACGCCGACACGCCCGAACCCCACCATCACGATCGGTCCCAAGAAGGGCGCGAGCTCGATGATTTCGCGCATCATCCGAACCTTCGAGCTGCTCACCAAGGAGCCGCTCACCGCCGCGGAGCTGGCGCGCGAACTCGACATCAACCGCAGCACGGCGTTGCGCCTGCTGGCCGAGCTCACCGAGACCGGGTACGTCACGCGCGACGCGGCCACGAAGCGGTTCACGCTCGTCCCGTCGCAGTTCCTGGATCTGGTGCCACAGCGGGAATCCGTGTCGGAGTCGCCGGCCAGCATCACCCCGGTGCTCGCCGAGATCCGGGACCACACCGGCGAAGCGACCATCCTCGGCGTGCCGTCCGGCACCACCATGGTCTACCTGGCGTACTACTCGACCTTCCACGCCGTCGCGGTCGTCGAGCAGCTCGGCACCGTACGGCCGATGCACTGTTCCGCGCTGGGCAAGGCGTACCTGTCGGCGGTGGATCCCACCACCCAGCAGGGCCTGCTGCGCCGCATGTCGTACCGGGAGGGCACCGAGCACGCCGCGCACAGCGAGACCGACCTGCGAAGCCGGGTCCGTCAGGCCCGCCGGGACGGCTTCGCCCTCGACCTGGACGAGACGTTCGACGCCTGCCGCTGCGTCGCCGTTCCCTTGTACATCAAGGGTTCCCTGATCGGCGCCGTCGGCATCTCCGGCCCCTCGTCGCGCCTCCCCGAGTCGCGGATGCGCGAGCTGGGCGCCTACCTGACCACGAAGCTCGCCGAGACCGACCGCCTGTTCATCTGACCGGCGGGCACACGGCGTCGACCATGCTGTGCGCAGCGGGGCTTCCGCGCCGGCGTCGACCCGCCGACCGGCCACGAACCGCGCACCGTACGGGACGCGACCGACCGGGAGTCAGCGCGCAGTGTGGGCGAGGATCGCGTCGGCGACCACGGGTACGGCGGGCGCGGGGAGCCCGTGCCCGACCCGGGCGAGCCGTACGAGGCGGGCGTCGGGGATCTCCGCGGCGAGCGCCGCGCCGTTCCCGATCGGGAAGAACGGGTCGTCCTCGCCGTGGACGACCAGGGTCGGCGCGGTGATCGCGCCGAGGCGTTCGCGCCAGCGCGGCCCGTGGTCGGCGAACGCGATGTTGGTCGTCGCGCACCGGACGTCGGTCGTACGGGCGACCTCGGCCTCGGCGTGCGCCCGGGCGGCGGCCTCGTCGAACGTGCCCGCGCCGGCCATCGTCCGGGCCATGAGTACGAGGTGGTCGACGACGGCCTGGTGGTCGGACCAGTCGGGGGGCGGGGTGGTCGTGACGACCCGCATGAGCGCCGGGTCGTGCTCGGGGAGGTCGTCGTCGACCGGGCCGGGCGTATTGGGCCGGCTGGCGACGAGGGTGAGCGTCGCGACGCGTTCGGGGCGGCGGAGCGCCAGCAGTTGGGCGATCCAGCCGCCGGTCGAGAACCCGACGACGTGGGCGCGGGCGGTCGAGGTCGCGTCGAGCACCGCGGCGGCGTCGTCGACGAGGTCGGCCAGGCTGTACCCGGGCTCGCCCGGCGGGTACGACTCCGAGCGGCCGGTGTCACGCACGTCGTACCGGACGACGCGGCGCCCGCCCGCCACGAGCCGGTCGAACAGCTCGTCCGGCCAGCTCAGCATCGACGACCCCACCAGCAGTACGGTCGGGTCGTCCGCGCCGCCGCGTACCTCCACGCAGCAGCTGGCGCCGTTGATCGTGTACATGCTCTCGTCCACCAGACCTCGTCCTCTCCGGTACGCCCCGTGCGGACGTCCTGCTGGGTCGACGTGTCGGGCGGCCGGAACTCATCGGCGGCGTACCGGTGGTTTCGCCGGGCGGTGCGGTTGAAGGCGGACCCTAAGGTCGTCGGGGTGAGGACCGAGGACAGCGCCCACACGATCGGCCGCAACCGTACGGTGCTGGCGACGAGCGTGCTGCAGGGCACCGCGCAGCTCGCCGGCTACCCGTTCTGCTACCTCGCCGTGTACGCGAACGGGCGCCCGCGGATGGGCGTGCTGCTCGCGGCCGCGGAGGAACTCCGGCGCTGGGGCTGGGAACTCGTCAACGTGGTGGGCGCCGGCGAGATCGGCCTGCACGCCGTGCTGTACCGGGCGCCGGCTCCGGGGGCCGAGCGCCCCCACCCACCGGGTACGGGTGCCGCCGTGCCGCCGCCGGTGGACACGGTCTAGCCGCGCGTCGCCCGTCGCGGCGGGCGACCGGACCGTGCAACAGTCCGGCCCCCCCTTCGCGTCCTGGTGGGTGAAGGGCAGGTGGCGCATGGGCATCGACCGGAGGAAGCGGTCGGGAGCCGCCCCGCACGACCACGGTGACCGGCTGGCGGATCCCGGGGCGGAGACACCGGCCGGGGACGCGTTGTTCGAGGAGTTCTACCGGCGGCGGTCGGCGGCGCTGCTCCGGTACGGGTACATGCTGACGGACAGCTCGCACGACGCGGCGGACCTGGTACAGGAGGCGTTCGCGCGGCTGCGGGTGTCGTGGCGGCGGGTGCGCCGGCGGTCCGACCCCGAGGCGTACGTGCGGACGACGATGGCGCGGCTGCACATCGGCCGGTGGCGGCGGCTGCGCCAGGAACGGGTCGTGGCCGACGTACCGGAGGCGGTCGGTGAGGACGCCGCGCTGCGCCGGCTGGGCGACGACCGGGGGCTGTGGGACGGCCTGGCGATCCTGCCGCCGCGGCAGCGCGCCGGCCTGGTGGTCGTGCTGCTGGCGGTGGCGGCGGGCGGTTGGCGGCTCGCGATTCCGGCGCCGACACGGGTCGGTCAGCTGTACCCGGCCACCGCGGTGTCGCCGGCCCCGGCGCCCGACCGGATCGACCGGGTCGTCGCGCCGCCGTCGTCGCCGGGCACGATCCGGTCGGTGGACCAGGTGTGGCCGGAGGCGGTGACGCAACGCTTCGCTGACCATCAACCACCGCACCTGCATGCTCGCGTGGAAGGACCCCGCCCACCCGGGCACGCTCCTGGTGTTCGACGGCGCCGCCGTCCCCTGACCCGCCCCTGGTACGACACCGCAGCCGGTCCCGGCGCACCGTCCGGGGCCGGCTGCGCGCCGTACGACCCCCGCACGGCGTACCACTGTCGGGCGTTCGGCCGGAGAACCCGTACCCGCGGTACCGGCGTCGGGTAGTGCAGACCACGTAGCACATTTACGTCGCGCGGTCGGACCACCACGGCGTGCCCCGGTTCATCCTGGATGTCTGTGCAGAGGCGAGCGGGGTCACGCCATGGCCGGAACCACCGCAGCGACGATCGCTTCACTTCTTCGAGCCGATGACGCAAAGGGCGGGAACGGGGTCGTCATGGTCACCATGGAGCGCAGGTACACGATCACCAGCATCCAGGACGTCATGGACATAACGCTGGACGCGACAAGATACCGCCTCGACCGCATCAAGGATCGCCTGAGCCTGGAGGCCCTGGACGGCGCCGAGGTCGTGGAACGGCTGGAGATCCGCCGTACCTCGGGCGGCGTGCGCACCTCGTTCTGGCACCGGTCCGGGGCCACCCTGGCGTACGCGATTCCCAACGGCCGCACCATGGTCGGCGTCTCCACCCAGGCCGACGGCACCGCGTACCCCTTCGAGGCGCCGCTCGACGCCGACACGAAGTACCTTGCCACCGCGCTGGAGGACGTCACGGTGCCCCCCGTCCACCGCATCGCCAAGTTCGGCGCGGAACTGAAGACGAACAGCGACCTGCAGGCGTCCCTCACCCTGCCCGGGGTGGTGTCCACGTTCGCGTTGTCGACCACGTGCCAGGCGCTCTGCGACGCCGCCGCCCACCCGGAGGTCGTGGCCAAGTTCGGTGGGCCGGCCGCCGTCGTCGCCGTCACGGCCGCGTGCACCGGCTGCCTCCTCCAGGACCTCGGCATCTGACCGGATCGCGGGATTCGTTGCGCTGGCACGGTTTCCGGCCATCCGGTACGACGGCGGCGCGGCCCCGGAGGGCCGTCCGGGACCGCGCCGCCGTACCGGGTGTGCGGCAGCCCCGTGGTCGGCCGCACGTGCCGGGTCAGCTGACCCAGATCGGGTACCCGTACCCGAGGATGCACCGGTACGAGCGGGAGTACTTGCCGGCCACGACCTTGTCGGACCGGTTGCCCTCGACGGTGTAGACGTGGGTGGCGGTCCAGCCGGTGACGATGCCGATGTGGTCGGGCGATCCGTTGCCGTTCCAGTCGAAGAAGATGGCGCCGCCCATGTCGGGGCCGCCGCCCTTCGCGCCGCGGTGGTGGAAGCGCTTGTGCTTCCGGAACCAGGCGAGGTGGTCGGGCACGTACGCGTGCTTGCCGCCGATCGCCTTCAGCTGGCCGACCTCGTGGCAGACCCAGCTGACGAAGATGTCGCACCACGGCTGCCCGTCCAGCCCGTACCACCGGCCGTACTTGGTGTGGTTGTCGCCGCTCTCGTGCGTACCGACCTCGCCCTTGGCCACCCGTACCACGCGGTGTGACGGGATGTTGGGGTCCATCGGCTGTGCGGCGTCGAGCGCGGCGAGTTCGGCCTGCGACGGCTGCTCGGCGGCGTCGAGCGGGCCGGCGCCGGGGAGGATCAGCTTCGCCTCCACCGTACGGCGGCTCGCCTCGTCGGGCGCCGCGTCGAGTTCGGCCACGTTCTTCTCGGTGTCCGCCGGCATGGCGTTGTCGTGCGTTGTGGCTTCGGCCATTTCTGGTGCCTCCTGATCCGGTGCGTACGCACCGTGGGCGTGCGCCGCGGTAGGTTCGCGGCCCGCTCAGCGTGTCCCGCCGACGGTGCGGGGTGAAGACCTGCGCGCCGTGCCGAACGTTCCCGCACGGTTCGGCACGGCCCGGCGCCGCGCGTCCGCGCAACCGTGCGGCGGCACAGGTGCGGCGATCGGGTCGGATGTCGCCTGCGCGACGGAGCCGGGCCTGACACTCCGTTACGCTCCGGTGGTTCGGTCCCGCCACGGGAGGACGCACGTGGCCGTTTCACCGCCGGTACCACCGGATCCGGGCACCGCCCGCGACGCGCGGTCCTTCGTGCATCTGTTGGTACGGCTGCGGTCCTGGGCCGGCCAACCGTCGCTCCGCCGCCTGCAACACCTCGGCGGTACGCGTCGGACGGCGCGCGGTGACGCGGTGGACGCGCTGCCGCCGAGTACGGTGTCGTCGGCGTTGCGGCGGGCGGAGTTGCCGCGGCTGGAGTTCGTGTCGGCGTTCACGGCAGCGTGCCTGCGGGCCGGCGGCGTACCGGCCGACGACGTGCGCCCGGCGGTGGACCGGTGGCGCCGGGAGTGGCGCCGGCTGGCGACAGCACCCCGGGACGACGGACCCGGTGCGGCGGACGCGGCCGCCGCGCACCACCAGCAGATGCTGCCGGACGTCGCGGACTTCACCGGGCGTACCGAACAGCTGGAGACGTTGCAGGAGCTGCTGCCGGCGCCGGGCTCGACGGTCACCGGGATCTGCACGGTGCAGGGCATGCCCGGGGTCGGCAAGACCCGGCTGGTGGTGCACGCCGCGCACCGGATGCTGCGTACCGGCGCGTTCGCGGACGCAGCGCTGTTCGTGGACCTGCACGGCTTCAGCCCGGACCACCCGCCCGCCCGGCCGGAGACCGTACTAGCCGACCTGCTGCGCATGCTGGGCGTGCCGGCGGACCGCGTACCGGCGGGCGTGCAGGCGCGCGCCGCGCTGTACCGGGAGCGGCTGCACGGCCAGGACGCGCTGCTCGTGCTCGACGACGCCGCCGACGAGCGTCAGGTCGCCCCGCTGCTGCCGAACTCACCGAGCTGCCTGGTACTGGTGACGAGCCGGCGCCGGCTGGCGATCGACGGCGCGTACCCGCTGCCGTTGGACGTGTTCGGCGCCGACGACGCGGTGGACCTGCTGTCGCGGGTGGCCGGACCGGCCCGGGTGGCCGCCGATCCGGGCGCGGCCCGGCGCGTGGTGGAGGTGTGCGGGCGGCTGCCCATCGCGATCGCGCTGGTCGCGCGGCGGCTGCAGGCGCGCCCGGCGTGGACGATGACCGACCTGGCCCGCCGGCTGGCCGACGACGACCGGCGGCTCGGCCAGCTCGCGGCGGGCAGCCGGGCGGTACGCACCGCGTTCGACCTGTCGTACCGGTCACTGCCGGCCGCGCGGGCACGGATGCTCCGGCTGCTGTCCGTACATCCCGGGCACGACGTCACCGCCGCGTCCGCCGCGGCGCTCGCCGACACCGACCCGGACGCGGCCGAGCAGCTGCTCGAAGCCCTGCTGGACGAGCACCTCGTGCTCCAGGACCGCCCCGGCCGGTACCACTGCCACGACCTGGTCCGCGCGTACGCCGGCGAGCGGTGCCGCGCCGAGGACGGCGACCGGGACCGCCACGACGCCCGGCTCCGCGTCCTCACCTGGTACCTGCACACCACCGACGCCGCCAACCGCACCCTGTACCCGCTCGGCCGGCACCTCGACACCGCGGTCCCCCGCCATCCGCGGACGTTCACCACCCACCGCCACGCCCTCGCGTACTTCGAGGCCGAGCACGACAACCTGGTCGACGCCGTACGGATCGCGGTGGAGCACGGCCTCGCCACGATCGCCTGGCAGCTCCCCGCGGCGATGTGGGGCCACTTCCATCTCCGCAAGCACTGGGCCGACCAGATCGCCATGTACCGTTCGGCGCTCGCCGCCGCCGAGGGTGCGGGCGACCGGCAGGGCCAGGCCAGCACCCTGACCACGCTGGCGATCGCGCACACCGACCTGCACCGGTACGACGAGGCCGTCGAATGCTGCGAGCGGGCGGTACGGCTGCGCCACGCGCTCGGTGACCGCGCCGGCGAGGCGATCAGCCGCTCCGTACTGGGGATCGCGCACACCGCGCAGGGCCGGCCGGGGCAGGCGCTCGACGACCATCTGCGTGCCGTCGCCGCGTACCGGCGGCTGGGCGACCTGCGCGGCCAGGCGCTGGCGCAGAACAGCCTCGCCGACACGCACCGCCGGCTCGGCCACCACCGCCAGGCCCTCTGGTACCTGATCGACGCGCTGGCCGTCCAGGTCGCCATCGACGACCGGCACAGCCGACGGCTCACCCTCGCCACCCTCGGCGACGTCCACGCCGAACTCGGCCGGCACGACCAGGCCGTCACGTACTACCGGCAGGCGCTGGAGATCTGCCGGGAGCTGGGCGACACCTGGACCGCCGCCGGCGTACTCGACCGGCTCAGCGGCGCGCTGCACGCCGTCGGCCGGGAGGTCGCCGCCCGGCGGACGCGCCGGGAGGAACGGTCGCTGCGCGACGAGTTCGACCACGGTCGCGCCCTCGTCGGCCGGAGCGACCTCGGCGCGTCACCGTCCGCGGAACCGTGACGCGCCGAACCGTCCACAGTGGACAGATTTACTTCCCGGTCGCGTCGGGCTTCTGGGCGCGCGATTCCTGATAGACCTCCGCGTACGTGCGGGTGTCCTTCACCAGGTCGTCGCAGAATGCCGCCACGTCGGTGCCGACGAGTTCGAGGACGCCCTTTCCGGCCGCCGCGCCCTCCACGAAGAAGTCGACGATTCCCGGCAGCAGCGGCCCGTCGACCAGATCCACCGGCCCGACCTTGAAGAAGTACTTCTGGATCTCGTGGTACACGATCTGGTAGTCGCGCGGGAGCGCTTTGACGCGTGCCTGGTGCGCCCGCCACTGCTTCTTGCCGTCGATGATGTCCCGGATTCCCACGTCAGTCTCCCAGCCGTCCGAGTTTCCGCGCGACGTTGCGGTTCAGCTGTTCGCGCCACCGGTCGCGGTAGTTCCGGGCGCCGGCGCCGCCCGCGACCGCCGTGCAGAATCCCGCGATGTCGTCGCCGACGACCTCGTGGATGTCCTGCCCCTCGGCGGCGGTCTCTTCGAGCAGACCCAGCACACCGTCGAGGATCGCCGTCAGGTTGCGTCCGGTGAAGTCCGAGTACGGGGAGAGGTGGGCCTTGATCTGCTCCCACGCCGACCGGTACTCGGGCGGCAGTGCCGCGGCCCGCGTCTCGAACGCTTTCCATTCCCGGGTGAGATCGCTTCCGGTGATGGTTTCCCAGAAGTTCATTCCGCGCCCTCCTCTGGGCTTGTCGGTGCGGCGGCGTGACCGCGCCGGCTACGAGATCTTGCGGCGGTAGACGACCATCGCGAACGCGAAGGAAACCGCGAGGATGCCCACCATCCAGGCGAGCGCGACCCAGATGTCGGTACTGACGGGACGCTCCGCGAAGATGTCCCGGATGGTGTTCACGATGGGCGTCACGGGTTGGTGTTCGGCGAACCACCGGACCGGCCCCGGCATCGTCTGCGTCGGTACGAACGCCGAACTGATGAACGGCAGGAAGATCAGCGGGTAGGAGAACGCGCTGGCGCCCGAGATCGATTTCGCGGTGAGGCCGGGAATGACGGCGACCCAGGTGAGCGCGAGCGTGAACAGGATCAGGATGCCGGCCACCGCGAACCAGGCCCCGACGCCCGCGCCGGTACGGAATCCCATGAGCAGCGCGACGCCGAACACGACCACGAGCGAGATGACGTTGGCGGCCAACGAGGTCAGCACGTGCGACCACAGCACGCCCGAACGCGCGATCGGCATCGACTGGAACCGTCCGAAGATCCCCGTCGTCATGTCGGTGAAGATCCGGAACGCCGTGTACGAGATGCCCGAGGCGATCGTCATGAGCAGGATCCCCGGCAGCAGGTACGTCACGTACGTGCCGCTGCCGGCGCCGTGGCTGATCGCGCCGCCGAACACGTACACGAACAGGAGCATCATCGCGATGGGCACGACCGCGGTCGTGATGATGGTGTCCATGCTGCGGGTGACGTGCTTCAACGACCGCCCGGTGAGTACGGCGGTGTCGCCGATGACGCTCATGCGCTGGTCCCTCCTCGCGTGTCGGCCGCGGCGGCCGCGTCGTCGCCGACGAGGGCGAGGAACACGTCTTCGAGGCTCGGTTGCTTCTCGACGTACTCGACCTTCGCGGGCGGCAGGAGCCGTTTGAGCTCGTCGAGCGTGCCGGTCACGATGATCTTTCCGGTGTGCAGGATCGCGATGCGGTCCGCGAGCTGCTCGGCCTCGTCCAGGTACTGCGTGGTCAGCAGCACCGTCGTGCCGCCCTCGGACAGTTCCCGTACGCCACGCCACACCTCGATCCGCGCCTGCGGGTCGAGTCCGGTCGTCGGCTCGTCGAGGAAGATGACCGGTGGGTCGCCGATGAGGCTCATCGCGATGTCGAGCCGGCGCCGCATGCCCCCGGAGTACGTGGCGACCTTGCGCCCGCCGGCGTCGGTCAACGAGAACCGTTCGAGCAGCTCGTCGGCCACCGCCTTCGGCTTCCGGACGTGCCGCAGCCGCGCCATCAGGACCAGGTTCTCGCGTCCGCTGAGCACGTCGTCGACCGCCGCGAACTGCCCGGTGAGGCTGATCGACTCGCGGACCCGCGCGGCCTGCCGTACGACGTCGAAGCCGTTGACCTCGGCCGTACCGCCGTCGGCCCGGAGCAGCGTGGACAGGATGTGCACGATCGTGGTCTTGCCGGCCCCGTTCGAACCGAGCAGCGCGAAGATGCTGCCGCGCGCCACGTCGAAGTCCACGCCGCGCAACACCTCCAGCTCCCCGTACGACCTGGTCAGACCCTGTACGTGGATCGCGGGCCCCGGCATCAGTCCGTCTCCCCGGTGTCGACGGCGGCGGCGCGGTCGACATCCTGGACCAGTCGCTTCCGCGCCTTGGGCGTGAGGTACCCGCCGTCGGAGTAGTTCGCGGCGAACGTCCGCACGAACTCGACCGGGTCGTCGCCGACCACGGCACGGATCGGCGTACCGTCCGCGGCGGCCTGCTCGAACAGGTCCGCCAGGTCCTCGAACTGTGTCTCGATGCGTACCCCGTCCTTGGGGCCGAAGAGCATCAGGAACCGCTCGATCGCCTCGACCGCGAGGCGGTAGTTCTCGGGAAGCGCGCGCACGCGGGCCTTGTAGGCGCGCCACCGCTTCTTGGGACCGACCAGCTTGGCGATGAGGCCGTTGTCGTCTGCGTCGGACATGGTGTCACCTGCCCCCTTCTCGGAGCTGTTCGAGCCGGTCTGTGAGGAATCCCCAGGTACGCCAGAACTCGTCGAGGTACTCGCGGCCGTCGGCGTTGAGGCGGTACACCTTGCGCGGCGGCCCCTTCTCGGACGGGACCTTCTCGACGTCGACGAGCCCGTGCCGCTCGACCCGGATGAGCAGCGCGTAGATGGTGCCCTCGGCGATGTCGGCGAAGCCGCGGTCCCGGAGCCATGCGGTGATCTCGTAGCCGTACGCGGGCCGCGTGGACAGGATCGCGAGAACGATGCCCTCCAGCGTGCCCTTGAGCATCTCCGTGGCCAGCTTGCCCATGGACACCTCCTACTCAATGTCGTTGAGTACCGGTAGATAGTAACGCTGGCTACCGGTACTTGGCAACACTGAATAGTTGGCCGGCGCGGCACCCCCGGAACGGCCCACCACGGTCGCCCGTGGCCGGGCACGACGACACGCGGTGCCTGCCGTCGCACCGGCAGACACCGCACGGGAATCCGGCTACCCGAGCAGCGCCCCGACCGCGGCCTGCGCGCAGGCGCGGGACGCGCCGAACGTCCGGACCCACCCGCGGAACCCGGCGAAGCTCTCCCCCGGTACGCCCATGTCGACGACGACCGCGTCCGGGCACCGGTCGCGCAGGTCGGCGAGGATCGGCCCGGTCCAGTCGAACCGGTGCGGGCTGCGTACCTGGATCACGACGGGGGCGTCCGCGCCGCACTCGCTGCGGTACTGGCCGATCTCGGCGCGCACCATGCCCGGCCCGTTGTACGTGTCGCCGTCGACCACGACGGTCGTCAGCTCCAGCCCGGCGTCCGCGAGCAGCGGCTCGATGCCCCAGTCGCGGCGCCCGATGGCCGGCGAGACCGACGGGGTGAGCCGGACGGTCAGCACGTGCCGCCCCCGCACCCGCGGATCCCCGTGTACGACGAGCGCACGTCGCGCGAGCCGTACGCCGATCTCGTCGTCGCGGTCGGCGGCGGACCGGGCCCGGGTACCGAGTCGGGCGAGGCGGTCGTTCGCCTGCCGGAGCCGCCCCTCGTCGAGCCGCCCGTCGCGTACCGCGGCGACCAGCGCGGCGGCCGCCGCGTCCACGTCCTCGCCGTACGCCCAGGAGCCGAGGCACAGGGCGTCCGCGCCGGCCGCGATCGCGCGTACCGCGGCGGTCGGAACGTCGGCCACATCGGCGATCCCGCGCATCTCCAGCGCGTCGGTGAGCACGACCCCGTCGTACCCGAGGTCGGTGCGGAGGATGCCGGTGATCACCGGGGCGCTGATCGTCGAGGGCAGGTCGGGGTCGACCGCGGTGAGCCGGTCGTGCGACACCATGATCGAGTCGACACCCGCGGCGATCGCCGCCCGGAACGGGTCGAGGTAACTCGCCAGCAACTCGTCCCGCGGGACGCCGACCGTCGTGGCGCCGAAGTGCGCGTCCGCGTTGCTCTCGCCGTGCCCCGGGAAGTGCTTGGCGCACGCGGCGGGCCCGGCCGCCTGCAACCCGCGTACCCAGGCGGCGGTGTGGCGGGAGACCAGCCCGCGGTCGGCGCCGAACGAGCGACTGCCGATCGGCGTCAGCGGGTTCGCCGCCACGTCCACGGTCGGCGCCAGGTCCCAGTCGATCCCGGCGTCCCGCAGCGACAACCCCACCTGGTACGCGGCGGCCTCGGTGGTGTCCGGCTCGTCGATCCGCCCGAGCGGCAGGTTCCCCGGCGTCGAGATGCCGCCCGCGTACTCCAGCCGGCTGACGTCGCCGCCCTCCTCGTCGGTGGCGACCAGGACGTGCTCGCGCAACCCGTGTACGGCGTCGGTCAGCGCCCGGACCTGCTCCGCCGACTCCACGTCCTTGCCGTACACGACGAAGCCGCCGACACCGCGGTCGATCCGCTTGGCCGCCCACCGCGGCAGCCGGGGCCGGCCGACGCCGGGAAACAGTACGCCGTGGGCGAGCCGGGACAGGTCACTCATGCGGTCACTCCTCTGCCGCGCCGCCGCGCCGCGTCTCCACCGATCAAGCAGCCCGAACGCTACCGACGTACACCGCACCCGCCGCTCGGCGGGTGCCCGCCACCTGGGCACTCACGCACCGTCGAGTACGACGCCTCCCGGCGGTACGCGATCGATCCGGCGCCCGAACGCTGGGGCATCTGCGGCGGGAGCAGCGGCGGCAACTGCGCGGTGACCGCCGCGTGGCTGCGGCCGGACACGTTCCGCCGGGTCGTCGGGTTCCTGTCGAGCTTCGCGCAGATGCCGGGCGGAAACCCTTACCCCGCAACGATTCCGCTGGTCCCGCGCCGGCCGCTGCGCATCTTCCTGCAGGCCGGCCACCGCGACCTGCGCTGGAACGAGCCGCACCACAACTGGTTCGCCGAGAACCTGCGCGTGGCCGCCGCGCTCGCCGAGGCGGGCTACGACCTCCGCCTGGTACTCGGCGACGGCGGGCACACCCCCAACCACGCCGGCGTACTCCTGCCCGACGCCCTGCGCTGGATCTGGCGCCCCACCGGGGACTGACCGAGGTTCGAGCGTCGGACCGGCGCGGTCAGGTCGTGTCCTCGGGCGTCTGGAGCATCGGCCGGTGCGAGCCGAGCCGGCGGTACCGCAGCTCGATCCAGTACGCGGTGTAGCGGACGTGGTGGACCGGATCGGCGCGCCGCATGTCGCGTACGTCGCAGACCACGGCGGTGCCGTCGATCGTCTTCGTACCGAGGATGTCGCCGTTGGCCCGTACGGTGACCGTCCAGCCGTCGGCGACGGTGAGCCGCCGGTAGTAGGCGCGCGCCGCGGCCACGCCACGATCGGTGGACGGCATCGTGAACCCGCGGAGCGCGCCGCCGTAGTAGCTGCTGCTGCCGTTGCCCTCGCACGGTTGGTAGACCTCGGCGGCCGGCGGCTTGGACACCGGCGTCACGCCGGGCGGCGGTTGGGTGAGCAGCGGGTCGCGGCCGAGTGCCGCGGCGAAGCGGGCTTCGGCGTCGCTGCACGGGATGCCGGACCGCAGACGGTCCGGCACCCGGTACCAGACCGCCGAGACCGCGCCCGCGGCCAGCAGCGCGACCACGACCGCGGCACCGATCGGAATCACGATCCACCGTCGCACGCGGGCCAGCGTAGAACCGACCGGCAACCGTGCCGGCCGACGCCGACACCATCGCGGCGATGTCAGGTGCGGCGCCGTCGCGCTGGGCGTTGCTGAGCGGCGACCGGTACACGGAACGCCTGCGGCTCGTACCGGCGGGCCCGCACCGTCGCCGACCTGTGGCGCGTGGGTCTGGCCGTGGTACGTCGCGGACAAGCCGACCCTCGCGCAGGTGGAACGGTCGGCGCAGGCGATGCGAGTCTCGGCGCTGCGCGGCGGGATCCGGGGTCGCGGGTACGCGGCCGAGATCGGCCGCGCCGGGCTGGCGTACTCGGCATGCGGGCGGTCGTGTCCTGCACGGTCCGCCACAACTTCCGTTCATGTGCCGTCATGGAACGCACCGGCATGCGGTACGCGGGCGGGATCCGCAGTCGCGGCATCGTCGAACTCACGGCGGGTGAGCAGGACAACGCGCCGGACGCGGTGTGTGTGCGCTGGCCCCGGACCGCCCGGCAGCGCTGACCCGGAGCGCGCCGGGCCTGGCTGCGTGGCGCCGATCCGGCCGCGCGGTACGGTGCAGGCAGGGTTGGAGGCTGGATGAAGCTGGTGGCGGTGACGTACGGCACCGAGGGCGACACGCGGCCGGTCGCCGCGCTCTGCGCCGCCCTGATCGATGCCGGGCACGACGTGACGCTGCTCGCCGACGGCGGCACGTTGCGCAGCGCGCGCGACGGTGGCGTACCGCATGTGGCGTTGGACGGGGACATCCGCCGGGCGCTGCGGCCGAGCGGTGATCTGGCGTCGGCGGCCGCGGGCCGGAACGGTCTGGACAGTACGGCGAAGGCGCTCGGCCATCTCGCCAACGAGAACGCGGAGTCCTGGCTGCGTCAGATCCTGTCAACGGCGAAGGGGTGTGACGGGCTGATCGTGGCGGGGCTCGCGGCGTACGTGGGGTTCTCGGCGGCCGAGAAGCTGCGCGTGCCGGTCGTCGGCGCGGGGATGATCCCGCTCACGCCGACCTCCGCGTTCCCGTCGCCGTTCCTGCCGCCGCGCCGGCTGCCACACTGGCTCAACCGTCTCAGTTACGGGCTCGTCAACGCGGTGCTGTGGCGCGCGTTCCGGGCCGCGACGAACGAGGCGCGCGCGGCGGTGGGGATGCCGCCCGGCCGCCGGCTGTGGGCCGGACATCCGATGCTGTACGGGATCTCGCCGACGCTGCTGCCGAAGCCCGCGGACTGGCCGGACGACGCGTGGATGTGCGGCCAGTGGATCCGCCCCACCGACGAGTGGACGCCGCCCGGCCCGCTGCGCGACTTCCTCGCCGCGGGCGATCCGCCGATGTACATGGGGTTCGGCAGCATGGCGGGCCTCGACCATGGCGCCCTCCGCCGGGTACTCGTGGAGGCGGCGGACGGCGCGCGCGTCGTGTTCTCGCCCGGCTGGGGCGATCCCGGCGCGCTGGACCTGCCGCCGAACTTCCACGTCGTCGGCGACACCCCGCACGACTGGCTGTTCCCGCGTACCAGCCTCGTCGTCCACCACGGCGGATCCGGTACGACGCACTCGGCCGCGCGCGCCGGCGTGCCCTCCGTCGTCCTCCCGTTCGCCGCCGACCAGTACTTCTGGGCATCGGCGCTCTGCCGCCTCGGGACCGCGCCGGCCACCACCGACGCCCGGCACGTCACCGCTCCCGTACTGGCGCGCGCGATCGCCGCCGCACAGACCCCCGAGGTACGGGAGCGGGCGGCGACCGTCGGCGCGGCGATGCGCGCCGAGGACGGCCCGGCCACCGCCGTCACCGCGATCCACACCATCCTGTCGCCGTCCTGAGCGTCCTCCGGACAGGTCCGTCGCATGCGCCCGGTTCCTGTCCGGAACGACGGATCCGCGGCCGCATGGCGCGTTGGGTGGACGACCGCGCCACACTCGTGACCGGGCGGTCCCACGATGGTGACGGCGCGCCCACGCCGACCTGCCGGCCGTGGCGGCAGCGGCCTGGAACCGTTGCCACGTCACCGATCCCGCCGACGCGCCCGCGTCCGCGTTGACCTCGGCGAGGCCGGCCCGACGCCGGAGAGTGTGGCCGGGCGCTGGGACGTACGGCGGGTGTGCTACCGATGGGGCATGGACCCGCACGAGGATCGGCCGCTGTGGCGACGGATCGTGTTCCCGTTCGGCGGTGCGAGAACCGACGCCGACGTACGGCTGCGCCTGATGGTCCCGGCGGCCGTCCTCGCGCTGGCCGGCGCGGTGGAGATCGTCCGGGCGGTCGCCGCGCACGACCTCACGCCGTACACGGTGGTGGCGGTGGTGGTCGTCGCGGTGTGCGCACCGTTCGCGGTCGTACTGTGGCGTCGTGGTCGGTCCGGCTGACTCACCCCGCGCTGGCGTCGGCTCGTGCGCGGCCCCGACGGGCGAGGACGACGAGACCGGCGCCGCCGGCGAGCAGTACGCCGCCGGCGGCTCCGTACAGCGGCAGCGACGTGCCCGTCACCGGCAGTCCGCCGGACCCGGAACCGCGGAGTGCGGCGCCAGGGCCGGCACCGGTGACGTCAGCCGTCGACCCGTACGGTCGGGCCGGCGGGCTCGGCGCGCCGGCCGCCGGTGCGCGGTCGTACTGCGGCGGGGCCGAACCGGGCCCAGCCCACGAACGCCGCGACGGCACCGAGTACGAGGGTGGCGACGGCGCTCGCGGGCACGCCGACCGCCAGGTTCGTGATGGTCGCGCCGAGCATGGTGAGCACCAGCCCGACCGCCGCGACCGGAGTGAGTACCGGGCGGATGCGGGTCGCGGCGGGCAGCACCAGACCGAGCGCACCGAGTACCTCGGCGGCGCCGGCGAGCTTCAGTAGGGCGACCGGTACTCCGGCGGCGGTCTGGTGGAGTTCGGCCGTCGGTGCCAGCAGCTTGCCGCCGCCGACCACGAGGAACGTCACCGCCAGCAGCGCCGACGCGATCCATACCACGATCTTCATGGGACTCTCCCGTTCCGTTGTCCGTACTGCTGGTGCGTGCCCGTGGCGGGACGCGCATGGCATGCGGGGCCTGAGGCGCGGGCCCCGCGTCGGTCCCCGGTACGGCCGGGTGCCGTCGTTCGCGTGCCGTCAGGACCGGGCGCGGTCGTACAGCAGGCAGATCGCCCCGGTGTCGGTCGTGGCGGTGGAGGCGAGGGTCCACGACGAGCCGGGCAGCCCGTCGTCGAACAGCCGCGCGCCGCCGCCGGCGACCTCGGGGCACAGGGTGATGCTGAGCCGGTCGACCTCGTCCGCGGCGAGCAGTTGCCGGATGATGCTGCTGCTGGCCAGGACGATGATGTCGTCACCCGGCGCGGCGCGCAGGGCGCGGACGGTGGCCACCGGGTCGGCGTCGGCCAGCCGCGCGTTCGACCAGTCCACAGTGGACAGTGTACGGCCGAAGACGACCTTCTCGACCTCGTTGAGCCAGCGGGCGAACGTCCGGTCCCGCGGGTCGGCGGCCGCGTCGTCGGCGACCGACGGCCAGAACCCCGAGAACCCCTGGTAGTTCTTGCGGCCGAGCAGCGCCGTGGTGGCCTTGCCGGTGACCTCGACCATGTGGTCGCGGGCGCCGTCGCTGACGGCGTGCGGCACGATCCATCCCAGGTCGTACTCGCCGCCCGGGCCGCTGGTCCGGCCGTCCAGCGACAGCGAGATGTTGGCGACGACGGTACGGCCTTCGGTGGTGTTCATCGCGGTGGCTCCTTGCCGGTGCGGTGGGTGACACCAGCAGGCTGCCGGTCGTGGTACCGGCATGTCATCGTCAGTCCTGGTGAGATCGGATCCGGGAATTCGGGGGTACGGGGGATGTCGGGTTCGGTGGTCAGCCCGGTGCTGGTCGGGCGGGCGGCCGAGACCGGCGCGGTGCGCGACGCGTACGCGCGGGCCCGGTCCGGCGCGGCGGTCACGGTGCTGGTGTCCGGCGAGGCCGGCATCGGCAAGTCCCGGCTCGTCACGGCCGCGCTGTCCGGCCTGCCCGACGACCCGCTCGTACTGTCCGGCGGCTGCCTCGAACTCGGCGCCGACGCCGCGCCGTACGTGCCGTTCGTGGCGGTGCTGCGGCACCTCGTGCGGCGTCTCGGCCGCGACCGGGTCGACGCGTACCTGCCGCTCGACGGGTCGGCGCTGGGCGCGTGGCTGCCGGGCGTACGGCCCGCGGTGCCGGCGCTCGGGCGTACCCGGTTGTTGGAGGAGATGCTGACGCTGCTCGGCGCGGCCGCGGCGGAGCGCCCCGTCGTGGTCGTCGTCGAGGACCTGCACTGGGCCGACGCGTCCAGCCGCGAACTGTTCACGTACCTGTCGCGGAACCTCGGCGACAGCCGCGTGCTACTCGTCGGCACGGTCCGTACCGGCAGCCTCGCCGCCGACCACCCGAACCGCCGGCTGCTCGCCGAACTCGGCCGCCGCGCCGAACTGGTCCGCGTGGAGCTGGGTCCGCTGTCCCGCCGGCAGGTCTCGGAACTGCTGGCGGCGATCGACGGGCGGCCGGGCGACCCGGAGCGCGCCGGTGCCGTACATCGGCGCAGTGGCGGCAATCCGCTGTTCGTCGAGGCGCTGAGCGGGGCCGCGCCGATGTCCGCCGGCGACCTGCGCGACCTGCTGCTCGACCGGATCGCCGACCTCCCGGACCAGGCCCGCGCGCTGCTGTCCGTCCTCGCCGTCGCCGGCGCCGAGGTACCCGACGACCTGCTCGCCGAGGTCGCCGGGGTCACCCGGTTGCGCGACGGGCTGGGGGCGCTGGTCGGGCGCGACCTGGTCGTCGCCGGCGCCGACGGGTACCGGATCCGGCACGACCTGATCCGCGACGCCGTGTACGACACGCTCCTGCCGCTCGACCGCCGCCACGGACACGCCCGGTACGCGCGGGCGCTCGCCGGTCGCGACCCGGACGCCCCGGCGCTGGCCGAGCACTGGACCGCCGCCGGGGAACCCGAGCTGGCGCTGCCGGCCGCGTGGCGGGCCAGCCGGCACGTCGGCTCCGCGCACGACGAGCGCCTGCACCTGCTGGGCCTGGTACTCGACGGCTGGTCGCGGGTCGCGGATCCGGCTTCCCTGACCGGAACCGAGCGCACCGCCGTACTGGAGGAGGCGACGTTCGCGGCGTTCGCGGCGGGCCGTTCCGCCGACGGCATCACGTACGCCACGGCGGCGCTGGACGCGCTGGACCCCGCCGCCGAACCGGACCGTACGGCGCGGCTGCTGGGGTTGCGCGGCCGGCTCGCGCACCGGCTCGACGGCTCGGACGGCCCCGACCTGCACGACGCGCTGGCGCTCGTACCGCCGGGCCGGTCGGACCGGCTGCGCGCCGAACTGCTGGCCGACGCCGCGTTCGTCGACGCGAGCACCGAACGCTACGCGCGGGCCCGCGTGCACGCCGAGGAGTCGCTGCGCCTCGCCGACGGCTACGGCGATCCGGGTCTGCGCGCCCGTCCCCTGCTGGTACTGGCGATGCTGGCCGGCGCCGCCGGCGACACCGTACGCTCCCGGCGGACGTTCGCCGAGGCACGGCAGGCGGCACGCACCGCCGGCGACGACCCCACCTACCTCACGACGTACCAGTGGGAGGCGCTGGCGCTCGGCGAGGCCGGCGAGTACCGGCTGGCGGCGGACCTGTGCCACGACGGGCAGCGGGCCGCCGAACGCCTCGGCATGGCGCGGTCCCGCGGCAGCATGCTCGCCGTCGTACGCGCCGGTCAGCTCCGGTTCCTCGGCGAGTGGGACGCGGCGGTCGACGTCGTCACCGACGCCCTCGCCGACGGCCCGCCCCCGCTGTACGCCGCGTTCCTGCGGCTGGTCGCCGCCGACGTGGCGCGCTGCCGCGGCGACGCCGACCGGTTCGAGGTGTTGCTGCGGCAGCTGACCGAGTTCGGCGCGCACCGGCGGGACCGCCGCGACTTCGACCCGGACTTCGCCGTCCAGCGCATCGCCGACGCCACCGCACGCGGCGAGCTGGACGCCGCCGACAGCATCCTCACCGGATACCTGGACTGGCCGCCGCCGTACCCGACGGACGCGATGCGGCTGGCCCTCGCCGGCGTACGGCTACAGCGGGCGCGGCGCGCGGCGGCGCCCCGCAACCGGCGCGTCGCCGCCGCCACCGCCGACCGGATCGCCGCGCTGACCCGGTTCGTCGACGCCGTCGAGGCGTGCACGGCGACGCGGCGGGCGTACCGGGCCACGTTCGACGTACTCGCCGGCCACGGCGACCTGGCCGCCGCCGACCGTGCCGCCGACGCGTGGCGCGCGCTGCACAACCCCCACGAGCTCGCCACCGTACTGGCCGACGGCGCCGGCATCGCGCTCGCCACCAACAACCGTCCCGGCGCCCGTACCCGGCTCGACGAGGCCCGCCGGATCGCCTCGGCGCTCGGCGCCCGGCCGCTGCTCGCCCGCGTCGACGAGATGCTCGCCCGGGCCCGGCTCTCCCCCGCCGCCGAACCGCCCGCCACACCCGGATTCGGCCTCACCGCACGGGAACTCGACGTCCTGCGGGTCCTCGCCCGCGGCCGGTCCAACGCGCAGATCGCCGCCGAACTGTTCGTCACCGGCAACACCGTCGCCACGCACGTCGCGCGCATCCTCACCAAGCTCGGCGTCGCCACCCGTACCGAGGCGGCCGCCTTCGCCCACCGCGCCGGCCTCCTCGACTGACAGTGATGATGTTGGTGGTGACGCCGTTGCGCGTCTGGCCCACCGACCGACAGTGAGGACGTCAGCGAACGCCTCCCGGCGAGATCCGACCTTCGCCTGGCTGACCCCTCGGGTCTTCAACGGGATCTGTCGGTCCCGATGCCGGGAGCATCACCACGATGCCGGGGACCCGGGGTGACCCGCCGGGGCGCCTCAGCGCGCGAGCTGGAGCAGGCGGGCGGTGACGGCGTCGGGGTCGACGAGCTGGTGCAGGTGGTCGCCGGGCAGCGACTCGACGCGCCAGGCGCGGTCCGCCGCCTCCGCCGCCTCGGCCTCGTACCCGGGGCTCAGCTGCAGGTACGCGACCGGGTGGTCGGCCCAGCCGTCCGGTACGGGCACGCTGGACTCGAAGTACGCGAGGGGCAGGCAGGGTTGTTCGGCGGTGACGCGCTGCCGGGTGGTGTCGTCGGGGAACAGCGTCGCCACGTCCGCGGCGTCCCACCAGTCGGTCCAGCGCGGGACGACACCGTCGACGGCCATGCCGCGGACCATGTGCAGCATGTGCGGGGGTTCGACCGGGGTGTCGCCGGATCGGGCCGGCATGGCGGCGTCGACGAACACCGAGGCGGCGACGGGGTGGTCCAGCTCGGCGCACACGACGGGCACGTACAGGCCGGCGTTGCTGTGCGCCACCACGGCGACCGGTTCGTCCCGGGGTACGCCGGCGAGAGCGGTGCGGACCACGCGGACCATGCGCGGCCAGTACGGCGGGTCGCCGGCGAGCGCGGGGGTGAGTACGGGGACCACGACGGTGGCACCGGCGGCGCGCAGCCGGTCGGCGACCGGGTACCAGGTCGAGGGGCCGACCAGCGGGCTGTGCAGCAGGACGTACGCCATGCGCCCATGGTGCACGCCGCGCCGCCCGCGCGCAGACCCGTACGCCTACCAGCGCAGCGGGCGGCCGTCCCGGAAGAAGCCGCCGGTCGGCCCGTCGTCGGGCAGCGTCACGGCCCACACCACGCTCGCCGCGCCCGCGGTCACCGGTCGGCCGCCCGGCCCGCCCATGTCGGTGGCGACCCAGCCGGGACAGACCGCGTTCACGAGGATCCGGTCCGGGCGCAGTTCGGCGGCGAGCATCCGGGTCAGCGCGTTCAACCCCACCTTCGACACCGTGTACGCCGGCGTCCCGCCGCCCATCCCGGCGAGTGACGCCGCCTCGCTCGACACGTTCACGATCCGGCCGTGCCGGCTCGCGCGCAGCAGCGGCAGCAGTGCCTGGACCAGCCGCCACGGCCCGTACAGGTTGGTCTCGGCGGCGTCGCGCACCACGTCCAGGTCCGCGTCCGCCGCACGCTGCCACGTGTCGTACGTGATGGCGGCGTTGTTGACGAGCGCGTCGAGGACGCCGAACCGGTCGGCGACGTCCGCGGCGCAGCGTACGACGTCGTCGGTGGAGGTGACGTCGAGCCGCAACGGGTGCGCGTCCGGTCCCAGCTCGGCGGCGACCCCGGCGGCGGCGTCCGCGGACCGGGCGGTCACCAGGACGGTGTGGCCGGCCTCGACGAGCTGCCGGGCCACCTCGCGGCCGATCCCCCGGTTGGCCCCGGTCACCAGTGCGATCACCGGTCCATCCTGTCACCCGGGCGGGTCAGAGGCCGCGGGCCCGGCGCAGCAGCCGCCGCGACCACCGTACGGTCTTGGCCGGCCAGAGGCGCTGCACCGTGGCGTTCAGGTGCGCGCCGAGTACGGTGGCGAGCCCGGCGAAGAACGCGAACAGCAGGAACGCGATCGGTGTGGCGAGCGCACCGTACGTGTATCCCGTCGACCCGATCCACCCGATGTACGCCCGCAGCCCGATGCTCGCCACCAGGAACGACGCCATCGCCGTCACCGCGCCCGGCAGCCCCCGGTGCCACGGCAGCTTGTGCGGCGGCGCCAGCTTGTACAGCGTGGTCAGGGCCAGGATCAGCAGCAGCCCCACGACCGGGTAGTACGAGGCGCCGACGATGTCCTCGACACCCTGCCGGTGCGCCACCGGTACCAGCCGGGGCAGCACGTCCGGGCCGAGCGCCAGCAGCGGCAACGTCACCACCGCCACGATCAGCCCCGCGAGGTTCAACAACAGCGCGAACAGCCGCTGCCACACCTCGTGCCGCACCGACTTCTGCCCGTACGCGGCGGTGATGGCGTCGACGTAGCAGGACATCGCCGACGAACCGGCCCACAGCGACAGGACGAACCCGAGCGACGCGACCTCCGCCTTGCCGTGCGACAGCGTGTCCGCGACCGTCGGCCGGATGATGTCCACGACCACCTGGTGCGTGAACACCGCGTTCGCGAACGTCAAGATCTCGTCCCGCAGCTCCTCCACCAGCGGCGCGCCGACCCAGTCCCCCAGGTACCCGACGCAGCCCAGCAGGCCCAGCAGCAGTGGCGGCAGCGACAGCGTCAGCCAGAACGCCGACTGCGCGGCCTTCGCGAACGGGTCCTGCCGCCACGCCGCCACCACCGTCAGGCGCAGCAACGTCCCGATCCGCCGCGGCCGCGACGCCCGCCGCCACCCCGGCACCGGCTCCGTACCGGCCGGATCGGTTGGGGTTGAGCCATCTCCCGCGTCGTCCGCGCCCTCGGCAGGGGACGCCACCACGGCGTCGGTTCCGGTACCCGCATCGCGCGTGGCCGGACCGGCGGCGGCTCCCCCGCCTGGGGCGTCGTCAGTGCCGCGCGAGTCGGGTGTGGATGGGTCGGCGTCGGTTCCGGTACCCGCGCCGCGCGTGACCGGATCGGCGGTGGTTTCCCCGGCCGGGGCGTCGCCGGGGCCACGCGAGTCGGGCGTGGCCGGGTCCGCTCCGGCTTCCCCGGGCGAGGGCGGGTCGGTGGCGGGTCCGGGCTCGGGGGTGGGCCGGCCGGTCCCGGTCAGCTCGTCCGACGCCATGTTCTCCGTCCGCCCGCCCCTCGGCCCGCGCCGTTCGCGGACCGTCGCCGTACACGCGCGGCGTCGCGAGGAACGGTACCGCGGGGCACGGTGAGGTGCGACGACAGCCCGGCGGCGGTACTCGTCCGGTGGACCTACCCTGGCCCGGTGCGTACGGACCCGTCCACGACCCGGCTCCCCTGGCGACCGCTGCTCGCCGCCGTGCTCTGTCTCGCCAGCGTGGGCGCGTCCGCCGGCTGGCTCGCGCTGGCGTCGGCCCGCGACGCCGAGAACGCGCGCATCCTCAGCAGCCGTACGGCATGCGTGACGATGGCGCCGACCCTCGGCGTCGTCGTACTGCTGGCGTGCGCGGTGGCGTTCCTGGTGGGCGCCGCCGTACTCGGGGTGCTGGCGCTGCACCGGGCTCCCCGCCCCGGAGCGCTGCTCGTCACGCTCGCCGCCACGCTGCTGCTGGTGACGACGGGACTGGTCTTCGCCCTGACGTACAGCGGGGACGGGAGCGAGCAGCCCGGCCACGGCTGGCCGACGTACTGCTCCGCGGGCTGAACCGTCAGTCGCCCTGGGACCAGGCGGCCACCGGGAGCGTCAGGTACACGCCGAGGTCGGGCAGGTCGACGGCGGCCACGAGGTCGGCGTACAGGCGGTCGGCACGCTCCTGCCGGTCCGCGGCGCGGCTGGCGAACCACTTGGAGCGCACCTCGACCACGACGGCCAGACCACCGCTGTCGTACGGCCCGCGCGGGCGGAGGCGCAGGTCCACGTCGCCCGGCCGCAGGTCCCCGTCGTACGGCTCCTCGGGGCACTCGACGGCGGTGGACACCAGGTGCGGCAGGGCCGAGGCGAGCGCGCGCAGCGTGCCGTCGGCGACGTGCGGCGCGTACGTGACCTCCACGATCGGCATCCGGCCAGCCTAGGCGTCGCCGGGCGGCCGGGTACACGGTGCCGGGTGGCGGCGGCTGCGGGCGCCCCGGCGGGCGGATCCAGGTACACGGTGCCCCGGACGGCGACTGCTGGCGCCCTCGCGCGCGGATCCAGGTACACGGTGCGGCGGGGGCCGACTGCCGACGCCGCGGCGCGGGCGTCGGCAGTCGGAACCGGCGTGGCTCAGGCGAGGGCGGCGCGGGCGGCGTCGGCGATGTCGACCGGCGCGCGCCCCAGCAGCTTCGGCAGGTCCGGGCGTACCTCGGCGAGCCGGCCGGCGCGGACCGCGACGTCGATCGCGACGAGGGTGTCGGCGAGGAAGCCGGGGAGGCCGGCGTCGCGCAGGCCCTGCGCCAGGTCGGCGTCGGCGGCACCGACGTGCGCCAGCGGCCGGCCGGTGATCCCGGTGGCGATCGCCGCCAGCTCGTCGAACGTCCACGCGCGCGGCCCGGTCAGCTCGTACACGGTGCGGTCGTGGCCGGGGGTGCTGGCCACGACCGCCGCGGCCTCGGCGTAGTCGTCGCGGGCGGCGCTGGCGAGCCGGCCGCTGCCGGTCGCGGTGACCAGCGCGCCCCGGTCGTAAGCGGCGGCGAGCTGACCGGTGTAGTTCTCGTGGTACATGTTGTTGCGCAGGAACGAGAAGGGGATGCCGGTGTCCCGGATCGCCCGTTCGGTACCGCCGTGCACCTCGGCGAGGCCGGCGACGCTGTCCGCGTCCGCCGCCGTCACGCTCGTGTACGCGAGGAAGCCGACGCCCGCGTCTGCCGCGGCACGTACCGCGGTGGCGTGCTGGGCGAGCCGCTGGTCGTCGGATCCGTTGGTGGACACCAGAACCAGCCGGTCCACCCCGTCGAACGCCCGGCGTACGGAGGCGGCGTCGTCGAAGTCGGCCTGGCGTACGTCGACGCCGGCGGCGGCCAGGTCGGCGGCGCGGCCGGCATCGCGTACGGAGACGGCGATCTCGGCGGCGGGCACGCGGTCCAGCAGGTGCGCGACGATACGGCCGCCGAGGGCACCGGTGGCTCCGGTCACGAGAATGGTCATGGCTGCTCCTGGTTCTCCGGTCCTGGTCTCGGGTGGTTCGCCACTAACCGTAGGAGCCAAACTTTCGATCGGTAAGTACTAACCTTCGGGTTAGTATCGGACACCCAGGTGAAACCCCAGCTCAGAGCGGGTGCGTTCGGCACCGGTTGTGTTCGCCGTTACCTGACCTGTGCACAGTCACTTACCAGCGGTAAGCTTGGCGGCATGGCAGCCACCGCCCCGCGCCCCGGCAACGTCTTCGACCGCAACTGCCCGTCGCGGCCGGTGCTGGAGCACGCCACCAGCCGCTGGGGCGTCCTCGTACTGGGTGCGTTGCTCGGCGGCACCCGGCGGTTCACCGAGCTGCGCCGCGAGGTCGACGGCGTCAGCGAGAAGATGCTGTCGTCCACCCTCCAGTCCCTCGAACGCGACGGCATGGTCGAGCGCGAGGTGCTGCCCGTCATCCCGCCGCACGTGAACTACCGGCTCACCGACCTCGGCCGGCGCATGGCCCGGCACGTCCGCCGGCTGTACCAGCTGGTCGAGGAGACGCTGCCGGACGTGCTCGCCGCCCAGGACGCGTACGACCGGCGCCGCCGCTGACGTACGGGCGGATCAGGTGACCAGGCCGCGACGGTACGCGTAGACGACGGCCTGGACGCGGTCGCGCAGGTCGAGTTTCGTCAGGATCCGCGACACGAACGTCTTGACCGTCTCCGGGCTGATCACCAGCGCGGCGGCGATCTCGCTGTTCGAGCGGCCGTCCGCGAGCAGCCGGAGTACCTCCAGCTCGCGTGGGGTGAGCGGGATGTCGGGGTCGGCGCGGTCGGCGGGCCGGATGCGCGCGGCGTACCGGCCGACGAGTTGGCGGGTGACCTCGGGGTCGAGCAGCGCGGCGCCGCTGGCGACGGTACGGATGCCGTGCAGGAGCTGGGCCGGCGGCGCGTCCTTGAGCAGGAAGCCGCTCGCCCCGGCGCGCAGCGCCTCGTAGACGTACTCGTCGAGGTTGAAGGTGGTGACGACGAGGACCTTCACCGGGTGCGGCACGCCCGCGCCGGCCAGCTGCCGGGTGGCCTGGATGCCGTCCAGGACCGGCATCCGGACGTCCATGACGACCACGTCGGGGCGCAGCCGGGCGGTAAGGTCGACCGCGGCCTGCCCGTCGCCGCACTCGCCGACGGTCTCCAGGTCGCGTTGCGCGTCGATGATCGTGGCGAGACCGGTCCGGATCAGTACCTGGTCGTCGCAGACCAGGACCCGGATCGGCGCGGTCACGACACCTTCCCGGCCGGGATCCGCGCCCGTACGACGAAGCCGCCGTCGGGCCGGCCGTCCGCGGTGAAGTCGCCGCCGAGGACGTCCACCCGGTCGCGCAGGCCGGCGAGCCCGCGCCCACCACCCGCCGGTACGGCCGGGCGGGCGCCGGCGCCGTCGGTCGCGACCTCCACGCTGATCTCCCGTTCGCCGTGGTGCACCAGGACCTCGGTACGGCTGCCGCGCGCGTGCTTGAGCGCGTTGGTCAGCGCCTCCTGCACAACCCGGTACGCCACGAGGTCGGCGCTGCCGGCCGACTCCGCCGGCGTGCCCCGCTCGGTGAACTCGACGGGCTGGCCGGCCCGCCGCGTCTGGTCCACCAGCGTACGCAGCCGGCCGGCGGGCGGGGTCCGGGCGTCGCCGTCGTGGCCCGGGTCGAGCAGGTCGAGCAGGTGCCGCAGGTCGGTGATGGCGCGGCGGCCGGTGTCGGTGACGGCGGTGAGCGTCTCGCTCAGCCGCTCCGGCGCGCCGGTCAGGTACTGCGCGGCCTCCGCCTGCACCACCATCGCCGTCACGTGGTGGGTGACGACGTCGTGCAGTTCGCGGGCGATCCGGGTGCGCTCGGCCGTACGGGTGGCCTCGGCGACGCGGCTGCGCCGTTCGGCCTCCGCGGCCCGGGTGGCGCGCCACCAGGTGCCGATCCCCCAGGCCAGCGCGCACGCCAGGTAGAACATCACGTACCCGCTGACCGACTCGCCGGGGCCGACCCGCGCCAGCGTCACCGCGAGCCCCGCGTACGCTAGGGAGAAGGCGAGGGCGGTGGTGCGCCGGAGCCGGCCGGCGTTGGCGCCGACGGCGACGAGCGCGATCGGCAGCGCGGTGCCGGCCATCGTGTGGTAGCCGCGGAGCTGGTCGACGGCGAACCCGACGGACACCAGCGCCAGGCACCAGACCGGCCAGCGGCGCCGCACGACCAGCGGCAGGCACTGCACCCCGATGGCCACCAGCGCGACCGCGTCGTACGGGTGGGCGGGGACGCCGCCGAGCTGCGTACCGAAGTTGTGCAGCGACGGTACGAGCGAGCCGACCAGCAGCAGCAACGCCAGCGGCGCGTACCAGACCGCGGCGCCGATCCGGCGCCACGGTACGGGTACGCGTCGGAGTCCGGTCACCGTGGCAGCGTAGTGGCGGCTTCGAGGCGGGCGAGCCGCTGGCCGCCCATCGGTACGATGCGGCCCCGCCGGTGCGCGACCCACAGGAACACGACCGCGGTGAGCAGGCAGAAGACCACCGAGTACAGGCTGCCCTCGGGGCCGAAGCTGCCGCCGGTGACCAGCGACGGCCCGGACATCGTCGCGTCGAGCAGCCCGTGGTTGGACCCGTTGCCCGACACCTCGGTACTGAAGATGGCGGCGGCGGCGAAGTTCCACCCGAAGTGCAGCCCGATCGGCACCCACAGCCGGCGCGTCGCGACGTACGCGGCGGTCAGCATGCTCCCGGCCTCGACCACGATCGCGAGCGCCCCCCACACGCTCGCGTCCGGATTCGCCAGGTGGTACGCGCCGAACAGCAGACCGGTCAGCAGCATCGCGAGCCACGTACCGGTGCGGCGTTCGATGACGCGGAACAGCACGCCACGGAACATCAGCTCCTCGGTCACCGCCGCCGCCGCCATGAACCCGAACAGGCCGACCGCACCGCCGACCTGACCCGGGCCGTTCACGTGGTAGTAGCCGAGGAACCAGATGTTCACGACCACCAGCGCGAACACCGCAACGCCCAGTACCGTGCCCAGGCTCAGGCCACCGACCAGGCCCGTGCGGCCGACCTCGTCGACCCGGCGCTTCTCGGTCAGCCGCACCAGCCCGGCGTACGCGGCGACCGCGGCGGCGGCGGTCAGCAGGCCGGCGGCGAGCATCAGCCAGGGTTTCCCCTGTACCGCGGCCAGCGCCTGCCCGCCGAGGGCCGAGATCACCACCACGGCCACCAGTTGCAGGACGGTCTTTCCGATCACCTTCACGCTGACTCCCTCGCCGGATCCGCGGCCGACCCGCCGCGGCTGCGCCGAACGCTACGGACCGGACGAGCCGGAATCGTCCCCGCGAAGCGGACACTCGCCCGTAGCTCGTACGGGGGACGCGACGCGGTCACCCCGCGTCGACGTCGATGCCGCTCTCGGCCCGGAGGGGGCGATGCACCCGATCGGTCGTCACGTGCCCGGAATCGCCCTCCTGCCCGGTCGGCGCGCGACGCGCCGCACCCCGCGGTCAGCGCGCCCTCAGCGCTCCCCGCGGTCAGCGACCCGCGCGGTCAGCGCGCACCGGTGGCGCGGCGCAGCGGCGGGCGGCGCAGCCAGGTCGCCCAGCGCCACAACCATTCCAGCGGCCCCTGCCGGAACCGGCGCAGCCACAGCGTGGACAGCAGCCACTGCGCGGCGAGGATCGACCCCGCGACCGCCAACACCGTGCCGGTACTCCAGTCCTCGGGCCGGCCACCGATCAGCGGCGCCACGATCCGTACGACGACGGTCGCGGTCAGGTAGTTGGTCAGCGCCATCCGGCCCAGCGGCGCGAACACCGCCCGGAGTACGGGTCGCAGCGGGGTGCGGAGCGCCACCAGCACCGCGCACACGTACGCACCGGCGGTGCAGAGGCCGGCGGCGGCGAACGCGCCCGAGCCGCCGGACCGTACCTGCCACCACGCGAGCGGCACGGCACCGGCGACCAGACCGAGCCCGAGTACGGCCGGCACGGTGGTGGAGCGCTCGATGCGGGCGACCACGCCGTACCGGGTGAGGGCGGCGCCGAGCAGGAACAGCCCGGGAATCAGCGCGAATAAGCCGTACCCGGCGAGAAGCGGCACGACCAACAGTACGGCGGCCAGGCCGGCGACCGCCCAGCGCGGCGGCCAGCTCGACGGCAGCAGGACGACGAGGCCGACGACGGCGTACACGGCCAGAATGTCGCCCTCCCACAGCAGCAGGTGGTGCGCCAGGCCCACCGCCAGCAGTACGAGGAGCCGGCGCAGCAGCACGATCCGGGGGCGCGCGACGCGGTCGCCGGCCGATCCGAGCAGCAGCGCGAACCCCACACCGAACAGCATCGAGAAGATCGGGAAGAACCGCTGGTCGACCAGCAGGCCCGGCCAGTCGGCGCCGGTCAGCGGGGCGGTCAGGATCCGCGCGCCCGCGTTGGCGATCGGCTGCACGTTGGCCAGCAGGATCCCGCACAGCGCGAACCCGCGCAGCACGTCCAGCGCCGAGATCCGGGCACGATCGCCGGATCCCTTGGTACGCAACGGATCGGGCGTGGGTTCGGTGGGCGGTGGCAGGGCGGCCCCGGGGCCGGTGGAGAGTGCGGACATGGCACGAATCCTCGGCGCCGCACCCGTACGCGGGCATCGGCCGGAAGGACGCACCGGCGGCGCGCCGGTCGTTCTTTCGGCCGGTTCGGCGCGGACCGGGACTGCGTAACCTGGCCGGGTGGAACGGTTCCGACGGTACGCGGGGGACGTGGCGCTCGCCGTCGCGGTCGCGGCGATGCTCGCCGTGCAGGCGGTACGGATCGCGGACAGCTGGGGCGGCACGTACTGGGTGGTCGACGTGGTCGCCGGCGCGGCGGTGTGCGGCACCGTACTGCTGCGGCGCCGTGGCCCCGCGTCGACGGTGCTCGGGCTGGCGGTGGCGGCCGCCACGGTCGGCGCCGCCGCGTACGCCGGGCTGCCGCGCGAGCCGAGTCCCGCGATGGCGCTGTCGCTCGCCGTCCTCGCCGCCGCCGCGGTACTCCGGCGCCCGGTGCGCCCCGCCCTCGGTACAGCCGGCGCCGCCGTCGCCATCATCGCCGCGAGCTGGCTCACCGGCCTCGCGTCCGGGTCGACCGCGGTACCGGCGATCGGCGCGCTGCTGCTGGGCGTGGCGCTCGCCGTCGCGCTGCCGTTGCGGCTGCTCGCGGCCCGCCGCCGCGCCACCGCCGACGCCGTACGCCGGGAGGAGCGGCTGGAACTCGCCCGCGAGCTGCACGACGTCGTCGCCCACCACGTGACCGGGATCGTGGTCACCGCGCAGGCCGCGCACATCGCCGCCCGGCGCGACCCGGCCCTGGTCGACGACGCGCTGACCGACATCGAGACGGCCGGTGCCGAGGCGCTGACCGCGATCCGGCGCGTCGTCGGGCTGCTGCGCGACGCGGCCGACGCACCGAGCGCCCGTACCGAGGACCTGCGGGAGCTGGTGACGCGCTTCGCCGAACGCGGCCCGACCGTACGGTTGACGCTGCCGGACGGCGAACCGGACGCCGCCACCTCCGCCACCGTGTACCGGATCGTGCAGGAGGCGCTGACGAACGTGGCGCGGCACGCCCCGCGCGCCACCGCCGTCACCGTCACCGTCACCCGCGACCGGCGCGGCCTGACCGTCGAGGTCACCGACGACGCCGCACCGGCCCGGACCCGACGCCACCCCGGCGGGTACGGTCTGGTCGGAATGCGCGAACGTGTCGAGGCCCTCGGCGGCACCCTGTCCGCCGGCCCGCGTACCGGCGCCGGCTGGTCCGTCGTCGCCACCCTCCCCGCGCAGGACCCGGCATGACCATCCGGGTACTCGTCGCCGACGACCAGGCGATGGTCCGCGGCGGGCTGCGGATGATCCTGGAGGACCAGCCGGACATCACCGTCGTCGCGGAGGCCGCCGATGGCGTCGAGGCCGTCGAGCAGGCCCGGCGGCTCCGCCCCGACGTGTGCCTCGTCGACATCCGGATGCCGCGCATCGACGGCATCGAGGTCACCCGCGCGCTCGCCGGCCCGGACGTACCGGATCCGCTGCGGGTCGTCGTGGTCACCACCTTCGACCTCGACGAGTACGTGCACGGCGCGCTGCGCGGCGGCGCCGTCGGCTTCGTCCTCAAGGACGCCGGGCCCGCCCTGCTCGTCGAAGCCGTCCGCGCCGCGCACCACGGCGACGCCCTCGTCTCCCCGTCCGTCACGCTCCGGCTGCTCCGCCACCTCACCGCCGTACGCCCCCGGCACGAGCCGCATCCCTTGTCCGAAAGGGAACTCGACGTGGTCCGCGCCATCGCGCGCGGCCGTACGAATCGGGAGATCGGCGCCGAACTCTTCATCTCCCTCAGTACGGTCAAGAGCCACGTGTCGGCGGTGCAGACCAAGCTCGGGCTGCGCAACCGGGTCGAGATCGCCGCCTGGGCCTGGGAACACGACCTCGCCCGCTAGGCGGGGCCGCTGTCGTCCTTGCCGCGGCGGGCGAGGGCGTCGCCGAGCGGCACCCGCCGTACCAGGCTCGCCACGCCGACGACGCAGATCAGGCACCCCACCACGACCAGCGGTACGCCGAGCAGCAGTGACACGTGCAGGCACGCGGAGAGTCCGCCGCCGACGCCCATCAGCAGCGCGGTGAACGTCAGCACGAGCTTGCCCGGTACGGAGTCTTCGTCGGGCATCCGCGGTCGGTACACGGGACCAGGCTGCCCGACGACGGTGGCACCGGCCATCGCCCGAACGACCAACGCTCCGGGCGGTCTGCACGTACCGGACGGTCAGCGCAGCGGGCGTGGGCCCCTCGATACCGGTGTGTTCAACGGATTCCCGAGTCGAACCCCAGCGGGACGGTCGTGAAGGAGTGCGGGCGTACCCGCACCGGCACCACCGGGTTCCGCAGGACCGGGAACGGGGAGCCGTCGAAGGCGGCGCCGGGCCATTCCACGCGCACCGTGTAGTCGCCCGGCGGCACACCCACCCGGAACCTGCCGGCCGCGTCGGTGCGCGAGATCGCGAAGACGCCGGGCCAGCCGTGCCGGGTCAGCACCAACCACACTCGTACGTGCCCGGGTGGTGGGCACGGGTGCCCCGGGCTGCTGGCCGGGCAGGTCGGCCCCACCGTCGTCTGACCGCGGATCCCGCTTCCCCGCCACAGCGACGCGACCGGCCAGGGCCCGATCGTGACCACGGCCGCTATGACCACGGCGGCGATCACCGCGAGACGGACAGGATGCTTCGGCATGGCAGTGAGACGCGCCAACGGTTCGGCGCGTTCCCCGGCCCGCCGCACTGCCGACGGCCACGCAGCGCCCCGTCGGTACCGTCGTCCGACGGAGCCGGTGAGCCGCGGCCCGCGCGCACGGGCCGGACCGCGGCGTACCGCGTCAGAGGGTGGCGTCGATCTCGGTGAGCAGGTCGCGTTTCAGCTCGTCCGGGGCGAACGAGGCGCGTACGCCGGCGCGGGCGATCCCGGCGACCCCGTGGGCGTCCAACCCGGCGAGCCGGGCCACGTACCCGTACTCCCGGCACAGGTTGGTGTCGAACATGCCCGGGTCGTCGGTCCCCAGCGTGACGGTCACCCCGGCGCGCAGCAGCTCGACGACCGGGTGCCGCGCGGGATCGGCCACCACCCCGGTACGCAGGTTCGACGTCGGGCACACCTCCAGCGGCGTACCGGTGTGGGCGAGGTGGGCGAGCAGTTCGGGGTCGGCGACCGCGGCGATGCCGTGGCCGATGCGGTCCGCGTGCAGGTCGTGCAGCGCCGACCGGACGGCGTCCGGCCCGGTCGACTCGCCCGCGTGGATGACCGCGCGGTAGCCCAGGTCGCGCCCCTGCTCGACGTACCGCGCGAACAGGGCGCGGGGTGCGGCCTGCTCCAGGCCGGCGAGCCCGACCGCGACCGTACCGGGCGGCGCGTGGTGGCGCAGGAAGGCGGTCGTCGCGTCGGCCGCATCCAGGCCGTACTCGGCGGGCGTGTCCACGATGAACCCGAGGCGTACGCCGTGCTCGCGCAGCGCGGTCTCGCGGCCGGCCGCCATCGCCGCGGCGAGCGCGCCCGGATCCATCCCCACCCCCAGATGGGTGCTCGCGGTGACGGTCAGTTCGGCCCACCGGACGTTGTTGGCCGCGGCATCCCGGGCGGCGCCGACGATCAGCGCGGTCACGTCCTCCGGCGTGCGTACGAGCTGGTCGACGGCGTGGTACACGTCGATGAAGTGGGCGAAGTCGGTGAACGTGTAGAAGCGGCGCAGGTGCTCGGCGTCCGGTCGGATGCCGGCCGCCGGATGCCGGCGGGCCAGGTCGAGCACTGTCGGTACGGACGCCGAGCCGACCAGGTGCAGGTGCAGGTCGGTCTTGGGCAGGGCACGGATGACGTCGGGCAGGGACACGGGATCGCTCCGGAAGGTCGGGATGGCCGTGGACGGTGACGGGAGGGCAGCGGGATCCGCTGTCGCGTCACGGCATCGAAGCGAGGTCGCCGCGCTCGGTGTCCACCCCGTACAGGGGCAGCTTGTAGGCGATGCGCGACATGCCGGCAGCCTAAGAGGTCCTAACAGAAAGGACTGTCGGCGCCTGGCGGACTCAGGACGACGCTGCCGACGTTGTCGGCACAGTCGCATACAACACCGGTATGCGACTGCACCTCCGCCTTGGCAGCCCCGCCCTGAGCCTCGCCAGCCTTCCGACGCCTTTCTGTTAGGACCTCTAACACCGCCGTACCGGCCGAACCCGCGCGTGCCGTCCCGGACCGGCACCGGGGCACATCGTCCGCCGGGCGACCCGGGCGGCTGGCACACCATCGACGCGCGGAACGTCCTGCGGGGCGCGGTGGCGGGCCGGTGGAAGGCATACACCCGGCCGGAGCGCGGGGTGGTTCGTGGCGCCGGATGCGGCGGGACTCATGGCGCCGCCCGGGGCGCGGACGACTCCGACTCGACCACTCGTCGACGCGCGCGGCGTCGATGTCCGCCGACACGGCCGGACGTACGGGATCCGTTGCGGCGGAAGGGTTCCGGCGCCTCGCGTCAGCCGCCCGGTCACCAACGCCGAGTCCGTCGCGGGCCGTACGCCGCTGGCACCGAGCGGGCGCGTACCGTCGACGTAAAACCGAGTGATGTGGTGGACAATCGGCGGTGGAGGGGGAACGGGTGCGGGCGGTACGGGTGGACCGGTTCGGCGGGCCGGAGGTACTGGAGCTGGTCGAGACCGCCGCGCCGGTCGCCGCGGACGGGCAGGTGGTCGTCGACGTCCTCGCCGCAGGCGTCAACTTCGCCGACACGGGGCGGATCGCGGGCACGTACCGGCCGACGCCGGAGCTGCCGTTCGTGCCGGGTACGGAGGTGGTGGGGCGCACCGCGGACGGTCGCCGGGTGCTCGCGCCGACGTTCGCCGGTGGCGGGTTCGCGGAGCGCGCGGTGATTTCCGCCGCGGACGCGGTGACCGTACCGGAGGGGGTGGGCGACGCCGCCGCGCTCGCGTTGCTGGTGCAGGGTCTGACCGCCTGGCACGCACTGGCGAGCTGCGCCCGGATCCGGCCGGGCGAGTCGGTCGTCGTCAACGCCGCGGCGGGCGGTGTCGGCTCGCTCGCCGTCCAGCTGGCCCGGCACTTCGGCGCGGGCCGGGTCGTGGCGGTCGCATCGACACCGGAACGCCGGGCGTACGCGCGGTCGATCGGCGCGGACGCCGCGGTCCCGGGCGACGCGGACGGCTACGCCGAGCGGGTGCTCGCCGCGAACGACGGCCACCCCGTCGACGTCGTACTGGAGTCGGTGGGCGGCCGGGTGTTCACCGCCGGGCTCGACGTACTGGCCCCGTTCGGTCGGCTGGTCACTTTCGGCAACGCGTCGCGCGAGGGGCGCCCGCTGGTCGATCCGGGCGCCCTCGCCGAACGCAACACGGCCGTACTCGGGTTCTGGCTGCGGCCGGCGCTCGCCGTGCCCGGCGCGTACGCGGAGCCGCTGGCGGCGATGTTCCGGCTGGTCGCCGACGGCGTGCTGACCCCGCGCACGGACGCCGCGTACGGCCTCGGTGACGTGCGCCGGGCGTTCGGTGACCTGCTCGCCCGTACGACCACCGGCAAGGTCACGCTCCGCCCGTGACGGGCGGTCACGTCGTACGGCGCCGCTCGTAGTAGTGCAGGCGGTCGTCGCTGGCGTACCGGTGCAGGCCGGCCTTCTCCAGTACCCGCTGGGATCCGAGGTTGTCGTGCGTGGTGTCGGCGCGCACCAGGTCGACCCGCCCGGTGGCGAACACGTGGTCGAGCAGCCCGCGTACGGCCTCGGTGGCGATGCCGCGGCCCTCGACCTCCGGCGCCACGCCGTACCCGAACTCGACGGTGCGGTCGTCGCCGGGCGGGCCGAAGCAGCCGAGCCCACCGACGACGAGACCGGTGTCGCGGTCCACGATCTGCAACGCGCCGAACCACGGGTCGTCCGCCGCGTCGTGCCGCAGCGCCATCCGGGCCACGTCGCGGTCGTCCGCCCGCGGGTACCCGGGTGACCAGGGTTGGCCGGTCCGGTCGTCGGCGAGGATGCGCTCGGCCTGCTGCCGGGTGAGCGGCCGCAGGTCGAACCGTTCGGTCGGCAGCGTCGGCGCCGGCCGCTCGTACGTGGTGACGACGACGCCCGAGTCGAGCGCGTCGCTGTGCACCGGCCGGTACGTGTCGACCGCGAACTCCCCCGCGAACAGCGGGATGCCCGAGCCGATGGCGATCGGGGCGCGCTTGATGACGAGCCGGTCGATCTCGGGTCGCAGCGCGGCGGCGAGCGTGGCCCCGCCGACGAGCCAGATTCCCTTGCCCTGCTGGCGTTTCAGCTCCCGCACGTACGCCACCGGGTCGGTCGCGACGAGCTCGACGCCGGGGTCCGGGCTCTCGGCCAGCGTGCGGGAGAACACCACGTGTCGCAGGTGCGGGTACGCGTTCGTGACGCCCGCGTCGAGGCCGACCTGATAGCTGCGCCGGCCCTCCAGCACGGTGTCGAAGTGGTCGCCGTCGGCGGTCACCGACAGCGCGGTACGCGCCGGGCCGGGCAGCGTCTCCGGGTACGTCGCCGTCAGGTAGGCGATGTCGGCGGCGGTGACCGGCCAGAAGCCGCCGGGTCCGGTCGGGTCGGCGCCATCCGGGCCGGCGACGAACCCGTCGAGCGTGACGGCGACGAGGTACGTGAGCGTGCGGATACGTGCTCCTTGGTAGTACGGTCTGCTAAAGCACTGCGCTTGCAGTGGTCAGAAGTTAGCACTGCACTTGCAGTGGTGTCAACGACCTTCGGGAGCCGCCCGCATGCGACAGAACCCGGCCCGGCGCACCGCGCTGCTCGACGCCGCCATCGACGTACTCGCCCGGGACGGGTCGCGCGGCCTGACGCTGCGCGCCATCGACGCCGCCGCCTCCGTACCGACCGGCACGGCCACGAACTACTTCCGGGACCGCGACGACCTGCTCGGCCAGGTGATGCGCCGGACCCGGGAACGGCTCGCGCCCGACCCCGCCGTCGTCGAGAGGACGATGCGCGCACCGCGCGACGCGAAGCTGGTCGCCGAACTGATGCGGCAGCTCGTGGACCGGATGCGCGCCGACCGCGCCAGCAACCTCGCCATGCTCGAACTGCGGCTGGAGGCGACCCGGCGCGCCGCGCTCGGCGACGAACTGGGCGGCTTCCTCACCGCCGAACACACCGAGCTGATCGACTTCCACCTCGGTGCCGGGCTGCCCGGCGACCGCATCGGCGTGGCCCTGCTGTACTTCGCGATGTCCGGCCTGCTGCTCGACGACCTGACCCTGCCGGCGATCCCGGACCAGTACCGGACCGACGAGCTGGTCGCCACGCTCGTCGCCCGCGTCCTGTCCGCGCCCCGCTGACCCGCCGCGGATGCTCCATTGTGGACAGATGGCCGCGCTTTCCGTTCCGCGGGCGGCATTCCGCCGCACGACGCGGGTGGCGCCTGACGTTTCGGCCGACCGCGTCGTCGGAGTCTTCGGAACACCATCCGGTACGCGGCCGGCCGGCCACCGGTACGGCGCGGCGAACCGGACTTCGACGACCACAGGGCGCTGTGGACGCTGGTGTTCGCCATCGGGCAGATCTGCTTCTTCGTACCGGTCGCGTTGATCGCCAAGCCGGTGCCGGGCAGGGCACCGGGCCGGAACTACACCTCCTGACGTACATCGCGGGCCGGCGGCACCACCGGCCCGCAGCGCCCCTGACGTCGCCACCGGTCGGGATGGCAGGCTGGGAGGGAGCCCGGCACCGAGGAGGAACCACGCATGACCGACCAGCCGTACCCGGCCGACACCGAGACGCTGCGGCGCCGGCTGCGCCACGTGTACTGGATCGGTGGGGGCTCGGGTGGCGGCAAGTCGACCGTCGCCCGGCACCTCGCCGACCGGTACGGGCTGCGGATCTACGACACCGACGCGCTGATGTCCGACCACACCGGGCGCACCACGCCGGCGGACAGCCCGTACCTGCACGAGTTCATCGGCATGGACATGGACCAGCGGTGGCTGCTGCGCAGTCCGCACACCATGCTCGACACGTTCCACTGGTACCGCGGGGAGGGGTTCCGGCTGATCGTCGAGGACCTGCTCGACCAGGGTGCCGACACCGGCGTGGTGGTCGAGGGTTTCCGTGCCCTGCCCCATCTGGTACGCCCGCTGCTGGCCGAGCCGCGGCAGGCGGTGTGGCTGCTGCCGACGCCCGCGTTCCGGCGGGCCGCGTTCGAGCACCGCGGATCCCTGTGGTCGATCGCCGGGCGTACCAGCGATCCGGAGCGGGCGCTGGACAACCTGCTCGTCCGCGACGGGCTGTTCACCGACCGGCTCACCGCGGACCTCGCGCGGCTGGGGCTGCCCTCGATCGAGGTCGACGGGAGCCTCGGCGAGGACGAGCTCACCGCGCGCGTCGCGGCACAGTTCGGCCTGCCGGCCGGGGACGCCCGGCGCTGACCGCCGGCGGACCGCGGGTCAGCGACGGTCCGCGGCGAGGGCGAGGACCGCGGCGGCGGCCGGGCCGGCGTCGTCGTGCCCGGCCAGCACCAACCGTCGCGTACGCCGGGGCCGCACCGGTACGAGCGTGAGCGTGGAGTCGAGCATCGCCGTCGCCAGGTCCGGCACGATCGACACGCCGACCCCGGCCCGCACCATCGCCAGCAACGTCCCCATCTCCCGTACCCGATGGGTGGGGGCGAACGGGACTCGCGCGGCACGGTGCAGCCGGCGGATGTGGCGCTCGCAGCCGCCACGGGACAGCAGGAACGGGTCGTCGGCCAGGTCGGCGACATCGACGGCCGCCTCACCGGCGAGCGGGTGGTCGCGGCGCAGCAGCGCGCAGAACGCGTCCTCGGCGAGCGTCACGCCCCGTCCCGCCGGCGCGTCCACGAGTACGGCGAGGTCGACGGTGCGGGCCGCGAGCCAGCCGGCGACCTCGTCGTCCTCCCCCTCGAACAGTTCCACGTCGACCCGCGGCAACTCGGTACGCCACCGGGCCAGCAGCGCGGGCAGCAGTCCCTGGCACGCCGTGGGCGGCGCGGCCAGCCGTACGGTGCCGGCGGGCTGGCCGTCGCGGTGGTCGGCGAGGCGTTCGATCCGGGTGGCGGCGGCGACCAGGTCGCGCGCGGCCGGCATGATCCGCTCGCCGTACGCGGTGGCGCGGGTGCGCCCGGCGCGTTCGAGGACGGGGCCGTCGAGGCTGCGTTCGAGCGCCGACACGGCGTGCGAGACGGCGGACTGGCTGATCCCGAGCCGGATCGCGGCGGCACCGAACCCGCCCTCGTCGACGACGGCGAGGAAGGCGCGCAGCTGCGGCACGCTGACGTTCATGAGCGGTCCTCATGGGCTGGTCTGTTCTCGTTGTTGGACTCATGATGCCCCGGGCGGCCACGATGCTGCCCGTGCGTCCGCCTCGCTGGGTACCAGGGTTCCTGCTCGTCGCCGTGATCTGGGGCGCGAGCTTCACGTTCATCAAGCTCGCCGTCGACGGCGGGGTCGCACCGCCGTGGCTGGCGCTGATCCGCTGCGCGCTCGGCGCCGGCACCCTCGTCGCGATCTGCCTGCTGCGCCGCGAGACCATTCCCCGCGACCCCCGCACCTGGCTGCACGGGCTGCTCGTCGCGCTGCTGCTGCACACCGTCCCGTTCACCCTCGTCGCGTACGGCGAGACGCACGTGTCGTCGGTGTTCGCCGGACTCTGCAACGCCGTCACGCCGCTCGCCACGCTGCTGTTCGCGGTCGCCCTCGTCCCCGCCGAACGGCTCACCGGCCGGCGCCTCGGCGGGATCGGCGTCGGGCTCGCCGGCGTTTTCGTCCTCATCGGCGCCTGGCGCGGCCTGCCCGCCGGTACGCTCGGCGGCTCGCTCGCCTGCG
Organism: Actinocatenispora rupis; assembly: GCF_016861975.1. Lineage (GTDB taxonomy): Bacteria > Actinomycetota > Actinomycetes > Mycobacteriales > Micromonosporaceae > Actinocatenispora > Actinocatenispora rupis. The sequence continues at coordinate 27,957 of NZ_BOMB01000054.1, read as the reverse complement.
TCGCCTCCACCCTCTGCTACGGCGCCGGCTTCGCCTACACCCGCCGGTACTTCGCGCACCGCGCCACCTCCGCCGCCGGCCTGTCCGCCGTCCAGATGTGTTGCGCCACCGCCGAACTCGCGTTCGTCGCACCGGTCGGCGCCGGCGCACCGCACTGGCCCGGCTGGACCGCGGCCACCGCCCTGCTCGTACTGGGCGCGTTCGGCACCGGCGTCGCGTACATCATCAACCTGAACGTGATCCGTACCGCGGGGGCGACCGTCGCCGCGACCGTCACGTACCTGACGCCGGTGGCCTCGACGCTGCTCGGCGCGCTCCTGCTCGGCGAGGCGCTCCGCTGGAACCACCTCGCCGGCGGCGTCCTGATCCTCGGCGGCGTCGTCCTCGTCCAACTCGCCTCCCGCCACGCCCCGGCCTTCCGGCCCGTGGCCGCCGCGGACCGTCCCCGGGTCGCGTCGTCGGACGGGTGAGTCACCCGACCGCTCGACGGACTGCGCACACCGCGCCCATCACGCTGGCGGAGACGACCCGGTCGCAGTGTCACCCGCCCCTCGTCGGACGGGTCGGCGTTCGGGATCGTCCCCGCGGCGCCGGCCGAGCGGGATCAGCGGCGGAGGGTGGTCTCCCGGTCGACGCGGGCGAGCTTGTCGGGGTTGCGCACCGAGTACAGGCCGGTGACGAGACCGTCGTCGACGCGTACCGCGATGACGGTGTCGATGCGGCCGTCGAGCCGCAGGATCAGCGCCGGGTGCCCGTTGACCTGCGCGGGTTCCAGGGAACGCGCGGCAAGGTTACCGAGCCCGGCGCCGAGTACGGCGGCGACCGCCTCGGCGCCGACGACCGGTTCCAGCGCGGCCTGCGCGACGCCGCCGCCGTCGCCGAGGAACACCACGTCGGGGGCGAGTACGTCGAGGAGGTGGTGGAGGTCGCCGGTGGTGACGGCGCGCTGGAACGCGCCGAGCGCGTCGCGGGCCTGGTCGGCGGACACGGCCTCGCGCGGCCGGCGGGCGGCCACGTGCGAGCGCGCCCGGTACGCGAGCTGGCGTACGGCGGCGGGGGTGCGGTCGACCGCGGCGGCGATCTCGTCGTACCCGAAGTCGAAGACGTCGCGGAGGACGAACACGGCGCGCTCGACCGGGGTCAGGGTCTCCAGGACGAGCAGCATGGCCATCGAGACGTTGTCGGCGAGTTCGACGTCGTCGGCCACGTCGGGCGAGGTGAGCAGCGGCTCGGGCAGCCACGGCCCCACGTACGACTCGCGCCGGCGGGACAGGGCGCGCAGCCGGTCCAGCGCCTGCCGGGTCGTGATCCGCACCAGGTACGCCCGCGGCTCGCGCACCGTGTCGAGGTCCACCCGGGACCATCGCAGCCAGGTTTCCTGCAGCACGTCCTCGGCGTCCGCCGCCGAGGAGAGCATCTCGTACGCGACGGTGAAGAGCAGGCTGCGGTGCGCGACGAACGTCTCGGTGGCCGGGTCGGGCCGCCGCTCGCCGGTACCGCGGTCGTCGGGGGTGCTGCCGGCCATCGGTGACGCTCCTCCTCTGGTACGGACGGGTCACCCATCGGACGCCGCCGGGGCTCCCGCCGTAACACGGTATCGGCGGTGGGGCCGGTCACAGGGCGGTCCGCGTGACGCGCCGCGGCCGGCGGTCGTCCCATGGTCGTCCACATCGATCGACCCGAGTGAGGAACCATGAACGAGCCCCGTTTCGACCTGAACGGCAACGGCCTCGGCGCGCGGATCGGCAAGCGGTTCGCGGGCGCCAGCGCCGCGATCCTGGAGTCGACGCTGCCGAAGTCCACGGTGGAAATGGTGGAGCTGCGGGCCAGCCAGATCAACGGGTGCGGCTTCTGCGTCGACGCCCACACGAAGGAACTCGCCGCCGCCGGCGAGCCCCCGGTCCGCGTCAACCTGGTCGCCGCGTGGCGCGAGTCCACCGTGTACTCCGACGCGGAGCGCGCGGCGCTGGCGTTCGCGGAGGAGGGTACCCGGCTGGCGGACGCGTACGAGGGGGTGTCGGACGAGACGTGGGCGCTGGTGCGCGAGCACTACACCGATGACGAGGTCGCCGCGCTGGTGTACCTGGTGGCGATGATCAACGCGGCGAACCGGCTGCTGGTGATCACCCGGACCAAGGGCGGCTCGTACGAGGCGGGCATGTTCGCCGCCGCCGCCCGCTGACCGCTCCCCCGGCGGTACGGCAGTGGCCCGGGTCGCTCCGGGCCCGGCAGCCGCGTCGTACCGCCGGGCCGCGGGCGTAGCGTTCCGTACGCCCGCACCGGGCGGGACCGTACGACGCGGGAGGCACGGCACGATGTCCAGCGACCCCTCCGTACTCGACGACCCGGTCGGCGCCTCGCTGCACGGGCGGCACGCGCACCTGGCGCGGCGGCGGGGCCGGGTCGCGACGTACCTGCCGGAGGTCGCGACGTTCTCGGCGCTGCCGGCCGTTCCGGACGCCGCGGACTGGGCCGACCTGGCCGCGCTGCTCGGCTCCGGCGGGTTCGCCGACCTGTTCAGCGGTACGGCCACCCCACCCCCGGACTGGGAGCCGGTGTTCGCCCTGGACGGCCGCCAGCTGACCTGGACCGGCACCGTACGGCCGGAAACCGGCGGGGCACGGCCGGTGGCCGGCGGCGAGGTCGTCGAGCTGGGTGCGGACAGCCTGCCGGAGATGCTCGACCTGGTGGCGCGGACGAAGCCCGGACCGTTCCGGCCGCGTACCCGGGACATGGGCCGCTACCTCGGGATCCGGGTCGACGGGACGCTCGTCGCGATGGCCGGCGAACGCCTCCGGCCGCCCGGCTGGACCGAGATCAGCGCCGTCTGCACGGCCCCCGAGGCACGCGGCCGGGGGTACGCCGCCCGGCTGGTCGGTACCCTCGTGGCGGGCATCACGGCGCGCGGCGAGCGGCCGTTCCTGCACGTCGCCGAGGCCAACACCGGCGCCCTCGCACTGTACGAGCGGCTCGGCTTCACGACCCGGAGAACGGTGACGTTCCGCGGCTTCCGCACCCCGTGACCGCGGTGTCCACAGTGGACTGCCGGGTCGAGGTCCGCCGCCCGCGCCACCAGCTCGTCGTACGCCGTAGTCGGCTCGGCCAGCGACGCGTCCTGGATCTGAGGCGTCACCACGCTCCCCTGGCCTGACCGAGCCGTCACGCGCTCGTACGGCTCCCGGTGCGCGCGCCGATCCATCGGGCCAGCGCGTCCAGGTACCCGGGCGCCAGGCCGGCGGCCGTCCCGAGCCGGTGGTCGGCGCCCGGGAACACCTCGACGGTCAGCGACGCGCGGCGGTCCCGGCCCGGCCGGCACGCCGCCCGGCCGAACAAGGCGAGACTGTCGGCGACGGGAACCAGCTCGTCCGCGGCGCCGAACACGGCGAGGTGCGGGCACCGCAGCCGGCAGACGTCCGGGATCGGATCGTGGTCCTGCTTCCGCGCCCGGAACCTCCACAGCCGCTCGTCCACGTCCGCCCAGAAGTCCGTGAACGCCGCCGGCACCTCGGCCGCCTCGACCACCGCGCACGCCTCGGCGAAACTCCCACCGCGACGTCCCACCGCCATCACCCTGTCGTACGTCTCCGCGGCGGCGTCGACCTCGGCCCGCGTCGCCGAGCCGTCCCGGCGTACCGCGGTGAGCAGGGCATGGCGGTCCTGAACGGCCGGCGTCGTACCGGGGCCGCTGTTGGTGACCACCCAGGCGACGTCATCCCGACCGGCCGCCGCCCGCAGCACCACCCACCCGCCTTCGCTGTGCCCGAACAGCCCCACCGCATCGGACCGCACACCCGGCCGCGTACGCAGGAAGCGCAGAGCCGCGTCCGCGTCGGCCGCAAGGTCGTCCATCGTCGACGCGAGCCAGTCACCGGACGACGCACCCACCCCGCGCTTGTCGTACGACAGCACCGCGACACCCGAGTCGACGAGATGCCGGCGGATCGGCGGAAAGAAGGTGTCGTTGTGCCGATCGGACGGCCCGGACCCACCGACCAGCACCACCCCGGGACGCGGCCCGTCCCCCTCCGGTACCGCCAGCGCGCCGGCCAGCGTGACCTCCCCGCTGGCGAACGCAACGTCGTACGGTTCCGCGTCGATCGGCATCGGCCCAGTATCCGGTGTCTCGTGCGGGCAAGGGAACCGTCAGTCGGCGGGGCGCAGGTCCTGGCTGCCGACCACCGCGAGGAGGTCGAGCTTGTCGCGGCAGTCGGTGCCCGGACGCGGATGCAGCAGGACGAGCGTCGTACCGTCGACGTCCCGGGTGAGGCGCTCGCACAGCAGGTCCAGCAGGCCGACCTCGGGGTGCACGATGCGCTTGGTGTCCGCGTGCCGCACGGCGACCTCGTGCTCCGCCCACACGGCGGCGAACTCCGGGCTCGCGGCGATCAGGTCGGCCACCATCGCCTCGACGTCCGGGTCACCGGCGCGGCGCCCGGCCGCCGCACGCAGGTCCGCGGCGTGCGTCCGGGAGTGCACCGCCCAGTCCTCCTCCGGTACGCGCTCGCGCGCCGCCGGGTCGGTGAACCAGCGCCACACCGCGTTGCGGGCGCGGCCGGTCAGCCCGGTCAGGTCGCCGGACACCAGCGTCGACATCCGGTTCTGCACCAGGACGCCGCACAGGTCGTCGACCACCAGCGCGGGCGTGTCCACCAACCGGTCCAGCAGGTACAGCAGGCCGGGGCTGACGTGCGCACCCGTACTGTGCCGTTCCGGCGCGGGCTGCCCGGTCAGGTGGAACAGGTGGTCGCGCTCGTCGTCGGTGAGGCGCAGGGCCCGCGCCAGCGCGGCGAGTACGGCGGTGGACGGGTGCGGGCCGCGGCGCTGTTCGAGCCGGGTGTAGTAGTCGGTGGAGATCGACGCGAGCGCCGCGACCTCGTCCCGGCGCAGCCCCGGCGTACGGCGGCGGGTGCCGGACGGGAGGCCGACGTCGGCGGGCGCGAGCCGTTCCCGGCGGGTACGCAGCAGGTCGGCGAGTGCGGCACGGTCCATGTCCCCACCGTGCCCCGCGGCGCCGCACGCATCCAGGGACCGCCGGTCCCTGGGAGCGGGTATGCCTGTCGGCCGGTCCCCGGACGCGCCATGGTGGACGCATGACGATCACCACGACGACACTCGGCAGTACCGGCCCGACCGTGGGCGCCCTCGGCCTCGGCTGCATGGGCATGTCCGGCGCGTACGGGCGTGCCGACGAGGACGACAGCGTCCGGACCATCCACGCGGCGCTCGACGCCGGCGTCACGCTGCTCGACACCGGCGACTTCTACGGCAACGGCCACAACGAGATGCTGCTCGGCCGCGCCCTGCGGGACCGCCGCCGCGACGAGTACGTGCTGAGCGTGAAGTTCGGTGGGATGCGGGATCCGGCGGGCCGGTTCGTCGGCTTCGACGCGCGCCCGGCCGCGGTCGGCAACTTCCTCGCGTACTCCCTGAACCGGCTCGGCACCGACCACGTCGACATCTACCGCCCGGGGCGGCTCGACCCGGACGTTCCGATCGAGGACACCGTCGGCGCGATCGCCGAGCAGGTCGAGCGCGGCTACGTACGCCACATCGGGCTGTCCGAGGTCGGCTCCGAGACGATCCGCCGGGCCGCGGCCGTGCACCCGATCAGCGACCTGCAGATCGAGTACTCGGTGCTCACCCGCGGCATCGAGAACGGCATCCTCGACACCTGCCGCGAACTCGGCATCGGCATCACCGCGTACGGGGTGCTGTCCCGCGGGCTGATCGGCGCGAGCGGCAACGGCGGGACCGCGGACGCCACGCACGCCGCCTGGCCGCGCTTCCAGGGCGAGAACCTCCGGCGCAACCTCGACCTCGTCGCCCGCCTCGAACCGATCGCGGCCCGGCACGGGCTCACCGTCCCGCAGCTGGCGATCGCCTGGGTGGCGGCGCAGGGCAGCGACATCGTGCCGCTGGTCGGCATGCGTACCGTCGCGCGGTTGCAACCGGCCGTCGACGCGCTCGCCGTCACGCTCACCGCGGACGACCTCGCCGACGTCGACCGGGCCGTACCGGCGGACGCGGTGGCCGGCAGCCGGTACCCGGAGGCGCTGATGTCCTCGCTGGACAGCGAGGCGTCCGCCTGAGCACACCGCCGGTCGCGCGACGGATCGGCACGGGTCGATGTCGGGACGGACGAGCCGGATCGTGCCGGTACGGTCCAACCGGGATCGGCCAAACAGCCGGAGACGGGACGCGACCGGCACCTTACGGTCGGGTCATGACGTTGTGGGCATGGGTCACGCACCTCGGCGCGGGCACGTACGCGGCGGCCGGCGCGGTCGTCGTCGCGGCCGGGTCCGGCTGGTACACGCGGCGCCAGGCGGTGACCGCGACCAGGCAGTTCACCCACGACCGGCGGCCACGGTTCACGGCGGTGATCGAGTCGGTGAACGGCGGCGCGTGGTACAAGCTGACGCTGCGGCTGGACGAGCCGTCGCCGCTGTCGGCGCTGACGGCCGAGATCCGGACCAAGGGCGTGCAGTTCGCCGGCGGCCAGGGGTACGGGCCGTACCCGACCGCGACGGCCACCTGGACCGACCTGGCGGTCGGCGACTCGGCCGTCTGGCGCATCGACCTGCCGCGTACCGGTCGGCCCGAGCTGCTCGCGGTCCGGCTCACCTGTGCCGGCGCCACCCGGCACGAGCGCTGGACGTACGTGGTGGAGACGCCGGTACCGCAGCCCGGCCGGATCAGCGTCTGACCGGCGATGAGTCGGGCCGGTCCGCGCCGTCTACCGGGAAGGATCTCGGGTGACCGCGGCCGGGAGGAGCCGGACATGCGTACCGTGGTGTTGATCATGACCGCGTCCGTCGACGGGTACGTCGTCTCGCCGGCCGGGCACGCCGGTGGGCTGCCCGAGCCGGCCGAGCTGAAACGGTGGAAACTCGACCGGATCCGCCGCGCCGGTACGCACGTGATGGGTCGCGTCACGTACCTGGAGATGGCGTCGTTCTGGCCGACGTCGACCGACGAGTACGCGGCGCCGATGAACGACATCCGCAAGGTCGTGTTCTCCCGGACGCTGCGCGAGGCGACCTGGCCGGAGTCGAGCATCGCGCGCGGCGAACTGACCGCGGAGATCGGGGCGCTGAAGCGGCAGCCGGGCGGGGAGATCATCGCCTGGGGCGGCGCCGGGTTCGCGCAGGCGCTCTCCCGCGCCCACCTGATCGACGAGTACGCGCTGGTCGTGCAGCCGGTCGCGTACGGCGGTGGCGAGCCGGTCTTCCGGGGCCTGCCGGGCGCGCTGCACCTCGACCTGGCCGCCGCGACCACGTACCCGTCGGGCACGATGCTGCACGTGTACCGGCCGCACGACCACCACTGACCCGAACCGTCCACAGTGGACGGACCGGGCCGGCGGCGGGCGGCGCGTCACCGGACGAGGCGGAAGAAGGCGCGCACGTCCTCGACGAAGAGGTCCGGCGCCTCCATCGCCGCGAAGTGCCCGCCCCGGTCGTACTCCGACCAGTGCACGACCTTGTGCTCCCGCTCGGCGATCCGCCGTACGCCGGGGTCACCGGGGAACACCGCCACCCCGTGCGGCACCCCCGAGTACTCCACCGGCGCGCCCCACGCCCGCTGCGTCTCCTTGTACAGCCGGGACGACGACGCGGCGGTACCGGTGAACCAGTAGATGCTGACGTCGGTGAGCAGCTGGTCGAGGTCGACGGCGTCCTCGGGCAGCTCGCGCGCCGGGTCGGTCCACTCCCGGAACTTCTCGGCGATCCACGCGAGCTGCGCGGCCGGCGAGTCGTGCAGCCCGTACGCCAACGTCTGCGGCCGGGTCGACTGGATCATCGCGTACCCGGCGCGGTCCTGGTCCTGGTACTGCCCGAGCCGGGCCAGTTCCGCCGGGGTGAGGCCGGCGAACTCGGCCGGGTCGCCGCTGGGAAACCCGAGCCCGCCGTTGACGTGCACGCCCGCCACGCGGTCGGGGGCGACGCGGCCGAGCGCCGGGGAGATGACGGCGCCGCTGTCCCCGCCCTGCGCGCCGTAGCGCTCGTAGCCGAGCCGGGACATCAGCTCGGCCCACGCCCGCGCGACCCGGTCCAGGTCCCAGCCGGGTTCGGTGGTCGGCCCGGAGAAACCGAACCCGGGGATCGACGGCACCACCACGTCGAACGCGTCCGCCGCCGACCCGCCGTACGCCACCGGGTCGGTCAGCGGCCCGACGACCTTCGTGAACTCGGCGACCGAGCCGGGCCAGCCGTGCGTGACGATCAGCGGCAGCGCACCCGGCTCGGCCGAACGGACGTGCAGGAAGTGGATGTTCTGCCCGTCGATCTCCGTGGTGAACTGCGGGAACGCGTTGAGCGCCGCCTCGTGCGCGCGCCAGTCGTACCGGGTGCGCCAGTGTTCCGCCAACCGCCGGGCGTACGAGGTCGGCACGCCGTACGACCAGCCGACGCCGGGCAGTTCGTCGGGCCACCGGGTACGCGCCAGCCGGTCGTGCAGGTCGTCGAGGTCGGCCTGCGGAACGTCGATGCGGAACGGGTTGATCTCAGCCATGCCCACCACGCTAGAAGCCGGTTAGGACAACCCAAGTCCTAGCTGGCCGACAGAATGGTCGCCATGATGGAGACCTCGGCCCGGCTGCTCCGGCTGCTGTCCCTGCTCCAGGCGCACCGCGACCGCTCCGGTACGGAGCTGGCGGAGCGGCTCGGCGTCACCACCCGGACCGTACGGCGCGACGTGGACCGGCTGCGGGAGCTGGGATACCCGGTGCACGCGACCCCCGGTACGCCCGGCTACCGGCTGGGCGCCGGGTCCGACCTGCCGCCGCTGCTGCTGGACGACGACGAGGCGGTCGCCGTCGCGGTGGGCCTGCGCACCGCGGCCGGCGGTACGGTCGCCGGCATCGAGGAGACCTCCGTCCGTGCCCTCGCCAAGCTCGAACGGGTACTCCCGGCGCGGCTCCGCCGGCGCGTGCAGGCGCTCGGCTCGATGACCGTCGCCCTGCCGGCGGCGACCGTACCGGTGGATCCGGACGTGCTCGGCGCGATCGCCGCGGCCTGCCGCGACCACGAGGTACTGCGGTTCGACTACACCTCGCACGGGGGCCGGGACAGCCGGCGCGCCGCGGAACCGTACCGGCTGGTGCATTCCGGGCGCCGCTGGTACCTGGTGGCCTGGGACACCGACCGGCACGACTGGCGGACGTACCGGGTCGACCGGCTGCGGTTGCGCACCCCGAACGGGCCGCGCTTCGCCCCGCGCGACCCGCCCGACGACGACCTCGCCGCGTACACCTCCCGGGCGATCTCCAGCGCGCCGTACCGGTACCGGGCGCGGCTGGCGGTCCAGGCGCCGGCGGAGGTGGTGACCGAGCACATGCCGCCGACGGTGGCGACGGTGGAGCCCGTCGACGCGCGGAACTGCGTACTGCTGTGCGGTGCGGACCGGCTCGACGAGATCGCCGTCTGGGTCGCGCTGATGGACGTGCCGTTCACCGTGCTCGACCCGCCCGAACTGGCCGACCGCATCGGCGCGCTCGCCGACCGGTTCCACGCGGCCGCCGGCCGGTGAGCGACACTCGACGCCGTACCGCCGTCGGGTCCGGCGGCGTCGGGGTGGCGTGAGGAGAAGCGGGTGGACGAGTTCGATCTGGTGGTACTGGGGGCGGGTCCGACGGGCGAGAACCTCGCCGAACGGGCGCACGCCGGTGGCCTGAGCGTCGCCGTCGTCGAGTCCGAACTGGTCGGCGGCGAGTGCTCGTACTGGGCGTGCATGCCCAGCAAGGCGCTGCTGCGGCCGGCGGCGGCGCGGGCCGAGGCGACCCGGGTGGCCGGCGCCCGCGAGGCCGTCACCGGTCCGCTCGACGCCGCGGCCGTACTGGCCCGGCGGGACGCGTTCGCGTCGCACTGGAAGGACGACGGTCAGGCCGACTGGGTGGCGAGCGCCGGCCTCACCCTCGTTCGCGGGCACGGTCGGCTCGACGGCGAGCGCCGCGTGGTGGTCGAGGCCGCCGACGGCACCCACCGGGTACTGACCGCGCGGCACGCGGTCGCCGTGTGCACCGGTACCCGGGCCGCGGTGCCGGATCTGCCCGGGATCGCCGACGCGCGGGTGTGGACCAGCCGCGAGGCGACCAGCGCCAAAGCGGTGCCGGGCCGGCTGGCCGTGGTGGGCGGCGGCGTCGTCGCGGTCGAGATGGCCACCGCGTGGCGCGCCCTGGGCAGCGAGGTGACCCTGCTGGTACGCGGGGCCCGGCTGCTGCCGAAGCTGGAGCCGTTCGCCGGCGACCTGGTCGCGGACAGCCTGCGCGACAGCGGCGTCGACGTACGTTTCGGCGTCTCCGTGACGAAGGTCCACCGCGACGGCGGCACGGTCACGCTGACCACCGGGGACGGGACGGTGGAGGCCGACGAGGTGCTGTTCGCGACCGGGCGTACGCCGGCCACCGCCGACATCGGGCTGGACACCGTGGGGCTGACGCCGGGCCGCCCCGTCGAGGTGGACGACACCGGCGCGGCGACCGGCGTCCCCGGCGGCTGGCTGTACGCGGCGGGCGACGTCAACGGCCGCGCCCTGCTGACGCACCAGGGCAAGTACCAGGGGCGGGTGTTCGGGGCGGTGATCGCCGACCGGGCCGCCGGCCGCGCGCTGGACACCACCGACTGGGGCCGCAGCGTCGCCACCGCCGACCGGTACGCGGTGCCGCAGGTGGTGTTCACCGACCCGGAGGTCGCCGCCGTCGGGCGCACGTACGAGGAGGCTCGGGCGGCGGGGCACCGGGTCCGCGCGGTCGACTACGACCTGGGTTCCGTGGCCGGCGCCAGCCTGTACGCCGACGACTACCGCGGCCGGGCGCGCGCCGTCGTCGACCTGGACCGCGAGGTACTGCTGGGCGTCACGTTCGTCGGCGCCGGCGTGTCCGAACTGCTGCACTCGGCCACCGTCGCGGTGGTCGCCGAGGTACCGGTCGCGCGGCTGTGGCACGCGGTCCCGGCGTACCCGACGATCAGCGAGGTGTGGCTGCGGCTGTGGGAGACGTACCGCGGCTGAGTCCGGTGGGCGGCGCCGGTCGTCCCCTCGGCGGCCGGCGCCGCATCGGGTCGGCAGATCCCGGGCAGTTGTGCACCGATCACGTTCGGGGTCGGCGGCCCGGCGACCGACCCGTCCCGAGCGCCGTCCGGCGGCGCGCCCCGTGCGAGCCACGAGCAGCGACGCGACACCGACGACACGGGTACGGATCGGCTCAACGGAGCCGGATCAGGCGTCGGGGACGTCACCGCCGAGCAGGTCGGTCGCGGACCGGTGGATCTTCGCGAGCGCGCTGCGCAGGTGCCGGCGTTCGGTCGCGGTGAGCTGCGCGGTGACCCGCTCCTCCAGGAGGCGGCGCTCGGCCTCGACGGGGGCCTGGAGGGCGCGGCCGGCGTCGGTGAGCCAGAGCCGTACGAGGCGCTGGTCGGTCTCGTCGCGTCGGCGGGTGAGCAGGCCCGCGTCGGCGAGGCGGGCGGCGAGCTTCGTGACGGCGGGGGTGGTGACGTTCGCGGCGGCGGCGATCTCGCCCGGCGTACGGCCGTCGCGGTCCCAGAGGGCGGCGAGCAGATGGTCCTGCCCGAGGCGCAGCCCGTGGCGGCGGAGCGCGGCGTCGGCCGCGGCGCGGACCGCCTTGTTCGTCCTGCCGTGCAGGTCGAGGAGTTCGGGCATCGCGGTCCTCCGGGTACGCGGGCCGGCCGGCGCCGGTTGACGACTGATCGTTTACCGGTTAACGTTTCGCCTCGAACGTTAACCGGTAAACGACATTGCGGAGTCCCATGCTACTGATCACCGGCGCCACCGGACACATCGGCCGCGAACTCGTCCGCGAACTCGACGCCCGGCGCGCCACGTTCCGGATCCTGGTGCGCGATCCGGCCCGCGCCACCGACCTGCCGGACCGGGCCGTACGCGTCGTCGGAGACCTCGACTCCCCCGCCACGCTGGCCCCCGCGCTCGACGGCGTCGAGCGACTGTTCCTGCTCGTACCGGGGACCGGGCTGGAGCACACGCGGCACGCGCTCGACGCGGCCACGGCTGCCGGCGTACGGCACGTCGTGCTCGTCTCCTCGTACGCGGCGCTCGGCGATCCGGTGCCCGCGATGGGTCGCTGGCACCGCGAACGCGAACGCATGGTCCGCGCCAGCGGCATCCCCGCCACGATCCTGCGGCCCACCGGGTTCACCAGCAACGCACTCGACTGGCTGCCCACCATCCGCGCCGGCGGGTACGTCCTCGACCCGGTCGGCCCCGGCCGCGCCGCGCCGGTCGACCCCGCCGACATCGCCGCCGTCGCCGCACACGTACTGACCGGCGACGGGCACGAGCACCGCGAGTACCTGCTGAGCGGCGCGGAGACGCTCACCGTGGCCGAGCAGGTGCGGATCCTGTCGGCGGCGGTCGGCCGCGACCTCACCGTACGGCCGGTGGACGACCCGGCCGACGCGGTGCGCTTCCGGTACCCGCACGGCGCGCCGCCGGCACTCGCCGAGGCGCTCGTCGAGGGACTGCGGCTGATGCGCGCCGACACCGTCGGGGTACGCAGCGACACGGTGCGGCGCATCCTCGGCCGCGCGCCCCGTACCTTCGCCGACTGGTGCGCCCGCAACGCCCACGCCTTCCCCGCCGCCTGACGGATTCGTTGCGGCGCAAGCGATCCGAGCGTCGTCCGAGTACGACCGGCCGCGTCGCCGTCGGCCTTCGGGCCCGAAGCCGCACCCGCCCATCGACGCAAACCCGGCGACCGCGCCGCGCGCCGATCACTGGGCAGCGGAGATCGTTGCTACTGAAGCGGTCCCGGCGCCGGCGGTGATCAGCCGCCCGGTCACGCCGCCGGGTCGGGCAGCGGGAGGCGAGCCCGGCCGGCGCGGCGTACTTTCCGCTGCGCACAGGCGTTTCCGGGTCCGGGCGGCCGGGGCCGTGAATAATGCGTCATGTCCGACAGTCGGGGTACGAGAGGGGCCGGGCGTGGCGGCCGAGTGGGAGTACCCGGTGCGGACGCTCCGACTGGCACCGGTTCCGGGAGTACGGCACTCCTCGCGGCGGCGAGTCACCCGTACCGGGTGATGAGCGGCCGCACCCCCGCCGCGCAGCATCGACGGTACGAACGGGTCTGCCGTGCGCGTGGGCGGTCCGGACTTGCCGGGAGGTGTCTGATGCGACGCTGGGCGGTCGGAATTCTCGTCGCGGTCAGTGTGCTGGCGCTGATCCTGAGCAGTACGTCGCTGTGGACCCGGCGGCACGTGGTCAACACGGGCGTGTTCGTGAGTACGACCCAGCAGGTCATGCAGGACAAGGCGGTGCAGGCGCGGGTCACCGACCAGGTGGTCACGGCGATCATGGCGCGACCCCGGGTGCAGACCGCGATCAACCAGACGGTGCAGAAGCTGCCGCCGGCGCTGCAGCAGTTCAAGCCGTCGATCGTGAACGGCGTGCAGTCGTTGCTCACCACCGGTGTCCGTACGGTGCTCACGTCCGCCGCGTTCGACCAGGTGGTACGGACGGCGCTGACGAACGCGCACAGCCAGCTCGTCGCCGGGCAGGACATCAGGTTCAGCATCGGGGACGCCAAGGCGGCGCTACCCGCGTCGGCGAAATCCGGTGTGGTGGGCCAGATCCTGTCGCTGATCCCGAGCAACGTCGGCATCACGGTGCTGCAGAAGAGCCAGGCCCCGCAGCTGTACTCGGCGCTCGACCTGCTGAAGCGGCTGTGGCTGTGGCTGGGGCTCGTCGCCGCGGGCGCGCTCGCCGGCGCGCTGGTCGTGTCGCACCGCCGCCGTCGTACGTTGCGGGCGTGGGCGGTGTGGACCGGCATCGGCGCCCTGATCCTGGCACTCGGCATCACCGTCGCGCGGCCGATCGTGGTCGGTCGGGCGCAACCCGGCGGCCGGGACGCCGTCGGCGCCGTGTACGACATCGTCGCCAACAGCCTGCGCGCCTGGACCCTCTGGCTGTTCCTGATCATGGTGGTACTGACGGTCGTCGTGTCGCTGTGGGGCCGGCTGCACGTGGTGTCCGCGCTGCGGCGCGCGGCCGCCGCGAGCCGTGCCGCGATCGGCCGCGGCCGCCGGCACGCCGCGACGACCGGCGCCGCGTCGACGGAGGTGGCGACGGCGGACGTGACCGGGCCGCGCCCACCCTGGTACCGGCGGTTCGCGGTGTGGGTCGGCGCGTTCGTCGACGGGCTCGACCTGCCGCGCCGGCTCTCCGGTACGGCCGCCGCGATCAACGCCGGTCCGGCCGCGTGGCGCTGGGCGGGTGTCGTGGTCGGCCTGCTGGTACTGCTGATCTGGCCGCACCCCACCCTCTCCGTACTTCTCTGGACCGTCGCGATCGTCGCCCTGTACCTCGGAGTGCTGCGGCTGGTCCAGGTCGTCGCGGCGCGCGGCGGCACCGTACCGGGTGAGACGACCGTCGGTGCCGCGCCGAGCGGGGACGGCGGACCGTCCGGCGACCGTACGGCCGCGGTGGCGGGTGCCATGCCCGCCGGGATCGCCGCGGGCGGTACGACGGAGCCCGGGTCGGTGGGTGGCGCCGCGGAGCCCGGGTCGGTGGGTGGCGCCTCGGCGCCCGCGCCGGACCGTCCGCGGGGCGTGGCCGACATCGCCAGCCCGGAGACCCGGACGCTGAGCGGCGCGACCGGCACCGGAGCCGGCGGTACCGTCGACGAGCTCGTCACCACGGACGCCCGGCTGACCCTGCTGACGCGGCTCGGGCAGGCCCGCAACGACGGGCTGCTGACGGACGCCGAGTTCGCGCGGGAGAAGGTCCGGTTGATGGACTACCAGGCGCCCGGCGACCGGTTCGGGCCGGGTTGAGCCGCCTGGTGCTGGTCCGCCGGACGAGCCCCGGTCCACCCATCGGCCGGACCGGGACGCCGATGCGCCGACCGTACTGCTCGGCCGAACAGCCATAAGGTGCCCGTGCCGCCGCGTACCCGGGCACCTCGTCCGCCGTGTTCGTAGGCTCGTTCTCGTAGGTCCGTCCCGACACCTCATCTGGACTCGGTGGATGACACGCGTGGTGGAACCCCGGGTGGTGGCGAGCGTCGACACGTACCGTCGGCCACCCGGGACGGCACTTCCGGTCGGCGTGGCGCCGGCGCTGGTGGCACGGCTGACCGTGCCGCGGCGGCCGGCCGTACTCGTCTCCCGGCCGCGGCTGGAGCGCCGGCTGACCGACCTGACCGACGCCGGTACGACGCTGGTCACGGCCGGGCCGGGCGAGGGCAAGACGGCGCTGGTCGCGGCATGGGCCGAGGCGGGCGCGGCGCCGGGCACCGTCGGCTGGCTCACCCTGGACCGTACGGACGCCGACCCGGCGACCTTCTGGTCCGACGTCCTCGCCGCGCTCCGCTGGACCGGCGTACCGCTCGGCGACGGCGGGCCGCGTCCGCTGGAGTACGCGGACGGGGGGACGGAGCGGCACATCGACCGCATCCACGCCCTGCTGTACGACCTGACCACGCCGATCGTGCTGGTCCTCGACGGCATCCACGAACTGCACGACCCCTCCGTACTGGCCCGGCTCGACGCGCTGCTCACCCAGCCGCCGCCCGCGATGCGCCTGGTACTGCTCGGTCGGGCGGATCCGGGGTTGCGGCTGCACCGGCTGCGGCTCGACGGGCTGCTCGGCGAGATCCACGCGCCGGACCTGCGGTTCGACCGCGCCGAGGCCGGCCGCCTGCTGTCCGCGCACGGGCTGCGGCTGGATGCCGGGCAGACCGACCGGCTGCTGGCCCGTACCGGCGGGTGGGCCGCGGGGTTGCGGCTCGCCGCGATGTCGGTGGACCCGGCCGACCCGGCGACCGGCCTCGCCCGGTTCTCCGGCGAGTCACCGGCCGTGGCCGACTACCTCGCCGGGGAGGTACTGGCCCCGCTGCCGCCGCCGGTGCGGTCGTTCCTGTTGCGGACGAGCGTGGCGGAACCGTTGAGCGGGCCGCTCGCCGCGGCCGTGTCCGGGCAGCCCGAGGGGCGGCGACTGCTGACGGACCTGACCGCCGGCAACCGGCTCGTCTCCGCGGCGGACCCGTGGGGCCGGCCGTACGACTACCATCCGCTGCTCCGCGAGTACCTGTACCACCGGCTGCGGGCCGAGGACCCGGCCGGGGCGCTCGACGCGCACCGCCGGGCGGCCCGCTGGTACGGCGCGCACCGGGCGCCGGTGACCGCGCTGTGGCACGCGGTACGGTCCGGCGACACCGACGAGGTGGCGCGGGTACTGTTCACGCTCGCGCTGCCGCGCCTGCTGTCCGCGGAGGGCGCGCAACTCGCCGACACCGTACGGCCGCTCGCCGACGCGGCCGACGACGCGCCGTCGCTGGTGACGCTGACCTGCGCCGCGGTCGCAGCCGTACAGCGGCACGACTTCGCCCGGGCCCGCGCGCACCTGCGCCGCGCCCGGGCGACGCTGCCGGGCGTACCGGCGGGTCTGCGCGACGCGGCCGACATCGGGCTGTCGCTGGTCGACGCGATCGCGGCCGGCTCCACCGGCGCGGTCCGCGCGGCCCGTACCGGGGCGTCCCGGGTGCTGTCGCTGGCCGGGCCGGACGCGAGGCCGGGACTGCCGGCGGCCGCCGAGTACCGGGCGCTGGCGCGGTGGAACCTCGGCCGCGCCCAGCTGTGGCAGGGCGGGATGGCCGCCGCGGACGCGAGCCTGCGCGACGCCGCGACCGCCGCCGGCCACCACCGGCTGGACCTGGCCGCGGTGAGCGCCGACGCGCACCGCGCCGTCATCGACGTGGTACGCGGCGAGCTGCGGTCCGGCACCCGCCGCGCCCGCTCGACCGTACTGGCCGCCGAACGCCAGGGCCGCGCGGTGGAACCGTACGCGGCGGGGGCGTTCCTCGCGCTGGCGCTCGCCGAACTACAGCAGGATCATCCGCACGTCGCCGCCCGGCACCTGGCCCGCGCCGGGGCGTCCGCCGCGGCCGGCGCGGACCGCACCCTCGACCGGGCCGTACGCCTCGCCGAGGCGCGGCTGCGCGTACAGGCCGGGGACGCCGCCGCGGCCCGCCGGATCCTGGCCGAACTGCGGGCCGACAGCGGGAACCGGCTGCCCGCGCTGCTCACCGAATGGCTGGCGGGCGCCGAGGCCGAGGCGGAACTCGCCGCCGGCGCGCCCGACACCGTACTCGAACACCTGCGCGCCGACCCCGACCCGGGCGTCTGGGAGCGGATCTGGCTCGGTTGGGCCGATCTGGCGCTGCGGCACCCGGCGGGCGCGCGCGCCCGCGTGGCCCCGCTGGGCCGCTCCCCCGACCGCGGCCGGGCCGCCGCCGTCGAGGAGTCGCTGATCACCGCGCTCGCCGCGGACGCGCTACGGCAGGACGGCGTCGCCGTCGAAGCCGTCGACCGCGCCCTGGAACTCGCCGCGCCCGACCGCCTCAGCCACCCGTTCCGTACCGCGGGGAACCGGTTGGCACCGCTGATCCGGCGGCAGCAGCGGGTCCTCGGCACGCACGCGGCGTTCGCGGAGATGGTGTTGACCGACCAGGCCGCCCCGCCCGCCGAACGCCTCGCCGAGCCGCTGACCGACCGCGAACTGACCGTGCTGCGCTACCTGCCGACCATGAGCAGCAACGACGAGATCGCCGGGGACCTGCACATCAGCGTGAACACCGTCAAGGCGCACCTGAAGAGCCTCTACCGCAAGCTCGCCGTCAGCAGCCGGCGCGAGGCGATCCGGCGGGGCCGGCTGCTCGGCCTCCTCCGCCCGTCCGGCACCGGTGACCCCGACGGGCTCCCGGACGCCCCGGCGGGGCCGGACTTCGCGGTACCCGACGCGCTCCCGGACAGCCCGGCGTGGCCGGACTTTGCCGACCTCGACGGCCCGCCGGATCCCGTACGACCGCCGGCCTGCGACGGGCCGGTCGACCGCACGGATCCGGACGGGTTGGTGGATCTCACGGTTTCCGACTGACGTCGGCGGGCCTCACTCCGCGGGGCTGCCGTCGTCGCCGACGCCGATCGCCTGCAACGACGCACCGGCGGCGGCCACCACGCGCGGGCCACCGACGATCGGCGCCACGGCGGTCAGTACGCCCTGGATGTCGGCCACCGTCACCCCCGCCCGGCTCGCCATGGCGAGATTCACCAGGTACGACGCGGGCGGCGCGCCCATCGCCGCGAGTGCCGCGATGCGTACCAGGTGGTAGGTCCGTTCGGGGAGGCCCGAACGGCCGAGGGTGTCGTACTGCATCTGGGCCAGGGTCTCCAGCACCGGGCCGTCCCCGCGGGCGACGGCACCGAGCATCTGCTCCGGGGCCATGTCGGTGGTCATGGGTGTCTCCCTCCTCGGCGTCGTGTTCCAGCCTCCGTACGCCGGGCCGCGCTGTCGTCACCCCGCCCGGGTGAGCCGGTCCCGGGGCCGGTTCACCCCCGCCGGGTGAGGTCCGCGCGGCCACGGTTCGGGACGGTGGTGGGGTGCCGTCCGGGGCACGGCGACGCCGGGTGCCGGTTCGGCGGCACCGTCGTACGTGGGAGGAGTCCACAGCCATGAGTCAACGGAACGCCGCGCGGTCGTGGGCGGCGGGCGGAACGGTCTTCGCCGCCACCATGCTGCTCATCGTCGGCGTGTTCCAGGTGCTGCAGGGCATCGAGGGTATCGCCCGGGGCAGTTTCTACGTCGTCGCGCCCAACTACCTGTACCACTTCAACACGACGGCCTGGGGCTGGATCCACCTGGCCATCGGCGCAGTCGCCGTGCTCACCGGTGTCTTCCTGTTCGTGAACCAGTCGGTGTGGGCGCGGGGCGCGGGCATCGTGCTCGCCAGCCTCTCGGCCATCGCCAACTTCTTCTTCATCCCGTACTACCCGTTCTGGTCGCTGGTCATGATCGCGCTGGACGCGTTCGTGATCTGGTCGCTGGCCACGGTCGGGTCGGGCGCCCGGCGCGAGGAGCGCATGGGTACGACGACCGCGGTGGGGGATGCCGAACGCTGGCCGATGGCGGGTCAGCAGGGTACGTCGACCTCGGCCCGCATGGACGCCCCGGCGCCCCGGCCCGCCGAGACCGAAACGCGGCCGGCCGACGCACCGGGTGGCCGTCCGCAGTCACCGATGAGCTGACCGGCCCGCCGGCAGTCGACGATGACGGCGGCGGTATCCGGCGGAGCGGCGGCACCCGCGGCCGGGCGTACCTCGGCCTGGTCGCTGGTGCTGCCGCTCGTCCTCGCGCAGTTCATCGCGAGCTACGCCGGCACGAACATGAACGTGGCGATCAGTACGATCGCCGACGACATCGGTACGACCGTGGCCGGGATGCAGACGACCATCACGTTGTTCACCCTGACGATGGCCGCGCTGATGATCCCGGGCAGCAAGCTGACCGACATCCTCGGCCGCAAGGTCTGTTTCCTCGCCGGCCTCACCGTGTACGGCGTCGGCGCCGTGATCGCGCTGCTCGCGCAGGGCCTCACCGCGATGGTCGTCGGCTACTCGGTACTGGAGGGCGTCGGGTCGGCGCTGCTGATCCCGCCGATCTACATCCTGATCACCGTCAAGTTCCGGGACACGAAGTCGCGCGCCAAGTACTTCGGCGCGGTGAGCGGCGCGGCCGGGCTGGGCGCCGCGGCCGGTCCGCTGATCGGCGGGCTGCTGACGAGCGCGGTGAGCTGGCGCGCGGCGTTCGGCCTGCAGGTACTGGTCGTCGCGGTCGTCGCGGTGCTGGCGCTGCGGATCACCGACGAGCGGCCGGCGTCGCCGCGCCCCCGGTTCGACGTCGTCGGCGCCGTACTCTCCGCGGCCGGACTGTTCTTCGTCGTCCTCGGCATCCTGCGCTCCAGCACGTACGGCTGGTTCGTGTCGCGCAAGGACTTCACGGTCGGCGGCACGGTCGTCATCCCGAAGGGTGGCGTCTCCCCGATCTGGCTGTACATCGGCGTCGGCGCGATCCTGCTCGCCGCCTTCGTGCTGTACGTGCGGCGCCGGGAACGCCGCGGCCGGGAGCCGCTCGTACCGTTGCGGTTGTTCCGGAACCGGACGTCGAACCTCGGCCTGGTCACGCAGAACGTGCAGTGGCTGACCATGCAGGGCTCGTTCTTCGTGATCTCGGTGTTCCTCCAGCAGGTCCGCCACTACGACGCGATCCGGACCGGCCTGATGCTCACCCCGGCCACGATCGGCATCCTGCTGGCGTCGGCGGCGGCCGGCCGGCTGGCGCAGCGCCGCTCGCAGCGGTTCCTGATCCGGATCGGCTTCACGGTGACGACGGTCGGGATGATCCTGCTGCCGGTGTTCGTCCGCGACGACTCCGGCGTACTCAGTTTCATCCCCGGGTTGTTGCTGATGGGGCTGGGCATCGGCGTGATGCTCACGTCGTCGGTGAACGTGGTGCAGTCGGCGTTCCCGGAACCGGACCAGGGCGAGATCTCCGGACTGTCGCGCAGCGTCTCCAACCTGGGCTCCTCGATGGGCACCGCGTTCGCCGGCTCGATCCTGGTGGCCGCGGCCGTACCGGGCGGCCGGCCGTTCCTGCTGTCGCTGGTGGCGCTGGCCGTGATCGCGGCGCTCGGCCTGGTCGCGGCGCTGTTGCTGCCCCGCCAGCCCGCACCGGCGGGCGGCGGGACGAGCGATCAGACCACCCCGCGCAGCGCGCGGTCGAGTACCGCGCCGACCTGACCGGCGCCGTGGTCGAGCTGGTAGTCGAGGTTGACGGCGGCGCTGATCAGCGACAGGTGGCTGAACGCCTGCGGGAAGTTGCCGATCTGCTCGCCGGTCGGCGCGATCTCCTCGGAGTACAGGCCGAGCGGGCTGGCGTACGTGAGCATCTTCTCGAACGTCAGCCGGGCGTCGTCGAGCCGCCCGGACCGGGCCAGCGCGTCGACGTACCAGAAGGTGCAGATGCTGAAGGTGCCCTCGGAGCCGCGCAGGCCGTCCGGTGACGCCGCCGGGTCGTACCGGTAGACGAGGCTGTCGGACACCAGCTCCTCGTCCATCGCCGCGAGCGTCGACCGCCACCGCGGGTCCGCCGGCGACACGAACCCCACCAGCGGCATGTACAGCAGCGACGCGTCCAGTACGTCGGTGTCGTAGTGCTGCACGAACGCCTGCCGCTTCTCGTCGAAGCCGCGGTCCATCACCTGCTGGTACACCGCGTCGCGCATGGCGGACCAGCGTGCCACGTCGCCGGGACGGCCGCGCCGGTCCGCGAGCCGTACCGCCCGGTCGAACGCCACCCACGACATCAGCCGTCCGTACGTGAAGTGCTGCCGGCCGCCGCGGGTCTCCCAGATCCCGTCGTCCGGCTGGTCCCAGTGCTCGCACAGCCAGCCGGTCAGGTCGACGAGCCGCCGCCACCCGTCGTACGAGACCTCCAGGCCGTGCGTGTCCGCCAGGTACACCGAGTCCATGGCCTCGCCGAAGATGTCGAGCTGGAGCTGGCCCGCCGCACCGTTGCCGATCCGTACCGGGCGGGAGTCGCGGTAGCCGGCCAGGTGGTCGAGGATCTCCTCGTCGAGGTCCGGTGACCCGTCCACGCGGTACATGATCTGTAGCGGCGCCGAGCCCGAGTGCACCTGCCCGACCCGGTCGTTGAGCCAACCCATGAAGGCGCGCGCCTCGTCGGTGAATCCGAGCCCCAGCAGGGCGTACACGGAGAAGGAGGCGTCGCGGACCCAGGTGAACCGGTAGTCCCAGTTGCGTTCGCCGCCGATCTGTTCGGGCAGCCCGGCGGTGGGCGCGGCGACCAGCGCGCCGCTCGGTGCGTACGTCATGAGTTTGAGGGTCATCGCCGAGCGTTCCACCATCTCCCGCCACCGCCCGGCGTACGTGCAGCGGCCGATCCAGGAGCGCCAGAAGTCCCGGGTCTCGCGGAACAGCTCGGCCAACCGGTCCGGCGGCACGATCCGCGGCGGCCCGTCCGGCGCGGTCTCCACGACCATCCCGCCGATCTCCCCCGCCGACAACGTCACGAACGCGGTGAGTCCCTCGTCGGTCAGCCGCACGTCCTCGGGTCGTACGAGCCGGTCCTCGCGGCGCGCGGCGCTGACGTTCAGGGTCGTGCCCGCGCCGGACAGGACGGCGCCGTCCTCGGTGATGCGCCCCGTGCAGCCGGTCCGCCCGTAGTCGAACTTGGGGTGGCACTCCATCCGGAAGCGCATCTGCCCGCGTACCACCCGGACCATCCGTACCAGGCGGTGCCGATCGGTCGCGCGGTCGCCGGCGATCGGCATGAAGTCGACCACCTCGCCCACCCCGTCGGTACTCAGGAACCGGGTCACCAGGATCGCGGTGCCGGGCAGGTAGAGCTGCTTGCTGACGAAATCCGTACCCTCCGGCGTGATGCGGAAGTACCCGCCGCGCTCGCGGTCCAGCAACGCGCCGAAGATGCTCGGCGAGTCGAACCGGGGCGCGCAGAACCAGTCGATCGTGCCGTCCGACGACACCAGCGCCGCCGTCTGCAGGTCGCCGATCAACCCGTGGTTCTCGATCGCGGGGTAGGTGTCCATCCTCGCCTCCACGCTGACTCGGCGCCGCCGGGTCGCGGCACCCACCGTCAGCCTGGCCCGGCCCGTACGGCGGCGGGACCACCCGCACCGGGTGATGCCCGTCCGGGTGACAGACACACCCACGGAGCCGCATACGCCGTCCCGGCCCGCCCCGTACGTACCGGTCGGCGCCGACGCGCGGCCGACCGGTGCACGGTCGTTCGGCAGGTACCCGGGCGCGGCGAGCGCGCGTAGCGTCGCGACCGTACGGCCGCCGCACCCGTACGCCCGCTCACCTGCGCGTACGCGGCACCGTACGGGGAGACGGGGGAAGTCATGAGCGATCTGGTGGCGATCGGATACCGGGACGTGGCGACCGCGGACATGGCCCGGGACAGGATCCTGGGACTCCAGCGCGAGGGGCTGATCTCCCTCTCCGACGCGGTCATCGTGGAGGCACGCCACGACGGCAGCATCAAGCTGCACCAGCTGCGCGGCGGACCGGGCCGGGGTGCCGCGGGCGGCGCGATGTGGGGCGGGCTGATCGGCCTGCTGTTCTTCGCCCCGCTGTTCGGGATGGCGGTCGGCGCCGCCGGCGGCGCGCTCACCGGCAAGCTCGCCGACACCGGCGTGGACGACGCGTTCATGCGCGACGTCGGCGCGCGGCTGCAACCGGGCAGCGCCGCGCTGTTCCTGCTCGTCGACCAGATGACCGAGGACAAGGTACTGGCCGCGATGGCGCCGTACCACTTCGAAGGCACGCTGCTGCGTACGTCGCTGAGTGCCGAGGCCGAGCAGCACCTGCTGGACGCGGCCGCCGCCGCCCGCGCCGCCGCCGGCTGACCCGACGACGACACGGCGCCGGCACCGCTCAGTCGCCGACCGGCGCGCCCAACCACAGCCCCAGGTACTTGTCGGGCCCGGTGTCCGCGGCGTCCGTCGCCGCCCACGCCACGTACCCGTCGGGCCGGACGAGCAGCGCGCGCAGGTCGGTGTCGTCGGCCGTCGCGGTGAGCACGGTGAGCCGGTCGGCGTACCCGTCGGCGCTGCGCCGAAGGCCGGCGTCGTCGCGCAGGTCCACCAGCAGCGCGCGACCGTCGTGCAGGTGGTCGGCGAGCCGGCTGCCGTCCGCGAACGCCAGGTCCGGTGCGCTGCGGCCGACGAGCGGATGCTCGCCGGGCAGGTCGTACCGCTGCCAGACGCCGGAGATCCGGGTGGCGAGGTACGTCGCGCCGTCGCCGCGGGAGGCGAGGTCGGCGACCACCGCGCGAATGGCGCGCGCGTGCGGATCCGGCCGCATGATGGCGATCTGCGCGCGGGTCCAGTCCAGCACCCACTCCCCCACCGGATGCCGCTCCGCCGTGTACGTGTCCAGCAGCCCGTCCGGCGCCCACCCGCGTACCGTCGCGGCGAGCTTCCAGCCCAGGTTCACCGCGTCGCCGACGCCCAGGTTCAGCCCCTGCCCGCCGAACGGCGAGTGCACGTGCGCCGCGTCCCCCGCCAGCAACACCCGCCCCTTCCGGTACTCGGTGGCCTGGCGCGCGTTGTCGGTGAACCGGGTCGCGCTGGTGATCGCGTCCACGCCGACGTCGACACCGGTGACCCGGCGTACGGCGGCCTGGAGTTCGGCGGGGGTGACCGGCTCGGTCCGGTCGCGCGGCGCGCCGTCGAACTCGGCGACGAGGATCCGTCCCGGATGCGGCCCGTACGCGTACACACCGGTGTCGGTGACGTGCCAGCCGACCTCCAGCGCCTCGGTGCCGCGCAACGTCGCCATCGCCTGGTACGCCGTGATCTCCGGTGCCGTGCCCGGGAAGTCGAACCCGGCCTGCTTGCGTACGAGGCTGCGGCCGCCGTCGCAGCCGACCAGCCACCCGGCGGTGACCGTACCGGAGTCGGTGTCGACGGTGACGCCGTCGCCGGTGTCGTGGAACCCGGTGAGCGTGACGCCACGCCGTACGTCGACGCCGAGGTCCCGGGCGCGCCGTTCCAGCATTGACTCGAACTGCTGCTGGCTGACCAGGCCGAGGGTGCCGAGGTGCGCCTGCTCGACGAGGACCGGATCGTCCTGGTCGATGGTGTCCCGGTCGAGCATCACGCCGCCGAAGTGGCCGGCGAACCGCGGGATCGCCGGCCCGCCGCCACCGCTGCGCTGCGCCGCGAACGCCGCGAACTGCCGCATGTTCTCGTCCCGCGCCGCCTCCAGCTCGGGCAGCATGCCCCGCCGGTACAGCGCCTGGATGGTCGGCGAGTTCAGCGAACCGGCCTTGATCGTCGGGTCGATGTCCGTGCGGCGCTCCAGCACCGTCACCGCGACACCTGCGAGCCGCAGCTCGACGGCGAGCATCAGCCCGACCGGCCCACCGCCGGCCACCACCACGTCCACGTGTTCGGTCATGTCGTCCTCCCCGATCAGTACGTCGAGTGAAAAAGTACTGTCACTAAAAGTTTTTAGCAAGTAGAGTGTCGGCATGAGCGACGAACCCGGCCTGCGGGAGCGGAAGAAGCGCGCGACGCGGCAGCAGATCTCCGACCTGGCGTCGGGTCTCTTCCTCGAACGCGGGTTCGACCAGGTGACCGTCGCCGAGGTGGCCCGCGCCGCGGACGTGTCCACCAAGACGGTGTTCAACTACTTCCCGCGCAAGGAGGACCTGTTCCTCGACCGGCTGGCGCCCCTCGGCGAGATGATCACGACGGCCGTGCGCGACCGTCCCGCCGGATCGAGCGTGCTGCGCGCCCTGCGCGACATGTACCTGGCGCTGCTGAAGGCGAAGAACCCGGTCAGCGGGTACGCCGAGCCCCGGTACGCGTCGTTCTGGCGGACCGTGACCGCCTCGGCCGCGCTGCGGGCCCGGGTCCGCGAGGTCGTCCAGGACCTGGAGGACCTCGTCGCCCGGCTGTACGCGGAGGCCGAGGGCATCGACCCGCACGGGCTCCGCGCGCGCCTCGCCGGGGCGTACGTGCTGGCCGCGCACCGGTCCGTCTACCTCACCGCCGCCACCCGGGCCATGGCCGGCACGGACCCCGACACGATCACCGCCGGCAGCGTGCGCGCGTACCACCAGGCGTTCGACGCGGCCGAGCGCGCCCTCGCCACCCTCGACTGAGCGTCACTCCGTACGGCGCACGCCGGAGAGCGCGGCGAGACCGCCCATCCCGGCCCCGAGTACGAGGGTGGGCGCGAGGATCCGCCACGGGCTCGGATGCTCCAGCGCGAACGACCCCGCCCACGCGAAGACGGCGCCGCCGACGAGCGTCAGGACGAAGGCGAGCAGCACGAGGCCCGCCCGGGGCCGGAGCCGTACCGCCGCCAGCAGGATCCACGTCGCCAGGCCCACCGCGACGCCCGCCGCCAGCACCATCACCGGCAGCGTGGCCACGAAGAACCCCAGCGCGCAGTAGCTCTCCGGGTTCTGCGCGTCGGCCACCGCGCAGTGGTCGTGCGCGTGCTCGGTCAGCAGTTCCCAGACCGCGCCGGCGACCGCGCCCAGTACCCCGCCCGCCGCCAGCAGCACCCACGCCCACACCCGCCCGCGCGGCGCCGACTCCTCGTCCACAGCACCGCATCGTACGGGTCGCGGCGGTGGCCGGCCGGGCACGGCGACGCGAAAACCGGTGGTGGGCGGGCGCGCGGCACGCTTGGCTTCCCGACATGACCGCCCTGACCGACCTCGTACGCCCGGACCGCTTCCCGCGCTCCGCCCGGTACGACCCCGGCTGGCTGCTGTCGCTCGACATGGGGCCGAATCCCTTGTGGCTACTGGAGGACCTGGCCGCCGACCTCGACCTCCGACCCGGCATGCGGGTACTCGACCTCGGCTCCGGCCGCGGCGCCACCTCCGTGTTCCTGGCCCGCGAGTACGGGGTGCGGGTCGTGGCCGCCGACTGGTGGATCGCCCCCGAGGAGGCCGCCGCCGTGTTCGCCGCGGCCGGCGTCGGCGACCGGGTCGAGGCCGTCCGCGCGGAAGCGCACACCCTGCCGTTCGACGAGGGCGCCTTCGACGCCGTCGTGAGCATCGACGCCTTCGAGTACTTCGGCACCGCCGACGGCTACCTTCCTTACCTGGTACGGTTTCTGCGCCCCGGCGGCCAGCTCGGGATGGCGACCCCGGCCCTGACCCGGGAAGTACGCGAGATGGGTGCGGTGCCGCCGCACATCCGGGCCGTCGTCGGCTGGGAGGCGATCGCCTGGCACACCGCCGCCTGGTGGCGCTTCCAGTGGGAGATCACCGGACTCGTCGACGTCACCTCGGCGCGACACCAACCCGACGGCTGGCGCGACTGGGCTGCTGTGGACCCGCGCCGTCGCCGAACACGGTACGGGCGGCGCCGACGCCCGGCGCGTCATCGACATGCTCACCGCCGACGCCGGCGAGTACCTGGGGTGCGCGCTGGTCACCGCGCGCCGCCGCTGACCCGTCCCGTTCCCTTGCGGGCCAACGCTTCCGCCCGCGCTGCCCTCCGCGCCACGCTCGGCACCGACCGGGCCGGGCGGGGGCGGCGCGACGCGAAACCGTCGGATGCGGGTCGTACGCTGGCGGCCCACCCGCCGACGTTGGAGGTTGCCGTGCCGGACACCGGGGCCGCGTCGTTCCTCGCCGCCTACGTACGGGCGACGAACAGCCACGACATCGACCGGATCGTGCCGCACATCGCCGCCGACGCCACGTACTGGTTCAGCGACGGCTCGTTCCGTGGCGTGCCGGCGATCGCGGCGGCGATCGCGCGCACCTTCGCCACGATCCACGACGAGGTGTACGAGATCAGCGACGTCGAATGGGTCGTACAGACACCGGACACCGCGGTCTGCCGGTACCGCTTCGCCTGGCGCGGCCTGGTCGACGGCGTGCCGCGGACCGGCGCCGGCCGCGGCACCAACGTCCTCGTACGCCGCGACGGCGCCTGGGTGATGCTGCACGAACACCTCAGCCCCTCGTACCGGAGCGCCGTCCGCACGGCCGATGAAACCCTTCTACCGCAAGGATTTCCCGGCAGCCACGCCGCGGCACGGTTCCCTTCGGCCGCCGCGGGTTCCGCCGACCTGCCCGCCGCGCCGGTCACGACGCCCCACCGGCGCACCGACTGCGGCGAGGCAGCCCGTTGTCGATGAGCGCGGCGCGAACAGCGAGTCGTCGTTCTCGGGACGGTCGACGAGTTGGCGGGACCGCGCCGCGAACGTGCCGAACAGCGCGTCGACGTCGAACGAGCCGCCGGACACCGACTCGGCCCGTGCACGCCCGCGGTGAACACGCCCGCCGTCACCGGGGTGGCCACCCCCGAGCATCCACCGCTTCCCGTGCACGTCGGAGCCACAGGCAGCTGCCATTTATGTGCAGATTGTGAACGTTGAACATGCCGCGGAACCTGGCGCGTCGACGACACGCCGCGGGGTACCACGATCGGGTTCGTGTCGGGTTCGGTGGCCGGAAACCGTTGGTACACCGGCGATTCCGGCGAAGACACCGCAGAGATGCGTGTCATGCGGCAAATAACTTTCGGTGCCGAGCCTTCTGCATACAGCTACATATGGGTATGGTCTGCGT
>NZ_BOMB01000053.1 GCF_016861975.1 Actinocatenispora rupis | reverse complement strand
GCCGCCGCTAGGGCGTGCCCGCACCGCTTGCCGGCCGGCTGCGCCGGGCCCCTTCGCCGCGTTGTCTTGCGCGAGCGCAGACCACACCGGTGTGCACTCGTACCTCCGCCTTGCGAGACGACGAACGGACTCCGGCTCGCTCGGCCGAACCTGTGAAGACGCGCCCTGGCGGCGCGTCAGAGCCCGCGCCGGTGCCCGTACGGGCAGGTGCCCAGGAAGCCGTACGAGCCCTCGGCGAGCCGCCAGTGGCTCCCGCAGTACGACCGCTCGCAGGTGGGGCACCAGAACGGCGCCCACGCCGGATCCCGGTCGTACAGCGTGGCGGAGAGGTCGACGGTGGCGGCACGGACCGCGTCGGCCAGCGACGGGTCGGACAGCGCCTGCGCGACCTCCGTGCCGGGGCGGAAGCCGTCGACGGTGAGCGTGCCGTCCGGGCCGGGCCCGGGCACCAGGGTGATCATCGCCGCCGCGTTGACACAGCCGTGGTACTCGCAGGCGACAGCGCACCGGGTTCGCGTGGACGGATGGGACACGGCGGCCAGTCTGCCGAAACCACGCAACCCAGTGCTATTCGCAAGATCACTTTGCCGTCCCCTTGACATCACCCGGTGGCAAATAAGGCGACGCGTGGCGTTCCGGTCGTTACCGGGCGCTGCACCGGGTCCGCGCCGGCCCCGGCGAGCGACCGTCGCCGCCCCACGCGCCGCACACCGGCCGTCGCTGGCGAGTACCCGGGTGGGTCAGGGGGTGCCGTCGGTGGACTTGACCGCGGTCAGCAGGCCGTCGGCGATCGGCAGCAGCGCGGGCAGCCACTCGTCCGCGTCCCGGATCGACTTGGTCAGCTCCCGCAGCGTGACGGTCTCGGGGTCACGGGCCGCTGGATCCGGCACCCGGCCGTTGCCGAGCGCGCCGGCCGCGACGACGACGCCACCCGGCCGCAGCAGCCGGTACGCCTCCGCCACGTACTGCGGGTACTCGGAGCGGTCGCCGTCCACGAAGACCAGGTCGTACGCCCGGTCGGCGAGGCGCGGGAGCACGTCGAGGGCGCGGCCGGCGATGAGCCGGGTCTTCGAGGGCGGGAATCCGCCGTCCCGGAACGCCTGTCGCGCCTGTCGCTGATGTTCCGGTTCGAGGTCGATCGTCGTCAGTACGCCGTCGGGACGCATTCCGCGCAGCATCCACACGCTGCTCACCCCGGTACCGGTGCCGACCTCGACGACCGCCCGCGCACCGGTCGCGGCGGCGAGCAGCCGCAGCATCGTGCCGGCGGCGGTACCGACCGGGTGCAGTCCGATCTCCGCCGCACGCGCACGCGCCGCGGCGATGACGTGATCCTCCGCGACGAACGACTCGGCGAACGCGTGGCTCTGTGGTCCCAGGGTGGCCATGGCGTAGAGCCTAGGGAATGATCCCTGCGAGTCGGGGATGCCATGGCGTGTAATCCTGGAATACGGCGGAGGCCGACGCGGTGCGGGTGGCGCTGCGATCGCTGGGGAGAGGTGGACCGAGGGTGACCGACGGCGGCAGGACCAACGGCGCACCCGGCATGGCGGGCCAGGGACCGGGGGGTCCACAGCAGCCGTCCGCGTGGTGGTCGAGTGCCGGCGGGTCCGACCCGTGGCGCAACCCGACCGCCCCCGCCGTACTGATCCAGCAGCCGACCGGCCCGGTGGGCCCACCGCTGGACCCGGTACCCCCGCCGCAGCCCGCGGGTGGTGCGGCGCCCCGCCGGCAGACCGGTCTCGTCCTGACGATCATCGTCGCCCTGCTGGCCGGCGCGCTCGGCGGCGCCCTGGGATACCTGGGGGCCTCGCGCGGCGGTGCCGGCGGCGGCGTACTCGGACCGTCCGCGACGGACAAGCCGAAGGCCGCGGACCGCGCGCCACAGTCGATCTCCGGCGTCGTCAAGCAGGTACTGCCGAGCGTCGTGACGATCCTGATCCACACCGACCAGGTGGAGGGCAACGGTTCCGGCTTCATCATCTCGTCGTCCGGCTACATCCTGACGAACAACCACGTGGCGGCGGCCGGCAAGGGCGGCCAGCTCAAGGTCTCCTTCTCCGACGGCACGACCGCGGACGCCACGGTGAAGGGCACCGACCCGCAGTCCGACCTCGCCGTACTCAAGGTCGACAAGCCGGGGCTGAACCCGATCAAGTTCGGTGACTCGGACCGGATTGCGGTCGGCGACCCCGTGATCGCGATCGGCGCGCCGCTGGGCCTGTCGAACACCGTGACCGCCGGCATCGTGAGCGACATCGACCGACCGGTACTCACCGGCAAGGACGAGGGCAGCGAGTCGTACATGGCGGCCATCCAGACGGACGCCGCGATCAACCCGGGCAACTCGGGCGGGCCGCTACTGGACGGCGCCGGCCGCGTCATCGGCGTGAACTCCGCGATCCTGACCCTCGGGGACGGATCCGGCGGCGAGAGCAGCAAGAGCGGCAACATCGGCCTCGGCTTCTCGATCCCGATCAACCAGGCCAAGCGGATCGCCGACGACATCATCCAGACCGGCAAGGCCCGCCGCACCGTCATCGGCGCCACCCTCGACAGCTCGTACCAGAGCGCGAACGGCGGGGTGCGGATCTCGAAGGTGACGTCGGGCGGACCGGCCGACAAGGCGGGGCTGAAGGCGGGCGACGTCATCACCCGGTTCGACAACCACCTGCTCGCGCAGTCGACCGATCTGATCGCGTTCATCCGGAAGGACGCGCCGGGATCGGTGGCGCCGGTCGAGTACGAGCGGGACGGCGGGAAACACACCACGAACCTCACGCTGGCCGCGACGAGCTCGAACTGACGCTCACGGCCTCTTGCCCGCCGGCGGCGGGTGCGTAAGGTTGGACCGGTTGACCGGTGCCGGAACGCGGTCCACGGGATGAGGAGCTGGAGATGTTCGACAGTCTCGGCTGGCCGGAGATCATGGTCATCGTGCTGATCGGGCTGTTCATCTTCGGTCCGGACAAGCTGCCGAAGCTGATCTCCGACGGCGTGAACATGATCCGGCAGCTCCGCAAGATGGCCACCAACGCCACCAGCGACCTGTCCAAGGAGCTGGGCACCGACATCTCGATCGAGGACCTGCACCCGAAGACGTTCGTGCGCAAGCACATCCTGTCCGAGGACGACCAGAACCTGCTGACCAAGCCGTTCCAGGAGATCTACTCGGACGCCACCAGCGCGGCCGAGTCGTTCGACCTGACCGGCTCGGGAACCAGCTCGTCCGCGACCAGCGAGTCGCCGCGGCAGCGTCCGCGGTTCGACGTCGACGCCACCTGACGGCCGCATTCCACCGACGGCCCGGCGCCGCGCGGTGGTCCGGCGCGGCGCGAGGCCCGGTTCCTGGTACCCGGCTCAGCGGTGCGTACGGCGGAACAGTGCCGCGGTGGTGTCCCGGCGGGCCCACGCGAGCAGCGCGAACACGACCGCGAGTACCAGGGGGAAGATCGCCGAGGCGGGCCCGGCGAGGACGAACGTCTGGGTGGCGGCCGCGCCGATCGTCAGCAGCATCAGCCCGATGGCCGCCAGCCCGGTGAGCCGCGGTACCAGCAGGCCGATGGCGCCGGCGAGCTCCAGCACGCCCACGACGTACCGGAACCACTGGCCGGCGCCGATCTGGGCGAACGTCTCCACCGCGGTCCGCTCGCCGACGAGTTTCGGCGCCGCCGACGCGAACGCGAAGAACGCGGCGAGCAGGATCTGCACCGTCCACAGCACGACGGTGTACGCGCGGCGCCGGGTGGGCGTCGCGCTGGAGGCTGCGGTGGTCCTGGTGTCGGACATGGCGGGGGATCCTTCCGTACGCGATGACGGGGTCACCGGAACAGACGACCCCCCGCCCTCGTACTCATCGGCCGTGGGCGGTGGGCGGCGGATCAGAGGTGGTCCGGCAGGCCGAACAGCGGGAACAGCCGGTCGGTGTCGAGGAAGCTGTTCAGCCCGACGATGCGGTCGCCGGCGATCTCGATGACCTGCAGCGCCCACGGCGCGTGCCCGCCCGCCGGATCCGGCCGGTACTGACCGAACGCGGCCATTCCGTTGGCCTGTACGGGAACCAGCCGGGAGCCGCGGCAGCCGCAGCCGGTGCCGAGCATCCAGGCGGTGATCTCGTCCGGCCCGCGCAGCCACAGCGGGATCGGCGGCATGGACAGCGTCGCGTCCTCACGGAGCAGCGCGGTCAGCGCGGCCAGGTCGTAGCTCTCGAAGGCCGCCACGTACCGCGTGAGGAGGTCGCGCTGCTGGTCGGTGAGCGGCTCGACGGAGGCGGAGTCGTGCTTGGCGGCGAGGGTGGCGCGGGCCCGCTGCAGCGCGCTGTTGACGCTGGCGACGGACGTGTCGAGCAGCTCGGCGACCTCGGCCGCGGACCAGGCCAGCACCTCGCGCAGGATCAGCACGGCGCGCTGCCGGGGCGCCAGGTGCTGGAGCGCCGCGACGAACGCCAGCCGTACCGAATCGCGGTGTGCGGCCAGCTCGGCCGGGTCGCCGGACTCGGGCAGCACCCGGCCGTCCGGCGCGGGACCGATCCAGGCGGTGTCGGGCAGGTTGTCGGGCAGCGGCGACGACGCCGACCAGCCGGACGACAGGTCCATCGGCCGGGCCCGGCGCTGCGCGCCCTTCGCCATGTCGAGGCACACGTTCGTCGCGATGCGGTAGAGCCAGGTGCGCACGGAGGCGCGGCCCTCGAACGCGTCGAAGCCCTTCCAGGCCCGCACCAGCGTCTCCTGCACCGCGTCCTCCGCCTCGAACGCGGAGCCCAACATGCGGTAGCAGTATCCGGTCAACTCGGTCCGGTGCGGCTCCAGCCGCTCCGCCACAACGACGTCTGTCGTCACGGTCCACACCCCCATGGAATCGGAACCCGAGCGTACGACGGGGGTGGGACAGTTCCTACCGGCGTTGGTCACCTGTCCGGCACACGGTCGACGCTCATTTCCCGCGTACCGGACGAAACGGTCCGGCCGTCGGGAGCGGCGGCCGGACCGGGTGGTGCGGTGGCTCAGGCGGGGGACAGGCCGAGCGAACGCCCGGCGAGACTCTCCCGCCGTACGGCGAGCTTGTCGGCGACCGCGGACAGCGCCGCGGCGGCCGGCGAACCGGGGTCGGACAGTACGACGGGCGAACCGGCGTCACCGGCCTCACGTACCCGGGTGTCGAGGGGGATCTGGCCGAGCAGCGGGACGTTCGCGCCGATCGTGGTGGACAGCCGCTCCGCGACCCGGGCACCGCCGCCCGCGCCGAAGACCTCCATCCGCTCGCCGGTCGGCAGCTCCAGCCAGGACATGTTCTCCACGACGCCGACCAGCCGCTGGTGCGTCTGCAGCGAGATCGCGCCGGCCCGCTCGGCGACCTCGGCCGCGGCCAGCTGCGGCGTGGTCACGACGAGGATCTCGGCGGTGGGCAGCAGCTGGGCGATGGAGATCGCCATGTCGCCGGTGCCGGGCGGCAGGTCGAGCAGCAGTACGTCGAGGTCGCCCCAGTACACGTCGGCGAGGAACTGGGTGAGCGCCCGGTGCAGCATCGGGCCGCGCCACACGACGGCGGCGTTGCCGGAGGTGAACATGCCGATGGAGATGACCTTCAGGCCGTGCGCCTGCGGCGGCATGATCATGTCCTCGACCCGGGTGGGCCGGTCGGTCACCCCGAGCATCCGCGGTACGGAGTGGCCGTAGATGTCGGCGTCGACCACGCCGACGGACAGGCCCCGGTCGGCGAGCGCCGCGGCCAGGTTGACCGTGACGCTGGACTTGCCGACGCCACCCTTGCCGGAGGCCACCGCGTACACCCGGGTGCGGGAGCCGGGCTGGGCGAACGGGATGACCGGCTCGCCGCCGGACCCGCCGCGCAGCTTGCTCTGCAGGTCGCGGCGCTGCTCCTCGGACATCACGCCGAAGTCGACGTGCACCGAGCTGACCCCGGCGACCGCGCCGACGGCCTCGGCGATGTCGGACTGGAGTTTGTCCCGCAGCGGACAGCCGGC
Organism: Actinocatenispora rupis; assembly: GCF_016861975.1. Lineage (GTDB taxonomy): Bacteria > Actinomycetota > Actinomycetes > Mycobacteriales > Micromonosporaceae > Actinocatenispora > Actinocatenispora rupis. Next base: position 36,804 of record NZ_BOMB01000053.1, on the reverse strand, counting down.
GACGGTGAGCAGCAGGCCGACCGTGACCGCGCCGTCCGGCGTGATGTCGACCGACTTGACCATGTCGAGGTCGGTGATGGGCCGGCGGATCTCCGGATCCTGTACGCGCGCCAGCGCGGCGCGGATCTGCGGTTCGAGCTCGGCAATCGCAGGGGCGGACATGACACCCATGCTACGAGCCCGCTGGCGTAGCGCCCGCCGCCGCCCACCGTGACCCGCGTCGCCCGCCGTCACGGCCCGGACGACCGGCGGCAGAACCGGGCGTGCGGGCACGTACCGGTCGCCGATTGATGTCAAGGGCTTTCCTGTACTGGATGGTTGGTGCAGGATTCCTTCGTCACGTCAGGACGGAGGCGACGATGTCCGAGATCTCCCGACGATCCCTGCTGCTCGGTGCCACGGCGGGCGCCGCGGTCGCCGCGGTCGGCCCCGGGCTCACCGGCGCGGCGCAGGCCGCACCGCGCGGCGGCGCACCCACCGTCGGCCCCGGCGACCTGCGCTTCACCCCCGGTCGTACGCTCCGGCCCGGGTCCGCCGCACAGGTCGGCCTGCGTACCGAGGTGGTGTCGGCGATGGTGCCGGACACCGCGCGGTACCTGGCGACGACCGCCGAGAACCCCCAGCACCCGATGTACGCGGGGGCCACGGTGATCGCCGCGAAGGACGGCGTGGTCGTCGAGTACGCCGCGGTCGGGGACGCGGTGCGGTACGCGCTGTCCGGCGACTCGGTGGTGGAACTGCCTGCGGCGCAACGGATCCCGGCGCGTACCGACACGATGTGGGACCTGGCGTCGATGTCGAAGCTGTTCACGGCGACGTCCGTCGCGCAGTTCATCGAACGGGGCCGGGTCGAGCTGACCGCGCCGGTCGTCCGCTACCTGCCGGACTTCGCGGCGAACGGCAAGTCCGACATCACCGTGCGGCACCTGCTCACGCACACCAGCGGCCTGATCCCGGACCCGGTGCCGTCGCTGTGGGCCGGCTACACCACGTACGCCGAGCGGGTCGCGGCGATCCTCGCGACCACGCCCTCCGCCCCGCCCGACACCGCCTACGTGTACTCGGATCTCAACTTCCTGACCCTCGGGCTGCTCGTCGAGGCGGTCAGCGGCCAGCGCCTCGACGCGTACGTCCGCGAGCACGTCACCGCGCCGCTCGGCCTCACCGACACCATGTACACGCCGCCGGCCAGCCTGAAACCGCGGATCGCGGCGCAGGAGTACGAGCCGTGGGCCGGGCGGGGGCTCGTCTGGGGCGAGGTGCACGACGAGAACGCGTGGGCGCTCGGCGGGGTCGCCGGACACGCCGGCGTCTTCTCCACCGCCCGCGACATCGCCGTCTTCGCCCAGACGTACCTGAACGGCGGCCGGTACGGGAAGGCGCGCATCCTCGCCGAGGACACCGTACGGCTGATGCTGCACGACCACACCAGCGCGCTGTTCCCCGACGACCCGCACGGACTCGGTTGGGAACTCGGCCTCAACTGGTACATGGGCGCGCTGGCGTCGCCGGTCACGTTCGGCCACACCGGGTACACCGGCACCAGCATCGTCGTCGACCCGCTGGCCGGGTCGTTCGTGGTGCTGCTGACCAACCGGGTGCACCCGAGCCGCGACTGGGGCAGCAACAACATCGCCCGCCGCGCCGTCGCCGACGACCTCGGCCTGGCCGTACCGGTCCGCCCGATCAGCCGGTCCGCCTGGTACACCCGCACCGACCACGCGACCAGCACCCTCACCGCACCGCTGGCCGCGCCCACCCGCACCGCCACCCTCGACTTCGCCCTCTGGTACGACACGGAACCGCGCGCCGACACCGTCGCGCTGTCCGTCTCCGCCGACGGGGACCTGTTCACGTCGCTGCCGTTCCGCCTCTCCGGCGGCGGGTACGACTGGACCACCGACGGCACCGTCACCGGGTACGGCGGGCGCCGGTGGCTTGCCGGACGCGCCGCCCTCCCGGCCGGTACCCGGGCGGTCCGCTGGACGTACCGGACCGACGTGAACTCGCAGGGCCGCGGGGTTTACGTCGACACCGTCCGGGTACGCGACGATCGTGGCGTCGTGTTCGACTCGACCCGTGACGGCGACGAGGCACGGATTTCGGCCATTGGCTGGACGCGGGCCGACGGCTGAGTCAGGATGACGGTCATCCGGCCGCGTGCCCTACCCACCCCTTGGGGCACGCGGCCGTCGACACGTCCGGACCTGTCGAGGGGTGTGGGCCGGTGACGTACCGGATCGTGCAGTGGGAGAGCGGTGCCGCGCTCGACCGCGCGGCACAGCTGACAGCGGTCTACCACGCGGCCTTCGAGCCGTACGGCGAGGACGACGGGACCGCCGAGACGTTCCGCGAACGCTCCCTCCCGAGCCACGCCGGCCGCACCGACTTCCGGTGCGTGGCCGCCGTCGAGGACGACGCGCTCCTCGGCTTCGGGTACGGCTACCAGGGCGCCCGCGGCCAGTACTGGACCGACCGGGTCGCCGGCCTCGCACCCGCCGACGTCGTCGACTCCTGGCTCGGCGGCCACTTCGAGGTCGTCGAACTGGCCGTACTGCCGCCGGAACAGGGCCGCGGCATCGGTACCGCCCTGCACGACGCGCTGCTCACCGACCTGCCGCACCCGGTCGCCCTGCTGTCCACCTGGCAGCACGACACCCCGGCCCGCCGGCTGTACCTGCGGCGCGGCTGGCAACCGCTGGCCGAACTGCCCGACGCGACCCTGATGGGCCTCCGCCTCCCGCTCGCCCCGCTCTGAGCGCCGCTCCGCGCAGGCTCCCGGGCGTTTGCGGGCTGGCGACCCGGCGCGCCCGGTTCGGCCCGCGCGCGCCGGCGCTACTCGCTGGCGGACGGCTGCGGGCTCGCCGGCTCCTCGCTGGCCGGCGGCTCGCTCGGCGTCGGCGACGTACTGTGCGTCGGCGATGGGCTGCCGGCGTGGCTCGGCGCCGGGCTCGACCCGTGGCCCGGCGTACCGGTCGGGTCGGGTGAACCGGTCGGCGTGGGCGAACCGGTGTCCGGCGCGGACCGGTCGGGCGTCGGCACCGTGGTGTCCGTACTGCTCCGGCCGCCGCCATGGTTGTCGAACAACGCCCCCGCCGTACTGCCCGAGTCGCCGTGGCCCCACAGCGACGAGAACGACGTGCCCATCAGCGCCTCGATGCCGGTCAGGACACCGAACGCCAGCACGAACACCAGCACCGTGCTCCCCACGAGCACCAGCGCCCGGCGCGGCACCCGGCGGCGCGTCGGCCCGCCGTACACGGTGCCCGGCGCGGCCCCACGTACCGGCCCGCCGCCGCGCACCACCGTCCGCTCCGAGTCGCCGCCGTATCGGACGGTCCGGTCGCCGTGCACCACGGTCCGGTCGGAGTCGGCGCCGTGCCGGACGGTCCGGTCGGGGTCGCCACGGTGTACCGCGGTCCGGTCGGAGTCGGCGCCGTGCATGACCGTGCGGTCGGAGTCGGAGCCGCGCACGGCGGTGCGGTCGGGGTCGGCATCGTGCGCGACGGTGCGATCGGAACCGGAGCCGGAGCCGTGCACGACCGTGCGGTCGGCGCCGTGTACCGCGGTGCGGTCGGGGTCGGCGGCGCGGCCGGCGGCGGACACCCGGGCGGTACCGGTGGCGGGGGCGGAACGGTCCGGTTGGGTGGGAATCCGCACCGTCGCGACGCCGGTGGTCGGGCCGGTCGGTTCGGCGAGCGCGGCGCGGACGCTGCCGAGCGCCTCGTACGCGTCGCCGGCCGCCGGCCGGGTCGCACCGGCACGCCGCAGTACCTTGATCTGCGCGCCTTTCAGCGTCTCCCGGGTACGCCGGAGCGAGGCGGTGTAGAGCGCGTTGCCGACGGTGGCGACGATGCTGACGACGGCGGTACCGACGATCGTGCCGGCCACGCCGAGCGCGGACGCGGCGACCGCGGCGGAGACCGCGGCGGCGACGGCGGCGATCACCTGCACCCAGTTGAGCTCGATGCGACGCCGCGGCTGGCGATCCTCGGGCCCGTCGGGGAGGGGCCGGGTCTCGTCGGACTGCACCGTCGTCCTTCCGTGCCGTAGAGGGGATTGGCCTCTCCAACATGGCGCCTGGCCGCGCGTTCGTTCAGTGCTTCGGGCGCGATGTGGGCGACGACACCGGTAGCCGGTAAGCCTTGTCACGGCGGCGATTGCGGAGCGCGCCGGCCCGGGTACGAGCGGTCAGGCGACGCTCAACGCGGGTCGGCGGTACGGCCGGTCGCCGGCTCGCTGGCGCGTACCGGATGGTGGCCGTCGCGGCGGTCCATCTCCTCGATCAGCCGGGACAGTTCGGACCGGACGAAGTCGCGGGTGGCGACCTCGCCGAGGGCGATACGCAGCGCGGCGATCTCCCGCGCCAGGTAGTCGGTGTCGGCCTTCTGCGCCGCGGCGCGCCGCCGGTCCTCGTCCATCGTCAACCGGTCGCGGTCGGCCTGCCGGTTCTGCGCCAGCAGGATCAGCGGCGCCGCGTACGACGCCTGGGTCGAGAAGAACAGGTTGAGCAGGATGAACGGGTACGGATCCCAGCGCAGTCCCCACAACCCGATCAGGTTGATCGCGACCCACACGACGACGATGACCGTCATCACCACGATGAACTGTGCGGTGCCCATGAACCGCGCCGCCGCCTCCGCGAACCTGCCGAACGTGTCCGCGTCCCACCGCGGCAGCCGGATCCGTCCCGGTACGCGCGGCTGCTCCAGCCTCGTCCGGGGTGCCCGCCGCTCGGCCCGCTCGCTGCGCAGCCGTTCCCGGCGCGTCGCCGCCGGCTCCGTACTCTCCGGCCTGCGTTCCTGTCGCATGGTGTGCTCCGACCTCCGGCCGTCGCGCGCCGGTGCCGCCTCACCCCGCCGGTCGCGGTCAGGCATGGTCCCGGTCCCGCCAGTCGGCCGGCAGCAGGTGGTCCAGTACGTCGTCGACCGTGACGACCCCGACGAGCCGGTTCATCTCGTCCACCACCGGCATCGCGACCAGGTCGTACGTCGCCATCCGGCGGGTCACGTCGGCGATCGGCATCTGCGGCGGTACCGGATCGAGGTCGCCCACGACGATCCCGCCGACCAGGTCCGACGGCGGCTCCCGGAGCAGCCGCTGGAAGTGCACCATGCCCAGGAACCGCCCGGTCGGGGTCGCCGCCGGCGCGCGGCTGACGAACACCTGGGCCGCGAGTACCGGGGAGAGTTTGGGTTCGCGGATCGCGGCGAGCGCCTCGGCGATCGTCACGTCGGGCAGCAGGATCACCGGGTCCGAGGTCATGATGCTGCCCGCGGTGCCCGGCTCGTAGTCCATCAGGCGGCGGACCGGCGCGGCCTCCTCCGGCTCCATCCGGGCCAGCAGCCGCTCCTTCTCCGGCTCGGGCAGCTCGGCGAGGACGTCGGCGGCGTCGTCCGGGTCCATCGCCTCCAGTACGTCCGCGGCGCGTTCCAGGTCGAGCGAGCCGAGGATCTCGACCTGGTCGTCCTCCGGCAACTCCTCCAGTACGTCGGCGAGCCGCTCGTCGTCGAGCGCGCCGGCGACCTCCAGCCGGCGCCGGCCGGAGAGTTCCTGCAGGGTGTTCGCCAGGTCGGCGGCGCGCATCGTCTCCAGCAGCGCCAGCAGGCTGTCGGTGCCCTGCTCGCCCGCGGCGGTCGCCAGGCCCGACACCTGGTCCCAGTCGACCTGGCGCAGGTGCCCGCGCCGGCCCAGCCGGTTCGCCGCCTCCCGTACGGCGACGCGCCGCAACGACCACTCCCCGGTACGTTCCTGCTCCATGCCCACGTCGACCACGGTCGCCGGCCGCGGGTCGGCGCCCGGCTCGGTCACCGTGACCCGCCGGTCCAGCAGCTCCTCCAGGACGAGTACCTCGCCCGGTTTCTTCTCGAACCGCTTCAGGTTCAGCGTGCCGGTGGACAGCAGCACCGCGTCCGGGTCGATCGAGGTGACCCGGCCGATCGGGATGAAGATGCGCCGGCGTACGCCGATCTCGACGAGCAGGCCGACCACCCGGGGCGGTGTCGTACCCGGACGCATCCGGGTCACCGCGTCGCGCACCCGGCCGACCTGGTCGCCGTTCGGGTCGTACACGGCGAGGCCGGCCAGCCGCGCCACGTACACCCGGCTCATGCCGGCACCGCCCGTCCGGCCGCGGCCGACGTGCCACCCGCCCGGTGTGGAGCCGGCCGGGGCGACACGTGCCGCCGGCGCGTCGCCGTCGTCACGCCGCCAGGGTAGTCGCCGGTACGCGGCAACCGGCGGACTTGCCGTACGTGGCGTGACGGCCGTCGCGTCCACCGTCCGCCCGGTGGCCGCCGCGTACCGGCCGGTCGGGGCCTAGATTCGGACCATGCTGCGGTACGAGATCGTCGACGTGTTCACCGACCGGCCCTTCGCCGGCAACCCGCTCGCCGTCGTGTTCGGCGCCGACGGGCTGGCCGACGCGCAGTTCCAGGCCGTCGCCCGCGAGTTCAACCTGTCCGAGACGGCGTTCGTGCTGCCGCCGGTCGCCGGCGGCGACTACCGGGTGCGGATCTTCACGCCCGCCGCCGAGCTGCCGTTCGCCGGCCACCCGAGCGTCGGCACCGCCACCACCCTCGTACGCCTCGGCCAGCTCGGCGCCGGTGACCTCGTCCAGGAGTGCGGCGCCGGCAACCTGCCCGTCGCCGCCACCGCCTCCGCCGCCCGCCTCACCGGCGGTACGCCGCGGATCGGCGCCGAACTCGACCCGGCGCCGCTGCTCGCCGCCGTCGGCCTCACCGCCGACGACCACACCGGCCCCGCGCCGCGTCTCGCCGGCTGCGGCATCGACTCCGTCCACCTCGCCGTACGCCCGGACGCGCTCGCCCGCGTCGACCTCGACGTGGCCGCCCTGCGCCGGACCGGCCACACGCTGTCCGTCAGCGCCTGGGATCCGGCCGGACGCAGCGCCCGTACCCGGGTCTTCGCCGCCGACCTCGGCGTACCGGAGGACCCGGCGACCGGCTCCGCGGCCCTCGCGTACGGGGTGTTCCTCGTCGCCACCGGACTGCTGCCGGCCACCGGCGACCACCGGTACACGGTGCGCCAGGGCGTCGAGATGGGCCGACCATCCACATTGGACTGTACGGTCACCGCCGCGGACGGCGCCGCCGTCGCCGCCACCGTCTCCGGTCAGGTGGCGCCGGTTGCCGTCGGCGAACTCCAGATCCCGCCCGCCTGACGCATCCATCACCCCACGCCCGGGTACTCACTTCACTTGCGGCGCAAGGAGAGTGTCGCTCACGCGGGCAGGGACGGCGGTCGTGCCCCGTGCCGCCGCCGTGCTGATTCGCTTGCGGTGCAAGGAGAGTGTCGCTCGCGCCGGTAGGGGCGGTGGTCGTGCCCGGAACCACCGCCGTGCCGCTTCGCTTGCAGCGTAAGGGAAGCACCGCGAGCGGGTCTGGACGCCTTGGTTGGGGCGCGGCCCGGTGGTGCCGTCGTGGCCGCTTCGACCGGGGCGCGAGCGATGCACCCCGAACGTGCACGACCGCGCCGCATCGCTTGCGGTACAAGGGAAGCGGTGGGTCAGCGGCGGCGTTTCGGGAGCCGGTGCAGCCGGAACGGCGTCGCCGTACGCCGGGCGGCCGGTGACCCCGGGGCCGGCGCGGCCAGCGAGTCGGCCGGCAGCGGAGTACGCGGGGATCCGGCGGGGGCGAGGCGGCTGACGGTGCAGTCGGCGGCCCAGCGCGCGGCGGTGTCGTCGTCGGCCGGCAGGTTGAGCCGCTTGCCGGCGAGCTGCGGCACGACGCGCTCCCACTCGTCGCCGCCCGGTACGACCCGGGTCACGTCGGCCGGCCAGGTGACGATGCGGCCGCCGCTGTCGCCGCGGGCCGTCACGGTGCACCGGGTCGCGCCGGCGAGGCCCGGCACCGCCTGCTCGCCCGGCCCGGACACCACGTAGAGCGCGTCGTCCAGCCACGCGCACCACACCGTGCACGTACGCCCGGGTGGTTGGTCGGGCAGCTCGCCCAGCCAGGCCACCGCGGCCTTGCGCATGGCCTCCACGATCAGCGGCGCGGTCTCGTCGGGTGTCTCGCTCACCGGCCCATCCTCGCACCGCTCAGCCGGTACCGAGTGGCGCGCGGGGCGCCCGGTCGTGGAACTCGACCGACCGGTACCGGCTGACGGTCAGGTCGTCGGGCCAGCCGCCCGGTTGCCAGCCGCCCTTCGCGAGCAGGTGGTCGAGGAAGCGGGCCGGCTCGCCCAGCTTCTCCCACACCGCGGGCAGGAACGTGGCGCGCCGGTGCCCGTCGGTCAGCAGCAGCCCGTCCACGCCCGGTCGCAGCGCCGCGAGCAGCGCCTCGCGGCCGTCGACGGCGAGCTGCTCGGGCGGCGTCAGTACGGCCACGGAGAGGTCCAGTTCCGGCCAGTCGTCGGCGGTGACCGGGGGGAGCCGCGGGTCGCGCATCGCCCGCGCCGCGTTGCGGGCCACGTCGAGGAACAGCGGCCGTACCGCCCGGAGCGTGCCGATGCAGCCCAGCAGCCGGCCGCCCCGCGTCAACGTCACGAACGACGCGCCCGGTGCCAGCAGCGGCGCCAGCGCGGGCGGCGGCGGCCCGCCCCCGGCGCCGCGCAGCCGGTCGGCGACCGTCGCCACGGCGAGCCTGGTCAGGGCGGCACCCTCGGCCGCCGTCAACGGATCGTCCGACACGATGCACTCCCTCCCGCTCAGCGTGCCGTGCAGACCAGCGCGGCGTCCGCCCAGTCGGCGTTGTCGTTGGCGTTCCCGTCGCCGCCGTCGGACACCACCAGGTCGAGCACCTGGACGCCCGTCACGTCGACCTGTACGGGCTTCGGCGGCGTCTGCCACGTCACCACACCGCTGTCGTACAGCGCCTTGCCGTCGCCGACCACCTGGAACGCGACCGTACCGCCCTGGACGCGGACGGCCGCGGCGTCGATCCCGATCGTCGCGGTGAACGACGTGCACGCGCCGGCCGGGTAGACCCGGACCTGGCTCGGCGAGTTCGTGCCCAACCCGTGCTGGTACGTGGTGGTGCCGAGGACGAGCGGACCGCCGTCGTCGGGCGCCTGGCCGCCGACCGAACGGTTCCGCTCCACCGGGCCCCACCCGTTCCCCACCTGCGTCGTCGGCAGATCCGTGACGTACCGGGAGATCGCGGTCGGGGCGGGCGTCGGCGACCCGTGCGGCGTGGGCGTGGGCGCCGGGCGCGCGGTGCCGTACCGCAGCGCGTACCCGCCGGCGGCGCCGAGCACCGCCACCAGCACCAACGCACCGATCCGCAGCGGCCACGACCGGCGCGGGCCCCGCGGTACCTCGATCAGCGGGTCGTCGTGCCGCAGGTGCGCCGGCATCGCGCTGGTCGGCGCCGCCGAGACCGGTACGACCGCGGTGTGCCGGGTCGGCGTGATCCACTCGCCGCGCAGCGCGGCCGCCAGTTCACCGGCCGTGGGTCGCTCGGCCGGGTCCAGCGACAGGCACGCCGACACGGTCCGCCACAGCTCGTCCGGGAGGTCCGCCGGCCGTTCCGGCGTCTCCGTCAACTGGCGGTGGATCACCGCCAGCGCATGCTCCCCGGCGAACGGCATCCGCCCCGTGACCAGCTCGTACGCCAGCACACCGCACGCGTACACGTCCGCGGCGGGCGTCGCCGTACCGCCCCGCGCGACCTCCGGCGCCAGGTACCCCGGCGTACCGATCACGGTGTGCGCGGCCGACTCCGCCGACCCGCCGGCCGCCAGCTCGGCGATGCCGAAGTCGGTCAGCAGCGGCACCGGCGCCGGGCCGTCCAGCCGCAGCAGTACGTTCTCCGGCTTGAGGTCCCGGTGGATCACCCCGGCATCGTGCGTGTGCGCCAGCGCGTCCGCCACCGCCGCCACCAGCGCCGTCGCCACCTCGACCGGCGGCGGCCCCTGCCGCTGCAGGTGTACGCGCAGGTCGGGCCCGTCGATCAGGTCCATCACCAGCGCGAGCAGGTCACTCTCCGCGACCAGGTCTCGTACGCTCACCAGGTTCGGATGGCGCAGGCGGAGCAGTACCGAACGTTCCCGCAGGAAGCCGTCGACCACCTCGGCGTCCGTCGCCAGATCGGGCCGCAGCAGCTTGATCGCCACCGGACCGGCCGGCCCCTCACCCCGGAACACCGTCCCGAACGCGCCGCGCCCGATCATGTCCGTCGCCACGTACCGGCTGCCGACACGAACCCCGACCGTCACGACGAGTACTCCCGGTGATGGAACGGCCGCCGGCCCGCCGTCGCGACCCGAGCGGCGACCCCGCGCCGGGGCCGCCCTGCGATCCTGCCACCGTCCCACCACCCCCGCCGCACCCCGATGCTCCCGGAACCGCCCGGTTCCGTGGTCAGTTGCCGAACAGTACCGAGAGCACAACCGCCACCACGATCAGCGCGAAATATCCCGTACTGATCCAGCCGATGACCGCGCCCGCCGTCGCGAACCCGCGGCCCGACTGGCCGGTCTCGTCGATCTGCCGGCGCGCCTTGTGCCCCAGTACGGCGCCGACCACGCCCGCGACGGGGATCCCGAACCCGTGGATCGACACCACCAGCGACGCGATCGCCATTCCGTTCGTACCCCGGCCGGGCGGCGGCGGGTAACCCTGCTGCGGGTACGCCGACGGCGGCACCGGCGGCACCTCGTACCCGGTCAGGGGCGGACCGTCGGACGGCGGTGCACCGTTCTGGTTACTCATGACCGAATCTCCTCCCGCTGCTCACCGGCCACCGTAGTTTCGGCTGCGAACGCGGGAGCCCTCCCCGTACGGGATGGCGCGAACGCGGGAGTCGGCCCCGTTGCGAGGGTGCCCGCGTACCAGGGAGGATCTTGGCATGACCGACCAGACGCTGCCGGACCTTCCACCGCCGGCCGGCGACGACCTCACCGGGCGGGTCGCGCTCGTCACCGGGGCGGGCAGCCCCAACGGCATCGGCTTCGCCACCGCGCGCCGGCTCGCGGCCATGGGCGCGACCGTCGCCATCGTGTCCACCACCCGGCGCATCCACGACCGGGCCAAGGAGATCGGCGGCACCGGCTTCGTCGCCGACCTGACCGACGAGTCCGAGGTCGGCGCGCTCGCCGACGCGGTACAGGACCAGCTCGGCGACGTCGACATCCTCGTCAACAACGCCGGCCTCGCCTCGCGTACCAGCCCCGAGGTCTTCCGGCCCGTCACCCAGCTCAGCCACGACGAATGGCGCGCCGAACTGGACCGCAACCTGACCAGCGCGTTCCTGGTCAGCCGGGCCGTCGTCGGCGCGATGTCCGAACGCGGCTGGGGTCGCGTCGTCAGCGTCTCCGCGACCGAGGGCCCCATCAACGCCATGCCCACCGAGTCCGCGTACGCCGCGGCCAAAGCCGGCGTACTCGGCCTCACCCGCGCCCTCGCCATGGAACTCATCGCCGACGGCGTCACCGTCAACGCGGTCGCGCCCGGCCTGATCCACACCGACGCCTCCACCCTCGGCGAACTCCGCCAGGGCCTCGACACCCCGATGGGCCGACCCGGCTCCGCGGACGAGGTCGCCGCGGTCATCGCGTTCCTGTGCACACCCTCTGCGTCGTACGTCACGGGCCAGCTGATCGTCGTCGACGGCGGCAACAGCGTCCGCGAAGCCCGCTACCGCGACTGACCCCGCTCGGCCGGCAGCACCAGCCCCACCGACGCTCCGGCGCGCGCAACCATCGGATCGCCCGTCCACCAACCCATCCGGTACGTGTCCGGCCGGCGTGACCGCCGCCCACCGCGCCGCTCCCCGCCGGCCGCCCCGCGCAGCGGGACAAGCCCCGCCAGGCTGTTGCGCAGAGCCCGCCCGGGCCGAACCGGCCCAGCGAACCCGGCTGAGCGAGTCAGACCGCCGGGGCGAACTCGACCAGGCACGGCCCACCCACCGGACCCGGCCCAGCGAACCCGCCGTGGCAGCCGGGTGAGGGCAGGCCACGGCGAAGCCGGGTCCGGTGAGGCCGGGGCAGGTACGGGGTGGGTCAGCCGATGCCGAAGGCGGAGAGCAGCGACGGCAGGATGAACGTGTAGCCGGAACTGCTGGAGCTGGACGCCGCTCCGGCGAGCCCAAACACGCCCATCACGAAGATGACGTAGCCGCAGCAGCCGAGCCCGTAGAGACCGGCGAAGATGTAGCCGATGACGAGGCCGGCCGTGGCCATGCCGTCGCCGCCCTCGCCGGACGTCTTCAGCTGCGACTTGGCGATGTGGCCGAAGATGATGCCGGCGATCGAGCCGAGCAGCGGCACGATGAAGATCCCGCCCAGCGAGCAGACGAGGGAGACGATCGCCATCGGGTTCGTCTTCGGCCGCGGCGGATACGCCGCGTACGGCTGGTAGCCGGGCTGGTAGCCGGCCGGGCCCGAGTACGGCTGGATCGCGTTGGACGGGGGCTGCTGCTGGCCGTAGGGGTCGTAGCCGCCGGGATGCTGCCCGTACGGATCCCCGGGGCCCTGTGGCCAGGTCATGGTCCTGCCTTTCCTGCGCCGCCGGCGCGGCATCGTCCGAGAGCCTGTCCCGCGCTGGCAGGCCGACGGAGCCGGCCGGACCGACTGGGGGGGAGCGCGATGTCGAGCCCCGAGGGTACAACCCGCCGCAACTGGAGTGCGCCCCTGATCGGACGGTACGTCAGAGCAGTCGGAGCTGGCCGGACACCGCCTGCCGACCACCCGTCGGGGGCACCGGCGAGGCACCGTCGGGCGGCTCGTCGCCGACCCGGCGGAAGCTGTCCGGGCCGGGGGCGCGCAGCCCGTGCCGGCGGGTCGCCGTCCGCACCCGTGCCGTGACCTCCCGCTGGTACGCCGACGGCGCGTAGCTCCCGTCCCGGTAGAGCCGGCGGTACGGCTCCAGCAGCCGCGGGTACTCGCGGCGCAGGAACCCCTGGTACCACTCGCGGGCGCCGGGGCGCAGGTGCAGGACGATCGGCGTGATGCTGCGGGCGCCGGCCGCCACCAGCGCCCCGACCGTACGGTCGAGGTGTTCCTCGGTGTCGGTCAGGCCCGGCAGGATCGGCGCCATCAGCACCGAGGGAGCCAGCCCGGCGTCCGCGAACCGACGTACCAGATCGAGTCGTCGGGACGGCGAGGGCGTGCCCGGCTCGACGTGCCGCCAGAGCGTCTCGTCGAGGAACCCGATGGAGAACGCGACGGACACGTCGGTGACCTCGGCGGCCTGGCAGAGCAGGTCCATGTCGCGCTGGATCAGCGTGCCCTTGGTGAGGATGGAGAACGGGTTCGCGTGGTCGCGCAGCGCGGACAGGATCTCGCGCATCAGCCGGTAGCGGCCCTCGACGCGTTGGTAGCAGTCGACGTTGGTGCCCATCGCGATGGGCTCGCCGTGCCAGCGCGGGCTGGCCAGCTCCCGCCGCAGCACGGGCCCGGCGTTCACCTTCACCACGATCTTCGAGTCGAAGTCGTGGCCCGCGTCGAGGTCGAGGTACGTATGGGTGTTGCGGGCGAAGCAGTAGACGCACGCGTGGGTGCAGCCGCGGTACGGGTTGATCGTCCACTGGAACGGCATGTCGGAGGTGGCCGGGACGCGGTTGATCAGCGACTTGGCCTGGATCTCGATGGCGACCGCGTCCTCGGTGCCGGCGATCACGGGGCCGGTCGGGGCGAGCGGCAGACCCGCCCGGCCGGACCCGCGACCGCGTGCCGCCGGCTCGGGCAGGTCCAGCGGCAGCATCCCCTCGGCGGGCCGGTCCGCCCGCAGCTCCTCCCAGCGCATGCATCTATTCGAACACGTGTTCGAGCTGTCGTCCACCGGTTCCGGCGTTTTCCGTCTCCCGGGCGGGTCGCCGCGCCGACCTGCGGAAGGGCCGCGCCGACCTGCGAAGGGAGGGAGCCGTCACGTCGCCACCGCGGCCCCCAGGGTGGACGATGGGGGCATGAGGCCGACCTTCCTGTACGACGGGGACTGCGCGTTCTGCACGACGTGCGCCGGGTTCCTGGAGCGGCACATCCCGACGAGCGCCGAGGTGCTGCCGTGGCAGTACGCCGACCTGGCCGCGCTCGGCGTCACGCAGGAGCAGGCCGAGGCCGCGGTGCAGTGGATCGGTGCCGGGCACGCGGCCGGCCCCGACGCCATCGCCCGCGTACTCCGCGACGCCGGGTCGTACTGGCGGCCCCTGGGGGCGGTGCTCGGTGCGCCGCCGGTGCGGTGGCTGGCGTGGCCGGTGTACCGGTGGATCGCGCGGCACCGCGACCGGATGCCCGGCGGCACCCCGGCGTGCGCGTTGCCGCAGGCCGAGCGCCCGACGCCGCGCCCGACGAACGATCCGGTGACCCGGTAGCCGGGCGGGTCAGTCGGCCGGGAGTGGGCGGTCGGCCCGGCGGCGCAGCAGGCGCCGCAGCCGTACGACCGGGCGCACCTTCTCCAGCGGCAGGAAGCTGGTCATCGCGACCAGGTGCGGGATGAAGCTGATCGTGACCGCGGCGTACACCATGACGTGGAAGGCGTACATCAGGGCGACCCAGAGCCAGTGCCAGCGGCCGCGCAGGACGAACACCAGCGGCGTGGACAGCTCGAACGCCACGATCAGGAACTGCACCACCACCAGCAGGTGCGGTACGTGCGTGGACCACTCGGCGAACACGGTGCCGCGGCGGAGTACGGCGCGGGTCATGGTTGCGCCGGTCAGCCAGTCGAGGCCGCCGAACCGCAACTTCGCCCACGTGGACAGGAAGTAGGTGGCGACGACGGCGAGCTGGGTGGCGCGCAACGCCCAGCCGGCGCGTTCGGACCGGGTGGGGTCGCCGTGCCGCGCGGCGCCGACGGTCGGCAGCACCGCGAGCGCCACCAGCAGGTCGAACCGGTCATGGTCGACCTTGCCGTAGCTCATCGCGACGACCATCCACTGCAGGTACAGCGCGAAGACGAGCCAGCCGAGCAGTCGCGGCGCGCGCCCGGTCGCCGCCGCCAGCGACAGCGCCAGCAACAGCCAGAACGTCACCGTGACCAGCACGTACCCGGGGGTGGGGAGCGGGAGCAGGCGGCCGATCAGCAGCGGCTGGTAGAGCGAACCGGGCACGTCGGCGTGCATCCGCACCCACGGCGTGAACACCACCAGGTCGGCTGCGACGAACAGGTAGACCAGCGTGCGGAACGCGGCGACCCGACCCAGCGGTACGGGTGCGGTGAACCACCGCGCGACCCGGTTCACCGGGCGCTCCACGACACGACCGTGCGCTGGGTGTACTTCCCGGTCGGTCGGCCGTCGCGCAACTCGATGAGCCGTACGACGACGTCGATGCGGACCAGGCGGGGCCGACCGGGCTGCCGTCGCGCGTACGCCGTGGCCAGGCCGGACAGCAGCTCGGGGTGCTTCTCGAACCGCGGCAGCTGCCCCTCCACCTCGGCCCGGCGGAACCCGGTGGCGTCGTCGGTCAGCGCGAACCGTCGCCCGCTGGCGTCGACCGCGCTGAGCCGGGTGTCGGTGACCGGCTCGTCGAGCCTGTCGGCCGTCGCGTACATCCGGAACGGGCCGAACGGGAAGTCGTCGTCCTGCCCGACCAGGGTGCCGGCCAGCAGCAGCGCGGCGCCGAGCACGGTGACCGCGATCCGTACCCACCGGCCGGTCCGGCCGAGGCGTAGCACCGGCGGATCGGCGCGCGCTGCGCTGTCGGTCGGCGTGACCGTCTCGGCGTGCATGGCGAGAAGTGTGGCACGGCACCGGCCCCGATCCGGGTACGGCAGACTGTCCGGTACCGCAGTGCCTGGTCAGTACCGGAGGGAGCGTCGCGTGCCGCTGTTTCGTCGCACCAAGCCGAGCTGGGAGCCCGACTGGCAGACGTTCCCGGGCCGGGTGGACTCGGAGGACGCGATGCTGCACGCGGACCTCGCCGCGGTACGCCTCGCCCCGGTCGAGGAGCTGCCCGTGCGCCTGACCGTACGGGTGGCGCTGGCGGCGACGCGGCCGGACGGCTCGCCCGACCGTGAGACCGCGCACCAGCTGTACGTGTTCGAGGACAAGCTCGCGGGTGAGGTCGCCAAGCGCACCGGTGGCCAGTACGTGGGGCGGGTGATCGCGGGCGGCGCGTGCACGTTCGTCTGCCAGCTGCCGGCCGAGCCGGGCGAGCTGAAGCTGCCCGGGCCGTTCACGCCCGAGCTGACCACCACCGACGACCCCGACTGGTCGTACGTGCGGGCGGTGTTCACGCCCGATCCGGCCGCCGAGCAGCGCAGCTACAACCTTCCGCTGGTACGGGCGCTGGTGTCGCGCGGGGACCGGGCCGAGCAGCCTCGGCCGGTCGAGCACTCCGCGCACTTCGCCGAGCAGAAGCAGGCCAGCGCCGCCGGGGCCGAGCTGGGCAAGCTCGGCTACCGGGTGACGGCGTCGGTCGACCCGGACGGCAGCGCCACCGTGACCGCGACCCGGGCCGTACCGCTGACCGAGATCGACGAGGCGACCGTCCAGGTCCTCACCGTCGTACGGGCGAACGGCGGCGACTACGACGGCTGGGGCTGCGACCTGGTCCGCTGACGCCCCGACTCCTGACTCTCCGACGTACTGCCGCGTACGCATCGTGGCGGCACCAGGTGAGAAAGCTCCCTCGGCCGGACATTCCGGCTCTATCCTGGGGGCGGAACCGCCGAGCGTGGGGAGGGCGACATGTCCAGCCAGGCAGAGGAACGGCCGACACGTACCACCGACTACACGCCGAGCGAGTGGCGGCTGCTCGTCGAGCTGCCCGAACTCGTCGTCATCGCGGCCACCTCGGCCGAGGCGGACGGCATGCGCCGTACCGTCGACGAGGGGATGGCCGGCGACCGCGGCATCGAGTCCGGCACGCACTCGGACAGCCCGCTCGTCCGCAAGGTGGCGGCCGAGCTGTGGACCGACGACGACACCGGTACGCCGCAGCCCACCGCGGTCGAGTTCAACGACCGGGCGAAGGGGCTGGCCGACACGCTCGCCAAGGCCCGCCGGGCCGCCACCGTACTGGCGGCGAAGGCCGCGCCGGCCGACGCGCGGGCGTACACGGAGTGGGTGTCCAGGATCGCCGAGGTGGTGTGCGGTGCCGCCAAGTCGGGCGGTTTCCTCGGTATCGGCGGCGAGTCGGTCAGCCCGGCGGAGCGCCGCTTCCTCACGAGCCTGTCGGATGCCCTCGCCGGGCGCTGACCGTGCGCCGGCGCGGTCACCGGGCCGCGCCGGTCGTCGTATCGTTCCCGCTGTGCACGACGAGCAGGATGCCGGCGTCGGGGTCGGCCCGTGGCAGGGGCCCTGGCCGACCGACCCGCGGTACGACCCGGAGCTGTTGGCGGGCGGCGACCGGCGCAACGTCGTCGACCGCTACCGGTACTGGCGGCGCGAGGCGATCGTCGCCGACCTCGACACCCGCCGGCACGACTTCCACGTCGCGGTGGAGAACTGGCAGCACGACCTCAACATCGGCACCGTCGTACGGACGGCGAACGCGTTCCTCGCCCGCGAGGTGCACATCGTCGGCCGTCGCCGGTGGAACCGCCGCGGCGCCATGGTCACGGACCGTTACCAGCACGTCCGGTACCACCCGACCGTCGACGACCTCCTCGCGTACGCCGCGGTCGAGGGTCTGGCCGTCGTCGGCATCGACAACCTGCCCGGTGCCGTACCGCTGGAGTCGGTGGAGCTGCCGCGGAAGTGCCTGCTGCTGTTCGGTCAGGAGGGCCCGGGCCTGTCCGCGCCGGCCCGCGCCGCCGCCTCCCTCGTCTGCTCGATCGCGCAGTACGGCTCGACCCGGTCCATCAACGCGGGCGTCGCGAGCGGTATCGCCATGCATGCCTGGATCAGGCGGTACGCGGCGCCCGTGGACTTGACGGGCCTCCCGAACGAGATCACGGTGACGTAGGTGAGCATCGCCGTGAGGTGTCCGCGGTGCGGCGGTCCGGTGCGACCGCCGGATCTGATGCACTCCGACTGGCGTTGTCCGGACCACGGCCCGATCGCCCCGCTCCACGTACCGCGGCACGTCGGGGCCGGCGTGGTCGACACCGCCGCGCGCCTCTCCCGGGTACCGCTGTGGTGCCCGTGGCCGTTGCTGCAGGGCTGGATGGTCACCGGCGTGGGCTGGGCGGGGGACGAGCGCACCGGCGCCGCCGCGACCGTACTGGCGTGTTCGGGTCCGGCGCCGCTGGGTGGACCGGCCGACGTCGTGCTCGTCGCGGAGGAGCCGGGGGTGGGGCTCGGGTGCTGGTTCGCCGGCTTCGAGGGCCCCGATCCGGGCCCGGTACTTGCCGCCGCGGTGTCCGGTGACGTTGCTCACGCGAAGATCATCGCGGCGGGCCATCCGACCCCGCTCTGGTCGGTGCCCTCCGCCGACGACCGCTGCGTCTACGTCGGTGAGGCGAAGGGACTCTGGCTGTACGCGGTGGCCTTTCCGGCCGCCGCCGGGTACGTCCTGGCCGAACACGTCGTGCTCCACGATCTGACCGACTCGCGCCCGCCGGAACTCGTGTACGGTGCCTTGTCGCCGTACCTTGTTGGTGAGGACTGAGTACGAGTGCCGGAATAGTGGCTGATTACCCTGGTGATTTCAGCTCGGGACATTCACAGGGTGGCGTCTGGCTGATACTCTCAGTAGTGGAACGTGACGTCGGGGAGGGACAATGATCAAGAAGATCCTCACCTGGGGTGGTCTCGCCTTTCTGATTTTCTTCATCGCCTACAAGCCAAACTCCGCAGCCACGGTCGCGAAGACCATCGGTGGCGGCATTGTCGACATTCTGACCGGCGTGGGGAACTTCTTCTCCAGCCTCGTGGGCTAGCTTGTCGGGATGCACCGCGACGAGTCAGACCGGTCAGGGGATGACGCTCGGCGCGACACCGAGCCGATTCCCGACCGGGACATCGACGCCGGCCCCGTAGCGGGCCGGGACACGGGACCGATCCCGGGCATGCGGTCCGGGCCCGACCCAGAGGCGCGTCCCTATGCGGGCGCGCCTTCGGAGTACGACGGGGAGACTCCCGGCGCCGCCCCGTCCGTCGCCTCGGCGGAGTACCCGGACCCCGAGGATCCGTACGACGGCAGCACCGGTCTGCCGACCGACGGGCCCCGGCGCGTACTGCCGGTCGAGCCCGAACCCAGTTCGTACGTGGCGCGTTACCTGTTCCCGACCGAGAAGTACCGGGGGGAGTGGCGGCGGCACTGGATCCACATCATCATCCCGATCGTCGTGGTGGTGCTCGCGACGTTCCTGATGGGGTTCGTCTCCAGCCTGCTCGCGCACTACAAGGCGGACATCGCGGTGACCGTCGTCGTGCTGATCTGGGTGCTGTCGCTGGTCTGGGTCGGTTGGCGGGTGCTGGACTGGTTCCAGGACCGCTTCATCCTCACCAACAAGCGGGTCATGCTGATCAACGGCCTGGTCACGCGCAAGGTGGCGATGATGCCGCTGGCCCGCGTCACCGACATGAAGTACCAGCAGTCGCCGCTCGGCCGGATGCTCAACTACGGCACGTTCGTGCTGGAGTCGGCCGGCCAGGACCAGGCGCTGCGCGAGGTGCCCCACCTGCCCAACCCGAACGAGCTGTACCTGCGCGTCGTCGAGGAGATGTACGAGCCGGAGGCCGTGGAGGCCCGGCTCGGTGAGAGCGACGGCGAGTCGGACGGGGCGTAGCCCTGGGAAGTACCGCGTGACGACGCCCCGCCGGACCGTACCGGCGGGGCGCCGTGGTGCTTGGGGCAAGGTGCGGCCGGTCGAGTGGGCAGAATGGCGGCATGCGGATCGACCTGCACGTCCACTCCACGGCCAGCGACGGGACCAACAGTCCCGCCGAACTCATGAAGCTCGCCGCGGACGTGGGGCTGTCGGTCGTCGCGCTGACCGACCACGACACCGTCGCGGGGTGGGCGGAGGCCGCGGCGGCCGTACCGGACGGGTTGACGCTGGTACCGGGGATCGAGGTGTCGGCCCGGTGGTTGGGCGTCTCGCCGGGGATCGGGCTGCACCTGCTGGCGTACCTGCCGGATCCGGACGAGCCGGAGCTGTCGGCCGCGCTGCGCCGGGTACGGGAGAACCGGGCGGGTCGGGCCCGGCGGATGGTCGACCTGCTGCGTGCCGGGGGGATCGACGTCACCTGGGACGAGGTACTGGCCGACGCGGCGGGCGCCCCGGTCGGCCGGCCGCACCTGGCGCACGCGCTGATCCGGCGGGGGCTGGTCGGGACGGTGTCCGAGGCGTTCGCGCCGCAGTGGCTGGGGCAGCGGTTCCGGCTGCCGAAGGAGGACATCGAGGTCTTCGAGGCGCTGCGGCTGATCACCGGCGCCGGCGGGGTACCGGTGTTCGCGCATCCGTTGGCGCACAAGCGTGGCCGGGTCGTACCGGACGGGGTGATCGCGGAGATGGCGGCGGCGGGGCTGGCCGGGCTGGAGGCCGACCACCCCGACCACGGGCCGGCCGAACGGGCGCACGCCCGGGACCTGGCCGCGGCGTACGGGCTGTTCGTGACCGGTTCCAGCGACTTCCACGGTACGAACAAGCCGACCGGACTGGCGGTCGAGACGACCACGCCCGCGTCGTACGAGCGGATCCTGGACCTCGCGACGGGGGCGTGCCCGGTCACTCCCGGCGCACCCGGGGCCGTACCGCCGGCACGGACATGATTCGGTGGGCGTCGGAGGGGGTGGCGGGTGGATACGAAGCTGTTCGGTGCGGCGCTGGTGACGCTGTTCGTGATCGTGGACCCGCCCGGCTCCGTGCCGATCTTCCTCGCGCTCACCCGTAGCCTCGACTTCCGGGCCCGTAACAAGGCGGCGTGGCAGGCGGTGGCGCTGTCGTTCGGCGTCATCGTGGGGTTCGCGGTGGCCGGCGGGCAGATCCTGTCGTACCTGGGGATCTCGCTGCCCGCGATGCAGGCGGCCGGCGGCCTGCTGCTGTTGCTCGTCGCGCTGGAACTGTTGACCGGCAAGCAGGACGACCCCGACAGCAGCGCCACGTCGAACGTCGCGCTCGTACCGCTCGGGACGCCGCTGCTGGCCGGGCCGGGCGCGATCGTCGCCACGATCGTGTTCGTCCGGCAGGCCGGCGGCTTCACCGACTACGTGGCGATCGGCGCGGCGATCATCGCCGTACACCTGATCATCTTCGCGTTCCTGCGCTTCTCGAACGTGATCGTCCGGGTGCTCAAGCAGGGCGGCATCGAGGTCGTGACCCGCATCTCCGGTCTGCTCGTGGCGGCCATCGCGGTCCAGCTCATCGCCGACGCGGTCGCGAGCTTCGTCCGCCAGTACTCCAGCTGACGCGGTTCAGGCGGTGGGCTCGGGGGTGTCGGCCGTGGGGCGGCGGCGGATGACGGCGACGCCGCGGTCCAGGTCGACGCCGGCGGGGGCACCGTTGGAGATGTCCTCCCGCTTGTTCTGCTGCTCCTGGATCAGCTCGGTCTGCTTGCGCTTCCCGGCCGACAGCACGCCGCTCAGCTCGCCGAGACCGGCCGCGAGCATGGCGGACGTCGGCGAGTCGCTGTCGCCGCGCATCCACTTGAGCAGGCCCATGTACACCTCCGGTGGGGATCGCCGCCACGATACCCCCGCCGACGCGGTGGCCGCCCGTGTCGAGTACGGATTGTCATAGGGCACTGGCAGGATCAGAGGGGTGTCCGATTCCACCGGCCAGTCGACGGGATGCGCGCGATGACCGAACAGGTACGGCGGGCCGTGGTGCCCGAACAGCTCACTCTCGGCGGGATGCCGGAGAAGCTGTTCGTGTGCACACCGAGCAAGCTCGGGGCGTACGAGGACTGTCCCCGGCGCTACCGCTACCAGTACGTGGATCGGCCGCAGCCGCCGAAGGGCCCGCCGTGGGCGCACAACTCGCTGGGTGCGAGCGTGCACACCGCCCTGAAGAACTGGCACGGCCTGCCGGCGGAGTCGCGCGACCCGGCGGCGCTGGCCCGGCTGCTGCGCGCGACCTGGGTGTCGGAGGGCTACCGCGACGCGGAGCAGGGCAAGGCCGCGTTCGCGCTGGCGTTACGCTGGCTGGAGGAGTACGTGGGGACGCTGGATCCGGACGAGGACCCGGTCGGCGTCGAGCGCGTGGTCGCGACCCGGACGGCGGTGCTGGCGTTCAACGGGCGGGTGGACCGCATCGACCGGCGCGGCGACGAGCTGGTCATCGTCGACTACAAGACCGGCCGTTCGCCGCTGACCTCGGACGACGCCCGTGGTTCCCGCGCCCTCGCGCTGTACGCGGTGGCCACCGCGCGCACGATGCACCGGGCGTGTCACCGGGTCGAGTTGCACCACCTGCCGACCGGGGAGGTGGCGGCGCACGACCACACCGACGAGTCGTTGCAGCGGCACCTGACCCGGGCGGAGGACACCGCGCGGGACATCGTGGCGGCCGAGCGGCGGGTCTCCGGCGGCGAGGACCCGGACGACGCGTTCCCGACGGCGCCGAGCATGCGGTGCGGCTGGTGCGATTTCCGGAAGGTCTGCCCGGTGGGGTCGGCGGCGCCGGAGCACGACGCGTGGGAGTCGGTGGCCCGGGCCCTGGACGGCTGACCGACCCCCAACGCGAGGAACTTTCGGATACGCTTCCCGGCACGTACGCGGACGGGAGGCGGCGATGACCGGGATCGCCGAGCACACCACCACCGGGTACCGGGACGGCCGCCGCCGAGTCGCGATCTCGGCGAGCTACTTCGTCCAGGGCCTGTGCTTCGCCGCGCTGTTGACCCAGGTGCCGGTGCTCCAGACCCGGTTCGGGTTCAGCGACCTGGGGCTGGCCGGACTGCTGCTCGCCGTACCGGTGGTGGCGGGGGTGGGCAGCCTGCTGGCGGGCCTGGTCGCCGAGCGGGTCGGCAGTGCCGCGGTGCTGCGGGTGGTGCAGCCGGTCGTCTGCCTGTCGGTGCTCGCCACCGGCCTGGTGCCCAACCGCCCCGGGCTGTACGTGGCGCTCGCGTTCTTCGGCGTCTGCGTCGGCGCGGTCGACGCCACGATGAACATGCAGGGCGTCGGCCTGGAGCGACGGTACGGGCGGAGCATCCTTGCCTCGTTCCATGCGGTGTGGAGCGCCGCGGGCATCCTCGGCGCGCTCATCTCGTCCGGTACGGAGCACTGGCGGCTGCCGCTGGGGGCCGGGTTCGGCGTGGTGGCCGTGCTGGGTGTCGGCCTGTCCGTGGGGTTCGGTCCGCGCCTGCTGTCGCGCGCCGAGGAGACCGCACCCGCCGATGCCGGGCCGGCAGGCACGCCCGCGCCGGCCGTACCGTGGCGGCCGATCGTCCTGATCGGTCTTGCCGTGGCGCTCATGTACATCGCGGACTCGGCGACCTCGAACTGGAGCGCCCTCTACCTGCGCAACGGTCTCGCCGCGTCCGCCGCGATCGCCTCCTGGGGGTACGCGGCGTACCAGGGGTGCATGCTGGTGGGGCGGGTCGGCGCGGACCGGGTGGTGCGGCGGTTCGGCCCGGTCGTGGCGGTCCGCGCGGGCGGTGTCGTCGCCGTGCTGGGGCTGGCGCTGGTGGTGGCGGCGCCGGGGTCGGCGGCCGCGATCGTCGGCTTCGGCGTACTGGGGCTGGGGTTGTGCGTGGTGGTGCCGCAGTCGTTCTCCGCCGCCGGTCAGTACGACCCGGGTGGCACCGGGCTGGCCGTGTCCCGGGTGAACCTGTTCAACTACGTCGGGTTCCTCGTGGGCGCGCCGCTGGTCGGTGCGATCGAGTCGGTGTCGACGTGGCGGGTCGGCTTCGCGGTCCCGCTGGTACTGGTCGCGGCGATCATTCCGCTGGCGGTGGCGTTCCGTCCGGTACGGCGGGCGGCGGTGCCGGCAGCGCAAGTCGCCGAATGACGCCGCGCAGCAGCTTCCCGTAGCGCTCGCGGAACTCGGGGCTGCCGGGCTCGGTACCGAACAGTTGCCGGGCCACGTGCGGCATGATCACCGGGGCCATCACCATGCCGCGGATCGCGAGCAGTACGGCGGCGGGGTCGACGTCGTCGGCGAGTTCGCCGCGCTGCTGCCAGGCGCGTACGCGGGGTTCGTCGTCCTCGTCGCCGAGTACGTCGGGGGAGCCGTCGTCGGCGAGGCCGCTCCAGGCGATCAGCCGGGCCGGGCACGGGTCGGTGAGCCCGGCGTCGAGGTAGCCGAGGATCGCCTCCTCCAGCGTCCTGTCCGGACCGGCGAACTCGTTCTCGCGCTCCTGCCAGTGCTCGTGCAGCGCCCGGTAGATCCCTTCCTTCCCGCCGAAGTAGTAGCTGATGAGCTGCTTGTTCACGCCGGCGCGGGCGGCGATGTCGGCGATCTTGGTCCCCGCGTACCCGTGGGCGGAGAACTCGCGGAGCGCGGCGTCGAGCAGCAGCCGGCGGGACCGCTCGGCGTCGCGTTGCCGTTCGTCGGGTGCCGGCGCGCGGCGGGGACCTGGTGCCATGCGCCTCATCCTAATCCGCCCCCCGGTCTAGTTAGTCAACCCAGAAGATGATTATGATGCCTCCGAAGTTGACTATCGAGGAGGTACATCATGATCGTCGTGACCGGAGCGACCGGCGGCGTCGGCCGCGAGGTCGTACGCCGGCTCGCCGCCGTGGGCCGGCCCGTCCGCGCCCTGTCCCGCCGCCCCGAGACCCTCGACGTACCCGCGGGAGTGGAGATCGGGCGCGGGGATCTCGCCGACCCGGCCACGCTGACCGACGCGTTCGCCGGCGCCGACGCCCTCTTCCTGTACGCGACGTTCGGCGATCCGCGGATCCCCGTCGAGGCGGCGAAGGCGGCCGGCGTGCGCCGGATCGTCCTGCTGTCGTCGATCGCGGTCGAGAGCGCCGGGCCCGACAACCCGATCGGCGACCACCACCGCGCCGTGGAGAGCGCGATCGAGGAGTCCGGGCTCGCGTGGACGCACCTGCGGCCCGGCGGGTTCGCCAGCAACGCCCTCTGGTGGGCCCCCGAGGTACGCGAGGGTGTCGTCCGCGGCGCGTACCCGTCGGCGTCGACCGCGCCGATCGACCCGGTCGACATCGCCGCGGTCGGCGTGCACGCGCTCACCGAGGACGGCCACGCCGGCACCGCGTACCCGCTGTCCGGGCCGGAATGGCTCAGCCAGGCCGATCAGGTCCGCATCATCGGCGAGGTGCTCGGCCGCCCCGTCCGGTACGAGCAGGTCTCGGTGGAGGAGGCGTTGGAGGTGATGGCGCGGAACATCGACGCCCGGTACGCGCGGGGCGCGCTGGAGATCCAGAAGAAGCTGCTGGACCAGCCGCCGGTCGTACTGCCGACCGTGGAGAAGGTCACGGGCCGGCCCGCGCGGACGTTCGCGGAGTGGGTCGCCGCGAACGCCGACGCGTTCCGCTAGATCGCCGTCACCCCACCGGTTCCGGTACTTCGGGGGCGGGGGCCGGGACGGTGGCGCGCCGGCCGGGCAGGGCGAGCGCGACGACGGCGATCAGCGCCGGGACCGCGACCAGTACCCAGAACGCCCGGGGGTACGGGCTGGTCGGTGTCCCGGTGCCGCCGAGCGCCAGCGTGGTGAGCGCGATCGCGAGCGCGCCGCCCACCTGGTTCAGCACGTACAGCGCGGTGGTGGCGCTCGCCGCCGACGCCGGCGGTACGGACCGGTAGACGGTGCCGGTGCTCGACGCGCCGACCGTACCGAGGGCGGCGCCGAGCAGGCCGGCGGCGACCGCGAGTACGGGTTGCGGTGCGGCGAGGGCGAACGGGGTGAGCGCGAGCACGGCGAGTACGGCGCCGGTCGGGGCCAGTAGCCGGGCGCCGATCCGGTCCGACAGCCGTCCGGCGAGCGGCATCGCGACCAGCGCGCCCAGTCCGAACGGTGCCAGCAGCAGCCCGGCGCCGAGCGGTCCGTGCCCACCGACCTGCTGGTGGTACTGCGGTACCAGGAAGTACGCGCCGAACAGGGTGCCGCCGACCAGCGTCATGAGCACGATCGCCACCGCGTACCCGCGGATGCGGAACAGCCGCAGGTCGACGAGCGGCGGCCGGCGCGTACGCAGGGCATGGACCACGTAGCCGGCGAGCAGTACGGCGCCGAGCGCGAAGCCGACGAGGACGCGCGGCGCGCCGAGGCCGGCCGACCCGGCCTGGGACAGCGCGTACACGAGGGCGGCGAAGCCGGGGGTCAGCAGCGACAGGCCGAGGACGTCGAGCGGCCGCTCGGTCCGCTCGTCCCCACCCGGTACGACCCGCAGCGACAGCGCGAGTACGACCAGCCCGACCGGGATGTTGATCAGGAACATCCACCGCCAGTCGAGGTGCGCGACGAGTACGCCGCCGAGGACGGGGCCGACCGCCGGGCCGAGCGTGATCGGCATCGAGACCAGCCCCATCGCCCGGCCGGCGCGGGACGGCCCGGCCGCACGGGCGAGCACGGTCAGCATGGTCGGTTCGAGCATGCCGCCGCCGAGACCCTGCACCACCCGGAACGCGATCAGGCTCGGCGCCGACCACGCCACGCTGGACAGCGCCGACCCGGCGGTGAACAGGACGACGCCGACGAGCCACATCCGGCGCCCTCCGTACCGGTCGACGGCCCAGCCGCTGACCGGCGTCGCCACCGACACGGCCAGCAGGTACCCGGTGGCGGCCCACTCGACGGTGTCGAGCCCGGCGTCCAGCCGTACCGCGAGGGTGGGCAGCCCGACGTTGACGATCGTCGCGTCGAGGGTGGCCATCATCGCGCCGAGCGCGAGCACGCCCAGCAGTTTCAGCAGCGCGGGTTCGAGCCGCGCGCCCCGTTCCGTCATCTCCGGCTCCTACTCGTCGATCAAACGAACAGAACCATAGAGTCAGAGAAAATGAACTGGCTAGTTCAACGTACCGTACGTCACGGTACTGATCGCTAGACTGAGCGGGTGAGCGTCGATCAGACACCGGTGCGCGGCCGGCTCGACAAACGGCAGGCCATCCTCGACGCGGCCTTCCGCGTCTTCGCCGAGCACGGGTACGAACGCGCCAGCATCGACGCCATCGCCGCCGCGGCCGGCGTCGCCAAACCGACCATCTACAACCATCTCGGCGGCAAGGAGAACCTGTTCCGCGCCGTCATGGTCAACTCCGCCGAACAGTTCAACGCGCGGACGCTCGCCGCGCTCGACGCGTTCCCCGCCGACCCCGGTGACCCCGACGCGCTCCGGGCCGCGCTCGTCGACGTCGGCGTACGGCTCGGTGGGTGCATCGCCGACGACCGCGCGCTCGCCATGCAACGCCTGCTACTGGCCGAAAGCCGGCGGTTCCCCGACCTGTTCGCCGCCGTACGCGGCAGCGGACGCGACCGGGTGCACGACGCGCTCGCCGGCCGCCTCGCCCGGCTCGCGCACGCCGGCCGGCTCGACATCGCCGACCCGGTCTGCGCCGCCGATCAGTTCGTCGCGCTCATCTCCGGCGACCTCCCGGTACTCGCGATGATGAGCGGCACCTCGGTGCGCGCCCAGGACCTGCGCCGCAGCGTCGAGTCCGGCGTCGACACGTTCCTCCGCGCCTTCGCCGCCTGACCCGGCCGTTCCGCCGTCCGCGGCGGTCACCGACCCCGGCGGCCCGCGGTCACTGCCGTTCGGCGGCGCGGGCGCGGGCCAGGCCGGCGCGGACCCGGGGGCTGTGCCGGACCCGTTCGGGCAGCACGGACAGCGTGCCGGCCAGCGACCGTACGGCGAGGGTGGCGGTGCGGTCGGCGACGGGCAGGCCGACCCCGCCGTACATCTGACGGGCCCAGGTGGGCAGCAGACCGAACGCCAGCCCGGTCACGCCCATCCAACCGGCCCGCGCCCCGGCCAACCCCACCCGCAGCGGCATCCGCGGCCAGAACAGGAACACCGCCGCCGCGGCCGCGTCCTTCGTCAACGCCAGCTTCGGCCGCATGTCCGCGTAGTAGTCGGCGATGTCGGCGGCCGACGACGGCACCGTGGCCGGGTCGAGGCCGACGAGTTCGGCGGCGCGGAGCTGCTCGGTGTAGTACCGGTCGACGTCGGCGTCGGTGAGCCGGACCCCGCCGCGCCGCGCCGTCGTGGCGAACGACTCCACCTCGCAGACGTGCGTCCAGCGCAGCAGCTCCGGGTCGTCCACCCGGAACTCCGCCCCCGTGTACGGGTCGCGCCCGCGCAGCCGGCGGTGGATGCCGCGGACCCGGGCCGCCGCCCGTCGCGCCTCCTGCGTCGTACCGAACGCGACGGTCGCGACGTAGTCGCCGGTGCGGTACAGCCGGCCCCACGGGTCGTCGCGGAAGTCGGAGTTCTGCGCGACGCCGGCCATCGCGCGCGGGTGCAGCGCCTGGAGGAACAGCGCCCGCAGCCCGCCGACCGCGAGCAGCAGAGTGCCGTGGATCCGCCAGGTCACGCTGTCCGGCCCGAACAGACCAAGGTCGTCGGCCGGCTCGTCGAGCGCAGTCACCCGTCCAGCCTGCCACGGCCCGCGTGCCGTGCCGTAGGCCGAAAAACGTGGCGGTACGCACCCGCCGGGCCGCGCGTCACCATGACCCGGCGGTACCCGCGTGGATCCATCGACGCACGCTGTGATCCGGTCGCCTTGCAGTACTGGACGGCGCCGGCCCGATGCCCGGCACCGTGGTCGCCGGCTCGAACGCGGCCCGCTCGATCCAGTGCGCGCGTCGTCGTCCCTCGCGACCGGTACGCCGGCGTCGGTGGCGTAGGCGCGGAAGCTGCCGACCCCCTCGGGTGCCGGTGCCCGTCTCAGTCCTGCGCGGACTGCTGGCAGTCCGGGCACAGTCCCCAGAACGTCACTTCCGCCTCGTCGATCACGTAGCCGTTCGCCGGGGACGCGGTGAGGCAGGGGGCGAGGCCGGTCGCGCAGTCCACGTCGGAAATGGCGCCGCACACCCGGCACACCACGTGGTGGTGGTTGTCGCCGGTACGGGCCTCGTACCGGGCGGGGCTGCCGGCGGGCTCGATCCGCCGGGCCAGACCGGCGCGCGACAGCGCACCGAGCACGTCGTACACCGCCTGGGTGGACACGGAGTCGAGCCGGACGCGGACCTGGCGGGTGATCTCGTCGACGTCCAGGTGGCCGCCGGTGGCGAGCACCTCCAGGACGGCGAGCCGGGGTCGCGTGACCCGCAACCCCGCCGTACGCAGTCGCTCCTCGCCGTGCATGTCGATCACTCCATCACGGTTTCTGGAACTGGTCAAGAAAAGAGTCTATCCGCTCCGACGGCACGACCGACCTGTCCGGTTAGCCACCCGTTAGGTCTCCGCTAAAACCGTTCCGGGTCGGACGCGTCGAGGCGTGTCGGCGTCGTCACGGAGGTAGCTTTGGCCTCGGAGCGAGCGATCAGCGCCTCCGACGTTCCGCCGGGGGCCGTGCGGGAAAGGGCGCGATGCCTCATGCTCACCGACCTCGCACACGGCGATCTGGCCAAGGCCGAGCACGTGTTCCTGACCACCAACGGACGCGTCTCCGGGCACCACCAGTGCACGCAGACCGTCGAGCTGTGGTTCGCCGCGCAGGGCGACACCGTCTACCTGCTGTCCGCCACCGGCGACCGTCCTGAGTGGGTACGGAACCTGGCCCGTGACCCCGAGGTCGAACTGCGGATCGACCGGTACACCCGGAGCGGACGCGCCCGGATCCTGGATGGTCCCGAGGCGAACCGGGCGCGACGGCTGATGGCCGCCAAGTACGCCCGGAACGCGCCGCCCGGCTGGGGCATGACCTGCCTCGCCGTGGCCGTCGACCTGCGTACGCCGGGCCTGCGCTAGCCCCGGTCGGCGCGCTCAGCCGACGAGCCGGGCGCACACCACCACGAGCAGTACCAGAACCACCGCCGCCGCCACCAGGCCGACGCCGTAGCTGACCGTCCGTGCGGCCTTCTCCTCGGCGTCCATCCGGTCACCGTCCTGCCGCGGCATCTCCCGCGGCGGCGTCACCGGTACGACGACCGGCGGCTGCCAGCCCGGCGGCGGCGGCACACTCGCCGGCGGCCCCTCGTACCGGGGGGCGGCCGGCTCTGCTGGGGCGGCCGGCGCGACGCGGTGAGGCGAGGCACCGCCGTCCGCCGGCCGCCGCCAGTACGCGTCGTCGGAGTCCGGACGGGGTGCGTTCGTCACGACCACGACGCTACCAACCCGCCGCCGTACCGCTCGCGCCGCCGAGCCCGTTCGGCCGCCGGCTGCCGAATCGCGCGAGTCGGGGCCGGCGGATCGTGTGCCGGCAGGCGGGAGGCTGCGTCGACCGGTACCGGGGGCGGACATGCCGCGACCCGGCACCGAGAAGTGCCGGGTCGTCTCGTGTCGCCGCACTGTCCGGGCCGCACCGCGTCACGGCACGGCCCGTGGTCGATCAGCCCTCGCCGGCCTCGGTCGACGGGTCGGCGTTGGCGCCGCGGGCACCCACCGACGGCTTGCGCCGGCGACGCCGGTTGCGCCGCTTGGCGGGCGCGTCGCCCGACTCGGCCGCCGGTGCCTGCTCGGACGCCGCGGGCGCGGACTCGGTCGCCCGTTCCTCGACCGCGTCACCGTCCAGCCGGCGACGACGGCGCCGCCGCGTACCGGTGGGCTCGCCGGCGGGCGTCTCCCCGCGGTGCCCGTCCGTACGGGGCTGGTCGGGTCGCTCGGACCGGCCGGCACGTCGGCGCGGCCGGCCACGGCGGGCGGCCGGCTTGTGGTGCGGCTCGATGTCCTCCTGCTCCTCGGCGGCCAACCCGGCCCGCGTACGCCGCTCGGGCGCCAGCGTGGCGGGTGCACCGGCCGGGATGTTGAGGTCCGCGTACAGGTGGTCGGAGGTGTGGTAGGTCTCCGGCGGGTCCGCGACCCCGGAGCCCAGCGCCTTGTGGATCAGCTTCCAGCGCGGCAGGTCCTCCCAGTCCACGAACGTCACCGCGACGCCCGACGCGCCGGCCCGGCCGGTACGCCCGATGCGGTGCGTGTACGTGTCCGGGTCCTCCGGGCAGTCGTAGTTGATCACGTGGGTGACGCCGGAGACGTCCAGCCCGCGGGCCGCGACGTCGGTGGCCACCAGCACGTCGATCTTCCCGGTACGGAACGCGCGAAGTGCCTGCTCGCGTGCCCCCTGCCCCAGGTCACCGTGTACGGCTGCGGCGGCGAAGCCCCGGAAGTCCAGGTCGTCGCTGAGCTTCTGGGCGGCCCGCTTGGTACGGCAGAACACCATCGTCAGGCCGCGGCCCTCCGCCTGCAGGATCCGCGCGACGACCTCCGCCTTGTTCAACGAGTGCGTCCGGTACACGAACTGCTCGGTGAGCGGGTTCGGCCCGGTCTCGGCGGTGTGCGTGGCGTGGATGGTCATCGGCCGCCGCAGGTACTTCCGGGCCAGCGCGACGATCGGGTCCGGCATGGTCGCCGAGAACAGCATCGTCTGCCGGTCCGCGGGAAGCATCCCGACGATCTTCTCGATGTCCTCCTGGAAGCCCAGGTCGAGCATCCGGTCCGCCTCGTCCAGGACCAGGATCCGTACGCCGGTGAACACCAGGTGCTTCGACTTGGCCAGGTCGAGCAGCCGCCCCGGCGTACCGACGACGACGTCGACACCGGACTTCAGCGCGTCGATCTGCGGCTCGTACGCCCGGCCGCCGTAGACCGGCAGGACCCGGATGCCGCGCAGCTTGCCGGCGGTCTCGATGTCCCGCGCGACCTGGAGGCCCAGCTCGCGGGTCGGCAGCACGACCAGGGCCTGCGGCCGGCCGTCGGCGCCCTCGGCGGGGCCCAGGACCCGCTCCAGGATCGGTACGCCGAAGCCGAGGGTCTTGCCGGTGCCGGTCGGCGCCTGGCCGATCACGTCCGACCCGCGCAGCGCGATCGGGATCGCGTCCTGCTGGATCGCGAACGCGTGCTCGATGCCGACGGCGGCGAGCGCCTCCACGGTCTCGTCCCGTACGCCCAGGGCGCGGAACGTGGGGCTGTCGGCCCGCACCGGGGCGCGGGCGGACAGCTCGTGCACCTCGGCGTCCTCGCCGGACTGCGGTGCTGATGATTCGGTCGTTTCGGCGACGGGATCCACGGCGGGGGTCCGCTCCGGCGTCTCGCCGGCGGCCACGTCCCGGTCCGGGTCCGCGTCGCTCTCGGTGTGCGTGCGCAGTGTGTGTCCCTCTCCCGCCACGGCGCTACGGCGGCCTGTCGCGGCACGCCGGTGCCGGCGGTGGTCCGTCGGCAATGACTGAGCAACCTGGCACCGCTGCTCGCGCGGCCGGTGCCGTGGGCCATCCCGGGCCGGCTGTCCGGCACCCGGGGCGGCGTCGCGGGTTCCCGTGGCGTCTACTGGTGGGTCCGTTGTCCCCACTTCAGAGGCCATGGTACGTGCTGATCGGCCGATCTGCCGAGCGGGCGTCCGCCGCGTCACCTGCGCCCGGTCGTGGACCGCTGACCGGCGGGAGCGACCGCGCCCGTCGGTGAGCGGTAACCTGCCGTCGGTACCCGTGCGTGGTCGTGGTGACCGGCACGGTGCGGTGCTAGGAGGTCCCGGTTGTCCAAGGGTACGAAGAACGAGTCGGCCGAGCCCGATTCGTCCGCAGGCGAGGGGTACGTCCCGCCGGTCGAGGCGGTGGTCGCACTGCTCGCTGTCCTCGCGTACGGGACGCTCGTGGCGTTCGACCGCATCGCCGCCGACGCGCGCATGGCGCCCGACCTGCGCCGCCGCGCGATGCACAGCGGCATGGCCGCGGTCGAGATCGGCAACTACGAGCGGCTCGCGACGCGACTGTCCGAACTGGGCGTCGACCCCGAGCGTGCGATGTCCCCGTTCGTCGAGCCGCTCGACGGGTACCACGACTCGACG
This sequence comes from Actinocatenispora rupis, assembly GCF_016861975.1. Taxonomy (GTDB): domain Bacteria; phylum Actinomycetota; class Actinomycetes; order Mycobacteriales; family Micromonosporaceae; genus Actinocatenispora; species Actinocatenispora rupis. Next base: position 4,166 of record NZ_BOMB01000053.1, on the reverse strand, counting down.
CAGCCGGCCGACTGGCTGGAGGGCCTGGTCAAGGCGTACGTCGGAGACGGCATCGCGGACGACTTCTACCGCGAGGTCGCCAAGGTACTCGAACCGCGCGACCGCGACCTCGTGCTCGACGTACTGCACGACACCCGGTACGAGGACTTCGCCTCGCACGAGATCCGCGCCGCCATCGCCGCCGACCCCAAGCTCGCCAACCGGCTCGCCCTGTGGGCCCGCCGGCTGATGGGCGAGGCGCTCAGTCAGGCGCAGCGGGTCGCCGCCGAGCGCGACGAGCTGACCATGCTCGTACTCCACGGGTCCGGTGACCTGGCCGGCGTGATGGAGCTGATCAAGCGGCTGACCGCGGCGCACCAGGACCGGATGACCGGGCTCGGGCTCAACAACTGACACGCGGGAACGGCCGCCACCCGGCGTGGGTGGCGGCCGTTCCCGCGTCGTGCCCGTCGAAGGCCGCCCGGCGCGGACGCCGGCCCCGATCGGCGGAGAACCTCGACCGGCGGAGAACCTCGACCGGCGGAGAACCTCGACCGGCGGAGAGCCTCAGCCGGCGGAGAAGCCGATCGGGCGCGCGCCCGACTCCGCGATCTCCACGTATCCGATCTTGTCGACCGGGACGATCACCTTGCGGCCCTTCTCGTCCTCCAGGGAGAGCAGGGCGCCGGTCTTGCCGGCCAACGCGTCGGCGACGGCCTGTTCCACCTCGGCCGGTGTCTGGGTGCTCTCCAGCACGAGCTCACGGGGTGCGTACTGCACACCGATCTTGACCTCCACGGCCGCCTCCTCGCGTCGTCTCGCTGCGCTGAAAGCGTAGCCGACCGGCCACCCGCGCAAGGCCGTTGGGGACCTACGGCCCGGCGCCGGGTCCGGACCGCCGCTCAGTCGTCGGACCGCTGGTCGGCGAGCGGGAAGTTCGAGATGCCGCGCCAGGCGAGGGCGGCCACCAGGCCGATCGCGTCCTCCTTCGGCACCGTACGGCGGGAGGCGAGCCAGAAGCGGGCCGCGTTCTCCGCGGCGCCGGTGAGCGCGACGGCCAGCAGCTCGGCGCGGTCCCGGCTCACCCCGGTGTCCGACATGATCGTCTCGGTGACGGCCTCGATGCAGCCGCGCTCGGCCCGCTCCACCCGCTCCGCGACCGCCGGGTCGTTGCGCAGGTCCGACTCGAAGACCAGCCGGTACGCCTCGCCCTCGCCGTCCACGAAGTCGAAGTACGCCTGCATGGCGCCGGCGACGCGCAGCTTGTTGTCGGTGGTCGACTGCATCGCCTCGCGCACCCGGCTGACGAGCGAGTCGCAGTGCTTGTCCAGCAGCGCCAGGTACAGCTCCAGCTTGCCCGGGAAGTGCTGGTACAGAACGGGCTTGGAGACGCCCGCCCGTTCGGCGATGTCGTCCATCGCGGCCGCGTGGTAGCCCTGCGCGACGAAGACCTCCTGGGCCGCGGCGAGCAGCTGGGCGCGGCGCTGCGACCGCGGCATCCGTACCGGCTGGGCGCGCACCGACGCCGGCGCGCCGCCGGACTCGGCGGTCATGCCCGCCCCCGGGTCGGGACCGAACGGGTTGGCATGGACGGCTGCCTCGCGTCTGCCCGCATGACTGTCCTCGCTTCGCTCCGGCGGACCCGGCCCGTGGACCCACGACCGGCATGCCGGCGCGGTCCCACCGGGGTGCGCGGCTCACCGGGCGCCGACGACCCACGACCCCGTCCGGGTGTTCCCTGTGAGCCTATCGGAGCGTCGAGGCAGCCCACGCGTACCAGGTGGGCAGGTCCGTCCCACCCCTCGGCACGGCGAAACCGGACACCGGGCGCCATCGGGTACGTCCGGCCGGCCGCCCACGCACGGTACGTACGGGAAGCGTGACGTTCGCCATGTGGCCTCGGTGGCGGCCATTGCGGTGCGCCGGGCCTCGGCACGCATAATGTTCGCCGATCCGGCACAATCGGCGCGGCGGGGTCAGTCCGGGGTGGGGAGCGTGCTTTCGTGTACGAGCCGACGAGACCAGAGCCCACGGCGTCGGAGCCCTCCGGCACCCGGGGGTACCGGATCGGGCCGTGGCCTCCCGCGCCCCCCGAGCAGGGCTGGCACGCCGAGCAGCAGCAGCCGCCCGAGGAGCCCACCGCCCGGCTGTCCCGCCGGCACCTGGCCGCCGAGGCCGACGACGACCAACCCCGCTCCGGGTACGACACGGCGCAGCAGCCGGCGCGCCGGGCGGGTGGCCGGCACGGCCGGTCGGACACCACCGAGACCCCGACGCTGGGCCAGGTCCCGGGTCCGGTGCCGAGCCTGGGTGCCGAACCGTTCGCCGCGTGGTCGATGAGTGCGCCGCCGGAGCCGGAGTCGACCGTCATCCTCCCGGCCCGCGGTGACGCCGAGCCGCCCGCCGACCAGCCTCGTCGCCGCGCCCGGCACGCCCACCCGGACGCCGAGCCGCAGATCGAGCCGCCCCGGTTCGATCCGCCGCAGCCGCCACGGTCGCCGCGGTTCGAGCCGCAGCAGTTCGAGTCGGGCCCGTTCGAGCCGCCCCGGTTCGAGCCGACCCAGTTCGAGTCGGCACCGTTCGAGCCACCGCGGTTCGAGCTGCCGCACCAGGTGGGGGAGACCGAGCCCTGGCATCTCGGCGTGGGCCACGAGCCGGCCCCGGCCCCGCAGACTCCCGCCCAGCAGCCTCCCGCGCAGCAGGCTCCCGTACAGCACGGTGACGCCGGTGGGTGGCACCCGCAGAACGGTTCCGAGGCGACCGGCGAGCAGCTGTTCGTCGCCTCGCCCGAGCCGCCCCGGTACGCGGGGGAGCAGCTCTTCACCCCGGCCGGCGAGGCCGGCGCGCAACTCTTCCGGCCGGGTCCGCCCGCGCCGCCGCCCGCACAGGAGACGCCGTCCGGGCACGAACAGTCCGGCTTCGACCCGTCGGGCGGCTTCCCCCGCACCGGCCAGACCGAGCGGCCCGGGCACGAGCAGCAGCGCGCCGAGGAGCAGCCGCACCGGCACCCGGCGGTACCGGAGCCGGCCGGTCGGCGGCACTGGTGGCCGGCGCCCGACGAGCGACAGGCCGCGGACGTACGGCAGCCGACGGAGCGGCGGTCCCGGCACGCCGACGAGCCCACCGGGTTCGACGTACCGGCCGCGGCGGAGTCGGAGCAGGCGCCACCGTTCGCGGCGGCGCGGCGGTTCATCGAGGCGCGCGCCGTCCCCGTCACCGGTACGCGACCGGCCGCGGACGACGCGCCGCCGGTGGACGACCGTACGGCGGAGACGCCGGTGGTGGGCGGACCGGCCGAGCAGCCCGCGAAGCTCGACGCGGAGAGCGTGCTCGCCGCCGTCCGCGACGTGCCCGGCGTACGCGCCGCGGACCTGCGCACCGACGCCGGGGGCGGCCGTACGCTGCGGCTCGACGTGGCGGAGGGCGTGGACACCGACGAGATCACCGCCGCCGCCGGGCACGCGCTGCGCGACCGGCTCGGCGTCGACGCCCGGCTCGCCGTCGCCGCCGGCACCGGGTACGAGCTGGACGCGGTCGACGCCGACCAGGCCGAGGTCGAGCACCGCCCGTCGACGAACGGCGCGCTCGACACGGCGCGCGGCTCCGCGGACCGGCGCGCGATCATCGAACGGATCCAGATCGCCACCGCCGGCGCCGAGTGCGCGGTCGAGGTCTGCCTCACCGCCGACGGTGTCCGCGCGGTCGGTCGCGCCGGCGGCCCCGCGCTCGACCCGTACCTGCTGCGTGTCGCCGCGCTCGCCACCGCCGACGCGGTCGGAGTACTCGCCGGCGGCCGGGCCCGGTGCGCCGTCGAACACGTCGACGTGGTGACCGCCGGCCCGTGCCGGGTCGTCGTGGTCGTCCTCGTACTCATGGCCGACGAGCGCGCCGAACGCCTGGTCGGCTCCGCCGTCGCCGGCGGCGACGCGCGCCAGGCCACCGTCCGCGCCACCATGTCCGCACTCAACCGCCGGCTCGGCCCCCTGCTCGACTCCGTACTCGCCAGCTGACCCCGCACTGTCGGCCCGGGCTCGCCCGGCGCCCACACGCTGTCGGGCCACGGCTCAACCGGGCACCCCGCGCGCAGGATCGGCCGGGTGCATACAAACCGACCGCGCGCCGTGTCGCCAGCCTTGGGCCGGACGGGCGCCTGTCGCCGCAGAATGCCGTTCCCGCAACGCATTGCC
>NZ_BOMB01000052.1 GCF_016861975.1 Actinocatenispora rupis | reverse complement strand
GGGCCGCACTCGCGCGTCTCGCCGGGCGCCTTGCCCCTGGGGCGACCGTGCGTACAGGATCGACGCGCGCCCGGGGTACACGTGATCGGCGCGGCCGGGGAATGCCGCTCCCGCAAGGCATTTGCTGCCGCACCCGCGCTGGGACAGAGGGAACCGCCCGGTGCCCTGGGGGGTTGGGCACCGGGCGGTTCCGGGTGGAGCAGGCGGGCGGTGCCCTGGGGGGTTGGGCACCGAACCGCAACCGTCCACAATGGACGGTCAGTCGGCCGCCGTCAGGGCCGGCCGATGCCGTACACCGGCATCATGTCGATCGAGGACACCTTGACCACCTCGCCGAACGTCGGCGCGTGGATCACCTTGCCGTTGCCGACGTAGATCGCGACGTGCCCGAGGCTCTCGTAGAACACGAGGTCACCGGGCGCGATCTGACTCCGACTGATCTTCGTGATCTGGTTGTACTGGTCGGCCGCCACGTGCGGCAGGCTGACGCCGGCCTTCGCCCACGCGGCGAGCGTGAGCCCCGAGCAGTCGTACGAGTCGGGGCCGGCGGCGGCCCACGCGTACGGCTTGCCGAGCTGCGCGTACGCGAAGGAGACGACGGCTCCGGCGCGACCCGAGACGGTGGGTGCCGAGGTGGTCGAGGCGCCGCTGGCGCTGGACGACTCCTGGGCCTGCCCGTACGCCTGCTCGCGGAGCTTCTTGAGCTTCGCGATGTCGGCCGAGATCTTCGCCTTCTTGGCCTTGAGGTCCTTGACCTGCTTGGCCTGCTGCGCGTACAGCGCGTCGAGCTTCTTGCGCTGGCCGGTCAGCGTGCGCTTGCTGTCGACCAGGGTGGCGATCTGGTGCTTCTGCTGTGCGCTGATGCGGTCCAGGGTCGCGATGCCGTCGAGCATGTTGCTGCTCGACCCGCCGAGCACCGCGTTCCACGCCGTCGCGCTGCCGCCCTTGTACGCGGTGGCCGCGAGCGCGTCGACCTGCCTCTGTGCCGCGGCGACCTTCCTGGTCAGCGGCTTGAGCTGCTTGTCCAGGGCGTCGATCTTCGCCTTGGTCTTCTTCCGCTGCTCGGTGATCTTGTTGTACTGCTCGACCACCTGCTCGAACTTCGTCGAGTCGGTCTTGATCTGCTGCTCCAGGCTTGCCACGGACGGTGTGCCGTGCGCGGCGTTGCTGCCGGACAGCGACACGGCGACCGCGGTTGCGGTCGCGGCGACGGCCAGCCCGAGCATCCGGAGCGGTGAGCGCACCGAGTGTGCAGTGCCCATCCGGGTACGAGCCCTTCTTCCGGTACCGCCTACCGGGTTAGCTGACGGGTTCGGGCGGGAAGAGCGCCCTACCGTGGCGGACCACGGATTCACCCCGAGGGACATGGGTCCCCGGCTCGTCGTACGACGACTCGGCGGTGTCGCCCGGAGTGGCCCGGCTGGGCCGCGGGGGGCCGGACGACGTCGTCACGGTATCGGTTCGCGTTCCCGCGTCAACGTGGTCGCGAGGAACGGCGTGAGTAGCCCCACAGCGGGGATCACGCGTCGTTCCGGCGCGGTCGCGGTCCGCCGACCAGTACTGGGTGGCTGCTGTGTCGTCACCGTGCGCTGAAGTCGGTGAGTACCGGGGTGACCGGGGTCGGCCGGCCGCCGTCGGCGGTGTCGGTCGCGGTCCACGCGCACGGGAAGTCGCCGCCGTCGCACTGCGGCCCGTGGAACAGCGCCACCCGCGCGCCGCCGTCCTTCATCCCGGTCAGCGTCGTACGCAGCGAGTCGGGCGTCGCGGCGGGGCTGCCCTTGCGTACCGAGGCGTCGACGTTGGCCCACCACAGCGGCAGGTCGGTGCGCTGCTTCAACCAGGCACCGAGCGCCGTGTACCGCTGGGCGCCCTGGTCGGCGGGCGGGTGGTAGCCGTCCTTGGTGGTGGCGTCGACACCGACGGTCAGGAACTGCGCCCCGTGCTTGTGCGCCAGCCAGTACTCGACGGCGGTGAGTCCGCGCTGGTCCGCCGTGCCCCACCCGCCGCGTACGGCGGAACGCTGGTCGGAGTTGGGGTGGTGCCACACGTCGAGGGGCGTGCCGGGGCCGCCGACGTTGAGCGTCGGGTCGTGCTTCTTCAGCGCGTCGTACACGGTGTTGTAGAAGGTCGTGTACGCCGTCGCGTCCCAGCGGTTGTCCGCGTCGCTCCAGAAGCCGAGCATGGCGTCCCACACCTGGAAGTACCTGACCTGCGGGTACCGGGTGGCGACGGCGACGGCGAGTCGCGCGAAGTCGGCGTAGTGCGCGGGTGTCGGCGCGACGGCCAGCGTGTTCCAGTCGGTCCTGCCGGCCTTGCCGCCCTTCATCCAGTCCGGGGCGGCGGCCAGCGTGACGACCGGCAGCCCGCCGGAGCGCCCGATGAGCGCCATCCGGCCGTCGAGCGACTCCCAGTCGTACTTCCCGGGGCTCGGCTCCGGGTTCTGCGGCCCCCACCCCATCACGTACTCGTTCTGCACCGGGCCGAGACGGCGCAGCAGCGTCATGGCGCGGGCGTTGGCGTCCTCGTCCATGCCCGGGTCGATGCTGTGCTGCCCGTGGCTGACCCCGACCTCGAACCCGGCCGGCAGCCCACCCGGCGCCGCGGACCCGTGCGCCTTCGGGGTACCGGAGGGTTTCGGATGGTCGCCGCCCGCGCCGGACGGGCCGGTCAGCGCCAGCCCGACGACGACCGTCAGTACCGTGACCACGGCGACCACGGCCGCCAGCAGTGCCGGATGCACCGTGCCCAGCCATCGCCGCATCGAACACCTCACCGAGTGTCGGACCAGGGCATGACAGTACACATCCGGCGTACGGCGGGGCACCCGGGTCGCGGCCGGTGTCAGCCGCCGAACCGACGCTGCCGCGCGGCGTACGAGCGCAGCGCCCGGAGGAAGTCGACGTGCCGGAACGCGGGCCAGTACACGTCGCAGAAGTACAGCTCGGAGTAGGCGGACTGCCAGAGCAGGAAGCCGGACAGGCGCTGCTCGCCGCTGGTACGGATGACGAGGTCGGGGTCGGGCAGGCCGGCGGTGTAGAGGTGCGCGGCGATGTCGTCGGCGGTGACCGTCTCGGCGAGTTCGGCGGGGGTGGTGCCAGCGTTCGCGGCGTCGGCCAGCAGCGACCGGAACGCGTCGACCAGTTCCTGCCGCCCGCCGTACCCGATGGCGACGGTGAGGCACGGCCCGTCCGCGGGGCTCTGGTCGGCGGCCACCTTGAGGGCGTGCGCCGTGGTGTCCGGCAGCAGGTCGAGCCGGCCCGCGATCCGCAGCCGCCACGCGTTGTCGGCCCGCGCCACCCGACGCGTCACCGTACGTTCCAGCGCGGTGGTCAGGAACCGCAGCTCGGCGTCCGGCCGGTTGGTCAGGTTCTCGGTGGACGCCACGAAGATCGTCACGTGGTCGACGCCCAGCCCGGCGCACCAGTCGAGTACCTCGTCGACGTGGTCGGCGCCGTGCTGGTGGCCGACGCTGACGTTGGTGAAACCCATCTCCCGGGCCCACCGCCGGTTGCCGTCCATGATCAGTCCGACGTGCCGGGGCAGCGGCCCGCCGGCCAGCGAAGCCCGCAACCGCCGCTCGTACCACCGGTACGCCAGGCCGCGAAGGAACATGGACTCAGCCAACCAGGCCGATGTGGTGATTTCGCGAAGATCGTGTGCGGATCCGCCGTACGTCGCACCCCACGACCCGAACGGCCCGCGTCCACGGCGCGTCGACATCGCGGCGGGCGCGCCCGCGGGCACCGCGCCGCGGTCCGTCGCCCGGAAAGCACGGCGACGCGGTCCGTTGCCCGGAGGACGTGGCGGCGGGGTCCGTCGCCTGTGGACGTCAGGCGGTGGACCCCGCGTACGGATCACCGTGCCAAACGGGCGGACGGGCGGGCATCGCCGATTCGTGCCACGCCCGGATGCCGGGGAAAGATCGGGTGATCCGCGCTCAGTTCGAGCCGGACGGCGAGCCGAGCAGGCCGTCGGTGGCGGCGTCGAGATCCGGGTACAGCGCGAAGATCGTGGTGAGTTGGGTCAGCTCCAGGATGTCGAGGACCCGCTGCGGTGCGCTCGCGATCGCCATCCTGTGCCCGGCGTTGCGACCCTGCCGGTACCCGGCGACGAGGACGCCGAGGCCGGTCGAGTCGAGGAACGAGACATCGGACATCTCCACGATCGCGTCCTGCTCGGCCATGATCGTGGTGAGTTCCTCGCGGAGGCGCCACGCGGTGTCGACGTCGACGTCGCCGGCGACCCGCAGTACGGCGATCTGGCCTCGGTCTGCGCGGTCCAGCGCGAAGGGCGGTCGGTTCATCGGCCAGGCTCCCGCGGGGCCGTCGTGCGAAGCATTCCCGTCACCCACCCTCCTGCGCAGCCGACAACCACCACAGTCTTCCGTACCCTGCCATGCCTTGCTGCTAACCACTGTCCTTCTGCGCGAGTCGTCACGGTGTGGTCACGACTCCGCTCGTACGCGTGCCGGCCAGCTCGGGTGTGTCGCGGATCTCCACCGGGCCCGGGTCGGTGGCGTCCAGTTCCAGGACGACGACCTCGTTGGGGCCGGCGCGCAGCACCGGGGCCGGCAGGTACAGGGTGTGCTGGGGGCCGCGGTCCCAGTAGCGGCCGAGGCCGAAGCCGTTGACCCAGACGTACCCCTTGCCGCCGCCCGGCACCGCCAGGTACGCGTCGCGCGGCTCGTCCACCGTCAGCGTGCCCCGGTGGTACGCCGGGCCGGGGGTGTCGTGCGCCGCGGTGCCCCACGGTACGGCCGGGGTGCCGTCGAGCGGGAACGCCTCGGCGGTCCAGCCGAACAGGTACTGCTGGTGGTGGCGGACCGCGGCGACGCCCTTGTCCTCGCCGAGCGCCGGGCCGTAGTTGACCCGGCCCATCGACTCGACCAGCAGCTCCACCTCGGCCCCGCCGGCCGGTACGGCGAGCGGCAGCTCGACGGTGCCGTCCCGGTCGAGGATGCCGGCGGGGGTGCCGTCGACGAACGCGTGTGCCCGGTCGGCGAGGCCGTCGACGATCAGCGGCAGCTCCGGCCGCGGCCCCGGTACGCGGGTGCGGTAGCGGACGACGCCGTGCGTGACGCCCAGCTCGGCGAAGCCCGGCGGGTACGCCCGGCGCACCGTGGCGGCCGCCGCGAGCGCCCGCAGCGGGGTCCGCTCGCCGAGCGGGATCCGTTGCGGCGCAAGGAGGTCCGGCATGGTGGGCGGTTCCGGCGGCGGGCTGTCGGAGTACCGCGCGAGCACCTCCCGGAACCGGTGGTACTTCTCCGTCGGAGCGCCGCGCTCGTCCATCGGCGCGTCGTAGTCGTACGAGGTGACGGTCGGTTGGTAGCGGCCCGACGCGTACGGCTCGCCGCGGTTGGCGCCGGCCCAGCAGCCGAAGTTCGTGCCGCCGTGCGCCATGTACAGGTTGACGGAGGCGCCGGCGGCGAGGATGTCGTCGAGCACCTGCGCCGCGTCGGTGGCGTCCCGGGTGACGTGCTCCTCGCCCCAGTGGTCGAACCAGCCGTTCCAGTACTCCATGCACATGCGCGGCTCGTCCGGCCGGAACCGTTGCGCCACGGCGAACTCCGCGCGGGCGCGGCTGCCGAAGTTCACGGTGGAGAGGACGCCGGGGACGCTGCCGCCGGTCAGCATGAACTCGGTGCCGCCGTCGGAGGTGAACAGCGGGACGTCGACGCCGCGGCGGCGCAGCCCGTCGGCGAGGTGCGCGAGGTAGTCGGCGTCGTCGCCGTACGAGCCGTACTCGTTCTCCACCTGGACCATGAGGACGTTGCCGCCGCGGGTCACCTGTCGTTCGACGATCACCGGCAGCAGCACGTCGAACCATCTGTCCACAAGGGACAGATAGGACGGATCGGCGCAGCGCAGCCGGGTACCGAGCCACGCGGGCAGCCCGCCGTTCTCCCACTCCGCGCAGATGTACGGCCCGGGCCGGACGATCGCGTGCAGTCCCGCCTCCGCCGCCAGGTCCAGGAACCGCCCGAGGTCCGCACCCCCGTCCATCCGGTACTCCCCGGGACGCGGCTCGTGCACGTTCCACGCCACGTACGTTTCGACGCAGGTGAGGCCCATCGCGCGCAGCATCGCGAGCCGGTCCGCCCACTGCGCCGGATGCGTACGGAAGTAGTGGGCGGCGCCGGAGAGCACCCGGTGCGGTGCCCCGTCGAGGGTGAAACCTGTTGGTGTGACACGGAACTCGGGCACGGCGCTCACCTCGGCTTGGAGACTGTTGGGGGGCCTCGTGATCGGCTGCGGCGGGCCCGTTCGCCCGCTCGCGGCGTTGTCGGCACGAGCGCATACGACACCGGTATGCACTCGCACCTTCGCCTTGCGAGCGAACGAACGGACTCCGCCTCGCTCGATCGAAGGCCCCCCACCAGCCTCTGAGGGTCCCGGCGGAACCCCGCGGGCGGGTCGCCGCGACTGTACCCGACGCCTCAGGCCACCCCGGCGAGGTCGAACACCGCGCGGACCAGCCGGGAGCGGCGGCCGTCCGCACGGCAGACCAGGCGTTCGGTGGCGGTCAGGTCCAGATCGGTCAGGTCGAGTACGCCGACGCGCGGGTCGTGCGGCAGTTCCCGCTCGGTCACCACGCCGACGCCGAGGCCCACCGCGACCGCCGCGTGCACCGCCTCGCGGCTGTCCACCTCGATCAGGTCCGGCCAGTCGGCGAGCGAGCGGCCGACCGCCGCGAGGCCCTGCTCCAGTACGCGGCGGGTGGTGGAGCCGTGCTCCCGGACGATGAGCTGGTGGCGCGCCAGTTCGGCCAGCTCGACCCCGGTACGGTCGGCGAGCGGGTGCCGGTGCGACACGTACGCGACGACGGGGTCGCGCCGGAGTACGGCGGAGTGCAGGCCGGCGGCGGTGGCCCCGTCGGACGCGGTGATCGCCACGTCCACCCGGCGCTCCCGCAGCGCGGTGAGCGACTGCTCGGAGTTGCCGGTCGTCAGCGCCACCCGTACGCCGGGGTGCCGGTCGCGGAGCGCGGCGAGCAGCGGCATGACGTGTACCGGGGCGTCGGCGCAGATCCGCAGCCGGCCGGCGTGCAGTTCGCGGGCGCTGCCGAGGATCCGGTCGGCGTCGTCGGCGAGGCCGAACAGCTGCCGGGTCACGTCGAGCAGTTCGGTACCCAGCTCGGTCCGGGTCACCCGACGCCCGGCCCGCTCGAACAGCAGCACCCCGTACGCCCGCTCCAGCGCGCGTACCTGCTCGGACAGGGTGGGCTGGCTGACGTGCAGCGACGCGGCGGCGCGGACGAAGCTGCCCTCGGTGGCGACCGCGTGGAACGCCCGCAGGTACGTGAGGTTCATAGGTCAGAACGATTCTTGGTATAGGGAGATTCGACTGGACCGATGCTAGGTCGTACCGGAGGCTGGTCGGCAGGCATGTCCCCCAGCCGAGGAGCCCGCCATGCCCCCAGCCGAGGCCAGCACACCGGCCCGGCGCGTCGTCGTCTTCGGCGTCGACGGCGTCCGGTACGACACGCTCCGCGCCGCCCGCACCCCCGTACTCGACGGCGTCGCTGCGGCCGGGTTCCTCGCGCCGGTACGGGTGAACGGGCTCAACCCCACCATCTCCGGGCCGAACTGGGCGACCATCGCCACCGGCGTGCTGTCGCACCAGCACGGCATCGTCGACAACCACCTGCACGGGCACCGCATCGCGGACCATCCGGACTTCCTGGCCCGGGTACGCACCGCGCGGCCCGCGGCCCGCACGTACGCGGCGGCGGGTTGGCTGCCGCTGGTCGACGGCGCGCACGGCGGCCCGATCTTCCTCGGCGGCGGGTACGTTCCGCCCGGTGGGGACTGCGGCGAGGACCTCGTCGCGTGGGAGGAGGCGGAGGACGCCGTCACGGCCGACGCCGCCGCCGTACTCGGGCGCGACGACGTCACCGCCGCCTTCGTGTACCTGGGCGCGCCGGACCAGTACGCGCACCGGCTCGGGGTGGGGCCGGAGTACCTGGCCAGCGTGGAGTCGTCGGACCGGCGGATCGGCACCGTACTGGACGCGATCCTGGCCCGTCCCTCGTACGCGGCGGAGGAGTGGACGGTGGTCGTCGCCACCGACCACGGCCACGTTGACGCCGGCGGGCACGGCGGCGACAGCGTCGAGGAACGCGTCGCGTGGATCGCCGCGAGCGGCCCGACCGTACCGGGGGAGGCGCCGGAACGGTTGGAACAGGCCGACGTCGCCGCGCACGTACTGTCCACTCTGGACATTCCGATCGAGCCCGGCTGGGAGCTGGCCGGCCGCCCGTTCGACCGCCGGGACCGAGCCTGATGCCGGCCCGGCCGGGACGGGACGCCGCCGGGTGAGCGCGCTCGTCGTCGCGGTCGTGCTCGGCGCCGCCGTCCTGCACGCCGGCTGGAACGCCCTGGCGAAGGCGATCCCGGACCGGCTCGTCGCGTCCGCCCTGATCGGCCTGGTGTACCTGGTCGGCGGCGGGATCGGCGCGCTGCTGCTGCCGCTGCCGCCCGTGCGGGCCTGGCCGTACCTGGTCGCCTCGGCGCTGTTGCAGACGGCGTACCTGTTGCTGTTGACGGCCGCGTACCGGCACGGCGAGTTCGGCCGGGTGTACCCGGTGGCGCGCGGCATGTCGCCGCTGCTGGTGACGATCGTGACGGTCGTCGTACTCGGTGAGCGGCTGCCGTGGGGCGCGCTCGCCGGGATCGCCGTGGTGTGCGCAGCGCTCGGCTCGCTGGTGTTCCTGGGCGGGCGGCCGCGGCGCGGTGACGGGCTGGGGCTGGCCGCCGCGACCGGCACCGTGATCGCCGCGTACACGCTGGTCGACGGGATCGGGGTGCGGACCGCCGGCGCCGCCCTGCCGTACGCGGCGTGGCTGTTCCTGTTGCAGGGCCCGGTGTTGCCGCTCGTGTGCCGGTTGCTGTCCGGCCCCGGCTTCGGCCGCACCCTCCTCCGGTACGCCCCGCGCGGCGCGGCCGGCGGCCTGCTGTCGCTGCTGTCGTACGGCGCGGTGGTGTGGGCGCAGCGGGCGGGCAGCGTCCCGCTGGTGTCCGCGCTGCGAGAGACGAGCGTACTGTTCGCGGGCGTACTCGGCGCACTGTTCTTCGCGGAACGGTTCAGCCGGGCCAGGATGGCGGTCACGGTGCTCGCCGTGGCGGGCATCGTCCTGATGGAGACCGCGCAGTGAGAGGGACGTACGCATGACCGTGGTGATCGTGCCGACACCGACCCACCTCGCGGAGACCAGCGGCGCCCTGCCGCTCACCGCGACCACCTCCGTGTACGCCCCGGGCGACGCCGAACCGGTCGGCGCGCTGCTCCGGGACCTGCTCGCCCCGGCCACCGGACTCCCGCTGCCACCCACCGGTACTCCCGGCCCGGACACCGTCGCGCTGCTCGTCGACGCCGGCCGCACCGACCTCGGCGCCGAGGGGTACACGCTGTCCGTGACCCCGGACGGCGCCCGCGCCGTCGCCGCCACCGCCGACGGGCTGCGCGCCGCCGTACAGACGATGCGGCAGTTGCTGCCGCCGGAGGCGTACGCGCCGACCCGAGTGTCCGATGTGGACTGGACGCTGCCCGGGGTGGAGATCACCGACCGGCCGCGGTTCGCCTGGCGCGGCACGATGCTCGACGTGGGCCGCTGGTACCATCCGGTCGAGTTCCTGCACCGGTTCGTGGACCTGGCCGCCATGCACAAGCTCAACACCGTGCACCTCCACCTCACCGAGGACCAGGGCTGGCGGTTCGAGTCCGCGGCGTACCCGAGGCTCACCGAGATCGGGGCGTGGCGCGCGGAATCGCCGGCGGGACACCAGAAGGAGGAACGCGGCGACGGTACTCCGCACGGCGGCTTCTACACCCGCGCGCAGCTGCGCGAGCTGGTCGAGTTCGCCGCCGCGCGCGGGATCCGGCTGGTACCGGAGATCGACATGCCGGGGCACATGCGCGCCGCGATCGCCGCGTACCCGGAGCTGGGCAACTTTCCGGAACGGGACGTCACCGTGGCGACCACCTGGGGCATCCACCCGCAGGTGCTCAACGTCTCCGACGCGACGCTCGACTTCTGCCGCACCATCCTCGACGAGGTACTCGACGTGTTCCCGGCCGAGTTCGTGCACATCGGCGGGGACGAGTGCCCGAAGACGGAGTGGCGCGAGTCGCCCGCCGCGCAGCAGCGGATGCGCGACGAGGGTCTCGCCACCGAGGACGAGCTGCAGTCCTGGTTCGTCCGGCAGCTCGGCGCCCACCTCGCCGACCGCGGCCGGCGCATGGTCGGCTGGGACGAGATCCTCGAAGGCGGCCTCGCTCCCGGCGCCACCGTCATGTCCTGGCGGGGCGAGACCGGCGGCGTCGAGGCCGCCCGCGCCGGACACGACGTCGTCATGGCCCCCAACGACCGCGTCTACTTCGACTACTACCAGGGCGATCCCGCCACCGAACCGCTCGCCATCGGCGGCCTCGTCACCCTCGACTCCGTCGCCCGGTACGAGCCGGTTCCCGCCGGCCTCACCGCCGCCGACGCGCCCCACGTACTCGGGGCGCAGTGCCAGCTGTGGACCGAGTACATGCCGACGCCGCGGCACGTCGAGTACATGGCGTACCCGCGGACGGCGGCGTTCGCCGACGCGGTGTGGGCCGCCGACCGCGACCCGGACGCGTTCCTGTCCGCCCTCCCGGCACACCTGGCCCGCCTCGACGCCGCCGGTGTCGCCCGCCACCCCTGACCCTCGCGTACGGCCGGGCCGGGTGGCGCCGCGGCGATGCCGAGCCGCGGCCCGGGTACGCGGCGCGGTACGCCGGGACGGTGGAGTCGGCCGTACGGCGGGCGGAGCAGAATGGGGCGCGATGAGCGAGCCAGCGAGTACCGAACATGCCTGTTGTGTGCCCGGTCGGGAGGTTCCGGCCGGGCTGACCGATGCGGCCCCGTCCGGCGGGGCGCCCGACGCCTGCGCGGCGGGACCGGGGGCGTTGTCTGGTGGCTCCGGTGCGCCCGACGCCTGCGTGGCGGGGCCGGCGGCGGGCAACCCGGGGTCGGTGGCGCCGCGGCGGGACGGCGAGCGGCCGGCGAGCCCGGCGGACGTGCCCCGCGCCGCGTCTCCGCGGTACGGCGGGCTCGTGGCGCTGCCGGGCGGCGCGTTCCGGATGGGCAGCGACGACCCGGACGGGTTCCCGGACGACGCGGAGGGCCCGGTGCGGGAGGTGACGGTGTCGCCGTTCCGGATCGCGTCGACGGCGGTCACGAACGCCCAGTTCGCCAGGTTCGTCAAGGAGACGGGGTACCGGACGGAGGCGGAGACGTTCGGCTGGTCGTACGTGTTCCACCTGCTGGTACCGGCGGCACTGCGGCGTGCCGCGCCCCCGGCGCCGGCGGCGGTCCCGTGGTGGCTCGGCATCACCGGCGCGTACTGGCGGGCGCCGGAGGGCCCGGGGTCGGACATCACGGCGCGGCAGAACCATCCGGTCGTGCACGTCTCGCACAACGACGCGCTGGCGTACTGCGCGTGGGCGGGGGTCCGGCTGCCGACCGAGGCCGAGTGGGAGTACGCGGCGCGCGGCGGGCTGGACCAGGCGCGGTTCCCGTGGGGCGACGAGCTGACGCCGCGCGGCCAGCACCGCTGCAACGTGTGGCAGGGCGACTTCCCGACCCGCAACACCGAGGCCGACGGGTTCCTCGGTACGGCACCGGTGAAGTCGTTCCGCCCCAACGGTTTCGGCCTCTACAACGTGGCCGGCAACGTGTGGGAGTGGTGCGCCGACCGGTTCGGCGGCGACCACCTGTCCCGGCCGCTCACCGACCCGACCGGCCCGCCGGACGGCGACTCCCGCGTACTCAAGGGCGGCTCGTACCTCTGCCACCACTCGTACTGCAACCGGTACCGGGTCGGCGCCCGGAGCCGGAACACCCCGGACTCCTCGTCCGGCAACACCGGCTTCCGGGTCGCGGCCTGAGCGCCGCCGTACCGGCCGGGGCGCCGGACGCGACCGGCGCCACCCGTACCGGGGACAATCACCGGAAACGATTCCGCGGTCATATACTTGACCGGTTCAGTTGAACGGGTCCTCGGAAAGGCGGCGCGCGATGAAGCGTCCGACGATTCTGGACATCGCCCGGGCGGCCGGCGTGTCCAAGGGCGCGGTGTCGTACGCGCTGAACGGCCGGCCCGGGGTGTCCGCCGCGACGCGTACCAGGATCCTGGCGATCGCCGAGGACCTGGGCTGGGTGCCGTCCAGCGCGGCGCGGGCACTGTCGTCGGACCGGGCGGACGCGGTCGGGCTCGTCGCGTTCCGTGAGCCCGAGCTGCTCGCCACCGAGCCGTACTTCATGCGCGTCGTCGCCGGCATCGAGGAGACCCTCGCCGGCCGCGGTACGGCGCTGCTGCTCACCACGGTCGGCGACGCGTCGACCGAGCTGGACACGTACCGGCGGTGGTGGATCGGGCGGCGGGTGGACGGCGTGCTGCTGCTCGACATGCGCACCGACGACCCGCGGCCGGACCTGCTGCGCGAGCTGAACGCGCCGGCCGTGGTGCTGGGCGCGCAGCACGAGTACCCGGGGCTGCCGAGTACCCGGGTGGACGACCACGACGCGATGCTGCGCGCGGTGGCGCACCTCGTGGAGCAGGGACATCGCCGGGTGGCGCGGGTGTCCGGGCCGAGTTCGCTGTCGCACGCGGCGCTGCGCTCGCGGTACTTCGACGAGGCGTGCCGGGAGCTGCTGGGCTCCGTCCAGGTGCAGGTGGAGACCGACTACACGGCGCGTGCCGGCCTGGCCGCGACCCGGCAGCTGCTCGACGGGCCGAACCCGCCCACCGCCATCGTGTACGACAACGACGTGATGGCGGTGGCCGCGGTCAGCGAGCTGACCAGTGCCGGTGTCCGCATCCCGGCCGACCTGGCCGTACTCGCGTGGGACGACTCGCCGCTGTGCGAGCTGGTACGGCCGGCGGTGACGGCGTTCAGTCACGACGTGACCGCGGAGGCGGGGGCGGCGGCGCGGCTGCTGCTGGAGCGGATCGAGCAGGGCTCGGCCGGGGACGTCTGGCTCACCCCGCGCCACCTGGAGATCCGCGGGAGTACGGCGGGAGACATGTCCGTCTAGTACGGTACGTCCGGATCGTGGTTGCTCGCCGTGGCCCCGTGTATCGTCCAGGTGAACCGGTTCAGAAATCGCGTCCAGTGCGTTAACATCGGCGTCACCTGAACCGGTTCACGTCCGGGGCTGCCAGAGTGGCCCGGGCGTGCGGCACGGACGCCGCGCGCGGACGCGGCGACGAAGGAGTCGATCGTGCGAAAGCGGATTATCGGTGTGGTGGCGCTGTCCGCCGCCCTGGTCGCCGGCGGGCTGACCGCCTGCGGCGCCGGCGGAGGTTCGGACTCCAAGACCATCACCTACTGGGCGAGCAACCAGGGCACCAGCATCCCGAACGACAAGGAGGTGCTCGGCCCGGAGCTGGCGAAGTTCACCAAGCAGACCGGGATCAAGGTCAACCTCCAGGTCATCGGATGGAACGACCTGCTCAACCGCATCATGTCGGCGACCACCTCGGGCGAGGGGCCGGACGTCGTCAACATCGGCAACACCTGGTCCGCGTCGCTGCAGGCGACCGGCGCCTTCGTGGACTTCGACAAGACCAACATGGACAAGATCGGCGGGCAGGACAAGTTCCTGGCGACGAGCATGAGCTCGACCGGCGCCAAGGGCAAGACGCCGACCTCCGTCCCGCTGTACGGCCTGTCGTACGGGCTGTTCTACAACAAGAAGCAGTTCGCCGCGGCCGGCATCGCCAAGCCGCCGTCGACGTGGGCGGAGCTGGTGGCGGACGCCAAGAAGCTCACCAAGGGCAAGCAGTACGGGATGACGCTCGCCGGCGGCAGCTACACCGAGAACGCGCACTTCGCGTTCATGTTCGGCAAGCAGCAGGGCGGCGACTGGTTCGACGGCAGCGGCAAGCCGACGTACACGGGTGACGCGCAGGTCAAGGCGGTGCAGCAGTACCTGGATCTGCTGGGCAAGGACAAGGTCGCGACGCCGTCCTCGGCCGAGCACGCCACCACGACCGACGCGATCAGCGACTTCACGTCCGGCAAGGCCGCGATGCTGATGGGGCAGAACAACACCGCCGCGGGCATCGAGGCGCAGGGCATGAAGGACTACGGCGTGGCGCCGATCCCGATGCTGTCGCCGCTGCCGACCGGCGGCCAGGCCATCAACTCGCACGTGGCCGGCATCAACATCGCCGCGTTCAAGGACAAGAACGAGACCGGCGCGCTCAAGCTGATCAAGTTCCTGACCAGCAAGGACGAGCAGGTCATCCTGAACAAGAAGTACGGCGGGCTGCCGGTGACGCAGGACGCGTCGAGCGACCCGACGTTCCAGACCCCGCAGAACAAGGTCTTCGTCGACGTCCTCGCCAAGACGTCCGCGCCGATGCCGATGATCACGAACGAGAGCCAGTTCGAGACGACGGTCGGTAACGCGATGAAGGACCTGGCCGCGCAGGCCGCGACGGGCAAGACCCTCACCGCGGCCGACGTGAAGAAGGCGCTCGCCGACGCTCAGCAGAAGATGCAGAGCGGCGGAAACTGAGGCGGGGCAAGGGAAGTAACGGCCATGACGGCAACCGAACCGGCCGTCCGGGACGGGCGGCGCGCCTCCGGGTCCGACACGAAGGACCGCGGAAACCGGCGCGTCGCCCGCTCGCGGGCCCTGCCGTACCTGCTGCTCGCACCGGCGATCCTGTTCGAGTTGCTGGTGCACGTGATCCCGATGCTGACAGGTATCGGGATCAGTTTCCTCAAACTCAACCAGTTCTACCTCCGGCACTGGCTGGACGCGCCGTTCGCCGGCCTGGACAACTACCGGTACGCGGTGGACTTCCACGGCAGCATCGGCGTCTCGCTGCTGAAGTCGTTCGGCGTGACGATCGCGTTCACGATCGTGGTGGTGGCGCTGTCCTGGTTCCTCGGGATGTTCGGCGCGACGCTGCTGCAGCGCAGTTTCCGCGGCCGCGCGGTGCTGCGCACCCTGTTCCTCGTGCCGTACGCGCTGCCCGTGTACGCGGCGGTCATCATCTGGAAGTTCATGTTGTCGCGCGACAACGGGATGGTGAACCACCTGCTGGCGCAGCTGCACCTGTCCGACGGGAACACGTTCTGGCTGCTGGGCAACAACGCGTTCGTGTCCATCGTGGTGGTGGCGGTGTGGCGGCTGTGGCCGTTCGCGCTGCTGACCCTGATGGCGGGGATGCAGTCGTTGCCGGGCGACATCTACGAGGCGGCCGCGGTGGACGGCGCCGGCATGTGGCAGCAGTTCCGGAAGCTGACCATGCCGATGCTGCGCGGTGTCAACCAGGTACTGATCCTGGTGCTGTTCCTGTGGACGTTCAACGACTTCAACGTGCCGTACACGCTGTTCTCGGAGTCGGTGCCGCCGTCGGCGGACCTGATCTCGATCCACGTGTACCAGTCGTCGTTCCTGACGTGGAACTTCGGCCTCGGCTCGGCGATGAGCGTGCTGCTCCTGTTGTTCCTGATGGTGGTCACCGGCCTGTACCTGCTGGTGACGTCGCGGAGGAGGGGACGCCGTGCGTGAGTCCCGTTCGTTCAAGGTGGTCCGGGCGGTCGGGCTGACGTTCCTGACGCTGTTCACGATCGTCCCGCTGTACGTGATGGTCACGTCGGCGCTCAAGCCGCTCGGCGACGTGCAGAACGAGTTCCACTGGATCCCGACCACGGTCACGTTCCGGCCGTTCATCGACATGTGGTCGACGATCCCGCTCGCCACGTACTTCACGAACAGCGTCGTGGTGTCGGTGTGCGCGACGGTGCTGTCGGTGGCGATCGCCATCTTCGCGTCGTACGCGATCAGCCGGTACCGGTTTCCGGGGCGGCAGGCGTTCCGGATGACGGTGCTGTCCACGCAGATGTTCCCCGGCATCCTGTTCCTGCTGCCGCTCTACCTCATCTACGTGAACATCGGCCAGCTGACCGGATTCGCGCTGAACGGGTCGCGTACCGGCCTGGTCATCACGTACCTGACGTTCTCGTTGCCGTTCTCGATCTGGATGCTCGTCGGGTACTTCGAGACGATCCCGCAGGGGCTGGACGAGGCGGCGAAGGTGGACGGTGCGGGGCCGCTGCGCACGCTGCTGTCCATCATCGTGCCGGCGGCGAAGCCGGGCATCGTCGCGGTCGGCATCTACTCGTTCATGACCGCGTGGGGCGAGACGCTGTTCGCCTCGGTCATGACGAACGACTCGTCGAAGACGCTCGCCATCGGGCTCCGCGAGTACTCCACGCAGATCTCGGTGTACTGGAACCAGGTGATGGCCGCCTCGCTGGTGGTCAGCATCCCGGTGGTGGTCGGTTTCCTGCTCCTGCAACGGTTCCTGGTCCAGGGCCTCACCGCCGGTGCCGTGAAGTGACGCCGTGCCGGGGCATCGCGCCCCGGTCGGCGGCGTACCGGGTGTCGGCGTCCCGGGCGACCGGGTCGCGGCCCGCCCACGCCCCCGCACGGGGCTGGGCTCTGTACAGCTGAAAGGAAAGACATGCAACGTAACTCGGCGATGGTGACCGTCGACGGGCAGGCGGTGACCTGGCTCGGCGCCAACTTCTGGTCCCGTACCGGCGGGCCGCTCATGTGGCGCAACTACGACCCCGCCGTGGTACGCGACGAGCTGAGGGTGCTGTCCGAGCACGGCCTGCGGCAGACCCGGTCGTTCTTCTACTGGCCCGACTTCCATCCGGAACCGGACACGGTGGACGAGGAGAAGGTCGCCCACTTCCGCGACTTCCTCGACGCGCACACCGAGTACGGGATGACGTCGATCCCGACGTTCATCGTGGGCCACATGTCCGGTGAGAACTGGGATCCGGCGTGGCGCGGCGGGCTGTCGCGCGACCTGTACGCGGACGTCTGGCTGGTGAGCCGGCAGGCGTGGTTCGTCGAGCAGATGGTGTCGCGGCTGCACGACCACCCGGCCGTGGCCGGCTGGCTGATCAGCAACGAGATGCCCATCTACGGCCGGCGCCGCGGCCAGGGCGTCGCGCCGCAGTCGGACGTGACGAGCTGGTCGGTACTCATGGTGCAGGCGGTCCGCGCCGGTGGCGGCACCCAGCCGGTGTCGCTCGGCGACGGCGCCTGGGGCATCGAGGTCACCGGCGACGACAACGGCTTCTCCGTACGGGAGACCGGAAAGCTCGTCGACTTCGTCGGCCCGCACGTGTACCGGATGGAGTCGGACCAGATCCGCCAGCACCTGAACGCCGCGTTCCTGTGCGAGATGGCCGCGGTGGCGAACAAGCCGGTGGTACTGGAGGAGTTCGGGCTGTCGACGGACTTCGTGTCCGAGCCGAACCAGGGCCACTACTACCGGCAGACGTTGCACAACTCGCTGCTCGCCGGCGCGACGGGCTGGATCGCCTGGAACAACACCGACTACGACCACCTGAACACGCAGGACCCGTACCGGCACCACCCGTTCGAGATGCACTTCGGGATCACCACGAACACCGGTGAGCCGAAGGCGCCGCTGCGCGAGCTGGACGCGTTCGCGAAGGTTCTGTCCACTGTGGACTTCACGAACACCCGGCGGGCGGACACCGACGCCGCGCTGGTCGTCACCTCGTACCTGGAGCGGGACTACCCGATCTCGACGGCGGCCGACCGCAGCCTGGTCTTCCACAGCCTCCGCCAGGGGTACGTGGCGGCGCGGGAGGCGAGCCTGCCGGTCGGCTTCACCCGCGAAGAGGACGGCATCGTCACCGACGCCAAGCTGTACCTGCTGCCGTCGACGCGGCAGATCCTCGCGCCGACGTGGATCCAGCTGCACGACCTGGCCGAGTCCGGTGCCGTCGTCTACCTCTCGTACTGCTCGGGCGAGCACGCGTTCCACCGCGGCCCGTGGTTCCAGAAGCTCGACGACATGTTCGGTGTCGAGCACCAGCTCGCGTACGGGCTGACGAACCCGATCGCCGACGACGTCGTGGAGTTCACGTTCCAGGAGGACTTCGGGTCGATCCGGTCCGGCGAGGTGCTGCGCTTCGCCGTGGCGGGTAACGAGAACAGCCGGGCGTTCCTGCCCGTGGAGGCGCGCGGCGCGAAGGTCGTCGCCACCGACCAGCACGGCAACCCGGCGCTGCTGCGCAACGCGGTCGGCTCCGGCGAGACGATCCTCTGCACGTACCCGCTGGAGCACATGGCGGCCGTCAGCGCCCGCGTCAACCCCGAGCAGACGTACCGGATCTACGACGCGCTCGCCGCCGTCGCCGGGGTCGAGCGCACCGTCACCGTGGACGACCCGCGGGTCTTCACCGACACGCTCGTACACACCGACGGCAGCCGGTTCGTGTGGTTCGTCAGTCAGCACGACACCGAGGCCACGGTGACCCCGTCCACCACCGGTACGCTGCGCCCGCTCGGCGGCGGCGAGCCGGTGACCACGGTGACCCTCCCGGCGTACGGTGTCGGTGTCTTCGAGCTGGAGGTGTGAGATGTCCACATCGGACCTGCCGAGGTTCCCGGACGGATTCCTCTGGGGCACCGCGACCGCGTCGTACCAGATCGAGGGGGCGGTGGACGCCGACGGGCGCGGACCGTCCATCTGGGACACGTTCAGCCACACCCCCGGCGCGGTGGCCGGCGACGACACCGGTGACGTGGCCTGCGACCACTACCACCGGTACCGCGAGGACGTCGCGCTGATGAAGGACCTCGGCGTCGGGGCGTACCGGTTCTCGATCGCGTGGCCGCGGATCCTCCCGCACGGCAAGGGATCCGTCAACGAGGCCGGGCTCGACTTCTACCGCCGGCTCGTCGACGAGTTGCTGGACAACGGCATCACGCCGATGGCGACGCTCTACCACTGGGACCTGCCGCAGCCGCTGGAGGACGCCGGCGGCTGGCGGGTCCGCGACACAGCCGAGCGGTTCGCCGAGTACGCAGCGGTCACGCACGCGGCGCTCGGCGACCGCGTCCCGTACTGGATCACGTTGAACGAGCCGTTCTGCTCCGCCTTCATCGGGTACGCGGAGGGTCGGCACGCACCGGGCGCGCGGGAAGGGCACGGCGCGCTGGCGGCCGCGCACCACCTGCTCGTCGGGCACGGCCTCGCCGTCGCCGCGATGCGCGACCAGCGGCACGGCACCGAACGGTTCGGCATCACGCTCAACATGAACCACGTGACCCCCGCGACCGACGCCCCGGCCGACGTGGCCGCCGCCGGTCGCGCCGAACTGCTGTCCAACCGGGTGTTCAGCGACCCGCTGCTCGGCGGGTCGTACCCGGTCGGCGAACACGCGCTGTGGGGCCGGATCAGCGACTTCTCGTTCCGGCGGGACGACGACCTCGCCGTCATCACCCAGCCGCTCGACTTCCTCGGCGTCAACAACTACTTCCCCGAGTACGCCAAGGATGCGCCGTCCCAGGAGCCCGACCCGCGGCGCCGCGTCGCCACCGACATCGGCGTCGTCGACAACCCGCCCGCGCACCTGCCGCGTACCGCCATGCCCTGGCCCGTGGAGGCCGACGGGCTGCGGCGGCTGCTCGTCTGGTTGCGCGACACGTACCCGGGGCTGCCGCCCGTGTACGTCACCGAGAACGGCAGCGCGTACCCGGACTCCCTTGTGGACGGTGCCGTCGACGACCCGGACCGGATCGCCTACCTGGACGGGCACCTGCGCGCCGTCCGCGCCGCCATCGACGACGGCGTCGACGTCCGCGGATACTTCTGCTGGTCCATGATGGACAACTTCGAGTGGGCCTACGGGTACGCGAAGCGGTTCGGGCTCGTGTACGTGGACTACGCCACGCAGCAACGGATCCCCAAGTCCAGCTTCCGCTGGTACCAGGGCGTCGTGTCGCGCTGAATCGGGGTTGTGGGGTGCTGCCGGGTGGTGTTCGGCAGCACCCCCGGTTCCCTTCCGGTGTATCCCCCGTGAAATAGGCGGGGTTTCCTGGTCGCGTCGGACCTCTCGCCGACCGGGGTGGTGCTCGTTTCGCGGAACGGTTCAGGAAGCACAGCCGTCACCGCTGCGGTCCGCGCCGCCTCGCCTCGTGCGCTTGCCTTGCTGTGCTTGACCTTTGCTGTGCGTGGACCGCCTTCGCTTCGCTCGGCTGTGCTCGCTACGCGCTGCTTCGCTGCGCGCTGGTCCGCACCGCTGTGCTTCGGCTTCTTGCTCGATCCCGCCCCGCACCGGTGTTTCACCGGGATGCGCCCGGCTTGCCGCGCTTCGCTTGTCCTGCTCACGTTCGCGCCGCTGCGTCGGGCCGGGATCGCTTCACCCCGCTGTGCTTCACGCTGCGGCGATTCGCCCAGCCGCTGCGCTTTCCTTGCTGCGCGTACCAGGCGGGTCAGGGGGTGGGGAAGGTGTTGTGGTGGAGGAGGTCCAGGGCGGTGAGGACGGCGCCGCGTACGACGGGGTCGGTGGGTACGGTGCCGGCACGTACTTCGGTGGGGAGGGGTACGGCGTCGGCGAGGCGGGTGGCGACGCGGGTGGCGAGGGGCGTGCCGGCGAGGTGGCCGATGCTGCCGGCGAGGACGAGGAAGCCGGGGTCGAGGACGGCGCAGAGGCCGATGGCGGCGACGGCGATGCGGTCGGCGACGGCGTCGAGGAAGTCGGGGTCTCCGGCCACCTCGGTGACGGCGGGGAGCAGTGTGTCGGCGGTCGCGCCGTGGGCGCGGGCGAGGGCGAGGATGGCAGCTCCGCCGGCGAGTACCTGGAGGTTGGTGGGGCCGGAACCGGCTGCAGCGTAAGGGATGTAGCCGATCTCGCCGGCGCCGCCGGACGCGCCGCGCAGCAGCTGGCCGTTGAGCACGACGGCGACGCCGAGGCCCTGGCCGATGGACAGCAGGGCGAACGTGTCGCGACCGCGGGCTGCGCCGAGGCGGTGTTCGGCGAGCCCGGCGAGGTTGACCTCGTTGTCGACGACGATGGGCGCGTCGAGGCGGTCCCGCAGGCCGGCGAGCAGGTTGTTGTGCCAGCTCGGCAGCGCCGCCACGTACGACACGTCGCCGGTGGCGGGGTCGACGAGGCCGGGGGTGCCGATGACGACGGCGGCGGGCGCGGGGTCGCCGGCGGCGTCGAGCGCGGCGAGTACCTGGGTGTCGGGTGCGGCGTCGGGGTCGAGGGGGAGTTCGGCGCGGCCGACGGCGCGGCCGGTGACGTCGGCGCGTACGGCGGTGACGGTGTCGGCGCGTACCTCGATGCCGGCGACGTGCGCGCGGTCGGCGACCACGCCGTACAGGGAGGCGTTGGGGCCGCGGCGTTCGGCGCCGGCCTCGCCGACGACGCCGATGAGCCCGTCGGCGGTGAGCCGGTCGATGAGGTCGGCGACGGTGGGCCGGGACAGCCCGGTGAGCGTGCGGAGCTGGGTGCGGGTCAGCGGGCCGCGGGCGAGCAGCAGATCGTACGCGGCGCGGTCGTTGATCAGGCGCGCGGTGCGGGGCGTGGCGGGTCCGCCACCAGCCGATGTGGGCTGACCTCTTTCCATCAGGAACCCTCCCTGTTAATTTCTGACCTTAGCGCACGTCCCGCCGCCCGCCCGGTCTCGGGCGCGGACGTCGGGCTCTGCGCTGGCACCGCGACCATCCAACTCCCGCGGTGCGCGCGGGCGTAGGCGGGAGGTACCGGATGACGAAACGGCTCGTCGCGCTCGGGGTGCTGTTCGCCCTCGACGGCGTGATGATGGCATCCTGGGCGGTTCGCGTACCACAGGTGAAACAGCAGGTGGGGGCGTCCGCGACCGGGCTCGGGCTGGCGCTGCTGTGCTCGACCGTCGGCGCGCTCGTGGCGATGCCGCTCGCCGGCCGCCTCTGCCACCGGTACGGCAGCCACCGCGTCACCGTGGTCGGCTCGATCCTGCTCAGCCTGGTCGTGGTGGTGCCGACCCTGGCCGGCTCGGTGGTCGCGCTGGGCGCCGCGCTGCTGCTGTTCGGCGTCGGGTACGGGGTCAACAACGTCGGGCTGAACAGTTCCGCGTCGGACGTGGAGGTGGCGACCGGCCGGGCGGTGATGTCGACGCTGCACGGGTTGTGGAGCGTCGGGCTGCTCGGCGGCGCGCTCGTCGGCGGCCTCGTCGCCGACCACCTGCTGCCCACGCCGCACCTGGCGCTGGTCGGCCTCGGCGGGCTCGTGGTCGTCGCCGTGTGCGCGGCACCCGTGTGGGCCGGCGTCACCGGTACGGCCGGCGCGGACGACAAGCCCGACACCGCCCGGTCGGTACGGGCCGTGCTGCCGGCGCTGGTCGGGTTCGGCGTGATCGCCCTGTGCTGCGCGTACGGCGAGGGGTCGATGTCCGACTGGGGTGCGCTGCACCTGGCCGACGACCTGCGTACCGGGGCGTCCACCGCCGCGTACGGCTTCGCCGTGTACTCGGTCGCCGTGGCCGCCGGACGGTTCGGCGGGGACGTCCTCGTCGCGCGACTCGGGCGTACCGCGGTGCTGTCCGGCGGTGGGGTGCTCGCCGCGCTCGGCATGCTGCTCGCCGCGTGGCCGACGTCCGTCCCGCTGGTCTTCGCCGGGTACGTCGTGTTCGGACTCGGCATCGCGAACGTGTTCCCCATCGCGATCGCCCGCGCCGGCGCGCTCGCCGGCCCCAAGGGCGTCGCCACCGCCTCGACCGTCGGGTACGCCGGGCAGCTCGGCGGACCGCCGCTCATCGGGTTTCTCGCCGACGCCGCCGGGATGCCCGTCGCCCTGACCACCTCGGCGGTACTCGCCGTGCTCGCCGCGGCGCTCGGGTTCGCCCTGCGTACCGCGACGCCGAAGGCGGTCGTCGAACCCGCTCTCACCACTGGAGGACACCCATGACCGACCGGTACGACACCCTCGTTCCCCGGCCGCGGGAGGCGCGGCGGCTGCCCGGCACCGTGACGCTGACCGCGGACAGTCCGCTCAGCGGGCCCGACGCGGCGACCGACGTGGTCCGCGCGCTGCTCGCGCCGCTCGGCCTTCCCTTACGTCCCAACGGTTCCGGCGTACCGGTCACGGTCGAGACCGGCGCGGACACCGAGCCCGAGGGGTACCGGCTGCGCGTCGCCGAGGACGGCGTGCACCTCGCGGCGTCCACACTGGACGGTGTCCGGCACGCGGTCCGCGCGCTGCGCCAGCTGCTGCCGGACGCGGCGTGGCGCGCCGCCGCGCCGGACAGTACACAGTGGACGGTGGAGTGCGGGGAGATCGACGACGCGCCGGCGCTGTCGTGGCGCGGCGGGATGCTCGACGTGTCCCGGCACTTCCTGCCCAAGCACGTCGTCCTGCGCTACGTCGACCTGCTCGCCATGCACGGGTACAACCGCCTGCACCTGCACCTCACCGACGACCAGGGCTGGCGCATCCAGTCCCGGAAGTACCCGCGGCTGACGGAGGTCGGCGCGCACCGGCCCGGCACCCAGGTCGGCAAGGAACGCGACGGCAGCCACGACAACGTGCCGCACGGCGGCTTCTACACCCTCGACGACCTCACCGAGATCACCGCGTACGCGCAGGCCCGCGGCGTCGTCGTGGTACCCGAGATCGACCTGCCCGGGCACGCGTCCGCGCTGCTCGCGGCGTACCCGGAGTACGGGGTGGGCGAGCACGCCGTGCACACCGGCTGGGGCATCTCCGCGGGCGTCGTACGGCCGGTGCCGGCGACCGTCCGGTTCCTCGCCGAGATCCTCGACGAACTCGCGGAGGCCGTGCCCGGGCCGTACATCCACCTCGGCGGCGACGAGTGCATCCTGCGCGACTGGGTCACCGACCCCGAGATCTCCGCGTACCTGGCCGAACTCGGCTACACCGAGCCCGTCGAACTGCACGGCCACTTCCTCCGCACCCTCGGCGAACACCTGTCCGCGGCCGGCCGCCGCATGGTCGTCTGGGACGAGGGGTACGTGACCGGCGGCGTCCTGTCCGACACCGTCGTCACCGCGTGGCGCGGCACCGGCGTCGGTCAGCGCGCCGCCGCCGCCGGGTACGACGTGGTCCGCTGCCCCGTCTACCCCACCTACCTCGACTACGACCAGTCCGACTCGCCCGACGAGCAACTGTCCATCGGCGGCCCGCTCACCCTCGACGACGTCGCCGGATTCGACCCCGTACCGGCCGACTGGACCGAGACCGAACGGGCGCACGTCGTCGGCGTGCAGTGGCAGTCGTGGGCCGAGTACATCCCCAACCCGCGGCACCTGGACTACATGGTCTGGCCGCGGGCGTGCGCGCTCGCCGACGTCGCCTGGACCGGCGCCCCCGCCGTCGACATCACCGAACGCCTCCGCGTACACCTCGGTCGGCTCGACGCGGCAGGCGTGGAGTACCGGCCGCTGGACGGGCCGCACCCGTGGCAGGCCGGCGGTACCGGGGCGCGGCGGCGGCTGCCCGGCGCCGAGATGGCGAAGCTGCGCGGCTGGCTGGAGGAGATCTCGCAGAAGGCCGACGTCGAGGAGGAGTCCGCCTGACCGACCGGCCCCGGCGTACGGCTCGCCCACCGGCGGCCGTACGCCCGGGGTCGTCCGGCCGCGCCGGCCCGGGCAGCCCGGCGCGACCGACCACCGCCGCACCGGTCCGGGCCGGGACTCGGTGGCGCGGTGGGCGACGGCCGCGGTGCCCCGGTGGTACGCCGGGCGCCGCGGCCGTTCCGCGTCCGGGGCCGTTCCGCGTCCGCGTCCGCGTCGCATCGGAGCCGCCGCGGGGGCGGAACGGGCCCGACACCCCGTTGCGGTGTCGGGCCCGATCGCGCGGTCCGGTGTGCTGCGGTGCCTCAGCCGTTGCTGTTGACCAGCGTGCTCAGCCAGTCGGCCTGGTTGGTGTCGACCATCTTGCCGGCGTGCACCACGGTCGGCGTGCCGTAGCTGCCGTCGGACTGGTGCAGGCTGCTGTCCGACGCGAGCTTCTTCGCCTGCGCGTCCGGGTACTTCTTGTACGTGCCGTCCTTGGCGACCTTGGTGATGTAGTCGCCGTTGACGCCGAGCCGCTTCGCCAGGTCGATCATCTGGTCGTCGCTGTAGCCGGGGCCGCCCTCACTGGGCTGGTTGTGGTAGAGCGCCCAGTGGAACTGCGCGAACTTGCCGTCCTTGACCGTGCCGAAGGCGATGTTCGCGGCGCGCTGCGAGTATCCGGGGGGCGTCGAGTTCTGGTTCAGCGTGTCGACGATCCGGTACGTGATCTGGAGCGAGCCGTTGTTGAGATCCTTCAGCATCTCGTCGCCGCTCTTCTGCTCCAGCTGCCCGCAGTACGGGCACATGAAGTCCTCGTAAATGTCGATCTTGGTCTTGGCGCTGTCCTTGCCGGCCACGATCGTGCCGTTGGCGATCTTGACCGGGTACGTCGCCTTGATCGTCGCGGTCGGGATCGTCTTGGGCTTGTTCGCCTCGTAGACCGCCCAGGAGACCGCGCCGATCACGATGACCAGGGCCGCGACGCAGACCACGGCGGTGATGATCACCCGGTTCCGGCGGGCCCGGTCAGCGCGCGCGGCGGCGACCGCCTTGGCCGCCCTGGCCCGCTGCTTCGCCGAACCGCCACCGTTGGGCCGCTTGCCGGCGCCGCCGGTCTTGCCGCCACCGCCGCCCGACCTGCCGCCGGACTTGCCGCCGGCGGGCCGCGGGCCGCTTGTCGGTTTGCTCTTGCTCGCCATGTCGGGTTCTTCCTCCGGGTGTCCGTTGGCCGCCCTGCGCCGCCTGCACGGTGGCCACCGCGGCACCGCCCGCGCGGGCGTCCGTGGTCGCCACCGGTGTGTGACCTCCATGGTGACTGCCGTCCGGCCGGTCGCCCACAGCGCCTCCGATCCGACGTACCCGCGGCCCGTCCGGTTCCGGTCGGCCGTGGAGACACCGGTCACGTCGGCGTACGCTACCGCGCGCGGCTGTGTGCCGGGGTACCGCCCGGGACGGCGTTTCGTCCGCCGTGTCGACGCCGGGACCGCCATTCGGCCCCGCGGACGCCCCCGGCCAACGCACAATCGAGGCGGTCCCCACCATCGACGAGGGGCGACTCCCGTGAGCGTTTCGAGCCTGTACGTGGGCCGGATTCCGGACGGTCCGGTCCGCGACTACACCCTGGACGGTGCGCTGCTGGCCCGGTTCGCCGTGTGCTGCCCGGTTTGCACGGCCCCGCCCGGCATCACCGGCGGTACCACCGAGGACGAGGTGTCGATCACCGTCGAGGCGGCCGGGCCGCTGGCCGAGGAGGTACTGCGGCACCTGCGCGCGGGCGACCGCGTACTCGTCGTCGGCGGGCTCGCCAGCAGCCCGCCCGACCCGACCCGCCGCGGCGCCACCGACCTGTACGTCCGCGCCGTGCACGTGGGGCTCGACCTGACCACCGCCGGCTGGCGCCGCGACCCCGTACCGGTGCCGTCCGGTGCGGCGGCGACCGGGCACCCCGAGTACCACTGGTGAGGTCCGGCGGCTGACGGGCGGTGCCGGTGCCGTCGGGTGCGGCCAGCACGCGGGACCGGCGACAACCCGATGTCCCGTCCGGTGCCCGTGGCGGTACGGTGCGCACACGATGGACGGTTCAGCACAGACGGCCCGCGCGGCGGCGGTGTCCTCCGCCCGCCTCGTGGTGGTCAAGGTGGGGTCATCGTCGCTGACCACCCGGTCCGGTGGGCTCGATCCGGCGCGGCTCGACGCGCTCGTCGACGCGCTCGCCGCGCGCCGGGCCGCGGGCAGCGACGTCATCCTGGTCTCGTCCGGCGCGATCGCCGCCGGCCTGGCCCCGCTCGGCCTCGCCCGCCGACCGCGGGACCTCGCCACGCAGCAGGCCGCGGCGAGCGTCGGGCAGGTCGCGCTGACCCACCGGTACACGGAGTCGTTCGGGCGGCACGGGCAGCGGGTCGGCCAGGTGCTGCTCACCGTGGACGAGGTCATCCGCCGCAGCCGGTACCGGAACGCGCTGCGTACCCTGCGGAAGTTGCTGGACCTGGGCGTGCTGCCGATCGTCAACGAGAACGACACGGTCGCCACCGAGGAGATCCGGTTCGGTGACAACGACCGGCTGGCCGCGCTGGTCGCCGCGCTCGTCCGGGCCGACCTGCTGGTACTGCTGTCCGACGTCGACGCCCTGTACGACGGGGATCCGCGCCGGCCCGGCGCCCGGCGGATCGAGGTGGTGCGCGACGCGTCCGACCTGGCCGGGGTGGACGCGGGTGCGGCGGGCGCGTCCGGTGTCGGTACCGGCGGGATGGCGACGAAGGTGGACGCGGCGCGGATCGCGTCCGGCTCCGGTGTGCCGGTCGTGCTGACGGCGGCGCCGCGGGCCGCCGAGGTGCTCACCGGCCACCAGGTCGGCACGTACTTTCACGCCGCGGCGCGCCGCACCCGGCAGCGGCTGTTCTGGCTGGCGTACGCGACGGCGCCGCACGGGCGGCTGCATCTGGACGCGGGCGCGGTCCGGGCCGTGGTGGACCGGCGGCTGTCGCTGCTGCCGGCCGGCGTACACGGGGTGGAGGGGACGTTCGCGGCCGGTGACCCGGTCGACCTGGTCGACCCGGCCGGCCGGTCGGTGGCCCGCGGCCTGGTCAACTACGACGCCGCCGAGCTGCCCCGGCTGCTCGGCCGCACCACCCACGACCTGGCCGCCGAGCTGGGCAGCGGGTACGAGCGGGAGCTGATCCACCGGGACGACCTGGTCATCCTGCACCGCTAGGGCGTGTCTGCACAGGTTGCTGGCGAACCTGTGCAGACACGCCCTGGTCACAGCAGGCGGAACCCGGCGGCGCCGACCGTCGGCCCGTCGGCGAGGAACGCGCGCAGCGCCGTACCGGTCACGTCCGGCAGCCCCGGGTACGCCGCGGCCAGCGCCGCCCGCCACCCCTCGTCGTCGCCGGTCGCCGCCTCCAGCGCGGGCAGCAGGCCGGGCCGACCGGTGCCGGGCATCGCCACCAGGTACGGCCAGCGGATGGCGAACGCGGCCAGCTTGGCGACCGCCGGCGCGTCCGGTGCCGGGGCGCCGCGCAGCCGTTCCCGTTCGGCGAGGAACGTGTAGAACCGGAAGAGGTTCACGTACCGCTTGAGTTCGCGCGGGTTGCCGGTGCCGAGGGCGGGCAGCGCGGCGAGGATCGCGGCGCGGGCGTCCCGGTCCGAGTAGCTCTCGGTGAAGATGCGTTCGGCGGCGGCCAGCGTCTCCGGCGCGAGCGGCCCCGACCGCTCCAGTACGTCGCGTTGCGCCGCGACCGCCGCCGCGCGCAACGCGTCCGGGCCGGTCGGACGGCTGCGCCGGATCGCCGCGGTCAGCTCCTCCACCCGCTTCCGGTACCGCCGGCGCGCCACCTCCGCCCCCGGTACGGTCGCCACCGTCGGGTACCGGGTCGGCGTCATCGCGCCGCTGAGCGTGCTGACCTGGGACACGTCGACCGTCTCGCCGGTGGTGACCTGCTCGTCCGGCGGCAGCGGCGGCGGCGCCGGATCGTTGCCGAGCAGATGGTCGACGTACGCGGTGAGGTCGCTGCCCGGGTCCGGCTCCGGCAGCCGCAGCGACAGCTGCACGATCTTGGCGAGGAACCGCCAGCCGAGCCCGCGCGGATCGTCCGCCGTCGCCGCCCGCAGGTCCGGGTACGCCGCCTCGACGTGCGCGACCACCGCCGCCGGCTCCATCGCCAGTACGAACACGCAGTTCCGGAACTCGCCGGCGAGGAACAGGTTGATCGCCTCGATGACCTGCGCGACCGTACCGGGGGAGCAGCGGTCCAGGTCGTCGACGAACACCACCAGCGGCCGGTCCTCGGACGCGACCAGGTCGAGTACCCGGCGCATGTCGGTCTGCACCAGGTGCAGGAACCCGAGGCGCCCGCCGTACCCGGGGTCGGGGGTGAGGGCGTCCTGGCCCGACGCGGGCTCCGGTACGAGCGACGGCGGGGTCAACAGCTTCCCGAACGACTGCGCCGCCGGCCGGGTCCGCGACCACAGCCAGCGCCCCGCCGCGCCGAGGGTCGCCGCGCCGACCCCGCCGACCCCCACCCACTGCACCAGGTGTTGCAGCAGCCCGGTCCACACCGGCCGCAGCCACGTCGCGGCCAGCAGTACGCCGCTCACCACCAGCAGCCCCAGCAGCCACCACGCCAGCATCGGCAGCAGCCGCCCCACCACGATCCGGTACCAGCCGCGGCGCACCGACTCGCGGTCGACCCGGGACATGTTGAGCCGCAACCAGAAGCGCTCCCGGTCGCCGCGCGGCAGCCGCTCCGTGACCTGCCCGATGATCGCGTACGCCAGGCCGGCCCAGACCTGGTCGCCGTTCTGGTACAGCCAGGGGTTGAACCAGACGGTCGGCCGCCAGTCGGACCCGTCGATCTCGTCGTTGTCGACCACCGTCGCGGCCGGCTCGTCGTCGCCCGGCGGCCGTCGCGCCGCCCGTACCACCTCCGCGTTCGTCACCGCGCTGCGCCGCCCGCCGGTCAGCCCGAGCGGCAGCGCGTCGTCCGTGCCCGCGCCCGGATCCAGCTCCTCGCGCACCATCCGCATCAACGACGTCTTCCCGGTGCCCCACGCCCCGTGTACGCCGATCGTCAGCGGTGGTGCGGTGTCCCGGTGCCGCAGGAACGCCACGATGGCGTCCACGTACCGCCGGCGGGACAGCCGGTCCTCGACGGTCGCCGCGTCCGCCGCCAACCGCGGCACCGCATGCCACCCCGCCGGATGGCCGTCCGCCGGCCCGTCGACGTTCGTGCGTGGCGGAGCGTCGGACGGGCCCGGCAACCACGGAACGGCGGCCGGCTCCTGCGCGGGGCCCGGTTGGTCGCTGGTCGGGCCGGCCCCCGTGGCGACCGCCGGCACCGGGACGACCGGCGCGGCGGCCGGATCCGCTGGAGTGCCAGGGGACTGCGGGGTGGCCAGGGTTGCGACGAGCGGGCCGACGACCGGGGCGGCCGGGATCATCTTGTGCCCGGGCGAACTCGTGACGAGCCCGATGAGCCGGCCGTCCGTGTCGACGACCGAGCCGAGCGTCGTCGCGACGAGCAGCGTCGACGTGGTGGCCAGCTCGACCGCGCCGTCGGCCCGTTCGATGTCCACGCGGGCGTCGAGCCACGGCTCCGGGTACCCCGGGCCGACGGACACCCAGACGGCGTCACCGGTCCCGGCGGTACCCAGCTCGACGGGCTCGTGGCCGGGGTGATCGGGCAGCGCGATCACCCAGCTGGAGTCGTTGGTCAGCGTCTCGGACAGCTGGGCCTGCACGGTGACGGGCTCGTGCGTACCGAAGCGGAGGGTCAGTTGGGAGCGTGGCGTGGGCTGGGCGCCGAGCAGGGCCTCGCGCAGCACGGCGCTCATGGTGAGCACGTGGCGGCCGTCGACGAGGATGCCTTCACCCGCGACGGCGTGGTCCGGCCGCAGGACCGTCACCCGCCACGCCGGTACGTCGGGCATCGGGCCGTGCTCCGTCACGGCGTCGGAGTGCTTCACAGTGGACATCGGCACCCTTCCGTATCGCTACCGGGCAGCCGCGAACGTAGCGGATGGGTGCACGCGACCCCGGCGGGCCGATGGCTAGGCTTGGGGCATGTCGGATCAGATGGC
>NZ_BOMB01000051.1 GCF_016861975.1 Actinocatenispora rupis | reverse complement strand
GGTCACCGTGACGGACCTCGATCTGCTGGTACGAACGGGACTCTGGCCGGACGGCGACGGTGGCTCCGACGCCGTCGTACTCGTCGAGGACGCGGCGAACACCCGCGTCCCCCGGCCCGGCGCGGAACCGGTCGGTACGTTCGTCACGACGATGCTCGCGGCCGGGATGGTGCTGGTACTCGACATGACGCACCTGGACCTGCCAGTACTGGCGGGCTGGTCTGTGACGCTGACGGACACCGGCCTGGCCGTACGGTGGCCGGCGGGCACCGAGCTCGTCGACGCCCCGGTACGCCTCGGTGACCGGTGGCGGCGCGTCGCGCTGGGCGCCGGGCACGTCACCCTGCTCGCGGGTACCGCGCTGGGGCTGGCCGACGCGGACCGTTTCCCGCGCCCCGTCGCCGCGTACCGGAACGGCACGCTCGCCGGCGGCATCGCGCCCCTGACCGGCGACGCGTGAGCCCGGTCAGTCCCGCGACAGCAGCCAGCCGATGCGCAACTCCTCGGCACCCGGCCGGTACGTCCGGACGAGTTCGGCACGGTGACGCTCGGGCGCTGCGGCGACGGGCTGCGGCAACTACTTCGTGGACAGTCACGGAACCGGACCCGCCGGTTCTGCCCCAACGCCTGCGCGAGCCGTACGACCGTCGCGGCGTACCGGGCGCGGGCGGCGAAACGCTCCTGACCGCAACACATTGTGCGCTACTGGGTATCCTCGCGCCGGGTGTCCGGTTGCCGCCGGCGCACCGGACGCGAGTCGTACGAGGAGATCGATGGACACGGGGTGTCGCCGATGGGGAGCCGTCGGGCTGGCGTTGGGTGCGGCGCTGCTGCTGGGCGCCTGCTCGGACGGGCACGGCCGGGCGGAGTCCGCGCCGTCGCACCCGGCGAGCGCGTCGACCCGCCCGTCCGCGTCGCCGTCCGCGGCCTGCCCCTCGTCCGACGACATACTCCGGGCAACCGGTGACACGGCCGGCAACGACAAGTACCAGGTGACGAAGCGCGGGGTGCTCGCGTGCGAGCGGGGCTACGCCGCGGCCGAGGTGCTCTACCCGGGCGCCGGGACGAACGTGGTGGTGCTGCACCTGGCCGGCGGCACCTGGAGGACGCTGATCATGGGGTCGGACGTGTGCTCGGGCGACGGTGACGACGGCCGCACCCGGCCGCACTGGATGGTCGGCGTCCCGGACAGTGTCGTGTCGGCGGCGCACTGCCAGCCGGACTTCTACCGGGACTGACCATCGACGGCACCGTACTGGCGATCGACGTCGGCAGCTCCACCACCGTCGCCGTACTGCGCGGCGCCGACGGCCGCTGCCGCCCACTGCTGTTCGACGGTTCGCCGCTGCTGCCCTCCGCCGTGTACGCGCCGGCGCACGGTCCGCTGGTCGTCGGCCGGGACGCCGCCCTGCTCGCCCGCGACGACCCGGCCCGGTTCGAACCCTGCCCGAAGCGCCGCGTCGACGACGGCACCGTGCTGCTGGGCGAGCGCGAGGTCCCGGTCACCGACCTCCTCACCGCCATCCTGGTACGGGTCGGCGACGAGGCGCGGCGGGTCGCCGGCACCCTGCCGCCGGCGGTACTGACCTGTCCGGCGGCGTGGGGTCGCCGGCGCCGCGACCTGCTGACCGCGGCGGCGGTCGCGGCCGGTCTGACGGTCACGGCGATGCTGACCGAACCCACCGCCGCCGCCGCGTACTTCACCACGGTGCTGGGCCACGACCTGCGTACCGGGCAGGCGCTGGCGGTGTTCGACGTGGGCGGCGGGACGGTCGACGTCACCGTGGTCCGGCGAGTACCGGACGGGATGCGGGTCGTGGCGACCGGTGGGCTGGACGACCTCGGCGGCATCGACCTCGACGCGCTCGTCGTCGAGCACGTCGGCGCCGGCCGGCCCGACGTGGCGTCCGCCGGGCCGGACGACCTGCGGCGACGCGACCAGTTCTGGCAGGACGCGCGGCACGCCCGGGAGATGCTGTCTCGCTCGGCGAGCGCGCCGCTGCACGTACCCGGGGCGCCCGGGGCGACGCACGTGACGCGCACCGAGTTCGAACGCTGGGCGGCCCCGGTCCTGCGCCGCGCGGTCGAGGAGGCGTCCCGTACTCTCGCCCGCGCGGGGCTGGCCCCGGGTGAGCTCGCCGGCGTGTTCCTCGTCGGCGGCGCCAGCCGTACGCCGCTGGTCGGCCGGCTGCTGCACCAGACCATCGGCATCGCCCCGACCGTACTGGAGCAGCCGGAGACCGCCGTCGCCGAAGGTGCCGCCCGCTCCGGGCCGCAGGTCGCACCGGAGGTGGCCGGATTGCCCGCGGTGCCACCGGTTCCGCCGTCCGTACCGGAGCCGGAAGCCCCGCAGCGCCGCCGGTACGGTCCGGTCGTCGCCGGCGCGCTGCTCGCCCTGCTCGCCGCCGTACTCCTGGTCGCGTTCCGGCCGTGGCAACACGATGCCCGCCCGCCGGTGTCCGAGGGCGGGCCGACACCGTCCGCCTCCCCCGCGTGCCCGTCGGTACAGGAGGCCCGGGACGCGTTGAAGCGCAGCGGGAACCTGGCGAAGGGCGTCACCCCGGCGATCGCCGACGACCCGAAGTGCCGCGGCGGGTACGCGCTCGTCGTGTTCGCCACGCAGTCCGACGGCGGCGTCGACCCGGGCGGCAACGCGATCCTGCACCGTACCGGGGGGCGCTGGGTGTTCGTGGTGTCGAGTACCGACCTGTGCGGTGGCGGCGGGCCCGACATGCAGGGCCGGCCCGACTGGGCGGACGGTCTGCCCGACGACGTCCTGACCCTCGCCGGCTGCGACCCGGCCGACTACACCGACTGACCGGATTCCCTTGTACGGCAAGGGTCCGGGCCCGTCCCGACGGGACCGGAGCGGCGAAATGCGGTGTCGGCGGACCGGGTGCGTCGGCTATAGAGGGGCCATGACCGCCTGGACCTTCGCCCCCGAAGCCGTCGACACGCCCGACGCGACCAGCCTCCGCCGCGACTTCTACGACGACGTCGCCAGCCGGTACTGGCGGCGCCCGGCGACCGCCGCCGAGGTCGACGAGGGTCTCGCCGGCGACGGCGTCGAGCGGCTCGTCCCGCCCACCGGCCAGTTCGTCGTCGGCCGGTACGGCACGGAGCCGGCCGCCTGCGGCGGTGTCCTGCTGCTCGACGCCGAGCGCGCCGAGCTGACGCGCGTCTACCTGCGCCCGGCGTACCGGGGGAAGAAGGGTGCGGGGCTGTTGATGGAGACGCTGGAGCGGGAGGCGCGCGAGCTGGGCGCGAGCCGGATTGTGCTCAACACGCGGCTCGACCTGGTCGAGGCCCGCGCCCTGTACGTCCGGCACGGTTACACCGAGATCCCCGCGTACTGCACCGGCCCGTACATGGAGATCTGGTACGGCAAGCCGCTGCGCTGAGCCGATCCGGCTCAACCGCGCCAGGTGGCGGCGAACGCGCGGGCCGGGTTGGCGGTGAGGACGGCGTGCGACGTCCGGTCCGAGCTCGCGTCAGACCCGGCTCCGCCCGTACTCGGCGAGCGCGTGGAACGCGGCCTTCGGCTCCCACGGCAGCCCCGGGTACGTGGTGCCGGTACGGCCCTCGGGAAGTACCGTGACGATCCCGAACGACGCCTTGTCGAAGTCGCGGTCGTCCGCGTCCGGGTCGTGCCGCAGGTCGTACCGGGCGAAGGTGTAGGCGAACGCGGCATCGAGCCCCGCCTCGTCGAACACGCCGTACAGCTCGCGCAGGTAGTCGGCCTGCTCCCGCTCGTCGCGTACGACCGGCTCGGTGAACCCGGCGGGGCGGGCGGTGCGCTCGTCCCAGTCGATGACCGCGTCGCCGCGGCTGGCGACCGCGCCGGCCCCGCGGAACGTCCCGCACCCGAACTCGGTGACCGCGGCCGGCTTCCCGTGCCCGGTCAGCGCGCGCAGCCCGGCACCGAGCTGCGCCGCGTTCGTCGCGTCGCGGTAGCCGGCGTCCGTGGCGACCACGTCGAACAGGCTCCAGTCCACCCCCTCGAACGGCAGCGACGCGTACCCGACCGGGCCGCCGAACCGCGCGCGGACCGCTGCCGTCGCCGTACCGAGGAAGGCGTTGACGCGGGCGGGCAGGGCGGGCAGTTCGACGCGCGCGCGGGGCGGGTCGGCGAGCACGGTGGCCCGCTCGGCGAAGCTGTCGCCGGGCAGGAACCCCGCGGTCATCAACGAGATCTCCGACCCGGTGAGGAACACGACCGACGCCCCGGTACGCCGCAGCGCCTCGGCGCGCGTCGCGCTGTCGGTGAGGAAGTCGAGCAGCTCGTCCTGCGTGAGGTCGTTGGTGAACGGGCAGTACCAGACCTCCAGGCCGGCCTCGGCGGCGAGCCGGGCGGCCGTGGCGAGCCGGTCCCGGTCGCCGCCGGTGACGCGGACGGCGTCGCAGCCGAGTTCGGTGCGGATGATCTCCATCTCCCGGCGCACGGTCGCCGGGTCGAACGGTTCGCGGGTGGTGGTGCCCGCGCTGACGAAGCCGGTGTCGTAGTTGATGCCGAAGGCACGCACGACGATCCCTCCCAGTCCATCCTTAGGGTACTAGCGGTACCCTAACGCGTCGGATCGGCGGACGACACAAGGGGCGGCAGCGTACGTCGAGTACCCTGTGGGCGAGCGGGAGGAGTCGGCGGTGGCGAAACGGGAGGCCGCGGCACGGCGGCGCGGAGCCGTACTGGAGGAGGCGATCCTCGACGCGGCGGCCGCGATCCTGCGCGAGTCGGGCGTGGCGGGCCTGACCATGGACGCGGTCGCCCGCCGCGCCGGCACGAACAAGAACACCCTCTACCGCCGCTGGCCGCACCGGGTGCCGCTCGGCGTCGCCGCGTACCGCCGGCTCGCCGCGGCCGAGACGACCGTGCCGGACACCGGTTCGCTGCGGGAGGACGCGCTGGCGCTGCTGCGCCGCGCCAACAGCACCTGGTCCTCGCCGTACGGGGAGATCCTGCGCGACCTCGTCGCCGCGGCCGGCAGCGCGCAGCAGTTCGTCGCCGAGCTGGGCACGCCGGACGCCGGCGGCGACGCGTACCAGGCGGCGTGGTTGACCGTGCTCGGCCGGGCGGTGGCGCGCGGCGAGGCCGCACCCGAGGCGCTGCACCCGCGCGTCGCGCAGGCCCCCGTTGCCTTGCTGCGCAACGAATACGCGGCGACCGGGACGCCGGCCGTGCCCGACGCGACCCTCGTCGACATCGTCGACGAGATCTTCCTGCCGCTCGTCCACGGCCGGGATCCGCACCACCGGCCGTGACCGCGGCGTCCCGACCCGATCGTGTGTACCGGGGCCGCGCGGCAGCGTTGCGGGTCACGGCGCGCGGCCGCCGACCGTACCCTGTCCGGGTGTCGAGCACCTCCACGATCAAGACGGCCGCGCAGATCATCGAGCGGATGACCCCCGGCATGCCCGCCCTGTACGACCGCATGACCGAGCGCCGCCTCGCCGAGATCCCCATGTACGCCTCCGGCGCGGCCGGCACCCCCGCCGACGTGTGGCGGTCGGTGCAGGCCAACGTCGAGGAGGTCTTCGCCCGGCTGACGGGGCAGCGCGACGACCTGGCCGCGGCGGCGGCGAGCGGCCGTACCCGCGCGCAGCAGGGCGTCCCGCTCGCCGACCTGCTGACCTCGTTCCGGATGGGGTACGACGAGGTGTGGGAGGAGATGATCGCGGTGTCGCGGGTCGCGCCGGCGATCCCACCCGAGCAGGTGGTGGACCTGTCCCACGTGATGTTCCGGCTGCACAACCGGGTCGGCGACACGATCATCCACGCGTACCGGGAGGAGGCGCAGCACATGCTGCTCACCCGGGAACGCGAACGCGCCGCGCTGATCAACGTCCTGCTGTCGGACACGACCAGCGTGGCCACCGTGGTCGAGATCGCGGGCATGCTGCGGCTGCCGATGGACGGCACGTTCGTGGTGGTGGCCGCCGCGACGCAGCTCGGTCAGGATCCGCTGCCGCGCGTCGACTCGTACCTGTCGGCGGTCGACGTACCGTCGGTGTGGCACCTGCGGCAGGACGCGATGGTCGGCCTGCTGTCGCTCGGGCAGGCCGCGCGCGGAGCCACCGCACTCGACGTGCTCGCCCGGCACGCCACCGGCCCCGTCGGCGTCAGCCCCACCTTCGACGTACTCCGCCGCGCGCCCTGGGCGCTGGGCCTCGCCGAGCTCGTACTCCAGCGGCACGCCGGGACCGACCTGGTCGAACAGTTCCAGGACACCCCGATGAACGTCCTGGTCGCCTCCGCGCCGGGCGCCGCCCGCGACGCCGCCCGCACCGTACTCGGTGAGCTGCTCGACCTGCCCGCCGACCGCCGCGACCTGCTCCTCGACACGCTGACGGCGTGGGTCGAGGCCGGCGGTTCGGCGGAGGCGACCGGGGAGAAGCTGCGCTGCCACCAGAACACCGTCCGGCACCGGCTGCGGCGGATCGAGGTCATCACCGGACGCAGCCTCACCCACCCCGGCGAGTGCGCCGAGATCGTGGCCGCCTGCCACGCCTGGGCCCAGCTCCCGCCCGCGACCCGGGACTGACCGCCCGGCGCCTCAGGACACCAGCCCCGCCCGGAACGCGGTCGCCACCGCGTGCGCGCGGTCCCGGACCCCGAGCTTGCCGTACAGCCGGCGGGCGTGCGTCTTGACCGTGTCCTCCGTGATGTACAGCTCCCGGCCGATCTCCGCGTTGGTCAGGCCGTGGCTCATGAACCGCAGCACCTGCATCTCCCGGCCGGTCAGTACCCGGGTGAGGCTGGTGGCGTGCGGGGCGCGGAGGCCGTGCGCGAGCGCCGCGGCCAGCTCCGCACCGTGCAGGCCGGTGCAGATCACCGCACGCGCGCCCGCCGCCAACGCACCGGCCGCCACGTACGGGCTGTCCGCGCCGACCACCACCACCGTCGTACGGGGGCTGCGGTCCAGGACCTGCCGCACGAACAGCGCACAGCTCGGCCGTACCGTCGCGCAGTCGACGAGTACCAGATCGGCCGGGCACTCCCCCAGCCCCGCCAACGCCTCGCCACCCGACGCCGCCGTGTACACCGTGCCCGGCCAGTGCGCCCGCGCCAACACCCCCCGTACCTCCGGGGCGTCCCGCGCGCACACCACCATCGACCGCGCCCCGTACCGGCGGGGGCCCGGCCGCGCCGGCACCGGCAGCGCCCCCACCGGCCGGTACGCCCGCTCCGGCAGCGTGCCGACCGGGGCCGCACCGTAGCCGCCCGTCCCGCCATGCGGAACCCCGACCCCGCCGCCAGCCGTCACGGATACCTCCCCGGGCTCCACGCGTGACCTGTCGTACAGACTGACGACTGCGCGCGCCCGCGGTCGTTGGCAGCCACGACACCGTTTCCACCGCGTCGTTGTACCCCACGACAGCCGCCGTACCCGGGGCGTGGCGCTCGGAACGCGCGGCATCCCGGTGTGTACCCACCGCGCCGGCCGCATCGGACGCGTCAGGGCCGCCGGCGGCTCGGTGGGCCGGGAGCGGTCCGCCGACGGGCCCGACACCGGCTCGTCCGGGTGGTCGACGGAC
The DNA here is from genome assembly GCF_016861975.1 of Actinocatenispora rupis. Taxonomy (GTDB): domain Bacteria; phylum Actinomycetota; class Actinomycetes; order Mycobacteriales; family Micromonosporaceae; genus Actinocatenispora; species Actinocatenispora rupis. The sequence goes on along the minus strand of NZ_BOMB01000051.1, from coordinate 67,413 downwards.
TGCGGGCCGAGCTGCGGGCCCACCAGCACCTGCGGTCGCCCGCCCGGGAGCGGCGCAGCTTCAGCCGTACGCCGGGGTCATGGCGGCGGCGATGCGCAGGTGCGTACCGGCCTCGTCGTGCCGACCCGCCCGGCGCAGCGTCTTGCCCAGCATCAGCCGGGCGTACGAGTCGTCGGGCGCGTCCGCGACCAGCCGCTCCAGTACGTCCAGGGCGCGGGACAGTTGGGCGGAGTGGTAGTAGCCGCGGGCGGCGAGGCGCCGCACGTTCGGGTCGTCCGGGTACTCGGCGAGCAGCGGCCGCAGCAGCGTCAGCGCGCCGAGCGGGTCACGCTGGTCGAGCAGCGACTCGGCCCACCGCAGCCGGCGTACCTCGGGGGGCATGTCGCGGCCCGGCCCGGCGGCGCCGACGAACGCGGCGATCGCCTCCGGCGACTGGGCACCGGCGAGCGCCCGGTCCCCGACCACGTACGTCGGCGAGGTGACGATGCCGCGGGCCTTGCCGACCAGCAGCAGCTCGCGTACCTCCCGGTCGCCCGCGTCGCCGGCGAGCAGCGTCGCGCCCGCGGCGAAGCCGGCCCGGGCGGCGAGGTCGCCGAGCGTCCGCCGGTCGCCGATGTTGGCACCCTCCACGAAGTGCGCCCGCAGTACGCGCTCGGCCACGTCGTCCTGCAGCGCGGCACCGCCGTGCTCGTACGCGAGGTGCAGCAGGCGGTGGGCGTGGTGACTGTTGGCGCGCCAGACCGCACCCCACGGCGGTCCGAGACCCTCGGCGGCGGCGATGTCGGCGACGCGGGCCCGGTTCTGCGCGGGGGTGAGGCCGGGCGCGCAGCCGCGCAGCGCCTCGTCCGCCGCCGGGTCCCGCAGCGCCTCGTCGAGCAGCACGGAGGACTCCGGCGCGGTCGGGTCGATCCGGTACGGCCGCCACACGACCTCCGCGTCGACGCCGGCCAGCGCGTGCTCCAGCCGCCGCTTCCCCACGTACGCCCACGGGCAGACCACGTCCGCCCAGATCTCGATCCGCATGCCCACCACACTAACCGACAACTGTCGATTAGCAAAGCGACAAGTGTCGGTTAGGCTGGCGGTGTGAACCCCGACGACCCGCGGGCACAGCGCAGCCGCGCCCGCCTGCGCGCCACGATCCTCGACCTCGTCGCCGCCAAGGACCCCGCCGCGATCACCATGTCCGAGGTCGCGCACCGCTCCGGCGTCAACCGGGCCACCGTCTACCAGCACTTCCCCGACGTGGACGCGCTCGTCGCCGACGCCATGGAGGACGCGGTCACCCGTACCGCCCGGGCCGCCGCGCTCTGCCCGCGCGACGCGCCGCGCGACGAAATACCGCAGCCGCTGCGCGAGCTGTTCGACGGGATCGCCGACAACGCCCCGCTGTACCGCCGCATTCTCGGTACGCAGGGCAGCGCCGCCTTCGCCACACGCCTCCGCGAACGGCTCACCGCCGAACTGGCCGCCTCGTTCGCCGGCGGGCGCCGGCCGAGCGGGCTGGACGACGTGCCCGCCGAGATCCACGCCGCGTACCTGGCCGGCGCGCTGATCGCCGTCGTCACCACCTGGATCACCGCCGACGACCCCGCGCCGGCGACCGACACCGCCCTCGCCTTCTGGCGCCTGTTCCGTACCTGACCGCTGCGTACGGGCCCGACACCGTACGGTCGCGGCCGGCGTGAGGCTGCCCACCCCGGGTCGGGCGGTATCGCAACGGATGGCGGACAACGCCCGGGTCCGGCGCCCGTACCGGACGCGTCGGCTCGGCGGGCGAGATCCACAACGACTATGATCGATGCATCAGCTCGTTGAGCTCCCGCCGCGAGTTGTCCGCGTGTTGTAGCACCCGGTCCCGGGATCTGCTCCGCGCTTGACCGGCCGAGTCCCTCGGGTTCCGGTTGTCGGTGGGACATCCGCACAGATAGCGATCTTCTTGTCCTCTTCGTTCACGGACTTCGGCCTGCCCGCTCGGCTGACCGACGTCCTCACCTCCCGTACCATCCAGACCCCGACGCCCATCCAGCGGGCGACTATCCCCGACGCGCTCACCGGGCGCGACGTGCTCGGCCGGGCCCGTACCGGCTCGGGCAAGACGCTGGCGTTCCTGTTGCCGCTGGTGGCCCGGCTGGCCGGCGGACCGCGACCCAAGCCCGGCGCCCCGCGTGCCCTGATCCTGGCGCCCACCCGTGAACTCGTCGGCCAGATCGACGAGGCGTTGCAGCCGCTGGCCGCCGCCGCGCGGCTGACCTCGCGCACCGTGTTCGGCGGGGTCGGGCAGGGCCCGCAGGTATCCGCGATCCGGCGCGGCGTCGACATCGTCGTGGCCTGCCCCGGCCGGCTCGACGACCTGATGCGCCAGGGCCACTGCTCGCTGTCCGCGGTGCAGATCACCGTGCTCGACGAGGCCGACCACATGGCCGCCCTCGGCTTCCTCCCGGTGGTACGACGGCTGCTCAGCCGTACGCCGGCCGGCGGGCAGCGGTTGCTGTTCTCGGCGACGCTGGACCGGGACGTCGACACGCTGGTCCGGGCGTACCTGTCGGATCCGGCGCGGCACGAGGCCGACTCGGCGCAGTCGCCGGTCGGCACCATGACCCACCACGTGCTGCACATCGACCGCGAACACCGCCTGCCGGTACTGGTCGACCTGACCAGCGCGCCGGGTCGGACCGTCGTGTTCACCCGTACCAAGCACGGCGCGAAGGCGCTGGTCCGCCAGTTGCAGCGGAACGGCGTGCCGGCCGCCGAACTGCACGGCAACCTCAGCCAGAACGCCCGGACCCGCAACCTCGACGACTTCCGTACCGGGCGGGTCGCGGCGCTGGTGGCCACCGACATCGCCGCCCGCGGCATCCACGTCGACGACGTCACCCTGGTGATCCACGCCGACCCGCCGGCCGACCACAAGGCGTACCTGCACCGCTCCGGGCGTACCGCGCGGGCCGGCGGCTCGGGCACCGTCGTCACGCTGGCGAGTACCGACCAGACGCGCGAGGTCCGCCAGTTGCTGCGTGCCGCCAACATCACCGCACCCGCCACCCGCGTCACGTCCGTCGACCATCCGGTACTCGCCACGATCGCGCCCGGCGACCGCGTCCTCGCCGACCCGGACACGCTTCGGCCCACCACCCGCCCCGGTACGCCGGCCAGCTCCGGCCCCCGCGCCTCCGGTGGCGGCCGGTCCGAGTCCGGGCGACCGCGGCGACGGTCCGGACGGAGTAGGGGCGCGGCGCCGCGGCAACGTACCGCCGCGGGCACCGAACAGTCCGGTGGCCGCACGCCGACCGAACGGTCCGGATCCCGTACCGGGCACAGCGCCGCGGCGTTCAGCGCCCGCCGCCGCTGACCCCCGCTCGCTGACTCGACGCCCCGGCCGTGACGCGCTTCCCGCGCGCCGCGACCGGGGCGTTCGTGTCTCGCGGGCCGACCCGACCTGCCGGTCAGGCCCGGTCGCACCGTCAACCGGTCGGCGTCGCGCGGGCCGGGAAGCACCGAGGAGGAGCGGCCGGCGTTGTGTCTCCTGGAGGACCGGGGCGGGATGGCCGGCGCCGTGCAGCCCGGGAATGCCAAGGAGCGGACTGCGTTGTGCGGCCCGGGAGAGCCCACGACGGAGCGGTCGGCGTCGTTCGCGGCGGTGCGGAAAGGCTGGCAGAGCGGCGATCCGGCGTTGTTCGGATCGCGTAAGCCGACGGGGCGGCGGCTATTCGAGGAAGCCTTGACGCTCGCGTCCGGTGTCGAAGAAGTGGTCGAGATACTCCTCCGGTGCGAGGTCGGAGTCGCGGATCAGCGAGAAGACTTCCGCGCCGTCCTCGAACTCCTCGCGAATCAAGAACGCCTGGTACATCCCGAGCGCCGCACCCCCCACGACGTCTCGCGCGTACTCCGCCGACTCCTCTTTCGCCAGGCGCACGGCGGCCTCGAAGGAGTCCGCCCGGAAGATCGTGACCCGCTCCTCGTACCGCGGCGCGTGGTGCTCGCCGTCCGGCCACGGGACCACCGACCGGACCGCGTACCACATGCTCGACCGCTTTCTCCGGAATGCAGCAGGACGGCCGTGAGTGGACCGGCGGCGACGATCCTGGCCACCCGTACGCGCGCGGATGCGGCGGCGGATCGTCCGCGTCTCGTACGATGCGGCGGCCGAGCATCCTCGTACCGGAGTGGACGACCGTGACGTACCCACCGCAGCAGCCGGACCCGCAACTGCCGCCGCCCGACCCGGCGCGCCCGCCCGTGCCGTACGACCCGCAGGCGCCGCAGGCGTTTTCGCCGCCGCAGCCGCTGCCGGCACCGCCGCCGTACCAGCCGCCGCCGTCGTGGCAGGGCCACCAGGCGCCGCAGTCGTCCCCGCCCGCGCCACCGTCCGCGCCCGCGCAGCCGTCCGCGCCCGCACAGTCGTGGCAGCAGCCGCCGCAACCAGCTCAGGGATACCCGCCGGTGTCAGGCGCCCCGCCGTACGCGCCGCAGCCCCAGAACCCGCCGTACGCGCCTCCGCAGAACCCGGCGGCGGGCGGTGAGCTGCCGGCGGATCTGGCGCCGCACCTGGCGTACAGCGGGCTGGTCGGGTTCGAGCGGGAGTTCGGCACGCCCAGCCCGGCGGCCGGGATCGGCGTCGGCATCGGCGGCCTCGTCATCACCGGCGGCATCGAGGCCGCCCTGATCTACTTCACCGACCGGTACGTCGTCGGCGGCTGCCTGTGCTTCCTCGCGATCGGCGCCGTCGCGTTCGCGATCAGTACGATCGCGAAGGCGGGCACCAAGGTGTACCTGTTCTCGAACGGGCTGGTCGCGTCGAAGGGCTCGCAGCACCGGCCGGTGCGGTGGGACCAGGTGGCGCGGCTGCGCGTCACCGGCAAGGACGGCAACGGCGACCACTTCCTGGTCACCCGGGACGGCAGCGAGATCAAGCTGACCGACGCCGTGTACGACGAGAAGATCCTGTACGCGCGGCTGCGCGAGGTCGCCGCGCGGTACGGCTGGCAGGTGACCGGCTGAGCCTCGTACCGTGTGGCCGGCGGCCGGCGGGACACGTCGACCGCCCGGGTGCGGCCGGCGGGCGACGCGGGCTGCACACCGCCATCTGCCGGTCGCTGAGGCCGCACCGGTACCGGTCAGTGGCGGGTGACTCCGCGGCGCACGGCGTAGAGGGCGGCGCCGGCGGCGAGGACCGCGGCGCCGGCGAGTACCGAGGGCAGGGGCAGGGCGAAGGCGAGGACGAGGCAGCCGGCGAGGCCGAGCGCGGGGACGAGCCGGACGGGGCGGCCCTCCTCCGGGGCGAGGGTCCAGGCGGAGGCGTTGGCGGTGGCGTAGTAGGCGAGGACGCCGAAGGACGAGAAGCCGATCGCGCCGCGCACGTCCACGGTCGCGGCGACGACCGCGACCACGGCGCCGACGAGGAGTTCGGCCCGGTGCGGCACCTGGTACTTCGGGTGTACGGCGGCCAGCGCGTGCGGCAGGTGCCGGTCACGGGCCATGGCCAGCGTCGTACGGGAGACGCCGAGGATCAGGGCGAGCAGCGAACCGAGCGCCGCGACGGCCGCACCGACACGGACGACGGGGCTGAGCCAACCGGCGCCGGCGGCACGTACCGCGTCGGACAGGGGCGCGGTGGCGGACGCGAGCCCGGCCGGGCCGAGGACGGTCAGGACGGAGACGGCGACCAGCGCGTAGACGACGAGGGTGCTGCCGAGCGCGATCGGGACGGCCCGCGGGATGGTACGGGCCGGGTCGCGGACCTCCTCGCCGAGCGTCGCGATGCGCGCGTACCCGGCGAAGGCGAAGAACAGCAGGCCCGCCGCCTGCAGGATCCCGCCGTACGTGGCGTCGGCGCCGACATCGAGCCGCGCCGAGTCCGCGGTGGACGAGGTGAGGGTCGCGACCACGACGGCGGCGAGTACGGCGAGGACGACGGCGACGACGATCCGGGTCACCAGCACCGATTTCTGGAGCCCGGTGTAGTTGACCGCGGTGAGCGCGACGACGGCGGCGACGGCGACCGCGTGCGCCTGCCCGGGCCACACGTACGAGCCGACGGTGAGCGCCATCGCCGCGCACGACGCGGTCTTGCCGACCACGAAACCCCACCCGGCCAGGTACCCCCAGAAGTCGCCGAGGCGTTCGCGGCCGTAGACGTACGTGCCGCCGGAGGCGGGGTAGCGCGCGGCGAGCCGGGCCGAGGACGTGGCGTTGCAGTAGGCGACGACGGCGGCGACGGCGAGTCCGACGAGCAGCCCGGATCCGGCCGCGCGCGCCGCGGGACCGAGCGCGGCGAAGATGCCCGCGCCGATCAGCGATCCCAGGCCGATCACCACCGCGTCGGGTACGCCGAGGCGCCGGCGCAACTCGTCCGGCAGGGTACGACCCGGCGTGGTCAACGGTGGGCCACCGGTCGGCGCTGCCGTCGGGTACGGGCGGGTCCGAGCGGCACGACGTCGGCGGCATCCGGTGCGGCGAGGGGGATCTGGCGGTCCGGCCGCGCCACATCGACGGGGCGCACCGGTTCGCGGTGGTACGTCGGCGCCGCGTCCAGCACGACACCCGCCGCACCCTCGTCAGTCCCGAGCCCGCACTCCCGACCCATCACCAGCTCCTCCGTACCGCGCACGGAACCGCCACAACCGTTGCCACCACTGCCATCCCGGTACTCCCTGCCGTGGCGAGGCCGGCACCACCGGTCGGCCTGCCCGCCGATCGTAATGCCAGCGCCGCCGCGATCCCGAACGTTCGCCGCCGCGGCGCCCGGACAGCGACACCTGCGCAAGCACGGTCAGGTGCCCGCGGTACGCGACATCGCCGGGGCGGAGACACCAGCCAACACCGCGAACGCGCCCGGCACGACGGCGTTACACGATTGCCCGTCCGTTGTGCGTGATCCCGGCCACTGACAAGGTACGCCCGCTTTGACAACGTTGTCGCCCATCGGTCGGTCCGCACAGGAGGAGCTGGATTGATGCATTCGGACCCTGTCCGTTCCCCGCGTCCCACCCGCCGTCAACTGCTGATCGGTGCCGCCGGAGCCGCCGCGCTCGGTGCCACCGCGTTCGCCCGTCCGGCCGGCGCCGCGCCGGACCACAGCGGCATCGCCTGGCCGGACGGGCAGGCGCTCCCCCACTTCGCCGAGCCCCAGACGCTCGACCTGGTCGACCTCACCGGTGCCAGCGCCGCCGACCAGTTGCTGGTCGCCAGCCTGCAGGGGTTGGTCAACCGCACCCGGCCGCGGATCGCGACGCTGCGGCCCGCCGACGAGGGCGGCCTGACCTGGCTCCGTACGGCCGGGTTGACGTGGCGGACGGTCGCCGACGGGTGGGCGCTGCTGGACAAGTACCGGTCGGTGGTGCGCGGGGTGGTGGTCACGGACCCGGACCTGCCCGCGACCCGCAACCTCGCCACCACGATCGCCGGGCTCGACGACGCCATCATCGCCGCGCCCGAGCAGCTGGACCGGTTGTCCGGGCTGCCGGTCGTGGCCGACCTGCGCGGCCGGTTCAGCGACGACATCGCCGCGTACACCTGGGCGGTGGACACGCTGTGGCCGCGCTGCGAGCACCGGCTCCTGGTCGGCCTGGACCCCGAGGGCACGCTCGGCAACCTGCGGGAGTACGCGGTCGCGACGAAGGCGCTGACGCTGTGGATCCACCCGGACGTACCGGAGTCTCGGGCGGTCGGCGAGCGGGTGATGGCCGGCATGGCGCCGGGGTCGTCGTTCCTCGGCTGGTGGCCGGCCGGGGTCGGCGGGGAGAGCGACGGAACCGAGCTGACCTCCCGGCACGGGTTGATCGTGCTCGCCGCCGACCACTCGCAGAACCTGACCGTGTTCGGCGGCGTACCGGCGCCGGTGTCGGGGGCGCAGCGCGCGCTGCCGGTCCCCGCGCTCGCCAACCGCGTGTACGTCACGTTCTCGATGACCGAGGGCGACAACCTCCAGTACAACCAGCACCGGATGCGGGTGTTGTGGGACGACCCGGGCCGCGGCGCGGTGCCGCTCAACTGGTCCACCAACCCGCTGCTGGTCGACGCCGCGCCGATCTTCCTCAGCCACTTCCAGCGCACCGCGAGCCGCAACGACTACCTGATGGCCGGCCCGTCCGGCGCCGGGTACGCCTACCCGTCGCCGTGGCCGGACGACACGCTCGCCAGCTTCACCGGCATGACCGCGCGGTACATGCGGCGCACCGGCATGGACTCGGCGGTCATCCTCAACCGCGTCGGCGGCTCGGACGTACCGATGTCGGACGCGGAGGCCGCCCGCTACATCACCGACGTGCGCCCGCTGGGCCTGTTCAAGGACTGGACCGACACCACGAAGCTCTCGGTACTGCACGGCGACACGCCGCAGGCGGTGAGCTACCTGACCAGTAGCGTCGACGAGGCGACGGCGGCGATCGCCACGTCCGCGGCGGGCTGGTCGGGTGACGCGCCGCTCTTCCTGTCGATCGGGATCCTGTCCTGGAACCTCACCCCGACCGACGTCGCCACGATCGCCGGTACCCTCGGCGACCCGTACACCGTGGTCCGCGGCGACCAGTTCTTCCGGCTCGCCCGCCAGGCGCTCCACCTGCCGAACCGCTGACGGTGACCGGTGCCGGGGCGGACCCCCTGCCCGCCCCGGCACCCGGCCGCGGTCAGCCGGCCGCGAGCAGACCGAGCGTGTCGACGACGCGGTGCGAGAAACCCCACTCGTTGTCGTACCAGGCGGAGACCTTGACGTGCCGGCCGTCCGCGCGGGCCAGGGCCGAGTCGAAGATCGCCGACGCCGGGTTGCCGGTGATGTCCGACGACACCAACGGATCCTCGGAGTACTCCAGGATGCCGGCGAGCGGACCGTCCGCGGCCGTCCGGTACGCGGCGAGGACCTCGTCACGGGTGACGTCCCGGGCGACGGTCGTGTTGAGTTCCACGATGGAACCGACTGGCACCGGTACCCGGATCGAGTCGCCGGACAGCTTGCCGGCCAGGCCCGGCAGGACGAGCCCGATCGCCTTCGCGGCACCGGTCGTGGTCGGCACGATGTTGACCGCGGCGGCGCGGGCGCGCCGGGGGTCGCGGTGCGGCCCGTCCTGCAGGTTCTGCTCCTGCGTGTACGCGTGCACCGTCGTCATGAAGCCGTGCTCGATGCCGGCGAGCCCGTCGAGTACGGAGGCCAGCGGGGCGAGCGCGTTGGTCGTGCAGGACGCGGTGGACACGATCGTGTGCCGGGCCGCGTCGTACGCGCCGGTGTTGACGCCGTACGCGACGGTCACGTCGGCGCCGGCCGACGGTGCGCTGACGAGTACCTTGCGCGCACCGGCGGCGAGGTGGGCGCCCGCAGCGGTCGCGGCGGTGAACCGGCCGGTCGACTCCACGACGATCTCGACGCCGAGCTCGGTCCACGGCAGCTGCGCGGGATCGCGCTCGGCGAGGACCGTGATGCGGCGCCCGTCGACGATCAGCGTGTCACCGTCGACGGTGACGGGACGACCGAGCCGGCCGGCGGTCGTGTCGTACGCGAGGAGGCGGGCGAGGGCGGACGGCTCGGCGAGGTCGTTGACGGCGACGACGTCCAGGTCGCTGCCGCGCTCCAGCAGGGCGCGCAGGACGTTGCGTCCGATCCGGCCGAATCCGTTGACGGCGATGCGGGTCATGAGCGGTATCCCTTCGTCGGACACCAGCCTGCCGCCCGCCACGGTCACCGCGACCCCGGCCGCAGCGCCATGGTTCGCAAGGATCCCGCCACCTCACTCCCCCCGCGCGAACGTCCGCCGGTACTCGCTCGGCGTCGTACCGAGGATCTGCCGGAAGTGCATGCGCAGGTTCGTCCCGGTGCCGAGCCCGACGTCCACGGCGATCTGCTCGACGCTCAGCTCGGACCGCTCCAGCAGCTCGCGGGCGGCGTCCACGCGGGCCCGCAGTACCCACTGCATCGGCGTGTACCCGGTGTCGTCGACGAACCGGCGGGAGAACGTCCGTGGTGACACCCGGGCGTGCCGCGCCAGCACCTCCAGGGTGAGCGGTTCGCCGAGCCGGCGCAGCGCCCACTCCCGGGTCGCCGCGAACCGCCGGCCGAGCGGTTCGGGAACGCTGCGCGGCACGTACTGCGCCTGGCCGCCGCTCCGGTACGGTGCCGCGACCAGTCGCCGCGCCGCGTGGTTCGACGCCGCCACCCCCAGCTCGCCGCGCAGGATGTGCAGGCACAGGTCGATGCCGGACGCCGCACCCGCCGACGTCAGTACGCTGCCCTCGTCGACGAACAGCACGTTCTCGTCCACCCGTACCGCGGGGTGCCGGGCGGCGAGCTGCCGGGTGTAGTGCCAGTGCGTGGTCGCGCGCCGGCCGTCCAGCAGCCCGGTCGCCGCCAGTGCGAACGCACCCGTGGAGATCGCCGCGAGCCGCGCGCCCCGCTCGTGCGCCGCCACGAGCGCGGCCACCACCGGCGCCGGCGGGTCGTCCCGGTCCGGGAAGCGGTAGCCCGGGATGAACACGATGTCCGCCCACACCAGCGCATCCAGCCCGTCCGCCACGTGGTACGACAGGCCGTCGCCGCCCGTCACCAGGCCGGGCGCCGCGCCGCACACCCGCACCTCGTACGGCATGCTCGCGCGGGTCGTGAAGACCTGTGCGGGAATGCCGACGTCCAGCGGTTTCGCCCCTTCGAGGACGAGCACGGCGACACGGTGCAGGCGACGGGCGACCACGCCGACCAGCGTACGTGGGCGCCCGGCCGGGTCACTCCCAGTGGCGGCGACTGCGGTCGAGGACCACACCGATCGCGGCCGCGCGGCTCGGCAGCCGCTTGCCCACCTCGTCCATCGACCCGTACGCACGGGTGAGCGCCAGCGCCATCCAGACCGGACCGGTCGGTACGACCCGGCCGATGGGCATGCCGCCCGCGTAGAGAATGTCGTCCTCGTCGATGGTCACGCCCGCGGGCAGCTCCGTCGCCATGCGCGTCTCCTCCGGGTCGGGTGTCCGCCGAACGGATCGGGCTTCCACCAACGGTTTCGGCGGCCGGTGGGCAAGCGTACGACGGCGCCGCAAGCGGTCAGAAGTGCGTGGCGACACCGAACACCCGGCGGAGCTGGGCCATGTCGTGGCGGTTCCGGTCGGTGCCGACGGCGCGCGCCCGCGACCGCGGTAGCGGGAGCCGGCGCCGGTACTGGGTGCCGTCCGGGACGGCACGACGCCGGGCCGGTGCGGCGAGCGGAGACCGGTGCGCCGGCGCGGTACGGGCGGTCTGCGATGATGCGGTCATGCCGGGCGCGGAGTCACCAACGTCGGGAACGTCCACCACGACGAGCGCGCCCCGCGCGGACGGCCACCAGCTCCGCGACCTCGTCCAGTGGGTCATCACCTGCTTCGCGCTGCTGACCATCCTGTTCGGCTGGGGTTCCGTACGCGACGTGTACCGCGCCCTCAACCGCAGCGGCGACACGGAGAAGACCGCGGCGGCGACGGCGCGCCGCGAGTACGCGGGGAAGCTCGTTTCCTTGTGCGACAACGCCCGGAGCGGCCTGGCCGGTACCGGAGCGGACGCCGTCACCCGCATGCGGTCGGCCGAGAACGCCCGATGGCGGATCGCCGCCGACTGGACCGATCCGCACGGCCTGGACGACGTCGGCGACGCGTGGAGCCGGGATGTCGACACGCTGCGGGACGACTACGACACCCAGACCGACTACCTCGACGCCGCCCTCGTCAGCTACCAGGCCCGTGACTGGCCGACGTACGCGCTGGCGTACGGCGAGTACCAGGATGTCGGGCACCGGGTCGACGAGAGCGCCGACCGGCTCCTCGGCAGCCGGTACCTTTCCTGCTTCCGCTGGCAACCGCTGCCCGAGCGCCCCGGCCGCTGACCCGCGTCGACACTCCGGCCGGTGCCGCCACGCTGGCGCGACCCTTCCAGCCGTACGGGAGCGCTCGTCCATCGGTGCGCCCCGGTCGGGCCGGCAGGTCGGTCTGTCGGTGCTGGCTCGACATCGACACCCAACCGCGCATTCCGTTGGGACACAAGACTTTACCACCATCGGGCCAGTGTCTGGCGTCTGTCCACTGTGGAGGTTCGCAAGCAGTGCCGGGCGTTGCGTGGCGCCACTACCATGCTGCTGGCGATCACTCGGGACGATGTGGAGTTCGACGATGCGTACCAGAGCGGTCCTGGTCGGTGTGGCGTTGACGGCGACGCTCGCGGTCACCGGGTGCCAACCGTCCAGTTCGGACGGTCGCGGGTCCGAGCGGCCCACCGGCCACGGCCCGAGCCCGAGCGCCACGACGAGCACTCCCCCGCCCGGCCGACCCCGGATCGCCGCCGACCAGCTCGACACCGCCCTGCTGTCGCTGCCCGACCTCCCCACCGGGTACGTCCCGGACCACGGTGCGGCACCGCGCGTCCCGGGCGACTGCTACCGGTCGATGGAGGCGTTGTTCCGCGGCGCCCGGCACCGCTCGTTCACGAACGACACGACCGACACCCGGGTCACCACGTCCGTACAGGTCGCGGCGGCCGGCGGTGGGCACGCCGTCCTGACCGGGGTGACGGACACGGCACGCCACTGCCGGCACGTCACCGCCGACCTCGGCAACGGCCGTACGGTGGGCGTCACGCTGACGGTGGCGACACCTCCGGCCGACCTGACCGCCGACGAGAGTGTCGCCGTCGCCGCAACGACAACGCTTGGCGCACGGTCGATCGCGCTCCACGCGGTAGTCTTCCGGTACGGCGACAACGTCGGCGCCGTCGGCCTCGCCGCCCCGGGCGACCGACACGTCGACGACGACCTGGAACAGCTCGCGCGCACCGCGTACGGCACGCTGCGCCGCGCCGCACGCTGACCGCCGTCGCGCACACCTGCCCCGCCACGAGCCGGGACGACGCCGGAACGGTTCATTGCGGCGTGTTTCCCGTCGCCGCGCGTACGCTGGCCAACGCACCCGCTGCCGGTGTTCGTACCGGAAGCTCGCGGCGGCGGGTACCCGGGTGGAGGGCGAACGACGATGGACACCAGGAGCGACCGGGAGATTCTCGCGGCCATCGACGGCGGGCTGACCGACTGGCGGGACCTGGCGGATCGTCTCGCGGCGCGGTTCCGGGCGGCCGACGCGGGCGCGGCGGCCACCTTCGCCGCCGGCATCACGCAGGCGGCCACCGCCGCGGGCCACGACATCCCGGAGATCCGCCTGTCACGGAACACCGTCGACATCCACCTGTACAGCGTCGATCCGGACGGCTACCGCTGGATCACCGCGGCAGATCTCGCGCTCGCGTCGACCATCTCCGAGCGCGCCCGGGACGCCGGAATCACCCCCGTACCCGCGGACGTGACGCAGGTCGAGCTCGGCCTCGACACCCCGGACCACGCGACGACCGGCCCGTTCTGGGCGGCGTTGCTCACCGGCGACGCCGGCAACACGGCCCACAACTCCGTGCTCGACCCGACCAACCGCGGCCCCAACATCTGGTTCCAGACAACCGAACCGCATCCCGTACCACGCCAGCGCTGGCACCTCGACGTCTGGCTCGCACCCGAAACCGCCCCCGTACGCATCGCCGCCGCACTCGCCGCCGGCGGCACCGTGGTCGACGACACGCACGCCCCCGCGTGCACCGTACTGGCCGACCCCGAAGGCAACCGCGCCTGCATCTGCACCGCGGTAGGCCGATGACACGCGTCGGGGCCGGTGCGGGACACGACACACGGCTCGTTCGATAATTCTCGAACTTCTGGGTTATGGTGGGTGCGACGCAGCGAACCTACGGCGGGGGCGGACATGATCGACGGCGGACGGACCGGAATCTGGCTGAACCCCGGCCACGTACCCGATCCGGCCGCGGTGCCGGACGCCGCGGCCGAACTCGAAGCCCTCGGCTACGGCACGCTCTGGATCGGCGGTTCCCCGAGCCACGACCTCGCCCTGCCGGCCGCCGCGCTCGACGCGACACGCAGGCTGACCGTCGCCACCGGCGTCGCGACGATCTGGGACGGTCCCGCCGACGCGCTCGCCACCCGGTACCACGAGCTGAACACCCGCCACCCCGACCGTTTCGTACTCGGGCTGGGCGCGAGCCACAGCGCGCTTGCGCCGGCGTACGCGAAACCGTTCAGTGCCATGGTGCGTTTCCTCGACGGGCTGGACGCCGCGGGCGTGCCGGCGGCGGCGCGGGTGCTGGCCGCGCTCGGGCCGAAGATGCTGGCGTTGTCGGCGACGCGGGCGGCCGGCTCGCATCCGTACCTGGTGACGCCGGAGCACACCCGGCAGGCCCGCGAGATCCTCGGCGACGGGCCGCTGCTGGCGCCCGAGCAGAAGGTCGTCCTGTCCACCGACCCGGACGACGCCCGCGCGACGGGCCGGCGGCGGCTCGCGGGATACCTGACGCTGCCGAACTACCTGAACAGCCTGCGCCGCCTCGGTTTCGGCGACGAGGACTTCGCCGACGGAGGCAGCGACCGGCTGGTCGACGCGCTCGTCGCGTGGGGCGACGCCGACGCGATCGCCGCCCGCGTCGCCGAACACCGCGCGGCCGGCGCCGACCACGTCGCCCTCCAGGTACTCACCGCCGACGGCCACCTCCCCCTCCGCGAGTGGCGTGCCCTCGCCCCCTCCGTACGCTGACGCCCGCCCGGCCCGGCCCGCCGCACGACGATCGCGACGTGGGCAGGTGGCCTCCGCCGGCCGAGGCGCGCGAAGCCCTCGAACGTGCGCCTCGAACGTGCGCGAGTGCCGTCCGCCGGCGTGACCACGCGGTTCCGACTGGGCACCAGCGCCACGGCACGCGGTCGCCTCCGACCGCCCGCGGCGCGGCACGGACGCGGGACGCTTCGCGCGGCGCCGAAACGTTCCGCCTCCAGCTGTGCGGGCATGACGCATGAGGCCGACCGCCCCGCAACGCGCACGTACTCGCGGGACGCTTCGCGCGGCGCCGAAACGTTCCGGCTCTAGCGTGCGGGCATGACGTATGAGGTGGATCGCCCCGCGGGGGGCACGGCAGCGGGTACCGAGTTCGCGCGCCTGCACGACCGGGGCGCTCCGCTGTTGCTGCCCAACGCCTGGGACCACGCCTCCGCGGCGATGCTGGTGGCGCAGGGATTCCGGGCGATCGGTACGACGAGCCTCGGGGTGGCCGCGGCCGCCGGGGTACCCGACGGTGCGGCAGCGGCAGTCGTGGAGACGGTGGCGCTGACCCGGCGGCTCGGCCGGGACGGCTTCCTGTTCAGCGTCGACGTCGAGGGCGGGTTCAGCGACGACCCGGCGGAGGTCGCCGAGCTGGCCGCGACGCTGCACGCCGCGGGCGCCGCGGGGATCAACCTGGAGGACGGGCGCCCGGACGGCACTCTCGCCCCCGTCGACCTGCACGCCGCGAAGATCGCCGCGGTCAGGGCCGCCGCACCCGCCCTGTTCGTCAACGCCCGCACCGACACGTACTGGCTCGGCTGCCGGGTGGCGGAGACCGGGGCGCGCCTCGCCGAGTACGAACGGGCCGGCGCGAACGGGGTGTTCGTGCCGGGGCTGTCGGAGCCGGGCACGATCGCCACGCTGGCCGGGAACGCCGGCGTCCCGCTGAACATCCTGTACGCGCCGGCCGGGCCCACCGTCGCCGAGCTGGCCGGGTGGGGAGTACGGCGGGTCAGCCTCGGCTCGCTGCTGTACCGCACCGCCCTGGCGGCCGCGGCGACCACCGCGGCCGCGATCCGCGACGGCCGCCCGACCGATCCGCCGACGCTGTCGTACGCGGGGGTGCAGGCGCTGTCGGCCACCTCGGTGCGGTCCGGCCGCGACGGGAGGCGCTAGCCTCTGCGGCATGTCCGACGGCGAACGGTTCGAGCGGGTCGCGCGGATCGGCGCGGGCGCCACCGGCACCGTCTGGCGGGCGTACGACCGGCGGTCGGGGCGGCCGTGCGCGGTGAAGCTGGTGCGCGGTCCGGACCCGCGGACGCTGGTACGGCTGGTGTTGGAGCAGGCCGTCCGGCTGGACCACCCGCACCTGCTGTGCCCGTACGCGTGGCAGGCCGACGACGACGGCACGCTGCTCGCGACCGACCTGATGGCCGGCGGCTCGCTCGACACCATGCTGCGCGACAACGGTCCGCTGCCCTGGCGGTACGCGGCGGAGATCCTCGCCCAGGTCGTGTCGGGGCTGGCCGCGGTGCACGCCGCCGGGCTGGTGCACCGCGACGTCAAGCCGGCCAACGTGCTGCTCGCCGCGACCGGCACCGGCCCGCCGTACGCGCGGCTCGGCGACTTCGGCATCGCGTACCCAGCAGGCGGGCCGCGGGTGACGGAGACCGGCTTCGTCGTCGGCACCCCCGGGTACGTGGCGCCCGAGGTGCTCGCCGGTGCACCGCCCGCCCCACCGCAGGACATGTACGCGGTCGGGCTGCTCGGCCGGCAGCTGCTGACCGGCGCGGAGCTGCCCGAGGACACGACCGACTGCCCCGACACCCCGCTCTCCGCGCTGCTCGACGCGCTCACCGCACCGGATCCCCTGGTACGCCCGGACGCGGCGCGGGCCGCCGCCGAACTCGCCGCGCTGTGCGCCGCCACGACGCTCGTCACCCCCGCGTACACCGCGGACGGCGACCCGGTCGAGGTCTTCGACCAGTCCGCCGCGCCTGCCCCGCCGACTGCCCGGATCGCTTGGCCCGCAACGGATCCGGGTGGTGCCGGTCCCCCGTCGGTACCGGCACCACCCAGGTACCGGCGGGTGGTGCTGCTGGTGGTGCTCGCCGCCGTCGCCGTCGCGGCGGGCGGGGTGGCGCTCACCGCCGCCGGCTGGTCCGGCGGATCGCCGGGGCCGTCCGGGTCGCCGGCGGCGCCGTCGGCGAGCGGCGTCCGGGCCGGCGTGCCGTGCGACTGGCAGGACGTCGGGATCGCCACGCCCGCCCCGGGCGGCGGCACCCTGCACTGCACGTACCGGGGCGGGCGGTACTCGTGGCGCTGAGCGGTCAGGTACGGCGGCGCAGGACCGCGACGGCGATCCCGACGAGCGCACCGACCGCGACGAGCCCGCCGGCGCCGGCCACCACCGAAGCGAACCCCGTCGGAGTGGCGGCCGCCTTCCCGGCAGCCCGGTGGTCCGATCCCGTGGCGGGCGCCGCCGTCGCGCTCGCGTACGTCGGGCCCGGCTCGGTACGGCCGACGACGGTCAGGTCGATGCGCACCGGTACCGCGTGCTCGGCGGCCGGATGCGCCTGCTGCCGGCCGAGCTTGACGGAGACGTAGTACCAGCCGGCGACGCTCTGCCGCCGCTGCCGGTCGTCGTCCAGTTCCCTGTTCCGGTACCGGATCGGCAGCGTACGCACCGCGCCGGCGTCGGCGGGCAGCTCGCGTTCGGTGCCACGGTAGCTGGCGGTCGCGCCGGCCACGTCGGCCCGGAACGGCGAGTACGTGGCGGTGCCGACGTTCGCGTCGTCGCCGGACTCCCAGCCGGTCGCCGCGCCGATCCGCACCCGGTACGCGAGGCCCTGGCCCCAGCCGAGCCGTACCCGGTAGTAAACGTACTCGGTGTTCTGCAGCACGTCGGTGTAGCTGCCGGAGCCGGGCAGGACGGCCGCCGCGGAGAACGAGCCGCCGCCGGTCACCGCGGTCGGCGAGCCGGTCGGGGCGGTGTACGCGACCGGCCCGGTGGCCGGTCCGGGCCCGGCGGCCCCGGCGAGGGCCGGTTCGATGCCGACCTGCATCTCCAGCGGCAGCTCGGCCGGCTGCCCGGTCGAGCGACCGTACGTGACGCGGAAGCCGTACCGGCCGCCGGACCGGCAACTGTCCACAGTGGACTCCTTCGGGCTGAACACGACGGTGGCGATGACCGCACCGCCGTCCATCCCCGCCGTCGTGTGGCCGCGCTCGTGCACCTGGCAGTTGCGCCCGCCCGCGGAGTACATCCGGACGTCGAGCGCGACGTCGCCGTCGCCCGCGGAACGGCTGCGCTGCAACGGAACCGACGCGGTGAAGTACAGCGTGTCCCGGGCGGAGGCGGCGACGCGGTAGTAGCGCTCGCGACCGAGTACGGCGACGTCCAGGAACCGGCCCGGGGCCAGTACCGGCGCGTCGTCCTGGTCCTCCGTCCCCGTCACGCGGGTGCCGGTCGGCTCGTAGTTGCGCAGCGCGCCCGCCGACACCCGCGGCAGCACCTGGCGCAGCGCCGCGGCGTCCGGCGCGTCCGCGTACGTGCCGCCGGTGGCCTGCGCGAGGCACGCCAGCTGCTTGCGCGCCGCGCCGTCCACCCCGTACCCGACGGTGTGCACGCGCAGGTCGGGAGCGCTCCGGTGCAACTCGGCAGCGACCGCGCACGGGTCCGGCGGGGCGCACGTGTCGATGCCGTCGGACACCAGCACCACCGAGCGCGGACCGTCCGCCGGCAGCGCCGCGACCGCGGTACGCAGCGACCGCCCGATCGGCGTGTACCCGCGTGGCGTGAGCGAGTCGACCGCGCCGGTCAGCGCGCCCCGGTCCAGCGGCCCGATCTTGCGCAGCACCGTCACGTCCCGGCAACCGCGCGCCTTCTCCGCGTCCGACGACCCGGTGTGCGTGCCGTACGTCGTCAGTCCGACCCGCGCGCCGTCCGGCAGCTGCCGGACCAGCTCGTGCACCGCCGTACGGGCCGCCGCGATCCGCGTACCGCCGGACGGGTCGCGGTCGGCCATCGAGCCGGAGGCGTCGACCACCAGCATCATCGGCGCGAGCCCGGTGCCGCTCGGCGCCGCGGACGCCACCAGCGGCGCCAGCGGCACGCCGAGCGCGGTCGCCGCCAGTACGGCGAACAGCCGCCTGAGAGTACGCATCCCAGTCCCCTTCATTGCAGATGCAAATCGTGTCGCGCCCGGTGTTCCCGGCGAGTTCTGCGCTAGTGTTGCAGCCGAGTGCAAACCAGCCAGTCGCATCTGCAAACACGAGGACGGGGATGGATCCGGTCAGCCGCAACCGCGCGCACCAGACCGAGTGGTACGGGCGGCCACTGGGCGAGCTGCTCGGCGCGCTGCTCGCCCGGCTCGGCATCACGCAGGCCGGCCTGGCCGAGACCCTCGGGCTGTCCGCGCCGATGCTCTCGCAGCTCATGTCCGGGCAGCGGGCGAAGATCAGCAACCCGGCGGTACTGGCCCGGTTGCTCGCCGTCCAGGCGCTCGTCGACGACCCCGGCTTCGACCGGATGCCGCCCGACGCGGTGCGCGCGCGGCTCACCGCGATCCGGGCCGAGGCGCCGACCACGGCGCGCAACCTCCGGCTCCCGGAACCGCCACCGCAGGCCAACAGCGACACCGTCGGCGCGGTCCAGGCGCTGCTGCGGGCGGTCGCCTCGGCGGCCGAGATCGAGACCGCCGCGACCCGCCTCGACCCCGACCTGCCCGAGCTCGCCGAGCTGCTCCGGGCGTACGGCACGGGCCGCACGGACGCGGCGCGCGCCCACTACCGCCGTGTGATGCGGTCCGACTGACCGGCCGCCGAGCGATGAGTTTCCAGCGCAGCGGCCGTCTACCGTTCGGACGGAGAAGGTTTCTGCGGACGGGAGGCCCACGTGGAGAAGGTGGATTCGGCCGACGGCACGCCCATCGCGTACGAGCGGACGGGTGCCGGGCCGGCGCTGGTGGTCGTGACCGGCGCGTTCTGCGACCGGCGGTCCAGCGCCTCGCTCGCGGCCGGGCTCGACGGGTTCACGGTCGTCCGGTACGACCGGCGCGGCCGCGGCGACTCCGGCGACACCGCGCCGTACGCGACGGAGCGCGAGGTCGAGGACCTGGCCGCCGTACTCACCGCCACCGGCGGCCCGGCGTACGTGTTCGGCCACTCCTCCGGCGCCGTACTGGCCCTCGAAGCGGCGGCGGCCGGGGTGCCGATGCACCGGCTCGCGGTGTACGAACCGCCGTACACGGGTGGCGGCGAGCCGGCCGAACCGTTCGCGACCCGGCTGGCCGGGCTGGTCGCGGCCGGCGACCGGGGCCGCGCCGCGAAGGAGTTCCTGGCGCTGACGGGGATGCCGGACGCCGCGCTGGAGCACATCAGCTCCAGCCCCGGCTGGCCGGCCATGGAGGCGATCGCGCACACGCTCGCCTACGACGTACGGCTGTGCGACGACGGGCTCGTCCCCGCCGAGCGGTTGGCCCGCATCGCGACACCGACACTCGTACTGGCCGGCGGCAACAGCGCGCCGTGGGCGTCGACGGCGGCCACCGCCGTCGCGGGCGCGGTACCCGACGCCACCGCGCGGGTCGTACCGGACCAGGATCACGGCATCGCCGACGACGCGCTGATCCCGATCCTCACCGACTTCTTCCGCTGACCCGCCGGTGTCCCCTCTGACACTCGCCGCTGGGCGAGAAGCGCCCGCCACGGACGTGACATCGACGCCACCGGCGGTACCTGTCGATGTCGCTCGACGGCGACGTCGCCGGCCCGGCCGATCGACTGGGCCAGGGGCTCGGATGCGGCGGCCGGCGGCTTCGCACCTGGCTCGACGACCGGAGGTCCGACGGCCCGACGACCGGGACCTGACACACCTCCGCCACCGCGTACGCCGACCCGAGGAGACCGCGTGAAGACGCTCTTCGTCTCGTACCGCGTCACCGACCTGGACCGTTCGCTCGCGTTCTACACCGCCCTGGGATACGTCGAGATGGGCCGGGTCGACCTCGGTGGCGGAAGCCGGCTCGTGATCCTCAGGTTCCCCGACGAACCGGCCGCCTCGCTCGAACTCGTCCACCGCCCCGCCGCCGGACCCGTCGACGTGGGAAGCGGTATCGACCACCTGGCGATCCAGGCGGACACCCTGGCCACCACCCTCGTACGACTGACCGACGCCGGCCTGGCACCGGGGCCGGTCGAGTACCCGGGTGGCCCGGACGGGCCGAGGACCTCGTGGCTCACCGACCCGGACGGCTACCGCATCGAGCTGGTGGAGTGGCCCCCCGACAGCCCCGACGGCATCACGGCGAACTTCCCCTGAGCGGCCGGCGCCTCCCGGTGATGCCGCGCTGCCGGGTACCGATGCGGTGGCGTACAAGGGAATCCGCTGGGTCGGGGTTGGCGGACGCGGCGGGCCCGGGAGTGCCGGTGCCGTGGTCATGCCTCGCAGAGGCCCTCGACCGCGATCTTCCGGAAGATGTGCGCGTACGACACGATGTCGTCGGGGACCTCGGCGGACATGCTCTGGAACTGCGGGTTGCCGAGCGCCCTGGCGAGCGCCTCGGTCGATTCCCAGACCGCGACGTTCAGGAACAACTGGCTCCCGGCCGTGCCCTGGTGCATCTGCAGCGAGACGAATCCCGGCTGTGCCTTCATGAACTCGGCCTGCTTCGTCCAGTGCGCCAGGAACGACTCGGCCCGCTCCCTCGGTACGACGAAGGTGTTGGTCAGGACGATGGGCCCGGTCTTCTCCCCGAACTGCGCGAAGATCGGCGTGGTCGGGTCCAGGTTCGCCATGGTGGCCATGCGTGGTGCGTCCTCTCGTTCGTGATTCGGTGACGTCCGTCAGGCCGGTTTGCCGGTGACGTTCGTTGCGGCACGTGGCGGCTGCTGGCGCCGTCCGTGGTCGCCGCCCTCGCGGGGCGATCAGCGGGGAACGCAGCGCGTCGAGAACCTGACGGCGGCGGGCCTTCGTGCGGCCGGGCCGCGGCAGTACCGCCGGCACCGCGGTGGAACCGTCCATCGTCCCCCACTGACAAGAAACACGGAACTGGACCGTTCCGCGTTGGAGTCAACCCTAGGTCGGCGAAACCCGGAACGCAAGTGTTCCGCGTTTCAGGTACGGTGTGCGCATGCCGGACAGGGATGACGACGCGCTCGCCCCCGGTCGCCGCCGAGGCACCCGCGGCCCGACCCTCGACGGGGGCGTGTCCGCGGCGATCGAGACCGCGGCGTTCGACGAACTCGCGGCCGCCGGCTGGCGTCGCCTCGCCATGGACGCCGTCGCGAGGCGGGCCGGCGTCGGCAAGGCCGCGCTCTACCGTCGGTGGACGTCCAAGGAGGCCATGCTGCTCGACCTGGTGGCCCGCCTGGTACGCCGGGCGCTGCCCGACGTGCCCGACACCGGCACCCTGCCCGGCGACGTACGCGGCTTCCTGGACCTGACCGTCGCCCAGACCAGCGATCCCCGGGTGGTCCGGATCGCCGCCGACCTTCTGGGCGAGTCGGTACGCAACCCGGCGCTCGCCGAGTCGCTGCGCGTCGCCGTCCTGGCACCGCGCCGGGAGGCCGGCGAGGCCATCCTGCGGCGAGCCGTGGACCGCGGCGAACTGCCCGCCGCACTCGACCGCGACCTGGGTACGGACCTGCTGTTCGCGCCGCTCCTGCCGCGGCTGCTCAACCCCGGCGCACCGCCGGTCGACGCAACGTACCTGGACACGTTGACCGCGGTGATCGTCACCGGGCTCACCGCCGCCACCCGATCGCCCACCGTGGGATGACCGGGGCCCCGGGCCGACGCAGCGTGGATCCCTTGCGCCGCATCAGTTCCCGGTGACGACCGGACCTGCCGCTGGCGTACCCGACGGGTTGTGCATGGCGGCGGCGTTCTGGGGAAACGCGGAAGGTGTGCTGAATCGTGTGCGCGGCTGGGTTGCGGCGTTCGGAACGGTCGGGCGGCTGTCGCCGCGGTGGGCCATGGCGGTCGGCGCGCTCGGTGTGTCGTCGTCGGCGGTGTTCATCGAGCTGTCCGGTACGACACCGGGCACGGCCTCGGTCTTCCGCTGCCTGCTGGCGCTCCCGTTGCTGGTTCCGTTGTGGCGGGCGGAACGCCGCCGTCGCGGCCCGCTGAGCCGGCGCGGTCACGCCCGCGCGGTCGCGGCGGGCGTGCTGTTCGCGGGCGACGCGCTGCTGTGGACGCAGGCCATCCAGGAGGTGGGCGCCGGGCTGTCGACCGTACTGGTCAACGCGCAGGTCGTGATCGTGCCGCTGGTGGCCCGGGTGGTCGACCGCGAGCGGGTGCCGCGGAGCTTCTGGCCGGTACTGCCGGTCATGGTCGTCGGCATCGTGCTCACCGGTGGCGTACTGGAGACCGGTACGCCTGGCGCCCGGCCGGCCTGGGGCACCCTGCACGCGCTCGGCGCGGCGCTCTGCTACTCGGGATTCCTGTTCCTGTTGCGGCGTGGCGGCGCCGGTGGCCAGGTCGCGCAGTCGTACCGGGACGTGGTGGCGTCGGCGGCGCTGGTGTCGTGGGCCGTCGGTGCCGCGTGGCAGGGCGTGACGCTCACCCCCGGCTGGGTACCGCTGGGCTGGTTGGCGCTCACCGCGCTGTGCGGCCAGGTGCTGGGCTGGTTGCTGGTCGTCGTGGCGGGGCCGCGCCTGCCCAGCGCGGTGGGCGCGTCGCTGCTGATGCTCACCCCGGTCGGCGCGCTCGCCCTGTCGGCCCTGGCGCTCGCCGAAACGCCGACGGTACTGCAACTGCTCGGCTGCGTCCTCGTCCTCGGCGCCGCGTACGCCATGGCGGCGGACGTACTCGGACGGCGGAGCGCGGAGCGGCGGAACGTCCGGCTCCGGAGCCGTACCGGCGCGGGACGGCGTCGCTGACCGTCGCGGTCGGTGCCCACGCGGGGAGTGGACCACGTCCTTGTCCGTGGCGCCTCGGGCGTACGACACGGTGCGCCGGCTCATGCCAGGCGGGACGGACCGTACCGACGGGGGACGAAGCGGACGCGGGTGACGGCGCCCTCCGGTACCGGAGCGGTCGGTGTTACCGGTGTGAGGGTGGCGTGAAACCGGGCTGACGCAGGCTGGGAGTCGAGGACGGGCGTGCCCCGTACCGGTGACGAAGGAGCGACACGATGACGACCGCTGTCACAGCGAGCGGCCTGGTCAAGACATTCGGCGACGTCCGGGCGGTCGACGGGATCGACCTGGAGGTCCGCCCCGGCGAGATCTTCGGCGTACTCGGGCCGAACGGTGCCGGCAAGACCACGATGCTGCGGATGCTCGCCACGCTGCTGCCGACGGAGGCCGGCGAGGCCCGGATCTTCGGCGTGGACGTCCGGCACGAACCCCACCGGGTACGCCAGCTTCTCGGCGTGACCGGCCAGTACGCGTCGGTCGACGAGGGGCTGACGGCCACGGAGAACCTGTGGCTGTTCGGCCGGCTCCAGGGCATCGGCTCGCGGGAGTCGAAGGCGACGGCGCAGCGGCTGCTGGCCCAGTTCGGGCTGGAGGACGCGGCGCGCAAGCGGGTGTCGCAGTTCTCCGGCGGGATGCGGCGGCGGCTGGATCTGGCCGCCAGCCTCATCACCCGTCCCCCGCTGATCTTCCTGGACGAGCCGACCACCGGCCTCGACCCGCGTACCCGGGCGCAGATGTGGGACACCGTCCGCGGACTGGTCACCGACGGCTGCACGGTACTGCTGACCACGCAGTACCTGGACGAGGCGGACCAGCTCGCCGACCGGATCGCGGTCATCGACCACGGCCGCAAGGTCGCCGAGGGTACGCCCGACGAGCTGAAGGCGTCCGTCGGCGACTCGACGCTCCAGCTGCGGCTCACCGACGGCGCCGACGGCGAACTCGCCGTCGACGTCGTACGCAAGCTGCTGGACGGCACGCCCGTGGCGACGCCGCAGCCGGGCCGGATCACGGTCGCCCTGGACAGCGCCGACCGCGCGGCCGACGTGCTCATCGGGTTGCGGCAGGCGGGCATCGGCATCGCGTCGGTGAGCGTCGACAAGCCCACCCTCGACGAGGTCTTCATCGCCCTGACCGGCCACGACACCGGTGAACCGGAGCCGGCGTCCGACGAGCACACCAGTACCCCCGACGCGCAGCGAGAGGCAGCCCGATGACCACGACCACGCTCGACCCGATGGAGGCCGTGGCGCGGACCAGGCCCCGCAACACGCTGGGCGAGACGATCGCCCAGACCCTCGCGATGGCCTGGCGGGCCACGAAGAAGATGCGCCGCAACCCGGAACAGTTCATCGACGTGACGGTGCAGCCGATCCTGTTCACCGTCATGTTCGCGTACATCTTCGGCGGCGCGATCTCCGGTGACGTCGAGAGCTACCTGCCGCTGATGATCCCCGGCATCCTCGCCCAGACCGTACTGACGACCTCCATGGCCACCGGCGTACAGCTGCGTGAGGACATGGACAAGGGCGTGTTCGACCGGTTCAAGTCGCTGTCCATGGCACGGATCGCGCCGCTGGCCGGGCCGATGGTGGCCGACCTGCTGCGGTACACGATCGCCTCGACGCTGACGTTCCTGATGGGCATCGCCGTCGGGTACCGGCCGGGCGGGGGCGTGGTCGGCGTGCTCGGCGCCATCCTGCTGTCGATCTTCGTCGGCTGGTCGCTGGCCTGGGTCTTCACCTGGCTCGGTACGGTCGCCCGCAGCGCGCAGAGCGTGCAGGGACTGTCGATGATGATCCTGTTCCCGCTGACGTTCCTGTCCAACGCGTTCGTACCGGTGGACACGCTGCCGGGCTGGCTGGCCGGGTTCGTCAAGGTCAACCCGGTGTCGCACCTGGTGTCGGCGGCGCGCGACCTCGCCAACCACGCCGAGCTGACCGCCGAGGTGGGCTGGACGCTGATCGCCGGCGTCGCGGTGATCGTGGTGTTCGCGCCGCTGTCGGTCTGGTCCTACAAGCGCCACCTGTAGGCGGCGGGCCGCCGGAGTTGTCGCCGCTGCGGCGGCGCCGTTCAGCCGAGCCGCTCGACGAGGTCACGCGCCTCGCCGAGCAGCTCCGGCCCGCGGCGGTCGCCGTACTCGGCGCGCAGCGCGTCGATCAGCCCGGGTGCCCGCCGCTCCGCGCAGGGCTCCACGTTCCGCCAGGACATCGTCGGGATCGCCCGGATGTACCGGAAGCGTTCGGCGAGCGCCAGCAGGCGTACGGCGTCTGGTGCGGGCAGCGCGTCGCGCAACAACCCCCAGGCGCCGAGGCCGAACAGCAGCGTCCCGGCAACCGGGAAGTCCGTGAGCGGCTGGCCGCTCAGCGCCTCGGGGGCGCGGCGCAGACAGTCGGCGTACAGGTCGTCGCCCTCACCGGCGTCCCCGTGCACCGCGTACGCGGCCAGCGCGCTCGCCTCGGCGTGGACGATCCACGGGCTCATGCCCAGCGCCCGGCCGGCCGGTACCCGGATGGCGCGCATCCGTTCGACCGCCTCCCGGTATCCCGCCAGCCCCGCCGCACGGGCTCCGCGGGCGAAGTCCAGCTCGGCCGCGCACATCCGCAGCGAGCCGGCGCCGCCGAGTACGCCGTCCGACTCGCTGACGGCGCGGGCGCGGTCCAGTTCGTCGGCCGCGGCGTCGAGCTGCCCGGCGGCCAGCGCGCAGATCGCCACGCTCGACCGGAGCTGGAGCAGGTCGTCCCCGGCGCCGAGACGTTCGAGTACGGGCAGCGACGCCCGGGCGTGCGCGACGGCCTCGTCGTGTCGCCCGAGCTGGAGGTGCAGCCCGGACAGTTGGGCGTGCAGGATCGCGCTCGACCAGGGGCCGTCCTCGTCCCGGGTCAGGGCCAGCGCGCGCTCGGCGGCATCGATCGACCCCTCCGGATCACCGTCGTTCTCCAGCGCGTGGCAGATCCACTGGAGCGCGCCCGCGGCGACGAGCCGGTCGGGGCTGTCGGCCAGGTCGGCGAGCCGGGCGGTGGTCCTCGCCGGATCGGTGGTACTGCAGGCGAGCAGGATCGTCATCATCGCCCGGATCCTCGGCTCGGCGGCGCCGTCGGGCCCGAGCTCCACGAGCAGGTCGCGGATCGGTGTGGTCCGCGCGTCGACCGAGATCATCGCGTTGTACAGCAGGACGGTCAGGGCCGCCCGGGTGGCGTCGGCCAGCTCGGGCGGTGGCCGCCACCCGGTCACGGCCACGGACACGGCGTCGATCAGCGCGACGACCCGGGCGTGGTCGCCGCGGACCGACCAGTACGCGCCGAGTCCCGCGAGTAGCTGGACGGCGGCCGCCGGGTCGGTGGTGGCCAGGGCGTGCCGGAGGGCGTCGGTGAGGTTGACGTTCTCCGCGGCGAGCGCGTCCATCGCCGCGAACTGGCGCGGGCCGAACACGTCGTCGTACGCGGCGATCGCGTACCGGGTGGCCCAGGTACGGCGCGCGTCGTGCGCCGCGGCGTCCTCGCCGGCCTCCGCCAGGCGCACCCGGCCGTACTCCCGCACGGTCTCCAGCATCCGGTACCGGACGCCGGCGGTGGTCTCGGTGACCACCAGCAGCGACTGGTCCACCAGCGCCTGGACGGCGTCGAGCGCGCCATCGCCGAGTACCGACTCGGCGGTGTCGAGGGTGACGCCGTCGCCGAACACCGACAGCCAGCGCAGGGCCCGGCGTTCCGGCTCGTCGAGCAGGTTCCACGACCAGTCGATGACCGCAAGCAGCGTCTGGTGCCGGTCGGGCGCGTTGCGTACGCCGCCGCGCAGCAGCGCGAACCGGTCGGCCAGCCGCCGCCGGATGTCCTCGACGGACATCACCCGTACCTTCGCCGCGGCCAGTTCGATCGCCAGGGGCAGCCCGTCGAGGCGGGTGACGATGTCGTCCACCACGGCCGCATCGAGCGCCACGCTGGCCCGCGCCGCGACCGCGCGCTGGCGGAACAGTTCGACGGCGTCCGTGCGGTCCAGCTCGCCGAGCTGGTAGGCGCGTTCCGGCGCGATCGCCAGCGGTGCCCGCGTGGTGGTGAGGACACGGAGGTCGTCGACGGTGGCCACGAGGAACGCGACCAGGTCGGCGACCGGGTCGACCAGGTGCTCGCAGTTGTCGAGGATCAGCAGGCTCGGGCCGGACGCGAGATGCTGCGCGATCCGCGCCCGGACGTCCGAGCGCGCCGAGCGGGGGCGCCGGGCACCGACCGGGTCACGTACGCCGAGCGCGGACGCGACCTCGGCCACCAGGTCCGCCGGATCCGTACAGCCGACCAGCTCGACGACGTGGACCACCGGCTGCTCGGCGTCGCGCCCGATGACGTGCGCCAGCCGGGTCTTGCCCAGCCCGCCCGCACCCACGATCGACACCACCCGCGCGGTACGCGTCAGCGCGCGCAGCCGGCGCACGTCCTCGGCGCGACCGAGCAGCGGCGTCGCGTCGTAGCGCAGGCCCTCCCGTACGGGGCGGTCGAGCGCCAGCAGGTCGCGGTGCACCCGTTGCAGGGCGGCGCCCGGGTCGACGCCGAGCTGCTCGCGCAGCCGCGTCCGGTGGCGCTCGTACCGGTCGAGGGCCGCGGCGGTGCCCCGGACGGCGGCCTCGCTGCGCAACAGGCTGGCGAGTACGGCCTCGTCGGACGGCGCGCGGGCGGCGGCCTCCGCCAACCAGGTCAGCGCGGCCTCGTGGTCGCCGGTGGCGCTCAGCGCCCGACCCAGCGGCCCGGCCAGCTCCGCCGAGTGCACCGCGGCCGTCCGGCGTACCACGTTGAGGGCGCCACCGTCGGCGTCCGCGGGCGACACCAGCGCCCGGGTCAGCGCGGTGATCTCGGCGGCCAGCTCCCGCGCGGGGAGCGCGTCCCCGGCCTCGACCGCCCGCCGTACGCGCTGGGCCAGGTCGGCGAGCCGGAGCGCGTCGACCTCGCCGGCCGGTACGCCGAGCCGGTAGCCGGCGTCCTCCCGGACGATCGCGTCGGCGCCGTACGCGGCCCGCACCCGGGACACGAGTACCTGGAGGGCCTTGTTGGCGTTGGCGGGCGCGTCGTCGCCCCACACGTCCTCGATCAGCCGGTCGGTCGGCACGGCACGGCAGTGCGCCGCCGCCAGCGCGGCGAGCAGGGCCTGCGGACGCTCGCCCACCACCGGCTCCCCGCGCCACCGAACGCCGTCGAGAAGGGTCAGTGCGAACGCCACGCCCGCCAGTCTAGGAGGCACCCACGACGCGACCGGGCGCCACGCGGATCCGGTGCGACTCGCCCGGCTCCGCCCCCGTTTGGCGCAACAGGGCCGAATCGCACCGGTACCGTGTCGCGTTGCGGCGGTCGCCGGCTTGCATCCGGTACCCGGGTACGGGTCTACGGTCGGAGGGTGGGGCAGACGACGAACGGCGGCACGGCGTCCTGGGTACCGGACTCGTGCACGCTGCCGACGGTGCAGGTGCCGCTGCGGCTGGCGGAGTTCGACGGGTTCCTCGGCGCGTGCGCGCGGACCGTCGACCGGGTGGACGAGCACACGGTACGCATCGCGCTCGACGCGGACGCGCAGGTGGCGGCGCGGGCCGCGGACCTCGCGACGCGGGAGAGTTCCTGCTGCTCCTTCTTCACCTTCACGGTCACGGCGACGGGCGGCGACCTGGCCCTGACCATCCAGGTACCCGACGGGTACGTCCCGGTGCTGGACGCCCTCGCGTCCCGCGCCACGGCGGTGATGCGGGCATGACCGGGGGACTTCGCTCCGGCCAGGTCGCGGCCGCGGCCGGCGTCAACCCGCAGACCCTCCGGTACTACGAGCGCCGCGGCCTCGTCGCCGAACCGGACCGTACGCTCGGCGGGCACCGGCTGTACCCGCCCGGGACGGTGCGCCTGCTGCGGACCATCAAGACCGCGCAGCGGCTCGGGTTCACCCTGGACGAGGTCGCCGCCCTGCTCGCGCTGAGCGCCTCGAACCGCGGTACCGCCGGTGGCCTGCGCCGCCACGCCGAGACCAAGCTGGCCGACGTGGAGCAGCGGATCGCCGACCTGACGGCCATCCGGGACACCCTGCGCGAGGCGGTCGCGGCCGGCTGCGACGACCTCGCCGCCTGCGCGCGGAGCCCGCGCTGCCCGCTGCCCTTCGCCGAACCGGCCCGCGAAGTCCAGACGTGATCGCCGCCCCGACAACGCCAGCCGCGGCGGTGGACGTGCCACCGTCCACTTCGGACACAGCCGGTGGTACGGCCAGCGAGAAGGGCTACGGCAGTGGAGAAGCGGCGGCCGGCGGGCGGGGCCGGTGCACCAGTGCCCGGTGGTGGGCGTCGCGGACGATCCGGTCGGCGGTCTCGTCCGGGCCGAGCCCCGCGGTGTCGAACCACCAACCGACATCACCGAACTCGCGCGCCATGTCCCGCTCCAGGGCTTCGTAACCGTCGAAGTCGAACCGGTCGCGCGGATCCCTGATGCTGTTCCGGTACCGGCAGACCCCGATGCCCGGCGCGAGTACGACGAGCAGTATCCGTCGGGGTGCCAGAAGGTCGAGGAAGCGGTCGAGCCGGCCGCGGGAGGCGATCATCGCGTCGATCAGCGGCGTGAAGCCGGCATCGGCGAAGTTGTTCGCCAGCGCGCACAGGTTGCGGTGCAACAGATCCACCTGGCGGGCCGCCTCGTCGGCGGGCTCGCCCAGCGCCCAGACGAACCCGCTGACGATCATGCGGTTGAGTACGTCGCCGTCGAGCCGGGCGGCACGCGGCAGCCGTTCGGCGACGAGCCTGGTGACGGTCGACTTCCCGGCTCCCGGCATCCCGGTGACGATCAGGCAGGGCGGCGACCCGGCAGGTTCCATCGGGTGAGTGTGGCAGGGCGTTTGCCGTGCGGCGACCGGCTTTCCGCGCCGTGGCCCGCAACCCGCGCCTCGTCGGGAGCGGAGGCGTGCGTCGCCAGGCCGACCGGGTGACGCACGGGGAAACCCACCGCCTCGGTCCGGGGCTGCGCGGCCAGGCAAGCGCGGCGGGCCGCACCGGCCTCGGCGACGAACGGGCCCGGTCGTTCCCAGGTACCGACGTGTCCGCCGCGGGCGTACTCCCCCGCCGGCGGCGAAGGGTCGTCCGGCCGGGGGCTGGGCCCGGTGGTCGGTGCACGCGACGGCGGCTCCCGGCGCGATCGTGCCGCGTCCGGCCGTACGTCGGGAGGCGCGACGCCGACGGAGTCGGCTTCGTCAGAACGCGCTGACGGTGTCGGGTTGACGTTCGCGGCGGGTCAGCGCACTGATCAGCGCGGACTGCCCGTGACGTGCGGCGGCCAGGTCGACCAGCAGGTGGAGTACCGGCCGGATCGCGTCGGACGCGAACTCCGGCGTGTCGATGTCGATCGAGCGAGCGAGGTCGTCGCTGTGCACCACGATCTCCACCAGCCGGGTGAGCAGGAAGTCGGCGCGGCGCAGGCTCCAGCCCTGCCAGGGAATCGTGACCACCGCGGCGGCCCCGCCCGCGGTCAGCAGCCCGTCGACGGACCGGTACGCGGCGGCGCACCGGGCGAGCATCGCGTCGACGCCGGCGGCGGCCTGCCGTTCGTCGGTCGTCCGGTCCATGCTCGGGTCGTCCAGCGACACCGCGGTCACCCACGCGGCGCGTTCGTAGTGTTCGGCCGCCGTACCGATCGGCGCGCCCGTACCGGCGGTCGGCAGGATCTCGTGCGCGCGTTCCAGTTGGCGGCCGAGATGGCAGGCGAGCATCCCCACGGTCATCCGCGGAAGTACGCTCGGCGCGTCCCACCGGGTACGCACCCGGTCGTGTCCGAGCAGTGCGAGCGCCGTCCGCGCCGCGCCGAGGAAAGCCCCGTCAGATGCCTCCATGGTGCCTCCACCTGAGCTGGTCGCTGTCGCTTCGTTGCCCGCCGACGGCGTGCCCGTGCCGCTGGCGGACGATGTCGTCCGCCGCGGGCCGGTACGCGTTCCGGCGCTGGTGACAGTGTCGTGGGTCGTCCGAGGCCCGGCGGGAGCGGGCGGCCGTCGGCGCGTCGTCGAGGCGCGGCAGTACGCGGTCGAGCCATCGGCCGTGCACATCAGACCCGCGACGACGCCGACCGTCATTGCGGTACCGGTGGCCGGGCCGGACGGCCGGAGCACCGTCACGCCGTACCGCTGGAGGAAGGGCAGCAGACAGGTACGAGCGCGTCCACGGCCGTACCCGGGGGGCCGCCGATGGCGCGCAGAAGGGCGGCGAACGCGTCGCGGTGGTGGTCGCCACCGCGCTCGCGCCGGTGTCAGCGGTGCCGGCCGCCGCCGTCGACATGGACCGTCTCTCCGGTCACCCACCCCGCTCCCAGCAGCCACAGGGCGGCGTCGGTGACGTCGTCGAGCGTGCCGATCCGGCCGGCGAGCGAGGCCGCGGTGGCACCGTCGTACAGGGCGCGGCGACGCTCGTCCGGAAGCGCGTCCCAGGCGCCGGAGTCGGTGATGCCGGGGGCGATGGCGTTGACGCGCAGCGGCGCGAGCTCGACGGCCAGGTGGGTGACGAGCGCGGCCAGCGCGGCGTTCGCCGTACCCTTGACGACCGTGCCGGGCTTGGGCCGCCAGCCCACGATGCCGGAGAAGTACAGGAAGGATCCGCCGGCGGGCATCAGTGGCGCGAAGTGCTTGGCCAGCAGCAGCGGACCGACGACCTTCGCGGCGAACGCGGCCCGGATCCGGTCGTGTTCCAGTTCGGCCACCGGTACGTCGTGGTGCGCCGACGCGGTGGAGATCACGTGGTCGAAAGCCCCGAGCGACTCCGCGGCCCGCGCGATGGTGGTCTCGTCGGTGACGTCGATCCGTGGCCCGGGGCCGGACCGGGTGGCGACGACGACCTCGGCCCCTTCCGCTCCGGTACGCCGGGCCAGCTCGGCCCCGATGCCGCGTCCCCCGCCGACGACCAGGATCCGTGTACCTGTCAGGTTCTCGCTCATGGCTGCGACGGTATACATTCGATACCGGTATCTTCAACGCTACCGGGAGGACCCGCATGGGCAAGGCGTACAACGTGATGGCGGCGACGTGCCCGAGTCGCGTCGTCCTGCACCGCATCGGGGCGCGGTGGACGGTGTTCGCCGTCAACGCGCTGGAGCACGGACCGATGCGGTTCACCGAGCTGAAGGCGCACATCCGCGGGATCACCCCCAAGGCCCTCACCGAGACACTGCGCGCCATGGAGGCCGACGGCCTGCTCGTCCGTACCGACCTCGGCGGCAATCCCCCGCACGTCGAGTACGCGCTGACCGACCTCGGCCGCTCCCTGCTCGTCCCGCTGCGCGCCGTACGGCAGTGGGCCGAGGCGCACGTCCCGGACATCCTCGCCGCGCGCGAACGGTCCGGCGACCCGGAGCCCGCCACCTGACGATCCCTCCCCCGGTACACCGTCCACAGTGGACCCTTCCGAGGGAGGCAGGAACGTGGTGGCAGCGCGCCGATCCGACAAGGTTGGCGGCCGGCGGGAATCGGTTGGCAACGTGGGTGCGTGCCTGCGGGTGGGGTGTCGGGCCGCTACCGGATGACTGCCGGTACCCGCCAGGCCGCGGTACGGCCGATGCACCGGTTGGCGCGCTCCGTGGCGGACACCCGTACGATGTCGGGCTCGCGGCGCGGCCACAGCGGGCGACGTTCGCCGCGCAGCCGGGCCCGGGCCCAGTCCAGCACCGGCCGCTCGACCAGCCGGTACGACAGTTCCACGCAGGCGAGGATGGCGAGCCAGGACAGTACGGTGAGGACGTGGCCGGGGTGGTGGCCGAGCAGTTGCATCAGCGCGCGGCCGGGCAGCAGGTTCCACAGGTACAGCCCGTACGAGACGACACCGACGTGTACCAGCGGCCGGACCGACAGCGTCCGCGCCAGCAGCGCGTCGCGGCGCTGGGTGACGGCGATGACGAGCACCGCGGTGGCGACCGTACCGAGGGGAAGGCCCCACAGGTTCAGGCTGGCGTGCCCGATGGACAGTTCCGGGCTGACGAAGCAGTACGCCAGGGTGGCCGCGGCCAGCCAGCCGAGCAGCCGCGGCGCGGGCAGCGCGTACCGCCAGGCGAACAACGCGGCGAGGCAGCCGACCGCGAGCGCGTCCATCCGGGTGACGGTCGAGTAGTAGAGCATGTCGTGCCAGCGGACCGAGTCGACGAACCACACCCGGAGCCCGGTGGCGACCGCGACGATGGCCGCGGCGGCGAGGGCGAGCGCGAGCATCGGGCGGCGGCGGCCGCGGCGCAGCAACCGGATCAGTACCGGTGGCCAGAGCAGGTAGAAGTGTTCCTCCACCGACAGCGACCAGCTCCACGTGATCTTGCCCATCAGGCGCCAGAAGCCCGCGAAGATGCTCCCCGCGTACGCCAGCGCCGCGAGTACCGGCAGCAGCGTCTTCACCAGCCCGTCCTGGGTCGACCAGAACGCGGTGTGCACCACCGCCACCAGCAGCAGGCCCGGGAGCAGCCGGGCGGCCCGCCGCAGCCAGAACGCCCGCAGGTCGATCCGGCCGTACCGGTGGTGTTCGGCGAGCAGCAGCGTGGTGATCAGGAAGCCGGACAGGACGAAGAAGACGGTCACGCCCATGTGCCCGCCGGGCAGGATCCGCGGGAACGAACCCCAGCCCGGCGTGTGGAACAGCACCACCGAGCCGATCGCGATCGCGCGCACACCGTCGAGCGCCGGTACGTGACCGAGCGGCCGGCGCGGCGCCCGTACCGGGGAGGTGGCCGGGGTGTCGGACTCGGGGGCGCCCGGGATCGGCATGTCGGTGGCTCCAGGCGTCGGCGGCTGCGGGCGTCGGAGCCCGCGAGGCTACCGGTTTCCGGCAAAACCCCGCAAGCCGACCCGCCCGAGTACGGCTCCGCGCAAGGGAATCGGCCCGGTCACGGCTCCCGGCGGAGCGTTCGCGCGCACCGCGTCGAGCTCACAGCAACCGCTCGACCAGCCCGTCGACGTACTCCTTCGTCAGCGTGCCCCGGCCCAGCATGACGCGGATGTACATCGGGGCCAGCAGATGGTCGAGCACCCCGTACGCGTCCGGTGCGTCCTCGCCGCGTGCGCGGGCGCGATCGAGCATGGACTCCAGTTGCCGGGTGCGTTCGGCGAGGAGGTCGTCGTGTGCCTGCGCACCCTGCTGGCTGCGCGACAGGGCGACGGCCAGGTGCAGCATCGCGGGACCGTCGGGCCCGGTGATCTCGCGTGCCACCTGGTCCGCGTACGTGTGCAGGTCGCCGGCCAGGCTCCCGGTGTCGGGCATCGGCGACCGCGCGTTGAGACTGGCGAGCGCCACGTCGGTGAGCAGCTTCTCCAGGCTGCCCCACCGGCGGTAGATGCTGCTGTCGGCCACGCCCGCCCGGGCCGCGACGTCGCCGACGGAGAACGTGCCGTACCCGCGCTCGCGGATGAGGTCCGTGACGGCCTGGTGCACCGCCGCGGCGACCCGGGCACCTCGCCCGCCGGGTCGCTTTGCCCGCTCTCGCTCGCCCATGCCACACCTTAACGCAGGAACGACTTGCGTTTGCGGGCGACACCTCCTACTGTTGCCTAACGCAGTCATCGACTGCGTTAGTGCGCCCACGGCTCGTCGGCCGAGGCGAGGCGCAACCACCGATCGAGAGGAATCCCCATTTCTGCATCGCGTGCCGTGGCAGGCGTACGACCGAACCGGGCCGTGCTGCTCACGGTGACCTGCCTGGGACAGTTCATGGTGCTGCTCGACAACACGATCGTCGGCGCGGCACTGCCCGACATGCAGCACCGGCTGCACACCCAACTGACCGGCCTGCAGTGGATCGTCGACGCGTACGTGCTGCTCGTCGCCATGCTGCTGCTGTCCGGCGGCGTGTTCGCCGACCGGTTCGGCCGCAAGCGGCTGTACCTGGCGGGCGTCGCGGTCTTCACCGCCGCCTCGGTACTGTGCAGCCTCGCGCCCACGCTCGGCTGGCTGGTCGCCGGCCGCGTACTCCAGGGCATCGGGGCCGCGGCGCTGAGCCCCGCCTCGCTGGCCCTGCTCGCGGCCGCCTACCCGGTGCCGCAGGAGCGGGTGCGGGCGATCGGGCTGTGGGCCGGCCTCAGCGGGATCGGGCTGGCCGCCGGACCCGTTGCCGGCGGCGTACTGGCGGACGCCTTCGGCTGGCCCGCCATCTTCCTCGTGAACCTGCCCGTCGGCGTGGTCCTGCTGGCCGTCGGGCTGCGCCACCTGCGCGAGTCCCGCAACCCCGACTCCCCCGCGATCGACGTACCGGGAACCGTGCTGTCCGTACTCGCGGTCGGGGCGCTGACGTACGGGCTGATCGAGGGCGGCGCCCGCGGCTGGACCGCGCCGACGATCCTGGGCAGCTTCGCCGCAGCGGTGGTCCTCCTCGCCGCGTTCCTCGCCGTCGAGGCGCGGCGCGCCGCTCCGATGCTGCCGCTGCGGCTGTTCCGGCAGCGGCTGTTCACCGTGTCCAACACCGCCATGGTCGTCGTGGGCTTCGCGCTCATGGGTTCGTCGTTCTTCTTCTCCCAGTTCTTCGTGTACGTCCAGGGCAGCTCCATCCTCCGCGCCGCCCTTCAGACCCTGCCCGTCTCGTTGGCCATGGTCGTCGTCAGCCCGTACGCGGGACGGCTCGCCGCCCGGTACGGCTTCCGGATCGTGGTCACCGTCGGTCTCGCCGTCGCCGGACTGGGGCTGCTGGCCCTCGGCACGGTGCACGCCGACACCGGATACGGCAACGTGTGGTGGCGGCTGACCGTCGTCGGCACCGGCTTCGCCCTGACCCTGTCCCCGCTCACCGGCGCCGCCATCCACGCGGTACGCCCGCAGGAAGGCGGCCTCGCCTCGGGCATCAGCAGTACCACCCGCCAGATCGGCGCAGTACTCGGCGTGGCGGTACTCGGCGCCATCGTCCGTACCCGGCAGGCCGGCGGCGCCAGCTTCGAGACCGGCCTCGACACCGCCTTCCTCGCCGCCGGAACCGTCACCGTGGCCGCCGCCGCGTTCACCGGACTGTGGCTGTCGCGGTCGAAGTCCGCCGTGGAATCGGCCGTGCCGCACCGTTCCGCCGATCCCGACGCCGTCACCACCCCGAACGAGGTGTCCACCCGTTGACGCCGCCGCTCGCTCTCGACCGCGGGTGCGCCACATCCGTTCGGCTACGCGTACCCGGCGGGGTCGGCCGGCCGCCCGTACGGCCGGGCGGTGCGTGGGGGTCAGTGGTTCGAGAGCGGGCGGGCGGAGATCTTCCGGCGGGGCCGGTGATCGACCGACCAGGAGTCGAAACCGGCCCACAGCAAGCGATCCGGCAGCGTCGCCGGATCAAGTACGACCATCGTGTCGCCGCGGTGGAGCAGCCGGAAGGGATTCCGCGCCCGGCTCGGCCAGGGCACGCTGCGGCTGCCCGTCGACGCCGGCCAGCCGTCGCGTTGCGCCACGAACGGCATCGTGACCAGCACACCGTTCACCTACCGGTCAGGGTGCTCCAGGCCGTACTCCGCGACGACCGCGGCCGAGCCGGCGCGCCGAGCGGGCCCGGCCGGCAGCGAATCCGTTGCGAATCAAGGCATCCCGATCGAGACCAGTTCCGCGGTACGGTCCGCGTTCCCAGGCGTCGAGTGCGGTGGTCCCGAACTGGCCGCCGCCACGGCAGGCAAGGCAGCCCATCCGGGGTCATGTCGTTGCGCAGACCAGCCCCGAGCTGCCGGAACGTCAGGGCACGCGACCGGGAGTGGTGGCCATCGCCGTACCGCCGGGGCATCACGGACGGCGTGGCGTCGCGGCGGTCGGCCCGTACGACCGGACGATGCCGGCGATCGCCGCCGTGACCGCCGTCAGTACGCCGAAGATGACGGCCAGCCCGATGGCCACGCCGTTCACCTTGTGGAAGCCGAAGATCCAGCCGAACTGGTCGGTGAGGGGCGTGCCCCGCAGTACCGGCGCCAGGAAGACGCCTGTCACGACGTACAGGACGCACAGCCCGCACAGCGTCCACGCGCCGGCGATCCTGCGGGCGAACGTGAAGCCCGCCGCGACCAACAGCGCACCGGCGCCGACCGCGCCGCCGAGTACGTTCTCCAGCAGCAGGCTGACCGAGCCGGTGGTCGCGTAGACGACGTTCCACAGCGCGAACAGGGCGTACATGGCGACGGTGAGCAGCGCCAGGATGCTCGCGGCCACGGCCGCGGCGGCGTGCGCCCTCGGCCTGCGCGGCGCCTGCGACCGGCTCGGCCCGCCACGTCGCGCAGGCCCGCCCGCCATCGGCGGTTGGTCGTGCTGGGCGGGCCCGGGCCGTGGTGGGTTCGGCTGCATCCG
Organism: Actinocatenispora rupis; assembly: GCF_016861975.1. Classification (GTDB taxonomy): domain Bacteria; phylum Actinomycetota; class Actinomycetes; order Mycobacteriales; family Micromonosporaceae; genus Actinocatenispora; species Actinocatenispora rupis. The sequence goes on along the minus strand of NZ_BOMB01000051.1, from coordinate 29,639 downwards.
CACTCCTCGCGTGGGGCGGCGACACCTGCCGCCGAGGTGGTTCGCGGTCATCGTAATGACAGGTCACGAACAGCCCGAAAGGCAGCGAACGGTCGCCCGTGGTTTGCCACACGCAGTCATGGCGACCCGACGCCGCAGTCGAAACCACAGCACCTCCGTCTAGCGGTCCGGCGCCCTGACCGACAGCCGGACGTCCGCCAGTCCGGCCCGGGACGCGACCACGACCATCCGATCGGCCGACCGCCGTTCCGTCCACAGTAGACACTCCAGTGTGGACGGAACGGTCGACGCCGGCGCGGCACGTGTCGTACGTCAGGAGCGCAGGAACGCGTCCAGCGCGTCGAGCAGCTGGACCCAGCCCGGTTCGAGTCCGGCGACGGCGGGGGCGGTCTCGGGGCGTACGTCCGACACCTCGATGACCAGGTCGACGGTCGTCTGCCGCCCGCCGTGGATGGTGAGCGTGTGCCTGGCCGAGAACAGCGGCGTACCGGCCGGGTCGACCGGCGCCAGCGTGAACACCAGCCGGCGACCAGGCTCGGCCTCCTCGACCCGCCCGCGGGACTCGTACTCGGCCGCGTCGCCTTCCCGCAGTACGACCCGGATCGGGGCCAGTGCCGTCGGCGCGATCTCGAACGCGCCGACGGTGAAGTGCCGGGGCGCCCACCACCGTACGGCCCGCGCCGGGTCGGTCCACGCCGCCCAGACCGCCTCGGCCGACGCCGGCACCGTACGGCTGAACCGCAGGACGCGGCGGCCGGCACCGGCCACCTCCGCACCGATCGCGTTCTCGTACGCGTCCAGTACCGCGTCGTCGGGGTCGCTCTCGGCGAGACGGGCGAAGTACGTGCCCAGCCGCGCGAGCGCGGTCCGGTCGAGTCGGGCGACCCGGCGGCGGCCGAGCTTGTGCACCCGGACGACACCGGCGGCCGCGAGTACCTGGAGGTGTTTGGTGGTCTGCGGCTGCAGCGCGCCGATGGCCTCGGCGACCTCGCCCACGGTGTACGGCCGGGCAGCCAGCAGTTCGAGGATGCGGAACCGGGTCGGCTCGCCGATCGCCGCGAGGGCGCGCTGCACGTCGTCGCGGCGGACCTCGTCGGTCACTCGGCGTCGACGAGGGCGGCGAGGTTGTCCAGCTCGTTCGCACGGCCGGCCAGCAGGCGCCCGGTCCAGACCTCGTCGTGCAGCGGCTCGACCCGCATCACGATCCGGGTGCCGCCCTTGACCGGCGTCAGCTCGACCTCGGTGAGCTGCTCGTACGGCTCGTGGTCCGGTACGAAGTCGATCACCGACCGGTAGCCGAGCCGCTCCGGCCGGGCGAGCTCGGTGAAGTACTTGCGGGACTCGGTCGCGAGCGGCATGCCGTGCTGCTCCATGAACGCGACCTGTTCCGGGGCCACGGCGGTCATGGTGTACACCAGCTCGCCGCCGGGCCGCAGGTCCAGCCGGGTGACGTCGGTGCGGAACCCTTCGGGTGCCCACCAGCGGGAGATGCCCTCGGCGGTGGTCCAGAGCTCCCAGACGCGTGCGGGCGTTGCGGCGACGACTCGTTCGATGATCTCAGCCATGCCCGAACAATACATTCCCCTAGACGAATACGTCAAGCGGCACAGGTGGAATCGGCGGCAGCGACAACCGACCGCGCGGCGGCGGATTCGGCCGCGTGGAGCCATGTCACGGAGATCGGCGCCGCGCCGGCGGGGCTGGAACGACCTGTGGCCGACCGCGCCGTCACCGCCGACCGACGTGCTCGACCGGCACAGCGCCTTCTTCGGTACGGCCGGCCAACCGACACCCGCGACGGCATCCGGACCGACGGAGGTGTGGTGGCCGCCGGAACGGCCACCGTGCCGACGGCGCTACCCGACGAGGGCCCGGCACCAGCCAGATCCGGCGACGAAGCGGGGCCGCCGTGGTCCGACGCGGGTCACTCCGCGGTCGGCAGGACGGGGTGGTCGGTGGGATAGACACCGATCGCGAAGCCGTACATGGTGTCGCCGGACCGCGGCATCCGGTCGAACTCGTCGACCAGCTCGGCCATCCGTTCCCAGAACCGGGAGACCTGGTCCTCCGAGACGCGCGCGTGGCGGAGGAACCCCCACAGCTTCCCCTGCTCGTACGCCGGCGCGGACTCGCGGGCGGCCACCTCGAAGTCGTTGAAGTCGCGCGGCATCTCCTCGCCGGCGGACGACGACTCGGCCGCCACGTAGAACATGCGCGCGGTGCGCCCGTAGAAGCGCTCCTCGATCGCGCGTACCTTGCGCGTCCCGACGACCTGGAGCAGGCCGTTGCGGGCGAGTACGTCGACGTGGTGCGCGACGGTGCTCTTGGGCCGGTCGACCGCGGCCGCGAGCTCGGTGACGGTCGCGGCCCGCTCGTGGAGGAGCTGCAGGATCGTCGTCCGGAGCGGGTGCCCGATGGCCTTCACCTGGGCCGGCCTGGTCAGCGCCATCCGGTCGGCCAGCTCGTAGCCCGGGGGGTTGTCGGTCACGGTAGAACAGATTAGCATCATCGAACGTTCCACATTATTCGATCAATAAACGGGGGGCACCGCCGACATGGCCGACGTGCTGCTGTACCACCACATCCAGGGCCTGACCGACGGAGTACGGGCGTTCGCCGACGAGCTTCGGCGGGCCGGGCACACGGTGCACACGCCCGACCTGTTCGACGGCCGCACGTTCGGCAGCATCGAGGAGGGCTTCGGATACGCGCGCGGCGCCGGGGTCGACGCGATCCGGGAGCGGGGCGCGGCCGTGGCCGACCAGCTCGGACCCGGGCTCGTCTACGCGGGCTTCTCCTTCGGCGTGCGGACCGCCCAACGACTCGCGCAGACCCGGCCCGGCGCCCGCGGCGCGCTCCTGATGGACGCCTGCATCCCGGTCTCCGAGTACGGGAAGTCCTGGCCGGACGGGGTGCCGGTGCAGATCCACGGCAAGGTGGACGACGAGTACTTCGCCGAGGACCTGCCGGCCGCGCGCGAACTCGTCGAGTCCACCAAGGACGCCGAGCTGTTCGTGTACCCCGGCGGCCAGCACCTCTTCGCCGACTCCTCGCTCGACGCGTACGACCCGGAGGCGGCAGCGCTGCTGCTGAAGCGGGTACGTGCCTTCCTCGCCTCGGTCTGACCGGCGCGACCGCGGTTCGGGTCAGCCGTGCGATGGCGTCGGCGTCCGCGCGAGCGGCGACCCCGGCGAACCGAGTATTCGCCGCGGTCGTACCCGATGCGCCGGATCCGTTCGGAGGCAAGGGAATCCGGGTAGCCGATCCACCGGGCCGCCGAACCGGGTGGTGCCGCGTCGTGGACGCCGACCGCGTCTGCCCGTGGCGTCGCGGGGGACGATCGCGTCGACGGAGCCGGCCGGGACCAAGGTCCGGCATCACCTCGGCCTGTGCCCGCGCGATGACCGGGGTCGCCGCCTTCTCGGCGACTCGAACCCTGCCGCCGACGTCGCCGGAGGACGGACGCATCGACCGCGCACGGGCGCGCCCGTACGGATGTGAAACTCCGTCGGCGCCTCGCCGTTGGGCGCGTGACGCGGGACTCGGGGCGCGATCGGTACTTTGTGGCCGTTGGCTAGTTTGGTGCGCGATGGCCACGGTTGAGGTTGACGAGAAGGACGCGTCCGCGGAGCTGGAGCTGGTCGACGGAGCCGGGGGTACGCGGGCGTCGTGGGCACTGGCGCTGTCGGGTGCCCCGGTGCGGCGGTTGCTCGGTGCCGTGCTGGTTGTCGCCTCGATCGGGTACGTCGGCTGGCTGGTGGCCGGGCTGAACCTGGCGGCCTGGTGGCTGTCGGTGCCGTTCGTGGCGGCGAACGGGTACCTGGTGGTGCTGCTGCTCGTGTCGCTGGTCAACAACTGGTCGCGCTCGCCGCTCCGGCCGGCCGCTCCCCCACCGCCGACGGGCCCGGCCCCGCTGGTGGCGGTCCTGATACCGACGGCCAACGAACCACCGGCGATGGTCGAACGTACGCTCCGCAGCGTGCTGGAGCAGCGGTGGCCGCACGAGTCGCTGGTCGTCGTGGTGGGCGACGACGGGCACCGGCCGGCGATCGCCGCGATGGTCGGCGAGCTGGGCCGGGAGTACCGGGAGGTGGCGCTGAGCTACGTGCGGCCGCCGGACCAGACCGATCCGCGCCGCCGGGGGCGCGCCAAGGACGGCAACCTGAACGCGATGCTGGCGCTGGTGCGCGACCGGTACCCGGGGGTCGAGTTCGTGGAGACGCGCGACGCCGACGACCTGGTGGGGAACCCGGGGTTCCTGCGGCACACGGTGGGGCTGCTGCGCGCGGAGCCCGACGTGGCGTACGTCCAGACGATCAAGGACGCGACGGTCAGCCGCGGCGATCCGTTCGGCAACCGGCGGACGTTCTTCTACCGCGGCATCATGCTGTCCCGGGACGCGGCCGGTGCGGCGTTCCCGTGCGGCAGCGGGCTGGTGTGGCGGATGTCCGCCCTGCTCGACATCGGCGGCTTCCCCAGCTGGAACATCGTCGAGGACCTCTACTCCGGTTACCTTGCACTGCAACGCGGCTACCGCGGTCGCTACCTGCCGGTGCTGGGTGCGCTCGCGCAGAGCGCGCCCGAGGACCTGCCCAACATGTCCCAGCAGCTCGGCACGTGGGCGCTGGACACCATGCGCATCTTCCTCTGGCGACCGCCGTGGCGGGTGCCCGGACTGCGGCTGCGGCAGCGACTGCACTTCGCCGAGATGGGCCTGTTCTACCTGTCCGCGGTGCCCACGCTCGCGCTCATCATGGTGCCGGCACTGTGCCTGCTCACCGGCACGCACGCGCTGCGGGTCGATCCGGTCCGGCACGCCGTCGTGTCGGTCTGCTACACGACGCTGGTCACCGCGTTCACGTTCGTACTCGGCAACGGCACGCCGTGGCGGGAGATGACCCGCGCCAAGCAGATCTGGGTCGGCATGACCTTCACGTACGCGCTGGCCGTGGTGCGGGCGCTGGTCGGCGGGCCGCACCGCAAGCCCGCGTACCGGATCACCCGCAAGAACCGGCAACCGGGGCTGTACCTGGGTCGGGTGGCGCCGCACCTCGCGGCGCTGGCGCTGCTGCTCTGCTCGCTGGCGTACCATCTCGCCCGCCGCCCGACACTGTCCACAGTGGACTACGGGTCGATGTTCTGGGTCCTGTTCTACAGCCTGGTACTGCTCGGATTCGTCCGCCGGTCCTGGTACGGACTGACCACCCGGGGCCGACCCGCCGACGTGAGGAACCCATGACGATCGACGCCGGACCACGACTGGGCAGGTTGACCGAGGACCAGCTGCGCCGGGCACTCGACCGGTTCGGGCTCGGTGCGCTGCGGTCGGCCACCCCGGCCAGCGGCGGCCACTCCGGCCAGAACCTGGTGCTCTCCACCGACACCGGCGACCACCTGCTCCGCGGCAACCCGGCGTACCCGTGGCAACTGCCGACCGAGCGGTACTTCGCCGACCTGCTCGCGCGGCGCGCCGCGCTGCCCGCGCCGGTGCCGTACCGGATCGATCCGGGCACCGACGTCTTCGGCTGGAGCTACGCGATCCTGCCGCGCCTGCCCGGCGAGCCGCTGCCGGACTCGGACGTACGCGGCGGGCTGAACGACAGCGGACAGCGCGAGGTCGCCGGCGAGCTCGGCCGGGTGCTCGCCCGCGCCCACACGGTCACCGGTCCGCGGCCCGGCCGCTGGCGCCCCGAGGCCGACGACGTCCTGCCGTTCACGCTCGCCGGGGAACTCGACTGGCCGTCCCGGCAACCAGGCGCCGGGCCGGCGATCACGTGGCGGGAGCGGGTGATCCGGCGCTGCCTCGGCACGCTGCACGGCGCCACCCGGTTCGGCCCCGCGACCACGCCGGGCGATCTCGCCTGGGCCGGCCGGATCCTCGACGCCGCCGGGCCGGCGCTCGACGCCCCGTTCACCCCCACCGTCGTACTGGAGGACTTCAAGCCGGGAAACGTGCACATCACCGGTACTGCGGGGCGCTGGTCGGTCAGCGGGCTGTTCGACCTCACCGACGCGTACTTCGGCGACGCCGAGGCCGACCTGCCCCGGATGCTGTGCAGCTACCTCGACGCCGATCCCGCGCTCGCCCGGGTCTACCTCGGCTCGTACGTCGCCGCCCGGCCGGCACGTCCCGGCGCGCTGGCACGGTTCCCCGCGTACCTGCTCGCCGACCGCGCCCTGGTCTGGTCGTTCCTGCAACGCCACCACCTCCGGTACTGGCCGGAGACGTGGACCTTCACGGACTGGGCCGGCCGGTACCTCGACCTCGCCCACCCGGTCGTGGCCGAACTGTTCCCGTCCTGATCCGCGACCCGGCCGTGCCGCTCTCAGTGGTAGCCGACCGGTCCCGGTGGCGTCGGCGGATCCGGCAGCGGCACGGGGTCCGCCGATCCCCTGTCGTACCGGATCCGGAACGGCAGGCTCTCGTCGAGCCAGTCACCGACCGCGTTCCCCTCGCCGAGCAGCCGGTTGAGCACCCAGCGCAGCGCGAACCCGACCACCGCCAGCAGCAGCCACCACAGGCCGCCGACCAGGATCGCCGCCGGCAGCGCCACCCAGGCGGTGCCGGTCCACCCCAGGACCACGTGGTACGCGCGCTCCGGGATCCACAGCGAGACCACCGCCGCGACCGTGGTCAGCGGGTTGGCGAAGCCGGTGACGAGGACGTCGGCAGCGAGCGTCGCCAGTGACCGCAGCACCGCCGCCGGCCGCGATCCGCGCCGGCCACGGGGGAAGCCCGCCAGCACCAGACCCGCCCGGTACGTCAGGTCCAGCGCCCAGAACGCCGCGGCTCCCACCGCCAGTACCGGCTGGAACGTCGCCGGATCGACCCGCCCGGCGACGCGGTACGCCAGGAAGCCGCACAGTACCGAACGCGCCAGCCACCCCAGGCCGATCACGAGCCGGCCCAGCGCGACGACCGCACCGCGGGGCGGCGGTTGGACCGGTGCGCGGGTCGTCGGCCACGACAGCAGCACCAGCACGCCCAGCAGGATCCCCAGCGCCCGGCCGAGACCGAGGGTGTCCCCTCCGCGCAGCCGCTCCACCAGGCAGAGCACCGTGAGCACCGCGCCGACGCACATCCCGACGACGAACAGAAACCACCGCACCCGCCGCAGCATCCGCATGACGACGATCCTCGCAGGCCCCCGCAACCCGTTGCCCCACAACGATTCCGGGTACCCGCCCCGGCATCGTGCGGCGACGCGCGCGCGCCGGCGCCCCGGCGTACTCGCCTCGCCGGAGCTGTTGTGCCGCATGGTGGTCGCGGCGACCACGGCCGCTTGAGCGCGGGCGGGGCGACTCGTACATTGGTGGGGCTCAGGGATCGACCGCATTGCGTTGTCGGCACGAGATCAGCACGCGCATCGACTCGGCACCTTCTTCGACCGTACGGCCGGCTGACGTCTGCCGGCCCGAGAGGAGAACAATGCAGTCCGACGCCGCCACGACCCCGATCTCCCGGATCATCTGGGACCTGACGTACGCGTGCCCGCTGCGCTGCGTCCACTGCTACTCCGAGTCGGGCCGGCGACCGGCCCGCACGCTCGACCGCGCGGACATGCTCCGGGTGGTCGACACGATCGTCGGCTGCCACCCGGAGCGGATCTCCTTCGCGGGCGGCGAACCGTTGCTGGTGCGCTGGTGGGACGAGGCGGCGCGGATCCTGACCTCGCACGGCATCCCGGTGACGGTCTTCGTCAGCGGCTGGTTGATGAACGAGACGCTGGCCGGGAAGCTGGCGGACTCGGTGACCGCCGTGACGGTCAGTGTCGACGGCCCGGACGCGGCGACGCACGACGCGGTACGCGGTCGTCGTGGTTCGTTCGCGCGGGCGATGCGGGCGCTCGACCAGCTCGACCGGGTCAAGCGGGAACGCGGGCGCGCCGACGGCCCCTGCTTCGAGCTCGGGATGGACTACACGATGACGCGTACCGGTCAGCGCGACCTCGGCGACTTCGTGGAGCGTGTGTCGTCGCGCTTCGGTTCGCTCGACTACATCCGGATCGGCGCGGCGATGCCGGTCGGGCTCGCGCAGGAGGAGCGGTTCGTCCGCGACGAGCTGCTCGACGACCGGGAACTGGACCGGCTGCTCGCGTCGGGGCCGGGCCTGCAACGGCGGGCGCGCAACGAGGTCGAGGTGACGGTCGAGGACGTACGGTGCTTCCTGCCGTCGTCGGAGATGAGCGGTGAGACGGCGACCATCGCGCAGATCGAGCCGGACGGCGCGCTGCGGGCGTTCGCCATCTACGAAGCCAAGGTCGGCAACGTACTGGAGGAGCCGATCGCCGAGCTGTGGCAGCGTGCGCTGGCGTGGCGCCAGGACCCGTTCGTACTGGCGCAGACGGGCTCGGTCACCAGCCTGTCCGAGTGGGCTCGGGCGACCCGCCAGCTGGACCGGCGGTACGGTTCGGCGGCGGACCGGGCGCGCATCGCGCGGCGCGGAAACGCCGGCGCCGCAACGGACTGACGGCTCCCGCGCACGGCCGTCACGCGAACTCGTCGGCGCGGCCGGTGAGTTCCGCGGGCGGTTCCGGGAACGTGAAGTCGATCTGGTCGGTCAGGCCCAGCTCGCGGACGATGCGCCGGGTGCCCGAGTAGTCGCGGACGAGCTTGGGCCGGCCGGACGGCGTCGATGCCCGCAGGTCGTCGAGGATCCGCTCGGCGCCGCGGACGTTCGCGTGCGCGAGTTCCACCCGGAGCGCGGACATGTCCTGCTCGGTGAAGGCGTGCAGGGCCAGCGGCAACAGTTTCGCAAGCATCCGCTGCTGCGCCGGGTTCATCCTGCGGTACAACAGCTTCACGACTTCGACGACGATGGCGCCGTGCGCGGACTCGTCCCGCAGGTGCAGCGTGGCGATCAGCGAGTGCATCGGTTGGATGGTGCGGTCCCGGGCGATCAGCGCCAGCAGCGTACTGATCGCCGTCTCCGACACCGCGCCCCAGACGAGTACGGCGAGGTCGCGCTGCCACGCCTCGGGCAGCTCGGCCAGCAGGCGGTCGAGTCGGCGGCGGGTGACCATCGTGGGCATCGCCGGGCGGGTGGTGACGCCGCGCAGCTCGCGCGTCCGCGAGATCGCCATCATGTGCATGTACGTGTGGAACGACTCGTCGACCAGCGACTGCTGGATGGCCTGCCGTACCAGCGGGTCGTCGCTGCCGGGGAAGACACCGCGGGCGATCAGGTCGAACGCCGGCTCGACGAGCAGTTGCTCGGCGGCGATCACCCGCTCGTTGTACCCGAGCCACAGCCCGGTCAGTACCTGGTCGCGTTGGGCGGGGGGTCGCGGCGGCGAAGCCCGGGTGGTCGGCGAACGGCACGACGGACAACGGGTAGTCCGGGACGGTCGCGTCGAACTCCGCGTCGTGGTCGAGGACCGCCAGATCTCCTCGTACGACCGCGCGCGTCGGCCACGCCGCCGCGAGCCGACGCAGGGTCGTACGGTCGATGCGTTCCTCGTCGTGCGGCATGGTGTGCGCCCCTCCCCGTGCGGCGTCGGGATGCCACCGACAATAAACCGTCCGATACCTAACGAAAAGGAGAAATTGGTCACGCCGGCGCCCGGTCGAGTGCGGACGATCCGCGGCCTGGTTGCCTTGCCCCAGCGCCGATCCAGGCCAGCATCCCGGCCACACATCCGACGCCGGCCGCCCTGCCTGGCGCCGGGGCACCGCTCGTACGGCGTGGGCCGGGCCGCGTCCGTCGGTCAGTTCAAGGTGGCGAGCTGGGTGTCGATCCAGTCGAAGATGCCGGCGTATCCCTCCGAGCGGCTGGGCTCGCCGAACATGCCCAGGAACCCGGGCACCGGGTTGACCTCCAGGATCGTGTATCCGTCGGAGGTCGGCAGAATGTCGAGGCCGGCGTACGTGGCGCCCATGTGCCGCGCGGCGCGGACCGCCAGGTCGATCAGGTCGTCCGGCGCGTCGAACCGTTCGAAGCTGGCGCCCTGGGTGGTCTTGCAGCGCCACGTGTCGGCGGGCGGGAGTTTCAGCATGTTGATCGGCGTCGTCTCGCCGGCGACCGTGATCCGGTACTCGCCGTACTGCGTGGGGTGGAACGGTTGGCAGATCAGCGTTCCGTACCGGACCAGCAGGTCGTGTACCAGGTCGCGCTGCGCGGGCAGGTCGGTGACGCGCTCGACGTCGATGCCCTGCAGACCGTACGAGGGCTTGACGACGACGTCGCCCCACTCGGTCAGCGCCGCGGACACGTCGTCCACTGTGGACGCCGACCGGAACGGCGGCACCGGGAACCCGCCCGCGGCAAGGCTCTGCGCCATCAGGAACTTGCTGCACCCGCGGAACCAGACCTCGGCCGGATCGAACATCCTCGGCCCGAGCGCGGCGCTCACCATGCTCAGCCGCTCCGCCCGCGAACGCCAGGCGCCGGCGGTCCGCGGCAGCGCCTCCTTCCAGCCGGCGCCGAGCAGGTTCGCGCGCGAGATGACCGCGTCGTACCGGTTGGCGTCGACGCCGCCCAGCAGTACCGTCGCGGCGCCGGCCGTCCGCCGGTATCGCACGTCCTCCAGCGCGAACGCCGACATGTCGTGGCCGCGCCGCCGCCCGAACTCCAGCAGGCCGGGGCCGTCGGTGTCGTCACCCGAGTAGTCCCACACCAGGAGACCGATCTTCATCCGGACACCTCCGAGACGACGTGCACGCCACTCGACGTCGCCACACTAGAACAGCGGGCAGTCGTTGGGAAGCGTGCCGCCGCCGACGTGACCCGCCGTCACCGGCGCGCCGGGCGACCGCGGCGATCCGTTGCGCGGCAACCGAACCCGCCCCGGGTACGGTCAGCATCCGGCGCACCCTCGGTTCCATGTCGTCCCACGACATGACCGCCTCGGTCCAGTCCCGGATCCTGGTCAGGTCGAGGCGCATCGCGACCACCGGGTCCGGCCGGTTCGGGTCCGGTCCGTCCGCGTCGCCGGGCGCATCGACCGGAGTGTCGTGCGGCGCCCGCGGCCACCGGACGAGTTGCGCGGCGCACTCGGCCATGTCGGAACTGCCCGAGAGGTGCATGTGTGGCAATGCCGCTGGGCGGAGTTCCAGGCGTTGCACGGCATTGCACACAGTCGGACGGCCGGCTGCGGCTCAGCCGAGGCCGGTGTCGAGCAGCGCGAGGTCGTCGGCGGACAGCCGCAACCCGGCGGCGGCCACGTTCTCCGCCAGGTGGTCGAGGCTGCCCGTACCGGGGATCGGCAGCACGACCGGCGATCGGTGCAGCAGCCAGGCGAGCGCCACCTGCGCGGGCGTGGCGCCGTGCCGCTTGGCCACCTCGTACGCGGCGGGCGTGAGCGTGCGGGGCGCGACGGGCAGCCACGGCAGGAACGCGATGCCGTGCCGTTCGCAGTACGCGAGGACGTCGTCGTGGCGCCGGTCGGCGAGGTTGTACCGGTTCTGCACGGCGACGACCGGAACGATCCGGCGTACCGCCTCGATCTGTCCCACCGTCACCTCCGACAGCCCGACGTGCCGGACCGTGCCCTCGTCGCGCAGCAGCCGCAGCGCGCCGGCCTGGTCCGCCAGCGGTACCACCGGGTCGATCCGGTGCAGCTGGAACAGGTCGATGCGCGGCAGCCGCAGCCGGCGCAGGCTCAGCTCCGCCTGCTGCCGCAGGTACTCGGGGCGCCCGCAGTCGAACCACTCGCTGCCCAGGTTGATGCGGCCGGCCTTGGTCGCCACCACCAGACCGTCCGGGTACGGGTGCAGCGCCTCGGCGAGCAGCGTCTCGTTGTCGCCGAGGTCGTACGAGTCGGCGGTGTCGATCAGCGTGACGCCGAGCTCGACGGCGCGCCGGGCCACCGCGATCGAGGCGGTACGCCGGGCGTCCGGCCGACCGGTCAGCCGCAGCGCGCCGAACCCGAGCCGCCGTACGGGCAGGTCGCCGCCGAGCAGGAACGTGTCTGTCATCGTGCTTCCCTTCGTCGTGCCCCCAGCCTGCGGCCCGCGAATCGTTAAGACAAGCGAGACCTTCTTCCCCTGACCGTGTAGCATCGCTACGTGATCAGCCTCGAACGGCTGCGCGTCCTGCGCGCCCTCGCCACCGCCGGCTCCGTCCGCGGCGCCGCCGCCCACCTGCACGTGACCACCTCGGCGGTGTCCCAGCAGATGGCCCGGCTCGAACGGGAGGTAGGGCAGCGCCTGCTGGAACGCAACGGCCGCGGCGTACGGCTCACCGACACGGCGGTACTGCTGGCCGAGCACGCCGGCGACCTGCTCGCCCGCATGGAGGAGATCGAGGCCGACCTGGCCCGCCACCGGTACACGGTCGCCGGGGAGCTGCGGGTCGCCGCGTTCGCCACCGCGGCCCGCGGCCTGCTGCCGACCGCGCTGAGCGCCCTGCGCACCCGGCACCCCGGCCTCGTCGTACGGACCGCCGAGCAGGAGCCGGACGTCGCGGTGCCGGGCGTGGCCAGCGGCGACGTCGACCTCGCCGTCGTACAGGACTGGCCGGAGGCTCCGCTGGCCGTACCGACCGGGTTGCGGCGTACCGGGTTGTTGGACGACGTGTTCGACGTGGCGTTGCCGGCCACGCACCGGTTCGCCGGCAACGCCACCGTGGAACTCGACGACCTCGCCGGGGAGGACTGGATCAGCTGGGCCGACGGGCAACGCTGCCACGACTGGTTGCGCCGGACCGTACCGGGGGCGCCGATCGCGCACACCGCTGGCGAACACGGCACCCAGCTGGCCCTGGTCGCGGCCGGGCTCGGCATCGCGCTGACACCCCGGCTCGGCCGCGACCCGGTGCCCGACGGCGTACGGTTCGCGGCGGTGCATCCGGCGCCGGTCCGCCGGGTGTTCGCCGTCTGGCGTTCCGGCGCCGCACGCCATCCCACCATCCGCGCCGCGCTCGCCGCCCTGCGCGACGCGGTACGCGACTGACCCCGCGCACCGGCGAACCGACGAAGGTCTGTACAAGTCCGTCGCGGTTCTAGTACAACGTTGTAAACGGGCTCATCGAACCGATCTGGGGAGGCGCCGTGTCGCTTCGGCTTCGGGTGGCGCTGGTGGTGGCCGCGACGGTGGCGGTGGCCGCCGCGAGCACCGGCATCGCGACCGCCACGCCCACCGGCCCGGAAAGGCGGCACACCATGACGACCCGGCCGGTCCACCGGCACGCCGCGGTGTCGACCACGTTCCGGAACCCGCTCAACCCCGGCCCCGACCCGTTCATGACCTGGTACCAGGGCTACTACTACCTGTCGACGACGCAGGGCGACGCGATCCGGATCTGGAAGGCGCGCTCGCTCAACCAGTTGCTCGCCGCGCCGGCCACCACGGTCTGGACCGACACCGACCCGTCCCGGAACAAGCAGCTCTGGGCGCCCGAGTTCTCCCTGGTCGACGGCCACTGGTACGTGTACTACACGGCCGACGACGGCGTGGACGACCACCACCGGCTGTACGTGCTGGAGTCGTCCGGCACCGACCCGCTCGGCCCGTACCACCTGAAGGCGAAGCTGGTGCCGCCCGGACTGGACCAGTGGGCCATCGACCCGTCGCTGCTCCGGCTCGGCGGCCGGCTGTACCTCGGCTTCTCCAGCATCGCGGCGGCCGGGCACAACTCGCTCTACCTCGCGCCGATGTCCGACCCGTGGACGGTCAGCGGCCCCGCCGTGTACCTGCCGGCGGCCGGCTGTGCGAGCGACACGGTACGCGAGGCGCCCGAGTTCCTGCACCACGGCTCGACGACCTACCTGGTGTACTCCTCCTGCGACACCGGCAAACCCGACTACCAGCTGTGGATGAAGTCGTTGTCGGACGGCAAGGACCCGATGGTCGCGTCGAACTGGGTGCAGCACGACGGCCCGGTGTTCGGCCGCAACGACTCCACCGGCGTGTACGGCCCGGGCCACAACGGATTCTTCACCTCGCCCGACGGCAGCCAGACCTGGATCGTGTACGGCGCCAAGAACACCGCCAACTACACGTACGAGGGCCGCACGACGCGGGCGCAGCGGATCACGTTCCGCGCCGACGGCAGCCCCGACTTCGGCGTACCGCTCGCGGCCGGTGCCACCCAGGCGCTGCCGTCCGGCGACCCCGGCAGCACCCAGTACTGGATCAACGACGACAACCGCAGCAGCGGCACCGGATCCGTGACGTACGCCGGGGCGTGGTCCAGCGGGTCCGGGTGCGGCACCCAGTGCTTCTGGGGCGACGACCACTGGACCGGGAACGCCGGCGACACCGCCACGTTCACGTTCACCGGCACCCGGATCGCGCTGCTGTCGGTACGCGACACCAACTACGGCCTCGCCGCGGTCTCCGTCGACGGCGGCGCCGAGACCACCATCGACCTGTACTCCGCCAACCGCACCGGCGAACAGCTCAACTACCTCAGCCCGGCGCTCTCCCCCGGCACCCACACCCTGCGGGTACGCAACACCGGCCAGCGCAACGCGTCGTCCACCGGCACGCTCGTCGAGATCGACCGCGCCGAGGTGTACGGCTGACTCCACTGTGGACAGTGGGCGGTGGAGTACTCAGGATGTCGCGCGGGCGAGCGCCGCGGCCCGGGCCATCGCGTCCCGGGCGGCGGGGCGGTCGTCGCGGGACACCGACCACAGGGCGCCCTCCACCGTACGGGCCAGCGCCCAGCACAGCAGCCGCTCGGCGGGCTCACCCACCAGCTCCGCGAACATCCGGTACCGGCCGGCGAGCGTGGCCGGCGAGTCGGCCGGGGCCGGCGCCAGTTGGGCGAGCAGCGGATGGGCGTCGTAGGCGGGGTCGCCGAGCATCGGCTTGGCGTCGATGGCCAGCCACGGACTGCGGTGCGCGGCAAGCAGGTTGTCGGGGTTGGCGTCGCCGTGCACGAGCACCGTGCGCGTCGCCGTACGCGGCAACGACTCCAGCAGTTCGGCGCCCAGCTCCACCAGCCCCGGGTCGAAGGGCGGCCGGTGCCGGCGCATCCGCTGCCGTACCAGCCCCGCCCACTCGGCGGTCACCGTACCGACGTGTTCGAACGGCGCGTCCGCCGGTACCGGAACCGACCACAGCCGGCGGAGCACCGTCGCGGCCGCCGCCAGCCGCTGCTGCCAGCCCAGATCCGCACGCGACAGCGGCGTCCCGGGCAGGCACCGTTCGACGAGCATCGCGTACCGGGGCTCGTCTGCGCGCAGGACGCGGACGGCCCCGGCACCGTCCCACACGCGCAGCGCCGCCGACTCGTACCGGGCCTCGCGGTGCGGCCACGCGACCTTGAGTACGACCCGCTGGCCGTCGGGCGTCACCCCGGGCGCCGCCCACGACGACGTACCGGTGGTGAACGGCGGACCGGTGCGCACCTGCCAGCGGTCTGCCAGTTCGGCCACCAGACGCGGGAGACCGGCCAGCCAGCGGCGTTCCGCGTCGGTACGGCCGAGCCACCGGTGGATCGGCAGATCGGGCGCGTCCACCAGGCAACCCCTCGCGATGTCGTACGCGGTCGGGACTTCCGGATGGTCGCAGCCACCACGACCACCGTCAACGCGCGTCGCTCCACCGACGCCCCGCCCACCGAACCGGGATCGGTTGGTACGACGGGGAACCCGGCGCGGGTCCGGGCGCCCCCCGGACCCGCGCGGAGGTCACGCGTCCTCGACGACCTCCGCGAACGCGATCGCCACGCCGCCGGTCGCGTGCTCCGTGGTCGCGGCGACGAGGGGGCCGGCCTCCGCGGCGGCGGCGCTGGCCGCGGCGTAGTCGGCGAAGTACAGGTCGAGCAGCCGGTACGCCGGGGTCGGGCTGCCGTCCTCCTTCGGCCAGACCTTCGACGCCTGCAGGCGGGTCAGGCCGGGAAGCGTACGCGCCAGCGCGAGCTGGTCGGGGTACGCGGCCTCGAAGGCGTCGGGGTCGGTGGGGTTGGAGTACACGAAGCTGATCTTGGTCGGGTTGTGCTCGGTCACGCTGGGTTCTCCTGGTTGCTAGCCTTGTCCGACTTGAGCGAGCGGATCCCGCCGGACGATCTCCACGAACGTCCGCGCGGCGCGCCGCCCACCGGTGGACACGCGGCAAACCTGGCGCGTACCAACGGAAACCCGTCCGGCCGGCGGCTCCGCTCACTGCCTGTCGACCGTACGCAGAGGAGTGGGCAGTGACCATGACAGCACCGCCGGGAGACTTTGCCGATCGTCCGGGGTCACCGGCCGGCACCCGGGACGAGAGCGCGGATCCGGCCGCGCTCGGTCTCGACCTCGGTGGCCGGACCGACGACCTGCTCTCGGAACTGCTCCGCAGCGCACGGCTGAGCGGGGAACGGATCGTCGCGTACGCGCCGCCGGCGGCGTTCTCGATCGGGTTCGCCGGGGTGGGCAGCCTGCACATCGTCGAGGAGGGTGAGCTGGTGCTCCGCGTCGACAACGACCCGGATCCCAGGCACCTGACCCGCGGCGATGTCGTACTGCTGCCGCGCGGCGACGGGCACCGTCTCTGCGACACCGGCCGTACCGCCGGCGCTCCGGCGCGCTGGCTGTGCGGAACGTTCGCGATCGGCGACCCGCAGGCCAGTCACCTGCTCCGCAGCCTCCCGGCCGTGATCGTCCTGCGCGACGTCAGCGGCCCGGCGCTCGAAGGGCTGGAGGTGGCCCGGAAGATGCTCGTCGTCGAGATGCGGTCGCCCTCGCAGGGCTCGGCCGTGATGGTGGCCCGCATCCTCGACCTGGTGTTCATCCAGATCCTGCGGCTGTGGGCGGCCGGCCCGGACGCCGAACCGAACTGGCTGGCCGGCGCGCTCGACCCGCAGACCGGCCCGGCCCTGAGCGCCATCCACCGGCACCCCGGCCGCGACTGGGCGGTCGAGGACCTCGCCCGGGCGTGCAACCTGTCCCGATCGGCGTTCGCCGAACGGTTCGCCGCGCAGGTCGGGACGCCGCCGGCGACGTACCTGGCGCTGGTACGGCTGGACACCGCCGCGGACCTGCTCCGCACCACGTCGCTGCCCGTCGCGCTCATCGCGCGCAACGTCGGGTACACGTCGGAGGCGGCGTTCAGCCGCGCGTTCAAGAACCGGTACGGCGTGCCGCCCGCGCGGTGGCGGCAGTCCGCCCGGCCGTGACCGCGCCGAGCCGGTGCCGGAGCTGGCTCAGTGCCACCACTTCCGCTCCGCGGCCAGTGCCTCCGACGTCGTACCGGTCCGGTCGAGGGCGTCGAGTTCGGCCATCGAGGCGTCGTCGAGGGCGAAGTCGAACACCGCCGCGTTGTCGACGATCCGCTCCCGGTGCACCGACTTGGGCAGTACCGACAGGCCCTTCTGGATGGCCCAGCGGATCAGCACCTGCGCGGGGCTGCGGCCGCACCGGGCCGCGACGGCGCCGACGGTACGGTCGGACAGGTGCCGGCCGGTCCCCAGCGGGCTGTACGACTGCACCACGATCCCGTCCGCCGCGCACGCGTCGATCAACTCCCGCCGGTACTCGAACGGGCTGAGCTGCACCTGGTTCACCGCGGGCGGCACCTGCGCCACCGCCTTCAGCGCGGCGAGGTCGGCCGGGTCGAAGTTGGACACCCCGATCGCGCGGGCCAGCCCCTCGCGCTGGGCGGCCTCCATGCCCGGCCAGGCCCGGGTCGGCCCGCCCTGCGGCCAGTGCACCAGGTACAGGTCGACGTGGTCGGTACCGAGCCGGCGGAGGCTCGCTTCGGCCTCCCGCAACGGGTTCCGGCGCCCGGGGTAGAACTTCGTGGTCAGGAAGATCTCCTCGCGCGGCACCCCGCTGTCCCGGATCGCCCGCCCCACACTCGTCTCGTTCCCGTACGCCTGCGCGGTGTCGATCAGTCGGTACCCCGCCTCCAGCGCCCACCGCACCGCCCGCTCGCACCGCGCGCCGTCCGGTACCTGCCAGACGCCCAGCCCCAGCCGCGGGATCCGCGCCCCCGTCGACAGGACGAGACCGCCGGCCGACCCGATGTCGCTCATCGCACTCTCCCCACACCCGTCGGACGCCACCGGCACGGCACCGCCCGTCAGCAACTGCACCAGACCGGTACCGCCGAGGAGATCGGAAACGCGGCCGCTCGCCCGAACGGCGGGCCCCGCTCGTGGCGGCCGTCTGCGCCGTTCCGGCCCGGTACGGCCGCGATGCCCGACCCGGCGACGTTCGCCGAATCCACCCGGCCACGTGTCGAGAACGCGGCGCCGGCGTCGTCCCGGGTGTACCAGTGGCCACGACAGGCCGCGCACCGGAGGGAGCAGCACCGTGCCGATCCAGCGGATGGACCACGTGAGCGTCGTCGTCGAGGACCTCGACGCCGCCAAGGCGTTCTTCGTCGTACTCGGGATGGAACTGGAGGGCGAGGCGCCGGTCGAGGGGCCGGAGGTGGACCGGATCAACGCGCTCGACGGCGTCCGCATCACCATCGCGATGATGCGGACCCCGGACGGTACCGGCCGGCTCGAACTGACGAGGTTCCACGCCCCCGAGGTGATCCGCCCCGAGCCGGCGAACGCCCTGGGCAACGTACTGGGCCTGCGCAGCGTCATGTTCACCGTCGACGACATCGACGCGACCGTCGCCAGCCTGCGCGCACACGGCGCGGAACTCATCGGCGAGGTCGTACGCTACGGCGACGCCTACCGGCTCTGCTACGTCCGCGGTCCGGCGGGCATCATCGTCGCGCTGGCCGAGCAGCTCGGCTGACGGATCCAGCCGTCGGCAAGGCTGTGCGCGGCGCGGTCCGGGCCGGACGCGCCGTGCCGCCGGTACGCGGTGCCGGGTGCCGGCGCGCGGAAGTGGCCGGTCAGGCCGGGTGGTCGAGGGTCATCAGCCGGTACAGCAGGTCGTCGTCGAACCAGCGCCCACCGGTCCGGCGCTGGTGCAGGTACGAGCTGGTGGCGCGGGCCTGGCAGCACGCAAGGGCGAGGTCGGCGTCGACACCGGCGGCCGCCGCGTACCGGTGGATCCGGGCCCGTAGGTCCCGCTGCCCCGGGCGTTCGGCGGCGACGGTGAAGGCGTCGTACGCGGCGGTTCCCCGCCACCCCAACGGATCGATGGCAAGCCACGGTTCGCGCCGGGCCCGCAGTACGTTGCCGAAGTGCAGGTCGCCGTGCATCAGCGTGGCCGTACTGTCGTTGCGCAGCAGGCGAATCGTGGCGCGCGCCCGGTCGACCACCGCCGGCGGTACCAGCCCCGGCGCGGCCGCCACCTGCCGGTCGAGCTGGTCCGCCCACCCGTCCGTAGTACCGGCCAGCGTGGGTACGCCCGGCGGCGCGGGCACGGCGAGCGTACGCGCGAGCGCGCCGGCGAGTTCGATCGCGTGGTCGGCCGACGGCACCGAGGCCAGCGTCGCCGGGCCGGCCCGTTCGAGCAGCACCGCGTGCGACGCCTCGTCCACGGCGTACACCCGGACGGCGCCGCGACCGTCGAGGCTGCGCAGGGCGCGGACCTCGTGCCGAGTCCGCGCGGACGGGTACGAGATCTTCAGTACCGCGGGGCCGTGCCGGACGGACCGTACCGGAACGACGATCGCGACCTGACCGTGGCCGACCGCGCCGTCGGGCCGGCACCGCCAGGCCCGCAGGACGCGCTCGACCAGCGCCGGCAGGCCGTCCAGCCAGCGCCGCCCGCGCTCCCCCTCCCGCAGCCGGACCGCACGACCGAGCCCACCGGGTACGACGACCGTCATGGTGTCGAGCCTGCCGTCCGGCGCCGGCCGCCGCCACCGGGAAACGCCTCCGCGCGGCGGAAAACGGATGCCGCCCGGCCTGGGCGGTGGTAGGCACACGGTCGTGACCGACGTACGCACCGAGCGGCTGGTCCTGCACCCGCTCACGGTCGCCGAGGCCGAACGTGTGGCCGCCGCCGAGCCCACCACCGCGGACCGGTGGGCCGCCGACTACCCGACCGACGGTGACCGCAAGGACGCCCGCGACCTCCTCGAACTCTGCGCCACGGCCGGCGATCCCACCCCGTTCGGCGGCTACGAGATCCGGCTCCGTGACGACGGTACGGCGATCGGCGGCCTCTGCTTCCACCGACCGCCGGACGAACACGGCGCCGTCACCATCGGGTACGGGGTGGTCGGGTCCGCGCGCGGCCACGGGTACGCGACGGAGGCGTTGCACGCGCTGCTCGCCGTCGCCAGGTCGGCGGGCGCCCGTACGGTCCGCGGCGACGCCGACCACGACAACGTGGCCTCCCAGCGGGTCATGCACGGCGCCGGGATGCGCCACGTCCGCTCCGACGAGAAGGTCCGCTACTACGAGATCACGTTCCCGCGCCAGTAGCGTCCCGCCCTCGGCCGGTGGTACGGGCGGGTCGGTCCACGCGGCTGTTTCCCTGCTGTGGCGCCGAAAGTCGCCGCCCACCCGTTCGGCGGTGGCGCACCGGGCGGGCCCCGTCGCCGACGCCAGGCACCGGCACCGCCCGGGTTCCGCGACAGCAGCCGGGTCCGCGGCCAGACCGTCGTACGGCTGGAGCCGACCCCCGACCTCCGCGCGTCGAAACCCGCCGGGGTACCCGGTCGGCGTGGCTACGGGGCGACCAACTCGCGGAGGTCGCCTGTGGCCGGTCCCCGCGTCCTGACCCCGCCCGGCGCGACCACCTGTGATCATCGTCGCTGGCGGGACGGCACGGTTGCTTGCGATCATCGGCGGATGGCCGACCCGACGACGCTGACCGAGGTCCGTACGCGGATCGACGCGATCGACGCCGACCTGATCCGGCTGCTGGCGGACCGCCAGTCCCTGGTCCGGGCCGCGGCGGCGTTCAAGGCGGATGCGCAGGCGGTGCGTGCCCCGGACCGGGTCGCCCGGGTCGTCGCGCTGGCCCGGGAACGGGCCGCGGCCGCCGGCCTGGACCCCACCGTCGCCGAGGCGGTCTGGCGCGCGATGATCGGGGCGTTCGTCGACCTGGAGATGACCGAACAGGCCCGGCGTACCGCCGAGCGTTGACCCGCTGCCGCGGCGCCGGTGCCGGCTTGGCGGTGGTCCATAGGGTGGGGCCATGACGGGTTGGACGCTGGCGGTCGACTTCGGTACGTCGAGCACGGTGGCGGCGTTGCGCCGGCCCGACGGGCGGGTCACCGCGGTGCTGTTCGACGGGTCGCCGCTGCTGCCGTCCGCGGTGTGCGCGGACGCCGGCGGCGCGCTGCTGACCGGCCGCGACGCGCTGCATGCGGCGCAGCTGGCGCCGGAGCGGTTCGAGCCCAACCCGAAGCTGCGGGTCGACGACGGCACCGTACTGCTCGGCGCCGAGGTGCCGGTGGCCGACCTGTTCGCCGCCGTACTCGGCCGGGTGGCGCAGGAGGTACGGCGCGTCGTCGCCGGCGAGCCGGACCGGGTGGTCCTCACGTACCCGGCGGGGTGGGGCGCGCACCGGCGCGGGCTGGTGACGCGGGCCGCGGCGGCCGCCGGGTTCCCGACGGTCGAGCTGGTCCCCGAGCCGGTCGCCGCGGCGCGCTTCTTCGGTACGGACGGTGCGGTGGCGGCCGGCCCGGCCGTCGTGTACGACCTGGGCGCCGGTACCGCCGACGTGTCCGTGGTGCAGGACGGGCGGGTCCTCGCCACCGACGGCCTGGTCGACGCCGGCGGGCTGGACGTCGACGCGGCGATCGTGGCGTACCTGGCGGCGCAGTACGGCCAGCGGGATCCTGGTGCGTGGCAACGGTTTCGGCATCCCACCGACGCCGCGGGACGGCGCGAGCGGCGCAGGTTCACCGAGGACGTCCGCGGTGCGAAGGAGATGCTGTCGCGCACCGCGCAGACGTTCGTGCACCTGCCGTGGCTCGACGTGGACGCGCCGATCAGCCGGGAACAGCTCGACGCCGTGGCCGAACCGCTGATCGCCCGCACGGTCCGGCTCACCCGCGCCACGATCGCCGCGGCCGGCCTGCCGGTCCCGCCGCCCGGCCCGCTCTACCTGGTGGGCGGCGCGAGCCGGATGCCGCTGGTCGCCACGATGCTGCACCGGCACCTCGGCGTGGCGCCGATCCTCACCGAGCAGCCCGAACTCGTCGTCGCCGACGGCGCCCTCGCCGCGCCGCCGGCCCCGACCACGGTGGTCGTGTCCGGCCCCACCGAGCCGGATCCCGGCCCCGCGCCGCTTCCTCCACTGCCCCAGCCTTCTCCGATCACGTCGGCCGCCCGCCCAGTGGCCGCCGCGATCCTCGGTACGACGGCGCTCGTCGCGTACCTCGTCTCGGTGTTCGGCGGGTGGATCGGGCTGCCAGGCTGGCAGTGGGTCACGTGGCCGGGCGTGGACCGGGGAAGCCACGTCGTCACCGCCTACCTGGCCACGGCGCTCCTCTCCGTACTCGTGCTCGCGCCGGCCGTGGTGCTGCCGCCCCGCGCGCAGCGCATCGTACGAGGCGCCGGTGCCGTACTCGGCCTGCTGGGCACCGGCTTCGTCGCGCTGTGGTGCCGGGCCGAGTACACGCGGGTGTCGCTGGGTGCCGGGACGTGGGCGGCGGCGGTGGCCGGCCTGGCGCTCGTGGCGACCGCCCTCGCGATCGGCGGTCCGGCCTCCTGGCGCGGGTTCCGCCGCACCCCGGACCGACCGTGACGCTTTCCTTTGGTACCAAGGGAAAGCGTCAGCGGGTGAACCAGGCGAGGGGGATCGCGTCGGCCATCGCCTCCGAGCCGAGGTCGTTCGGGTGCAGGCTGTCGCCGACGGAGCACGTGGCACCGCCCGTCGCGTTGTACGACGGGCGGAAGTACTCGGGTGCCTTCGGGTTCGCGGTGACCGTGTCGAAGTCCACGACACCGTCGAACGCGTGGCTGGACCGGATCCAGCGGTTGACGCGCACCCGCTCCGCCTCGCCCGCGGCGGTGCCGTAGTTGTTGTGGTAGACGCAGTTGGCGCCGGAGAACGGCGTCAGGGTACCGACGTAGATCTTGACCCCGGCGGCGTGCGCGGCCCGTACCAGCCGGAGGTATCCGGCCTCGATCTCGGCCGCGGTCGCGGTCGGGTCCGTCCGGCCGATGTCGTTGATGCCTTCGAGCAGGATCACGGCCCGGACACCCGGCTGGTCCAGCGCGTCGCGCTGGAACCGCGTCAGGGCACTCGCTCCGCCGCCCGCCGTGTCGTGCAGGACCCGGTTGGCGCTGATGCCCGCGTCCACCACCGCAGGCGCCTTCTTCCCGTACGCGGCGGTCAGGCGACGCGCGAGGTAGTTGGGCCACCGGGCCTCCGCGTCGACCTGGGTGTGCCCGACGTCGGTGATCGAGTCGCCGAACGCCACGACCGTACCGGGCGTCGGCGGGTTGCGCACGTCGACGCCGTCGACGTAGTACCAGGAGGAGACCTTGGTGGTGAAGGGATCGCCGGCAACGTCGCCCGCGTGGTCGCCGGCCGCGACGTAGTTGGTCTGCCAGGCGAGCGCGTGGTAGTTGGCGGGTCCGGTCGGGGCCGGCAGGTAGACGTCGACGGCGAGTTCGGTGAGTGCCGACACCTGCATGCGTACCGGGTCGCTGACGACCTCGCCGCCGACCGGGATGGTGACCGACGTACGGCCGGCGAACGTCGCGGCGCGCGTCGAACCGGGAAGCAGGTGCGCCCCGTTGAGTACCTCGCCGACGGTGGTGGCGTCGATGGTCACCGGCTGGGTGCCGTACCGGTTGCTCAGCCGGATGCGGGCCTGGCTGCCACCGACGCTGGTGTAGATGACGTTGCGGACCGTCTGGTCGGCGAACGACGTGGTTGCACCGCTCAGCGGGCTCGCCGCCCACGTCGCCACCCAGCCCGGGTTGCCGGCGCCGTGACCGCCGGTGTCGTCGCGCCGTGGCTTCGCGTCCGCCGTCCTCGGTACGGTCAGCGCCACGACCAGCAGTACGGCGGTGGCCACGGCGACCACGGTGGCGATCGCCGCGACGCGCCTGTTCACCTTGTGCAGCAACGACACGGTGCTCCTCCAACGTTTCCCGGGCGACGGGCTCCGGACATCCGACCCCGCGCCGCCGCGGGACGGGGCATTCGTCCCCACGACACCGTCGGCGGCGCGTTCCGGAAGGAGGCTACCGACATCGATGCCCACCTGTCCGCACCAGGCCAGGCCAGCCCGGTCGCCGGGGCCGGTGAGCCGTCGCTTCGGTGGACTCCCGGTCCCCCGCACGTCACGGGTGCGCGGGTCGAACGCGCCGGTCAAAGGCCGTCCGCAGCACGCGCGGCCGGGCCGACGGCGTCGAGCCACCTCGTACCACCGGGCCGACGGTGGCGGCGCCGATCGGGCCCACCGCGGCGCGGACGACCGTGGTACCGACGACCGCGGCGCGGACGAGCGGGCTCACCGCCGCGCGGACGACCGGGGCACCGACGACCGCGGCGCGGACGCGCGTGGCACGCAAGACCTCCGCGCGGACGACCGGGCACCGGCCCGGACGGCGGTCCGGGTGATGCGCGATCATGTCGCGGCGAGCGGCACCCACCCGGACGGAGACGTATGGCAGGCATCGAGTTCGAGGCGAAGGTCCTGGACGTCGACCCGGCGGAGACGGAGCGGCGCATCCTCGCGGCGGGCGGGGTGCGCCGGTCCGGACCGCGGCTGATGCGCCGGTACGTCTACGACACCGTCCCGGTGGTCCCCGGCCGGTGGGTACGCCTGCGGGACACCGGCACCGTGACGACGCTGTGCGTCAAGCAGATCTCCACCGACGCGGTCGACGGCACGTACGAGACGGAGGTGGTGGTCGACGACTTCGCGGAGACGCACGCCCTGCTCGGCCTCGTCGGGTTGACGCCGCGCGGCTACCAGGAGAACCGGCGCACCTCGTACGTGCTCGGCGGGGTGCGCCTGGAGGTGGACGAGTGGCCGCTGATCCCGCCGTACCTGGAGATCGAGGCGGACGACGAGCCGCAGGTGTGGGCCGCCGCTGAGGCGCTCGGGTACGACCGGGCCCGCCTCACGTCGGTCAACACCACGAAGGTCTACCACCGGTACGGCATCGACCTGCACGCGATCGCCGACCTCCGGTTCCCCTGACCCAGGGTCGGATCGGTTGCGCCGCAACGAGACCGGCACGGCTCAGCGGGGGCCGACGACGGTCTGGCGCTGCTCCCCCAGCCCGCTGATGCCGAGCCGCAGCACGTTGCCCGGCACCAGGTACGTCGGTGGGGTCATGCCGAGCCCCACGCCGGGTGGGGTGCCGGTGTTGATGAGGTCGCCCGGTTCGAGCACCATGAACTGGCTGATGTAGCGCACCAGGTACACCGGGTCGAAGATCATGGTGGCGGTGGTGCCGTCCTGCCGGCGTACGCCGTCGACGTCGAGCCACAGCGACAGCGCGCGCACGTCGCCGATCTCGTCCGGGGTGGCGAGCCACGGGCCGGCCGGGTTGAACGTCTCGGCCGACTTCCCCTTGACCCACTGGCCGCCGCGGTCGTTCTGGAACTCGCGTTCGCTGACGTCGTTGACGAGCACGTACCCGGCGATCGCGGCGCGCGCCTGCTCGTCGCTGTCGAGGTAGGAGGCGCGGGTGCCGACGACGATGCCGAGTTCGACCTCCCAGTCGGTACGGCTGCTGCCGCGCGGGATCCGGACGTCGTCGTACGGGCCGATGAGGGTGTTGGGCGCCTTGGTGAACAGGATCGGCTCGGCCGGTACGGCCTGGCCGGTCTCGGCGGCGTGGTCGGCGTAGTTGAGTCCGACGCACAGGATCTGGTGCGGCCGCGCGATCGGCGCCCCGATCCGTACGCCGCCGAACGCCGACACGGCACCGGCCGCGACGCGTTCGGCGGCCAGTGCGCGGGCTTCGGCGATCCCGCCGGACGCGAAGAACGCTGCGTCGTAGTCGCCGAACCGGTCGGACACGTCGACGTAGTGGTCGGCGTCGACGCGCACGACCGGGCGTTCCCGGCCGGCCGCGCCGATCCGCATCAGCCGCACGCCGTCACCGCCCGGCCGGCGCGATGTCCGCGCGCGTCACGTCGGCCAGCGACACCTGCGCACCGCTCCGGATCGACTCGTACGCGGCGTCCACGATGCGCAGCGCGTACACGGTGTCGCGGGAGTCGATGAGCGGCGGGTGGCCTGCGAGCAGCGCGGTCACGTAGTCGGTGACCTCGGTCAGGACGGACTCGAAGTGCCACCCGCCGGGCCGCCAGGCGTCCGGCCCGAACGGTACGGAGTCGACGACGGTACCGGAGAAGTCGTGGTCGCCCTGGTAGAGCTTGACGACCGGGTCGGACATCTGGTCGAGGACGATGCCGCCCTTGGTACCGAACAGTTCGAGCCGTTCGCTGTGCGGGATCTCCGAGATCGACGTGAACGTGCAGGCGAAGTGCGCGCCGCTCTTCAGGCTGCCGTACACGTCGGCGGTGTCCTCGATCTCGTTGGGCAGCCCGAACAGCTTCCGGCCGACGCCGCGCAGCTCGGCGAACTCCCCGAGCAGCCACGAGATCAGGTAGAACGAGTGCGCGCCCGTGTCGAGCACCAGGCCGCCACCCAGCTCGTACTTCGTGCGCCAGTTGCCGGGCTCGGACAGGTGCTGCTTCTCGTTGGACCGCAGTTCGGTGCGTACGTGCAGCACCTCGCCGATGGCGCCGTCGCGCAGCAGCTCGTGCACCGCCTGGTACGCGGCGATGTAACGGGTGTTCTCCGCGACCATGAAGTGCGTGCCGGCGTCCTGCGCGGTGCGGTAGATGTCCACCGCCGCCTCGTACGTGGGGGCGACGGGCTTCTCCAGCAGCAGGTGCTTGCCGGCGCGCAGGGCCTTCGTCGCGGCGTCGTGGTGCAGGAAGTGCGGCAGGATCAGGTCGACGACGTCGATGTCGGGGTCGGCGAGCATCGCGTCGAGGTCGGTCGTCGGCCGCCCGCCGAACTCCGCCGCGAACGCCGCCGCGGTCTCCGCGTTCGTGTCGCAGACCGTCGCGAGTTCCACCGAGCCCGCCAGGTTCCGGTACGCGGTGGCGTGTGTGCGGGCGATGAGGCCGAGGCCGGCGATGCCGATCCGGGGCTTGCGGTTGTCCATGGGTACCTCGTGGTTGGTCGGAGTTCGGCGCTGGTGCGGGTCAGCCCTTGACGGCGCCGGCGAGTACGTCGGAGCCGTACCGGCGCTGGAGCAGGTAGTAGATGATCATCACCGGCAGGGCGACGATGATCGCCGCGGCGCAGGTGAACTGGTAGTTGCTGCCGTACTGGAGGCCGACGAAGAAGTTCAGCGCGGCCGGGGCCATCTGCAGCTTCGGGTTGGAGATCATCACGATCGCCAGCAGCAGGTTGTTCCAGGTCCAGATGAACAGGATCGTGGCCAGCGTGAAGATCGGCGCGCCCGCGGTGGGCACCACGACGCGCCACAGCACCGTCCAGCGCGACGCCCCGTCCATCCGCGCCGACTCCAGCAGCGGCCGCGGGAACGACCGGAAGAACGCCGTCATCCAGAACGTGCCGAACGGCAACGACCCGGCGATGTCCGGCAGGATCATCGCCCAGTACGTGTCGAGCAGCCCGTACTGCCGGAACTCGTAGTACAGCGGGATGATCGTCGCCTCGTACGGCACCATCAGGCCGAAGATGATCAGCCCGTACAGCGCCTTCGAGAAGCGGAACCGCATCGAGCCGAACGCGTACCCGGTGAAGATCGACAGCAGCACCGAGACGGGGACGACCACGCCGGCCAGGATCAGGCTGTTGAGCAGCGACCGGCCGATGCCGGCGTTCGCGTTCGTCCACGTCTCGACGAAGCTGCGCACCGACCACGGGGACGGGATGCCCAGCCCGCTCGCCGACGAGTCCGGCGCGTTGAACGCCACCAGGATCGTCGAGATGAACGGGTACGCGGCGAACAGCGCGAACAGGTAGAGCACCACGTACGTGAGCAGCTTCTCGTGCCGGGAGACCATCGGTTCAGTCCTTCGCTGACATGGTGCGGTTGATCAGCACGACGCCGACGACCATCACCAGCGTGAGCAGCACCGCGATCGCGGCACCGGAGCCGACCTTCCCGTTCTCGAACACGTCCTGGTACATCAGCAGCGACGGCGTGGTCGTCGTGTACCCGGGGCCGCCGGAGGTCGTCATCAGCGGCAGGTCGAACGTCCGCATCGCCATGATGAACGTCATCACCAGCGCGACCCGCAGTTCCTGCCGTACGCCGGGCAGCGTCACCACGAAGAACTCCCGCAGCGGCCCGGCGCCGTCCATCCGGGCCGCCTCGTACAGTTCGCGGGACACGTGCTGCGTGCCGGACAGCAGCAGCACCGTGACGTACCCGAAGGTGGCCCAGAAGCCGACGACGCCGAGCGCCGGCAGCGCGAGGTCGAAGTTGCCGAGGTAGTCGGTCACCGCGCCGTGCCCGAACACGGCGCCGACGATCTCGTTGATCGACCCGTCCGTCGCGTACAGCCAGCGCCAGGCGATCGCTACGACCGCCAACGCCACCGTGTACGGCAGGAAGTACAGGAAGCGCAGGACGCTCAGGCCGCGGACCCGGGTGCGGGCGATGAGGCCGACGAGCGCCAGCGCGACCGCCACCGGCAGCAGGCAGGTGAAGAACACCATCGCCAGCGACACCGCGAAGGACGCCAGCTGCTGAGGGTCGGTCAGGATGTCGGTGAAGTTGCGCAGCCCCACCCACACCGGCGTCGTCAGGCCGTCGGTCCGCTGGAACGACAGCTCGACCGTCTGCACGATCGGGCTCAGCACGAACAGCGCGTAGCACGCCAGCCCGGGCAGGACCAGCAGGTACGGCATGGCGCCGTCGTACCGCTTCCGGCCCGTCCGCCGGGTCGCCGTCCCGGCCGGTGCCGGCCTCGTCTCGGCCGCTGCGACAGTCACGCGATCACTCCGTCAGTTCGGGGCCGTGGTCCGCCCGGGCCCGTTCCTCGTCGTCACTTCGGCTGCCGCGCCGGCAGGCCGATGATCTCCCGGGCCTCGGCGGCGGTCGCCGGCTCGCGCCCCATCAGGTGCGCCAGCTTCACGACCTCGTCGACGAGTTCGGCGTTGGACCGCGACGGCCGGCCGTCCGGCAGGTACGGGTTGTCCTCCCAGCCGACGCGGACGTGCCCGCCGGTGGCCAGGGCGAGCGCGAGCAGCCGCCACTGCTGCCGGGAGTTCATCACGCTGACGTTCCAGTTCACGTTCTCCGGTACGTGCTTCGTCAGGTGCAGCAACGAATCCGGGGTCGGCGGGGTCCACGCCCCGCCCGGCCAGCCGAGGAACAGCGTCGCCCACACCGGGTTCTCCAGCAGCCCCTTGTCCCGGATGTACTCCAGGTTCCAGAACGCGCCGCTGTAAGCACTCGATCTCCGGCTTGACGCCGTGCTCCAGCGCGGCGGCGGAGAACGCCTCCAGCTCCGACCGCGGGTGGATCGCGTACTGCTCGTTCGCCGGGTACGCCGGGTCGGGCCGGAAGTACTCGTCGTGCACGTTGAACGCGAACGACATCATCTCCGGGTCGAGCTTCATCAGCTCGACCTTCTCCTCCAGCCGGGCGCTGGCGATCCCGAACTGGATGATCGCGTCGCGCTGCGACCGGATCAGGTTCGTCAGGTCCGCCCACCCCTGGAAGTCGGTACGGGACAGCTGCCGCCCGTCCTCCTGGATCGTGTCCTCCAGGTAGTGCACACCGTGGTGGTGGACAAGGCTCGCGCCCGAGTCGATGGCCCGCACGTACTCGTCGGCGACGGCGTCGACCTGGTCGATCGGCGGCATCCCCGCGAACCCCGGGTACGACATGGAGCTGTCGACGGTGACGGTGATGATGACCTTGTCCAAGGCTTGTT
>NZ_BOMB01000050.1 GCF_016861975.1 Actinocatenispora rupis | reverse complement strand
CTGTTTCGCCAGCTCGGCGGCCATGTCCTTCGCCACCGGCTGCAGCAGACGCGCCGCCCGCGACCCGGGCCGAGGAGTCTCCTCCTGACCCAGGTCCGGGAGCACGAGCGCGGTTGGCTTCACGGCTGTCATGCCGACACCTCAGTGCCGTTGACCCGCGTTACGGGGCGGGATGGGGCGACGACGCGAGCCACGGCGGGCCGAACCGGTGCCGGGGCCGGAGCCGGAACGGGTGGGGCTGGGTTGATGGTGGCCGTGGTGGTCGGCGCGTTCTCCTGTGTGGACGGATGGGTACGGGTTTCGTTGTGGGGCACCGGGTGTGGCTCCTCCTGGCCGGTGGGGAGGCTGGACAGTACGAGCTTGATCAACAGCGTGAACGCCAGGGCGGGCAGAGCGGCGAGACCCTTGGACGACCACGAGTCGCCGGCCTGGGAGATCTGCGCGGCCAGCGACAGCAGCCCGGAACCGACCAGCAACGCCACCGGGTACACGACCGACCCGCCCATCCTGCGACGGCGCCGCCATTCGAGCAGGGCCAGCGCGGGGGTGAGTTCGGAGACGACGGCGTTAGCCCA
Organism: Actinocatenispora rupis; assembly: GCF_016861975.1. Classification (GTDB taxonomy): domain Bacteria; phylum Actinomycetota; class Actinomycetes; order Mycobacteriales; family Micromonosporaceae; genus Actinocatenispora; species Actinocatenispora rupis. Next base: position 75,547 of record NZ_BOMB01000050.1, on the reverse strand, counting down.
GCCGAACCACTCCGGCGTGCCGTCCGGCGCCTTCTGCATCGTCCAGTCATGCATGTGCGTGAACGAGGCGGCGCCGGCCATGAGCCCGATCGCTGCCATGATCACCAGCCGGGCCGTGCTCTCAGCTTTGCGTGTTGCGGACACGTCTCGCCCCCTCCTTCTATCTGCTGGTCGGTTGGACGGGGGTGCGGACGAAGGCGGGCGGGTCGCCGGTGATGTCCAGGGCTTCGCCCAGCAGCTTGAACACCGCCCAGGCTTCGCCGATCGACAGCGGCAGCCGGCGGTGCCCGGCCCCGACAGCGACCCATATCCGGGCGTCGGTCTCGCTGGCGTCGAGCCGGACCGTGACCGCCGTGCCGGACAGCAGGGCGCCGGGGACGCGGATGCGCCACAGTCGGGCGGCGCGTCGTTCGACGGCGGTCACTGGCCACCCCGCAGCTTGTTGAACAACTGGATCGGCAGCGGCCCGTTCCCCGCGCCGTTCCCGCCGCCGGTGCCGCCGGTGCCGCCGGTGTTGCCGGTGGTCGGAGCGCTCCGCTGGGGTGGCACCGGAGCCGGAGTGGTCGGGGCGGGTGTGGGGGTGGCGTAGCGGGCGTCCATGTCGCGGATGTGGGCGTCGGTGACGTGCGTGAAGCGGACCCGGACGGGTTCGGGCCGGTCGTCGACCAGCACGTACCCGACGCCGGGCAGGCTGGCCGGGATCTGGTCGGCCAGCGCACCGCGCTTACGGGCGCCATCGCCGAGCACCATGTCGACCTGCTCGTCCTCAGTCATCCGCAGACCCACGCGGGTCGGAAACAGGTCCCGGAACTTCACCGTCTCCTTCCGCGGGTCCTGCACCGCCGCCACGACATGCACCCCGAGCGCCCGACCCTGGGACAGCAGGACGGCAAGCGCCGCCTCGATCCGAGCCTTCAACTCCTTGTCCGTCAGGTACGCCGTGAGCGCGGCCAGCTCGTCCACCAGGACGACGATCGTCGGATCCTGCCGAGACGGAGCGTGCTGCCGAACCACCCCGGCGAGGCGGGCCTGCCGCTGCCGCATCACCTCAACCGCCGCATCCAGCACGTCGGCCATCTCCGTCAGGCTCGTGAAGGCGAACCGGGAGAACAGCCGCCGGCCCATCGCCAGCTCCATGCCGCCCTTCGGATCGATCGCCCACACCTGCACCCACCCCGACCGGATCCCGCCCGCCAGTGCCCGCAGCAGCGACCAGATGACCGACCCCTTTCCCGACCCCGTCGCCCCGGCGATCAGGACGTGCGTCTGGGTGAGGACGAGGTTCAGCCACGTGCTGTCTTCCCGGATCCCAACAGGCAGCCCGGACAGGTCCGGCGTCGCCGGGATGTGCTCAGCGCCGATCGCAGGGACGGCATACGCGAGCAGGTCACCGCGCACGAACACCAACGTCATCTCACCCGGCACGTCCCGGCCGAATCGGCGACGGTCCCACCACGCCAGCACACGGCCGAGGCGACCGGTACGGGCTTTGGGCATGACGTTGATCCGGCCGGAGAACACCCGGCACAGGCGCGTGCCGAACGAGTACGCCAGCTCCGCGGACTTCTTCGTCCAGTGCTCCGGGGTCTGGCCGCGCAGCAGCCGGACCCGCACCACATCACCCGCCGGGGAAGACTTGACCGACAGCATCGGCGGCCAGTGCTGCACCGACCCGTACGACACCGCCAGACCGCTACCCCGCATCGTGGACTCCCAACCACGCCGGTACAGCCACCACCGACGCCAGCGGGACAACCACGGCCACTTCACCCACACGCCGAACGAATCCCGGTGCCCGATCCGCCAGCCCGACAGGCCCGCGGCAATCAGCACGGCGAGGATCGGGACGGTCTCCCAGCCCGCCTTGACCGCCAGCACGACCAGCAGCACCGCCGGGCCGGTCATCCGCCAGTACCGCAGCACCAGCCACACCAGACGGCCGAGCTGGCGGAACAGAAGACCCACCAGCAGCGCCCACCGCGGCACACCGAACACCGCACGCTTGTACTCGACCAGTTGCGCCTCACGACGAACACCCATCACACGTCACCCCCGACCAGACGCAGCCGGTACGACGGGCAGCGGCCAAGGTCGCCCCACGGCGTGAAGTGCTTCCGCGGCGAACCGCAGAACGGGCACGGGCCAACGCTGTTGCCGCCATCGGAGATCCGGCACCAGCCCACCGGGCCGTGATCGGTCTCGAACACCTCGATCGCTTGACGGCCGCACGTGCACAACTCGCCCGGCCGACCCCACCGAACGCCGTCGTTCATCGCGCACCCCCGACCGCAGTCGTGGTCTGGAACAGCGCGGGCTGTACGACCGTCACCCGCACGCGGGCCGCGGTTCGGTTGCGCCGCACCGGCTGTACGGGCGACGAGGCCGGAACGTGGAACGTCATCGTGGGCAGCCACCGCCCGCGGCCGAAGACCGGGGCCACGTCCTCCGGCCGGGACACGAGGCCGAGGACCGATCGGGGGTCGACGTGCCGGTACCGAGAGATCGTCCGGGCCAGCGCGGACGCCGCGCCAGCGATCTCCACCAGCGCCGCCGCCCGTGCCTCCGCGCTCTCGGCGGAGCAGTACGCCGTGCGGATCCCGGCCAGCGCAGGGCAGGCCAAAGCCGCGACATCATGCCGTGTCATGCTCGTGTACTCCTGTGTGATCAGGAGAAGCGCGGGGCGGTCAGCCGCCAAGCACGAGCCGCCCCGCGCCTCCCACAAGGGGTGAGGGGTCAGGCCGCCGAGTCTGAGGCGACCGGTACGGCGATCTCGCGCGGCTCCACGATCCCGGTCGCGCGAAACGAGAACGTCTGCTGCGCCTTGCACTTGTGCTGCCGGCCGTCCTGCGGCGCCCGGCACTTCTTGTCATCCACATACGGCGTGAACTGCAAGCCCTCGAACTCGATGACCGGCGGGTACCCCGGGATCTTCGATGCCGGCGGCACCGGCTGATGCTCCGCCAACACCTTCACCTTGAGCTGAGCATTCCGCCCGAACTTCGCAGCGTCCGGGTCCAGATCCATCACCGTCACCGACCACACCCGCTGTCCGGTCTGCTTGTCCCGCGCCTGGTCGTCAGCCTGACCCCGCTTCTCGAAGTCCGTCTCCGCCTGCACACCGAGAAACAGCACCCGGTTCGGGAACGCCACCTCAGACGGAATCTCAACCCGCAGACCCATGGGGATTGCCATCTCCGCACTACCTTCCTGAGACATAAGCACTGAGATGTTCAGCGCTTAACCAATGAAGTTGCCTCAAGATTAGAGCCGACAACCTATACATGCAAGTCATCTGGCTTCGACATGTGAGACCTGGATCACTGTCGAATGGGGCGAGCATGGGCGATGGTGCACCGCGGGGAGGTCCACAAGATCATCAACGGGCGCAAGGTCGACGGCACACGAAGAAGGGCGCCGACCGGGTTGGCCAGCGCCCTTGGGGCGACGTCAGTTCGTCAGCTCGTCAAGCCGTACGTGTCGGTCAGCTCGTGGAGCGAGCCAGGTAGGACGACCTCCAGCGCCACCAGCGCCGAGCCGTCCGGCGCGTACGCCGTGATCAGCAGCCAGAGCACCGCGCTCGCGGTCTCCATCTTCAGCCGCTCCGCCTCTTCGTCGGTGGGGAGCCGTGCAGTCACGCTCTCGATCACGAAGTCGAACCGGGTTCGCCGCGCCGCTTCGATCCGCGTCCGTAAGCTTCCTGCCATCGGTTCCGGACTGTCCAAGCCGGCCTCAATGGCAACCTGCACCGGCATGTACGCGGTGGACAGCGCGATCGGCCCGTCCTCGCCGGTGATGAGCCGCCGCCGAGCGAACACGGCGCTGTGCTCCTTGACCTTGAGCACCGACGCGATCCGCGGCGAAGCGAGAATGGCGTCCACGCCCAACAGTTCGCTGGCGGCCTCATCGGCGCTCAACAGGTTGTCGATGTACTCGGGTGCGCCGCGTCGGGATGCACTTGGCCGGCCGCGGACCACGTAGCCCTTACCCTGGCGGCCCTCGATGTGGCCGTCCTGCTTGAGGATGTTCAGTGCGCGTACCGCGGTCTGTTGGGAGACGCCGAACTCCGTCGCCAGTTGCGACTGACTCGGCAGCAATGTCCCCGGCTGGTACGTACCGTCTTCAATGCGACGCTGAAGCGCCGACACGATCTCGGCGTACTTGCTCAGTCGTGGTTCGTACGCCATCACTCATCGACCCCATGCCGTCTCACTCGGCTACCTGATTAATCAAGAGCTTAATGCCTAAGAGGCAGAGTAGAAGAGTCAGGTCGAAAAGTCATCCGGGCGCCCCTGCGGGCTCCGCCACGGGATCGCAGCCGTACACCCGCCTCACAGAGCAGCGACCGCACGAACCAGTACGAGCGCCCAGTACTCGCAGCCAGCGCGCGCAGGGACTCGCCCGCCAGGTAACGGCGCGTCAGTTCACGGGTCATGGCCTTGCGTTCCAGACCGACAACCGGTCGGCCGGGCGTCGACTCACCGGGCACGATCGCGTCCACCTCCGCAGCGGCGTACGCCAGGGTTGCCGCACACGATGATGCCGTCCTTGTACGCCGCGACGTGGTCACGATGGCGGACCCGCTTGCCGTGTTGATCGAGTTCCCATCCTGTCAACGCCAACCATGCCGAGTCGACGGCGGTGTGCCCTTGCCGTTCGTCCACTGTGGACGGTTCAGCATTGGCGGTAATCAACAGCCGGATCGGACTGTTGACGAACTGGGGCGATGCCTTGTCTGTCAGGTACACGACCTGTCCGGGCACCGGCACGAACGAACCGACCGAGATCGTTGCCACCGAGGCACCTCCGTGTCGTTGAATGGCACCGAGCCGGGCGGGCCTGGTTGCGCGCTGGGGAGCCACGCGTGGGGGACGCCAGCGCCCGGCCCGGTGCCGGTCTCATTGCGGGAGCAGGACGGACGCAGGGGCACCCTCGCGCCCTGGGTACGACAGGGCGGCGTCACCGCGCCCGTCCTGCCCCGTACCCGGCCGGCGATGACGGTCGCCCATGAGGCGCGCCGGCCGGGAGTCCTCATCTCAGATCGGCCCAGCCGTCGCCGAGATCGGCTTCGAGGACCAGGCCGAGGCCGTCCGCGGCCGGGATACTGCCCTCCACCGCGGCCGACAGGCAGGCCGAGATGCCGAGCGCATCGCCGGCCGGCAGCCGTGCCATGGATCCGGTCGGCATGTGCAGCGCCACCACGCCACTCGCCGGGTACGCGACCACGGTGGCGACCGCAACGCCGGTCGGCATCATGTCGACGGCCCGCCGCACGCGGTACCAGTGGGACTCGGAGTGGGGCTGCGTCGGCTCGGACGCGTACAAGCCGGTCATGCCGCGTGCCTTGTCGGCGCGGCACAGTCGGGGCACGGCAGCCTCTCCCACCGCGAGGCCCCTTCCCGCTCGACCAGACCGACGAGCGCGAGTCGCGCGGTGAAGTACTTCCATCCCCGCCCATCGCAGGAGCGGCACACCCGTGGTTGCTTGGTCCCCGTCATGACACCAACATTCGGGCCAGCGAGGCGCGGATCCCATATCACCGGGTGTTCCCACGGTGGGAACGATCGAGGTTCCGGCGGCAAGATCGGCGGCCTAAGCTGGGCTCGAACCACGCAACGAGACAACACGACTACCGGGGAGCCGATCGGGTGGCGGTCCGCGCATGGGAGCCCGTCCGGGTGCCACCAGGGTTCTGGGGCCGCCCGGAGGTCACCGATGCCCTCGCAGACCGCGACATTGGCGCCCTGATCCGCCTCGTACGCCAGCACACCGGGGCCAGTCAGAACCGCATCGCCGTGCAGCTCGACCTCACCCAGGGACGGGTGAGCGAGATCGTCAACGGCCATCGCCGCGTGGAAAACATCGACGTCCTGTTACGACTCGCGGAACGCCTCGACATGCCGAACGAGGCCCGCTTCCTGCTCGGCTTGGCCCCTCGAACTGACGAGCCGCTCACACCAACCCGCCCAACACGAGCGCCCTCAGCGTCGACCGAGGTCTCCTGGGATCAGGTCCTTGACGCCAATCCGACCACCGGGGGGCGGGAAGCGATGCGCCGCCGTGAGCTGCTGGGTACGGCCGCCGGCCTCGCCCTGGCGGCCCCTGCGCTCGCCGCCGCTCTCACCACGTACTCGACGTTCGGCGCCGGTCGGAAGCTGGACCAGGTGCCCGACCTTGGTGCGTTGCGCGTCGCGGTCAGCAACGCCAAGCGCCAGTACCAGGCGTGCCAGTACGGCGAAGTGAGCGCGATCCTGCCCGCGTTGCTGTCCACGCTGCGGGTGGCGATCGACCAGCTCGACGGCGACCAGCGACGCGACGCCCTCGTACTCTCCGCCGAGGCGCACCACGTCGCAGCGAGCATCCTGCTCAAACTCGGAGACGCCGGGCTCGCCGGAGTCGCGGCCGAACGCAGCATGACCGCCGCCGAATCCAGCGGCAGCCCACTCGCGATCGGATCCGGTGCCCGCATCATCACGCACACGCTGATGAGTTCCGGCCACACCAACCGGGCCGCCACCTTCGCCGCCGAAGCGGCTGCATCGATGCAGCACGTCGACGGCATGGACGATCCGCGGATGCTGTCGCTGTACGGCTCGCTGCTGTTGCGAGGCGCGTCGGCCGCCGCCAACGACAGCGACCGTGACACCGCGCTCGACCTGCTTACCGAGGCCGACGATGCAGGACGCCGGCTCGGCGGAGACCACAACTACCAGTGGACCGCGTTCGGCCCGACCAACGTCCTCCTGCACCGGGTGAACCTCGCCGTAAAGCTCGGCGACGCCGGCGCCGCGGTCTCGTACGCCCGCAAGATCGACCCGTCCGTCATCGACGTGACCGAACGCCGCGTAACGCTCTGCATCGACGTCGCCAAGGCGTTCGTTCAATGGGGCAAGTACGACCGCGCCTATCTCGCCCTCCGCAACGCCGAATCCGTTGCGCCACAGGAGATCGCCCGTCGACCTGCCGTGCTCAGGCTTGCCGACGATCTCGCCAGCTCCGCACCAGCCAGCGTCGCCGCGAACGTCCGCGAACTCACCGAACGCGTCAGGAGAACCACGTGACCGACAGCCCCGCCCTGTGGATCGTCACGTGCGGAGCCGGCCCCGCCCCGTACGTCGGCCGCCTCATCACCGAGGCCAAAGACCGCGGATGGCGCCCCTACCTGATCGCCACGCCGTCAGCCGTGCCATTCCTCGACCTAGACGAACTGGCGAGCCTGACCGGTGCGCCGGTCCGCCACTCCCACCGCCCACCGGACAACCAGCGTTCCGGACCTCGCCCGAAGGCCGACGCGTTGATCGTCGCTCCCGCTACGTACAACACGATCAACAAGTGGGCCAACGGCATCGCCGACACGTACGCCCTCGACATCCTCGCCGAGGCCATCGGCAACGACATCCCAATCGTCGTACTCCCCTTCGTGAACGCCAGCCTCGCGTCACGTGCCCCGTTCCGTCGCAGCGTCGACCAGCTCCGCGCCGAAGGCGTCCACATCATGCTCGGCCCAGGCGAGTGGCAACCCCACCCGCCTGGCACCGGATCAGAACGTCTCAGCCAATTCCCTTGGTCCCGAGCGCTTGCGCACGTCGAAGAGGCGACTTGGCCCCACGTCAAGTCGTAGTCAGAGCCGGGCTGCCCAGAGCCGCAAACGCTGGTCGACGTCCGCTACAACACAGGCATGACGTCGAAGCCTAGATCGATGCCGTACCGCGGCACCCGAAAGCTTCTGGCCTTGGCAAAAGCCGTGGCGCCTCGACCGAACTGGGTGCTGCTACCAAAGTCGGACCGCGGTCGTCGGCCCTTGAGACTGCGGTTCGGCGCGCAACTCGCGCTGTTCGTCCTGCTCGGCGCGGGCGTCCTGGTCGGGTCGGGCTGGCTGCTGCTCCACGGACTTGGGGGAGCACTGCATCTGGGCAACCTGGGGGCCAGCGAACAACTGGACATCGTCAAGATCGCCATGTCCGTGGTCGCCGGAGTCGGCGCGGTCATCGCCTTGACTGTCGCGTACCGCAAGCAGCAACTTGGCGAAGCATCCGAAGCGCGCGCTGAGGCTACCCATCACCGCGAAGAAATCAAACTCTTCACCGAGCGTTTCGGAGCCTGTGTCGCCCAACTCGGCAACGACAGCCCCGCCGTACGCCTAGGCGGGGCGTACGCGCTTGCCCACCTCGCCGACGACTGGGAATCCGGCCGCCAAACCTGCATCGACGTACTCTGTGCCCAACTTCGCATGCCTTGCGCCGCCGACCAACCGGACGAGCCCGACACACACGCGGCCTTTCTCTCTCAACGCGAGGTCCGCCACACCATGTGGCGCCTCATCGGAAACCACCTCCGACCCGGGGCTTCTCGGCAGTCATGGTGTGGTCATGACTTCGACTTCTCCGGCGCACTTGTAGATGGGGCGGACCTTCGTGGCGCAGTCTTCTCGTCAGGATCCGTCAGCTTCGTGGCCGCTACCTTCTCCGATGGTGTTGTTGACCTCCGTGATGCAGTGTTCTGCGGCGCTGACGTCATGTTTTCGGGCGCGCGATTCTGTGGAGGGATAATCAACGCCACTGATGCAACCTTCTCCGCGGGGAATGTTGAGTTCTTATACACGCAAGTCATCTCCGGAGCAATCAAGTTCGATGGCGCGAGATTCATCGGCGCCGCCGTGCAATTTCCATTCACCCAGTTATTAGGTGGAGAAGTTGACTTCTCCCAGTCGCACATTACTGCCGGGTCGATCGATTTCGCAGCCGTCGACTTTCGCGGCGGTACTGTTGACTTCTCTTTCGCATCGATCGATGGCGGCGTTGCCACCTTAGTCAGTCAAGTTTTTATAGCGGCATTCTAAGCTTTGACGTCACCGAATTCTCAGGAGGAGAAGTTGACTTCCTCGGCGCCGCGTTCCACGGAGGTCGAGTTACCTTTAAATCGGCAAAGTTCTCCGGCGGAACGGTAAGTATCGATTCTCCACGGGACTATAGTGTGCCGCCACTGTTCGATCCTTGGGAGGAGCCACATATTCCCCCCACCGGCGTCCTATTGCCCACGCAGCACGCGAATCAGTCCAGCGATGAGCGAGAGTCGTCAACCGCCTCACCGCCCGACCCGTTTGAGCAATGACCAGCACACTGGCACCAGACTCTTGACGCCCGAGCGTCGAGCATCTGCGCCATAGGTCACCCATGCGCAGTGCGACGACTGCCGAATTGGTCTCTACTGGATCAAGGCGCCGCGCAAGCGCGGCGCGGCGCCGGCCCGGCGGCGGTAAGGTCCGGCCCCTTCGGCTGGCGCCTACGGGGCCGGAGCGCCGCCGCCGAACCGGCGCCTGGCCGAGCTGCCCGAGGGCCAGGACCACGAGACCGATTCGGGCTGCTGCCCACGATCGCCCTGCATGGTCGCCCTTGGCCTGTGCTTCCGGGCGATCGACGCCGAGGCGGCCCAACCCCGGGGCCACCTCGGCACCGGAAGCCGGTGGTCGTGGTCCACGGCGGCCAGCCGCACCGCAGAAGCGCCGCCGCCCGTACGCGCGCAGCACTGCGCCCTCCGTCGAACCTGCCGACGAAGGGCGCAGAGGAACTGTCCACTGTGGACTAGCGGGGCCGGCTCTGGGCCGTCTGGGCCGTGGCCGGGCCGTACTGGAGGGACTTGCGACGACCAGTGATGACCATCGATGACCGGTGTTTTACCTGGTCAGAGACAGTAGAACGGCTGCGGCCTGGGACGGCGCGCCAGCGGCGGTTACTTGTACCCAAAGAGTTGGGTCCAGTAGTAGTGGTACTTCCCGCCGGTGGCGAAGCCGATGCCGCTGGCGTGCGAGGCGCAGTTGAGGATGTTGGCGCGGTGGCCGGGGCTGGCGAGCCAGGCCCGTACGACGGCCGCGGGGGTGGCCTGGCCGGCGGCGATGTTCTCGGCGCTCGGGTCGGTGTACCCGACGGCCTTGGCGCGGTCCCAGGGGGTGACGCCGTCGGGCGAGGTGTGGTCGAAGTAGTTGCGGGTGGCCATGTCGTCGCTGTGCGCGCGGGCGGCGGCGGCGAGGCGCGAGTCGTACCGGAGGGGGCCGCACTTGGCCTTGGCGCGGGCGGCGTTGATCTCGCGCGCGACCTCCTTCTCGTACCCGGCGGCGCTCTCGACGGGGCGGCTGGACGCCGGGCCGGACGGGGACGCGGAGCCGCTGGCGGAGGGGGACGCGCTCGGCGGCGCCGGCACCGGGGTGCGTGTGGCGTTGCGGCTGGAGCGCGCCGGCGCCGTGTGGTCGTCGCCGAACGTGATCATCGCGTGCGGGTGGTGCTGCACCCAGCGCACGCCGTACAGGGCGGCGCCGGGGACGGTGATGGCGAGCAGGACGACGACGGCGATGGCGAGGGGCCGGCCGCGGCGCCGGGTTGGTCGGTGACGTCCCGGTCCGCCGGGGCCCGACCCGTCCGGTACGTACTCGGATCCGGTTTCCTGGGGCGAATGCGGGGTCTGCGGTGTCTCGTCGTTCCGCTGTCGTCGGCGTGCCCCGCGCATCGGCCCACCGTACAGACCGGCCGTCACGCTGTGCAGCCCCGGCGTGGTCCGCGCCACGCATAACGAGAAATCCTCCATTGGGCCGAGGTGCTGGCGAAACTTCCTGCCCAGGGGGATAGTGGCTCGCGTCGTGCATCTCCCGCGCGTACCGGACGCCTGAGCCGCCGGTACGCGCCGCACCGCCCACCCACGACCACGGGAGCACCGATGACACGTACCCCTTCGCTCAGCCGGAGAGCCCTCCTCGGCGGCGCCGCCGCGGTCGGTGGCGCGCTCGTCGTACCGGGTGCCGCGCTCGCCGGCGCCGCGCCGGCGTTCGCGGACGGCGCGGCGGACGTGCCGATCAACTACCACGCGTACACCCGGCCCGGTGACTGGTTCGCCGGCCACGCCGACGGCGCCGCGGTACGTGCCGGCCGCCGCGCCGGTGTCTACCTGGCCCGGCCCGCCGGCACCACCGCGTACACCGACCCGCACACCAACACCACCCGGCGGTACGAGTACGCGACGTGGACGTCGCCGGTGTACCGCCTCGGCTTCGGCGCCACCGAACTCGTCGCCTCCTGGAACGCCGACGCCCCCGAGGGCACGTGGATCCAGGTCGAGATGCAGGGCAGCTACACCGACGGCAAGACCACCCCCTGGTACGTGATGGGGCGGTGGACGGCGGGCGACGGCGACGCCGACATCCGCCGTACGTCGCTGGACGGCCAGGGCGACGACTACTCCGGCGTGTACACCGACACGTTCCAGGTGGACTCGGACGACGCGGCGAACGGCATCGCGCTCACCTCGTACCAGCTGCGCCTGACGCTGTACCGGACGGCGGGCAGCCGGCAGACGCCGTTCGTGTACCGGCTGGGCGCGTTCGCCTCGAACGTGCCGGACCGGTTCGACGTGCCGGCGTCCACGCCGGGGCTCACGCACGCCGTCGAGCTGCCCGTGCCGCGGTTCTCCCAGGACATCCACGCCGGCCAGTACCCGGAGTACGACAACGGCGGCGAGGCGTGGTGCTCACCCACCTCGACCACCATGGTCCTGTACTACTGGGGCAAGAAGCCCACCGCGCGCCAGCTCGCCTGGGTCGACCCGAGCTACGCCGACCCGCAGGTCGACCAGGGCGCCCGCTACACCTACGACTACCAGTACGAGGGCTGCGGGAACTGGCCGTTCAACGCCGCGTACGCCGCGACGTACGGCGGGCTGGACACGATCGTCACGCAGATCCGTTCGCTGAACGAGGCGGAGCGGCTCGTCGCCCGCGGCATCCCGGTGGTCTGCTCGGTGTCCTTCTACGCCAGCGAACTCGACGGCGCCGGCTACAACACGTCAGGCCACCTGCTCGTCATCGTGGGCTTCACCGCCGACGGCGACGTGATCGTCAACGACCCGGCGTCCGCCGACGACGACGCGGTACGGCACGTGTACAAGCGGCACCAGTTCGAGACGATCTGGCTGCGTACCAAGCGGCACCTGTCGAACGGGAAGATCGGCTCCGGCTCCGGCGGCGTCGCCTACCTGTACAAGCCGGTCGACCTGCCCTGGCCGACCGTCACCGACCACCGCAACCCGAACTGGGCCTGACCACCGCCGGGGTGTCCGGAGCAGTCCGGACACCCCGCGCGCTCAGGCGCGGTCGTCGTCGCCGGACAACGCGGCGCGCAGCTTCTTCTTCTCGTCCTTGCGCTTCCGCATCGAGTCGTCGATCTTCTCCGCCATCTGCTCGCGCCACCGCTTGAGCAGGAAGTACGACAGCGGCATGGAGACGAGCAGGGCGATCATCAGGTCGAGGAACAGGTTGAGGCGGAACGGAAGCAGCGCCGCCGCGATGACCACGAACAGGCCGACCCGACCCAGGGTGTACTTGATCGCAGGGCTCACGACACGTTCTCCTCACTCGGCCCAGCGGATGCCGTAGAACCAGACAGGTGCGTACGCCAGGACGGCGACGGTGGCGGCGACCGAGCCGGTCACCAGCGAGGGCAGACCCGGCGCGAGCCAGGCCATCCCGTACCCGGCGGCGAGGCCGACGAGCAGCGCCACGAGGGCGGCGAGCAGCCCGATCTTGGCGCGGGAGCGGGTGCCGCGCCAGGCGCGGAAGTCCTCGACGAACAGCCAGACCGCGAGGACGGCGACGAGCCAGCCGCGCGACGACCCGACGGCACCGATGCCGACCAGCGAACTCAGCACGTCGATGACGGTCAGCGCGACGAACGCGACGACCAGCCACACGACCGCGGCCACGACGAACTCGCCGAACCGGGCCACCCGCCCGTCCGGATCGCGCCGCGGAAACGTCGCCCGCGCCATCACCACCTCCACCCCCGCCGAGCGTACGTGGTCGCGCGGGGCGGGCATCATCGGCGGCATGATCGACGTGACCGGGTACCTGGAGCGGATCGGGTACCGCGGCCCGGTCCGGCCCGATACCGACACGCTCGTGGCGCTGCACCGCGCGCACCTGGCGACCGTGCCGTACGAGAACATCGACATCCAGCTGGGTCGGCCGGTCTCGCTGGATCCGGCGGCGCTGGCCGACAAGATCGTCCGGCGACGGCGCGGCGGCTTCTGTTTCGAACTGAACGGCGCGTTCGGGTTGCTGTTGAGCCAACTCGGCTTCACCGTCCGGTACGTCCGGTCCGCGGTGAACGTCGAGCGGGACGGCCCCGCGGCCTGGGGCAACCACCTCGCGCTGCTCGTCGCGACCGGCCCGGACGACTGGATGCTCGCCGACGTCGGCTTCGGCGACGGGTTCCTGGCCCCGCTGCCGCTCGCCATCGGCACGTACCCGCAGGGTCCGCTGACGTACCAGGTGCGGCGGGACCTGTCCGGCACGTGGCGGATGGTGCACCACCCGACCGGCACCGCCCCGGGGTACGAGTTCCGGACGGATCCGTTGGCGCTCAACGACTTCGCGGACCGCTGCGCCGAGCTGGCCACCGCGCCGTCCTCGTCGTACGTGCAGACGCTGGTGGTGCAGCAGCCGCACCACGACCACTCGATGAGCCTGCGCGCGCGGTCGCTGGTGCGCCGCTCCCCGGACGCCATCGAGACCCGAACGCTGGCCGACCGGGACGAGCTGGCCGCGGCGCTCGCCGACTTCGGCGTACCGGTGGACGCGCTCGGTGGGGATGCGGTCGACGCACTGTGGCGGCGGGCCGACGAGCAGCATCGTGCCTGGCTGAGCGCCCGCGGGCGGATCTGACAGGTCACGATTCGGCTGCGTAACTCGACCGGTTGGGGGCTGTTGCGGCGCCGGTGTTGGCAATATTCTCCGTTGTCGACATCGCATCCCGCACATCTATGCCAGTGCCGGAAGGGATTCACATGACCGGATTCCAGGGTCCGCTCAGCCGCCGCGGCGTCCTGCGCGCCGGCATCGGTACCGCGGCAGCCGCGGGCGCCGCCGGGCTCGGGCTCACCGCCCTCGGCAGCCCCGCGTACGCCGACGGTGCCGGTGCCGCGCCCGAGACGACGAAGATCCCGTGGATCATCGACACCGCGAGCTGGGGCGCCCGGCCGGTACCGGACAGCGACCTGACGATCCTCAAGGGCACCACCCGCAAGATCGTCGTGCACCACATGGCGTTCCCGAACGTCACGGACTACTCGGAGGAGCACGCCAAGCAGCTCGCCCGCGACTGCCAGGCGCTGCACATGGACGGCAACGGCTGGGCCGACACCGGACAGCACTTCACCGTCAGCCGCGGCGGGTACGTGCTGGAGGGCCGGCACGAGTCGCTGCCGTCCCTCGAACTCGGCACCCAGCAGGTGCAGGGCGCGCACTGCGTCGGCGAGAACACCCAGTCCATCGGCATCGAGAACGAGGGCACGTACGTCACCGAGACGCCCCCGCCCGCGCTGCTCGCCTCCCTGGTACGGCTCTGCACCACCATCTGCCGCCAGTACGGGATCCACGCCTGGAACATGTTCGGCCACTGGGACTGGAACAACACCGACTGCCCCGGCATCGCCTTCTACCGCGAGTTCCCGAAGCTGCGGCTCGCCGTCGCGCGCGCCTGCGGCGAACGGCTGCGCGACGTGCCGGCCCGCACCTGGCCGGACATCTTCACCTCCAGCGCCGGCTCCACCGTCACCACCCTCCAGTACCTGCTGGCCGCGCAGGGGTACGCGGTGACGCCGAACGCGACGTTCGGCGCCGCCACGAAGGCCGCCGTCCAGGACTTCCAGGCGAAGCACGGCTTCGAGGTCGCCAGCGACGGCACCGTCACCCAGCCCACGTGGGAGGCGCTCGCGCCGCGGCTGACCCCGGGTTCCACCGGCGACCCGGTCAAGGCCGCGCAGAGCATCCTCGCGCACAAGGGCTACGACCTCACCGTGACCGGGGAGTACGACGCGGCCACCGTGCAGGCCGTCCGCGCCATGCAGCGCCTGCACCACCTGCCCGCCACCGGCGTCGCCGACACCACCACCTGGTGCGCGATCCTCGGCGGCATCGTGCGCGCGGAGTTCCTCGAACTCCCCGCCTGAGTCCTTCCTCCTCCCCCCAACGGCCGTGGCGTCCACAACGATGTGGACGCCACGGTCGTGTCCGGGACGAACGACCCAGCCGGTACGCGCCGTCGCTATGATGCCGCCGTGCGCGTCTCCGTACTCAGCACCCTGTGCTGCCTGTTCGTGGTACTCGTCGTGGTCGGTGGCATCGTCCTGACCGTCGTGCTCGTCTCGCGCAACGGCAAGAAGAAGACCGCACCACCGCAGGGCCAGGCCGGCCCGCCCGCGCCGTACCGGGGCCCGCCGGCCGGGTACGGTCAGCCGCCCGCCCCGCAGTACGGGCCGCCCCAGTCCGGGCCGGCCGCGTCGGGACCGCCCGGTGGGTACGGCGCGCCGTACGGCGACGAGGCGTCCCCGTTCGGCCGGGCGTACGGGGACGACACCGACCGGCGGTGAACCCGCCCGCGGCGCGATGCGTCGAAGTGTTCGGGGCGCGCCGCGTCAGCTGAAGACGGACTGCGGTTCGGCGCGACGCTCCGCCTGGGTGTGCGCCGGACCGAAGTCGCGGACCGTGCCGTACGCCTCGTCGCGCTGCACCGGGGTGCCGCCCGCGTCCCAGATCAGCTCGGCCCAGTGGTCGGCGTCGAACCCGTCCGCCGGTACGAGCAGGTCGGCGGCGCCGAAGTCGAGCAGCAGCTGCGCGGTCGACTCGGGGTGGGTGGCGAGGTCGACGCCGAGCACGGTGTCGGCCGGCAGCAGCAGCCGGGCCACCGCGAACAGCTTCAGCATCTCGGCCGGCGACGCGGTGTGGTCGAGGTCGTCGGGGTCGGTCCGCACCGGCACCACGACCTGCCCGCGCAGCGCGAGCAGCGCGGCGACCCGGTCGGCGGGCGCCTGCCCCGCCGCGTACGCCCAGGTGGTGACGCCGGGGAGGGTGGCAGGATCGGCGGTCGGCACGAACGTGGTCACGACACCGGAGCGCGCGCCGCGCACCCGGTGCGCGAGACCGCCCAGCCAGGACAGGTCGTCGTGGCCGAGCAGGGCGACACCGTCGTCGGCGGTCAGCGGTGCGCCGGTGGCGACCGCCGCCTCGATCCGGTCCCGGAACCCGTTCGGGTCTGCCATCGCTGAGACTCCTCTCGGCCGTACGCCGGACCGTCCATACTGACCGGGTCCGACCGGCCAAGACTACGGCCGCGGGCGATCGGCTGGCACGCCGCCCTTGCCAGGCAAACCCTGCGGAAGGCACCATTCCCAGGGTTTTGTGACCTGACCACCGGTAGAACGGTGGGCGGACGTCGTCGTACGGTGGTGATCGTCTCAACAGGAGAGCAACCACGCCCCGGCGGCCAACGTGAGCGGGACGGTGACATGCACGGACAGGCTCTGCGTACCAGTCGGAGAATGCGGCGCCGGCCATGGTTGGCCTCGGTCGGGCTGGCCGCCACCATCCTGTTCGCCGGTCTCGGCAGCACCACCGCCGCGTACGCGGACCCCGTGACACCGGCCGCCGGCACCACCCCGGGCGCGGGCGTACCGGCGGCGCCGCCGGACACCGGCTCCGTGCCGCGGCCGGGCGGCAGCGTGACCCCACCGTCCACCGGCGGCACACCGACCACCGGCGCGCCCGCCACCGGCGCCTCGGTCGGCGGCCCGATCGGCGACCAGATCGGCGCGCAGACCGCGCAGGTGCAGCGCCTCGCCGAGGACAAGAAGCAGGCCAAGCAGCAGCTCGACAGCGACAGGCAGAACGTCGCGGCCGCGAAGCGCAACCTCGACCTGGCCAACCGGCTGCTCGGCGAGTTCGGCGACCGGACCGGCAAGGACGCCAGCAAGGCGTACAAGAGCGCGGCGAAGATCCCGGACCACCTCGACCCGGCCGCCAAGGAGTACCGGGCGCTGGCGAAGCTCGCGCCGTGGCTCGCCGAGCCGGGCACCGTCGACGGCCGGCAGAACGGCGCGTCGTACCAGGACGCCAAGGAGCTGGCGGCCGCCGCCGAGTCGGCGTACAAGCGGGCGTTGCAGCAGCAGTCCGACGACCGGAAGCGCTACTCGACGCTCGGCCGGCAGCTCGACCGGGCCATCTCCGACCTCGACACGCTGCGCGCCAGGAACGCCACCGCCCTCCAGCAGGACGAGCGGCAGCAGCGCCAGTGGCTCCAGCAGTACGACGGGCAGATCGGCTCCGACGTCGCGGGCTGGCGCGCCAACCCGAAGGCCGTCGCCGCGGTCAGGTTCGCGCTCAGTCAGCTCGGCAAGCCGTACGTGTGGGCCGCCGAGGGACCGGACTCGTACGACTGCTCCGGCCTCGTGCTCGCCTCGTACCAGTCGGTCGGGGTGGGGCTGCCGCGGATCGCCGACCAGCAGTACCGGGCGACGGCGGGGCGGCCGGTCGCGCTGTCCCAGCTCCTCCCCGGCGACCTGATCTTCTACGGCGACACCCCCGGCCAGAGCACCTCCATCTACCACGTCGCCATGTACATCGGGCAGGGCAAGATCGTGCAGGCCCCGACCTTCGGCGTACCGGTGCAGGTGGTGTCGCTGTCGCTCGGCGGCTTCTACGGCGCCACCCGCGTCCTCCCCGCCGTGCGTACGAGCAAGCCCAAGCCGCACCCCAGCCCGTCGCCGAGCCCGTCCGGCTCGAAGACCGCCAAGCCCGGCCCGTCCGGCTCCACCGCGCCGAAGCCAAGCCCGTCCCACTCGACATCGCCGACGCCGAAACCGTCGGGCTCAGGCTCGGGCAACAACGGCGGCACGCCGGCCCCGTCGGCCAGCGCGTCCGCACCGGCCTCGCAGACGTCCGCGTCGGCGTCGGCTAGCGCGTCGCCGTCGACGTCGACCACCTCGGCCTCGGCGCCGGCCTCGTCATCCACCAGCACCACGGCGAGCCCGTCGAGTACGACCTCGGCGTCCGCGCCGGCCACCGACTCGACCTCGCCGGCCGGCTCCACCCGCGCACCGGCACCCGCCCCCGGCGGTACCTGCGCGTCGCCCTCACCGTCGGCCTCGGTGACACCGTCGCCGCTGCCCACGCCGACCCCGTCCGCGTCGCCGAGCCCGTCGCCGACGCCGAGCTGTCACTGAGGTCACGCGTCCCACTCCACGGAAAACGGACACCGGCGACGGATCGGATGAGCCGACCGCGTCGGGTACCGGTGTGCGCGGATCGCCGCCACGGCTCGTGGCGGAGCCGTACCAGCCGGGAGTACCCGGGGGTGAATTGCGGGGAGCATCCCAGCACGTGGGCAAACTGGGTGGTCCCTCTCCACCTGGCCGGGCGTTCGCCTCGTAGGCTCACGGGGCCTGGTCGATGGCGCGGCCGGGGCGGCGTTCGGCCCGCTGCCGGTGATCGCAGCGGTATGGCACGGTGTGGGTTGAGCGGTCGGTGGACATGCCACAGGAGGGCTTGATGGAGGACCGGACGTGTTCGACGTGTGGCGAGCGCGTGCCGCCGACCGTGGGCATCTGCCCCCGGTGCGGCACCCCCGTCGCCGACCCGCCGGCTGCCGGCTCGTACCAGGCCCCGGGGGACCACGGCGGCCGCGCGCCGTCCTGGCCGATGGGCCAGCAGCCCGACCAGGGGAACGCCTGGGGCGGTGAGCAGCAGTCCGGCGTCTGGGGTCAGCCCGCGTCCGGCCAGGGCCAGTGGGCCGACAGCCCGCAGCAGCAGCCCGGTCAGTGGGGTGCGCCCGCACAGCAGCAGCCCGGTCAGTGGGGCGGCGGTGACCAGGGCGCGCCGCAGGGCGACCGCTGGGCGCCGCAGGGCCAGCCCGACCAGTGGGGCCAGCAGCCCGCCGGCCAACCCGACCATCGCGGTCAGCAGCCGGACCAGTGGGGCCAGCCGGACCCGCGCGGTCAGCAGCAGCCCGCTCAGCCCGAGCAGTGGGGCCAGCAGCCCGACCAGTGGGGGCAGCAGCCGGCCGGCCAGCCCGATCCGCGCGGCCACCAGCAGCAGGACCAGTGGGGTCAGCCGGAGCAGCGCGCGCCGCAGCCCGGCGGCCAGCAGGACCAGTGGGGCCAGCAGCAGCCCGACCAGTGGGGCCGACAGGCCGCGCCGGACCAGCAGCCCGCCGGTGACTGGGGCGGCCAGCCGGCCAACCCCGCTCCGCAGCAGCCCGACGCCGGTGGCGACCCGTGGGGTCAGCCGCCCGCCGAGCCCGCGCCGGCGCGTACCGACACGTGGGGTCAGGCGCCCGTCGACGGTGCCGCCGACCAGGCGCCGACCGACCAGCCGCCGGAGCCCCCGCCGGGTTGGGGCGGCGAACCGCGCAGCGCGGCCGAGGAGGCCGCGGCGCTGCCCGAGCCGTACCAGCCGCCACCGCCGCCCGTCGACGGGCCGATCTGGGACGGCGCCGGCGCACCCGCCTCGGCACCGCCGGCCGCCCCGCCGGAGCCCGCGCCCGCCGCGCCGGAACCCGCCAACGACATCGGCGGGTACGACTCCGACGACCTGCCGCCCGACCCGTGGGCGACTCCCGCCGGCCAGCAGCCACAGGCCGACCAGCCCGCCGGCCAGTGGCCCGCGTCGCCGACCGACGACGAGCCCGCACCCGCGGCCTGGGCGGCGCAGTCCGACCAGCCCGCCGAGCCGGCGCCCGCCGACGTACCGGCGGAGCAGCGCGGCGACTGGTTCCGTGACGAGCCCGCCGCCGGCGGCTTCGGCGTACCCGACCAACAGCCGGTCGACCGGTACGCACCGCCGCAGGCCGAACAGCCCGCCGCGTTCGGCGTCCCCGACCAACAGCCCGTGGACCGGTACGCGCCCCCGCAGGCGGAGCAGCCTGCCGCGTTCGGCGTACCCGACCAACAGCCCGTCGACCGCTACGCGCCACAGCAGAACGAGCAGCCGGCCGCGTTCGGCGTCCCCGACCAACAGCCCGTCGACCGGTACGCACCGCCGCAGGCCGAACAACCCGCCGCATTCGGCGTACCCGACCAGCAGCCCGTGGACCGGTACGCGCCACCGCAGGCGGAGCAGCCGGCCGCGTTCGGCGTCCCCGACCAACAGCCTGTGGACCGACACGCGCCACAGCAGAACGAGCAGCCGGCTGCGTTCGGCGTGCCGGACCAACAGCCCGTCGACCGCTACGCGCCACAGCAGAACGAGCAGCCGGCTGCGTTCGGCGTGCCGGACCAGCAGCCCGTCGACCGCTACGCGCCGCCGCAGGCGGAGCAGCCCGCGGCACAGCCCGAGCAGGGCGACGCCGGGCAGCGTGGCGACTCGCCGTGGGCAGCGTTCGCCAACGCGTGGGACGAGCCGGGCGGCGAGCGGCAGGCCGACCCGCGACAGCCCGACCCGCAGCAGTCCGCGCCGCAGCCGGCCGCCGAGCACGTGTACGGGCGGCCCGTCGAGCAGCCCGCCGCCGACCGGCCCAGCGAGGATGCGCCGCCCGCGGCGTGGCCCCCGCCCGCCGCGGCCTGGCCGGGCGACGAGGTACCGGCGATGGCCGCCCGCGGTGTCGCCACCGTGCCGGCCGCGAACCAGCTCAGCCAGGACGAGATGGCCGCGTTCATGGCAGCGGGCGGCCCGGCGCCGCAGTCCGCGCCGTCGCCGCAGTCCGCTCCCCCGGCCCAGCAGTACGGCCAGCCACAGTCCGCGCCGCCGGCACAGGAGTACGGGCAGCCACAGTCCGCGCCGCCGGCACAGCAGTACGGGGCACCGCAGTCGGCACCGCCGGCGCAGCAGTACGGGACGCCGCAGGAGTACGGCTCGCCTCACTCGGCGCCGCCGGCGCAGCAGTACGGGGCACCGCAGTCCGCTCCGCCGGCGCAGCAGTACGGGACGCCGCAGTCGGCACCGCCGGCGCAGCAGTACGGGACGCCGCAGGAGTACGGCTCGCCTCAGTCGGCGCCGCCGGCGCAGGAGTACGGGCAGCCGGAGCAGCGGGGCGGGCAGCAGGACGGCGCGTGGTCGGCTGAGCAGGGCCGGCCGTCCGACTGGTGGTCCGCGGGGCAGCAGCAGCCCGGGGGCGAGGTGCCGGGTGACCGGCCGCCGGCGTACCAGGAGCAGCCGGGGTTCCAGCAGCAGCCGGGGTTCCAGCAGCCTCGGCAGCCGGGCGACCAGCAGTACCCGGGTCATCAGGAGCCGGGGCGGCAGTACCAGGAGCAGGTTCCGTCGCGGCAGCCCGACTGGGCGGCGCCGGGCCAGCCGCCGGCCGACCAGGGTTGGGCGCCGCAGGAGCAGCAGCCCGGCTACCAGGATCCGGGTACGGAGCTGCCGCGGCGTAACACGTACGGTGCGCCCGACCCGGGGTACCCGCAGGACCGGCCGCGGTCGGCCCCGCCGGTGGCACCCCCGGCGTACCCGGTGGAGCAGCCGCGGACGCAGGAGCCGGAGCCCGGTTCGTGGTGGCAGGGCGGCACGGCCGGTGGTTCCGGGCGGGTCGAGTCCGGCCGCCCGGACGGCGGTGAGGGGGGCGGCACCGGGGGTGGCGGTCCGGGGGCACGCCCGGACTGGCCACAGGACAACCGGGCGGCCGAGCCGCCCGCCGGGTACCAGGAGTACCCACGGGATTCCGACCGGGCGGACGCGCGGCAGCCGGCAGAGAACCGGCCCGACCGCGACGGGGCGTACCACCCGGAACGGCACCATGACACGGGCCAGCGGCCCGACGACATCGCGGGCCAACGGCCCGAGCAGTACGGGCGGCACGAGGGCTCCGCGGGGGCCCCGTCCGCCAGCTCCGGTCCGGCGGACCAGCACGCCGTGCTGACGCCGGAGCGGCGGTTCACCGAGCAACTTTCCGACGACCGCGGCCCGGCATACGGCACGAGCGCGCCGCAGGGCGTCTACGGCAGCCCGGCCGCGCACGGCGGCGTTCCGGCGGCGCACGAGGCGGCCGACGACCGCGGCCCCGACGCGTACGGGGCGCTCGGCGGCGGCGCGTCCGGCGGGTACGACCACCGGCACACGGATCCCCGGCACCAGCAGCCACAGCAGCAGGACCCCGGACGCAACGACACCGGGTACCAGGACCCCGGGCACCACAACGCCGGGTACCAGGACCCCGGGCACCACAACGCCCAGCACCACGACACCCAGCGCCAGGACACCCAGCACCAGGACGCCCGGTACCAGCAGCCGCAGCAGTACCAGGAGCAGCGGCAGGAGCAGCGGTTCGCGACCGATCCGCCGCCGCGCCCGTGGACGGACAAGGACCGCGCCAACACCCTGCGACCGGACGGGTCGGCGACGTCAGTGCAGCCGGTGGTACCGCAGGCGCCGCCTGGGCAGCAGCCACCGCCGGTGCACCAGCCCGCGGCACAACCGCAGACGCCGCCGGGCCAGACCCCGGCGTACGCGGAGTTGAATCCGCTGGAGACGACGGGCTCGCTGACCGGGCACATCCTCGGCCCGCGGAACGCGCCGCCGGACGTCGCCGGCGACGAGCGCCAGGAGTCGAAGAACCGGCTGACGCTGATGATCCTGGGTGTGGGCGCGTTCGTGCTGATCCTGATCGGGGTCGGGCTCTGGGTGTTCCTGGCCTGACGTCCGGTTCGGCCCATCTGCCGCCCACTCCGTGACAGGCTGTCTGCTACAGACGCGAGGAGGCGGCATGAGTCTGCTGGAGCGGTCCGTCGTGTGGCGGCGGCTGGACGTGGACGGGACCGAGCAGGTCCTCTTCGACGACGGTGCCGGGCTGCGCGCCCGGGGTACCGCGATCTGCGCCGACCCGGTGCCGTACACCTGCCGGTACCAGGTGCTGACGGACGAGCACTGGGCGACGCGGATGTTCGAGGTGGAGGCGGAGGGCGGCGGCTGGCGCCGGCAGGTACGGCTGGAGCGGGCGGCGGGCCGCTGGCGCGTCACCACGAACGAGCGGGGCCGGCTCGACCGGGTCCTCGCCCGCGCGGGGCGGCCGGGCGCCGCCCTGCCCGGTACCGACCTGCCGGAGGAACTGACCGACGCGGTCGACGTCGACCTGTTCAACTCGCCGCTGACCAACACGTTGCCGTTGCGCCGGTTGGGTCTGCTGGGCAGCGAGCCGGACGGCGCCGAGCACCGGATCACCGCCGCCTGGGTACTCCTGCCCGAGTTGACGGTGATCCCCAGCGAGCAGGCGTACACGGTGCTCGGGCCGGAGTCGGTGCGGTACTCGTCGGGCCGGTTCCAGGCGGACCTGACGGTCGACCGGGACGGCTTCGTCCGGCACTATCCGGGGCTGGCCGACCGGGTGGGGTGAGCGTCAGCGGGGTTCGCGCCAGTCGCCGGTGGCGAGGAACCGCTCCACGGTCGCCAGGTACGGCGCCGGGTCGAGGCCCTGCCCCGCCAGCCAGCCGTCGTCGTAGTACGTGTGGCCGTAGCGGTCGCCGGAGTCGCACAGCAACGTGACCACGCTGCCGGTACGTCCCGCCGCGCGCAGCTCCGCGATCAGCGCGAACGCACCCCACAGGTTGGTACCGGTGGATCCGCCGATGCGGCGGCCGAGCAGGGTCGCGCCGGCGCGCATGGCGGCGATCGACGCCGCGTCCGGTACCCGCATCATCCGGTCGACCACGCCGGGCAGGAACGACGGTTCGACGCGCGGCCGGCCGATGCCCTCGATCCGCGATCCGCACCGTACGGCGTGGTCCGGGTCGTCCTGCGCCCAGCCGTCGTAGAACGCCGAGTTCTCCACGTCCACCACCGCGAGCCTCGTCGCGTACTGCCGGTAGCGCAGGAAACGGCCGATCGTGGCCGACGTGCCGCCGGTGCCGGCGCCGACGACGATCCACGCCGGCACCGGATGCCGTTCCAGCGCGAGCTGCTCGAAGATCGACTCGGCGATGTTGTTGTTGCCGCGCCAGTCCGTCGCCCGCTCCGCGTACGTGAACTGGTCCATGAAGTGGCCGCCGAGCTTCGTCGCCAGCGCGCGGGCCTCGTCGTACACGGTGGCGGCGTCCTCGACGAGGTGGCACCGGCCACCCGCGAACTCGATCAGCTCGATCTTCTGCGGGCTGGTGCCCGCCGGGATCACCGCCACGAACGGCAACCCCAGCATGCGCGCGAAGTACGCCTCGCTGACGGCGGTGGAGCCGGACGACGCCTCGACGATCGTCGTACCCTCGTGGATCCAGCCGTTGCACAGCCCGTACAGGAACAGCGAACGCGCCAAGCGGTGCTTCAGCGACCCCGTCGGGTGCACCGACTCGTCCTTCAGGTACAGGTCGATGCCCCAGTCGAACGGGAGCGGGAAAGCCAGCAGGTGCGTGTCGGCGCTGCGGTTCGCGTCCGCCGCCACCTTGCGTACGGCCTCGGCCACCCAGGCCCGGTCGGCGTCGTCGCCGCGGTCCAGTTGTTCCACGCGCGCACCGTACCGCGCCGGCGCCGGAGGCTGCCCCGGAGTGCCGCCGCCGGCCCGGCGCGGACCGTACCGGGTGGGCGCGGGGGGCCGGCACCCACCACCGGCCGTACCGCAGGAGCGGCGCGACCGTCGGCCCGGTCGACGCCGCCACCGTCAGGCCGCCTGACCGGCGTCCAGCTCCCGCTCGACCGCCGCCCGCACCTCGGTCAGGTCGACGCCGAGCGCGCGCAGGGCGGACGTCGCGTCGTTCGGCTGCGCCCGGACGATGCCGAGCAGCACGTGGGCGTCGCAGATCTCCCGGTCACCCCGGCGGATCGTCTCGCGCAGGGTCAGTTCGAGAGACTTCTTCGCCATCGCGTCGAACGGGATGTGCCCGGCCTGCCACCTGCGCGGCCGGTCCAGCGCGCCCGGACCGAACGCGTCCTCCGCCGCCCGGCGTACCTCGTCGAGGTCGATGCCGACCGTGGCGAGGGCGTCCGCGTCGAGATCGTCGTACGGCTCCGCGCCGAGCCGTGCCACGTACCGCTGGACGGCCGCCGGGTCGACGCCGAGACCGAGCAGCGCCCGCATCCCCGGCCCGGGCTCCTCCGCGGCCAGGATCCCGACGAGGACGTGACCCGTACCGATGTGGTCGTGCCGCATCGTCCTGGCCTCCTCCTGGGCGATCACGATCGCCCGGCGGGCCTCCTTGGTGAACCGCTCGAACATCGTCACCGATCCCTCCGACTCCTGGCGTGTTTCTTGTGCACCGCCTGGCGACTCACGCCGAGCAGCACCGCGATGGCCTCCCACGACCAGCCGGCCTCGCGCGCGCTCGCCACCTGCAGTGACTCCAGCCGCTCGGCCAGCTCCCGCAGTGCCCGCACGGCCCTCAACCCGACCGCCGGGTCCTTGCTCCCCGCCGCCTGTGCCAGCTGCACTCCGGTATCCATGCCGTCAACCTACGTTGACACCGCCGCCGTTGTCAACCCCGGTTGACAACGGCGGCGACGGTGCGGGGCGAGCCGGCGTCAGGGGCCCGGCCTGGTGGCGGTGGCGGCTTCGGCGACGAGCGGCAGCACCCGGTACGGGATCTGCTCGGCGAGGGCCAGCGTGGTGGAGCAGCGGAGCACCCCGTCGTACCCGACGATCTGGTCGATGACGCGTTGCAGGTCGGCGTTCGAACGGGACACGACGCGGCACATCAGGTCGCCGCTGCCGGTGATCGTGTGCGCTTCGAGTACCTCGGGGATCGAGGCGAGGTGGTCGGCGACGGCGCGGTGCCCGCGTTCCTGCCGGATCTCCAGCACGAGGAACGCGGTGACCTGGTAGCCGAGGGCCGCGGGGTCGATGTCCGGCCCGAACCGGCGGATCACGCCGCGCGCGGACAGCCGGTCGAGACGGGCCTGGACGGTGCCGCGGGCGACGCCGAGCCGGCGCGAACACTCCAGTACGCCGATGCGGGGTTCGTCGGTCAGCAGCCGGATGAGTCGGACATCCAGACTGTCCAGCGGTCGCCCCTGTTCGCTGTACACACTGCCCACTGATTCACCGCCGGTTACCGGGTTTCGAGGCATCCTGACCAGCATTCACCCGCACTATTGCCCAATGGTCGACCGTTCGCAATGCTGCGGGCATCCGAACTCGGAAAGTACGTGGGAGGCACGCCATGACCACCGCCATGGACCGCCCGGCCGACAAGATCGACGAAGGCACCCTGATCGGGGCCGTCGACCACGACATCTCGCACGACCCGTTCCCCGTCAAGGGCCTCGACCACGTGCGGTTCTTCGTGGGCAACGCCAAGCAGGCCGCCCACTACTACTCGTCCGCGTTCGGCATGACCGTCGTCGCGTACCGCGGGCCCGAGCAGGGCCAACGCGACCTCGCCGAGTACGTGCTGACGTCCGGGTCGGCGCGGTTCGTGGTCACCGGCGAGGTGCACGCCGGTACCGCCGTCGGCGCCAGCTGGACGAAGCACGGCGACGGGATCGTCGACCTCGCCCTCGACGTACCGGACGTGGACCGGAACTACGCGCACGCGCTCGCCCAGGGCGCCGAAGGCATCGAGGAACCGCACGACCTGACCGACGAGCACGGCACCGTCCGCGTCGCCGCGATCGCCACGTACGGCGACACCCGGCACACGCTCATCGACCGCTCCCGGTACGACGGGCCGTTCCTGCCCGGGTTCGTCGCCCGCGAACCCATGGTCGACCGGCAGCGCCTCATCGACGCCGGCCTCCAGCCCAAGCGCTTCTTCCAGGCCATCGACCACGTCGTCGGCAACGTCGAACTCGGCCGCATGGACCACTGGGTCGCCTTCTACCAGCGCGTCATGGGCTTCACCAACATGCAGGAATTCATCGGCGACGACATCGCCACCGAGTACTCGGCGCTCATGAGCAAGGTCGTCGCCTCCGGTACCCGGAAGGTGAAGTTCCCGCTCAACGAGCCCGCGGTGAGCAAGCGCAAGTCGCAGATCGACGAGTACCTGGAGTTCTACGGCGGGCCCGGCGCCCAGCACATCGCCATCGCCACCGGCGACATCATCGCCAGCTACGACGCCATGCGCGCCGCCGGCGTCGAGTTCCTCCGCACCCCCGACTCGTACTACTCCGACCCCGAACTGCGCGCCCGCATCGGCACCGTCCGCGTACCCATCGACGAGCTCCAGCGCCGCGGCATCCTCGTCGACCGCGACGAAGACGGGTACCTGCTGCAGATCTTCACCGCGCCGCTCCAGGACCGGCCCACCGTGTTCTTCGAACTCATCGAACGACACGGATCCATGGGCTTCGGCAAGGGCAACTTCAAGGCCCTCTTCGAAGCCATCGAACGGGAACAGGAACGCCGCGGCAACCTCTGACCGGGGTGTACGGGGGCGCGCGCCGGTGCGGGACGTGGACTGCGGTCCGTGCCCGCGCCGGCGTACGCACCGGGTGTGGTGGGGTCGTGACCGGGCCGCTTATCGGTATGACCGATTATTGTTCACTTGTCCAACAGTTGAACAGTTGAACAATGGGACAATCGATAGGCAGCAAGATCAACAGGGCGGCCCGCGCGACCCCGTGACCGGTACCCGTAACCTTGCTCTGACAGCTTTCGCCGGCACCGTGGTCGTCGAGGAAGGTGCATGAGCAAGTCGATAGCGCCGGGCTGGTACAAGGACCCGGCCGCGCCCGAGACCCAGCGGTACTGGGACGGCGAGCAGTGGCTCGGCGCTCCCCTGCCGGCAGATGCCACCCCTCCGGAGACTCCGCCGCGCCCGGCGCCGCCTCCTCCGCCGCCCACCCCGAGTCCCGCGGCCGGTCCGGACGGGGCGCCGGCGGGAATGTGGGGCACGACGGTGGCGGACAGTCAGCCGGAGTTGCTCCGGCCGGGCACGGTGTTGCCGCGCCCGGTGCTCACCATGCCGGACGGTTTCACGGGCGCGTCGTTGGAACGCCGGCTGGGTGCCCGCGTGATCGACTTCCTGGTCGTCGCGGCGCTGTCGGTGGTGGCGAACAGCTGGTTGGGCTACAGGTACCTGGAGATCTTCCTGCCGTACCTGCGGGAGGCGATGGCCAATCCGGAGCAGCAGCCGCCGGTCGATTCGCGGCTGAGTTCGATGTTCTACGTGATGGTCCTGATCTCGCTGGTCCTCTGGTTCGCGTACGAGGTGGTGCCGATCGGGCGGACGGGGCAGACGTTCGGTAAGCGGTTGCTGCGCATCAAGGTGGTCCGGATGGACGGCGCGGCGGTCGACTTCGGTTCGTCGTTCCGGCGCTGGGCGATCATGGCCGTGCCGAACCTGTTCTTTCCTTGCTGCGCGCCGATCCAGGCCGTGGACGCGTTGTGGTGCACGTGGGACAAGCCGCTGGCGCAGTGCATCCACGACAAGTCGGCGCGCACCGTGGTGGTGTCGGCGAAGCCGGCCGACCTGCCGCAGGTCTCCGACGCGAAGGAGCGTGCCGATGGCTAAGCTGACCCGCCCCGATCTCGACTCCCTCCCGTCGTACGTGCCGGGGCGCTCACCGGCGGACCTGGCCCGCGAGCTGGGCATCTCGGAGGCGGTGAAGCTCGCGTCCAACGAGGTGCCGTACGGTCCGCTGCCCGGTGTCCTGGACGCCGTCGCTGCCGCGGCCGCCGAGTCGCACCGGTACCCGGACATGGGTGTGCTCGCGCTGCGGGAGGCCCTCTCCGCGCGGTACGAGGTGGCCATGGACCGGATCGTGACGGGCTGCGGTTCGGTCGCGCTGTTGGAGTTGCTGGCGAAGGCGGCGACCCGGCCGGGCGACGAGATCGTCTACTCGTGGCGTTCGTTCGAGGCGTACCCGATCGTGGCGGCGGGCGCGGGGGTCCGTTCGGTGCAGGTGCCGAACACGCCGGGGCACGGGCACGACCTGGCCGCGATGGCCGCGGCGATCACCGACGCGACGCGCATCGTGATCGTCTGCAACCCCAACAATCCCACCGGTACGTCGGTGCGCCGGGCGGAGCTGACGCGCTTCCTCGACGCGGTACCGGACGACGTGCTGGTGGTGCTGGACGAGGCGTACCGGGAGTTCGTCACGGACGCCGAGGTACCGGACGGGCTGGTCGAGTACGCGGACCGGCCGAACGTGGTGGTGCTCCGGACGATGTCGAAGGCGTGGGGCCTGGCCGGGCTGCGCTGCGGGTGGCTGGTGGCCGCGCCGGCGGTCGCGGACGCGGTGCGCAAGGTGCTGACCCCGTTCTCGACGAACATGCTGGCGCAGGCGGCGGCGATCGCGGCGCTGCGGGCGGAGCCGGAGATGCGCCGCCGGGTGGATCTGATCGTCGCCGACCGCGAGACCCTGGTGCCGCGGGTACGTGAGCTGGTGCCGGGAGTACCGGAGACGCAGTCGAACTTCTACTGGCTGCCGATCGCCGACCCGGTCGGGTTCGGCAAGGCGTGCGAGAGCCGCGGCGTGATCGTACGGCCGTTCCCGGAGGGCGTCCGCGTCACCATCGGTACTCCGGCGGAGAACGCGGCGTTCCTCGCCGCCGCGGAGGCCGCGCTCGGCTGACCGACGACGCGACGGAGGGCGGTCACCCGGTGCGGTGACCGCCCTCCCGCGTACAGTCCACTGTGGACAGTCCAGTGTGGACGCCCGGCGTCAGGAGACCTGGCAGAACGAGCCGTAGTTGTCCGGCGTGTAGTAGTACTCGCTGCCCGAGCCGTGGACGAGCCGCCGGTTCCCGGCCGTACTGTCGCCCGGGGTGGGCACCACGTACAGGTGGTAGTAGTCGGCGGACTGGGCGGGGAGCACGCCCTCGCGGTTCTGGTAGACGGTCCCGTCCTGCGAGTACGGGAACGGGCCGCCGGCCTCGACCAGGTCGATCGTGTCCTGCACCTGCGACGGCGCGTCGGTGCACTGCTGGACGCCGCCGCCACCGCCGCCACCCGAGGCGTCGGTGATCTCGCAGAACGTCGAGTAGTGGTCGCCGGTGTAGTAGTAGTGCGGCGGCGAGGTGATGGGCGTCCCGCCGGTCACGATGCGTCGGGTGCCGCGGTTCGGCGACCCCGGCGTGATCACCGTGTACTCGTGGTAGTAGCCGGCCGACTCCGCGGGCAGTACGCCCTCACGGTTGTCGAACACGACCCCGTCGTTGTCCGGGTACGGGAACGGTCCGTTGGAGTGGATCAGGTTGACCGTGTCGGTCGCCTGCGCGGGCAGGCTGGACAGCGTGCAGTCCGAGATGTCGGCCGGTGCGGCCGCGCGGGCCACGACCGGTGCGGCGTGCACGGGGGCGGGGTGCGCCTGCGCCACGCCGGCGCCGACGGCGAAGACCCCGGCGAGGGCGGCGACACTCGTCGCGAGCACCCGGCGGAGCGTCAGGGCATGTGTAGTCATGTCCGGATCGTACGAATAACCCGGACAGATTCATACCCATCTATGGGCAAATGCTATGTGACCGCAGAGTGACGACCCGGGCCCGGACCGTCGACATTCGGCGTCAGGTGGCGGGCAGGATCCGGCCGGTGACCTCGCCGAAACCGATCGTCGTACCGTCGGCGCCCGGTGCGGTCGCGGTGATCGTCACCGTGTCCCCGTCCACCAGGAACGTGCGGGTCGACCCGTCGTCCAGCGTCACCGGGTCACGCCCGCCCCAGGTCAGCTCCAGGAAGCAGCCGCTGTTCGGGCGCGGGCCGGACACCGTGCCCGACGCGTACAGGTCGCCGGTGCGCAGGGTCGCGCCGTTGACGGTGAGGTGGGCGAGCTGCTGCGCCGCCGTCCAGTACATGTCGGCGAACGGGGGCCGGCTCACCGTCGTCCCGTTCCATTGCACCGCAAGGGAAAGCGCGTACGCGTCGCCGGCGGGGCGCAGGTAGCCCGCCGGTACGGGATCCTGCGCGGGCACCGGGGTCCGCGCCGCCGCCAGCGCCTCCAGCGGTACCACCCAGGCGGACACGCTGGTGGCGAACGACTTGCCGAGGAACGGCCCCAGCGGCACGTACTCGAACGCCTGGATGTCGCGCGCCGACCAGTCGTTCACCAGTACGGCGCCGAAGACGTGGTCCGCGAAGTCCACTGTGGGCACACGCTGGCCGAGCCGGGTCGGCGTGCCGACGACGAACCCGACCTCGGCCTCGATGTCCAGCCGCAGGCTCGACCCGTACACCGGATCGCCGCCGACGAGCCGCTGCCCGCACGGCCGCACCACGTCGGTGCCGGACACCACGATCGTCCCCGCCCGCCCGTGGTACCCGACGGGCAGCCGCTTCCAGTTCGGCAGCAGGGGCGCCTGCTCCGGCCGGAAGATCCGGCCCACGTTGCTGGCATGCTCCTCGAAACAGTAGAAGTCGACGTAGTCCGCCACCTCCACCGGCAGATGCGTACGCACCTCGGCACGCGGCACGAGCGCCGGCCGCAACGCCCCCTCGTACGAGGGATCGGTGAGCAGCTCGGTCAACCGCGACCGGACAGCTGTCCACAGTGGACGGCCGAGGGCCAGGAAACCGTTGAGGCTGGGCGCATCGAACACGTCCCGGTGCACCACACCCAGTTCCGGATCGCGCAGCGCGTCGTCCAACAGGCCGGTACCGGCCGCCGCCGCCAACGACAACACGTGGTCGCCGATCGCCACCGCCACGTGCGGCCGACCACCGCCACGACTCACGATGCCGTACGGCACATTGGTGACCGGGAACGGTGAACCGTCCGGCACCTCGATCCAGGTCTGCACGTCAGGACTCCCGGGACGCCGGCAGATGGGACAGGTACGAGCGGTCGAGCAGGCCCAGCCCGACCAGATCCGTCAACGGCTCCGCCACACTGCACGAGCCGTACGACGCGAACCGGGCGCGGACCTCACCCGCCGCCGTCTCGTCGGCGAGCAACGGGCGCACCGCGGCGACCAGCGGAGCGGCATCCCCGGCACCCACCGCCGCGACGATCCCCCTCGCGTCGTCCGACCAGCCGCGACACACCGCAGCGAGCGCGTTCAGATACCCGTGGTACGCGAAGCCGGTGGACGGATCGGTGTGCCGGACCGCGTTGTGCAGCCCCGCCGTCAGCTTGAACCGCACCTCCGCGACCAGACACGCCGCCACGAAGTCCGCCAGCTCCGCAACACTCGGGAACGCGTCCGCCGCCAGCCCACCCGTACGCAGCTTCGCACCCACCGGATGCCGCGTCGGCAGCTTTCCCAACGCGCCCACCGCATCCAGCCATCCCGGTACGCGCGGGACCTCCAGGTACACGTCGAGGTCGTCGACGTCCAGGGTGTCCAGTCGGTGCGCGGTGTCGGCCACGTCCGCCGGAGTGGGGAGGGGGCACTCGACCTGGCGCAGTTCCACGCGGGGATCGGCATGTACGACCGGCGCCGTCGCCAGGACCGCGTCCACCGGACCGATCAGGCCGACGTCCAGCGGGTCGTCCACGTCGCCCAACTCGGCGGCCAACTCCGGCCAACGGGAGGCAGGCAGCAGCAGAGGACCGACGAACGCGGAGTACGGCGTGGTGCGGTGGTGGCGGTGCTCCGCGACGGCCACCGGCATCGGCGCGTCACCCGGCGGGAACAGCGCCGCGTCATCGACCAGCCCGCGGAAGAGTACGGGAATCGCCGGCTCGGTTGACATGGCGCCGACCTTAGTCGACGCTACGTGTATAGGACAACTGCGTCCGATTATCGGACCAGCACTATCGATTGTCCAACTGTCTCATTGTTCAACAGTTGAACTGTTGAACAATTGGACAATGAGACAATTGAACAATGTGAAGTTGAACCAAACATCCGGGAGACCCGATGCCGTACTACCGGCGCGTGGGCGAGATCCCACCGAAACGCCACACGCAGTTCCGCCAGCCCGACGGCTCCCTCTACAAGGAGGAGCTGATGGGTCAGGAGGGCTTCTCCAGCGACTCGTCCCTCCTCTACCACCGCTACCCGCCGACGGCCATCCTCGCCGCCGACGCGTACGACGCGCCGTCGTGGAAACGCACGCCGAATCACCCGTTGAAGCCGCGGCACCTGCAGACGCACAAGCTGGACACGACCGGCGCGGACGCGATCCTGGGCCGGCAGCACCTGTTGGCGAACGACGACGTGCGCATCTCGTACGTGGTGGCGGACCGGCCGAGTCCCTTGTACCGCAACGCGATCGGCGACGAGTGCCTGTACGTCGAGGACGGTACGGCGACGGTCGAGACGCAGTTCGGCAGTCTGGACGTGGGTCCGGGTGACTACGTGATCGTGCCGATGTCGGTGATCTACCGGGTGGTCCCGACCGGCGACCGTCCACTGAGGACACTGTCGGTGGAGTCGACGGGCCACATCGGGCCGCCGAAGAAGTACCTGTCGGTGCGGGGCCAGTTCCTGGAGCACTCGCCGTACTGCGAAAGGGATGTGCGCGGTCCGGCGGAGCCGCTGGTGTCGGACGAGACCGAGGTCGAGGTGATCGTGCAGCAGCGCGGCGGCTGGACCCGTTTCGTGTACGCGCACCATCCGTTCGACGCGGTCGGCTGGGACGGTTGCCTGTACCCGTGGGCGTTCTCGATCCACGACTTCGAGCCGATCACGGGGCGGGTGCACCAGCCGCCGCCGGTGCACCAGACGTTCGAGGGCCCGAACTTCGTACTGTGCTCGTTCGTACCGCGCAAGGTGGACTACCACGAGCTGGCGATTCCGGTGCCGTACAACCATCACAACGTCGACTCGGACGAGATGATGTTCTACACGGGCGGCAACTACGAGGCGCGGCGCGGGTCGGGCATCGAGCAGGGTTCGATCTCGTTGCACCCGTCCGGCTTCACGCACGGGCCGCAGCCGGGTGCCGCGGAGCGCGCGATCGGCGTCGAGTTCTTCGACGAACTGGCGGTCATGGTCGACACGTTCCGCCCGTTGGACCTGTGCGAGCCGGGTCTGTCCTGTGAGGACACCAACTACGCCTGGACCTGGAACCGCAAGGCGTGACGTACGTGCCGGCCACGGTCGCACCGTGGCCGGCGCGACGGTCACGTACCGGAGCCGGGCCGGCCGAGGTCGTCGGTGCGCAGCACGAGCGCGGCGAACGCGAACGCGCCCAACAGGATGAGTACGCCGAGGGGCCAGGGGCTGCCGAGCGCGGCGAAGACCAGCATCATCGGCGGTGCGGCGAGGACGCCGACGCAGGCCGCGGCGAGCGGGCGGTCGAGCCGGCCGAGCACCCGCAGCACCGGTACGGGCCCGGTCGGCGGGTGCGCGCGGAACGCGCCGAACAGGACGATGCCGCCGAGGCCGACCGCGCCGGCCACGAACCGTGCGGCGGTCGGGCCGGCCAGCATGGTGAGCGCGACGAGCAGCGGGGCACCCCACGCGTACAGGGCGCCGACGGCGAGGAAGCGGGCCACCCCGGACCGCAGCCCGCGCCGTACGCCGGGCTGTGCGGGGGCGGGGTCGGCCTCGTCGGGCGCGGGCCGGCCACCGGACCGCGACGCCCGCAGCCGCAGTACTGCCGGCGGCGTGTCGTCCGCCGCCCGCGGGTCGAGCCGTACGGCCTCGGCGTGGGCGCGGCGGGCGATGTCGGTGAGGCCGAGGTCGCCGGCCACCGCGGCGAGCACGAGATGGGTCTCCGCCTCGTCGGGCGCCAGCCGTACGGCCTGCCACGCGGCGTCGAGCGTGGCCTGCCCGTTCCGCACCCGCCGTACGATCGCGGCGAAGTGCAGCTGGCGCAGCCACGAGCCGGGGTCCGCGTCGAGCATGGCCCGCGCGACGTCGACGGCCTCCGCCTTGCGTTCCAGCTCGACCAGCGCGTACCCGCACACGGCCTGCCCGAGCAGGTGGTCCGCCCGTACGGCCAACGCGGCACGGGCCGGTACGAGCGCCTGCTCGGCCCGGCCGGCGCGCAGCTCGACCATGCCGAGCGTGGCCAGCGCCTCCGGGTTGTCGGGCGCCAGGCGCAGCGCGTCGCGCAACTCCTCGGCGGCCTCGGCGAAGTGCCCCAGGTCGTCGAGCAGGTCGGCACGCTGGATGTACGTCCGCACCTCGGCGTCGGTCTCCCGGCCGACCTCTTCCGGCTCCCCAGTCACCCCACGAGCGTAACCACGTGACGGCACCCCGACCGGGTGATCACCCGTGTACGAGTGCGGTCGCGATCGCGGCGAGTCCTTCCCCGCGTCCGGTGAACCCGAGTCCGTCGGTGGTCGTGGCGGACAGTGATACGGGTGCGCCGAGCGCGGCGGACAGCGCTTCCTGGCCCTCGGCGCGCCGGGCGCCGATCCGCGGCGACTTCCCGACGAGCTGTACGGCGACGTTGCCGACGGTCAGCCCGGCGGCCCGGACCCGGCGGGCGGTCTCGGCCAGCAGCAGCGCGCCGGCCGCACCGGCCCATTCCGGCTCGGCCACGCCGTAGTTGGAGCCGAGGTCGCCGAGCCCGGCCGCGGACAGTACGGCGTCGCACGCGGCGTGCGCGGCCACGTCACCGTCGGAGTGCCCGGCCAGTCCCGGCTCGCCCGGCCACAGCAGCCCGGCCACCCAGCACTCCCGCGCCGGGTCGTACGCATGAACGTCGGTGCCCAGACCGACCCGTGGAACGATCACCGGCTCAGTCAATCAGGAGCGCCGCGACCCGCAGGTCGAACGGTCGGGTGATCTTCAGCGCGGCCTCCGCGCCGGGCACCGTCAGCACGGTGCCGCCGATCCGCTCGACCAGGCCGGCGTCGTCGGTGGCGGGGGTGATCCCGTCGGCGACCGCGGCGTCGTGCGCGGCGGCCAGTACGTCCCGGCGGAAGCCCTGCGGGGTCTGCACCGAACGCAGCGGCGACCGGTCGACCGTCGCCGTCACCCGCCCGTCGGCGTCGACCCGCTTGACGGTGTCGACGACCGGCAGTACCGGGATCACCGCGTCGTTGCCGTCCCGTACCGCGCCGGCGACCCGGTCCACCAGCTCCGGCGGCGCGAACGCCCGCGCCGCGTCGTGCACCAGCACGATCGAGTACTCCGGGGGGACGTGCGCGAGCGCGAGCGCCACGGACTGTTGCCGCTCGGCACCGCCGACGACGACGCTCAGGTCCACCCCGGTCTCCGCGAGCACCGGGGCGAGCAGCGCGGACACCGACTCCTCGCCACCCGGCGGTACGGCGACGACGACGTGCCCGACGCTCTTCGCCGCCGCGACCCGACGGACCGCGTGCACCAGCAGCGGTACGCCGGCCAGCTCACGCAACGCCTTGGGTACGCCGGGGCCCAGTCGCTCGCCGCGACCCGCAGCAGGCACGAGGACCGCGACGTCACCGCGTGTCGGATTCGACGCGGTCACGTCGCGGCCCTCGTTCATGTGCGTTCGTACTGTGGTGGTCAGGCCTCGGACAGCACCCTGTCGAGCAGGGACTCCGCCTCGTCCTTCGTACTCTTCTCGGCGAGGGCCACCTCGCCGACCAGAATGTCGCGGGCCTTGGCCAGCATCCGCTTCTCGCCCGCGGACAGCCCACGCTCCCGCTCACGGCGCCACAGGTCCCGCACGACCTCCGCGACCTTGAGCGGATTACCCGACGCCAGCTTCTCCAGATTCGCCTTGTACCGCCGCGACCAGTTGGTCGGCTCCTCTGTGTGCGGTGCCCGGAGCACGTCGAAGACCTTGTTCAGGCCCTCCTCGCCAACCACTTCCCGGACTCCGACGATCTCGGCATTTTCCGCAGGAACTCGCACCGTCAGATCGCCCTGTGCGACCTTGAGCACGAGGTACTGCTTCTCCTCGCCCCGGATGGTCCGGGTCTCGATTGCCTCGATGAGTGCGGCCCCGTGGTGGGGGTAAACAACGGTCTCGCCGACACTGAAAGACATAGGTTCGAAACCCCTTTCGCTGTGTCAAGGGTAACACGGCGTACCGGCCGACCGGGAGTCCGCACGCCGCCATAACCGCAGGTCAGGGCCGTGTGAGGAGTCCGACTCAACTTGACAAACGGCTTCTCCGTCTGCTGTGGACAGTCGATACGGACCATCGGTCGCTCAGCAGGTACTCTCTGTGATGTGTCAGCTTCGTCCCGATACGTACGGCGGGCGCGGTCGGGATCCGATCTCTCGCGCCGGAGATCTGGTGCTGGCGCGCAAGGTGAGGGAGAGTGGAACCACAGCGGCCGAGGAGGCAGCGGTGAGCGGTCCACGCGGTGACGACGACGGCGGCCGCAGGTCGCCGGATCCCGACGGCCTGCCCGGCTTCCCGGCCGAGTGGGGCCGGATCGTCATCCCCGACGACGCCGCCGAGCTGGACCACGAAGCCGCGCGAGTACGCCGTGAGCTGCGCCGCGAGGTCCTCTTCCGGCGGTACGGGCTGCGGTCCAGCCAGCGGCTGCACCACCTGGCGCTGCCGCTGATCCTCGTCACGATGGCGATCCTGGTGACCACGACGAGCCTGTTCGCCGCGATGTGGCCGCAGGGCAGCCGTACGGCGACCGGCGACCGGCGGCCGAGCGGTTCGCCCACCGCCGTGCAGACCGGCGCGCCGTTGCCCGACCTCCGGCTCACCGGCGCGACCGGCCACGCCGTCGCTCTGCGTGACACCCATCCGGTCGTCGTACTGCTGGTCCGGCACTGCGCCTGTACCGGGCTGGTGGCCGGCACGGTGCAGGCCGCGGCGCACCGGCGGATCACGGTACTCGTGGTCGGCGCGGGCACCGAACAGCCGGCACTGCCGACCATTCCCACCGGCGCGCACGTGGTGACCGCGGTCGACCCGGACGGCATCCTCGCCAGCGCCGTCGCCGCCGGCGCCCGCGCCACGCCCGCCACCGACACCGGCGGCGCGTTGCTCGTCGACCGTCACGGCACCGTACGGAGCATGGTGCCGTCCACGCGCAGCGCGGCGGACTTCACCGACCGGCTGCCCGCGCTGGTCGCCTGACCCGCGTACCAGGTCAGGCACGGAGCAGGGCGCCGTAGAGCGTCAGGCCGGGACCGAACGCCAACGCCACCACGTACTCGCCGGGCGCGGCCGCGATGCGCTGGAGTACCAGGAGGACCGTGGGTGAGGAGCAGTTGCCGTGGTCGCGGAGGGTGTCGCGGGACGGCGCGAGCGCGGACGGCGGCAGGTCCAGCTCCTTCTGTACGACGTCGAGGATGCGCGGGCCGCCCGGGTGCACCGCCCAGTGCGCGACGTCGGTGCGGTCGAGGCCGTGCCGGTCGAGCAGGGTGGCGACCAGGCCGGGGAGCTGGGTCGCCAGCGAGTCCGGTACCCGGGCGGAGAGGCCCATGCGGAAGCCGAGGTCGGTGACGTCCCAGGTCATCTGGTCGGCGGTGGCCGGGTCGGTGGCCGCGATCACGTCGAGCACCGCGTACCCGGGGGCTTCGGGGCGGACCACGACGGCGGCCGCGGCGTCGGAGAACAGCGCGTGCGACACGACCTGGGACAGGTCCCGGGTGGGCGGCTGGATGTGCAGCGACGTCACCTCGACGCAGAGGAGTACGGCGGGGCGGCGGCGCGCGGTGACGTAGTCGGTGACGGCGCCGAGGGCGGGCAGCGCGGCGTAGCAGCCCATGTGGCCGATGAGCAGCCGGGACACGTCCGGGGCGAAGCCGAGGTCGGCGGCGAGGCGGACGTCGACGCCGGGCGTGGCGTACCCGGTGCAGGTGGCGACGGCGAGCAGGCCGATGTCCGCGGCGGCCAGTCCGGCGTCGGCGAGCGCGGCGGCCACCGCGGTACGGCCGAGCGGCAACGCGGTCTCGACGTACCGGCTCATGCGGGCGCCGGTGCCGAGCGCGGAGATGTCCTCGCGTACCGGGTCGACGGCGGGGTGGCGGCGGGCGACGCCGGAGTGCGCGAAGATCCGGCGCGCGGCGTGCACCTCGCGGTAGTGGCCGGCGAAGAAGCCGTCCCACAGCGCCTCCTGCGACACCGCCGGCGGGTACGCGACGCCGAGGCCGGCGATCACCGGCCTCACCGCCGTACCACCGAATGGTCCACAGTGGACACTCCGGGCGGCGGATCGGGACGGTCGTCGGTGCCGGGCACGGGCACTCGCCTCCCTCGGAACTGGTAGGTCAGCGCGGTGCCCGCGGAGGGCAGCATCGGCACCGGGCCGCGCCCCGTCAGCAGGAACCGCAGGAAGCTCGGTACCGCCGGACGGAGCCCGCGGACGGCCATGCGCAGCCCGTGCCGTACGCCGGCGTCGACCACCAACCGCGGCGGTACGAACAGGTCGGGGTCGTGGATGCCGGGCGGGACGAGGCCGGGGATGCGTTCGCCGATCCGTACGAGGGCGAGGCGGGCGAGGGCGGTCGCGTTGACGGTGTCGCCGACGAGCAGGCCACCGGGGCGCAGCAGCCGGGCCGCCTCGGCCACCACCCGGGCCGGGTCGGTGACGTGCTCCAGCAGTTCGCCGGCGACGACGACGTCGCAGCACCCGTCCGGCAGCGGTACCCGGGTGGCGTCGCCGCGGACCGGGGTGACGCCGTGCGCGGCGGCGATGACCAGTGACGTACCGACCGGGTCGACGCCGACGTGCCGGTAGCCCTTGCCGGCGAGCCACGGGGCGAGCAGGCCGCCGCCGCAGCCCAGGTCGACGAGGACGGCGCCGGGCCGGGTCGCCGGCGGTACGAGCCTCGCGCGCGCCTCGGCGAGCCAGGTCAGCGCCGCGAACGCGCCGTCGGGCCGCCACCACTCCGCCGCGAGCTGCACGTACTGGCCGAGGTCGTTGCGGCGGACCGGGCGCGCCGGGTGCCGCGGTCCGGTCTCCGGACCACCGATCACACCATGTCGGACCATCGGCACC
The DNA here is from genome assembly GCF_016861975.1 of Actinocatenispora rupis. Taxonomy (GTDB): domain Bacteria; phylum Actinomycetota; class Actinomycetes; order Mycobacteriales; family Micromonosporaceae; genus Actinocatenispora; species Actinocatenispora rupis. Next base: position 36,141 of record NZ_BOMB01000050.1, on the reverse strand, counting down.
CTCCGAGACTGACACACGGAACGCCGCCGCGTACGGTTCACCGCGCCCCGATCCGCGCGCGCCGGGCCGGGCACCGCCGGGCGGACGGGCAGACTGGGCGGGGTGGGGCGCCTGACGCGCACCGGGTACGCACTGGCCCGGGGCTGCCATCCGGAACCGACGGTCGCGGTCACCGCCGTCGCGACGGTACTGGCCGGTGCGGTCGGCCGGGGCGGTGCCGGCACGGCCGCCGTCGCCGCGGCCGTACTCGCCGGGCAGCTCTCGATCGGCTGGAGCAACGACTGGCTGGACGCCGCGCGCGACACCGCCGCGGGGCGTACGGACAAACCCACGGCGACCGGCGACGTGGCCCCGGCCGTACTCGGGCGGGCGGCGGTGGTGGCCGCGGCCTGCTGCGTACCGCTGTCGTTGCTGTCGGGGTGGCTGGCGGGCACCGTGCACCTGGTCGCGGTGGCCAGCGGCTGGCTGTACAACCGGCCGCTGAAGGGCACGCCGCTGTCGGTAATGCCGTACCTGGTGTCGTTCGCGCTGCTGCCGGCGTTCGTGGTGCTGGGGGTGCCGGCGGTGCCGCCGTGGTGGCTGTGCGCGGCGGGCGCGGCCCTCGGCGGCGGTGCGCACTTCTTCAACACGCTGCCGGACCTGGCCGCCGACCGCGCCACCGGAGTACGCGGGCTGCCGCACCGGCTCGGCGCCGGCCCGAGCTGGCTGGTCGGCGCGTTGCTGCTGCTCACCGCGTCGGGCCTGCTCGCGTACGGCACGCGCGACGCGTGGGGGCTCGCCGGGTTCGCGGTCGCCGCGGTGGCGCTCGCCGTGGGCGCCGCGTACGGCCGACGGCCCGGCTCGCGCGCCACGTTCCGCACCGTCCTGGTCGTCGCCCTCGTCGACGTCGCCCTCCTCGTACTCGCCGGCGCCCGGCTCACCTGACCGCCGACCGACGCGGCCGTACGCGGGGCGAACGACGCCGGCCCGGACGGAACGGACCTCCCGCCCGGAACGCCCGGGATCGGCTCAACAGAGCGGTACGCGCGCCGTCGTGACGAGGGCGGAACGGGTCGCGCGGACCGGCCGGGCGGGGCCCGGGGTACCCGGTGGGGCGGATCGCCCGACCCGGCGCACGGGGTGACCGGGGCGGCATTACGCTGTTCGGTGGCCTGCAGTTGGGCGCCCGTCGAGGAGGATCCGCACCGTGAGCCGCAGTGAAGTTCGGCCATCGTCGTCTCCGGCGCGACTGCGTCGGATCACCCGGCGCGGATCGCTGGCGCTGCTCGCCGGTGCGGGCGCCGTCGCGCTGCTGGCCGGCTGTGGTGCCGGCCAGATCTCCGAGACCGCGAAGATCAAGCCGGCCGTACAGGGCGCCAACGCGACGTCCGCCGACGGCACGATCGCCCTGCGCGACCTGACCGTCGCGTTCCGCGGCGACGCCAACCGGACGTACGCGAAGGGTGAGAACGCGCCGCTCGTCGTGCGCATCGCCAACGCGGGCGAGAACAACGACACGCTGACGTCCGTCGACACGACCGACGCCCAGTCCGTGGTGTACGTCAACAACGCCAGTTCGCCGAGCCCGTCGGGCAGCCCGAAGGGTTCCCCCTCGCCGTCGCCGGCGAACCAGCCGCCCGGACCGGACCGGTTCCAGATCGGCGTTCCGACGCAGGGCCTCGTCGACCTGATCCCGGACCAGGGCCAATTCCTGGAGCTGTTCAACGTGAACCACCCGCTCAACCCGGGCGAGTCGGTGACGCTGGTGTTCCACTTCCAGAAGGCCGGCGCGGTGCCGATCGACGTCCCGGTCGCGCTGCCGGACCAGGTCACCGAGCGCAGCGCCCAGCCGCACGTCGGGAGCGGCGAGTAGCGCGTCCCGGCACGGATGTCGTACCCGGGGCATAGCGTGCGGACGTGACCTCGCGTAGCTCGACCGGCCGCGGCTCGACGGCCAAGGCGGTCCGGACCGTCCGCCCCGCGTACCACTGCGACTCCTGTGGTTACGCCACGCCCAAGTGGGTCGGCCGCTGCCCGGACTGCGGTACCTGGAACTCGGTGGTCGAGACCGCGCCGAGTGCCGGTGGCGCCGTCGCCGCGGCCGTCCCGGCGCTGGCCGCGCGCGCACCGTCCGAGCCGGCCAGCCCCATCGGTACGGTCGACCTGGAGCAGGCGGCGCGCCGCCCGACGGGCGTCGACGAGCTGGACCGGGTGCTCGGCGGTGGCCTGGTGCCGGGCGCGGTGGTGCTGCTCGCCGGCGAGCCGGGCGTGGGCAAGTCGACGCTGCTGCTGGAGGTGGCGCACCGCTGGTGCGCGACCGGCGCCACCGCACCGTCGCTGGTGGTCAGCGGCGAGGAGTCGGCGGCGCAGGTGCGCCTGCGCGCGGAGCGTACGGGTGCGCTGCACGACCGGCTCTACCTCGCCACCGAGACCGACCTGTCCGCCGTGCTCGGCCACATCGACGCGGTCAAGCCGGGCCTGCTCATCCTCGACTCGGTACAGACGATCGCGTCGCCGGAGGTGGACGGCGCGCCGGGCGGCGTCACCCAGGTCCGCGCGGTCACCGCGGCGCTCGTCGCGGTGGCGAAGGAGCGCGGCATCGCCACCGTCCTCGTCGGCCACGTGACGAAGGACGGCGCGATCGCCGGCCCGCGCGTACTGGAGCATCTGGTGGACGTGGTGCTGCACTTCGAGGGCGACCGGCACTCGACGCTGCGGCTGGTGCGGGCGGTGAAGAACCGGTTCGGTGCGGCCGACGAGGTCGGCTGCTTCGAGATGCACGACGGCGGCATCCGCGGCCTGGCCGACCCGTCCGGGCTGTTCCTGTCCCGGCACGCCGATCCGGTGCCGGGCACCTGCGTGACGGTCACGGTGGAGGGGCGCCGGCCGCTGCTGGCCGAGGTACAGGCGCTGGTGGCGCCGTCGGTGATCCCGTCGCCGCGGCGCGCGGTGTCCGGGCTCGACTCGGCGCGCCTGGCCATGGCCCTCGCCGTACTGGAGCGGCGGTGCAAGGTACGGCTGCACGACCGTGAGGTGTTCGCCGCGACTGTCGGCGGGGTGAAGGTGGCGGAGCCGGCGGCGGACCTGGCGGTGGGGTTGGCGGTGGCGTCCGCGGCGCGCGACTTCCCGATCCCGGCGAGCCTGGTGGCGATCGGCGAGGTGGGCCTGGCCGGTGAGGTACGGCCGGTGTCGGCGGTGCCGCGCCGGCTCGCGGAGGCGGCCCGGATGGGTTTCACCCGCGCGCTCATCCCGGCCGGTTGTGGGCCGGCGGCGACGGGTTCGGCGCCACCGAAGGGCCTGACCGTGGTGGAGGTGTCCGACCTGGGCGGCGCGCTGCGCGCGATCGGCTGACCGACGCGGCGCAGGGTCCGCGGCGACGCGGCCGGCGTCGACGGTCGGTGACCGGCTGGCTGGAGTACCGCACCAAGTGGGTGTCGGGTTTCGGACCGGACCCGGGTCTGCTGGGCCGTTCTGGGCGGTGTGTCCACCACCGGCGGCGCGGATGGCCGCGGTTTGTTCACGAAGGGTGATCCGTTGGGCCCGGGGACGGTTGGGGCGGGTCCTAGACTCCATAGACTGTTTTGGCGCGGGGGCCGGACGCCAGCGCGGGAGAGGCGAAGGAGCAGCGAGGTGCCAATCGACCGGGATGATCCGCTGCGGGCGACGCTCGCGCTGATGGCGCCGGGCACCGCACTCCGGGAGGGGCTGGAGCGGATCCTCCGCGGCAACACCGGCGCCCTCATCGTGCTGGGGTACGACCGCGCCGTCGACACGCTGTGCACCGGTGGTTTCCCGCTCGACGTGGAGTTCTCGGCGACGCGGCTGCGCGAGCTGTGCAAGATGGACGGCGCGGTCATCCTGACCAACGACTGTTCCCGGATCGTGCAGGCGGCGGTGCACCTGATGCCGGACCCGTCGATCCCGACGGAGGAGTCCGGCACGCGGCACCGCACCGCGGAGCGGGTCGCCCGGCAGACCGGGTACCCGGTGATCTCGGTGAGCCAGTCGATGCACATCATCAGCCTGTACGTGACGGGGCAGCGGCACGTACTCGACGACTCGGCGGCCATACTGTCGCGCGCGAACCAGGCACTCGCGACGCTGGAGCGGTACAAGGCGCGGCTGGACGAGGTGTCGGGCACGCTGTCCGCGCTGGAGATCGAGGATCTCGTCACCGTGCGCGACGCGATGGCGGTGGTGCAGCGGCTGGAGATGGTGCGCCGGATCGCCGACGAGATCGAGGGGTACGTGATCGAGCTCGGCACCGACGGCCGCCTGCTGGCGTTGCAGCTGGACGAGCTGATGGCCGGGGTGGACGAGGACCGCACGCTGGTCATCCGCGACTATTTCCCGCCGGGGCGTACGCCGCCGGAGGTGCACGAGGTGCTGGCGTTGCTGGACGAGCTGTCCGCGACGGAGCTGCTGGACCTGACGGCGGTGGCGAAGGCGTTGAGCTACCCGCCGACGACCGACGCGCTGGACGCGGCGATCAGCCCGCTCGGCTTCCGGTTGCTGGCGAAGGTGCCGCGGCTACCGGCCGCCGTCGTGGACCGGCTGGTGGACCACTTCGGCGGGCTGCAACGGTTGCTGGGCGCGACGGTCGAGGATCTGCAGGCCGTGGACGGCGTCGGCGACAGCCGCGCGCGTACGGTGCGGGAGGGTCTGTCCCGGCTGGCCGAGGCGTCCATCCTGGAGCGGTACGTCTGACGTCGGTTGTCAGGGCGTGCCCCTAGCGTCGGTCCCGGCGGAAGGGGCACCGATGATCGAGGGCGTACTGGTCGCGGAGAGCCTGCGCGACGGCGGCGTACTGGACGGGTTGCCGTTGCGGCTGACCCGCGTCACCCGGTCCCGTACCGGGAGCGCGACGGCGGCGCAGCCGACCCACTGGACCCTGCTGTACGTGGCGGCGCCGGACGACTGCGCCGAGGCGCTCGCCGCCGCCCTCGCCGGCTGCCTCGCCCCGGAAGGCGGCTGGTACTGCGACTTCGGCACCGGTACGGAGAAGTTCGTGGTCTTCGCCGACCGCGTCTTCCGGTACGCGCGGGGCGACCGGGCGGCGGGTGACCGGGCGCGGGAGTACGCGAGGTCGGTGGGGGTGCCGGGTCCGCAGCTCGACTGGGCCGACTGACCCGGACCGGGCGTCAGGTGAGGGCGAAGCGGGACGGGTCGCTGGCGGCGCCGCCGGCCCGGCCGTGCAGCTCGTAGTCGCCACGCGACAGGGTCGTACGCGTGGAGCAGGTACGGTTCGCGCCGCGGCCGTCCCAGATCAGGTGGAACGTGACCCGTACGCCGGGGTCGAAGCGCCGGACGTCCTTGCCGTGGTTGGGTTTGCAGTAGTCGGAGGACCAGACGCGGTGCCCGTCGTGGGTGATCCACAGTTCCTGCGCGTCGGCGCCGATGTCGCGGGTGCAGGCGTGCGAGGACCCGTTGCCGATGGTCAGGAACAGCGTCGGGTACGACCCGGCCGGGATCCGTTCCGACGCGGTACGCACGGTCACCGACATGTCGTCGTCGGAGCAGCCGGGCGCCGGGCCGGTCGGCCGCGGTACGGGGGCCTGGTCGTCGGGCGGCGGGGTGGACTCGGCCTGCGGCCCGTCGGTGGACAGACCGTCCGGCGGTTCGGAGTGCGTGGGCATCGTGGGGTCGGCGGAGCCGCCGGGGCTGCCGGTCGCGCCACCGTTCGCCGGACCGTGCCCGGCGCCGCCGTGCCCCGGTGTCGGCGAACTCTTCGGCGTGCCGCCCGAATCACCACATGCCCACGCGAGCAGCAGAACCACCACGAGCAGGGCACCGAGCACGATCACCCGACGCCGCCAGTACACGCCTGCCGGGAGCGGGCCGACCGTCATCCGCATAGTGCTGACACGCTAGCGGGACGCCCGGCGCATCACCCGTACGACGCGCCGGATCGATCATGACCGATCAATGGTCGGACCGATTGTCCGATGCCGCAACGCTTCCCCGTGCAACCACCGTCGTACGCAGATGGTCGGCGAACGTCCGGGTGCCGTCCGCGTGCGCCGGCGCCAGGTGGTGCCCGCGCCGGAACGCCGCGGCCGCCGCGCCCGGCACCAGGAACGGCACCGCGAACGTCGGCCGCCGACTCCCCACCGCCCCCAGGTACGCCCGCATCAGGTCCGGTACGCGCTCCACTCGCGGGCCGCCCATGTCCGGCACCCGCCCCGCCGGCTCACCGAGTACGAGGGTGGCCATGCGGTCGGCGACCTCGCCCACGTCGACCGGCTGTACCGCCAGGGTCGGCACCAGCGGCGCGGGCAGCCGCGACATCAGCCGCAGCCCCGTCGCCACCAGATCGTGGAACTGCGTGGTGCGCAGGATCGTCCACGGCGCGCCGGACGTCTCGACCAGCCCCTCCGCGGCCAGCTTCGACCGGTAGTAGCCGAACGGGATGCGGTCCACGCCGACGATCGAGATGTACACGAGGTGCCGGTCGCCCGCCGCCGCCAGCAGGTTCCGCGTCGCGGCCACGTCCCGGTCCGGGTGGCGGTAGTCGGCGGCGGTCGCGCAGTGCGCGACGGCGTCCACGTCGGCCAGCGCGTCCGCCAGCCCCTCGCCCGTCTCCAGATCACCCCGGGCGTACCCGGGGCCGTCGTGGGCGCTCCGGCTCAGTACCACCACGTCGGCCCGTTCGCGCAGCCGCGCCGTCAACGCGCCGCCCAACACCCCGGTCCCGCCGGTCACCAGAATCCTCGTCATACCCACTAGACCGTACGCAGCCGCCGAACGTGACACGCCCGTTCGGCCGGGGCCGCCCCGTGGCAGGATGATCCGACGATGACGTCACCCGAGGAACGACTCGCCGCCCTCGTCAGCGAGTGGTACACCGAACACGCCCGGGACCTGCCGTGGCGCGCGCCCGGCGTGTCCGCGTGGGCGGTGCTGGTCAGCGAGGTGATGCTCCAGCAGACCCCCGTCAACCGGGTACTCCCGGTCTGGCGCGAGTGGCTGTCCCGCTGGCCGCACCCGCAGGACCTGGCGGCGGAGCCGGCCGCCGAGGTGATCCGCGCGTGGGGCCGGCTCGGCTACCCGCGGCGGGCGCTGCGCCTGCACGAGTGCGCCCGCGCGCTGGTCGAGCGGCACGACGGCGTCGTACCGCGGGACGTGGACGCGCTGCTCGCGCTGCCGGGCATCGGGTCGTACACGGCGCGCGCCGTCGCGGTCTTCTCGTACGGTGACCGGCATCCGGTCGTCGACACCAACGTACGGCGGTTCGTGGCGCGGGCGGTGGCCGGCGACGCCGACGCCGGCCCGCCGCGCGCCACCGCCGACCTGGCCGCCGTCGAGGCGCTGCTGCCGGCGGACCGTACCGCCGCGGCGGTGGCGTCGATCGCGTTCATGGAACTGGGCGCGCTGATCTGCACCGCCCGCGGCCCGCGCTGCGCCGACTGCCCCGTGTACGCCGAGTGCGGCTGGCAGCGCGCCGGCCGCCCCGCCGCCACCGGCCCGGCCCGCAAGGTACAGAAGTTCGCCGGTACCGACCGGCAGGTCCGCGGCCTGATGATGGCCGTACTCCGGGACGCGACCCAGCCCGTACCCCGGGCCGACCTCGACGCCGTCTGGCCCGACGCCACCCAGCGCAGCCGCGCCCTCGCCGGCCTCGTCGACGACGGCCTGGTACACCAGCTCCCCCGCGACCGGTACGCCCTGCCCACCTGAGCCGGGCCGGCGTGGCCGCGCGGTACGACACCCGGACGCACGAACGGGGCCCCGACCATCAGGTCGGGGCCCCGCCGGTGCGTCGTACCTACTCGGAGTCGGCGCTGCCCAGGTTCGCGGGCACCGCGTCCGGCACCTCGGCCGGCTTCGCCGCGCCGCGGAACACCAGCTTCGACTTGTCGATGTCCGCCGGGTCGCCCTCGACGTCCACCACCACGATCTGGCCCGGGGTGATCTCGTTGAACAGGATGCGCTCGGACAGCGCGTCCTCGATCTCCCGCTGGATGGTCCGGCGCAGCGGCCGGGCGCCCAGCACCGGGTCGAAGCCCTTCTTGGCCAGGAACTTCTTCGCGTTCTCGGTCAGTTCGAGACCCATGTCCTTGTTCCGGAGCTGGCTCTCGATCCGGGCGATCATGATGTCCACGATTTCGAGGATGTTCTCCTCGCTGAGCTGGTGGAACACCACCGTGTCGTCGATCCGGTTCAGGAACTCCGGTCGGAAGTGCTTCTTCAGCTCGTCGTTGACCTTCAGCTTCATCCGCTCGTAGTTGCTGTCCGCGTCGTCGGACGACGAGAACCCGAGCGAGACCGCCTTGGCCACGTCCCGCGTACCGAGGTTGGTGGTCAGGATGATCACCGTGTTCTTGAAGTCCACGATGCGACCCTGGCCGTCGGTCAGCCGGCCGTCCTCCAGGATCTGGAGCAGCGTGTTGAAGACGTCCGGGTGGGCCTTCTCGATCTCGTCGAACAGCACCACCGAGAACGGCTTGCGCCGCACCTTCTCCGTCAGCTGGCCACCCTCGTCGTACCCCACGTAGCCGGGGGGCGCACCGACGAGCCGGGACACCGTGTACCGGTCGTGGAACTCGCTCATGTCCAGCTGGATGATCGAGTCCTCGCTGCCGAACAGGAACTCCGCCAGCGCCTTGGACAGCTCGCTCTTACCGACACCGGACGGGCCGGCGAAGATGAACGAACCGGACGGACGCTTCGGGTCCTTCAGGCCGGACCGGGTACGCCGGATGGCCTGGGAGACCGACTTGACCGCCTCTTCCTGGCCGACGACCCGCTTGTGCAGCTCGTCCTCCATGCGCAGCAGCCGGGAGGTCTCCTCCTCGGTCAGCTTGTAGACCGGGATGCCGGTCCAGTTCGCCAGGACCTCGGCGATCTGCTCGTCGTCGACCTCGCTGACGACGTCCAGGTCGCCCGACTTCCACTCCTTCTCGCGCTGCGACTTCTGGTTCAGCAGCTGCTTCTCGGAGTCGCGGAGCTGGGCGGCCCGCTCGAAGTCCTGCGCGTCGATCGCGGACTCCTTGTCCTTCCGCACCTGGGCGATCTTCTCGTCGAAGTCGCGCAGGTCCGGCGGCGCGGTCATCCGGCGGATCCGCATCCGGGCGCCGGCCTCGTCGATCAGGTCGATCGCCTTGTCCGGCAGGTACCGGTCGGAGATGTACCGGTCGGCGAGGGTCGCCGCGGCCACCAGCGCCTTGTCGGTGATCGAGATCCGGTGGTGCGCCTCGTACTTGTCGCGCAGGCCCTTGAGCATCTCGATGGTGTGCGCCAGCGACGGCTCGGCCACCTGGATCGGCTGGAACCGCCGCTCCAGCGCCGCGTCCTTCTCCAGGTACTTCCGGTACTCGTCGAGGGTGGTGGCACCGATGGTCTGCAGCTCGCCGCGGGCCAGCATCGGCTTGAGGATGCTGGCGGCGTCGATCGCGCCCTCGGCGGCACCGGCACCCACCAGGGTGTGGATCTCGTCGATGAACAGGATGATGTCGCCGCGGCTGCGGATCTCCTTGAGCACCTTGCGCAGGCGCTCCTCGAAGTCACCGCGGTAGCGCGACCCGGCGACCAGCGCGCCGAGGTCGAGCGTGTAGAGCTGCTTGTCCTTCAGCGTCTCGGGCACCTCGCCCTTGACGACCTTCTGGGCCAGGCCCTCGACGACGGCGGTCTTGCCGACGCCGGGCTCGCCGATCAGGACGGGGTTGTTCTTGGTGCGGCGGGAGAGGACCTGCATGATCCGCTCGATTTCCTTCTCCCGACCGATGACCGGGTCGAGCTTGGCCTCCCGGGCCGCCTGCGTCAGGTTGCGGCCGAACTGGTCGAGGACCAGCGAGGTCGACGGGGTGGCCTCGCTGGCGCCGGCGCCGGCCGGCTCCTTGCCACCCTGGTATCCGGACAGCAGCTGGATGACCTGCTGGCGCACCCGGTTGAGGTCGGCGCCGAGCTTGACCAGGACCTGGGCGGCGACACCCTCGCCCTCGCGGATCAGCCCGAGCAGGATGTGCTCGGTGCCGATGTAGTTGTGCCCGAGCTGGAGGGCCTCGCGCAGCGACAGCTCCAGGACCTTCTTGGCCCGCGGCGTGAACGGGATGTGCCCGCTCGGCGCCTGCTGCCCCTGCCCGATGATCTCCTCGACCTGCTGGCGGACCCCTTCGAGGGAGATGCCGAGGCTCTCCAGCGCCTTGGCCGCGACGCCCTCACCCTCGTGGATGAGCCCGAGCAGGATGTGCTCGGTACCGATGTAGTTGTGGTTGAGCATCCGGGCCTCTTCTTGGGCCAGGACGACAACACGCCGGGCGCGGTCGGTGAACCTCTCGAACATTCCTTCGTGCTCCTCACGTGCTCGTGTCCCTGTTGCGACCCTCGGCCACCCCGGGAGACGACCGCCACGTCGTGAACACCAGCGCGTGGTGTCCGTGCCATCACTCTATCGCTGGGGGATGACCTTCTCGGGGGCCGGCGGCCTGGTGAGAAGCCGGTGCAGGACCCCATCGACCAGCGCTGGCCGGTCCTTGGTACGCCGATGTGCAGGACGTATGGCTCAACCAGCGTGACGCGCCCGGTGTTCCACCCGCCAGCGCTGTACGCCGAGAGCGAAATCGGCCCGGCGCCGGTACGCGTCGGTTTCGTCCCCGTCGCGCGTCGATCCTCCGGCTTCCGGGCGCCCGGGACGGAGACAGGTGTCACGACGACCCGCCCCGACTTGCCTACTCGATCAACATGAACTTGACTGCATTCTTATTCACACCCCCCGACACCCCCCGAGGTCCCCCGTGCTGAAGAGAGTCGCCGCCGTACTCGGCTGCCTGCTCGCCGTGTCCCTGGCCACCTCGGCCTGCTCGATCCGTACGACGAGCGGGTCGGACGACTCCGCGGGCGGCGGCGGACGGTTGCCGGCGTCCAGCATCGCCGCCGCCAAGTCGCGCGGCACGCTCATCGTGGGCACCGCGCCCGGCTACCTCCCGTTCGACATGAAGGACACCAAGGGCACCTTCATCGGGTACGACATGGACCTCGCGCGGGCGATGGCGAAGTCGATGGGCGTCAAGATCCAGTTCAAGCAGTACGACTTCGCGGCGTTGATCCCGGCGCTCAAGCAGGGGTCGGTGGACGTGGCGATCGCCGGGTTCACGATCACCGGCGAGCGGGCCCTGGAGATCAGCTTCAGCCAGCCGTACTACGCGGCCGGCCAGTCGATGCTCGTACCGTCGTCGGACGGCAGTACGAAGTCGTGGCGGGACCTGGACAAGGCGGGCAAGCGGATCGGCGTCTCGCAGGGTACGACCGGCGCGATGCTGGCGCACAAGCTGTTCAGGCACGCCACCGTGGCCGACTACGAGAACCTGCCCGGTTCGACGCTGGCGTTGACGCAGAAGAAGGTCGACGCGGTCATCTACGACGAGCCCGGCCTGCGCATCTACGCCAAGCAGAACCCGTCCGCGGTCCGCGGAATCTGGGACCGCATCTCCACCGAGAACCTCGGCATCGTACTCAAGCACAACGACGTCGCCAGCGTGCAGTGGGTGAACTCGTTCCTCGACTCGTACCTGGACTCGGGTGACGAGAAGGCGTCGCGGCAGAAGTGGTTCGACTCGGTGGCCTGGTTCGACCAGGTACAGAAGCAGAAGTAGCCGCCGATGCCGCACTTCGAGATCGTCATCGACACCGAACTGATCCGGCAGACCTGGAAGCTGTTCGCCGCCGGGTTGTGGGTCACGCTGCGGGTGTCGTTCTTCGCGCTGCTCATCGCCGTACCGCTGGGTGTGCTGCTCGGGCTCGGCCGGGTCGCCCGCAACCGGGTCGTGCGCGCGGTGTGCACGGCGTACGTGGAGTTCGTGCGGGGCATCCCGCTGATCGTGCTGATCCTCTGGATCTACTTCGGCGTCGGGAACCTGGTGCCGCTGGGCGGCGAGGAGCCGGCCGCGATCTACACGCTGGGGCTGTTCTCCGCCGCGTTCGTCGCCGAGATCGTGCGTTCCGGCATCCAGGCCGTACCGCGCGGCCAGGCCGAGGCGGCCCGCTCGTCCGGCATGACGTACCTCCAGTCGATGCGGTACGTGGTGCTGCCGCAGGCGCTGCGGACCACGCTGCCGCCGCTGGCCAGCCAGTTCATCCTGCTGATCAAGGACTCGTCGCTGGTCTCGATCATCTCCGTGAACGACCTGACCCTGGTGGCGAAGAACCTGGTCGCGAGTACCGCCAAGTCGATGGAGATCTACACCGCGCTGGCCGTGCTGTACTTCGCGCTCACGTTCGTGCTGGCGCGGCTGGTCCGGGTGCTGGAGAAGCGGTTCGCGCAGGGAGGGCACACGTGATCACCGTCAAGGGCGTCAGCAAGAGCTTCGGCAAGCACACGGTGCTGAGCGACATCGACCTGGAGGTACCGGAGTCGCAGACGTACGCGCTGATCGGGCCGTCCGGGGCGGGCAAGAGCACGCTGATCCGTACGCTCAACGCGCTGGAGGGCATCGACGACGGCGAGATCACCGTCGACGGCGTACCGGTGCACGGCAAGCGGACCGACCTGAACGACCTGCGCAGCCGGATCGGCTTCGTCTTCCAGTCCTTCAACCTGTACCCGCACCTCACCGCGCGGCAGAACGTCTCGCTCGCGCCCCGCAAGGTACGCGGGAGGTCGAGGGCCGAGGCCGACGAACGCAGCGCCGAACTGCTGTCGTCGCTGGGCCTCGGCGACAAGCTCGACGCGTACCCGGGGCAGCTGTCCGGCGGTCAGCAGCAGCGCGTGGCCATCGCCCGCTCGCTCGCGATGGACCCGACCGTGATGCTGTTCGACGAGCCGACCTCCGCGCTCGACCCCGAAATGATCAAGGAGGTACTGGACGCGATCCGGCGCCTCGCCGACACCGGCATGACGATGGTGATCGTCACGCACGAGATGGGCTTCGCCCGCGAGGTGTGCGACGCCGTCGTGTTCATGGCCGACGGCCGGATCGTCGAGGTCGCGCCGCCCGACCAGTTCTTCACCGCACCGGGCTCGGACCGGGCCCGCGACTTCCTCGGAAAGGTACTGAACCACTGATGGCACAGCAGGACACGGGCCGCGCGACCCCGGGAGTACAGGGGGAACGGTGGTTTCCGGACGAGACGCCGTTCGCCGCCGAGCTGGCCGACCTCTGGGGCGACTGGTACTGCGACTCGGAGTGCGGCACGCTGCGCTCCGTACTGCTGCACCGGCCGGGCCACGAGGTCGAGGGCATCGGCCCGGAGAACTTCGCCGAGTACCGGTTCCGGGCGCCGTTCGACGCGGAGGCGGCGCGGGCCGAGCAGGACGCGCTGGCCGACCTGTACCGGGCGAACGGCGTCGAGGTGCACTACGTCCAGGGCCAGCGCTGCGACCGCCCCAACGCCATGTACCTGCGGGACCTGGTGCTGATGACCCCCGAGGGCGCCATCGTGTGCCGCCCCGCCATCCCCGCCCGGCGCGGCGAGGAACGCGCCGTCGCGGCCACCCTCGCCCAGCTCGGCGTACCGATCCTCAAGACCGTCAACGCCGACGGGTACTTCGAGGGCGCCTGCGCCATGTGGCTCGACCGGGACACCGTGGTCCTCGGCCACGGCAGCCGCTCCAACGACGCCGGCTGCGCCCAGGTCGAGCGCGAACTGCGCGGCATCGGCGTGTCCACGATCATCCACACCCAGATCCCGTACGGCTCGATCCACCTCGACGGGTTCCTGAACGTCGTCGACCGCGACACCGTGATCGCCTTCCCCTGGCACCTCGCGTACGACTGCGCGAAGGCGATGACCGACCGCGGCTTCCGGATCCTGGAGGCGACCGACATCGACGAGGTGAAGGGCGGCATGGCGCTCAACGGCGTCGCCCTCGCGCCCGGCAAGGTCGTCATGCCCGCCGGCAACCCGAACACCCGCGAGCTGCTGGAGTCCGCCGGCGTCGAGGTACGGGAACTGCCGATGGACCACGTGATGGCCGGCTGGGGTTCCATCCACTGCCAGACCGCGTTCCTGCGCCGCGACCCCATCACCCGCTGACCCTGGTACGCCCGGCCCGGGTGGTGGCGCGCCCCGGTCGGCGTGGCTGCCGCGTACGGAGACGGCGAAGGCGCGTACGGAGACGGCGAAGGCGCCGGAGGTGGACACCTCCGGCGCCTTTCGTTCGCGCTGCCTGCGGGTCGTCGCCGGGGCGCGACCGGCGTCGACGACCGCACCCGCGCTTTCCGCGGGACTTCCGGCAATCAGCGACCGGCTTCCGCATGGTAACGCTCGACGATATCCGCGGAAATACGTCCGCGGTCCGAGATTTCCAGACCCTGACGCTTCGCCCACTCTCGGATGGCGCGATTCTGCTCACGGTCGCTCGCGGCGGACGACCCACCACGATTACGCGGGGCGGCGGCACCGCGGGCGGCCGCGGCACGCCCGGTCTTGCGGGCCACACCCACGTATTTGGCCAGCGTGTCGCGCAACGCCCGGGCATTGTCGCCGGAAAGGTCGATCTCGTAGTTCGTGCCGTCCAGACCGAACTTCACCGTCTCCTCGGCGTCCCCTCCGTCCAGGTCGTCGACGAGGAGCACCTGTACCTTCTGCGCCACAGCGCGATCCCTTCTGGTGGCCGGCTTACCGATGAAAAACAATAACTCATCGGCTCGGCGAATAGTCGGTGCGGCCCGAAAACGCGCGTCGTGTCGCGGCGCCTTCTCGTACCACGGATGCTTTACGCCCGGGCCGCACACAATGACCGGTTCGGCGCACCGGGATCGGTAGCCGCCCGACTACTACTCGGGACGGACGAGCGGGAACAGGATCGTCTCGCGGATACCGAGACCGGTGAGCGCCATCAGCAGCCGGTCAATCCCCATTCCCACCCCACCCGACGGCGGCATCCCGTATTCGAGGGCGCGCAGGAAGTCCTCGTCGAGCTGCATCGCCTCGGGGTCGCCCTTGGCGGCGAGCAGGGACTGCTGGGTCAGGCGTTCCCGCTGGATGACGGGGTCGACGAGCTCCGAGTACCCGGTGCCCAGCTCGAATCCCTGTACGTAAAGGTCCCACTTCTCGACGACGCCCGGCTCGGACCGGTGCGGCCGTACGAGTGGGGAGGTCTCGACCGGGTAGTCGCGCACGAACGTCGGCGCGACGAGACGATCCGCGACCAACTCGTCGAACAGCTCCTCGGCCAGCTTTCCGGCACCCCATGCCGGATCCACGGCGATATCGTGCGCGGCCGCGTGCGCGGCGAGCCGCTCGTACGGCGTGGCCGGGGTGATCTCGTCGCCGAGTGCGTCGGAGATCGCGCCGTAGAGGGTGATCTGGCGCCATTCGCCACCGAGGTCGTACTCTCCGCCGTCGGCGTGGGTGACAACGGTCGTTCCGTGTACCGCGAGAGCGGCGCGGATCACGAGGTCGCGGGTCAGTTCCGCGACGGTGTCATAGTTCCCATAAGCCTCATAGAACTCCAACATCGCGAACTCCGGGGAGTGCGAGGAGTCGACTCCCTCGTTCCGGAAGTTGCGGTTGATCTCGAACACCTTCTCGATTCCACCGACGGCCGCGCGCTTGAGATACAACTCCGGCGCGATACGCAGGTAGAGATCGATGTCGAGCGCATTCGAGTGCGTCACAAAGGGTCGCGCGGTGGCGCCGCCGTGCAACGGTTGCAGCATCGGGGTCTCCACCTCGATGAATCCGCGGTCGTGCAACGTGTCGCGCAGGCTGCGCACCACGTTCGCGCGGGTGCGTACCGTTTCCCGGGCCTGCGGGCGGACGATCAGGTCCACGTAACGCTGGCGTACGCGGGCCTCCTCGGACAACGGCTTGTGCGCGACCGGAAGCGGGCGCAGCGCCTTCGACGTGACCGCCCAGCTGTCCGCGAACACCGACAGTTCGCCGCGCCGGCTGGTGATCACCTCGCCCTCGACGCCGACGTGGTCGCCGAGGTCGACGAGCTTCTTCCAGTCCTCCAACGACTCCTTGCCGACCTGCGCGGCGGACAGCATCGCCTGCAACTCGGTGCCGTCGCCGGCGCGCAGCGTGGCGAAACACAGCTTTCCGGTGTTGCGTACGAAGATCACGCGGCCGGCGACCGCGACCCGGTCACCCGTACTCGTGTCCGGCGGCAGGTCGCCGTACTTCGCGCGCAGCTCGGCGAGGGTCGCCGTACGCGGGAAGCCGAGCGGGTACGGCTCGATCCCGTCGGCCAGCATCTTCGCCCGCTTCTCCCGGCGTACCCGGAGCTGCTCCGGAAGGTCGTCGCCCGAATCGTCTGTACTGACCGGCTGCTCGGTACTCACGGCTACTCTCTGTCTCTGCTGGAATCTGGCCTGCTGGCATCTGGAGAGGGTCGTGGGTGCCGGCCGATTCGCCGCACCGCCACGCGACCCTGGTACAGACAGCCAGCGTAACGAGGGGGCCGGTCGGCGCGGCGCACCGGTGTGGAGATCGCGTGGCGGGAACGGTCGGATCCGTGGCGGGCCGCGGCGTTCCGCACCACGCCGGGAGTAGCTTCGCCGGCATGGACACCGACGAGTGGAACGCGAACCGACTGTCGTTCGGCCCCGCCGCCGACCTGTACGACCGGATCCGCCCGACGTACCCGCCGGCCGCGGTGTCGTGGGCGCTCGGTGAGGCACCGCTGCGGGTGGTGGACCTGGGCGCCGGTACGGGCAAGCTGACCCGGTTGCTCGCCGCCGCCGGCCACGACGTCGTCGCGGTCGAGCCCGACGAGGGCATGCTGGCCCGGCTCTCCGCCGTACTGCCCGGGGTGAGCGCGCACGTCGGGTCCGCCGAGTCCGTGCCCGTACCGGACGCCAGCGTGGACGCGGTGGTGGCCGGGCAGGCGTACCACTGGTTCGACCGGGAGCGGGCGCATCCGGAGATCGCCCGGGTGCTGCGGCCCGGCGGGGTGTTCGTGCCGATCTGGAACCGTCGCGACGAGGACGTGCCGTGGGTCGCCGCGCTCACCGCGATCCTCGGCGAGCACGACGGGAGTACCGAGGCGTCGGCGCCGACGCTGCCGGCCGAGCTGTTCGGGCCCGTCGAGGCGGCCGAGTTCGGGCACACCACGCCGATGACCGCGGACGGGCTCGTCGACCTCGTCCGCTCCCGGTCGTACTACCTGACCGCGACGCCCGAGCACCGCGCCGAACTGGAGGGCGGCGTCCGCGAGCTGTGCTCGACGCACCCGCAGCTGCGCGGGCGCGCCGAGTTCGAGCTGCCGTACCGGACGTTCGTGTACCGGGCGGCACGGCGCTGAACCGACGCCGTGGCCGGCGGCGGCAGTCCGGGGACACGGTGCCCCGGCGCGGGGTCAGACGGAGATGTCCACGGGCGGGCGCAGCGGCGCGAGCCGGGCCAGTACGTCGTGCACCGGGTGGTCGAGGAACGCGTCGACCGGCGCCGGGTCCGGCGTACCGTCCGCGGCCGGGTAGACGACCTGGTCGAGCGCCGCGGCGAACCGGGGCCCCCACTTGCGGGCGCCGAGCCGGGCGGTGACCGAGCAGTTGTCCACCATGTACGACACGTCCCGCGCCCGCATGTACGGCAGCAGCGAGTCGACCGCCTCGATGACCGACTCGTTCACGATCTCGGACCACGGGTGGCCGTGCGCGGCGAGCACGTCCACCTGCGCCACCATCGCCGCCACGAACACGCCCGCGGTGAACGGATCCGTAAGGCCGGTCGCGGCGCGTTCCCCCGTCCACATCGCCGATCCGCTGACCGGGGCGAGCGGCGTGCGGGCGAGCCGGCGGCTGTTGAGGACCACGCTGCGCAGCTCGTTGCCGTCGGCGACCTCGTCGTAGATCTCCTCGACCAGATCGCGGCACGGCCGGTACGACGCGGCGTACGCCCGGTCGAAGTCGGCGCGCTCCGGCCCGCTCAGCCCGTCGCGTACGGCGCGCAGGCCGGCCCGGGAGATGGTGCGGGCGACCGGATCCGTCACCGTCGCGCACGCCCGGTCGTACGCCTCGGGCGGGGTGGCGCCCGCGGTCCGGTACCGCTGGTAGAGGCTCTCGACGATGCCGTGGACGCCGCCGAGCAGGATCGCGCGCTCGCCGACGATGTCGGACAGCCGCTCGTCGTCCAGCGTCGTCCGGAACGTGTACGGCGAGCCGATCGCGATCGACCACGCGAGCGCCCGGTCCACGGCGTACCCGTCGTGGTCGGCGGCGACGGCGAAGCTGGCGTTGATGCCGGCGCCGTCGACGTCCGCGCCCTGCCGGTAGAGGCGGCGCAGCGAGTCGCCCATTCCCTTGGGGCACACGGCGATCACGGAGATTCCGGCCGGCCAGTCGAGGCCCTCGTTGGCCAGGTGGCCGGCGAGGAAGCCGTGCGACAGCCCGAGGGTCGCGCCGGGCCGCAGCGCGGCGAAGATCTCGGCGCGGTGCGCGACCTGCGCCGCGTCGGACACCAGCAGCAGGACGAGGTCGCTGGTGGCGGCCACGTCGAGCCAGTCGCCGAGCGTACCGTCGGCGCGGTGGAAGCCGTGCGCCTCGGCGTCGGCGGCCGACGACGACCCGGGGCGCAGCCCGACGGTGACCGTGATTCCGGTGTCCGCCAACGAATCCCGCAGGTTCAGCGCCTGCGCCCGGCCCTGCGGTCCCCAGCCGAGCACCCCGATCCGGCGTACCCCGGCGAACGCCCGCGGCAGCGCGCCGAACAGGTGCCGGCCGCCGCGGACGATGTGTTCGGTGGTGCCGGCGAGTTCGATGGTCTCGACGTCGAAGACGTCCGAGGTGAAGGTCATGCACCGGTTCTACGGCCCCGGCGTACATTGCAGCAAGCGCAAGGTACGCAACGGACCGTTTCAGGAAGCGAAACATGGACAGCCATCGGGACCTGCACCTGTTCCTGCACCTCGCCCGCACCCTCAACTTCGGCCGTACGTCCGGGGACCGGCACGTCAGCGCGGCGACGCTGACCCGGGTCGTACAACGGCTGGAGGCGCAGGCGGGCGAGCGGCTGCTGGACCGCGGACCGCGGGGCGTCGCGCTCACCGAGGCCGGACACCGCTTCCGCCGGTACGCCGAGGACGCGCTGCGGTTGTGGGACGAGTACCGGCGGGAGGGTGGTGAGCCGGCGGAACTGACCGGGCGGCTCACCGTGTTCGCGACGGTGACCGCGTGCCAGGCGCTGCTGCCGGACCTGCTGGCACCGTTCCGCGCGGCGTACCCGGGGGTCGAGCTGGAGGTGCGGACGGGACTGGCGGCGGAGGCGATCGCCCGGGTCGACGAGGGCTCGGTGGACCTCGCCGTGGCGGCCCTGCCGGAGCGCGTACCGGGCGCGCTGGTGAGCCGGCACCTGACGAGTACGCCGCTGGTGTTCATCGCCGCGAAGGACGCCGCCGTGCCGCGGATCGGCGCCGACACCCCGCTCGTCCTGCCGCGGGCCGGGCTCGCGCGTACCGCGGCGGACCGGTGGCTGCGCCGCCGCGGCGTCACCCCGGCCGCGGTGTCCGAAGTGGACGGTCATGAGGCGCTGCTGGCGATGGTGGCGCTCGGCTGCGGCGTGGGCGTCGTACCGCGGCTGGTCCTGGACACCAGCGCGCTCGCCGGCCGGCTCGTGCCCGTACCGGTGCGGCCGGCGCTCACCCCGTTCCGGATCGGGCTCTGCGTACGCCGGGACCAGCTGCGCACACCGCTCGTCGCGGCCGTCTGGTCCGTCCTGACCCGGCGCTGAACACGACGACGGGGGCACGCCCAGGCGTACCCCCGTCGTTCGGTGCGCGGGTCAGAAGGCGCCGGTGCCCTTCGGCGTACCCAGGCCGGTCGGGCCGTCGTAGCCCTTGCCGGCGGTGCACAGGTAGTTTCCGCACTTGCCGTTGCTGCCGCTCGTCACGTCGTTCAGCGACGAGGCGTGCGAGTACGGGTAGGACGGGTCGATCGAGGCGGTGTTCCCGGCCAGCGCGTACACGCTGGCGATGATCGGGGAGGAGGCGCTGGTGCCGCCCACCTGCACCCAACCGTCCGCGCCCTGCGCCAGGCCGAGGCCCAGCAGCACGTCGCAGAGCGGCCCGCCACCACAGCTGTTGTACGTGTCGTACACGGCGACGCCGGTGGTCGGGTCGGCCACCGCGGACACGTCCGCGATGCTGCGCTTGCCGCAGCCGGTGTCCTTCTGCCAGGACGGCTTCGACTCCTGCACCGAGCACCCCGAGCCGGCACCCGACCACGCGGTCTCCGAGTACCCGCGGGCGCTGCTGTCGGCCTTCAGGCTCGTCCCGCCGACGGCGGTGACGTGGTTGGACGCGGCCGGCCAGAGCACGCCGTACCCGGAGTCGCCGGAGCTGGCGGTGATCGCGATCCCCGGGTGGTCGAAGTACTTGTCGGCCGGCAGGGTCGTGTCGTCCTCCGAACCGCCCCAGCTGTTGGAGATGGCGACGACGCCGGGGGTGTTGGCCGCGGTGTTCTCCGCCGCGCCCAGGTCCTCGGTGGTCGGGCCGTCCGCCTCGACGAGCAGGATGTGGCAGGTCGGGCAGACCGCCGAGACCATGTCCAGGTCCAGCGAGATCTCCTCGGCCCAGCCGTAGTCGGCGGCCGGCAGCGGCGACGCCGCGCCCTTCTGGTTGACCTTCTTGAAGCAGCCGTTCGCCGTGGTGCACGCCGGCAGGCCGTACGCCTTCCGGTACGCGCCGAGGTCGGCCTCGGCGGTGGGCGCGTCGTTCGAGTCGACGATGGCGACCGTACGGCCGTTGCCGTTCGTACCGGCCAGGCCGTACGCCTTGACCAGCTGGGCCGGCGTCAGGCCGGACGAGGTCGGGCTGCCGGTCGTCTTCGGCGCGACCGCCTTGCCGTTCACCGTCTTGAACGTGCGCGGCGCGAACTTGCCGAGGCAGGCCACGTCACCGGCGCTCGCCGTCGCGCAGCCGAACGACCGTACGCCGACGGTCTTGGTGCCGGTGACCCGCTTCGGCGTCGCCGGGCGGGACTTCGTGGTCGCGGCCGGCGGCTTCGGCGCCGCGGGCTTGCTGCTGCCGCCGGTCGCCGGCGCCGACGGTACGTGGACCTTGCCGACGCACGGGATCTCGCCCGGCTTCACCGGCGCGCACCCGTACGAGTGGTGAGCGGTGGTGGAGCCGCCGAGCAGGGACGACGCGCTGGCCGCCTGGGCCGGCGCCAGTGCGAGGCCGGTCAGGGCGACCGCCGAACCGACGGCGAGCAGCACCCGGACCGGGCGTGGTGGAGGGGTACGTTGCATCCGGTCTCCTTACGAGTCGGATCAACCAGGAGGGGTAGGCGGATCCGGAAGTGGCGTACGACACGTGCGCCATGATCGTAAAGACGGCAATCGCCCAAAATCAATGCGTTGCGGCCGGATACATGCTCCCGTACCAGGCATGCGGTGGAAACCGTACGGTGTCAGGCGTTCCTGGCGTACACCAGGCGCAGGCCGATGAGCGTCAGGTGCGGCTCGTGGTGCGTGACCGTGCGGCACTCGCCGATGATCAACGGCGCGAGCCCGCCGGTGGCGACCACCGCGCGCAGGCCGCCCAGCTCGGCGGAGATCCGGCCGACGATCCCGTCCACCTGGCCGGCGAAGCCGTACACGATGCCGCTCTGGAGCGCCTCGACCGTACTCTTGCCGATCGGGTGCGGCGGCCGCGTCAGCTCGACCTTCACCAGCTGCGCGGCGCGGGCGGCGAGCGCGTCCGCGGAGATCTCGACGCCCGGCGCGAGCGCCCCGCCGAGGAACCCGCCGCTCGCGCTGACCACGTCGAAGCTGGTCGAGGTACCGAAGTCGACGACGACGGCGGGCCCGCCGTACAGGCTGTGCGCGGCGAGCGTGTTCATCACCCGGTCCGTACCGACCTCGCGCGGGTTGTGGTACGTCAGCTGCACGCCGGTGCGGACGCCCGGCTCCACGACGACCACCGGCACGTCCGGGTAGTACCCGGCGAACATGAGGCGCAGCTCGTGCAGGACCGCCGGAACCGTGGAGCAGGCGGCGATCCCGGTGATCGGCCGCCCGTCCAGCAGCCCGCGGAACGTCAGGGCCAGCTCGTCGGCCGTGGCGCGACCGTCGGTCCTGATCCGCCACGACCGCGTCAGCTTCTCGCCGTCGAACGTGGCGAGCACGGTGTTGGTGTTCCCGACGTCGATGCAGAGCAGCACGCCAGCTCCTAGTGGTGTCGGCGCAGGTCGAGCGCGATGTCGAGGATCGGCGACGAGTGGGTCAGCCCACCCACCGACAGGTACTGCACGCCGGTCGCGCCGTACTCCGCGGCCCGCTCCAGCGTCAGGTTGCCGGTCGCCTCCAGCTCGGCCCGGCCGCCGACCGCGGCCACCACCTCGCGCAGCAGCCCCGGGGACATGTTGTCGCACAACAGGAACGTGGCGCCGGCGGTCACCGCCTCCACCGCCTCGTCCACCGTCGTCACCTCGACCTGCACCGGTACGTCCGGGAACCGCTCGCGCACCCGCTCGTACGCGGCGGTCACGGAGCCGGCGGCGGCGACGTGGTTGTCCTTGATCATCGCCACGTCGTACAGGCCCATGCGCTTGTTGGTGCCACCCCCGACCCGCACCGCGTACTTCTCCAGGAAGCGCAGGCCCGGGGTGGTCTTGCGGGTGTCCAGCACGGTCGCGCCGGTACCGGCGAGCGCGTCGGCCCAGCGGCGGGTGTGCGTGGCGACGCCGCTGGCGCGGCACAGCAGGTTCAGCGCGGTACGTTCGGCGGTGAGCAGATCCCTTGTCGGGCCGGCGATGTCGGCCAGCACGTCGCCCCGGCGTACGGCGGTGCCGTCGGTGACGCGGGCCTGGAAGCTCGTCGTACCACCGGATGTCAGGTCGAACACGGCCGCGGCGACCGGCAGCCCGGCGACCACGCCGTCCGCGCGGGCCACCAGCTCGGCGACGTCGGTCTGCCCGGCCGGGATCGTCGCCACGCTCGTCACGTCGAGCCCGTCCGGCCCCAGGTCCTCGGCCAGCGCCCCGCGTACGGTGGCGGAGACCTGGTCGGGGTCGAGCCCCGCCGCGGCCACGAAGTCCACAATGGACTGTCCAAGTACGACGGTGGTCACGGGCGGATCCCTTCGAAGGTCTCGGTGAGCGTGCCGGCCGGGTCGATCGTGGCGACCAGGTGGCCCAGCCAGGCGTCGTCCGCGTCGGCGAAGTCCTCGCGCCAGTGGCAGCCCCGGGTCTCGCGCCGCCCGGACGCGGCGGCGACCAGCGCGCCGGCCAGCGTCACCAGGTTCGTCGCCTCCCACGCGGCCGTACCGGCGGGGGCCCGGGTCGCGGCCAGCTCGACCAGCCGGTCCCCCGTCTCCCGCAACGACTCCGCACTCCGCAGTACGCCGGCGCCGCGGGACATCGCCCGCTGGAGCGGCTCCCGTACCGCCGGGTCGACCGCCCACTGTGGACGGTCGAGCTGCACCGGGTCCGCCTGCGGCGGCAGGTCCCGGGCCAGCTCGCCGGCGATCCGGGCGGAGAACACCAGGCCCTCCAGCAACGAGTTCGACGCGAGCCGGTTCGCACCGTGTACGCCCGTGCAGGCCACCTCACCGCACGCGTACAGCCCCGGTACCGACGTACGCCCGGTCAGGTCCGTACGGACGCCGCCGCTGGCGTAGTGCGCGGCGGGGGCGACCGGGATCGGGTCGGTCACCGGGTCGACACCCGCCTCCCGGCAGCGCGCCGTGATCGTCGGGAACCGCTGCTCCAGCATCTCCCGGCCCAGGTGCCGGGCGTCCAGGCGTACGTGGTCGGTGCCCTCGGCGAGCATCGTGCGCATGATGCCCTTCGCGACGACGTCGCGCGGGGCCAGCTCGGCCAGCTCGTGCCGGCCCACCATGAACCGGCGGCCCGCCGCGTCCACCAGGTGACCGCCCTCGCCGCGCAGCGCCTCCGACACCAGCGGCTGCTGCTCCAGCCCCGCCCCCGGCAGGTACAGCGCGGTCGGGTGGAACTGCATGAACTCCAGGTCCGTGACCGCCGCGCCGGCGCGCAGCGCGAGCCCCACCCCGTCGCCGGTGGAGACCACCGGGTTCGTCGTCGTCGCGAAGACCTGCCCCATCCCGCCGGTGGCCAGCACGACCGCGCGGGCCAGGATCGCGCCCACCCCGTCCGGGCTGCCCTCGTCGAGTACGTGCAGGGTCACGCCGCAGGCGCGCCCGGTCGCGTCCGTCAACAGGTCCAGCACCAGCGCGTGCTCGACCAACTTGATCCACGGATCCCGCCGTACGGCGGCGTGCAGGGCGCGCTGCACCTCCGCGCCGGTGGCGTCGCCGCCCGCGTGCACGATGCGGTTCGCGTGGTGACCGCCCTCCCGGGTCAGTGCCAGCGTGCCGTCCGGGTTGCGGTCGAAGTCCGCGCCGAACCGGATCAGCTCGCGCACCCGCGCCGGACCCTCGCGTACGAGCACGTCGACGGCGGCCGGGTCGCAGAGCCCGACGCCGGCCACCCGGGTGTCGCCGGCGTGCGCGGCCGGGGTGTCGTGCGGGTCGAGGACGGCGGCGATGCCGCCCTGCGCCCACCGGGTCGACCCGTCGTCGATGTTCACCTTGGTCACCACGGTGACCCGCAGACCGGCCTCGCGCGCGTGCAGCGCCGCGGTCAACCCGGCCACCCCGGAACCGACCACGCACACGTCGGTCTCGTCGGTCCAGCCCGGCGCGCCCGCCGCCAACCGGCCCGGTACTGCCAGCCGCAGCGCCGGACGCTCCAGTACGTCGTCGACGCTCACCGGGCGTCCGCCGCGGCCACCAGGTTTCCGGGCACCGGGTCGCCGACCACGCCGGGCGGTGCGGCGGCCGGGTCGGAGCCCAGCTCGATCACCCGGTTGCGGGCGTCCACGTGCACCACGCGCGGCTCGTACGAGCGGGCCTCGGCGTCGGTCATCGCCGCGTACGACATGATGATGACGAGGTCGTCGGGGTGGACGAGATGCGCTGCGGCGCCGTTGATCCCGATGACGCCGGAGCCGGCCGGGCCGGGGATCACGTACGTCTCCAGCCGCGCGCCGTTCGTGATGTCCACAATGGACACCTGCTCGCCCGCCAGCAGGTCCGCCGCCGCGAGCAGGTCGGCGTCGATCGTCACCGAGCCCACGTAGTGCAGGTCCGCCTGCGTCACCGTGGCCCGGTGGATCTTGGACTTGAGCATCGTACGGAACATCGGTCTCCTCACGAGGCGACGGACGGCCCGGCCGGTACGCCGGCCGCCGCGTCACCGCCAGTCGTCGGTACGGCCGGGTCGTGTCCGACCGTCACCGCCATGTTGTCGATCAGCCGGGTCGTGCCGACCCGGGCCGCGACGAGCAACCGCCCCGGCCCGCGCGCCGGTGCCGGGCCGAGATCCGGGTCGGTGAGCACCAGGTAGTCCAGCTCCACCGCCCCGTCGAGTACGGAACGGGCGGCGGCGAGCGCGGCGTCCGGCCCGTGCGCGGCGGCCCGCGCGCCCGCGAACAGCGCCGCCGAGAGCGCCAGCGCCGCCGTACGCTCCATAGTGGACAGATAGCCGTTGCGGCTGGACCGGGCCAGCCCGTCCGGCTCCCGGATCGTCGGCACGCCAACGATCTCCACCGCCGCGCCGTCCGTCCGCACGGTCAGGTCCCGCACCATCCGCCGCACCAGCGCGAGCTGCTGGTAGTCCTTCTCCCCGAAGTACGCCCGGTGCGGGCGGGTCAGGTGCAGCAGCTTCAGCACGACCGTGAGCACGCCGTCGAAGAAACCGGGGCGGCTCGCGCCCTCCAGCTCCCGGCCCAGCGGCCCCGGGTTCACCCGCACCGCGGGCAGCCCGCCCGGGTACACGGTGTCGACGGTCGGCGCGAAGACCGCGTCGACGCCGGCCGCCTCGCACAGCGCCAGGTCGGCGTCGAGCGTACGCGGATAGCGGTCGAGGTCCTCGGAAGGCCCGAACTGCAACGGATTCACGAAGATCGTGACGAGCACGGCGTCGCAGGACCCGCGCGCCGCGGCGATCAGCGCGCGGTGCCCGTCGTGCAGTGCGCCCATCGTCATCACCACACCGACCACACCGGACAGTCCACTTCGGACGGTGTGCAGTTCGGCCTCGTCGCGCGCCAGGATCATGAGCTCGCCCGATCGGGTCGTTCGGCCAGGACACCGAGCAGCGGTTCGGCCGCCGTCGCCGACAACCGGCCCGCCGCGATCGCCCGGTCCGCCGTACGCCGGGCCAGCGCCAGGTACGCCGCGACGGACTCCGGTGCCGCGCCGGCGATCGCGTCCAGGTGGCGCTGCACCGTACCGGCGTCGCCGCGGGAGACGGGCCCGGTCAGCGCCGCGTCACCGAGCCGCAGGGTGTTGTCCAGCGCGGCGGACAGCAACGGCGCGACCATCCGCTCCGGGTGCACCACGCCGGCCTGGCGCAACAGGTACACGGCCTCGTTGACGAGGGTGACGAGATGGTTGGCGCCGTGCGCGAGGGCCGCGTGGTAGAGCGGCCGGTCGGCCTCCTCGACCCACTGCGGCTCGCCGCCCATCTCCAGCACCAGCACCTCGGCCGCGGGCCGCAGCTCCGGCGGCGACGTCACCCCGAACGACACGCCCGCCAGCCGGTCCACGTCCTCCGGCCGGCCCGTGAACGTCATCGCCGGGTGCAGCGCCATCGGCAGCCCACCGCGCCGCAGCGCCGGCTCCAGCACACCGATCCCGTACGCCCCGCTGGGGTGCACGACGATCTGCCCCGGCCGGATCGCGCCGGTCGACGCCAGCCCCTCGACCAGCCCGCCCAGCACGTCGTCCGGTACGCCGAGCAGCAGCAGGTCGCAGCGCGCCGCGACCTCGTCCGCCGGCAGCAGCGGGACGTCGGGCAGCAGCCGGCCGGCCCGTTCGCGGGACGCGGACGACACCCCGGTCGCACCGACGATCGAATGGCCCGCGCGGCGCAACGCGGCGCCCAGCACGGAACCCACCCGGCCGGCGCCGACCACGCCGACCGCCAGCCGCCCCGGCCGGTCCTCCGGCCGGGTCACCGCCCGCTCCGGGCGGAAAACACTGTGTTCATGCTCGTTGATCCAGTCCACTGCGTCGGGTACCGGTCACGGCCAAGTATCGCCCGCCGGGCGGTGGACGGACACAGCTTGTGGCAACGTTCACCGGCCGGGCCGGACCAGCCCCGTCTCGTACGCGAGGACGACGGCCTGGACCCGGTCGCGCAGGTCCAGCTTCGTCAGGATCCGGCCGACGTGCGTCTTCACGGTGGCCTCGGCCACGACCAGGCGGGCGGCGATCTCGGCGTTCGACAGGCCCTCGGCGAGCAGCAGCAGGACCTCCCGCTCGCGGTCGGTCAGCGCGTCCAGCCGGGTGTCGGGCGTCACCGGGGCGGACAGCTGCCCGGCGAACCGGTCCAGCAGCCGCCGGGTGACGCTCGGCGCGACCACCGAGTCGCCGGACGCGACGACCCGGATCGCGGTCAGCAGCTCCTCCGGCGGCACGTTCTTCAGCAGGAACCCGCTGGCCCCGGCGTTCAGCGCGGCGAACGCGTCCGCGTCGGTGTCGAACGTCGTCAGCACCAGTACGCGGGGCGCGCCGGGGCCGGTGGCGACCAGCCGCCTGGTCGCCTCCACGCCGTCCATCAGCGGCATCCGGATGTCCATCACCACCACGTCCGCCGCGGTACGCGACAGCAGGGTCAGCGCCTCGGCGCCGTCGCCGGCCTCCCCGACGACCTCGATGTCCGACTGCGCGCCGAGCACCATCCGGAAGCCGGCCCGGACCAGCGACTGGTCGTCCACCAGTACCACCCGGATCGTCACGCATCCTCCTCGTTCGCCCGGTCGACCGTATCCGCCGCCGTGTCCGGCCCGGCCAGCGGGATCGTCGCCGCCACCCGCCAGCCGCCGCCCGTCCGCGGCCCCGCCACGAACTCCCCGCCGTACACGGCGACGCGCTCGCGCATGCCCAGCAGGCCGTGCCCGCCGGGCAGCGGCCGCTCCGCGAACCCGTTGCGGCCCGCGCCGTCGTCCACGACCTCCAGCACCACGACCTCCTCCGCGTACGTCACGGTCACGGTCACCGCGGTCCCCACGCCGGCGTGCTTGAGCACGTTCGTCAGCGCCTCCTGCACGATCCGGTACCCGGCGAGGTCGACGCTGCCGGGCAGCTCCCGCACCGGGCCGACCCGCCGTACCGTCACGGCCACGCCGGCGGAGTCGAACCGGTCGGTCAGCTCCGTCAGCCGCCCGACGCCGACCCGCCGCCGCTCCGGCTCCCCGCCCGGCTCCGGCACCGTGGCGTCCGGTGGCTCACCGGCGGCGGGGCCGCGGAGTACGGCGACCAGGCGGCGCATGTCGGCGAGCGCCTCCCGGCCCGTCGCCGCCACCGTACGGACGGCGTCCTTCGCCGTCGCCGGGTCGCCGTCCATCGCGTACGACGCGCCGTCGGCCTGCACGATCATCACGGCCAGGCTGTGCGCCACCACGTCGTGCAGCTCGCGGGCGATCCGGCCGCGCTCGTCGGCGACCGCGAGCCGGGCCCGCTGGTCGCGTTCCCGTTCGGCGGTGGCGGCCCGGTCCTCCAGGCTCCGCACGTACAGCCGGCGGGTCCGCATCACGAGCGCGACCAGCCAGAACGGTGCCGCGGTGACGACGAGCGTCGCGGCCCGCTGGTACCAGGGGGCGGCGGTCTCGTCGCCGACCACGCCGTGCAGCACGCAGCCGGCGACGACCGTGCCGGCCGCCACCCACGCCCACAGCATCCGGTCCGCGTACTTCACCACCGTGTACATCGCGAACAGCACGGCCACGTCGTACGGGAAGGCGCGGTGTTCGGTGAGCACCTGGACCAGCCCGAGCAGGCACACCACCGCGAACACCGGTACCGGCCAGCGCCGGCGGACCACG
Organism: Actinocatenispora rupis; assembly: GCF_016861975.1. GTDB lineage: Bacteria > Actinomycetota > Actinomycetes > Mycobacteriales > Micromonosporaceae > Actinocatenispora > Actinocatenispora rupis. The sequence goes on along the minus strand of NZ_BOMB01000050.1, from coordinate 7,431 downwards.
ACCGCGGCGGCCGTGAGTACGCCGAGGGCGACGGCCAGGCGCTCGCCGGACAGCGCCGGCACCAGGGCGAGCACGCCGAGCAGGCCGGCCGCGCACACGTCGAAGACCACCGACTTCAGCGGCAGCCGGAACAGCCGACGGATCGCAGCCCACACAGCGGTAACCGTACGTGGCAGGGTGGATGGATGCTCCGGTGGCGCGACGCGATGCACGAGGCCCTGTACGGTCCGGGCGGCTTCTTCGTCACCGCCCCGCCGTCGGCACATTTCCGTACCAGCGCGCAGACCGTACCGATGGCGCGGGCGGTGCTACGGCTGCTCGCCCACCTCGACACCGCCCTCGGTACGCCGGGGCAACTCGACGTGGTGGACGTCGGCGCCGGCGGCGGTGAGCTGTTGACCGCGCTGGCCGCGGGCGCGCCGGACGAGCTGGCCGGGCGGCTCCGGCTGGTCGGCGTCGACCTGGCGCCGCGGCCGCCGACGCTGCCGTCCGCCGTCGACTGGCGCCCGGACGTACCGGCGGGGCTGACCGGGTTGCTGCTCGCCACCGAATGGCTCGACAACGTGCCGCTGGACGTGGCGGAGCGCGACGCCGACGGCACCGTACGGCTGGTGCTGGTGGATCCGGCGACCGGCGCCGAGGCCCCGGGGCCGCCGGTCGACGGGCGGGACGCGGCGTGGCTCGCCGACTGGTGGCCGCTGGACCGGCCCGGCACCCGCGCCGAGATCGGCTGGCCGCGCGACGACGCCTGGGCCGCCGCGGTCGGCGCCGTCACCCGCGGGCTCGCCCTCGCCGTCGACTACGGCCACCGCCGCGACGGCCGGCCCCCGCTCGGCACGCTCACCGGATACCGGCAGGGTCGCCAGGTCCCGCCCGTACCGGACGGGTCGACGGACCTGACCGCGCACGTCGCCTGGGATCCCCTGGTACGCCCCGGCACCGTGCTGCGGTCCCAGCGCGACGCGCTGCGCGCGCTCGGCGTCACGGGAGTCCGGCCGCCGCTGTCCGCGGCGGACACCGACCCGCTCGGGTACCTGCGGGACCTGGCCGCCGCCACGCACGCGGCCGAGCTCACCGACCCGACCGGACTCGGCGGCCACACCTGGCTGTACCAACCGGTCGGGGTCGAGCTGTCACCGTGACGCCCACGTGCCCGGGTCGTACGCGGCGGAGGTGGCGAGGACCCGGCCGGGAGCCTGCTGTCCGTGCGACGCGCGGGTCAGGACGCGGCGCGCATCCCAGTGGCCATCCCGCCCGAGTCGTGGTCCGCCGGTACGCCCTCCACCAGCAGGATGTCGCCGCCGATGTGGTCGCTCCGCAGCCGCTTGATCGCCTGGTACGCCGGCGAGTCGTACCAGTCGCGGGCGTGCTGGATGGTCGGGAAGCCGATCAGGACCATGTCGCCCGACCAGCCGCCCTCCCGTACGTCCACCGGCGCGCCGTGGATCAGGAACCGCCCACCGAACGGGTCGAGCGTCCCCTGGATCCGCTCCAGGTACTCGAACACCTCCGGATGCACCTTTCCCGGCGTGTTCAGTCGGCCGAACGCGAACCCGGTCATCTCGTACTCCTGTGTCAACAGCGGTCCGGTACGCCGACGATCGTCGCCGCTCCGCCCGCGTGACGTCGATGACCTCGGAGGTCATCGCATAGGCGGCCACCCCTCGCCTAGCGTTGGCCGCATGACCGTGATCGACAGGCCGCTGCCCGTGGGATCCCTGCTGCGCGAGTGGCGGCAGCGCCGCCGACTGAGCCAGCTCGAACTCTCCCTGGAGGCCGACGTGTCCACCCGCCACCTCAGCTACGTGGAGACCGGCCGGTCCCGGCCCACCAGCCAGATGATCCTCAAGCTGGCCGACCGCCTCGACGTACCGCTGCGTGAGCGCAACGCGCTGCTGCTCGCCGGCGGGTACGCCCCGGCGTACCCGGAGCACGGGCTGGACTCGCCCGACCTGGCCGCCGTCTGCGAAGCCCTCCGCCAGGTACTCGCCGGGCACGAGCCGTACCCGGCGGTCGTGGTGGACCGGTCCTGGACGCTCGTCGACGCCAACGCGGCGATCGGCGTGCTCACCGAAGGCGCCGCCCCGCACCTGCTCGAACCCCCGGCGAACGTGCTCCGGCTGGCACTGCACCCGGACGGTCTCGCCCCGCGTACCGCGAACCTGGGGCAGTGGCGGGCGCACCTGCTGCACCGGCTGCGGCACCAGGCCGAGGCCACCGCCGACGTCGGCCTCGCCGAGCTGTACCGCGAGTTGGCCGACTACCCGTGCGACGACCCGCAGCCCGTCGTCGACCTGCCCGGCCAGGGCAGCAGCATCGTCGTCCCGCTGCGCTACCGGTACCAGGGCACCGAACTGTCGTTCTTCTCCACGACCGCCGTGTTCGGCACCCCGCTCGACGTCACCGTCGCCGAGCTCGCCATCGAGTCGTTCTACCCCGCCGACCGCGCCACCGCCGAGTTCCTCCGCCGCCGCGCCGGCTGACGGGTTGCCCGCGGTACGCGGAGCCGCGGGGTGGGAGGATGCGGGCATGAGGTCCAGCGACACGTCGCGCGAGCTGGTCGTCGGGATGGGCTCCGGGGTCGAGCAGCTCACCGACCCCGAGCTGGCCACCGCCGACATGGTGCTCAACATCGGCCCGCAACACCCGTCCACCCACGGCGTACTCCGGCTGCGGCTCACCCTCGACGGCGAGCGCGTCAAGGCCGCCGAACCGATCATCGGGTACATGCACCGCGGCGCCGAGAAGCTGTTCGAGGTGCGCGACTACCGGCAGATCATCGTGCTCGCCAACCGGCACGACTGGCTGTCCGCGTTCAGCAACGAACTCGGCGTCGTACTCGCCGTCGAACGGCTCATGGGCATGGCCGTACCGGACCGGGCGGTGTGGCTGCGCACCCTGCTCGCCGAGCTCAACCGGGTACTCAACCACCTGATGTTCCTCGGCTCGTACCCGCTGGAGATCGGCGCCATCACGCCGATGTTCTACGCGTTCCGGGAACGCGAGGTCCTGCAGACCGTCATGGAGGAGGTCGCCGGCGGCCGCATGCACTTCATGTTCAACCGCGTCGGCGGCCTCAAGGAGGAGGTGCCCGCCGGCTGGACCGGACGCTGCCGCCAGGCCATCGCGGAAGTACGCCGGCGGCTGCCCGACCTCGACAACATCATCCACCGCAACGAGATCTTCCTCGCCCGTACCGTCGGCGTCGGCGTGCTGAGCGCCGAGAAGGCCGCCGCGTACGGGGTGTCTGGGCCCGTCGCGCGCGCCTCCGGCCTCGACTTCGACCTCCGCCGCGACGAGCCCTACCTCGCGTACGGCCAGCTCGACGTGCCCGTCGTCACCCGTACCGCCGGCGACTGCCACGCCCGGTTCGAGTGCCTGCTCGACCAGGTGCACGTGTCGCTCGACCTCGCCGACCGCTGCCTCACCGAGGTCGACCGCACCACCGGCCCCGTCAACGTACGGCTGCCCAAGGTGGTCAAGGCCCCCGAGGGCCACACGTACGCCTGGACCGAGAACCCGCTCGGCGTCAACGGCTACTACCTCGTCTCCCGCGGCGAGAAGACACCGTGGCGACTCAAGCTGCGCACCGCCTCGTACGCCAACATCCAGGCGCTGTGCACCCTGCTGCCCGGCTGCCTGGTCCCCGACCTGATCGCCATCCTCGGCTCGATGTTCTTCGTCGTCGGCGACATCGACAAGTAGCCCTGGGTCAGTCCTCCGCGCGGTGCCGGGCGCGCCGCCGTGGCTTCGACGCGGGCGCGGGTGCCGGCGCCGGTGCGGGTGCCGGGGACGGCGCGGGCGCGGGTGCCGGTTCCGGGGCCGGCGCGGGATCGTCGCCGCGCAGGCCCGCCCACGGGTCGGGCCGGGATGCGCTGTCCCGCAACGGATCCACCGGCCGCGCCCCGCCCATGCTGTCCCGCATCGGGTCCACCGGGCGAGGTCCGCCCATGCTGTCCCGCATCGGATCCCTCGGGCGTACACCCGGGCGCGCGCCACCCATACTGTCCCGCATCGGGTCCGCGGGCCGTACGGCAGGCGGGGCGGCCTCGCCGGCACGCGACCCGGCCGTACGCGCGGCCACGGCTTCGGCGGGCACCCGGGAGACCTGCCCGGCCAGCTGGTCGACCTGCTCCTGGAGCGCCGCCAGCTCCGCGTGCGTACCGTGGTTGACGCGTTGCAGCGCGGTCGTCATCGCCGTACCCAGCTCGGTACGCAGCGCCTCGACCTCGGCGAGCACGTTCTCCTGGAGTTCGAGACGGGTGCCCTCGTCGTCGCGCCGCAGCACGACGGACAGGCCGATCAGGACCGTGCCGAGCAGGGCGAGCAGTGCGGCGCCGCGCAGCGGCCCGCCACCGTGGGCGAACCAGATGCCGAGTCCGGCGACCGGGGTGAGCATCACGCCCGACCAGAACAACACGCTCGGTAGCCGACCGCGGCGAGTCCGGCGGCCCCGGCTGGCTGATGCGGTACTGGCGGTCATGTCCACCGAGGCTACCGATGCGCGTTCGCGACGGGAAAGCCCGGGCGGCCGGACATTCGGCGTACCACGCGGAATATCCTGCCAGCCCGGGCTATGCCGATGATCACCATGTCACCGACCCGCCACGTACCGCACACTTCGCACGGACAGTACATCGATGGCGGACGATGCGTTGCTCAGTAGCCGGACGGCTGCCAGGCGATCTGGCCGTGCTTCACCGTGACCGTGCCGTCGACCTGGATGTCCACCGTCTGGTGATCCTTCGCCGGCTTCCCGTCGTACCCCTTGTACGTGTACGTGACGTCGGCGGTGCCGCTCTCCGTGGTACTCGTGGACACCCCGCCCTCGTCCTGCGCGATCTCGAACGTCGGGTACTTCGTGATCGTCCACTGCACGTGGTCGGCGTCGTAGTAGCTGTAGTAGCTGAACGGGCAACCGTCCGGGTCCAGCGTCGTCGCCTGCGCGCACCGGTCGAGCAGCGTACGCACCGCGCGGTCGACCGCGTCGTGCGCGGACTCCTTCACCGACACCGCCAGTTGCACGGTCGGCGCGTCACCGGCATCCTCCGACGACCCCGCGTCGACCGCCACCGTCCGCGCCGGCGCGGCGAGCAGCGGGTTCGGCCCCACACCCACCCGGTGGCTGCCTGGGAACACCGGCACCGTGACCCCCGAGCCGTACCCGTCGGAAGACCCGGACACCGACACGCCGTCGACCGTCACCGTCGACAACCCCGGCGCCACCACCATCAGTGACCCCGACCCCTGCGACACGTGCCAACCGTGGAACAGCAGCCAACTCTTCCGGTCGTCCCGCTGCACCGCCACCGACACCCGCCGCGTACGCCCGGCCAGCCGGAAACTCACCCGCGCCGACGCCGAATGGTCCCGCACCGTCACCGCACCGATCGACACGTCCGTCGGCGGCTCGTACCCGGATCCCTTACGCAGCGCGCCACTCCGCATCGTCGGCGGCGGCGTGCCCTCGTTCCCCGACGCCCGCCACGCCCCCGCCGCGTCCCGCGCACCCAGCGCCGAGAAGTACGCCGACACGGCCGACTTCGGGCTGAACGCGAGCGACTGCACCACGTACAACCCGCCCACGAGTACCACCAGCGCCACGGCCGCCGCGCCGATCCCGAGCAGCAGCCCCTTCGGCGCCCGCCCGGACACCTCGACCGCGGCCGGCGCCGGCGGCCCTCCTTGTACCGCTACGGATCCGGGCGCCGGCACCCCGGGCGCGGTTCCTCCCGGCAGGTTTCCCCCAGCCGGCGTGGCCCCGGGCAGGGTTCCGCCAGGCGTGGTGGTCGCGGACGCGGTTCCCCCGGACGCTGTTGCCCCGGACGCTGTCGCGTCGGGAACCCTCGCGCCGGGCGGGGTTCCTGCTGGCGTGGCGGCATCAGGTACGGCCGGGGATGCCGCGGCAGTCGCGGGTGCGCCGACCACGGCGCGCCTACCCAGGGGTGTGCCGCACGCCGAGCAGAACCGCGCGTGCGCCGCGGTCGGCTCGCCGCAGGACGGGCAGGCCGCGCCACCGGTCTCCTCCGGCACCGGCCGGCCGCACCGCAGACAACCCGGCATCCCCGGCATCAACACGGTCCGGCAGTGCGCGCACATCGCCTGGTGGACCATCAGTCCTCTCCCGCCTCCGCCTCGAACTCCCGCCGCATCGCCCGATCCACGAAATCCTCGGTACGCCGGCGCCGGTCACGCGCGATCGCCTGCCGGTGCCGTACCGGGGGCTCGTGCGAACAGGTCGCCAGCTCACGCCACGCCGACGCGGCATGCCGAAGCTCGCTGTGCCACCGGACCGCGTCCGCCGGGCTCGCCTGACCCGTCTGCGTCCAGCGGTGCCAGTACCAGAAGAGCTTCAGCTCGGCGGCCAGCCCGGTGTGCGCCGGCCAGCACGGCGGCAGCAACACCCACGGCGCGTACGCCGACTCCAGCCACGCCACCCACTCGGCGAACCGCGCCCAGCTCTTCCGGTACAGCTCGTCGCCGTGCCGGTCCCAGACCCACGGCCGCGGCTTCTGCTTCTGCACCGGCTGCCCCGGCTCCCGGCCCGGCGCCGGCTTCTCCGACTCCGCCATCACTCCGCTTCCCTGTCCGGCTGGGCGCCCTGGTCTCCGCCGGAACCCGCCTCGCCGCTCTCACCGGACATCGAGTCGTCCACCTCGGCGTCGTCCGCGGCAGCCTGCTGCTCGTACCGGTCGCCGCCGGCCTCCTCGGTCCCGGCGCCCTCGGTCCCAGCGCCTTCGACACCCTCGGTTCCGGCGCCTTCCGCCCCCTCGGTACCGGCGCCCTCGGTCCCGACGCCTTCCGCGCCCTCGGTACCGGCGCCCTCGGTCTCGGCCTCTTCCGATCCGGCGCGCTCAGCTCCCGGAGTCTCCGTACCCTCGGACCCGGCGCCCTCGGATTCGGTGCCCTGCTCGGCGTCGTCATCGTCGGGCTCGTAGCCGGAACCGCCTTCCATCGACGACGACACGTCATCGTCGTCCGCGGCGGCGTGATCCTCGTACCCGTCGTCGCCCGCCTCATGCACGGACTCCGACTGCTGGTCCGCGACCGGTTCCTCACCGGCCTCCTGCGCGGACTCCTGCTCGGAACTCTGCCCGGCCCCAGACTCCTGATCCTGGCTCGGATCGCTGGTCGGATCGTCACTCGGGTCGTTGTTCGGATCCTCGCTCGGATCGCCACTCGGGTCCTGACCCGGATCGCTACTAGGATCCTGACTCGGATCGTCGCCCGGATCCTGGCTCGGGTCGCTGCTCGGATCTGCGCTCGGATCTGCGCTCGGATCGCCACTCGGATCGTCGCCCGGATCGTGGCTCGGGTCGTCGGTCGGATCGTCGCTCGGATCCTGACTCGGATCGCCGCTCGGGTCACTGCTCGGATCTGCGCTCGGATCGCTACTCGGATCCTGACTCGGATCGTCGCTCGGGTCCCGAC
>NZ_BOMB01000049.1 GCF_016861975.1 Actinocatenispora rupis | reverse complement strand
AGATCTCCTTGGGCTTGGGCAGTTCGTCCCACTTGACGTCGCCCGACTCGGAGAGCTCCTCCTCGATTATCTCGTTGCAGAGGTCGATGCACTCGTCGCAGATGTACACACCTGGGCCCGCGATGAGCTTCTTGACCTGCTTCTGCGACTTCCCACAGAAGGAACACTTCAGCAGGTCTCCGCCGTCGCCGATCCGTGCCACCTACGACTCCCCCTGCACCGGCGACCGGGACTCACGCCCGGCCGCGCTGGACTCTCTCCATGCTGCGTGCCTGCCTACCGTCTCCTCGACGGTACCCGCTCGGGGGCCCGAAACGGACCCCCGAGCCAGGGTTTCAGCCGGCCGCCACCGCCACCGCGTTCTTCTTACGGCTCGGCAGCACCTGGTCGACCAACCCGTACTCCTTCGCCTCCTCGGCCGTGAGGATCTTGTCACGGTCGATGTCCCGCTTCACCAGCTCGATGTCGCGGTCGGAGTGCTTGGAGATGAGGTCCTCCAGCAACGTCCGCATCCGCATGATCTCCCTGGCCTGGATCTCGATGTCCGAACCCTGACCGTACCCGCCCTCGGTCGCGGGCTGGTGGATGATGATGCGCGAGTTGGGCAGCGCCATGCGCTTGCCGGGCGCGCCGGCGGCCAGCAGTACCGCCGCGGCGGAGGCCGCCTGGCCCAGGCACGCCGTCGAGATGTCGCACCGGATGTACTGCATGGTGTCGTAGATCGCGGTCATCGCGGTGAACGACCCACCCGGCGAGTTGATGTACATCGTGATGTCGCGGTCCGGGTCCATCGACTCCAGGGCCAGCAGCTGGGCCATGACGTCGTTGGCGGACACGTCGTCGATCTGCGCGCCGAGGAAGATGATCCGCTCCTCGAACATCATGTTGTACGGGTTGGACTCCTTCACCCCGTACGACGTGCGCTCGACGAACGACGGCAGGATGTAGCGGTTCTGCACCGGCGCGAAGCCGGACGGCGTGCTCAGACCACCGTTCGGAAGACTGGAAAGACTCATCGTTGGTTCCTTCGTTGAGGCCGGCTGGACGAGGAGTGACCGGTCAGGACAGACCGGCGCCACCGGGCACCTGCACGGCACCGGTGACCACGTGGTCGATGAAGCCGTAGTCCTTGGCCTCCTCGGCCGTGAACCAGCGGTCGCGGTCCGAGTCGGTCTCGATCTGCTCCAGCGTCTGACCGGTGTGCCGGGCGACGCACTCCTGGAACATCTTCTTCGTGTACACCATCTGCTCGGCCTGGATGGCCACGTCGGCGGCCGTACCGCCGATGCCGCCGGACGGCTGGTGCATCATGATCCGGGCGTGCGGCAGCGCGTACCGCTTGCCGGGGGCGCCGGCGCACAGCAGGAGCTGGCCCATCGAGGCGGCCATGCCCAGCGCGTACGTCGCGACGTCGTTCTTCACGAACTGCATCGTGTCGTAGATGGCCATGCCCGAGTAGACCGAGCCGCCGGGCGAGTTGATGTAGAGCGAGATGTCCCGCTCCGGGTCCTCGGCGGACAGCAGCAGAAGCTGCGCGACGACCCGGTTGGCGGACTCGTCGGTCACCTCGGTGCCCAGGAAGATGATCCGCTCCCGCAGCAACCGGTTGAAGACGAGGTCGTCGAAACCGCCGCCGCCGGTCTCCGGCGAACGCCCGGTCGGCGCCGCCGGCGTGTACAGGTCAGTCATGAAAGGCAGTCCTCTCGGCCCGCGTGGCGCCGGCGGTCGGAACCCGATCCGTCGACACTCTCGTGCTAGCTGGTGGTAATCCGACCCTAGCCGGTGAGGTGCGCCGGCATCCGCTGTCCGGGCCGCTGTTCGCTCTCAGCGCAGCCTCGCCCGGCCCGGGGCGAAACGCCGACCGGCCCGTACCCCGGGGCGGGGTGACGGGCCGGTCGGTACGTCAGGCGGCCTGTGCGGCGCCGTCAGCCCTCGCTGTTCGCCGGGGCCGACTCGGCGTCGTCGGCGGCCTCCACGGCCTCCGCGGCGCCCTCGGCCTGCGGCTCACCGGCCGGGTTCAGCACGGCCTTGATGTCGACCGGGCGGCCCGCGGTGTCGGTGACCGAGGCGTGGTCCAGCACCAGCGACAGGGCCTTGCCCCGCCGGACGTCGGCCACGACGGCGGACAGCTGACCCGACCGGACCAGCTGGTCCGCGTACTGCTGAGGCTGCGCGCCGGCCATCTGCGCCCGCCGCACGACCTCCTCGGTCAGCTCCTGGTCGTTGACGCCGACCTCCTCGGCGTCGGCCAACGCGTCCAGTACGAGCTGGGTCTTGACCGCCTCCTCGGCGTTCGTGCGCAGCTCCGCGTCGAACTCCTCCGCCGACTTGCCCTCGGCCGCGAGGTACTGCTCCAGGTTGCTGCCCATCTGGGCGAGCTGCTCGCCCATGTTCTCCTTGCGGAACTCGACCTCCTCGGTCACGACGCCCTCGGGCACCGGGACCTCGGTCGCCGCCAGCAGCGACTCCAGCGCCTTGTCGCGCGCCTGGTACGCCTGCTCCAGCTTCTTGTTGCGCTCGACCCGGCCGCGGACGTCCGCGCGCAGCTCGTCCAGCGTGTCGAACTCGCTGGCCAGCTGGGCGAACTCGTCGTCCAGCTCGGGCAGCTCCTTCTCCCGGACGCTCTTCACGGTGACCGCGATCTGCGCCTCCTCGCCGGCGTGCGGCCCGCCCACCAGCTTGCTGGCGAAGGTGCGGGTCTCGTCCGCCGTCATGCCGACGAGCGCCTCGTCGATGCCGTCGAGCAGCTGACCACTGCCGATCTCGTACGACAGGCCGTTGGCGGTGCCGCCCTCGACCTCCTCGTCGTCGATGGTCGCGAGCAGGTCGAGCGACACGTAGTCGCCGTCGGCGGCGGGGCGGTCGACACCCTTCAGCGTGGCGAACCGGTCGCGCAGCTGGCCGACCTGCTCGTCCACGTCGTCCTCGCCGATCGACAGCTCGTCGACGGTGGCGCTGATGCTGTCCAGCTCCGGCAGGGTGATCTCCGGGCGGACGTCGACCTCGGCGGTGAAGCTCACGTGGTCGCCGTCGTTCAGCTCGGTGACCTCGACCTCCGGACGGCCGATGGCCTTCACGTCGTGCTCGCGGATCGCCGCCATGTACTGCTCCGGCAGCGCCTCCTGCACGGCCTCCTGCAGCACCGTGCCGCGGCCGACCTTCTGGTCGATCAGGCGGGTCGGCACCTTACCGGGCCGGAAGCCCGGAATGCTCACCTGCTGGGCGATGGTCCGGTACGCCTTCTTCACGCTCGGTTCGAGCTCGGAGAAGGGCACCTCGACCGACACCTTCACCCGGGTAGGGCTCAACGTCTCGACGGCGCTCTTCACAGGGGTACTCCTCAGCAGGTGATCGGGTTCTCTCGACTCGCGACGCGCCGGTGACCCCGGGCGGGGCGGACGCTGACCGGCCGAGTCTAGGCGAGCGCCACGAGCGGCGACGACTCGGGCGTCCCCGACGACCTCGGCGCCGACACGCCCAGCGTACGCCGGGAGCCGTGTCGGCCGACCCGTCCTGCGTACGGCGCGGCTCAGGCGGCGGGGCGGTCGCCCACCTCGACGAAGCTGAAGCCACGCTCCGTGCCGGGCCGGTACACGACGACCGTCACCGGTCCACCGTCCGACTGCTCCTCGACCCGGTCCAGGACGTGCCGTACCGGTTCGTGTTCGAGGGCGAGTACCAGGTCGCGGTCGGGCCGGTAGCCGGCGGTCCGGGCGAACCGTCGGAAGCGCGGGTCACGCAGCCGGCGCGCGAAGTCGTGCGCCGCGCGCCATGCGATCTCACTCACAGTCATCCGCCAATCGGGTCGGGGGGTTGTCGGCGGGGCCTCGACCGGCACGGTCCGACCCCGCGGGCCCATGGTCGGACGCCGGCGCCGCCGTGCACACCGGCCGGGCGACCGACCCGTACCGGGTGTTCGGCCGACCCCCTCCGGGCCGATCCATCGACCGCCCCGGGCGTACCCGGTGGCGGCCGGGAGTACGAGAAAAGGCCAGCTCCGGAAGGTTTTCCCGGGCCGGCCTTTCGACGTGGAGCGGGTGACGGGAATCGAACCCGCACCATCAGCTTGGAAGGCTGAGGCTCTACCATTGAGCTACACCCGCACGCGCTGCGCATCCCTGCTGTGCATCAGGGTACGACAGCGACAGGGCAGCGGTGTGCGCGGCTCCTCGGTACGAGGAGCTGGTGGCCGGGCCGTAGACTGTCGCACGCACGGGGTGTGGCGCAGTTTGGTAGCGCACTCGCTTTGGGAGCGAGGGGCCGTGGGTTCAAATCCCGCCACCCCGACCAACGTTCGACCGGTGGGCCGTGGATCCGGTGGCTGTTGCGATTCCGGGCCGGAATTCCCGGCCGGTCCGCCGACCGATCCAACACGCGGTCGGCAAAGGCCACGACGCCACACCCGATCCGCACGCGGTCGATCTGAACCACGACACCACACCGACCCACACGCCGACGGGTCAGAGCCACTACGCCACACCGGTCCGCACGCGGTCGGTCAAAGCCGCGACGCCGCGCCGACCCGGCACGCGGACGGGTCAGAGGCGTTCGGTGAGGTGGACGGTGACGGTGTCGCCGGTGCCCTTGCCGATTCTCTTCCGCAGGTCGGCGCGTACCGGCAGCTTGTGTGTGCCGTCGCCGAGCGCCATGAACGAGCTGCGGAACGGCTGACCGTCGATCGTGCCGCGCACCTTGACCAGCCCGCGGGTACCGAAGAACTCGGCGGAGCCGGGCATCACGACGTACGTCCAGCCGCCCTCGTTCGGGCTCGTCACCAGCGTGGCGGTGAAGCTCGTGTCCAGGTCCGACATGGCGCCTCCTTCAACGGTCATCCTGCCCCGGACTGACCCGCCGCGGACCGGAAACTCATCGCTGCCCGGCGAGTACGTCGAGGATCTGCTCGCCGTACTTGGCGAGTTTGTTCTCGCCGACGCCGGAGACGCCGCCGAGTTCGGCGAGGCTGGCGGGACCGCAGGTGGCGATCTCGCGGAGCGTCGCGTCGTGGAAGATCACGTACGCCGGGACGCCCTGTTCCTTCGCCGACGTGGCACGCCACGCGCGCAGCGCCTCGAACACCGGGGCGGCCTCGGCCGGTAGGTCCGCCGCCGCGGCGCGCCGGGACGCCTTCGGGGCGCGCCTGCGTTCCGGTTCGCGGCGCATCATCACGGTCCGGTTGCCGCGCAACACGTCCGCGCTGCCGTCGGTGAGCGTGAGCGTGCCGTACTCCCCCTCGACGGCGAGGAGGTCGCGGGCCAGCAGCTGCCGGACGACGCCGCGCCAGTCGGCCTCGTGCAGGTCGGTGCCGATGCCGAAGACGGTGAGCTGGTCGTGCCGGTGCTGGGTGACCTTCGGCGTCGACTTGCCGAGCAGGATGTCGATGGCCTGCCCGGCACCGAACCGCTGGTTCCGCTCACGGTCCAGGCGCAGCACCGTGGACAGCAACTTCTGCGCCGGTACGGTGCCGTCCCAGGACTCGGGCGGGGTCAGGCAGGTGTCGCAGTTGCCGCACGGCTCGCCGCGCTGCCCGAAGTACGCCAGGAGGCGGACACGGCGGCACTCGACCGTCTCGCACAGCGCGAGCATCGCGTCCAGGTGCGCCGCGAGCCGGCGGCGGTGCGCGGCGTCGCCGTCGGAGTCGTCGATCATCTTCCGTTGCTGCACCACGTCCTGCAGCCCGTACGCCAGCCAGGCGGTGGACGGCTGCCCGTCGCGGCCGGCGCGGCCGGTCTCCTGGTAGTAGCCCTCGACGGACTTCGGCAGGTCGAGGTGCGCGACGAACCGGACGTCCGGCTTGTCGATGCCCATCCCGAACGCGATCGTCGCGACCATCACCAGCCCGTCCTCGCGCAGGAACCGCGACTGGTGCCGCGCGCGGGTCGCCCCGTCCAGCCCCGCGTGGTACGGCAGGGCCGGGATGCCCTGCTCCACCAGGTACGCCGCGGTCTTCTCCACCGACGCGCGGGACAGGCAGTACACGATGCCGGCGTCGCCCGCGTGCTCGGTGCGCAACAGCTCCAGCAGCTGCCGGCGCGGCTCCGCCTTCGACACGATCCGGTACTGGATGTTCGGCCGGTCGAAGCTCGCCACGAAGTGCCGCGCCCCGGTCAGGTCGAGCCGGGTGGCGATCTCCTCGTGCGTGGCCGGCGTCGCCGTCGCCGTCAACGCGATCCGCGGTACGTCCGGCCACCGCTCGTGCAGCATCGACAGGGCCAGGTAGTCCGGCCGGAAGTCGTGGCCCCACTGGGACACGCAGTGCGCCTCGTCGATCGCGAACAGCGCGATGGTTCCCTTGTCCAGCAAGCGAACCGTGGACTCCAGGCCCAGCCGCTCGGGCGCCAGGTAGAGCAGGTCCAGCTCGCCCGCCAGGTACTCCGCCTCGACGAGGCGCCGCTCGTCCGGGGTCTGCGTCGAGTTGAGGAAGCCGGCCCGTACGCCGAGCGCGGTGAGCGCGTCGACCTGGTCCTGCATCAGCGCGATCAGCGGCGACACGACCACGCCGACGCCGTCCCGTACCAGAGAGGGGATCTGGTAGCAGAGGGACTTGCCGCCACCGGTCGGCATCAGCACCAGCGCGTCGCCGCCCCCGACGACGTGCTCGATGATCTCCCGCTGCTCGCCGCGGAACGTGTCGTAGCCGAAGACACGACGCAGCACGGTGTCCGGATCCCCCACAGAAGACATCCGGCGATTCTACGGAGCCGCGCCAACCGGGTTCACCAGATGCGGCCCCTCGTTGCGGACCGACCCGACATCCGGTGCCACCGCGCGGATCTCCAGCGCCGACACCAGATCACCACCCGGCGGTACGCCGAGCAGCCGGGTCGGGTCGGACCCGGGGTCGAGCCACGCGTCGCCGTCGGCCGGGTCCAGCAGCAGCGGCATCCGCTCGTGCACGTCGCGCAGCTGCCCGACCGCGCCGGTGGTCAGGATCGTGCAGGTGAGCAGCGGACCGTCCGGTCCCCGGTCCCACACCGAGAACAGCCCGGCCGCGGTGAGCACGCCACCGTCGCGCGGGGTCTGGTAGCTGGGGCGCCGGCCGGCGGGCGTGGTGACCCACTCGTACCAGCCGTCCATGGGAACGAGGGCGCGGGTGTGCCGCACCGCGGTCCGGAACGCGGGCTTCGCCGCGGCCGTCTCGGCGCGCGCGTTGATCATGCGCTGCCCGATGCGGGAATCCTTGGCCCAGAAGGGAACCAGACCCCACGTCGCGGCCCGCAGCACCCGCCGCTCGTCCGCCCGCACCACTATCCGGACCCGCTGCGTCGGCGCCGTGTTGTACCGCCCGGCGGACAGCCCGTCGGTGTCGTCCTCGGCGTCGAGGTACGTGGACAGGTCGGCGGTGGAGCGGTGCGAGTCGTATCGGCCACACATGCCGGACGACCCTAGACGCCAGGTACGACAGAACCCGTTACCCGACAACCGGGTCGAGCGCGGCCAGTCGGCGCAGGGCGTCCGCGTCGAGTCGACCGATCCGTACGCCGGACGTGCGGTGGCGTCCGCGACGGGGGTCCGGGCGCGGCCGGGGTGACGTGCCTCTTGACGTCGGTGGGGCGGCGTGACCAGGATGAGCGTCAAATTAGAACGCTGTTCTCCATAACAGAACGAGGGACGCATGCTCACCGTCAACCGGACCCGGCCGACGACCGGGGCGGGCCGCATCTCGCGGGTCGAGACGCTCAGCCTCGGTACCGCCTGGCGCGACTTCTCCTACGTCCGGATCACGACCGACGAGGGCCTGGTCGGCGTCGGCGAGATCACCCACCCGTACCGGGGGCGCGAGACGAGCGCGCTGGCCGAGGCGATGGGCGAGCGGCACCTGCTCGGGGCCGACCCGTTCGACACCGAGGAGATCTGGCACCGCATGTACCAGGGCGACTTCCTGCGCGGCGGCGACGTCGGCGGGATCGTCGTCTCCGGTGTCGACCAGGCGCTGCACGACATCCAGGGTCGCTACCTGGGCGTACCCGTGTACCGGCTGGTCGGTGGCGCCTGCCGGGACACCGTCCCGGTGTACGCCAACGGCTGGTACACGGGGCCGCGGGAGCCGGACGCGTTCGCGCGGCGGGCCGTCGAGACCGTCGCCGCCGGGTACCCGGCGCTCAAGTTCGACCCGTTCGGTGCCGGGTCCGGCGAACTGAGCCGGGACGAGCGCCGGCTGTCCGTCGACATCGTCGCCGCCGTACGCGAGGCCGTCGGTCCCGACGTCGAACTGTTCATCGAGGGCCACGCCCGCTTCGTCGTCCACGAGGCAGTACGGCTGCTGGACGCGGTCGCCCCGTACGACATCGGGTGGTTCGAGGAACCGCTGCCCTGGACGCACATCGACCGGTACGCGGAGCTGCGCGCCCGTACGTCGATCCCGATCTCCGGCGGCGAGCACTTCCACAACCGGTACGAGTACCGGCGGCTGTTCGAGACGAACGCGGTGAGCATCGTGCAGCCCGACCTGAGCATGGTCGGCGGGTACACCGAGATGCGGAAGGTCGCGGCGCTCGCCGAGCTGCACTCGATGGTCGTGGCGCCGCACAACTCGAACTCGCCGTTCTGCACCACCGCGACCGCGCACGCCGCGTTCGCCACGCCGAACCTGAAGATCCTGGAGACGTTCGACGGGCTGCTGGAGCCGTACGTGTTCGAGGCGCTGCGCGGCTGCCTGCCCGTCACCGACGGACACCTGCCGCTGCCGACCGCGCCCGGCATCGGCGTCGACCTGGTCGACGAGGTCTTCGCCGAACACCCGCCGACCGGCGGCTTCTGGAACATGTTCGCGCCGGGCTGGGAGAAGCGGGAGCGCCGATGACCACGACACCGCCCACCGGTACCGACGTCGGCGGCCGCGCCATGCGCAAGGCGATGCTCCGGCTCGGCCCGTTCCTCGGCCTGCTCTACCTCGTCGCGTACGTCGACCGGAACAACGCCGGCTTCGCCAAGCTGGAGATGTCCACCGCGCTCGGCATCACCGAGTCCGCGTTCGGCCTCGCCGCCGGCATCTTCTTCATCGGGTACTTCCTGTTCGAGGTGCCGAGCAACCTGCTGCTGCACCGGTACGGCGCCCGGAAGTGGATCGCGCGCATCATGCTCACCTGGGGCGTCGTCGCCGTGGCCACCGCGTTCGTCACCGGCGACACCGGGTTCACCGTCGCGCGGTTCCTGCTCGGCGTCGCCGAAGCCGGCTTCTTCCCCGGCGTACTGCTCTACCTCACGTTCTGGTTCCCCCGCCGCCACCGCACGACCGTACTGGCGATCTTCGCGGTGTCGAACCCGCTCGCCAACGCGGTCAGCGCACCCGTGTCCGGCTGGATCCTCGGCCTGCACGGACTGTTCGGACTCGACGGCTGGCAGCTCGTCTTCGTACTCGAAGGCGTCCCGGCGCTCGTCCTCGCCGTCGTCACCTGGCGCGTGCTGCCCGACCGGCCCGCCGACGCGAGATGGCTCAACCAGGCCGAACGCGACTGGATCGAACGTGAACTCGCCGCCGACACCGCCGGCGCCGAACGTACCCACGGAAAGCTGCGGCTCGCCGACGCCTTCCGCAACGGCCGGCTCTGGGCCCTGATCTTCGTCTTCTTCGGCGTCGTCTTCGGCTCGTACGGCATCGGCCTCTGGCTGCCGACCATCGTCGCCGACATGGGCCACTGGTCCACCGGCGTCACCGGGCTGCTCGTCGCCGTCCCCAACCTCGTCGCCGCCGCCGTCATGCTCCCCTGGGAGCGGTACGCCCGGCGCCGCGGCAACATCCCCCGGCAGGTCGCCCTCACCCTGCTCGTCACCGCGCTCGCGCTGGTCGCCGCCGTCGCCGCCCGCGGCGTACCGGTCCTGTCGCTCGCCGCGATCTGCGTCGGGATGGCCGCACTGTTCTCCACCACGCCACTGTTCTGGTCCCTGCCGTCGACGTTCCTCACCGGGGTCGCCGCCGCCGCCGGACTCGCGTTCATCAACTCCGTCGGCAACCTCGCCGGCTTCGCCGGGCCGTACGCCATCGGCTGGATCAGCGAAACCACCGGCACCCCCGTCTGGGGACTGCTCCTCGTCAGCGCACTCACCCTCGGCGGCGCCGCCGTCGCCCTCGTACTCTCCCGCCGCTCCGGCTGGGCGCCCGCCGCCGTCGACGACCGACAACCCGCGACCACACCCTGAAACCCCCTGGTGGAGCGCCCCGCCTGGAACGTCCGGCGGGGCGTTCCGCGCTCCCGGCCCCGGGTTGACGTGGGGCGTACGGAGCCGTGGCGTTCTCGTACCGTCGGGGTCAGGCGAGGCCGAGGAGGGTGAGGGCGTCGCGGTGGATGAGCGCCTCGACGTCCGCCGGGTCGATGCCGTGCAGGCCCTTCGGGCTCTCGATCCGGGCGATCGCGCGCAGCCCCGCGACCGAGTCGTCCACCGTCGTGAACGGGTAGTCGCTGCCGAACAGCAGCTTGCCCCACACCCCGTACTCGTGCACCAGCATCAGCGCCCGCCACAGCTGGAACGGCCGGTAGTGCAGCGCGCTGACGTCCGCGTACACGTGCTGGTGCTTGCGGATCACCGCGATGCACTCCCCCTCGTACGGGTGGCCCAGGTGCGCGAGGACCATCCGCTGCTCCGGGAACCGCCGCGCGACCCGGTCCAGCAGGTACGGCCGGGCGTACTCGATCGGTGCCTGCGACACGAACGTCGTGCCGGTGTGCAACAGGACCGGCAGCCCGTTGTCCGACGCGTACGTCCACAGCGGGTCGAACTCGGCGTCACCCGGGTCGAAGCCCGCGTACATCGGCATCAGCTTGACGCCGCGCAGGCCCAACTCGCGGTGACCGCGGCGCAGCTCGTCCCGCCAGCCCGGCTGCGTCGGATCCAGCGCCATGAAACCGACCAGCCGGTCGGGGTGCTCCCCCGCGTACGCGGCGACCTCGGCGTCGTCGATCCACAGACCCGACAACTTCGCCTTGCCGCCGAACACGATCGCCCGGCTGTCCGCCGGCGACGTCGCCGCGTACTCCGACCAGCGGACCGACAGGTCCACCGCACCGGCGTGCGCGCGCCCCGCCTCGGCGAAGAACCCGTCCGCCGA
This sequence comes from Actinocatenispora rupis, assembly GCF_016861975.1. GTDB lineage: Bacteria > Actinomycetota > Actinomycetes > Mycobacteriales > Micromonosporaceae > Actinocatenispora > Actinocatenispora rupis. The sequence goes on along the minus strand of NZ_BOMB01000049.1, from coordinate 71,814 downwards.
ATGGTCCGGGCAGCCGAACGCGTGGCTGTGCACGTCGACGATCATGGGCGCTCCGTTCGCTGTAGCAGAACAAGGTTCGCTGGTGGAGCGTACGCCGATTGTTCAACTGTTCAACAGTTGGACAATGAGACAGTTGAACAATTGGACAATCAAAGGGCGGTACAAAAAGGTGCCGGCGCCTGGCTGCACCGGCTGCGGCTACGCCTCCGCCGACTGGCTCGGCCGGTCCACCCCTCAGACCCGCCCCGACAGCAGGTCCGTCACCTGCCCCGCGTACCCGCGCACGGCTTCGCCGATCTGGTGGATCCGCCACAGCGGCAGGTCGAGTTTGAGTCCGGTGACGCTGATGGCGCCGGCGCATTCGCCCCGGTGGTCGTGTACCGCGGAGCCGACGCAGAAGATCCCTTCGGCGTCCTCCTCGTCGTCGATGGCGTATCCGCGGCGGCGGATCTCGGCGAGGTCGGCGAGTACGGCGGGGATGTCGGTGAGGGTGCGCGGGGTGCGTGCTTCGAGCGGCCCGGCGGCGAGGATGGCGCGGGCGTCGTCTTCGGGAAGTTCGGCGAGGATGGCTTTGCCGACGCCGGTGCAGTGGGCGGGTTCGCGGGTGCCCATGTGCAGGTCGAAGCGGACGGCGCCGGGTGCGTTGACGCGGCCGACGACGACGGCGTGACCGGCTTCGGGTACGGCGACGCGTGCGGTCATGCCGGTTTCGGTGGACAGTTCGCGCAGGACGGGGAGCGCGACGTCGCGCAGGGAGACCTGGCCGATGGCGTGTTCGCCGAGTCGGGCGAGGGCGAGCCCGAGCCGGTACCGGCGGGCGGTGCCTTCGCCGCGTGATGCCGCGAAGCCGTGCGCTTCGAGGGTCTGGAGGGTGGAGAACGCGGCGCTCTTGGCCGCTCCGACCCGTTTGGCCACTTCGGTCACCGTGAGCCCGTCGCCGCCGTCGGCGAGGGCTTCGAGGATCTCCACGGCCCGGCTGACGCTGCGTACCTGGTACCGCTGGTCCATATCGTTCGCCACCACCGAACAAGCGTGCCGTCACGTACGTCGCAAAGTCAAATCGTCTCCTTGACACGACCCGCCGCTCCCGCATAGTTTTCGCTATCGAAGAATCTTGTTCTGTATTAGCGAACAAAGGATGCGGATGACGCGCCCACCGCTGCACGGCGTACTTCCCGTGCTGGCCACCCCGTTCCGAGCCGACTGGTCGATCGACGACGACGCCCTCGCCGCCGAGGTGGGGTGGGTGCTCGACCAGGGCGCCGACGGCGTCGTACTGGCGATGGTGTCCGAGGTGCTGCGGCTGTCGACCGAGGAGCGCGAGCAGCTCGCCGCCGCCACCTGCCGGCACGTGGCCGGCCGCGCGCCCGTCGTGGTCAGCGTCGGCGCGGAGAGTACGCACGTGGCGCTGCGTCTCGCCCGGCACGCCGAACGGGTCGGTGCCGCCGCGCTCATGGCCATCCCGCCGCTGTGTACGGCGCCCGACCCGGACGGCCTGGAGCAGTACTTCACGGATCTGGCGGCGGCCACCGCGCTGCCGCTGATCGTGCAGGACGCCAGCGGGTACATCGGGGATCCGTTGCCGCTGGACCTCCAGGCGCGGCTGCTCGACACGCACGGCGAGCAGAAGATCCTGTTCAAACCCGAGGCGGTACCGGTCGGGCCGCGGCTGTCGGATCTGCGGGACGCGACCGGCGGCCGCGCCGCGGCGTTCGAGGGCAGTGGCGGGGCGGCGCTGGTGGACAGCTACGCCCGCGGCATCGCCGGTACGATGCCCGGCCCCGACCTGGTGTGGGCGATCGTCGCGCTGTGGCGGGCGTTGCGCGACGGCGACGCCGACCGGGTACGCGCGGTCAACGAGGCGCTGGCGCCGCTGCTCGCCCCGATCACCGGCCTCGACTCGTACGTGGCGATGGAGAAGCACCTGCTCGTACGGCAGGGGGTGCTGACGTCGGAGCGGGCCCGGCCGCCGCTGGGGTTCCGGCTGGACGCGGAGACGCGGGCCCAGATCGACGGGCTGTTCGACCGGCTGAAGGACGTGGTGTCGCCGTGAAGGCGTTGGTACTCAAGGACTTCCACGAGATGGTCGTGGCCGAGCGGCCGGACCCGGTGGCGGGTCGGGGCGAGGTGCTGGTCCGTACGGTGGCGACCGGGATCTGCGGGTCGGACCTGCACGGCTTCACCGGCGCGAACGGTCGCCGGGTGCCCGGTCAGGTGATGGGGCACGAGACGGCCGGGCGGATCGCGGCGCTCGGCCCGGACGTCACCGGCCTGACCGTGGGCGGCCTCGCCACCGTCAACCCGGTCGTCTCCTGCGGCCACTGCCCCTCCTGTACTGCGGGCGCCGAGCACCACTGCCCGGAGAAGTACGTGATCGGGGTGGCGCCGGCGGTGAGTGCCGCGTTCGCGGAGTACGTGGTGGCGCCGGCGGGGAACGTGGTGGCGCTGCCCGACACGATGCCCGCCGAGTACGGGGCGCTGGTGGAGCCGATCGCGGTGGGTGCGCACGCCGCCCGGCGCGGCGCGGTCACCGCCGACGACACCGTACTGGTGTCCGGCGGCGGGCCGATCGGGCAGGCCGTCGTCCTCGCCGCGCGCCGGCTCGGGGTGACGCGGATCGTCGTCAGCGAGCCGGATCCGGGCCGCCGCGCGCTCTGCGCGACGCTCGGCGCCGAGGTCGTCGACCCGGCCGGTGCACCGGTGCCGGAGCAGGTACGCGAGCTGCTGGGTGGGCCGGCGAGCGTCGCCGTGGACGCCGTCGGGCTGTCCGCGACGCTGGCGGACGCGCTGGCGGCGACGTCGCTCGGCGCCCGGATCGTGCTGGTCGGGATGGCGGCGCCGCGGGTCGAGCTGGCGGCGTTCGCGGTGAGTACGGAGGAGCGCACGCTCGTCGGCTCCTTCTCGTACTCGGCGGCCGACTTCCGGTCCGCGGCCGAGTGGGTGGCCGGCACCCCGCCGGAACTCGCACACCTGGTGGAGAGGCAGGTGGATCTCGCCGACGCGCCCGCCGCGTTCACCGCCCTCGCCGAGGCGCCGACACCCGGCAAGGTCCTCGTCCGCTTCTGACCAGGAGGTACGCATGGCCGCAGCGCCCGGTTCCGCCGAGTCCGCCACCCTCCGCGCGATCGGTCGCCGGGTACTGCCGCTGCCGTTCCTGCTCGGGCTGGTGTCGATCCTGGACCGTACGAACATCAGCTACGCGGCGCTGGAGATGAACGCCGACCTCGGCTTCAGCGCCACCGTGTACGGCCTCGGCGCCGGCATCCTGTTCCTCGGGTACTTCCTGTTCGAGGTGCCGAGCAACCTCGCGCTGCAACGGTTCGGGGCCCGCCGGTGGCTGGCGCGGATCGCGGTCAGCTGGGGCGTGATCGCCGCGGCGATGGCGCTCGTACACGACGAGACGGTGTTCTACCTGCTGCGGTTCCTGCTCGGGGTGGCCGAGGCCGGGCTGTTCCCCGGCGTCGTGCTCTACCTGACGTACTGGTTCCCCGCACGGCACCGGGCCCGCGCCACCGGCTGGTTCATGCGGTCGGTACCGGTGGCGTCGATCCTCGGCGGGCCGCTGTCCGGCTGGCTGGACGGCGTGTTCGGGCTGTCCGGCTGGCAGTTCCTGTTCGTGGTACAGGGGTTGCCGGCGGTCGCGCTCGGCGTGGTGCTGTGGCGGCTGCTGCCCGGTACTCCGGCGGAGGCGCGCTGGCTCACCGCCGCCCAACGCGCCTGGCTCAGCACCGAACTCGCCGCCGACGCGGCCACCGCGGCGCCCGGCCACCGGCTCACCGACGCGCTGCGTACCGGGCGGGTGTGGGCGTTCACGGCGGCCTACTTCTGTTACGCCATCGGCGAGTACGGGCTGATCTTCTTCCTGCCGCAGATCGTTCGGCGGATGCACTTCACCGACACCGAGGTCGGGTTCGTCGGCGCCGTACCGTTCCTGGTCGGTGCGGCGGCGATGGTGCTGGTGGCGCGCAGCTCGGACCGTACCGGGGAGCGCCGGTGGCACTTCGCCGGCTCGATGCTGGTGATGGCCGCCGGGCTGCTCGGCGCGGCGCTGTCGATGTCGGTACCGCCGGTCGCCCTCGGCTTCCTGGTACTCGTCGGCGTCGGCGCCTTCGGCGCCCTCGGTACGTTCTGGCCGGCGCCCACCGCGCTGCTCACCGGTACCGCCGCGGCGGCCGGCATCGCGGTCGTCAACTCGATCGGCAACATCGCCGGTTTCGCCGGCCCGTACGCGATGGGCTACCTGGTCGACCGTACGGGCGGGTTCCTGACCGGGCTGGTGATGCTGGCCGTGTTCGCCGCCGGCGGCGCCGCCGTCTACCTGGCCGCGGCCCGGCCCGGCCGCCGCGCCTGACCGCTGACCGGTCCGCGTACGCTGTCTCGGCGAGTTCGTCGGCGCCGTCCCGCTCGCACCCGGCGCGGTCGCGCCGGGTGTCAGTCGGCGAGCCGGGCCACGGCACGCATCCTGTTCATCGCGTCCAGCGCCGCCACCTTGTACGACTCGGCCAGCGTCGGGTAATTGAACACCGCGTCGACCAGGTAGTCGACCGTGCCGCCGCAGCCGATCACCGTCTGTCCTATGTGGACAAGCTCGGTCGCGCCGGTGCCGAACACGTGCACGCCCAGCAGTTCCCCGGTTTCCGCGTGCACCAACAACTTCAGCATCCCGTACGAGTCGCCGAGGATCGCGCCGCGCGCCAGCTCGCGGTACCGGGAGATGCCGACCTCGAACGGCACGGACTCCGCGGTCAGCTCGTCCTCGGTGCGCCCCACGTACGAGATCTCGGGGATGGTGTAGATGCCGATCGGTTGCAGCGCCGACAGCGCACCCGTCACCGGCTCGCCGCACGCGTGGTACGCCGCGCGCCGGCCCTGTTCCATCGACGTCGCCGCGAGCGCCGGGAAGCCGATCACGTCGCCCACCGCGTAGATGTGGTCGACGTCGGTGCGGTAGTGCTCGTCCACCGTGATGCGGCCACGGGGGTCGGCGGCGAGGCCCGCCTTCGCCAGGTCGAGGCCGTCGGTCACGCCCTGCCGGCCCGCCGAGTACATGACGGTGTCGGCGGGGATCTTCTTGCCGGACTCCAGCACCGTCAGGGTGCCGCCGTTGCGCCGGTCGACGCGCGCCACCGTCTCCCGGAACCGGAACGTCACCGCCAGGTCCCGCAACTGGTACTTCAGCGCCTCGACGACTTCCAGGTCGCACATGTCGAGCATCCGCTCGCGCTTCTCGACCACGGTCACCTTGGTCCCCAGCGCCGCGAACATCGACGCGTACTCGATGCCGATGACGCCGGCGCCGACCACCACCATCGAGCCGGGGATCCGGTCCAGCAGCAGGATCTGGTCGGAGTCCACGATGGTCGAGCCGTCGAAGTCCACAGTGGACGGACGGGCCGGCCGGGTGCCGACCGCGATCACGATCTTCTCCGCGGTGAGCTGCCGGCCCTCACCCTGACCCGACTCCACCAGTACGGTGTGCGGGTCCACGAAGCGCCCCGTACCGGCGTGCATGGTGACGTGGTTGCGGGCGAGCTGGCTGCGGATCACGTCGATCTCGCGCCCGATCACGTGCTGCGTACGCGTGGTCAGGTCGCCGATCGTGATGTCGTCCTTGAGCCGGTAGCTCTGCCCGTAGAACTCCTGCTGACTGCGGCCCGTCAGGTAGAGCACCGCCTCGCGCAGCGTCTTCGACGGGATCGTGCCGGTGTTGATGCAGACGCCGCCGACCATCGTCCGGCGCTCCACGATCCCGACCCGCCGGCCGAGCTTCGCACCGGCGATCGCCGCCTTCTGGCCGCCCGGCCCCGAACCGAGCACCAGCAGGTCGTAGTCGTACATGGGCCACCCCTTCGCCGTCCGCCACCGGCTGCCATCCTGCCGTCAGGACGCAATCCCCGCGCGCCGAGGGGCCGCCCGGAACGTACCGGATCTGCTAGGTTCGCGCGGTGGGAATCCGACCGTGGCACCTGCTCGCCCTCGGCTGCGGCTGCCTCGTCGTGGTCGCCGTCGTCGTGGCCGTCGTGGTCATTGCCGTGACCCGGTCCCGGAAGAACGGCGACGGCTGAGCGTCACACCAGCTGGCGTACCGCCTCGACGACGAGCCAGACACCGAAGACGGCGAACAGCGCCGCCGCGCCGTACCGGATGACGTGCTCGGGGAGCTTGCGGCCCAGCATCCGGCCGACCGCGATGGCCAGCGCGTCCGCCGCGACCATGCCGAGCGTCGAGCCCAACCAGGTACCGAACCAGCCGTGCTGGGTGGCCAGCGTGATCGTCGCCAGCATCGTCTTGTCGCCCAGTTCCGCCAGGAAGAACGCGACGCTCGCTGCCACGATCGCCGACCGCGTCGACCGGTTCGCCTTGCTCTCCTCGTCCGCGCTGAGCTTGTCGCCGCGCAGCGTCCACCCGGCGAACACCAGGAACGCCAGCCCCGCCGCCAGCGAGATCCACCCCGTCGGCAGCACCGCACCCAGCCCGTACCCGATGCCCACGGAGACGGCGTGCACGACGGCGGTCGCCACCGTGATGCCGACCAGTACCGGGAGGGCCTTGTACCGGGTCGCGAACGTCAACGCCATGAGCTGCGACTTGTCGCCCAGTTCGGCCACGAAGATCACGCCGAAGCTCAGCGCGAGGCTCGCCCAGATCGCGGACATCTCATCCTCTCGGTCCGGACCGGACCGGAGCACGGGCGACTCCGACCCGGCCCCCTGCATCGTCCGGACCGTCGCGGCACGACGGCCACGGCGATCCCTGCGGTACCACCGGATCGAAGGTCTCGCCCGCCCGGACGGATCCGGGCCGCGCGGCCGGGCGCGCACGCGCCAGCATGTCGACCGCGACGTTGGGGGCTACTCCCCTTCGCTGCGCCCACGGTAGCCGACCGGCCTCCGGACCCGGCCCGAAATGCGGCGCGGTGCGCCACCCGGTGTGCGGCAGGCCACCCGCCGCCCGCCGCGCCCGTCGCGCCCGCCGCGCCCGCCGACCATGCCGCGCCCGTCCGGCCGCGCCGTCAGCCCCGCCGGCGGTACGCGGCGGTCTTGACGCGGTTCTGGCAGCGGGTGGAGCAGAACCGGCGGTGCGCGTTCTTCGACAGGTCCACGTACACGCGGTCGCAGGCCGGGGCGGAGCACACGCCGAGCCGGTGCGCGAGTTCGCCGCCGAGGGCGATGGCCAGGCCCGCGGCGACGCCGGCCGCCCAGCCGTGCGCGTAGCTGTCGTCGAGCGGGTGGAAGTGCAGCGTGTACCCGTCGCCGGTGACGTCCAGGTGCGGGCGGGCGTCGCTGTCCCTGAGCAGCCCGTTGACGAGGTCGGCGGCGCGCTCGCGGTGGCCGGCGGCGAGCGCCTCGAACACCCGCCGCGCGCCGACCGCCTGGTCCCGCAGGGCGCGGGCGTCGGCGGACCGGGACGGCGCCGTGAACCCGTCCTCGCGTACGGCGTCGGCCACCGCGGTACGCAGCGCGTCGCCGGTCGGCTCGGTGACCGGCCGCCCGCCGGCCTCGCCCGGGGTCACCGCGTTCACCAGCCGTACGGTCGCCGCGAGTACGCGCATGTGACTGTTGAAACCCATGTCGACCGTCACGTAGCCTCCCTGTCATGTCACTGGTAAACGAGACTACACCGGTCACACGATGGCTGGTACTGATCCGCGTCGTGAACCGGCTCGGCGCGTTCTCCATGGGATTCCTCGGCCTCCGGCTCAGCCACGACCTCGGCGCCGCCCTCGCCGTCACCGGCGCCGTACTGGCCGTCTTCGGCGCCTGCACGATCCCCTCCCGGCTGCTCGGCGGGGTGCTCGCCACCCGGTTCGGCGCCCGCCCCGCCCTGCTCACCGGTCTCGTCGCCAGTGCCGCCGCGCAGACCGCCATCGCCCTCGGCCCCTCCGTACCGGTCGTGGCGGTGGGCGCCGTCGCCCTCGGCCTCGCGTACGAGATCGTCGAACCGGCGACGCAGGGGCTCGTCGCGCAGAGCGTGCCACCCGAACGCCGGGCCGGCAGCTACTCGCTGCTCTGGGCGGCGCTGTCCGTCGCGGGTGTCGCCGCGGGCGCCGTCGCCGCGGTCGTGTCCCGGTGGAGCATCGGCGCGCTGTTCCTCGTCGACGCCGGTACCAGCCTGGTCGCCGCCGCGGTCGTCCTGCTGCGCCTGCCCGCCGTCGCGCGCACCCGGTCCCGCGGTACGTGGCGGGCCGCCGTGTCCGGCCGGCTGCTCGCCTGGACCGGCGTCGGCTGCGTGTCCGCGACGCTGCTGATGGTCGTGGTGTTCATGCTGCCGCTGACGGTCGCGGCCGGCGGCCACTCACCGTCCGTCACCGGCGGCCTGCTCGCGGTCGCCGCCGCCGCGGCCATCGGCGCGCAGCGGTTCGTGGCCCGCTGGGAGAGGCGCGTCGCCGCCCCCGTCATGCTCCTCACCGGGTACGCGCTGCTCACCGCCGCCCTGCTCGGCTGGGCCTGGGGTACGCTGCCGGCCCTCGTCGCGGGCGCCGCCCTGGAGGGCGCGAGCGGCGCGCTGCTGCTCGGTACCCAGCAGGCGGTCGCGTCCCGGATGGCACCGCCCGACGCCGCCGCCGGCGTCCTCACCGTGTACGGACTGTCCTGGGGCGTCGGCACCGTCGTCGCGCCGCTGGTCGGCGCCCGGCTGCTCGCCGCGGGCGCCCCCGCGCTGTGGCTGACCTGCGCGGCGACCGCCGCCGTCCTCGCCCTCGGCCACGGCCTCCACCACGCCCTCGTACGCCCGGCCCGCGTCGCCGCGTGACCCGGGCGCTTGTGGCAGGATCCGCGGCGTGACCGACCCCGCCGTACTCGTGGTCCGTCCCGCGCTCAGCGACGCGGCGATGGCCGAACTGTTCGCCGCGGCCTGGGGCGGGTCGGGCGACACCCGGTGGGCGCCGATCCTGGCGCGCAGCCTGACCTGGCTCGCCGCGTACCGGGAGGGTCGGCTGGTCGGGTTCGTGAACGTGGTGGGCGACGGCGGGCGGCACGCGTTCGTCCTGGACACCACGGTGCACCCGGACGAGCAGCGCGGCGGGCTCGGCACCCGGCTGGTACGGGCCGCGGCCGGGCAGGCCCGCGCGGCGGACGTCGAGTGGCTGCACGTCGACTACGAGGCGCACCTCACCGGCTTCTACACCCGCTGCGGTTTCCGGCCAACCGCCGCCGGGCTGCTCAACCTGCGGTAGCCCGCAGCTCCGTCGCGGTCACCGCCGCGCGCAGCTCGATCCCTTGCGCCGCAAGGCTTTCCCGCCCGCCGGACTCGCGGTCCACCACGCACACCGCGGTGTCCACGACGGCGCCGAGCGCGCGCAGCTCAGCGGTCGACGCGAGGATCTGACCGCCGGACGTCACCACGTCCTCCACCACGACGAGCCGCCGCCCGGCGACCTCGCCGCCCTCGGCGAGCCGGCACGTCCCGTACTCCTTGGCCCGCTTGCGGACGAACAGCGCCGGCAGCCCCGTCACCTGGGCGACCACGACCGCCACCGGTACGCCGCCGAGTTCGAGACCGGCGAGCGCGTCCGCGCCGTCCGGTACCAGCGCGGCCACGGCGGCGCCCACGTCGCGCAACAGCACCGGATCCGACTCGAACCGGTACTTGTCGAAGTACTCGTCGGTGGTGACGCCGGAACGCAGCCGGAACGTGCCGGTCAGGTGGGCGGCGCGGTGGATGCGGGCGGCGAGATCGGTGTCCATCGCCGGTCAATGTACGTGCTGGACGATCCAGTTGTACGCGTAGTTGATCCAGCTCACCCGGGACGCGAAGCTGACGCCCGTGACGACCAGGAAGATGCCGACGGCCAGGTGGGACAGCCGGGCGCTGGCCCGGGACCGGTGCATCATCCCCTCGATCACCAGCCGCCCCACCAGCCGGCACAGCGCGAACAGGCCGACCGCGATCGCGAGCACCAGCAGGAACATGACCAGGTTGTTGAGGAACTGCGCGTTCCGGTTGGCGATCGCCCAGATGCCCCAGCACACGAACGAGAACAGCGCACCGGTGACCGACAACCCCATGCCGCGGCGCAGCGTGTCGATCCGTGCGCCGGGCAGCGGACGCATCGGCCGGTCCGGCTCCTCCGGCGGCGTGCTCCCGGTGTCGTCGTGGTCCGGCCGCCGAGGCGCCTGCGGTACGGCCGCGACACCGCGCTGCTGCGGCTCCGGCGCCCGGTACGGCTCCATCACGCGCGTACCCGGCTCGTTGCGCGGCGCGGGCGGTACGGGCCCGGCCACCCGGGTCCGGTCCACCGGCGGCGCCGTCGGCGTACGCACCGTGGCATCCGGCGCGGTCCGTACGGTGGCCGGCTCGGCCGGCGCGTCCGGCCACAGTGGACGGTCGGCGGCCAGCGCGGCGGCACCGGCACCGGCGACCGCACCCGCCGCTGCCGCGCCACCGGTACGCGTGCGCGAGTCGCCGAGGGCCGCGCGCAACTCCACGACCTCCTGCTCCAACCGCTCGACCCGCTGCCAGTCGCCGCCCGCCGGGGCGACCGGCTCGGACCGGACGCCCGCCCGCCCGACCACCCGCGCCGACCGGGAAACGCCCCAGAACAGCCCGTGATCCGGCGTGTTCGACCGCTCGACCAGGTCGGCGAGCCGGGCCGTCCACGCGGTCAGCTCCTCCGTACCGGGGCGGTCCTCTGGGTTGTCGGCCAGCGGCGCGAGCAGGTGGTCCCGCAGCGCCGGCTGGCTGTCCAGTACCGGATGGCGGCGCAGCGTCGCCCACGGCGGCAGCGGCGCCTCCCCCGGCCCCGGCTGGCCCGGCGACTCGCTGCGCGGGAACGCGCCGGTGACCATGTAGTACGCCACGGCGCCGAAGCCGTGCACGTCGTACGCCGGGCCGACCCGGCCGCTGAACGCCTCCGGCCCGCCCGCCTCCCGGGTGTACGCGATGGTGGTGATGTGGTCGGGGCGGAAGTAGCGCGCGCCGGTGAAGTCGATCAGGCGGGCCTCGCCGGACGGCAGGATCAGCACGTTCGACGGCTTCACGTCCATGTGCACGACCGGGGACGCGCCCGGATCCGCCGGGTGGTGCAGCGCCAGCAGCGCACGGACCAGCGTGTCCAGCGTGCCGACGGCGTCCAGCGCGCCGGCCGCCCCGGCACCCCGGCGCTGCACGTACTCCCGCAGGTTGAGGCCCGGCAGGTAGTCGAGCACCTGGTACGGCTCGGCCTCGCCGCGCGGCTGCTGCCCCGGCGGGTGCGGCGGCGGGCCGTAGAAACCGTCGGCGCGGCGGCAGATGCCGGGTACGCCGCGGCTGTTCAGGTCCATCAGGACCGCGTCGCCCTTGTCCCACGAACGCAACTGCTCGGCGCGTGGACGCGAGTCGTTCAGCCGGAAGACCTTGACCGTGAGCGGCGCCGAACTCACCCCGCCGGACAGCCGGACCGCCCGGAACACCTCGGCCTGCCCGCCGGACGCGATGTGCTGGACCAACCGGTACCGCTGGTGGGTCTCGGGCAACGGGCTCGCCGGACCACAAACCAGGTCGAGCAGTTCGGCCACCCCTACCCCCTCAACGCACCGCCTGTCTGTCGAGGGTAGCCAGCCGGCTCGACCCCGGACCTCCGGTGTCCGGGGGAAAACGGCGCGCGGCGCGGGCGCCCGTGGGATACACAGGCCAGATGGACTCCTACGACATCAGGCCGATCACCGAGGACGAGGTCTACCCGTTCTCCCGGTGCTTCGAGAAGGCGTTCGGCAAGGACCACCACGAGGAGGAGGCGAAGCTCGAACGCGACCTGTTCGAGGCGCCCCGGACCCTCGCCGCCGTACACGAAAGAGACGGTGTGGTCGGAACCACCCTCTCGACCCGCCGCCAGCTCGGCGTACCCGGGGGCGAGGTGCCCGCCGCACACGTCACCGCCGTCTCCGTACTCGGGACGCACCGGCGGCGCGGGCTGCTGCGCCGGATGATGACCCGGCAGCTCACCGACCTCGCCGGTACCGACGAGCCGGTCGCGATCCTGTGGGCCAGCGAACCGGTCATCTACGGCCGTTTCGGGTACGGTGCCGCCACCGCGACCCTGTCGTACGACGCCGACACCCGCGAGCTGAGCGTGCCCGCCGGGGAGACGACCGGCCAACTGCGCGAGGTCGAGTACGCGGAGTCCACCGAGACCCTCTCCACCGTGTACGAGGCGGCCCGCGTCGGGCGGCCCGGCCTGTCCTCCCGGCCGCCGGCGCTGTGGCGGATGTGGGCGGCCGACCTGGAGCACTGGCGCCAGGGCCGCTCCGGACTGCGCGCGATCCTGCACGAGGGCCCCGACGGCCCGGACGGGTACGCCGTGTACCGGATCGGCCGGAACGGCGACGCGTCCGGGCCCGCCGGCGTCGTGCACGTCCAGGAGGTGATGGCGGGCGACCTCGCCGGCTACCGCGCGCTGTGGCGGTACCTGTTCGACATCGACCTCACCCGCCGCCTCACGTACGAGTTCGCGGCGGTCGACGAGCCGCTGTACCACCTGGTCAGCGACGCGCGCCGGCTCGGCGCCCGGTACGGCGACGGGCTGTGGCTGCGGGTGCTCGACGTGCCGGCCGCGCTCACCGCCCGGCGGTACGCCAGCGACGTGGACGCCGTCCTCGCGGTCACCGACGACCTGCTCACCGGCAACGACGGGCACTGGCACCTGCGGGCCGGGCCGGCCGGTGCCACCTGCGTACGGACGGACGCGCCGGCCGACGTGGCGCTGTCGGTCACCGACCTGGGCTCCGCGTACCTGGGTGGCACGCCGCTGTCCGCGCTCGCCGCCGCCGGTGCCGTACGGGAACTGCGGGCGGGTGCGCTCGCGCCGGTGTCCACCGCGTTCGGCTGGGAGCGCGCGCCGGTCGGCATCGAGATCTTCTGACCACCGTCCACTGTGGACGTAACGGGCGGTCCCGGTCGGCGCGCCGGCCGGGACCGCTTGCGTACCAACGGAAGGCTCAGGCCGTGGCGGTCGCCGGGGCGCGCAGCGCGGCGGCCGGCAGCCGCCGTTCCAGCGCCAGCATCGCGCCGACACTCGCCAGGTTCAGCCCGGCCAGCGCCAGCCACGGCAACGACCGGTGCACCCCGTACAGGGTGCCGAAGAACGCGGGGCCGACGATGCCGGCCAGCGTGAACGAGTACTGGAAGGTCGCGAGGTATCGGCCGCGGATCCGGGGCGGCGCGACCGCCGCGGCAAGCGCCTGCGACGTGGGCGCGTGCACCGCCTCCGCCGCCGTGAACAGCAGCGTCGCCACGACCATCCCCGGCACCACCCAACCCAGGTGCCCCGGCCCGAACGTGGCGAACAGCGCCGCCCAGCCCGCCCACAGCACCGACGCCGCCACCAGCAACCGGGTACGGCGGAAGCCGGCCACGTACCGGACGACGGGGGCGCCGAGCAGCGAGATCAGGACGGTGTTGCCGACCAGCAGCGCCGAGGTCAGCCAGCCCGGACCGCGCAGCCCGGTCAGTACGAACGTGGGCAGGGCCAGGCCGAGCATCATGCTGGACAGCGCGTACACGCCGTTCAGGCCGATCAGCCCGAGGAACGGCCGGTCCGCCAGCAGCGCCCGGTACCCGCCGGCGCCGGCGTCCTGGTCGTGCACCAGCCGCGGCGCCCGGACGAACACGCCGATCGTGCCGGCCGCGGCGAAGAAGCACGCCGCCGACAGGTACGCCACGATCCGGTACGTGGCGGCGCGGCCGTCGGCGACCACGAACCCGGTCGCCAGCCCGCCCAACCCGAGCCCCGCCGTACGGGCCATGTTGGACCACGCGTACCAGGTGTCCTTGGTGGGGGCGCGCCTGCCGGCGGACGCGGCCGCGGGGCGACCGTCGACGTAGTCGGCCAGCAGGGTGAACACCGCCGACCAGAAGAACCGTACGCCGAAGCCGGTGGCGGTGACCGCGGCGAAGATGCCGACCGGACCCGACGCGTGCGGGTACGCGAGGAAACCCAGGCCCTGCAACAGTTGTGCGCCCACCACCACCGGCAGCGCACCGACCCGGTCGACGAGAGCGCCGGCCCACACCGGGATCGGCAGCGTCAACACCTGCGACACGCTGATGAGTACGCCGAGCAGCGCCAGCGGTACGTCGGTCAGCCGGGTGAAGAACACCATCGACAGCGGCATCAGCAGTCCGCCGCCGATCGAGTCGACGACCAGCGCGCCGATCAGCACCGGCCCACCCCGACTCGTCCCGGGTGATGCCTGGCTGGTCACGTCGTCGGCGGGCACAAGCGGGCACCCTACCGGCGGGACCGCCCGCCGCAGCAACCGGTTTCTCACCCGGCCAGGCGGGTCTCCGCGATCGCCAGGTTGTACGTGACCAGCTCGTCGCCGTAGTGCCGGATGGCCCAGTCCACCTGCCGCAACGCCATCGACGCCCAGTACGGGCGCAGCTCGTCGGGGGTCAGCCGGGCGTCGAGTTCGGCGTCCAGCCGGGCGGCCAGATCGGGCCGGCCCCCCGGTACGGCGAAGCGCAACGTCACCAGGTCGAACCGCTGGTCGCCGCGGCACGCGCCGTCCCAGTCGATGACGCCGCCGACGCTGCCGTCCGGCGCGACGAGCACGTTGCCGTAGTGGAAGTCGCCGTGCACCAGGTCGTCGCCGGCCACGACGTCCGGCACCGTCACCCCGACCTCGCGTACCCAGTGGAGCAGCCGCGCGGTGCGCCGGTCGTACCCGGCGAGGGGCTCGTGCAGGCAGAAGCCGGGACCGGGCTCGCGCAGGTACAGCCGCAGCGCGGGGAGGTCGTCCCGGCCGGCGAGCAACCCGCCGAACCCCTCGTGTACGCGGAGCATCGCGTCCACCAGCGGCTCGTCCAGCCGGTCCGGCACCGTGCCGGGCAACCGCTGCTGCACCAGCGCCACCGCCCCCGGCAGCTCCACCACCAGCTCGTACGCCGGGACGGGGAGGCCGTGCGCGCGGGCCGTGTCGAGCATCCCGCCGATCTGCTCCACCCGCGCCCCCGGTACGCCGGGCGCCCAGGTCAGTACGGCGTCGTGGCCGTCCGGCCAGCGCACGTACCCGGCGCCGACCTCACCGCCGGCGCACGGCCCGACGTACTCGAAGGGGATTCCCGTGGCGGCGACGACCCGGGCGGTCAGCGCGGACGGGTCGAGCTTGGCGGCGCGTTCCCAGCGCGGAGTGGACATCACGTGGCGGATCGTAGTACTGCCGATGTCCGTGATCACACCGCTTTTCCCGCGGGTTCCGATCATGCGAACGTCATGTGTGAGATAGAGTGCCGGGCATGCCCGACGACCAGTACCTGCAGCGCATCGGCCGGCTCATCCGCGACTCCCGCAAGCACCGCGGGTGGACCCAGTCGCAGCTCGCGACCGCGTTGGGCACCAGCCAGAGCGCGGTCAACCGGATCGAGCAGGGCGGGCAGAACCTCAGCCTCGACATGCTCACCCGGATCAGCGACGCGCTCGACTCCGAGATCGTCTCGCTGGGTCACTCCGGCCCGATGCACCTGCGGGTCGTCGGCGGGCGCCGGCTGTCCGGCAGCATCGACGTCAAGACCAGCAAGAACGCCGGGGTCGGCCTGCTGTGCGCCGCGCTGCTCAACAAGGGCCGCACCACGCTGCGCCGGGTCGCCCGGATCGAGGAGGTCAACCGGATCCTGGAGGTCCTGAACTCGATCGGCGTGCGGACCCGCTGGCTCAACGAGCAGAACGACCTGGAGATCGTCCCGCCGGCCCGGCTCGACCTCGCCGCGATGGACGTCGAGGCGGCCCGGCGTACGCGGAGCATCATCATGTTCCTCGCGCCGCTGATGCACGACCACGACACCTTCGAGCTGCCGTACGCGGGGGGCTGCGACCTGGGCACCCGTACCGTCGAGCCGCACATGACCGCGTTGCGGCCGTTCGGCCTGGAGGTCAAGGCCACCGGTGGGTACTACCACGCCGACGTGGACCGGTCCGTCACGCCGACCCGCCCGGTCGTCCTGACCGAACGCGGCGACACGGTCACCGAGAACGCGCTGATGGCCGCCGCCCGGCGCGACGGCGTCACCGTCATCCGCAACGCCAGCCCGAACTACATGGTCCAGGACGTCTGCTTCTACCTCACCGCCCTCGGCGTACGGATCGACGGGATCGGGACGACGACGCTCACGGTGCACGGCGTACCGGAGATCGACGTGGACCTGGACTACGCGCCGAGCGAGGACCCGATCGAGGCGATGAGCCTGATCGCCGCCGCGCTGGTCACCGGCTCCGAGATCACCGTCAACCGGGTGCCGATCGAGTTCCTGGAGATCGAGCTGGCGCTGCTGGAGGAGATGGGCCTCGACCACGACCGGTCCCCGGAGTACGCGGCGGCGAACGGGCACACCCGGCTCGCCGACCTCACCATCCGGCCGTCGCGGCTGCACGCGCCGCTGGACAAGGTCCACCCGATGCCGTTCCCCGGGCTGAACATCGACAACCTGCCGTTCTTCGCGCTGATCGCCGCGACCGCGCAGGGCCAGACCCTCATCCACGACTGGGTGTACGAGAACCGCGCCGTCTACCTCACCGAACTGACCAAGCTCGGCGCCCGCGTCACCCTCCTCGACCCGCACCGGGTGTACGTGGAGGGGCCGACGCACTGGTCCGGTACCGAGGTGATCTGCCCGCCGGCGCTGCGCCCCGCGGTCGTCGTACTCATCGCGATGCTCGCCGCGAAGGGCACGTCCGTGCTGCGCAACGTCTACGTCATCAACCGCGGGTACGAGCAGCTCGCGGAACGGCTCAACCTGCTCGGCGCGCAGATCGAGACGTTCCGCGACCTCTGACCGGCCGGCGTCGCGCCAGGCGGGGTCAGGCCGCCCGGCCGGCGCCGTCGGCGCGGTCCGCGAGGGCACGTACCTCGGCGGCGACGGTCGGCCAGGACGACGGCGGCAGGTCGTGGCCGACGCCGGGCAGCAGGACCAGCCGCGCCCCCGGTATCGCGGCGGCGGTGTCGCGGCCGGCGGCGGGCCGGATCAGCGGATCGTCCGCACCGTGCAGTACCAGCGTGGGCACCCGTACGTCGCGCAGCGGTGCGCCGTCCCAGCGCGCCGCGGTCTGCCGGCTCTGCGCCTGCTGGTCGCGGAACCCGCGGATGCCGTGCCGCCGGTCCCGTTCCACCATCTCGCGTACGGCGGCCTCGTCGGCGGGGTTGGCGGGTGAGGCGAGCGCCCGCGCGACGGCGAGGCCGAGCGCGAGATCGCCGTCCGCGTCGTCCGGGAACCGCATCCGGACGAACGCCAGCAGCGTCCGGGCCCGTACGTACCGGGCGCGGCGCAGCGCGCTCACGTCGATCGGCGGCGCGGCCGAACTGGTGAGGCTGCGTACCCGGGTCGGGTGCCGGAGCGCGAGCGCCTGGGCCACCGCGCCGCCCATCGAGTGCCCGAACACGTGCGCGGAACGCCAGCCGAGGGCGTCCAGTACGGCGGCGGCGTCGTCGGCGAGGTCGGCCCCGGTGTAGCCGGCGCCGCGGCGGAACAGCGACACAACCGGGTGCCCGCCACCGGCCTGCGGCAGCCGGGTCGACTCGCCGGAGTCGCGCTCGTCGTACGAGACGACGTGGAAGCCGTGCGCGATCAGCTCGGTGACCAGCCCGTCGGGCCACCAGAACCGGGACGTGCCGAGGCCCATGGCGAGCAGCAGCGGTGCGCCGCCGGCACCACCGAGGTCCTCGTACGCCAGCTCGACCGCGCCGTTGCGGGCCCGCTCCACCATGTCGACCTCCATTCGCAAACATCGTTCGCAAAGTAGTCTAGCAGGGTTCGCAGACAGCGTTCGCAAACGAGGAGGCCGGCATGGCGGGACGCGACGACACGATCTGGCTCCGGCCGGAACGCGCCGGCGTCGGGCGACCCGCCGAACGCAGCCGAGCCCAGGTCACCACCGCCGCGCTCGCCCTCGCCGACCGCCACGGCCTCGACGCCGTCTCCATGCGCCGGGTCGCCGCCGAACTCGGCACCGGGCCCGGCTCCCTCTACCGGTACGTCGCCACCCGCGACGAGCTGCTCGACCTGATGGTCGACGCGACAGCCGCGGAGTACCGGCTCGGGCCGGCGACCGGCGAGACGATCGACGACCTCGTCGCGGTGGCCGAGCAGGCGCGCGCGATCATGCGCCGGCACCCGTGGCTGCCCGGACTGCTCACCGCCCGTCCGGTCCTCGGGCCGCACGGCGCCCTCGTGCTGGAGTACGTGCTGGGGGTGCTGGCGGACCAGCCCGCCGACACCCGGACCAAGCTCGAACTCTTCGGCGTACTCATGGGCCTGACCGCGCAGTTCACCCAGCACGAGCTGAGCGCCGACCCGGCCGGCGCACAGCGGCAGGCCACGTACCTGACGCACCTCGCCGGTACGGGCGACTTCCCGCAGCTCGCCGCCGTGCTCGCCGCCGAGTCGGGCGACCGGCAGCCGTCGGCCGACCCGTTCCGCTCCGTCCTGCCCCGGGTACTCGCGGGCCTGCTCGGAACGTGACTCAGCGCTCCACGGCCAGCCGTACGCCGAACGCGACGAGCACGGTGCCGGTCACCCGGTCGATCCACCGGCGTACGGCCACGCGGTCGAGTACCCGGCGGGCCAGGCGGGCCACGCAGATCAGCACCGTGAACCAGACCATGCCCTCCGCGTCGTGCACCGCCGCGAGCAGCAGCCCCATCGGCAGGTGCGCGGTGTGCGGCGGCAGGAACTGCGGCAGCAGCGCGATGTAGAAGACGCCGACCTTCGGGTTCAGCAGGTTCGTCAACACGCCCCGCGCGTACGCCCGGCCGGCGCCGCCCGTCGCCGGCGGCGGCACCGTGTCCGCCGCCGGCGTCCGGAAACTCGACCAGAGCATCTTCCCGCCGAGCCACCCCAGGTACGCCGCGCCCGCGTACCGCAGCACCAGGTACGCCAGGTGCGAGGCGGTCAGCAGCGCCGAGACGCCCACCGCGGCGGCGACACCCCACAGCAGCGCGCCGGTACCGACGCCGAGCGCCGTCGCGAACGCCCGCGCCCGCCCCTCGCGCAGCGCGGCACGCAACACCAGCGCGGTGTCCAGGCCCGGCGTCAGCGTCAGCAGACCGGCCACCACCGCGAACGACCCCACCGCGGAAAGCACTGTCACGCACCGCATCCTGCGACACCACCCGGTACCCGGCGAGGCTTTGTGCGCGGCCTCACCCCGGCTCAGGGTTGGCAGGTGGGGCACCAGAAGAGGTTGCGGGCGGCCATCGGCGCCGTGGCCACCGGAGTACCGCAGACGTGGCAGGGCTGGCCGGCGCGCCGGTAGACGTACACCTCGCCGCCGTGCGCGTCGACGCGCGGCGGGCGGCCCATGGCGCGCGGCTCGTGCTCCGGCCGTACCGTGTCGATCCGGCCGGTGCGGACGCCGCGGCGCATCAGCGCGACCAGGTCCGGCCACATCGCCGCCCAGGTGTCCGCCGCCAGCTCCCGACCCGGCCGGTACGGGCTGACCGCGTGCCGGAACAGCAGCTCCGCCCGGTAGATGTTGCCGACCCCGGCCACGACCTCCTGCTGCATCAGCAGCTGACCCACCGGCACCACCGACCGCCGGATCCGTTGGTACGCCGCCGAATCGTCCGCGCCCGGCCGCAGCGGGTCCGGGCCGAGCCGGCCGTACAGGGCCTTCTGGTCGGCGGGGGTGTGCAGCTCGCAGGCCATCGGCCCGCGCAGGTCCAGCCACCGCTCACCGGTCTCGATGCGGACCCGGACCGCGCCCGTCGGAGCCGGCGCCGCACCCGACCCACCGAAGAACTTCCCCGCCAGCCCCAGGTGTACGTGCAGCCGCAGCACCTCGCCGCCGTCCGTCCGGTACCGGTGGTACAGGTGCTTTCCGTACGCGTCGGCGCCGGTGAACGTGGCGCCGTCGAGCAGCGCGGCACCCGCCGCGAACCTGCCCTGCGGGCTCGTCACCCGTACCCGCTGGCCGCGCAGCTGCCGCTGGTGTTCCCGGGCGAGCCGGTGGATCGTGTGCCCCTCCGGCACCCTGCCTCCCTGAAGACGTCCGCCCACCGATTCTGGCAGGTACGCCCCGGGCGGCCGGCCGCGCTACCCGGGCCGCAGTTCGGTCACCACCTCGGTACCGGGGCGCCAGCGGGACACCCGCATCCCCTCGGCGTCCGAGAACCGGACGTGCGACGCCCGCTGCACGTCGAACGCGTACAGGTGGTAGTCGCCGGGCGGGTGCCACTGGATGCGCGCCTCGATCGCGTCGACGAACGCCCGGCGCGCGTCCGGATCGGTCACCGGCACGGCCGTCCCGTACAGCTTGAGGTCGCCGTCCGGGTTCTCCTTGTTCGGCGGAACGCTGTGCACGGTGAGGCGCGGGTCCCGCATCAGGTCGAGTGCCTTGCGGGACTCCCACATCATGCCGAACAGCAGGTCACCCGCGGCGAAGTCGACCTCGCACGGGCTGATCCGTACCGAACCGTCGGACCGGAGCGTGCCCAGTATCGCCAGCTGGTCCCGGGTGAACCGTTCCCGGGCCAGGCCGGCAAGCTCCGGGCACGCCTTCTCGAACTCGTCCCATCGCATGACCCCACGCTAGGACGGTGCCCTGTCAGAACGCGTCAGAGCCGGAGAACCGGTCAGATCTTCGGGAACCAGAGGGCGATCTCGCGCTCGGCGGACGCGGCCGAGTCGGAGGCGTGGATCAGGTTCTCCCGGTTGGAGAGGCCGAAGTCACCGCGGATCGTGCCGCCGGGCGCCTTCCGGCCGTCGGTCGGGCCGGTGAGCAGCCGGACGACGGCGATGGCGTCGTCGCCGGAGACGACCGCGGCGACGAGCGGGCCGGAGGTCATGAAGTCCTTGAGCGGCGGGTAGAACGGCTTGTCGACGTGCTCGGCGTAGTGCGCGTCGGCGAGGGCGGCGTCCATCGTGCGCAGCTCGACCGCGTCCAGGGCCAGGCCCTTGCGCTCCAGCCGGCCCAGGATCTCGCCGACCAGGCCGCGCCGGACGGCGTCCGGCTTGATCAGTACGAGCGTGCGCTCGGACACGGATCCTCCCGTTGAGGTGTACGGCGTTCAGGTACGCCGAGCCTAGACGAGGGGCGGCGGGGCACCGGATCGGGCGTACCCGGACGGGACGAAGGTGTGTGAAACCGGCCACGCACCGGAGCGGTCGGGCCGCGGGAGGCACAGGTCATGCACCGGAACGCCCCAAATGTACTCAGTTTCTTTCCAGGTTCGTTGGGTACGACAGGATCGATGAGCTCCCCCGCCACCGTCGGCCGCACCGACGCACCCCCGGCCCCGCCCGCTTCCCGTCCCGACGCCGCGGCGGCGTCCGGCCGTGCCGGAGGGTTCGGCGGCCGCCGGCGGTACCACGAGGTCGACCTGCTGCGGCTGCTCGCGGCGGTGGGCGTGGTCGGGTTCCACTTCCTGTTCCGGTCGAGTACGACGGATCCGGTGCTGGCCGACACCGGGTTCCGCGACCCGGGCGGGGTCTTCCACTACGGCAACATCGGCGTCCCGCTGTTCTTCGTGATCAGCGGGTTCGTCATTCTCAACAGCGCGTGGAACCGTTCCGCCGTCTCGTTCCTGGCGTCCCGGGTCGGCCGGCTCTACCCCGCGTTCTGGACCGCGTGCACGCTCACCGCGGTCGTCATGGCGTTCGACCCGACCGACCGGTTCACCGTGTCGTTCACGCAGTGGGCGACGAACCTGTCCATGTTCTCCGAGGCGTACGGGGTCGACTACGTCGACGGCGTCTACTGGACGCTCACCATCGAACTCGCGTTCTACCTGATCATGCTCGCGTTCGTACGGATCGGGCTCACCACCAACCGGATCATCGGGTTCTGCCTCGGCTGGCTCGCGCTGTCCATGGTGCACGCGTACATTCCCGCGCCCGACTGGCTGCAACTCGTGCTCGTGCCCTCCTGGGCGCCGTACTTCGTGGCCGGCATGCTGTTCTCACTGATCGCCCGCGACGGCTGGAAATGGAAGTACGTGCTGCCGCTCGGCGCCGCCTACCTGTGCTGCGGGCGCTGGGCCATCCACTACTTCAACGCGCTCTCCGACAAGTACGACGTCGTCTACTCGCCGATCGTCATCGCCGTCGTCGTCACCGCCATCTTCGCCGTGTTCGCCGCGATCTCGTCCGGCTACACCCTCCCCGGCGCCGCCAAGGTCGCGTTCCTCGCCGGCCTCACCTACCCGCTCTACCTCATCCACGAGAACATCGGATTCATCGCCCTCGACCTGCTGCACAGCGACATGGGCATCAACCGCTACCTCGTCCTCGCCGCCGTACTCCTCGGCGTCGGCGCCATCGCCTGGGCACTCCACGTCGGCGTCGAAAACCGGTTCTCCCGGCCACTCGCCAACCTCATCACCCGCACCTGGACACGGATCCGCGGCGTACTGCGGGCCAGAGTGCCCGCCCTCGTCGGTTGAGGCCCGGATTCGGGTCACTGTTTCCTCGTGACCCGAATCCTTTTGTACGCCGGCGTGCCTTTGCGGCTCGCTGGCGTACTGGTGTGACTCCAGCGGAAGCGCGTTCGCTGGCGTCTATGTGTGACTCCAGTCGCCGGGTGTTCCTCGCTCTCGTGCTGTCTGTTTCCCCGGTGTTCGCCGCCCCTGCCGGGGCTTGGGGGTGCGAGAGAGGACGCTGTCCTCTCTCGCGCTCTCTCCTGCCAAAGGGGGCGAAGCCCCCTTTGGAAACCCCCTGAAGTAGGCAGATGCTTTCGCGTTCGCCTCTCGACACCGACCCAAGTCCTTGTGCGACAACCGGACTTGGCCTCATTCACCGGCGTACTGCTACCCCGAAAAGTAGGCGACCTCTTGACCAGCCACAGTCACCGGTGTTCGCGGGTGATGCTCGTTGCCCCGCCCTCCCGCCACCCGGGTGATGGTGGCGCCCTTCGGCGCCCAGCGCGGTACTACACCCACACTCGACGCTGCCGCCCTCGTACGGCCCGCTCACTGGGACAACGGGGTGCGCCCGGTGCATTCCCGTGCGGCGGAAGGGATTCCGGCGGTGGCGTCGGGGCGGTGGAACGGTGCGCCGGCCATCAAGCCAGCTCCGGGCGGCGACATCCCTTGTACAGCTTGGTTTTTGCAGTAACGGTGATGTGGGGGGACGGGAGCGAGGCGAGTCCGATTCGTTCGCTCGCAAGCCGAGACGCAGCGCCGTGTGCGTCAGCACACAAGCTGCGGATCGGCGCCGCGAGCGGACGAATCGGTTCGCCGCAGCGTCCGTTACAGCGCAGACCAGTCGAGGAGGGGGGCTGCGAGGTCTCGGATTGTTGCCAGGAGTCCGAGGCGGGAGGCTCGGAGGTTGGGGTCTTCGGCCATGACGAGGACGTCGTCGAAGAAGGTGTTGATGGGGGTGGTGAGAGCGCCGGCGACGGGGACGAAGGTGGCGAGGGTGGGGTGTTCGGGGAGGTCGACGGCGACGGCGGCGGTGGCGCGGTGGAGGGCCTGTTCGGCGGGTTCGACGAGGGCGGTGGGGTCGTAGGCGGCGGGGGTGCCGGCGGGGACGATGCGGCGGACGCGGGCGAGGGCCTGGGCAAGGTCGACGAAGTCGTCGTCGTGGGCGAGTTTGCCCAGTTCGGCGAGGGTGGCGTCGGCGTGGGCTGGCGCGTCGGCGAGCGGGAGTACGGCGTCGATGTGGTGGTGGTCGTGGCCGGCGTCGGTGAGCTGCTGCTCGTACCGGCGGACGAGGAACTCGTGCAGGTCGGCGAGGACCTCGTCGGTGACGTCGACGGCGGCGTGTGCGGCGGCGGCGCGCAGCCCGGCGGTGAGCGTGATGGGGGCGAGCTGCGGGAAGGCGCGGAGGATGGTGACGACGCCGACGGCGGCGCGGCGCAACCCGAACGGGTCGGAGCTGCCGGTGGCCTTCTCGCCGACCGCGGACAGGCCGGTGAGCAGGTCGAGCCGGTCGGCGAGGGCGAGCAGCGCGCCGGGCACGGTGGTGGGCACGTCGCCGCCGCCGCCGCGGGGCAGTTCCATCTCGTACAGGGCGGTGGCGACGGCGTCGGTCTCGCCGGCGCGCTTGGCGTACTCGCGGGCCATGGTGCCGGCGAGGCTGGACAGTTCGATGACCATGCTGGAGGCGAGGTCGAACTTGGCCAGCGCGCCGGCACGGTCCACTGTGGACCGTTCGGCGTCGGCGAGGTCGACGAGGCGGGCCAGATCCGTTGCGGTGGCGGCGATCCGCTCGGCGCGGTCGGCCATCGAGCCGAGCTTGTCGGCGAACGTGAGCTTGGCCAGTCCGGCCTTCATGTCGACGGGCGCGATCTTGAGGTCGGCGCGCCAGAAGAACGCGGCGTCCTCGTACCGGGCGCGCAGCACGGCCTCGTTGCCGGCACGTACGGCGTCGGTGTCGATGGGGCCGTTGGCGACGGCGACGAAGTGCGGCAGCAGCGTGCCGTCGGCGTCGCGGACCGGCAGGTACCGCTGGTGCTTGCGCATCACCGTGGTGAGGATCTGCGGCGGCAGCTCCAGGTACTTGGGGTCGAACGAGCCGACCAGCGGGTTGGGCTCCTCGACCAGGTTGGTGACCTCGGCGATGACGGCGGCCTCGCCGTCGACGTCGAGGACGCCGCCGGCGGCGGTGGCGAGCTCGCCGGCGCGGGCGACGATCGCGGCCCGCCGGTCGGCCTCGCCGAGCGTGATCCCGTGCGAGGCCAGCAGGTCCACATAGGACTCCGCCGACGGTACGTCGACCACGGGGGTCTCGGCGGTGCGCCGGATCCTGGTCGTACGGCCGGAGAGCAGGGACGACACGGCCACCGGCACGGCGGTCTCGCCGTACAGCGCGGTCAGCCAGCGGATCGGCCGGGTGAACGACAGCTTCCCGTCGCGCCAGCGCATGTTCTTGTCGGCGCGCAGCTCGGTGACGACGGCGGCGAACAGGTCGGACAGCACCTCGGCGGCCGGGCGGCCGGGCTCGGGCACGGTGACGCCGACGTGCTCGACGCCGCCGACCTCGATGCGTTCCAACGCCTCCACCGGTACGCCGCGGCCGCGGGCGAAGCCCTGCGCGGCCTTCGTCGGCTTGCCGTCCGCGTCGTACGCCGCGGCGAGCTTCGGCCCGCGCATCGTCTTCTCCGCGTCGGGCTCGCGGTCTGCCACGTCGGCCACCAGGACGGCGATCCGCCGCGGGGTGCCGTCGACGGTGACCGCGCCGTGCGCGAGCCGGGTGGCGGCCAGCTTCTCCGTCACCGCGGTACGTACCGCGGCGATCTGCTGCGTCACCTCGTGCGGCGGCAGCTCCTCCAGACCGATCTCGAACAGTACGGTGCGCGGGCCGGTCACGGTCGGCAGCTCGGGCCGGACGGCCGGCTCGGGCGGCGCCACGACGCCCAGCGGGTAGCCCAGCTCCTCGCGGCGCTCGGCCCACAGCGCGGACACCTCGCGGGCCAGCGCCCGCATCCGGCCGAACGCGCGGGCCCGCTCGGTGGTGGAGATCGCGCCCCGCGCGTCGAGCACGTTGAACGTGTGCGAGCACTTGAGCACGTAGTCGTGCGCGGGCACGGGCAGCCGGGCGTCCAGCATCCGGCGCGCCTCGGTCGCGTACGCCTCGAACAGCTCCTGGTTGATCGACACGTCCGCGTCGTCCAGGTAGTAACGCGACATCTCGTACTCGGACTGGCCGAAGACCTCGCCGTACGTGATGCCGTCGGCGTACGCGATGTCCTTGAAGTGGCCGACGTTCTGCAGGGCCATCAGGATGCGCTCGATGCCGTACGTGATCTCGACGGAGACCGGCTCGACGGACCGGCCACCGGCCTGCTGGAAGTACGTGAACTGGGTGATCTCCAGGCCGTCCAGCCAGACCTCCCAGCCCAGCCCCCAGGCGCCGAGGGCGGGCGCGGCCCAGTTGTCCTCGACGAACCGCACGTCGTGCGCGCGGATGTCGATGCCCAGCGCCTCCAGCGACCCCAGGTACACCTCGACCGGGTTGCCCGGGTCCGGCTTCAGGATCACCTGGAACTGGGTGTGCGTCTGCAACCGGTTCGGGTTCTCCCCGTACCGCGAGTCGTCGGGCCGCACGCTCGGCTCCACGTACGCCACGTGCCAGGGCTCGGGGCCGAGGACCCGCAGGATCGTCGCCGGGTTCATGGTGCCGGCACCGACCTCGGTGTTGAACGGTTGCACGATCATGCAGCCGCGGTCGGTCCAGTACCGCTGCAAGGCCAGCAGGGCGTCCTGCATCGTCAACACGAGATCTGTCCCACCTGATCGGGTTCCTGGTGTGCGCGTGGCTGCGGCAGCGCGCCGGCCAGCACGTCTGCGGCGATTCTAGATGCCGGCGCCGGGACGACACCGAGCGCGGTCGGGCCAGTACGTCGGGCGGTTTTACGTCGATGGCGGCTTTACGGGGTGTTCCCGGACGAACCGGGGCAATAACCTGCCGGGAGACCGAAAGGAGTCCCGTCATGCTCCGACGACGCCTCGCCCGTCTCGCCGTCACCGCCGTCCTCGCGCTCGCCGCCGCGCCGCTCGCCGCAGCCCTGCCGGCCGCCGCGTCCGCGCCCCACCTCGCCGCCACCACCGTCACGTACGACGCGGGTCAGGCGCCCGAGCTGGCCGACCACATCACCGAGGCCGTACAGATCTGGAACGACAGCGTGTCCAACGTACGGCTGGTGCCGGGCAGCCCGGCCGACGTCACGATCTCCGAGGGGCACGGCGGCGGGTCGTACACGATCCCCGACGGGCTCGGCGCCGGCGAGATCTACCTCGACCTGGACCAGGCCGCGCAGTACAACCCGACGCGGATCGCGGCGCACGAGATCGGCCACATCTACGGCCTGCCCGACAACTACGACGGCGACTGCTCGATCCTGATGTCGGGCCACAGCGCCGGGTACGACTGCCAGACGACGCACCCGAGCGCCGACGAGGCGGCCCAGGTCGACGCCAACTTCGCCGGTGGCGCAACGGAAGTACGGCCCGCGGCGTACGCGGGGTGCTTCTCCACCGGGCGGCGTTGAAGCGCACACCTACCCTGTCGCACATGGTCCCCATGATCCGAATCGCCGGCGTCGCGGCCGCCGCGACGCTGGCCGGCGTCGGCCTGTTCGCCGCGGCCGGCTGCAGCTCGTACGACTGCACCGGCGCCGCCATGGCCGGCCCCGGCCCGAACACGATCGTCCTGGCCCGCGGCGGCTCGCACGGCGGTTCACACGGTGGCGGGTCGCACGGCGGCGGCAGCGAGGGCGGCGGCTCCGGCTACCACGGCGACAGCGACTCCGGCGGCTCCGGCTACCACTCGAACTCCGACGAGGGCGACGACAGCGGATCCGGGTCCGGCTCGGGCTACCGCTACCACGGCGGCAGCGGCTACCACTACGGCAACCGCAACGGTTCGGGGTCCTGCGCGAACGGGTCGCCGTCCCCGTCGCCCTCCTCGCCGTCCCCGTCGGACCCGTGGTCCTCGCCCTCTCCGTCCGACTCGGCCGTACCGTTCGGCGGCGGCGCGTCCTCGGACGGCGGCGGCGTACACGGGATGAACTGACCGGAACCGCGGGCCGGGGCGCCGCGTCCAATCGCGCATGAGGATGCGTGCGGCGTTCGCCGGCCTGATCGCGGTGGTCCTGCTCGCCGGTGGACTGACGGGCTCGGTGCGGTACCGGCCGGGCGCGCCGCTGCTGCGCGGTGAGCCGCAGCCGGTCGGCGACGTACGCGGGGTCGGGACGGGCGCGGCCGACACCCGGTTCGGGTTGTCACTGCTGGCGGCGCTCACCGCCCGCGAGCACGGCAACGTGGTGCTCTCACCGGCCAGCGTGGCGGCC
Organism: Actinocatenispora rupis; assembly: GCF_016861975.1. GTDB lineage: Bacteria > Actinomycetota > Actinomycetes > Mycobacteriales > Micromonosporaceae > Actinocatenispora > Actinocatenispora rupis. The sequence goes on along the minus strand of NZ_BOMB01000049.1, from coordinate 44,117 downwards.
GGCCTGGGCATGGCGTACCAGGGGGCTCGGGGTGCGACGGCGACCGCGCTGGCCCATGGGCTGTGCCTGCCCGCGACCGGGAACGCGCTGCTCGCCGGGCTGCGCGACCGTACGGCGAGGCTGCGGGCGCTGCCGGAGGTGGCCGCCTCGGACACGGTGTGGGTGGACCCCAACGAGCGCACCGCCCCGGGTTACCTGGACCGGCTGGCCACCGGGTACGACGCGGGTGTGCGGCAGGTGCCGTTGCGCGACGACCCGGCGGGCAGCGCGGACACGGTCAACGAGACGGTGTCGGCGCAGACCCGCGGCGAGGTCCCGCACCTGGTGGACGCCGGTCAGCTGCGCGATCTCGGCTGGCTGCTCACCGATGCGGTGTACCTGAACGCGAAGTGGGCCACGCCGTTCGATCCGGACGACACCGCGACCGGCCCGTTCCACGCGCCGGGCGGCGAGGTCACCGCGCACTACCTCACCGCACGCACCTCCGTGGCGTACGCGCGGCGCGCCGGGTGGACCGCGGTGGCGCTGCCGTACCGGGGGAAGCGGGTGGAGATGGTGGCGCTGCTGCCGGACGGCGCCGCGACCGTACCGTCGGCGGCGACGCTCGGCGCGCTGTCGGCCGCGCTGACCCCGACCCGGATCGACCTGTCGCTGCCGAAGGTGGACCTGGACTACGCGACGGATCTGCGGGATCCGTTGCGGCGCCTGGGAATGGGCCCGGCGTTCGACGACGGTGCGGACTTCTCCGGGATCGCGCCGAACGCGGGGCCGATCGCGTTCGTGGCGCACCGGGCGACGCTGCACGTGGCGGAGAAGGGCACGGTGGCCGCGGCGGCGACCGCGGTCGGCATCACCGACACGGCGGCGCCGGTCGAGACGTTGCCGGTGCGGTTCGACCGGCCGTACTTGATGCTGGTGCGGGACACGCGTACCGGGGAGCCGTTGTTCCTGTCCCGGGTAACGAACCCGTCCCGCTGAGACCGTCCCGCGACGCGCCCGCGCGGCTGGCGGCGTGGGCTACGCGGGCCGGGTGCGGTCCGCGCCGACGGCCACGCCGACGATGGTGCAGGGCTCGGTGCCGTGGTTGCGCCAGGCGTGCCGGGTGCCGTGCTGGACGACGACGTCGCCGGCCCGCAGCACCGTGCGTACGCCGTCGTCGAGTTCCAGCGTGATCTCGCCGGCGACGACCATGACGTAGTCGATGCTGTCGGTGGTGTGCATGCCGGGGACGTCCGGGTCCATGGCGGCCATCGCTCCCGGCATCTGCCGCTCGATCTGGGCCGTGGCCGCGGCCGTGTCGAGGTCCGGCGGCGGGACCAGCTCGCCCGGCGGGATCGTGTTGACCATGAAGCGTGACCCGTCCGGCGGCGGGTACCACGCGGTGGCGGGGCGCGGCGCGCCGTCGTCGGGCAGTACGGGTCGCTCGTCGCGGCCCCACAACCGGTACGCCGCGCAGCCGGGCATCAGCTCGGACGTGATGGGCTCGACGCCCCGGTCGTCGACCACGCGGCCCCGGCCCGTGGAGTCGCATCCGGTGACCACCCGGCGAATCGGCGCGTGCTCCATCCCGTCTCCTTGATACGGTGGCGTATTGATACGCCACCGTATCCACGGTGCGGCAGGCAGGTCAATACGCCGGCGTACCCTGCTGTGCGTGCCTCACGAGTCGACCCGGCTGTCCGCCCGGGACTGGGCGCGGGCCGCGCTGACCGCGATCGCCGACGGCGGGCTCGCCGCGGTCGCGGTCGAACCGCTCGCGCGCACGCTCGGCGTCACCAAGGGCAGCTTCTACGCCCACTACCGCAACCGCGACGAGCTGATCGCCGCCGCACTGGCCGAGTGGCGTACCCACTGCGAGGACGGGCTGGCCGACTTCGCCGCGATCACCGACCCGGCCCGCCGGTTGCGCGAGCTGCTCACCACCGTCGTACGGTCCGTCCGGCCGCTGGTGCCCTCGGTACACCTGAGCCTGCTCGGCGACCGGAACGACCCGCGCGTCGCGGAGGCGGTCGGCCACGTCGACCAGGCGCGGCTGGACCTGCTGGCCACGACCTATCGCGAACTCGGCCTGCCGTCCGCGCGGGCGGCGGCGCGCGCCCGAGTCGCGTACGCGGCCATCCTCGGACTGTCGCACCTGGCACAGACCGACCCCGACGCGCCACGCTCCACCGTGCTCGCCAACGAGGCGGCCACCGTCTTCCTGCCACCCGTGCGGGCCAGCCGCCACGCATCCGTACCGAAGGAGTAGAGCAGGGCGGCGACCGCGGCCGGGATCGCGGGCAGCACCGCCACCAGCAACGCGACGGGTCGCACCAGACCCAGCGTGTGAACAGCCGCTCGTGACGCGGCCGGCTCGGGCGGCGAGGTACGGACCCGTCCCGCTGACCGCGCGAGGTGCCTCCAGCATCCGGCTCCTCGTGACATCGTGAGCCCGATGCTCCGCGCCACGCACGCCGGGAGCGCGCGGCCACCGGCCGGTGCCGGCGAGGACGACCGCTGGATCCCCGTCGTACCAGGCGAACGCCAGGGGTGATCGGACCGGCCGGACCGTCCACTGTGGACAGACCTGCCCCGGGGAGTCAGGACATGTCGGCGAGGAACCGCGGGATCAGCTCGATCACGCCGAACGCCGCGCCCTGCGCGTCCGCCACCATCGCGTACGTGCCGACGGCGGCGGGGGTGGGAGGGAGGGCGACGGCGCCGCCCAGCGACTCGGCCCGGCGTACCGTGTCGGCGCAGTCAGCGACCAGCAGCGTGGTCATCCAATGCGGCGGGAACGGCTCCGGCGCGGCCATTTCGCGGCCACCGGCCACGGGACGCCCGGCGGAGACCCACTCGTGGTAGAGGAACCCGTCGCCGTAGTCGATCGGGCGGCGCGTCCAGCCGAACACCGCCGCGTAGAACGGGTCGGCCGCGGCCAGGTCCGTGGTGACCAGGTCGGCCCACAGGACGGTGCCGAATTCGTTGACGACCTGCGCGCCGGCCAGCGTCCCCGGCTGCCGTACGCCGAAGCGCGCGCCGGACGGATCGGCGCACGCGGCGTAGCCGCCCCGCGGGTCGCTCCGCGCCTCGCCCGCGGTACCACCGGCCGAGGTCACGGCCGCCGCGGTCGCCGCCACGTCCTCGGTCGACACGTACGGCAGCCAGCGGGGCTCGCCGGCGCGTACGCCCGCCACCGCGAGCCCGTCGCGCCGGAACGTGCCGTCGTAGGCCGTCCAGCCGAACACGCCACCGTAGAACGCGGCGCCGCTCTCCGGATCCGGGCAGGTCAGTTCCGCCCAGCAGGGCACGCCGGGCGCGTATCCGCGTACTCGCACGTCTCGATCATGGCGGCCGGCGGACCGCGCGGCGGACCGGACAGGTACCGGTACGGTCACGAACGCGGCCGAACCGGACCGCCGGCCGGGTGCGGTGCCGCCGCGGTCACCGCCGGCACCGTCCCGGGTACGCGCCGCCGACCCCGGCGCAGGTCAGAGACGCGGGTCGACGGGTTCGGACTCGCAGGCGAGGATCGCGGCGACGACCTCGTGCACCCGGTACAGCGGGGCGCCGGCGGCGAGCCGGTCCAGCGCGGCCAGCCCGAGTACGTGCTCGCGCCAGGCGAGGGAACGCTTGCGGCCGAGCTTGCGGTCGCGCAGCCGGGCCAGCGTCGCCGGCTCGGTGTAGTCCGGCCCGTAGATGATCCGCAGGTACTCCCGGCCACGGCACTTGATGCCGGGCTGGCCCTGCCGGCCACCGTCCGGTGTGGACAGTCCGTGGTACGGCTTGACGACCATGCCCTCGCCGCCGGCGGCGGTGAGCGCGAGCCACCAGTCCGTGCCGGCACGTACCGAGTCGGGATCGGTGGTGTCGACGACGATCCGGCGGGTGCTCGCGATCAGCTCGGGGTCGGCGGCGGCGAGCCGGTCGGCGCGGTCGAGCTGCCAGCCGTGGTCGCGGCCGGCGTGGCTGGCGCCCTCGCTGGCGAGTACGGCGAAGGGCGCGAGGCGCAGCCCGGTCAGCCCGTCGGTGGGCCAGGAGTACCGCTGGTAGACCTCGGCGTACGCGGCGGCGGACGCGGCTCGGGCGGCGAGCCGGTCGCGGAGCGCGCCGAGGTCCAGCCCGCGCGCCACCGCGGCGTCCACTGTGGACAGCGCGGCGGGCAGCGCGGCACCCGCCGCGGCGGCGACCGGCGCGTACTCGTCGCGGATCAGCTGGCCCGCCTTCGCCGACCACGGCAGCAGTTCCGCGTCGAGCAGCAGCCACCGGGTGCTCAGCTCCTCGAACAGTCCGGCCGCGGCGGCGCGCACCCGGCGCAGCAGCGCCTCGCCGGTACCGTCGGTGAAGAAGGAGCGGCCGGTGCGGGTGTAGAGCGCGCCGGGGCCGGGCACCGGGAACGCGTCGTCGTCCCGGCCGACGAGCACGACCGCGCGCGAACCCATGTGCTTCTCCTCGCACACGACCCGGGTCACGCCCGCCTTCCGGTAGTCCTCGAACGCCTCCGTCGGATACTCCAGGTATCCGTCCACAGTGGACGTCGAGCACGGCGCCATGGTCGGCGGCAGCCACGGCAGCAGCCGCGGATCCACGGCGAACCGGCTCAGTACCTCCAGCGCGGCGGCGGACTCCTCGGCGCCGACGGTGACCGCGCCGTACCCGGTGTCGATGCGGCGGCGGCCCGTCACGTCCGCCACGTCGAGCAGGTCGTCCTCCCGCGGCGGCGGCGCGAGCGGCCGGACCGGCTCGTACCAGACCCGCTCGGCGGGGACGGACACGATCTCGCGCTCCGGGTACCGCAGGGCGGTGAGGCTGCCGCCGAACACGCAGCCGGTGTCGACGCAGAGCGTGTCGTTGAGCCATTCCGGCTCGGGCACCGGGGTGTGGCCGTACACCACGGTCGCGTCGCCGCGGTAGTCCGCCGCCCACGGGTAGCGCACGGGCAGCCCGTACTCGTCGGTCTCGCCGGTGGTCTCCCCGTACAGGCAGAACGAGCGGACCCGGGCCGACGAGCGCCCCTGGTACTCCTCCTTCAGGCCGGCGTGCGCCACGACCAGGCGCCCACCGTCCAGCACGTAGTGCGAGACGAGCCCGTCGCAGAACTCGTGGAACCCTTGTACCGCAACGGGATCCAGCTTCTCGAACTGGGCGAGCGTGGTCTCCAGCCCGTGCCGGACGGTGACGTCGCGGCCGGCGAGCTTGCGCGCCAGCTTCTGCTCGTGGTTGCCGCACACCGACAGCGCGGTGCCGGCGGCGACCATGCCCATCACCAGCCGCAGCACCCCCGGCGTGTCCGGCCCGCGGTCCACCAGGTCGCCCACGAACACCGCGGTACGCCCGGCCGGGTGCGACGCGCCCACCGCGGCGCCGTCCGCGTCGCGGTCGATCCGCCAGCCGAGCCCAGTCAGCAGCGACTCCAGCTCGGCCCGGCAGCCGTGCACGTCACCGACGATGTCGAACGGCCCGGTCAGCTCCCGCCGGTCGTTGTACTGCTTCTCGTACGTGACGACGGCGGCGTCGACCTCCTCCGGCGTGCTCAGCACGTACACCTTGCGGAAGCCCTCGCGGCGCAGGCCACGCAGCCCGCGGCGCAGCTCGTCCCGCTGCCGGCGCAGCACCCGCCGGCTCACGTGCCGGTCCGACCGCGCCTCGGTACGCTCCGCGCACACCTGCTCCGGCAGGTCCAGCACGATCGCCACCGGCAGTACGTCGTGCTCGCGGGCGACGCGGACCAGCTCGGCCCGCGCGTACCGCTGGGTGTTGGTGGCGTCGACGACGGTCAGCCGTCCGGCCCGCAGCCGCAGCCCGGCGACGTGGTGGAGGGCGTCGAACGCGGCGGCCGAGGCGGACTGGTCGTTCTCGTCGTCGGCGACCATCGCCCGGAACGCGTCCGAGGACAGCACCTGCGTCGGCCGGAAGTGCGTGCGCGCGAACGTCGACTTGCCCGAGCCGGACACGCCGACGAGCGCCACCAGCGCCAGGTCCGGTACCGCGATCTCCGTCATGCCGCCACCCCCTCGACGCGGGTGAACAGCGCGAGCTGGGTCGGCGCCCCGACCTCCGGGTCCTCGTCGCCGACCGGCCGGAACACCACCGTGTACCCGTACGACTCGGCGACCCGCGTCGCCCAGTCCGCGAACTCGGCGCGGGTCCACTCGAACCGGTGGTCGGTGTGCCGCATCGTGCCCGCGGCCAGCGCCGGATAGCGCACGTTGTACTCCACGTTCGGGGTGGTGACGACGACGGCGCCGGGCCTGGCGGAGCCGAACACGGCGCGCGCCAGCGCCGGCAGCCGCGACTCGTCGACGTGCTCGACGACCTCCATCAGGACCGCCGCGTCGTACCCGGTGAGCCGGGCGTCCGCGTACGTGAGGGCGGTCTGCCGCAACGTGATCCGGGCCCGCTGCCGGTCCGCGAGCCGCTCCAGCCGCCGCTCGGCCGCCGCCAGCGCCGACGCCGACACGTCCGCCCCCACCACCTCCGTGTACCGCGGGTCGGCGGCCAGCGCGCCCAGCAGTACGCCGGAGCCGCAGCCGAGGTCCAGCACCCGGCTCGCCCCGGTGTCCGCCAGCGCGGCGAGCACCGCGTCGCGCCGCCGCTCTCCCAGTCGTACCACCGGATCCGGGGTGTCGGCCGGTGGAGCGTCGAGCTGGTCGCCGGCGGGCCGGTCGGGATCCAGCAGGTCGGGATCGTCGTCCAGCAGCCGGTTCGCCGTACGGGTGAACGCGCGCTGGTGCGCCAGGTACCGGTCGGTGATGAGCGCGCGGTCCGGATGCGTGGCGAGCCAACCGGTCCCGGCCCGGATCAGCTTGTCGACCTCGTCCGGGCCGACCCAGTAGTGCTTGCCGCCGTCGAGTACGGGCAGCAGCACGTACAGGTGGTTGAGGGCGTCGGCGAGGCGGTGGGTGCCGCGCAGGGTGACCGTGCCGTACCGCGAGTCGCCCCAGGACTCGGGCGCCAGCGGCACCGGGCGCACCGTCACGTCCCAGCCCAGCGGGCCGAACAGCCGCTCCACCAACGGATGTCCGGGCAGCGCCGGTACGCCGATCTCCAGCGGGATCGCCGTCGCGGCCAGCTCCGGACGGTCCTTGCTGACGCCGCGCAGCGCGGACGAGTACGCCTTGGCGAGGGCGACGGCGAGCAGCGAGGTCGCCGCGTACGGCCGATCGTTGACGTACCGGCCGAGGGCGAAGTGGTCGCCGCCGCGCAGGCCGGCGAGCTTCTCCGGCGCCACCTCCAGCAGCAGCGCCGCCGTGCACCGATGCTCCTCCGCCGCCGGGAAGAACACGTGCGCGGTGCCGACCGAGGTGGTCACGGTGTGCACCCGGTCCGGATGCTTGACCAGCAGGTACCCCAGGTCGGTGGCGGGTGCGTGCGTCGTGGTGATCGTGAGTAGCACCCGATCATCGTGCCAGCCGCCGTCACCCGCCCGGAACCGGTTAACCGCGCCGCGGGTGACGGGCGGGCGCCGACGCTCAGGTACGGTCCGCGACGCGGGCCCGCAGTTCGGCGATCAGCTCGGCCCGGTCCAGGTCGCGTCGCGCGCCGTCCCGGGTCCGTACCGCGGCACCGCCCGACGCGCACTCCCGCTCCCCCACCACCACCTGGTACGGCACGCGCCGCTCCCGGGCCCGGCGTACGCGGGCGCCGAGGGTGTCCTCCGGTCCGGCCAGCTCGGCGCGGATCCCGTTGTCCCGCAACGACTCCAGCAGCTTCCCGGCGGACGGCAGGTGGGCCGCGGCGACCGGCAGGACGACCGCCTGCACCGGGGACAGCCAGGTCGGCAGGGCACCGTCGTGCTTCTCCAGGAGGTACGCGACGATCCGCTCCATCGCGCCCACCACGCCGCGGTGGATCATGACGGGACGGTGCCGCGCGCCGTCGTGCCCGACGTACGAGAGGTCGAAGCGGACGGGCTGGTTGAAGTCGAGCTGCACGGTCGACAGGGTCTCCTCCCGCCCGGACGGGTCGACCACCTGCACGTCGATCTTCGGCCCGTAGAACGCGGCCTCCCCCGGCGCCTCCCGGTACGACAGTCCACAGTGGACCAACGCGTCCGCGAGCTGCGCCTCGGCCTGCCGCCACAGCTCGTCACCGCCGAGGTACCGGCCCTCGGCCGACCGCCGCGACAGCCGGAAGTACGCCACGTCGACGCCGAGGATCCCGTACACCCGGACGATCGAGCGCAGCGCCCGCACGATCTCGTCGCGCACCTGCTCCGGCGCGCAGAACACGTGGGTGTCGTCGAGGTTGATCTGGCGTACCCGGGACAGGCCGGTGAGCACGCCGGACAGCTCGCTGCGGAACATGCTGCCCAGCTCGTTCACCCGGTACGGCAGGTCGCGGACGCTGCGCTGGCGCGCGGCGTACACGAGGGCGTGGTGCGGGCAGTTCGCCGGGCGCAGCACGTAGTCCTCGCCGCCGACCCGCATCGCGGGAAACATGTCGTCGGCGAACTTCTCCCAGTGCCCGGACCGTTCGTACAGCTCGCGTTTGGCCAGGACCGGGGTGTAGGTGGGGTGACAGCCGTCGCGTTCGGCGGTCTCCGCGGCGAGGCGTTCGAGTTCGGCGCGGATCACGGCACCGTCCGGCAGCCACAGGGGCAGGCCGGGCCCGGCGAGCGGGTCGGTGTCGAACAGGTCGAGGGCGCGACCGAGCTGGCGGTGGTCGGACATGGCGGGTCTCCGTTCCGGCACCGGGCGACCCGGACACGAGACAGGCCCCGGGTCTGCTGCCCGGGGCCTGTCGTGTCGATGCGGGTGAACTCAGGTCACCGCGACGGACGCCGGGATGCTCGGCGTCGTCGTCGTGCAGCGGTGTCCTGCGCTCATGCCGACGACCATAACCCCGACCCCGGTGTACGTCCAGCGCCTTGCCGGCGTGCCGTCACGCCGGGCGCAACGTCGGTACGGCGGCGCGGATCGTGGTGTCGAGATCGGTCAGGTGCCGCAGGACCACGCGGGTGTCCGGGTCCACCGTCGCCGGCAGGCACACCGTCGTACGCTCCGGCGGCGCGGTCGTCGCGTCCGGCAGCAGCGCCCGGATCGTGCCCGACACCTCGCCGGTGAACCGGACGAGCGCGGCGTCCGCGGGCAGCGCGGCCGGCTCGGCGTGTGCCGCAACCGCCCGCGCGTGGTACCCGCACCGGTCCAGCAGCGAGACCAGGTGCCGGGTGTCCGAACGCCGGGCCCGGCGCGGGGTTGCCCGGTGCAGCAACGGTTCCGCGGTCCGGTGCACCGCGTCGAGCGCGGCGTCAAGGTCGCGGGCGGCGTCGACGAGGTCGACGAGTTCGCCGTTGGCGAGGCAGTCGGCGGTCGCGTCGACGAAGCCGGCGAGCTGGTCCAGAAAGTCCGCCGTCGCCGTACGCAACGCGGTCCGGGTACTGGTCGGCAGGACGAGCAGGGCGGCGAGCGCGCCGGCCGCGGCGCCGATGGCGGTCTCCTCCAGCCGGAGTACCAGGAGGGTGGGGGTGAACGTGCCGAGCAGGCTGTACAGCAGGCCGAGCATGACGGTGATGAAGAAGACCATCGAGCTGTACGAGATCGGCATCAGGTAGAAGCCGGCGAAGATGCACACGAACAGCAGCACCACGACCAGCGGCAGGTGGCCGGTGACGAGGATGGCCACCAGCGTCCCGGTGACGATGCCGACGAGCGTGCCGACCACCCGGCGGAACCCCTTCATCAGGGTCTCCCCGGCCGAACTGGTCCCGGCGAACACGACGAACGCGGCGATGACCGCCCAGTACCAGCGTTGCGGGGACAGCAGTTCGCCGGCGAGGATGGCGAGCGCGCAGGCGAGCGTGGCCTGGATCGCCTGCCGCGTACTGGGAAGCAGCCTGCCGGCGAGCCCGCTCACCGGCGGCGGCGCGGGCCGGGGAGACGGATCCTCGTCCTGCTCGTCGGGCGCGTCACCGGTGGCGGACGGGGCGGGATCCTCGTGCGCGCGGGCGATCGTGGTGGCGAGATCGGCCGCGGACCACAGGATCGCGTGCAGCGCGGGCGGGGCGTCCGCGGTCGGCTCGGCCGCCCACTCCGGTACGGCGAAGCGCGGCGCGTTCGGCCGGCGGTCGGCGCGGACCAGGGCCACCAGCGGGGTCAGCCGGCCGAGTACCCAGCGTCTGTCCACTATGGACAGCTCGGGATCGGCGGCCAGCGCACGCGCCTCCGCGGCCAGCCGTTCCGCGGCCAGTTCGGCGGTCAGCACCCGCCGCTGGTGCGTCCCCGCGTACGGCGGGGCGAGCGGGCTGTCCAGCTCCGCCTCCACCATCAGCGCGCTCTCGTGCATGCGCGCCACCCGGCGCCGCAACCGGTCCGCCCGCCGCGGATCCGGCTCGTCGAGCAGATCCACCACGCCGTCCAGCACCTGCGCGAGACGGGCCTGGAACCCGCGCCGGACCCGCCCGTACGTGTGGGTGGAGCGGGGTCGCAGCAGCCCCAGCCGCACCAGCGCGCAGCACACCAGGCCGATCGCCACCGCGAGGACGAGCATCGGCAGCTGCGCCACCGTCGCGTGCACGAACGACGCGAAGAAGAACATCATGAACGCCGGGAAACCCAGCGGGAAGCCGTAGTCCGGGATCCGGCGGATGTACACCGCCACGAAGATGACGACCAGGAACACCAGGTCCGCAACGATCCGGTACGGGGACAGCAGCGCACTGACCGTCAACGACACGACCGCCGGAACGATCGTCAACGCCACCACCGCCGCCTGCTTGCGCGGGGTCGGCAGTACCGGACCGGACGAGGCGATCATCGCGATGCTCGCCCCCAGCAGCACCGCGGTCGGCGCGAACCCGGTCAGCGCCAGCACCGTCGCGGCCAGCGCCACGCTGGCGAGTACGCCGAGGGCGAGGCGGAGGCGGGCGAGACCCGGGTCCGACGCGACGATCCGGTCGTACCCGGCGGCGACGAGGTCGGTCCAGCGCTGCGCGCGGGGTGAACCGGTGGCCGACACGACGACCATCGTCGCCGCACCCCGTCCCCGGTACGCGATCGGTACCGCGGAAAGTGAACGCGGTCATGGTGCGCACACGCGGCAAAGCCGTCAACCGTACCGTTTCCCGGGCCTACCGGTATCCGCCCGGGCGTCCCGTCTGCGGCCCCCTGCACGGCTGTGGGAGTGGCCTGCCCCACGCCGTACGCGTCCGGGCTTTGCCACGGCGGTGCCCCCGTGCTTAACGTCGGCCGGTCCGCGTACCGCGGGCGCCACCGGCCGGAACGCCGAGTCCATGCCGCCGGCACGGTGGACCCCCTGATCGACCCACGGCATGGAGCGGGGGACCCAGGTTCCTCGGTGCCGGCTCTGGCCGGCGCCTCGGGGTGAAGCCGCGGATCCGCGCGGCCGGGCCAGCACCCTCGGCCCGAACCCGACAGCTCACCTCGCAGGCGAACGAGGGAGACAGCATGGCGAAGCACCGTGCCCCGTCACGCCCGAGCCGGCTCGGCCGGCGGGTCGCCGTCACCGCCGTCGCGGCCGGCGCCGTCACCGCGGTACCGCTGTTCGGGATGACCGGGACCGCCGCCGCGGCGGGTACCAACTGGGACGCCATCGCCCAGTGCGAGTCCGGCGGCAACTGGGCCATCAACACCGGAAACGGCTACTACGGCGGGCTGCAGTTCAGCCAGAGCACGTGGAGCGGCTACGGCGGCCAGCAGTACGCGGCGCGCGCCGACCAGGCCAGCCGTACCGAGCAGATCGCGATCGCCGAGAAGGTCAAGGCCGGCCAGGGCATCGGCGCGTGGCCGGTCTGCGGCGCGCACGCCGGCGACGGCGGCGGCAACTACAGCAGCAGCAACACCGGCGGCTCCGGCTCGTCGTCGACCGGTTCCGGCGGCGGCTCGTCGACCGGGTCGTCGACCGGGTCGAAGGCCGGCAGCCCGAAGTCGGGCCCGAAGTACACCGTGCGCAGCGGCGACACGCTGTCCCGGATCGCGGCCGACCACAAGGTCTCCGGCGGCTGGCACCAGCTCGCGAAGACCAACGCGTCGACCCTGCACGGCAACCCGAACCTGATCTTCCCCGGCCAGGTGCTCGTCCTGGCCTGACCGACCCTGCTCCGTACGCGCCGGCCCGCCGCCGGCAGCGTGGAGCAGAGTGCGACGCCCGGGTACTCCCCCGGCCCGTGGCGCGCACCGTGCGCGGACGTCCCCCCGACGCGCACGCTCGATCGGCGGCCGGCAGCGCGTGTCACGCCTGCCGGCCGCCGACGTACGTCAGGCCGGACGCTGCTTGCCGAGGTATCCGACGGCGCCGTCGATCGACTCCCGGATGATGTCGCCGTGCCCGGCGTGCCGCGCCAGCTCCTCCAGCTCGTGCAGCACCAGCCACCGCACCGTGTACGCGCCTTCGTTCGGCATCCACCGCCGCACCGACTCCGGCAGCGGCACCTCCCGGTCCAGGTCGTCCTCCGCCGCCAACACCTTCTCGGTACGCGCGGCCACGGTGTCCCAGCGCGCCAGCAGCGCGGCCAACGTCTCGTCGTCGCCGACCCGCCACCCGGACTGCCAGCGCGCGACCGGGTCGTCCGCCGGCGGGTCGCCCGCGATCCGGCCGGTCATCGTCTCCTCGCCGTCGATCGCGTGCTTCACCAGGACGGCCAGGCACATCGAACTCGCCGACGGCACCGCGCGTACCTGCTGCTCGTCCAGCCCGTCCACGATCGACCGGAACGCGGCGCGCTGACCCGCCAGGAACATCCGCAGTACTTCGTTCTCGCCCATGGGTCCGAGCGTGCCACCACCTGCGGCCAGCCCGTGACCGCATCGGCCTCACTGCTGGTTGATGCGCGTCAGATACGCGTTGTACGCGGCCAGCTCGGCGTCCCCGTCCCGGTCCGCGGCACGGTCGGCGCGGCGGGCCCGGCGGTCCTCGTCCCGCACCCACTGGTAGAACAGGGCGCCGAGCACCAGCAGGGTCGGCGCCTCGCTGAACGCCCAGGCGATCGCGCCACCGGTGTGCTGGTCGGTCAGCGGCCGGATCCCCCAGAACAGCGGCGGATGCGCGAACGTGTGGGTGATCAGCGTCGCCGACTGCATCACCGCGATCCCGAAGAACGCGTGGAACGGCATGGCGATGAACAGCTCGACCATCCGGAACACGTGCGGCGGCCGGTGCGGCGCCGGGTCGGTACCCATGATCGGCCAGAAGAACGCCAGCCCGACGAGCAGGAAGTGCACCAGCATCCAGTGGTGGCCCCACCAGTTGCTCATCGCGGCGTCGAACAGGGGCGTGAAGTAGAGCCCGTAGAGGCTGGCGATGAACAGCGGCAGGGTGACCAGCGGCGAGGTGAGCACCCGCGCCACCCGCGAGCGCAGCACCGCGACCAGGATCTCCCGCGCGCCACGGCGACCGCGCGGCGCCGGCCGCAACGCCCGCAGCGCCAGCGTGATCGGCGCCGCCATCAGCAACAGGATCGGCGAGAACATGCTCAGCACCATGTGCTGCGTCATGTGCACGCTGAACAGCGCCATCCCGTACGACCCGAGGCCGGTGCAGGTGACCGCGAGGATGGTGACCAACCCGGCCAGCCAGACGACCGTACGCAGCACCGGCCAGTGGTCGCCGCGCCGCCGCAGCCGGGCCACCCCGTACAGGTAGACGACGGCGGCGAGAACGCAGCAGACCAGGAAGAACCAGTCGACCGACGGGGCGAGCAGCCGGGCGAACGTGGGCGCCTCCATCGGCCCCATGTGTCCCATTCCCGGCATGACCCTCACCCCCGGCCACTCACGGTACGCGCGGCGCCGCCCCGCCAGGACGGCAGGTGGTCACCGGTGCCGGCGGTGCGGCTTGTGCTTCTTGTGCGGGCTGCCGGTGTGTCCGGCGATCTTCGCCGACGGGCGGCCGAAGTTGCGCACCCGCATCCCGGACGACGCCCGGCGGATGGTGTTGCCGACCGCCCAGTCCACCTTGTCCGCGTACGCGTCGCCGACGAGGTGCTGCGGCGTGTCCGGGTCGGCGGCGATCGCGGCCGCCGCGTAGTCCGGGGTGAAGCCGGCGAACGTGGCGGTCGCGGTGTTGTCCGTCGTACCGGTCTTGCCGGCGAACGGCCGCCCCACCGCGGAACCGAACCCGTTCGGCGCGGTACCGCCGTTGCACTTCCGGTAGTAGCCCTGCTGGCCGACCGGGCAGCGCGCCGCGTCCGTCGCCGCCCGCGCCACGTCGGCGCTGATCACCCGCCTGCACGACCCGGTACGCACCGGCACCGCCTTCCCGTACCGGTCGGAGACGGACAACACGCTGCGGGGCGTGCAGTACTTCCCTTCCGCCGCAACGGTCGCGTACGCGTTGGCCAGGTCGAGCGGGGTGGTCGCGGCAACCCCGAGGGTGAACGCGCCCCACTGGTGCGCGCCGTACCGGGCCAGGTCGGCGTCGTTCTGCGCGCGGAACCTGATGCCGAGCCGCTCCGCCATCCGGACCACCTTCTCGGCGCCGATGGTCTGCTCCAGCCACGCGAAGTACGTGTTGACGGAGCGGCCGAAGCCGTCCCACATGGTGCGGTTGCCGTCCATCCACGACGGGTTGGCGTTGCGTGGGCACCAGTAGCCGCCGCAGCTCGCCGCGCCGGACACCGGGTACCGCGTCTTGAACCGGGCCGGCGCGTGGAAGTTCGTGGCCAGCTTCTTCCCGTCCTGCAACGCCGCCAGCATCGTGAACATCTTGAACGTCGAACCGGCCTGGTACCCGACGATGTCGCCGCCGCCGGAGATGAGCGGGTTGGTGGTGTTCGGGTAGTTGCCGCGCTGGCCGTGGTGCAGCGTGGACGGCCCGTTGTGCGAGGTGTCGAGGCTGTAGTTGCGGTTGGTCGCCATCGCCAGCACCTTCCCGGTACCGGGCTGGACCACCGCCATGTTGATCGCGTACGGGTTGTGCGTGGAGACGCGGCTGGTCACCTCGTGCTGCGCGATCGCCTGCACCTTCGGCGACAGCGTCGTGACCACCTTGTACCCGCCGCGGTTGAGCAGGTTCATCCGCTCCGCGCTGGACGTGCCGAACTGCTTCTGCCCCAGCCACCAGGTGAGGAAGTAGTCGCAGAAGAAACCCCAGTCGCGGTGCCGCGCGGGCACGTCGACGCAGCCGTTCGGCACGGTGGTGGGGTGCAGCCGGACCTCCTGCTTCTTCGCCGCCGCGGCGTCCGCCGCCGAGACGTAGTGCAGGGCCACCATCCGGTCCAGTACGTAGTTGCGGCGGTCGGTCGCCGGCCGCGGGTCCGACCGGGTCGGGTCGTACGCGCTGGGCTCCTTGACCAGCCCGGCCAGCAACGCCGCCTGGGCCAGCGTCAGCTTCCGCGGCGGGACCGAGAAGTACCGCTCGCTCGCCGCGTACACCCCGTACGCCTGGTTGCCGAAGGCGGCGATGTTCAGGTACCGGCGGAGGATCTCGTCCTTGCCCATCTTCTGTTCGAGCGCCAGCGCGTACCGCATCTCGCGCATCTTGCGGTCGGCGGTCTGCGCGGTCGCGGCGAGCCGTTCGCTGGGCGTCGCGGCGGACTCGACCAGCACGTTCCGCACGTACTGCATGGTCAGCGTGGAGGCGCCCTGCTGCACGTCGCCAGCGGTGTTGTTGGCGACCAGCGAGCGCAGCACGCCGCGCACGTCGACGCCCTTGTGCTCGTAGAACCGGTTGTCCTCGGCGGCGACGATCGCGTGCCGCATCACGGTGGGGATCTCGTCGAGGGTGACGTCGCGCCGGTTCTCCTCGTAGAACGAGGTGATCACGGTCCTGCCGTCGGCCGCGTAGAGGTACGAGTTCTGCGGGGAGGGCGGGATCGTGAGCTTCGTCGGCAGGTCCTCGAACGAGTCCGAGCCCACCTTCGCCGCGTACCCGGTGGTGCCGACGGCGGGAAAGGCGACGGCGGCGCACACGACGCCCGCCAGGACACTGGCGAGCACGAGGTACGCGAGGTTGATCAGCGGATGCCGATCGCGGTCGGGGTGGGCCACCCGGCGAGGCTACCCCGAACCGGACCGGAGGCCCGCAACCGGCAAGTACCGGGTAATCACCCCACTGCGGATAGTGATAATCGCCGTTTCCCCTGTGCGGACGGTGATATGCCGAAACGCCCCCCTCGCCGGTAACGCGGGTGATAGGTCTTTTGTCGTCAGCCCAGCACCGCGACACCCGCTGGGTCCGACGGGGGGAGGATGCCGTGCGGCGCGGTACGGGGCGACAACGCTTCAGGTGGGCGGGAATCACGGTCCTGACCCTCGTTGCGACGACGGGTCTCGCCGGCACCGCCGGCTGGGGCGCGCCCGGCACCAGAGCCGTCGAGTACGCGGGGCTGGCGTTGCGGGTGCCCGAGTCGTGGCCGGTGATCGACCTGGCCGAGCAGCCCGACACGTGTGCCCGCGTCGACCGGCACGCCATCTACCTCGGTACGCCCGGCGAACGGGCGAGCTGCCCGCCGCGCGTCACCGGCCGCACCGAGACGATCAGCCTCCGACCGCTGACCGGCACGGTCCCACCCGGTACGACGGTCGTCCCGCACGGGACACCGGAGGCGGCGCCGGCGTCCACCGACCACGGGGGGCGGTGGGCGCTGGAGGCCGCCGGGGTACTGCTGAGCACCACGTACGGGACGGATCCGGCGCAACTGTCGGCGATCCTGGCCACGGCGAGGATCACCGCGGGCGCCACCCCGCGGCGCGCCGTACGGCCGGAGGCGGCGGAGGCGGCGACCACGATGGTGCCGGGCACGCACCGCGGCTGGGGCTTCGACGCCTGCCAGGCACCCACCTCGGCCACCATGGACAAATGGCGCAGCGGGTCCGACTACCGGGCGGTCGGCGTGTACATCGGCGGCGGTGACCTCGGCTGCCCCGACCAGCCCAACCTCGGCCCGTCCTGGGTGAGCCGGCAGACCGGCCGCGGCTGGCACGTCTTCCCCATCTACGTCGGCCGCCAGGCACCCTGCTCGAACGAACCGTTCAAGATCACCGCCAGCAAGGCCGCCAGCCAGGGCACCGCCGACGCCGCCGACGCCGCCGCCAAGGCCGGCCAGTACGGGATGGCGCACGGCTCGATCGTCGTCAACGACATGGAGTGGTACCCGCGCGGCGGTTCCTGCTCCACCGCGGTCCTCACGTACCTGTCGGCGTGGACGAAGGGGCTGCACGCGCACGACTACCGCTCCGGCGTGTACTCCAGCCGCGCCGCGGCCATCGACGACCTGGTCGCCGCGCGCCCGTCCGGCCGGTACACGATGCCCGGCACGATCGACTTCGCGCAGTGGGACCACAAGGCGACCGTCAGCGACCCCGACATCCCGGCGACGTACTGGGCCAGCCACCACCGCATGAAGCAGTACTCCGGCGCGCACGACGAGAAGTACGGCGGGGTGACGATCAACATCGACAGCTCGTGGATCGACGTCGCGTAGAAGGTCGGTCCGGGCCGCGGGTACGCTGACCACCATGCGACGGTTCCTGTCGCCCCGGTGGCTTGCGCTGCACGCGCTCATGGTGCTCGCGTTCTGCGGGTGCCTGGGCATGTGCTGGTGGCAGCTCACCCGGGCCCAGGGGGGCAACACGCTGAGCTGGGGCTACACGTTCGAGTGGCCGGTGTTCGGGGTGTTCGCCGTCGCGTTCTGGGGCAAGCTCATCCGGGACGAGCGCCGGCGTACCGAGCCGGAGCAGCCGACGCGGCTCTCCGCGCCCGTGCTCGCCGGCGCCCGCCCGCCCGCCGAACCGGAGCGCATCCGCCGGGTCGAGCGCGCGGCACCCGTCGAGGACACCCGCGACGACCCCGAGCTGGCCGCCTACAACGACTACCTCACCTGGCAGAACGCCAACCCGCACCGCAGCCGCCGGGACTACCCGGGCCGACCGACGACGTACGAGGGATCCTGACACGTGGACGCTGGAGTGGCCGGGGCGCTGACCCGGTACCGGATCATCGCGATCGTCGTGAGCATCGGGCTCGTCGTACTGTTCGGCATCGGCGTGCCGCTCAACCACCTCGCGCACGTCTCGATCGTCTCCGCGATCGTCGGCCCGCTGCACGGCTTCCTGTACATGGTGTTCCTGGTGCTGACGTTCGACCTGGCGCGCCGGCTCGACTGGCCGTACGGGCGGATGATCCTCGTCATGCTGTGCGGCACGATCCCGATCGTGTCGTTCGTCGCCGAGCACCGTACGACCAAGCTGGTACGGGCCGAGCTGGCCCGGCGGGCCGGGTCCGAGCAGGCGGTTCGGGCGTAGCATCCGGCCCGGGCCACGTCCCGGCGCGGCCCCACCGGCGAGCCCGTTGCTCCGCGCGGTGAGCCAGGGTCCGCGGCGCGGCGAGCCCGTTGCACCGCACGGCGAGCCCGTTCCGCCGCGCTGCGGGTCCGTTGCCGCGAGTTCGTGCGGGCGGTGTGGCACGCCGGTGAGTCCGTTTCCGCGAGCGCAGCGTCGCGCCGCACCACCGTCCGAGACACGCCGTGCGCCGCCCCCGCGCCGCCGGCGGCACCGAGGAGCCCCCGTTGCCACGCGTCGACATGCCGCTCACCGACCTCGTCGGGTACCTGCCGGAGCGGGAGGAACCCGCCGACTTCGCCGAGTTCTGGGCGGAGACCCTCGCCGAGGCGCGCAGCCACGACGAGGCGCCGA
This sequence comes from Actinocatenispora rupis, assembly GCF_016861975.1. Taxonomy (GTDB): domain Bacteria; phylum Actinomycetota; class Actinomycetes; order Mycobacteriales; family Micromonosporaceae; genus Actinocatenispora; species Actinocatenispora rupis. Next base: position 25,548 of record NZ_BOMB01000049.1, on the reverse strand, counting down.
CCTGCACTCCGTACGATGCGGGGCTCACCCTCGTCGACGTGTACGACGTCCGCTTCCCCGGGTACGGCGGGCACCCCGTCGCCGGCTGGCTGCTCGTACCGGCCGGGGCGGACGGGCCGCTGCCGTGCGTCGTCGGGTACCTGGGCAACGGTGGCGGGCGGGGCTTCCCGTTCGAGTGGCTGACCTGGGCGAACGCCGGGTACGTGCACCTGCTCATGGACACCCGCGGGCAGGGCGGCAAGCTGCAGCCGGGCGCCACCGGCGACCCGGTCGGATCCTCCGGCCCGGTCACGCCGGGGACCATCACGCGCGGCATCCTCGACCCGCACGACTACTACTACCGCCGGGTGTACACGGATGCGGTGCGGGCGGTCGACGCGGCCCGCGCGCATCCCGCCGTCGACCCGGCGCGGGTCGTCGTCGCCGGCGGCAGCCAGGGCGGGTCGCTGGCGCTCGCCGCCGCCGGACTCTGCGACGGGCTTGCCGGCGCCGTCGTCGACGTACCGTCGCTGTGTCACTTCCGGCGGGCGCTGGACGTCGTCGAAGGCAACGCGTACCAGGAGATCTGGATGTTCCTGCGGACGCACCGGGACCGGGTCGAGGACGTGTTCCGCACACTGTCCTATGTGGACGGTCTGAACTTCGCGGCGCGCGCCACCGCGCCCGCGCTCTTCTCCGTCGGCCTCATGGACGTCACCTGCCCGCCCTCCACCGTCTACGCCGCCTACAACCACTACGCCGGCGACAAGAACATCAACGTCTACCCGTACAACCAGCACGAGGGCGGGGGCGGGTACCAGACGCTCGAAGCCTTGCGCTTCGTGCGGTCGGTGCTGAAGCTCTGACCGTTCTGCGGTCCGCGCTTCTTTCCTTGTACGCCAGCGTGCCTTTGCGGCTCGCTGGCGTACTGGTGTGACTCCAGCGGAGCGCGTTCACTGGTGTCTTGTGCGACTCCAATGGTGCGCGTTCGCGTCGTCCTTGTGGTGCATCTTTCCCCGGTGCTGAGCGCCCCTGCCGGGGCATGGGGGTGCGAGAGAGGACCCTGTCCTCTCTCGCGCTCTCTCCTGCCACAGGGGGCGAAGCCCCCTTTGGAAACCCCCTGAAGTAGGCAGATGCTTTCGCGTTCGCCTCTCGACACCGACCCAAGTCCTTGTGCGACAACCGGACTCGGCTTCATTCACCGGCGTACTGCTACCCCAAAAAGTAGGCGACCACTTGACCAGCCGCGGTCACCGGTGTTCGCGGGTGATGCTCGTTGCCCGCCCTCCCGCTACCCGGGTGATGGTGGCGCCCTTCGGCGCCCAGGCGGCGCACCCGGTGCATTCCCGTGCGGCGGAACGGATTCCGGCAGTGGCGCCGGGTCGGTGGAACGGTGCGCCGGCCATCAAGCCAGCGCCAGGCGGCGACATCCTTTATATAGCTTGATTTTTGCAGTAACGGTGATGTGAGGGGACGGGAGCGAGGCGAGTCCCGTTTGGTTGCTGGCAAGCCGGGACGAGGCGCCGTGTGCGTCAGCACACAAGTCTCGGTCCGGCGCCGCCAGCAGCCAAACGGGGCCGCCGCAGCGTCACGGCAAAGCCAAAGGAAGGGTGGTGGTTGTGGCGGGGGCGTGGGTGCCGTCGAGGCGGTAGAGGGGGAGGTGGAGGGCGCGGGCGGGGGTGTCGGGGGTGAGGCGGGTCTGGGCGGGTGGGGTGGCGATGCGGAGGAGGAGGCGGAGGTCGGGGGTGGTGGAGGTGTCGGGGCGGGTGAGGGTGAGTGAGGTGGTGGTGAAGGCGGCGGTGCCGGGGGTGGCGGCGGTGAGGAGTTCGCGGGGTGAGACGCGGGTACTGGGCCGGTAGGTGGACTGCCGGCCGGTGCCGATTTCCTGGTGGCGCCAGCGTTCGACGACGCGGGCCGGGGTGTCGGGGGTGGCGCCGAGGGCGACGGTGAGGTCGTCGCGGAGGTCGGGCGCGTCGAGGACGGTGGCGTCGATGCCGGCTTCGGCGAGGTCGCGGGCGAGGCCGAGGGCGCAGTTGGCGGTGGCGCTGAGCGCTCCTTGTACGCCGCCGCCGCGTGCTTCGACGGCGGCCGGGCAGGCGGTGGGCGAGAACCGTACGGCGAGCCAGGTGGTGCGTACGGGGTCGCTGTCGGGGACGGGCACGGTCCAGGTGACGAGTTGGACGGCGGCGGGCGGCAGGTCGGCCCGGTCGTACGTCTTGCGTAGCGGGTCGAGGAGCGCCAGCGGGTCGGTGCCGTGGCCGACGCGCAGCACGGCGGACCACCAGCGCCCGTCGCCGGCGACGCCGGTACGGTTGCCGGCCCGGTCGGCGACGGTGTGCACGCGCAGGCCGGGGAGTACGGCGTCGAGGGGGTCGCCGGCGGGCGCGGGTGGCGTACGGCGGGCGCGGAACGCGATCGCGGTGCCGGCCCACTGGTAGAGCCAGCGGCCGCGCCAGGGCAGGGCGGTGAGGCCGACGGCGACGAGTCCGGCGCCACCGACGACCATGCCCTGCCAGCGGGTCGGGTCGGTGAGCACGGTGGCGACGACGGCGAGCTGCCACACGGCGACCTGGCCGGGGCGTACCGGGAAGCGTCGGCGATGGCGCACGGTGGTGGCTGCCGGCTTCGTGCGCGTGGAGGTGTGGACCACTGGGAAACCGCCCTGTCGGTATTTCTACGGTGCCGGGGTGTCGGCGGGCCCGCTTATAGTGCACCGCGTACCGGTCGGCCGTCGAGATCTCCCGGGTGTGCGATGTGGACACAACGTGATCAGGTGCAGGCGTACCAGTTCCTGCGCCGGAGGCTGGTGTCCGCGCTCGTTTCGGGGGATGCCAACCATCCGGTGTCGCCGAGCCGGCGGCTGATCCTGGGCACCGTACTGGGGTTGGCCGGCGCGCTGTTGGTGACGGCCGGTTTCGGCATCTACGGGCTGGTCCGGCCGGGCGCGAGCAGCGACTGGCGCAAGACCGGCCAGGTGGTGGTGAACAAGGACACCGGCGCGAGTTACGTGTTCGCCTCGGACGGCCGCCTGCACCCGATGCTGAACTACGCGTCGGCCCGGCTGTTGGCCGGTGGCAACGGTTCGGCGACCGCGTCGGTGTCGGCGAAGTCGCTGGCGGCGGCGCCGCGGGGGGCCGAGCTGGGCATCGCCGGGGCGCCGGAAGCGTTGCCGGGCAAGGGATCCCTGCTGACCGGCCCGTGGACGGTGTGCTCGCAGCGGCCGTCCGGCGGCCCGGCGGACTCGGCGCCGACGACCACCGCCATGGTCGGCGCGCGTCCCTCGGGCAGGCCGTTGGGTGACGCGGACGGCCTGGTGGTGCGCGATCCGGGCCGCCAGCTCTACCTGTTGGCCCAGGGCCGCCGCTTCCGTACGACGCGGACGTCCGCGGTGGCGCTCGGCTTCGGTGATCCGGTCGCGGTGCCGTGGTCGTTCGTCGACGCGGTGCCGCTCGGCCCCGACCTCGACGTCCCCGCCCTGTCGTACGGGTCGGCCGGGCCGACGGTCGGGGGCGAGCGGACGCTGGTCGGCGAGGTGCTGAGCACCGGCGCGATCGGTTCCCGCGCCCCGCGGTACTACGTGGTCGAGGGCGCGCGGCGGGTGCGACCGGTGACCGAGTTCGTGGCGACACTGCTGGTCACGTCGAAGGAGGCCAAGCTGGCGTACCGGGACGGGGTGCCGAAGCCGCATCCGGTCGCGGCGGCCGACCTGGCCGACAGCGTACGGGGCAGCCTGGACGACGAGGGTTTCCCGGACCGGGCGCTGCGGCCGCTGACCGGCGGGGCCGAGGTGGCGTTGTGCGCGACCGGCGCGACGGGCACGCCGACCACGCTGATGCTCGCCGCGTCCTCCGTACCGGCGGGCGCGAAGCCGGTGCCGACGACCGGCGGCGACGACCGTACGGCCGACGCGGTGTACGTGCCGCCGGGCCGCGCCGCGCTGGTCCGCGCCGGTACGGTGTACCTGATCACCGACCAGGGCCGACGGTTCCCGATCGCGGACGACGCGGCGCTCAAGGCACTGGGATACGGGGCGACCCGCCCGCTGTCCCTGCGTACCACGACGCTCGCACTGTTTCCGACCGGTCCGACGCTGTCGACGACGGCGGCGGCAGCGGTGGCGTAGGGGGAGGCATGGACACGGCCGTGGCGCAGATCGTGGTGTGCGTGATCGAGGACCATCCGCTGTACCGGGCGGCGCTGGTGCGCGCGCTCGCCGACGCGCCCGACGTGACGGTCGGCGTGACGGCCGGTTCGGTCGAGGAGTTCGCGGCGTACCGGATGGAGCCGGGTGGGGTGGTCATCCTCGACCTGCGGCTGCCCGGGGTGAAGGACTCGGCGGCGGTCGTCGACGTGGTCGGCCGCGGGCACCAGGTGCTCGTGGTGTCCGCGCACGGCAGCCAGGAGGACGTGCTCGCCGCGATGGCCGCCGGCGCCCGCGGGTACCTGACGAAGAACTCGGACGCCGACGAGATCCTGCGCGCGGTCCGCGAGGTCGCCGCCGGCAACAGCTACGTGTCGCCCACGCTCGCGTCGTTCCTGCTCGACTCCTCCCGCGAGCGGTACGCGGGGGCCCGGTTGCAACTGTCCGACCGGGAGCGCGAGGTACTCGGACTGGTCGCCGCGGGCGAGCGGGACCAGGACATCGCCGACGCGCTGTCGATCAGCGTCCGCACGGTCCGGTCGCACCTGGACCGGATCCGCGAGAAGACCGGCGCCCGCCGCCGCGCCGAGCTGACCGGCGAGGCGTTCCGGCGCGGCATCGTTCCCAAACCTGCCGTCCGGCAGCCGGGACAGCCACCCCGCGGATAATGTCCGGCTGCGGCGGTAGGGTGACGGAATGACCACTGCCGACCAGACGCGCCCGCTGATGGACGCCACCTCGGTGCTCGACCTGGAAGCGTTCCAGGAGATGCTCAACGATCCGCGCGTCGAGTCCGCGGCAGCCCTCGCCAGCACCCTGCCGCCGTACATGGCGTTGCTGCTGGTCCGGGACGGCGCCCAGTCCGGCGCCCGTTTCCTCCTCGACCGCGACGTGACCACCGCCGGCCGGCACCCCGACGGCGACATCTTCCTCGACGACGTCACCGTCTCCCGCCGGCACGCCGAGTTCCACCGCGACGGCACCACGTTCCTCGTCAAGGACCTCGGCAGCCTCAACGGCACCCACCTCAACTCCGAACGCGTCCAGTCCGGCGTCCTCACCAACGGCGACGAGATCCGCATCGGCAAGTTCCGCCTCCTCTTCATCACCAACCCCTGACCCCCGCCCGGCACCCGAGGCGCCGCAGGCGCCGAAGGGCGCCACCATCACGTGGGTAGCGGGAGGGCGGGACAACGAGCATCACCCGCGAACACCGGTGACCGCGGCTGGTCAAGAGGTCGCCTACTTCTCGGGGTAGCAGCACGCCGGTGAATGAAGCCAACTCCGGTTGGCGCACAAGGACTTGGGTCGGCAACGAGAGGCGAACGCGAAAGCATCTGCCTACTTCAGGGGGTTTCCAAAGGGGGCTTCGCCCCCTTTGGCAGGAGAGAGCGCGAGAGAGGACAGCGTCCTCTCTCGCACCCCCAAGCCCCGGCAGGGGCGGCGAACACCGGGGAAACAGGCAGCACGAGAGCAAGCAACACCCGGCGACTGGAGTCACACCAATACGCCAGCGAACGCGCTTCCGCTGGAGTCACACCAGTACGCCAGCGAGCCGCACAGGCACGCTGGCGTACAAAATCTATCCGGCGAGTGAGCGCACCCGCGCGTACACGTCGAGCACCGCCGCGGCGAGCGGGATGATGCCGACGAGCGCCAGGAACTCGACGACGTCGAGCAGCCGGGACCAGTACGGCGAGGGGTCACGGCCGACGACGCGGGTGGCGTGGACGGCGCAGCCGACGGCGACGAGGGCGATGACGGCGAGCAGCACGAGCCGTACGGTGAGGGATCCGACGAGCGCGACCCGTACGGCGGTGGCGGCGAGGACGGCGACGCCGAAGACGAGCAGGACGACGCGCTGCGCGACGAGCGCGTACGCCCGGGAGCGGAGGGCGAGCGCCAGTCCGGCGACGCCGGCGGCGGCCCAGCCGTACCGGGAGGTGCCGAGCAGCAGCACCGTCGATCCGGCGCACACGAGGACGGCGAGCGCGCCGAGGAGCCCGCTGAGCGCGTCCTCGGCGGCGGCGGTCTCGTCGATGACGTCGCGCCCGAGCACCGGGTTCTCCTCGGCGCGGAACGCGGCGACGTCGGACGGGATGCGCGGCAGCGGCAGCCGGCCGAGCCGCAGCGCGATCATCGGCAGCGCCGGGCAGACGGCGACGGCGAGCGCGATGGTGACGGCGGCCCCGCGTACGGGGGTGGTGCCGACGAGGACGGTGAGGGTCGCGGCGAGGCAGCCGAACGCGCCGGCAACGGCCACGCCGATGAACCACGCGACCCGGTCGGACACGGCGACGGCGGCGAGCACCGCGTACGCGGTGACGCAGGCCAGGCCGAGCGCGACCGCACCGGTACCGAATCCGTTGCCGGGCAACAGGAAGAGGCCGGCGAGCGCCGCGGCGGGCACCCCGGCCAGGCCGAGGACCGCCCCGGCCGTCGAGTCACCGTACGCCCGGGACAGCGCGCCGGCGCCGACCGCGAGCGCCAGCGCCAGCGCGCCCGGCCCGATCGCCGACCACGGCCAGCCGGGCCCGGCCAGCGCGACCGCCACCGCCAGCCCCGCGAACGCCACCGCGGCCACGCCCAGCGCCACCTGCCGCGCCGTTTGCCGCCGCCACCCGGTCGGGCTGTGCTCGGCGGCGGACGCGATCGCGTCGACCACGTCGTCGAACAGCAACGGAGCCGTCCGGGTACGACGCGGGTTCAGGTAGAGCACGTCACCGTCGCGTACGCCAGCGCGGGCCACGGTCAGGCCCGACTCGAACGCGGGCGCGCCGAGCCGGGACAGCGCCCAGCCGCTGACCGTACCGGCGGGGGCCGGCTCGGGCAGTTCGGCGCCGGTCATCGCGACGAGCTGCGGCAGCAACTCGGCCAGCGTGCTCTCCACCGGGAGCGCCACGTCGACCCGGGCCCGTGGACTGACCACGGTGACCCGGCGCGGCGTCGAGGACACGGCCATGGCGTCAGAGGTCGGTGCCGGACGCGTCCAGCACCGGCTTGAACTTCGCCGTACTGGCCTCGCCGAGCCGCTTCAGGCCGTCGTTGACGGCTTCCAGGATCACGTCGCCGAGGCTGTTCGCGTCGAGCCGCCGGGCCACGTCCGGGTCGATCGACACCTCGGTGAACCGCCCGGTGCCGCGCAGCTTCACCGTCACCTCGTTGTTCCGCGAGTAGCCGGTGATCTCCAACTCGGTGACGGACTTCTGGATCCGCTCCACCTCGGCCTGCTGCTCACGCACCCGGGCGAGCAGGTCGTCGATCTCCGTGTTCATGAACGCCTCCGGGGAATCATGCCGCGAGCGCACCGAGCGCCCGGCCGAGTGCCGTGCTCACCGTACCGGCGGCGGTCAGGTACGCGTCGCCGAGCGACCGCGCGCTGGTGAGGACCGCGCCGACCTGGTCGACGGGTACCGAACCGGCGGACGCGACGAGCGACGCGAACTGCCGGTCGAACTCCCCGCGCAGCCGGTCGATGTCCGACGCCGCCGACTCCAGCGCGTCCGCCGCGCCCGACAGGACGTCGGACTGGCGGCGCAACACCGTCGAACAGCCGGCGAGGTCGCGGCCGAGCGTACCGGCCCACTGCCGGTACGCGGTGGCCGCCGGACCGGTCCAGTCGTCCGACAGCGTACGGTCGGCGAGATCCGTTGCGGCGCCGTCGATCCGGTCCGCCTGCGTGTGGTGCGTACGCCCCGCGGCGCGCAGCGCGACCGGATCCCCGGTGGCCGCGCGCCGGTGGGCAAACAGGACCTCCGCGTACCTGTCGCGCAGCGTGCCCAGCACGCCCGACAGGTCGACGGTACTGCCGGCGAGCATCGCGCTCACCCCACGCTGACCTTGCCGGCGGCGTCGATGTCGACGTGCTCGACGATGTGGTCGGCGCCGGACGACACGTCCAGGTCGATCCCGCCGGCGTGGCCCGGATCGGTCTCGGTGGTGACGGTGACGGTCAGATCGCCCTTGTGCGCGGTGATCGTGGTCTCGTGCCCGCCCGCCGACCCGGCGTCCGTACCGGTCGAGCCGGTGTCGGTCGCGCCGGTGTCCGTACCGGTGGCGCTGCCGGCGTCGGCGTTGCCGCCGTGGTCGACCGGGAGCCACGCGTCCGTGTCACCGACGGCGATCCCGGCACCCGTCCCCGCCCCGGCCGTACCGCCGAGCGCGGCCGGCGTGTAGTTCATGAAGTCGCCGAGGCCGGAGGTGACCCCGTTGGTGGCCTGGCCGGGCACGCCGAGCAGGCCGGACAGGCCGCTGGCCGCCGTCGTACCGCCGGTCAGCGGGCTCATCGTGGGCAGCGTGCCGATGTTGCCGGTGAGGGCCTGCTGGCCGGTCGACGACGCGACCGTGTTCACCTGGCCGGGCGCGGTCACCTGGGTGCCCGACACCGAGCCGGTGTTCAGCGGCGAACCGTCGGATCCCTTGCCGAACAAGCCTTCCAGCGCCCCGATGATGCCGCTGATGTCCGTCAGTACGGTGCCGATCTTGGTCACGCCGAGCGCGTTCATGAGCGCGGCGATCGACTCGATGAACGTCCGCAGCGACGAGCTGGCCGCCGTCGACAGCGCGTGCGCCGCCGGCCGCGTCCAGTGGCTCGACATGAGCGCCGCCACCGTCGGGTTCACCGACGACACGATCGACCTGTACGCCGTCTGCACCACCTGGACCAGCCGGGCCGCCTCCTCCAGCAGCTTCGCCCCGTCCTGGATGGCCTTGATGATCTTCTCGAACTGCTGGAGCGAGTCGGAGATCTTCTGCAACGCAGACTCCGACGCCTTGCCGGACCAGACCTGGCCGAGCTGCTGACGCGCCCGGTCGAGGTCCTCCAGCAGGGTCACGAACTTCGCCGCCTTGCCCAGTACGTCCGTCACGTGCGACAGGATCGACTCGGGCTGGCCGGTGACGATCCGCGGCAGCATGGTGATGGGTCCGCCGCCCGCGGCCGTGGCGTCCATCGCACTGGAATTCGGGAACGCGATCACGACACACACCCCTCGTGGTACTGGTTCAACGTCAATGTCAGGCGACCGGGCGGTACACGCGAATCCGGCTGCCGTACGGGAGGTCGGGCCCGACCGGGCCGTGGTTGTAGAGCTGGCCGTCGCCGCCGGCCACACCGATCAGGGACTGGCCGTCGCCGAGCGAACCGGCCACGACCACGTCCCCGCGCTGGATCGCTGGTACGTCGGCGAGCCCCCGTGACTCGCCGGAGTACACGCCGATGACGCCGAGCCGGGACTGGTGCTCCGGATCGGCGTCGAGCCAGTCGGCGAACCCGCCCGCGTCGGCGAACCCGTCCGCCGGCACCGGCCGGTACGCCAGCTCGCCCATCCCGGTACGTGCCAGGTAGTCGAGCACCGTCCCGACCGAGTGCGGTGTGCCGGGGGACCCCGCGCTGTCGGTCACCGCGAACCCGGCGAGGTCCGCGGCGGACGTGGAGTGCCACAACGGCGACGTGCCACCGCCGTACGACGTGGCGAGGTTCCGGTCGGCCTCGTCGTAGTCGTTCGCGCTGCGGTGCACCGAATCGTTGGTGTCCCGCAACAGGTCCAGCAGCGACCGCAGGGCGCGGATCTGCTCGCCCTGCAGCTCGGTGTTGGCGGTCGCGACGGCGCCACCGAGCTGAGCGAACGAGGCCGGGTCGACGAGCAGCGACTCAAGGTCGAGCAGGGTGGTGATGGCCTGGACGAGGATCCCCGAAACGTTGCCGACTGCGGCGCGCATCGCCTCCGGCCGGGCCTCGTACTGACCGTCCAACCCACTCACCTCCCTCTGCTGTCGGCCACATCGTAGGTGCGTGGCGATGCCGCGATGAACGGCAAAAGTACCCATGGTCCCGGCTTGACGGCTGGGCAATGCGACCGGGCAGGATGGCTACCCGCAGGTACGCGTGAGGAGTGGGCGATGACCGTCGACACGGTACGGCGCCGGGGCAGGCGGCTCGCGCTGCCCGAACCGCCGAACGGGGAGATCCCCTTGCAGTCGCCGCCGGTGCTGCCGCGGGGCACCGGGCAGGGCGGCATGCAGCTGCTGTTCATGCTGCCGATGATGCTCGGCATGGGCGCCATGTCGTTCGTCTACATCGGACGGTCCGGCGGCGTCATGACGTACGTCTTCGGCGGGCTGTACGCGGGGGCCATGGTCGGCATGCTCGTCATGTCGCTCTCCCGTGGTGGCGCGGCGAAGAAGGCCCAGATCAACAACGAACGCCGGGACTACCTGCGGTACCTCGGCGGGCTGCGCGGCCAGGTGCAGAAGGTCGCGGCGAAACAGCGGGACGCGATGCTCGCGGGCGGACCCGACCCGGCCGACCTGTGGACCGTCGTCGGCACCGAACGGCTCTGGGAACGTTCCCGCGGCGACCGGGACTTCGGCCGCGTCCGCATCGGTACCGGCCCGCAACGGCTCGCCACGCCGCTGCGCGCGCCGCAGACCGCGCCGCTGGAGGACCTCGACCCGGTCTGCTCCACGTCGCTGCGGCACTTCATCCGGGCGTACGCGACGGTGTCGGGGCTGCCGGTGGCGATCTCGTTGCGCTCGTTCCACCGGATCACGCTGGTCGGCGACCGGGACGCCTGCCTCGACCTGGCCCGCGCCATGCTCGGCCAGCTCGCCACCTTCCACGCCCCGGACGACCTGCGCGTCGGCATCTGCGCCGCCGGCGACCGCTGGACCGACTGGGACTGGACGAAGTGGCTGCCGCACGCCGCCGACCTCGGCCGGGCCGACGCCGCCGGCCCGATCCGGCTGTGCGCCGACGACATGACCGCGCTGGCCGACCTGATCGGTACCGATCTCGGCGAGCGGGCGCCGTTCGGCCACCCGTCCGGGGTGGGGCTGCCGCACGTGGTGGCGGTCGTCGACGGCGGCCGCACGTACGGGGACAGCCGGCTGGCGCCGGACGGCGGGCTCGCCGGCGTCACCGTACTGGAGATCGGCGGCACGGTCGACGAGGCCGGCCCGGAGCCGGGCGTACTCGGGCTGATCCTGACGGACGGACGGGTCGGCATGGCCACCGCCGACGGCGTCGCGTTCGCCGGGGACGTGGACCGGCTCGACGCGAGTTCGGCGGAAGCGTTGGCGCGCTTGATGACCCCGCTGTACACGGGCACGCCGGTGCGGGACGAGCTGCCGCTGTCCGCGACGTTCGGGCTGGCGGACCTGCTCGGGCTGGGCGACCCGCGCGGCATCGACCCGGCCGTCACGTGGCGGGCTCGGGCGCCGCGGGACCGGCTGCGCATCCCGCTCGGCATCGACCCCGACGGCCGCCCCGTCGAACTGGACCTGAAGGAGTCCGCCGAGCACGGCATGGGGCCGCACGGCCTGGTCATCGGCGCGACCGGGTCCGGCAAGTCCGAGCTGCTGCGTACGCTCGTCGCCGGGCTCGCGGTCACGCACTCGTCCGAGACGCTGAACCTGGCGCTCATCGACTTCAAGGGCGGCGCCACGTTCGCCGGGATGACCGGGCTGCCGCACACCTGCGCGGTCATCACGAACCTCGCCGACGAGCTGCCGCTGGTCGACCGGATGGCGGACGCGCTGCGCGGCGAGATGGTACGGCGGCAGGAACTGCTGCGCGACGCCGGCAACTTCGCGTCCGTCCGCGACTACGAGCGGGCCCGGGAGGCCGGCGCCGACCTGCGCCCGCTGCCGTCCCTGCTGGTGATCATCGACGAGTTCTCCGAACTGTTGAGCAGCCGGCCCGAGTTCATCGACCTGTTCGTGATGATCGGCCGGCTCGGCCGGTCGCTCGGCATCCACCTGCTGCTGGCGTCGCAGCGGCTGGAGGAGGGCCGGTTGCGCGGGCTCGACTCGCACCTGTCGTACCGGGTGGGTCTGCGCACGTTCTCCGCGTCGGAGAGCCGCGCGGTCCTCGGCGTACCGGACGCGTACGAGCTGCCGCCGGTGCCGGGCTCGGCGTACCTGAAGGTCGACACGTCGACGCTGACCCGTTTCAAGGCCGCGTACGTCTCGGGCGACCTGCCGCCGCTGGACGGCTCCGGCACCGCCGCCCCCGCCGTCGTACGCCGGGCCCTGCCGTACACGCTGGCGCGGGTGCCCGAACCGAAGGCGGAGGTGGAAACGCCTGCCACACCGGCGATCCCCGGCTCGACACCGATCGGCGAGACGATCCTCGGCGCGATGGTGGCCCGGCTGGAGGGCCGCGGCCCGGAGGCGCACCAGATCTGGCTGCCGCCGCTGGCTGAACCGCCGAGCGTCGACGCGCTCCTCCCCCCGCTCGGCAGCGACCCGGTGCGCGGCCTGTGCCCCGTCAACTGGGCCGGCAACGGGCGCCTGACCGTACCGGTCGCGTTGGTGGACAAGCCGTTCGAGCAGCGGCGGGACCTGCTGTGGGCGGATCTGTCCGGGCAGGCCGGAAACGCGATCGTGGCCGGGGCGCCGCAGTCCGGCAAGTCGACGCTGCTGCGTACGCTGCTGGCCTCGCTGGCACTCACGCACACCCCGGCCGAGGTGCAGTTCTTCGTCCTCGACTTCGGCGGCGGCGGGCTGTCCGCGCTGGCCGGCCTGCCACACGTCTCCGGTACCGCGGCGCGGCTCGACGCGGAACGCTGCCGGCGCATCGTCGCGGAACTGACCGCGCTGCTGACCGAGCGGGAGAAGCTGTTCGCGGAGTACCGGATCGACTCGATGGCCACGTTCCGGCGGCGCCGGCGGGAGCTGCCGCACCCGGACGGCCGCGAGTTCGGCGACGTGTTCCTGTTCGTGGACGGCTGGATGACGCTCCGCCAGGAGTACGAGCCGCTGGAGCAGGCGATCACCACGCTCGCCGCACGGGGCCTCGGTTTCGGCATCCACGTGGTGCTGTCCGTCAACCGCTGGATGGAGGTACGCCCGCAGCTGCGCGACGTCATCGGTACCCGGTTCGAGCTGCGGCTGGGCGATCCGGCCGACTCGGCGATCGACCGCCGCGCCGCGCAGAACGTACCGTCGGGCGCGCCGGGTCGCGGGCTGACCGCCGACAAGCTGCACTTCCTGACCGGGCTGCCGCGCATCGACGGACGGTCCACAGTGGACGACATCACCGACGGTACGGCGGCGCTCGTGTCGCGGGTGTCGGCGTCCTGGAACGGCCCGCGCGCCCCGCAGGTACGGCTGCTGCCGACGGTGCTGCCGGCCGTCGAGCTGCCCGTACCGGCGAACCTGCCGCGGCGCGCGATCCCCGTCGGCATCGCGGAATCGGACCTGGGCGCGGTGTGCATCGACCTGTCGGTCGACCCGCACTTCCTGGTGTTCGGCGACACCGAGTCCGGCAAGTCGAACCTGCTGCGGATGATCGGCCAGGGCATCATGGCCCGCTACACGCCGGCCGAGGCGGCCGTCCTCGTCGTCGACTACCGGCACGGCCTGCTCGACGCGGTCGCCGGCGACCACCTCATGTCGTACGCCGCGGCCGAGCCGACGCTGACCGGCGTCGTCGGCGAGATCCGGCAGGCGATGCAGGGCCGGCTGCCCGGCCCGGACGTGACGCCCGAGCAGCTGCGCGACCGGTCCTGGTGGAGCGGCCCCGAACTGTTCATCCTCGTCGACGACTACGACCTGGTCGCCGTCGGCGGCCGCAACCCGCTGGCGCCGCTGCTGGAGTTCGTGCCGCTGGCCCGCGACATCGGCCTGCACCTCGTCCTCGCCCGGCACTCCGGCGGCGCCTCGAAGTCGCTCTACGAGCCCGTTCTGGGCCGCGTACGCGAGCTGGGCAGCCCCGGCCTGCTGCTGTCCGGTACCAAGGACGAGGGCGTACTCCTGGGCGACGTCAAGGCGTCCCCGCAGCCGCCCGGCCGCGGCACCCTGGTGAACCGCCGGACCGGTGCCGAGCTGATCCACCTCGCCCTGTTGGACGAGCAAAAGAGCTGATGTGGGTAATTCGGCCGTAGCGCGTCCGGCACTTGTGCCGTGCAATGGGATCACCGAGTTTCCCTAAGGTTCTGTGCAGACAACGAGAAGCGATCGAGAGGAGGTGGCCCGTCGTGGGTAGTCCGGGATTCCAGTCAGATTCCGCCGCCATGACCAAGGCGGTCCAGGGGTTCGACGAGACCGCGGCCGGTGCGGCCAAGACGATGGCCGAACTGGAGAACGACCTCGTATCGGTGCTCAGCCGGTACGCCGGTGACCAGGCCAACGCGTTCTGGCAGTTGCACACGAAGCTTCAGGACGACATGAAGGTCGCCAGCCGCGAGCTGGAGAACATGTCGAACCTGGTGAACCAGAGCTTCCACAACTACGGCAGTGGCGATGCGACGGTCTCCGACTCGTTCCGCAACCTCAACGGCGCCGTCGGCGCCGGCGGCAGTGTCCTGAACCGACTGTCCGGCGGAGCCGGCTGATCTTCGCGAGGAGTCACCCATGTCGGCCGATGTCATCAACGTAGAGTTCGGTGCCCTGCGCGCCAGCGCGGACTCGCTGTTCGCCAAGGCGAAGGCGCTCGACAACTACATGGACCAGCTGCACCAGCACCTGGCCCCCATCAAGGAGACCTGGTACGCGTCGGGCAGCTCCGCCGGCCAGGCCGCCGAGAACTCGGAGACCCGCCTGCGGTCCGCGATCGCCGACATCGTCGGCGTGATCGGTCAGTTCTCCGGCAAGGTCAACGAGGCGCACGACATCCAGCTCGCGCTGGAGAACAAGAACGCGGGCTACTTCCAGTAGCCCATCGTGCCGGCGGGCATTCCTCCCTACTACCCGCCCGCCGGCACCTCCGATCGCGCGGGGCCACGAGCCCCGCGCGATCGATTCGTTTGGGGCTGCGACCCACCGCGGGGCTGCGACCCCACCGCGTGACCCGACGACGATTCCGTCAGGACCTCCGAGCGGGAGCTGCCATGCACGACGACCAGTATTCGTTCCGCGTACATCTCCAGTCCCTCAAGGACTTCGCGCGCGAGCTGGAGACGCAGCTCGACGCCATCGGAAAGCCGACCGACGGTCTCGGCTCGCTGTGGAACCATCCCGTACTGCTGGGCGACTTCGGCGAGGCGCACGCGCTGTCCGACCACCACCAGTCCGCGGTACGGCAGATGCACGACCTGCTCGGCAACGTCCGCGAGGCGATCGCGTTCGCCGGCGACGTGACGCACACCGTCGCCGACGGGTACGAGCGCACCGACCAGGACATCGCCGCCGCGCTCGGCGTCTCCCAGTCCGACAGGAGCTGCTGACATGGGCACCGACTTCAGCCAGTACAGCCACCAGCAGCTCGTCGCGATGCTGTACGCCGGGGATCCGAAGACGGCCCGCGGCGCCGGCAGTACGTGGGACGCCACCGGCGGATCGCTGCACGACCGGGCGAACGACCTGGAGAAGCAGCTCCATTCGTTCAGCGACAAGTGGTCCGGTGGCGCGGCGCAGCAGTACCACACGATGATCACCGACCTGGCGAAGGGCATCCGCAAGGTCGCCGACACCGCGTACGACGTGCGCGACCTGACGTACTCGTCGGCGGAGGCGCTGGAGGACGCGCGCCGCAAGATGCCGCAGCCGGTGAGCGTGCCGGACCTGTCGCCGAGCACCGTGCAACTCGCCACGACCCCGCTGTCGCTGGACCCGTCGCTGCCGTCCGACGTCGTACAGTCGTTGGCCAGCAAGCAGAACGACGCGGTCAAGGCCGTACAGGACCACCAGGCGGCGGCGCAGGCCGCGGACGGCGCGCACCAGCAGGCGGTCCAGGTGATGAGCCAGCTCGCCGGGCACTACACGGCGGCCGACTCGTCGATGCCGGTCCCGCCGGACGCCGCGCCCGCCCCGTCGGTACCGCAGGACGGCTCCACCGCGACGCCGACCACGCTGCCGGCCCTCAACACCTCGCTCGGCACCGCTGCCGGTTCCGGCGTCCCCACCACCCTTCCGGTACTCGTCGGCGCCGGTGCGGTGGCGGCCGGGACCAGCCCGCTGTTCGGGCGGATGTTCACGGCGGGACTCGCGGCGGCGTCGGCCGCGTCGGCGGGCCGGTTCGGCGGGCTGATGCCGAAGCTGCCCGGGTTCATGCGGCGCGACAAGGACAAGGACGGCAAGGCGGCGAAGACCGGCGCGCTGCCCCGTACCGGTGGGGCGGGCGGCGGCGGTGGCGGCGGCGACTTCGGCGGCGGCGGTGGCGGTACGGGCGAGGATCCGTCCGCGAGCGCCACGCTGTCCGGCGGCGCCACGGGTACGTCGGCCGCCGCGTCGCTCGGTACCGCGGGTGCCGCCGCGGCGGGCACGACCGCCGGCCGGGGCATGGGCATGATGCCGATGATGCCGATGGGCGCCGCGATGGGCGCCGGCGACATGGGTGGCGGCCGGCGGATCCCGCCGTGGCTGGTGGAGACCGAGAACGTGTGGGGTGAGACCGCGATCGTCGCCCCGCCGGTGATCGGCGAGGACACGCCGTGACCGGCTTCCTGGCCCGGCCGGAGGCGCTCAGCGGCGCCGCCGAGTCGTTCGCCGGCCGGGCCACCGACCTGTCGGGCCTGACCGGCGAACTCTCCGGGTCGCTGCCGGCCGGCGCGTTCGGCGGGCTCACCGAGTCCGGCACCCTCCAGTCGGCGTACTCCGCGGCGCTCGGCACCGTCGGCTCGTCCGTACGGGACGGCGGCCGGTCGATGTCGACCCTGGTGACCGGACTCCGCGCCAGCGCGGCGAACTACCTCGGCGGGGACGCGGACGCCGCCTCGGCGTACCGGTCGCTGTTGGGGGCGGACGGCACCGGCTCGGGTGGCGCGTTCGCGGACCGGATCGCGGCGAACCGGCAGAAGGTCGGCGACGCGCTGACCGCGGAACGGGCCCGCCTGGACCAGCTGGAGGCCGAGGAGACCGCGCACCAGCAACGGAACTTCTTCGCCCGGCTGTTCGACGGCGACGGCCACCTGGACGACGACATCGCGTCGGCGCAGAAGCGCGTCGACCTGTACCAGTCGATCCTGGACGACAACCGGAAGATCATCGACTTCGACCCGAGCGGGCAGGGGCGCATCGTCGAGCTGGTCGGCGACATCTCCTCGGACACGAGGAACGTCGGCGTACTCGTCCCCGGTACGTTCGCCGACCTGGACAACTACCAGGGCCTGTACGAGCGGGCGAAGTCCTTCGTGGACGCCGACCCGACCGGCGGGCTGGCGATGGTGACCTGGCAGGACGGCGACTTCCCGCCGAACCTGCTGCACGCCGCCCAGGCCAGCTACTCGCAGGACCTGGCGCCGCGGCTGGCCGACTTCTCGCACCAGCTGCGGGACCAGATCGCGGCGTCCCCGGCCGCGGGCAACGACGTCCAGGTGACCGTCGCCGGCCACTCGTACGGCGGGGCCGTGGTGGGCCTGGCCGAGCACGACGGGCTCGACGCGGACCGGGTGCTGTCGGTCGAGTCGGCGGGCATGGGGCACGGCGACTGGTCCCCCACCGACCTGCACGACACCCAGCCCGACGTCCAGCGGTACTCGATGACCGCGCCCGGCGACCCCATCTCGTACGTGCAGGGGGTGGAGCTGGGCAACCTGGGGCACGGCGCCGATCCGGACACGTTCCCCGGCACCGTCGACCTGGCGACCGGCAACTACCCGGACGGCTCGGAACTGCACGGCGTGTCGGCGCACTCGGACGTCTTCACGTACCACTCGGACGCATGGTGGAACATGTACGGCGTGTTCACCGGCGGATCCACCACCCCGGCGCAGCCGTGACGTCGCCCGCCACGGTCGCCGACGCCGCGGACGTGCTGCGCACCGTCGTCCGCGACATCCTGTCCCGGCTGGGCGTACCGGCCGGGACGGGCTCGGTGACGCGGGACGTGTCGCTGTCCTGCGACGCCCGCTCGACCCGCTGGGAGTACAGCGTGCGGGCGTCCACTGTGGACACCGTGGACCCGGTCGGGCTGCTGCGCGCCGGGTACGGGCCGGCGGGGTGGCGGGTCGTCGACCGCAGCTCCCCGCGCGAGCAGGCGGTGCAGTTGAGCCGGGACGGGTACGACCTGGGCGTGCACGTCGCCGGCCGTACTGTCGTCGCCGGCGGGTCGACGCCCTGCTTCCGCGCCTGACCGCGGGGCGTGTGGTCGTTCACAGCGGCGGATCTCCGGTGACGGCGCCGGACCCGCGATGTATGGTTGCGGCGGCTCTGTCGTAGGACATGGGAGTTGAGATGGCGGGTGACGACGGCATCTCCGGGTGACCGCCTGGAGGACGGACCGGTGACGCGGCAGCGTCCCGAGGTCTGTCGGTCGTGCGTCCGTGTCCGCCGGGCGGCCGGTCGAGCTGCCTGATTCTCACGTCAGAGGTCTCTTTCTCATGGTTGACGCAAGTGTCGTGTCCTCCCGTCTGTCCTTTTCCTGGCCCGACGGTACGCCGGTGTTCCGCGACCTGTCCTTCTCCGTCGGCGCCGGGCGTACCGGGCTGGTCGGCGCCAACGGCAGCGGCAAGAGCACGCTGCTGAAGCTGCTCGTCGGCGAGTACCGGCCGACCGGCGGCAGCGTCACGACCCGGGGCGTCGTCGGGTACCTGCCGCAGACGCTCACGTTCGACGGCGAGCTGACCGTCGCCGAGGTACTCGGGATCGCGCCCGTGGTGCGGGCCCTGGCCGCCGTCGAGGCGGGCGACGCGAGCGAGGAGCACTTCACCACCATCGGTACCGACTGGGACGTGGAGGAACGCACCCGCGCGCAGCTGGACCGGCTGGGGCTCGGCGACGTGGAGTTCGACCGGCGGCTGGCGACGCTCAGCGGCGGCGAGGTCGTGTCGCTGGGACTGGCAGCACAGCTCGTCGCCCGGCCCGACGTACTGCTGCTCGACGAGCCCACGAACAACCTGGACCTGGCCGCCCGCCGCCGGCTGTACGCGGTGCTCGCCGAGTGGTCCGGCTGCCTGCTGGTCGTCAGCCACGACCGGGTACTCCTCGACGGGATGGACCGCATCGCGGAACTGTCGCCCGGCGAGATGCGCACGTTCGGCGGCAACTTCACCGCGTACGAGGAGGCGTTGCAGGCCGAACGGGACGTCGCGGAACGGCACATCCGCAGCGCCGAGCAGGAGGTCAAGCGGGAGAAACGGGAGATGCAGCAGGCCCGGGAACGCGCCGCGCGCCGCGCCGGCAACGCGGCCCGCAACCTCGGAAACGCCGGCATGGCGCGGATCGTGGCCGGCGGGCTGAAGCGGCGCGCGCAGGAGTCGGCCGCCCGGTCGAACGAGACGCACTCGGCCCGGCTCGACGCCGCGCGCACCCGCCTCGACCAGGCCGAACGGTCGCTGCGCGACGAACGCACCATCACCCTGTCCCTGCCGGGTACGGCGGTGCCGGCCGGCCGCACCCTGTTCGAGGGCACCGGCCTCGCCGTACGACAGGGCGACCGGTACGTGTTCCGCGACCTGGACCTGTCCGTCCGGGGCCCCGAGCGGATCGCGCTCACCGGGGCGAACGGTGCGGGCAAGTCCACGCTGCTGCGCGTCGTCGGCGGCGAGCTGACCCCCACCGACGGCACCGTACGGCGGGCGGAGGGGCGGATCGCCGCGCTGTCGCAACGCCTCGACCTGCTCGACCCCGCGCGTACGGTGCTGGAGAACCTGGCCGCCGCCGCACCCGACCTGCCGCGCGACCGGCGGATGAACCTGTTGGCGCGCTTCCTGTTCCGCGGCGCGCGCGCCGACCTGCCGGTCGGCGTGCTGTCCGGTGGCGAACGGCTCCGCGCCACCCTCGCCTGCGTCCTGTACGCCGAGCCCGCGCCGCAACTGCTGCTGCTCGACGAACCCACCAACAACCTCGACATCGCCAGCGTCGCACAGCTGGAGAGCGCGCTCACCGCGTACGAGGGGGCGTTCGTGGTGGTCAGCCACGACGAGCGGTTCCTCGCCGACATCGGCGTGACGCGCTGGCTGCACCTCGCCGACGGCCAACTCACCGAGACCGACGCCGCAACCGGATAACCCTTGTGCCGCACCGGATCCGCCCGTTCGACGGGAGGAGCGCGGACTTTCAGCGGCGGGGGCGGAAGCCGTTGGCGCGGGCGCGGCGGGTCGCGGCGACGAGCAGCGTGGCCACGATCGCTCCGGCCACGGCGCCCAACCCGATCACGACCACCGGCGTACGGTGCGGGTCGAGGTGCGGCGTGGTCACCGCCGCGGCCTGCACCGTACGGGTCTTGGGCCGGGGCGTACCGCGATGGGTGGGCAGTTCGGCGGTGACCGCCGCGTACGGGTCGATGAGGCCGTGTCCGACGCGCGGGTCGTGGGACTGGGTGCCCCGGTCGGCGGTGGCCTCGATCCGGTCCACCACCGCCGCCGCCGTGGTCAGCTCCGGCCGGTACGCCCGCACCAGCGCCACCGTGGCGGCGGCGTACCCGGCGGCGGCGGCCGGGTCGTTGACGGGCCAGTTGTGCCCGACGTGGCCGCCCGCGCCGGCCGCGGTGCCGACCACGTCCGCGCCCGGCGCCGACACGTCGAGGTAGTCGCCGGTCTCGCCGGAGACCGCGGATCCGTTGCGGTCCACGGACGCCACGCCGAGTACCCCGGGCAGCGACGTCGGGTACGACCGGGCCGCGGCGCCGCCGTTCTGGCCGATGAGGGCCGGGGACACGACGACGATGCCGGCGGCGACGGCCGCGGCGACCGCCTTCCGGAGCTGCCCGCTGTCCTCGGTCGTGGGTACGGCGACGCAGACGACGTCGGCGTGGTGCTGCCGCGCGCTGTCGATCGCGGCGGCGAGCTGGTCGGCGCTCGGCGCGCCGCCGGATCCGCCGGCGTCGCCGTCCGCGGCGTCGGTGTAGTGCAGCGACAGGATCGACGCGCCGGGCGCCAGCCCGGAGAACGTGGTGCTGCCCCGGGGTACGGCCGCGATCATGCCGGCGGCGACCGTACCGCGGCCGTTGCAGTCCGGGTGGGTCTTGTCGACCTGGCCGAACGTCTCGCTGCCGGAGACGCGCCCGGCGAGCTGCGCGTTGCCCGGATCGACGCCGGTACCGACCACCGCGACGGTCTGCCCGGCGCCGGTCGTGAGCGGCCAGACCCGTTGCGGCGCAAGGAGTTCCTGCGCCCACGGCGTCCCGTCCCGGTACACGCCGGCCGGCGTGGCGCAGCGGTCCTCGGCCCACGCCGGTACGGGGGCGGCGACGGCGGTCGCCACCGCGACCGCGGCGAGGAGCAGTGCGGTGAGGCGTCTCATCGCGGTGTCCAGAGGGTGATCCGGGTGCCGCGGCCGGGCCACGACTCGATGTGCGCGGTACCGCCGACCTCGGCGAGCCGGGCCCGGACCGACTCGGCCAGGCCGAAGCCCAACCTGGCCTCGTCGACGACGAAGCCGCGGCCGTGATCGCGTACCACGACGCGGATGCCGCCGTCGGCGTCGTCGACGCGGACCAGCGCGTCGCAGCGGCCGGCGTGCTTGCGGGTGTTGCGCAGCGCCTCGCGTACGGCATCGCGGAGCGCGGTACGGCGGGCGGCGCACAGCCCGGACTCGTCGACGTCGGCGACGACGAGTTCGGTGGGCAGCCCGTCGACGACGGCCTCGGCGACCACCTCGGCCAGGTCGTCGGTGAACTGGCGCTGGACGTGGTCGGTCTCCTCGCCGAGCGCGCGGCGCAGCAGCCCGGCCTGGCTGCGGGCCATGCCGCGCAGTTCGGCCAGCGCGACCGCCGGTTCGGCGTGGTCGAGGCCGGCGGACAGGGCCATCGCCTCCAGCGTCTGGAGCACCGTGTCGTGCATGCCGCGCAGTACGCGGGCGCGTTCGGCCTGCCGACCGGCGCGCATCCCGACCAGCATCGCGAGCCGGACGCCCATCCCGAACAGCGCGAGTACGAGGGCGGTGAGGACCACCGCCAGCGCCAGCCAACCGAACCGGCCCAGCGCGCCGACCCAGTCGGATCCGGTGTCACTGAGCCAGTTCATCGCCGCCTGCGTCGGTACGGACAGCGCCAGCGGGAACAGGCTGGCGTGGATGCCGGCGGCGCCCGCCCACAGCACCACCGTGCCGACCAGGTACCCCCAGAACACGTCGTGGTACGGCGAGTCCAGCGGTCCCGGTACCGACGCGGCGGCCAGGACGTTCGCGGCGACGGTGACGACCAGGTCGGCCAGCAGCGCCGCGCGCAGCCGTCCGTCGGAGAGCACCGGACGGGTCAGGACCAGCGCGATCATCGCCAGGTTGAGCGCGCCGAGCGCCACCGCGACGGGAACCACAGGCCCCAGCCCGGTCACGCCGTACACGGCAAGCAGCATGCCGACGGGCACCGGCAACGCCAGCATCCGGTACGCGACCGGCGCGAGGAGCAGGTACCGTCCGGCGCGGTGCAGCAGCGCGTCCGGCCCGACCGGCCCGGCGGACGGGCCGAGCAGCATCGCGACCCGCCGCCATGCCGGTACCGGTTTGGGATCGGCCGCCTCGGTGGGAACGGGCGGGCCGACGGCGACGACCGCCACCCCGCCGCGCAGCAGCGTGCCGAGGAATCCGCCCTCTCCCAGGGCCCGGCCGATCACCGACCCGTCCCTCGACACGTCGACCGCACGACCGCCTCCCCAGGCGCGAGGAGTACGCCTCGCGTACCAAGGGTCTAGCAAGCCGGTGACCGTACGAGCAAGCCGAAAGCCCGCTGTTTTCCTTGATTTCGCCGTTATCGGGGGGCGGTTGTGGGGTTTCCCCCACAGTCACGGCGACGGCTCAGGCCGCCGCCTCCCCGGTCGCCGACTCCGCCGCGGTACGCCGGTCGCGGCGGTCACCGAGCAGCGACGCGACGGCCGCGACGACCATCATGGCCGCCGCCGCGACGAACACCACGACCAGCCCCGAGTGGAACGGCCCGGCGATCAGGTGCGGGAAGAAGTCCTTGCCCTCCAACGCCCCGCGGTTCACCCCGGGCCCGGAGATCTGGTCGCCGAGCAGCGTCTTGATCGGGTTGTACCCGAGGAACGCCGCGAACAGGCTGCCGACCGGCGGCAGCTGCCCGGCCTTCGCCGCGACGGCCGGGTCGACGCCCTGCTGCGTGAGGCCGGTGGTCAACGCCTGCGGCAGCTTCGCCGCCAGGCCGACGATCATCAGCGAGAAGAACACGCCGATGGACAGCGCCGAACCCGAGTTCATGAACGTGCCGCGCATGCCGGCCGCCGCACCCCGCTGGTTCGCCGGTACGGCGCCCATCACGGCCGACGCGTTCGGCGACGAGAACAGCCCGGAGCCGAGCCCGTTGAGCGCCACCATCACCGCGAACAGCCAGTACGGGAAGTCGACGGGGATCAGTACGAGCCCGACGAACGTCGCCGCGGTCAGCAGCAACCCGACCGCCGCGAACAGCTTCGTACCGAAGCGGTCGGACAGCGCGCCCGAGATCGGCCCCGCGACGAGGAACCCGAGCGTCAGCGGCAGCAGGTAGATGCCGGCCCACAGCGGCGTCGACTCGTAGTCGTAGCCGTGCAGCGGCAGCCAGATCCCCTGCAACCAGATGATCAGCATGAACTGCAGGCCGCCGCGGCCGACCGCGGACAGCAGGCCGGCGAGGCTGCCGCCGGCGAACACCCGGCTACGGAACAGGCCGAGGTGGAACATCGGCTCCGCCACCCGCGTCTCGATCACGCAGAACGCGATGAGCAGCGCGGCGCCGCCGATGAGCCCGGCGAGTACCCAGGGGTTCGTCCAGCCGGTCGTGTGCCCACCGTACGGCTGGATGCCGTACGTGATCGCGGCGAGCAGGACGCCGAGCCCGACCGCGAACGTGATGTTGCCGGGCCAGTCGAGCTTGCCCTTCGTCTTCGTACCCAGCTCGTGCAGCGACCGGTACGACCAGATGGTGCCGATGATGCCGAGCGGCACGTTGACCCAGAACACCAGCTTCCAGTCGATCTCGGCGAGCACCCCACCGAGTACCAGCCCGATGAACGAGCCGGCGATCGCGGCGACCTGGTTGACGCCGAGCGCGGTGCCGCGCTGCCGCGCCGGGAACGCGTCGGTGAGGATCGCGGTCGAGTTCGCGAAGATCATCGCGCCGCCGACGGCCTGCACCACGCGCCAGCCGATCAGCCACAGCGCGCCCGGCCCCTGGTCGAGCGGATCGAGCGCGAGCGCCACCGACGACACGGTGAACACCACGAAACCCAGGTTGTACATGCGGACCCGGCCGACGAGGTCACCGAGCCGGCCGAGCGAGACCACGAGTACGGCGGAGACGAGCAGGAAGCCCATCAGCATCCACAGCAGGTAGCTGACGTTGCCCGGGGCGAGCGGGTTGAGGTGGATGCCGTTGAAGATCGCGGGCAGCGAGATCAGCACGATCGACGAGTTGATCGTGGCGAGCAGCATGCCCAGCGTGGTGTTCGACAGGGCCACCCACTTGTAGTGCGGGTGGTCCCGGTCGAACCGGCCGGAGCGGGACTTGGCGGCGGGTCTGGCGGGCGCCTCGGACACGTACGAACCTCCCATGGTCTTTCCCATGGAGAAGGTTAGTTACTTCATGCTAACTAATGGCTGTGACGGTGACCACCGAACGACGGCACGGGGCGGCGCGGGGTGGCACGGCTTGGCACGGCTTCGTACCGGATGAACGGGAAAGAACGTGACGGACAGCCAGTCCGTCCCCACGCAACTCCCGCGAGGCACGATGCATCCACGAGCCCGGTACCGCACGGGAACGGAAGAACCCAGGGGCGACGGTCGGCGCAACGTACGCCGGTGGTCACCCCTGCCAGAACGGGCCGGGACCGGCGGGTGAAGCCGTCACCCCGCCGGCCCCGGCCGTACCAAAAGCTCAGCGGTACCAAAGCTCAACGGTCCCGGCTCAGCGGTTCCCGACTCAACGGTCCCGGCTCAGTGGTCGCGGTGGCCGTCGCGCCGGTCGCGGTCGCCGCGGTCCCAGTCACGGTGGCCCCAGTCGCCCCGGCCGTGCCGGTCCCGGTCGCGGTGCCGGTCGCGGTCCCGGCCGTCGACGTCGCGCTGCCAGCCCCGGCCCCACACCGAGCCGAACACCGCGGACAGCGCGATCGGCAGGAAGATCAGCCACCAGACGTGCGTGGTGGCGGCCAGGCCGATGCCGACGATCCACGACACGCCCATGAACCCTGCGGCGGCGCGCTGCACGACGGTACCGCCGGGCGGGCGCCGGGCCGGCGACCTGTCCTCCGGTACGGCGGGGGGCTCGGCCGGCGGCTCACCGAACGTCGGGTGTGGCGCCGGCAGGTCGTCGAACAACGCCGACAGATCGTCCCGGGTACGCGCGTCGGTCACCTTCGCGGACCGGTCACCGTACTCGTCGATGTCGAGGCGGCCGGCGGACATGTGCTCGCCCAGGGCCGACAACGCCGACTCGCGCTCCTTGTCACCGATCCGCAGACCGGTCGGACGCGGGTCCTCCCCTGACTTCCCGCCATCGCTCACGCCACCATGCTACGACCCGGCCGGGCGGGCATGATGAGCACGACCGCGTTGGCGGAGGTCCGCACCGGATGCCCGGCACCGGCACCGGCGGCCGGTTCCGTCGGGATCCC
>NZ_BOMB01000048.1 GCF_016861975.1 Actinocatenispora rupis | reverse complement strand
CACCGTGATCTTCTGCGACAGGTCGCCGAGCGCGACCGCGGTCGACACCTGCGCGATGTTCCGCACCTGCGAGGTCAGGTTCGCGGCCATCGAGTTGACGTTGTCCGTCAGGTCCTTCCACGTACCGGAGGCGCCGCGGACGTCGGCCTGACCGCCCAGCTTCCCCTCCGTACCGACCTCGCGGGCGACGCGGGTGACCTCCTCGGCGAAGACGCGGAGGGTGTCGGTCAGCGAGTTGATCGTGTCGGCCAGCTCGGCGACCTCGCCCTTCGCCCCGACGGTGATCTTGCGGGACAGGTCGCCCTGCGCTATCGCCGTCGCCGCCTGCGAGATGCTGCGGACCTGGTTCGTCAGGTTGGACGCCATCAGGTTGACCGAGTCGGTCAGGTCGCGCCACGTACCGGTGGTGGCGCCCTTGACGTCCGCCTGACCGCCCAGCTTGCCCTCGGTACCGACCTCGCGGGCGACGCGCGTGACCTCGGCGGTGAACGAGGACAGCTGGTCGACCATCGCGTTGACGGTGTGCCCGATCCGCAGGAACTCGCCGCGCAGCGGCCGGTCGTCGATGGACAGCTCGGAGTGCTGCGTCAGGTCGCCGGCCGCGACCGCCTCGATCACCCGGGCGATCTCCCGGCTCGGCCGGACCAGGTCGTCGATCAGCTCGTTGATCGCGCCCGCCGTCTCCTGCCAGCCCCCGTCGAGTGCCTCGTGGTCCAGCCGCTCGGTCAGCCGCCCCTCCCGGCCCACCACCCGGCAGATCCGGCGTACCTCCCGGGTGGAGCGCCGGTGCACGGCGACCACCTCGTTGAACCGGTCGGCGACGTCGCCGGCGAGCCCGCTGCGCCGGGTCAGCCGTACGTTGAAGTCACCGCGACGGAACCGGGTCAGCACGTCCGCCAGCTCCGCCAGTACGGCATCGGCGTCGGACTGCGTCTCGGTCCTGTCCACCGTGGTCATTGCTCGCCTCACCGCTCCTCGCAGACGTCGGCATCGCGCCCAGTACCGAACCCTACGGCCGGAAGCACCACGGGCACAGGCCGTAGTGACGCCGGGCGACGTAGGGTTCTCCCTTCCAGTGAACCTTACGGATCATCCGACTTTTGGGGTATAAGCAGCGAACGGCCATATTCGTTCGCAGTAAAAATCGGCCGATCCCGCGCCGCCCGCGCGTACGCCCGCCGAAGGGCGCGAGCGTACTCCGGCGGTCACGGCATCGCTATCGTGTAGCAGGGTCGTCGATTCGCCGACCCGTACTTGGGGGTGGGGTGTCCACTGCTGTCCATCGTCGGCTGAGGCTGCCCGCCGACTACCGGTCGCCGGCGGCGGCGCGCGCCGCCGTACGCGACATCCTCGTCGAATCCGGCCAGGCCGATCTCCTCGACGAGGCGCTGCTGCTCACCACGGAGCTGTCCACCAACGGCGTCATCCACGCCGGTACCGACCTCGATGTCGACGTGTCCGCCGACGAGCGCGGCGTCACCGTCACCGTCACCGACTACCGCGGCGGGCCGATCGAGGCCAACCTGCTCACCCCGCCCGACGAAACCTCCGAACACGGGCGCGGGCTGCTGCTCGTCGACCAGTTCGCGACGTCTTGGGGCACCACCCACGACCCGACCGGCAAGGGCGTCTGGTTCCGGTTGGAGCGCGGCGGACCACCCGCCCGCACCCGGTACGGGCAGCCCACCCGGCCCCGCCCCGAGTCACCGGAGGCGCCGGCCACCGGGCCCGCCGACGCGCTCGTCTGGCTCGTGCACGTACCGGAGGACCTGCGGCAACGGCTCACCATGCCGCAGCTGCTGTCCGAGCTGCTGCTCCGGCTGTGCGAGGTGATCGGTGCCGCCGGCGGAGCCGTCTACCTGGACACCGCCGACGGCCGCGGCGAACGCTGCATGGCCCGCCAGGGTACGGCCGGGCTGCCGCTCGCCGAGGCGCCCGACGGCATCGCCGTACCGCCCGGCGACGACGCGGAGGCCGTGGTGCCGCCGCCGTCCGAGACGGTGCCGCTGCCGCTGCCGCGCCCGCTGTCCGGCCGGATCGAGCTGCACACCGCGCCCGACGCGCCGCTGCTCGACAGCTGGCAGTCGCTCGCGCAGCTGTCCGCCGAGCGGATGACCATCGCCGTCGAGAACGACCGGCTCCGCGACGCCGACCGGCTGCGCCGCTCCTGGCTGACGTACCTGGCGGAGGCCAGCGAACTGCTCGCCCAGTCCCTCGACGTCCAGCTCACCCTCGCCCTCGTACCGCAGCTCGTCGTACCGCGGCTCGGGGAGTGGTGCGCGCTGCACACCCTCGACGAGTACGGGGATCTGCGGCTCGCCGCGTGCACGCACGCCGACGAGGGCGCGCTGCCGCTGCTGCGCCGGCTGCTGTCCGGGCACGGCGACGAGGAGATCACCGACCGGCTCGTCGAGGCCGCCCACGGCGAGGGCGTCGTCGCGCTGTCCCGCCCGGTCGAGGGCGTCGCCGTACCGCTGATCGCGCGCGGCGGGGTGCTCGGCACGCTGACCGTCGGCCGACCGCCCGGCCGGCTGCACGCGCCGGACGACGTCGCCGTCATCTCCGACATCGCCCGCCGCGCCGCCCTCGCCATCGAGAACGCGCGCATCCACGCCGAACGTGCCGAGATCTCCCAGGCGTTCCAGCGGGCGCTGCTGCCGTCCGCGCTGCCGACGCCGACCGGCGTGCAGTTCGCCGCCGAGTACGAGCCGGCGAGCACCGGCACCGACGTCGGCGGCGACTTCTACGACGTGGTCGAGCTCGGCAGCGACCAGTGGCTCATGTGCATCGGCGACGTGTGCGGCAAGGGCGCCCAGGCCGCCGCCCTCACCGGCCTCGTCCGCGACGTCATCCGGGTACTCACCCGCGACGGCCGGCCCCTCGACCGGGTCGTCGAGCTGCTCAACCAGACCCTGCTCGACCAGCACAAGGGCAACCGGTACTGCACGCTCGCGATGGCCGTCGTCACCCGCGACGCGGACGGCGCCCTCGACGTGGAACTGTGCCTGTCCGGGCACGACCGTCCGGTCCGCGTACCGAGGCCCGGCAGCGGCGACGACACCCCCGAGCCGGTCGGCGAGTGCGGCACCGCGGTCGGCCTGCTGGAGGACGTCGTCGTCACCCCGGTCAAGATCCGGCTGGCCCCCGGCGACGCGCTCGTCTTCTACACCGACGGCGTGACCGAGCGCCGCCGGGACAACGTCCTGTTCGGACACCACCGTCTCGTACGCGAGCTGCGCCGGCTCGCCGGCCAGTCCGCCGCCTCCGTCGCCGCCCGGCTCACCGCGGCCGTGCTGTCCTTCTCCGCCGACCCGCCCCGCGACGACATCGCCGTCCTGGTACTCCGCAACGACTCCTGACGGCCGGTCGCCGACCGCGCTGCCGGCGGGTCAGTGGAAGTCGACGTCGACGGTGAAGCTGCCGGCCGGGTCCTTCGACGTGATGCGTACCGGTTCCACGGCACGGGACGGCGCCTCGCGGGGCGCGGTCGCCGGGTCGAACACCGGGTACCTCCGGCGCGTCGGCACTCCGACCGGCAGCGCCGGCCGCAGCCCCGGACGCCACCCGCGACGTACCGCCCGCGGCACCACGGCCACCGCCACGAGCAGGACGAGCACCGCGGCGAGCATCGCGCCGGCCGCCCACAGGTACCGGCCGGTGGTGCCGCCGCCCGCCGCCGCGTGCCGGCCGTCGCCAGGCAGCGCACCCGCCGCCGGCGCCGCGCCACCCGGGCTGCCCAGCACCGCCGTCACCGCCCGGTACGGGTTGACCACGCCGTATCCGACCGTGTCGTCGCGGCCGTCCGCCGGGTGGTCGGCGGTCGCCTCCAGCCGCCGCGCCACCTCGTCCGCCGACAGATCCGGCCGGTACGACCGCACCAGCGCCGCCGTCCCCGCCACGAACGGCGCCGCAAAACTCGTCCCGCCCCCACCCCACAGGACGTAGCCGTCGCCGTTCCCGGCTGGGCCGACTATGCGCAGACTCGGCGCGGCGAGATCCACTTCGTCGCCGGTGTTCGACTGCGGGTCGGGATCACCGCTCTCCCCGATGCCGGCGACACCGATCACTCCCGGGTACGCAGCGGGATACGTGGTCGTGTGCTGTCCGTCGTTCCCGGTCGCGGCCACCATGACGACGTCATGGTCGCGCGCGTACGCCACGGCCGTACGCAGGACCGCCGTGTTCTCGGTGGTCAGCGACAGGTTGATGACCTTGGCGTGGTGATCCACCGCGTATCTGATGGCCTGGGCGACACGTTCCGACCCGCCGGTGAACTGCTCCATGTCGTTCGCGATCCGGATCGGCAACAGCCGCGCGTCCGGCGCCACGCCGGCGAATCCGCTACCGCTGAGCTGGTCGCCGGCGATGATCCCGCCAACGGTCGAGCCATGCGAGACGCAGTCCTGATCGGCGGATCCCTTGCTGTCCACCAGATCGGTGCCGTGGTCAACGCGACCGGCCAGAGCGGGGTGCGTGCCGTTCACGCCGGAATCGACGACGGCGACGGTCACGCCGCGGCCCCGCGACACCGGCCAGGCCCGTTCCGGCGTGACCCGCTTGACCTGCCACAACTCATAGTTGGCCGGTTGGTGGTACGCCTGGCACTGCGCGGGGGCGGCCGTGGCGGGACCGGCAGGTACGAGAGCGGCCGGGGTCAGCGCGACCCCGGCCGCGAGCAGCAGTACGGTCAGCCGTCGCGTCACGGACGCGATCCTAGGCCGTACCGCAAGGGCACCGGTCGGGTGCGGCGAGGCTCCGTCGCCGGCGTCGACCGGTGTCGTACGCGGCGGTCGCGGGGTGGGACCGCCGTTCGGGGTCGCGCCCCGCGGACGGATCAGCCGTGCAGGCCGGGAACCTTGCCGTTGAGCCAGTTGCGGGCGTGCTGCGGCAGGTCGGCGTTGAGCCAGGAGAACGTGCCGAGGTGCTCGGCGACGCCGAGGCCGACCGCGGCGAGGCCGATCAGGATGGACAGCACGGCCACGAGCCGGCCGCCGACGTGCCGGCGACGGGCGGTGAACAGGCCGATGAGCGACAGCAGTACGCCGAAGCCGCCGAGCGCGATGGCGACGGGCGCGAGTACGGCGGTGAGGCCCGCGC
Organism: Actinocatenispora rupis; assembly: GCF_016861975.1. Taxonomy (GTDB): domain Bacteria; phylum Actinomycetota; class Actinomycetes; order Mycobacteriales; family Micromonosporaceae; genus Actinocatenispora; species Actinocatenispora rupis. The sequence goes on along the minus strand of NZ_BOMB01000048.1, from coordinate 79,968 downwards.
AGGCACCGACGACGGTGCAGATCAGGCCGATGGTGATGGGGAAGCTGGTGCGTGCCTTGCGGTCGCGGTCCTCGTCGTCGTCGAACACCGACGAGGTGCCGGGCGTGGTCTTGTCGAACGGGTTCACCGCCGACTTGTTCTCGCCGAGCGCGCCGAGCGCGGTACCGGCGAACGGGTTGTCGTCCGCGCCCTCGGTGTTCCACGGGTCGCTGCCGGCGTTGGGCCGGGTGGCGGTCTGTCCCGCGCCGCGGAGCGGCAGGCGTCGGGCGGTGGATTCGTCGCCGGACGGGTAGCCGCCGTGGGGTGGTTCGGTCACAACGCGCCTCCTGTTCGGTGCGCCTTGGGGGGTGGGTTCCGACGAACCGGGGGACGCACTCCCCAGGTTGGTTCGCCGGATCGCCTCGTTGTGTAACACGGTTTGACGGGTCATGGGCGATTGAGTACGCACGGACTTCGACACTTCGCGGTACGCAGTCGCGACCGTCGCAGGGCCACCGGCGAGTGACCCGGCGCAGTGAGGGGTGTCCGGGCCGCCAGATCCGGCGACATGAAAACCATCACTGGCTATTTGGGTTAATTACTCGTTTTGTCAAGAGCACGCAAGGTGCCGACAGTAATACGGTTGGGGTATGCGTGTGGTGATCGCTGGTGGGCACGGGAAAATTGCGCTGCGGTTGGCACGACACCTGGCCGGGCGCTCGGACGCGGTGGTCGGGCTGATCCGCAACCCCGATCACGCTGCCGACCTGCGCGGCGTGGGCGCCGAGCCGGCGGTGGTCGACCTGGAGAGGGTCACGGCCGAGGCGCTGGCCGGGCATCTGGAGCACGCCGACGCGGTGGTGTTCGCGGCCGGCGCCGGTCCGGGCAGCGGGGCGGAGCGCAAGACGACGATGGACCGGGACGGCGCGATCCTGCTCGCCGACGCGGCCCGGCTGGCCGGCGTCCAGCGGTACCTGCTGGTCTCGGCGATGGGGGTGGACTCGCCGCCACGGCCGGGCACCGACCCGGTGTTCGCCGCGTACCTGCGGGCGAAGGGCGAGGCGGACGACGAGCTGCGGCGCCGGCCGGATCTGGCGTTGACGGTGCTGCGCCCCGGCCGGCTGACCGACGAGCCCGGCACCGGCCGCGTGGAGCTGGCCCGGCACACCGGTCCGGGCGAGGTCCCGCGCGACGACGTGGCCTGGGTCCTCGCCGCGCTGCTGGACGAGCCGGACACCGCCGGCCGCACCCTCGACCTGCGTACGGGGGCGGTGCCGATCGCGCAGGCGGTCGCCGCGGCCGCGCAGGGCGTCGAGCCCGTACCGGAGACGAACGGGCCCTGAGCCGGGCGGCCGCGACGAACCTTGTCTGCGGTCGGACGGGCCCGTAGGTTGAACCTGGGGACGGGGCCGCGGCGTACGCGGTCCGCGTCCGGTGACCCGGGTGACGGCACGGGTGTCGGGAGGCGTCCATGGATGTACCCGCTCGGCTGGCCGCGGTCGCCGAGCGGCTCACCGCGTCCCTCGGCCGTTCCGCGGTGATCAGCGATCCGGCCGAGCTGGGCACGTACTCGTGCGACGGGCTCGCGCGCTACGCGGTGAACCCCGGCCTGGTGGTGCTGCCGGAAACGACGGAGCAGGTCGTCGAGGTCGTACGGGCGTGCCGGGAGGCGGACCTGCCGTTCGTGGCGCGCGGCTCGGGTACCGGACTGTCGGGCGGCGCGCTGCCGCGGTCGGACGGCGTCCTGGTGGTGACGAGCCGGATGCGCCGGATCCTGGAGGTCGACCTGGCGGCCGAGTGCGCGGTCGTCGAGCCGGGTGTCATCAACCTCGCGATCAGCCGCGAGGTGTCGCCGGCCCAATATCACTACGCTCCGGACCCGTCAAGCCAGCAGGTCTGCTCCATCGGCGGGAACGTCGCGGAGAACTCCGGCGGTGCGCACTGTCTGAAATATGGGTTCACCGCGCACCACGTGACCGGTCTGGAGGTCGTTACTCCCGACGGCGACGTGGTGTGGCTCGGTGGCGGGAAGTGCCGGCAAGCGCCCGGGTACGACCTGCTGGGAGTCTTCATCGGGTCCGAGGGCACGTTGGGCATCGCGACGAAGGTGGTGGTCCGCTTGCTGCCGACCCAGGAGTCCGTCGAGACCGTGCTCGCCGCGTTCCCCGACATGTCGTCGGCCGGTGCCGCGGTCGGCGCGATCATCGGCGCCGGCATCACCCCGGCCGCCATCGAGATGATGGACGCGCTGTCCATCGAGGCGGCCGAGCAGGCCGTGGCCTGCGAGTACCCGGTGGGTGCCGGTGCGGTGCTGATCGTCGAGCTGGACGGGCCGGCGGGGGACGTGGCGGCGGAGCTGGCGGCGGTGCGCGGGCACTGCGAGCGGGCCGGCGCGTTCGAGCTGCGGCAGGCGGCGGACGACGCCGAGCGGGCGGAGATCTGGAAGGGCCGCAAGTCGGCGTTCGCCGCGGTGGGGCGGATCAGCCCGGACTACATCGTGCAGGACGGCGTGATCCCGCGTACCGCGCTGCCGGAGGTGCTGGCGGACATCGCCGAGCTGTCGGAGCGTACCGGGATCCGGGTGGCGAACGTGTTCCACGCGGGCGACGGGAACCTGCACCCGCTGGTGCTGTACGACGAGTCCGTGCCGGGGCAGGGCGACGCCGCCGAGGAGGTGTCCGGCGCGATCCTCGACCTGTGCGTACGGCACGGCGGGTCGATCACCGGCGAGCACGGCGTCGGCGTGGACAAGGCGAAGTACCTGCCGCGCATGTTCACGGACGCGGACCTGGACACGATGCAGCTGGTGCGGTGCGCGTTCGACCCCGGGCACCGCTGCAACCCGGGCAAGGTGTTCCCGACGCCGCGGCTGTGCGGCGAGATCCCGCGCCGCGGTACGACACCGCATCCGGCGCAGGCCGCCGGACTGGCGGAGGCCTTCTGATGGGAGTACTGGAGGACCTGCGCCGGGTGGTGGGCGAGGACGGCGCGCGGCTCGCGGAGAGCGGCGACCGGGTGGCGGAGGTACCGCCGCGGTGGGTGGTGGCGCCGACGTCGACCGAGCAGGTCGGCCGGGTGCTGCGGATCGCGGGCGAGCACGACCTGCACGTGGTGGTACGCGGGTCGGGAACGAAGCTGCACTGGGGTGCGCCGCCGTCGGCGGCGGAGCTGCTGCTGGACATGTCACGGCTGGGCGGGGTGGTGGAGCACGCGGCGGGGGACCTCGTCGCGATCGTCCGCGCCGGCACGCCGCTGCGGGACGTACAGGCGGCGCTGGCGCGGTCCGGCCAGCGGCTGCCGCTGGACGAGATGCTGCCGGGCGCGACGATCGGCGGCGTCGTCTCCGCCGGTACGGCCGGACCGTTGCGGCTGCGCTTCGGTACGCCGCGGGACCAGGTCATCGGGGTCACGATGGTGCGCGCCGACGGGGTCACCGCGCACTCCGGCGGCAAGGTCGTGAAGAACGTCGCCGGGTACGACCTGGGCCGGCTGTTCGCCGGGTCGTACGGGACGCTCGGGGTGCTGACCGAGGTGGCGGTGAAGCTGGCGCCGGTGCCCGAGGCGCGTGCCTTCGTGACCCGCCCGGTGCGTACGCCGGCGGAGGTGCGGGACCTGACGACGCGGATCCGGGAGGCGAAGATCGGGCCGGTCGGCATGGAGGTGGAGTGCCCGGTCCCGGAGAACTACCGGCGTGGCGGCACGGTGCTGCGTACGGCGCCGGACCCGGACTCGATGGTGCTGCTGCTGGAGGGCCCCGCCGACGGCGTACGCGAGCGGGCCGACCGGGCGGTCGAGGCGCTCGGCACCGACACCACCGTGAGCACCCGGCCGCCGACCTGGTGGGGCCGGTACCCGTTCGGCCCGGACGACGTGGCGTTGCAGGTGGTGACGCCGGTCGGCCAGCTCTTCGGCCCGGTGTACTCGCTGCGCGACGCGGCACGGGAGATCCCGGTACGGATCTTCTGCTCGCCGGCCGCCGGTGTGCTGCACGCGGGCGTACCCGGGGGGACGGATCCGGATCGGGTGGCGCGGATCGTGGAGGCGGTGCGGACGGTGGCGATCAGCCACGGCGGGTACTGCCAGGTGCTCGCCGCGCCCCCGGCCGTACGGGCGGAGTTGGACCTGTGGGGCCCGATCGACGCGCTGGGGCTGATGCGCGCGGTGAAGCACGAGTTCGATCCGGCGGGGCGGCTGGCGCCGGGGCGGTTCGTCGGCGGGATCTGACCGGGCGGGTTGCGAGGGGGTGGCGGACGTGCGCGACGACGTACTCGGTGCGTTCGACGGCGAGCGGCCACCGGACCGGGCGCTGATCGACGACTGTGTCCACTGTGGATTCTGCCTGCCGTCCTGCCCGACGTACGTGCTGTGGGGCGAGGAGATGGACTCGCCGCGCGGCCGGATCCACCTGATGAAGCAGGGGCTCGACGGGGCGCCGCTGTCCGACGAGATGGTCGGCCACTTCGACGCCTGCCTCGGCTGCCTGGCCTGCGTGACCGCCTGCCCCTCCGGCGTCCGGTACGACGAGCTGATCGACCAGACGCGCGTGCAGGTCGAGCGGCGCCACCCGCGTACCCGGGCCGAACGGGCGGTGCGCGGCGCGGTGTTCGCGCTCTTCCCGTACCCGCGGCGGCTGCGGGTGCTCCGCGGGCCACTGGCACTGTACCGGCGGGTGGGGCTGGATCGGTTGGGGCGCAAGCTTTCCCGGCACCTGCCGGCGGCGCTGGCGACGATGGAGGAGCTGGCGCCGGTGATCCGGCGGGCGCCGCGGCTGCCGGCCCGGGTGGCGGCGCGCGGGCCGCGCCGGGCGGTCGTCGGGCTGCTGACCGGGTGCGTGCAGGCCGCGTTCTTCGGGCAGGTCGGCGCCGCGACGGCCCGGGTACTCGCGCGCGAGGGCTGTGACGTGGTCGTACCGCGGGGGCAGGGGTGCTGCGGCGCACTGTCCGGGCACTCGGGGCGGCGGTCCGAGGCGGCCCGGTTCGCGCGGGCGACGATCGACACGTTCGACGCGGCCGGGGTCGACTTCGTGGTCACCGACAGCGCCGGCTGCGGCTCCGCCATGAAGGAGTACGCGGAGCTGCTGCCGGACGACCCGCGGGCGGCCCGGTTCGCCGCGCGTACCAGGGACGTGACGGAGCTGCTGGTGGAGCTGGGGCCGGTGGCGCCGCGGCACCCGGTCCGGCGGACCGTCGCGTACCACGACGCGTGTCACCTGGCGCACGCGCAACGGATCCGGTCCGCGCCGCGCGAGCTGCTGCGCGGGATACCGGGGTTGACGCTGGTCGAGCCGGCGGAGGCGGACCTGTGCTGCGGCTCCGCCGGGGTGTACAACCTGCTCGAACCGGAACCGGCGCGCGAGTTGGGCGACCGTAAGGCGGAGCGGATCCGGGCGACCGGCGCGGACCTGCTCGTCGCGGGCAATCCGGGCTGCCTGCTCCAGATCACCGCCGCGTTGCGCCGCGCCGGCACCGAGCTGCCCACCGCGCACACCGTCGAACTCCTGGACGCGTCGCTCCGCGGCCCGGCCCGCTGACCGGCGCACCCCGGGCACCGCACCACAACCCGGCATCGCGGCGCACGTCGGACAGTGCCACGCCGACGCGGGTAACGCTGGTCACCGGGTACGCGGGCGGGACGTGCGGTCCGGCGGTTCATCGGGCACCATCGGGCGGCGATGCCCCCCGACCAGGTCTGGTACGCCGCGTACGGCTCCAACATGCTTCCCGATCGGCTGCGCTGCTACCTGCGCGGCGGTCGGCCACCGGGCGGGCGCCGGACGTACCCGGGATGTCGGGACGGGTCGGATCCGGCGGACAGCGCGGCCCTCCGCATCGACGGCGGGCTGTACTTCGCGGGCGAGTCCCGCGCGTGGACCGGCGGGATGGCGTTCCTGGACCACCGGCTGCCGGAGTCCACCCCGGCTGCGGCGTACCTGCTGACGGTGGGGCAGTTCAGCGATGTGGTGGCGCAGGAGATGCACCGCGAGCCTGGCACGGACCTGCCGCTGGGCGAGGTGCTGGCCACCGGACGCGCCCGCCTCGGCCCCGGCCGCTACGAGACCCTGGTACGGGTCGGCACGCGGGGCGGGCTGCCGGTGCTGACGTTCACGTCGCCGGGGCGGGCCGACGAGCAGGCGTGGTCCCGGCCGGCGCCGGCGTACCTGGGGATGATCGCCGCGGGCCTGCACCGTACGCACGGGTGGTCGGTGGGGCCGATCGTGGACCATCTCGCGTCGCTGCGCGGCGTACGCGGACGGTGGACGCGGCCGGAGCTGCACGAGACGGTGACGGCCCGGCTGCGTCCGGCCGGCACGGGCTGACCTCGGGCCGGGTCGCCGGCGCTCGCCGTACCGGACAGGCTGGCGGAGAACGGCAGGGCGGCCCACGGTACGGGAGCCGCGTCCAGCCGGCTCCTTACGTCGCGAAGTGGACGCCGGGACCGAGCCTGGGGCGTGCCCGTGCGGGGCGGGATAGCATCCGGCAGGTGAGTACACACTTTGATGTCGTGGTCCTCGGCGCCGGCCCGGGCGGATACACCGCCGCCGTCCGGTGCGCACAGCTCGGCCTGCGCACGGCCGTCGTCGAGGCGAAGTACTGGGGCGGCGTCTGTCTGAACGTCGGATGCATCCCGTCGAAGGCCCTGCTGCGCAACGCCGAGCTGGCGCACATCCTGACCCAGGAGCAGAAGACCTTCGGGATCGAGGTCGAGGGGACCGTCCGGTTCAGCTACGAGTCGGCGTTCCAGCGCAGCCGCAAGGTCGCGGACGGCCGGGTCAAGGGCGTCCACTACCTGATGAAGAAGAACGCGATCACCGAGTACGACGGGCGCGGCACCTTCACCGACCCGCACACGATGGAGGTCGCGCTGAACGGCGGCGGGTCGGAGACGCTGACCTTCGACCACTGCATCATCGCCGCGGGCACGAACACCAAGCTGCTGCCGGGCACCGAGCTGTCCGAGCGGGTCGTGACGTACGAGGAGCAGATCCTCACCGACCAGCTGCCGGAGAGCATCATCATCGCCGGCGCCGGCGCCATCGGCGTCGAGTTCGCGTACGTGCTGACCAACTACGGCGTCAAGGTCACCATCGTCGAGTTCCTCGACCGGCTGGTACCGCTGGAGGACGCCGACGTGTCCGCCGAGCTGGCCAAGCGGTACCGGAAGCTCGGGGTGGAGGTGCACACCTCGACCCGGGTGGACGGCATCGAGGACACCGGTTCGGGCGTCCGCGTCACCGTCACCAAGAACGGCCAGCAGCAGGTACTGGAGGCCGACAAGGTACTCCAGGCCATCGGCTTCGCGCCGCGCGTCGACGGGTACGGGCTGGACAAGACCGGCGTGGCCCTGACCGACCGGGGCGCGATCGACGTCGACGCGCGCTGCCGCACGTCCGTGCCGCACATCTACGCGATCGGCGACGTGACCGCCAAGCTGATGCTGGCGCACGCGGCCGAGGCGATGGGCATCGTCGCCGCCGAGACGATCGGCAACGCGGAGACCATGGAGCTGAACTACACCATGATCCCGCGCGCCACGTACTGCCAGCCGCAGATCGCGAGCTTCGGGTACACGGAGGCGCAGGCGCGGGAGAAGGGCTACGACGTCAAGGTCGTGAAGTTCCCGTTCACCGCGAACGGCAAGGCGCACGGCCTCGGCGACCCGAACGGTTTCGTCAAGCTGATCAGCGACCAGAAGTACGGCGAGCTGCTCGGCGGGCACCTGATCGGCCCCGAGGTCACCGAGCTGCTGCCGGAGCTGACCCTGGCGCAGCAGTGGGACCTCACCGTGCACGAGGTGGCGCGCAACATCCACGCCCACCCGACGCTCGGCGAGGCGGTCAAGGAAGCGGTGCACGGCCTCGCCGGCCACATGATCAACATGTGACGTCGTACGTCGCGCGACGGGGCGCGTCCGCGGTCGCGGGCGCGCCCCTTGCGCTGTGGCGCAGCGCATTCCCGTTGGCACCACGGCGGTCGACGCATCTAGGTTGGTCGACATGCACGTACTGTCGGTCAACGTGGGGCGCGCCCGGCCCACCGCACATTCGGACGTCGGCGTCACCGGTATCGACAAGCGAGCCGTCACCGGCCCCGTCGCGGTACGGGCGCCCGGGCCGCGCGGCGAGGGCGCCAGCGGGCTGGTCGGCGACCGGGTCTGCGACCTGCGCAACCACGGCGGCGACGAGCAGGCCGTCTACGCGTACGCCCGCGAGGACCTGGACGACTGGCAGCGGCGACTCGGCCGGCAGCTCGGCAACGGCTCGTTCGGGGAGAACCTGACCACCACCGGCGGCAGCGTCACCGACGCGGTGGTCGGCGAACGCTGGCACCTCGGTCCCGACCTCGTACTGGAGGTCTGCACGACCCGCTTCCCGTGCCGCACGTTCGCCGGCTGGCTCGGCGAGCAGGGCTGGATGCGCACGTACACGCAGCGCGCGGTGCCCGGCGCGTACCTGCGGGTGGTGGCGCCGGGCGAGGTGTCCCCCGGCGACGAGATCGTCGTACGGGACCGGCCCGACCACGGGGTGACCGTCGGCGTCGTGTTCCGGGCACTCACCCTCGAACCCGACCTGCTGCCCCGGCTGGTGGACGTCGACGCGCTCGACGAACGGGCCCGCGACCGCGCCCGCCGCCGCGTCACCCCCGCCGACCGCTGATCTGCGGCTTTGGAGCCCGACCCGGTGCGGCGTGGAGCCCGCGGTACGCCGGCCGACGGGTCCGGGCGGCTCAGGGGGTGAGGGCGCGGACGACCTCGGCCGCCGGTACGGCACGGGCCAGGGCGTGGGACTGCCCGGCCCACATCGCCATCCGCTGGGTGTCGTCGGCCGCGGTCGCGGCGGCCCGCAGCGGCCGCGTCAGGTAGTGCACCTGCGGGTACGCGTCGGGCGCGGCGACGTCGTGGTCGGCCATGAACCGGGTGACGAGACCGCGCGCCGGCCGCCCCGTGTACGCGCGGGTCAGCCGTGTCTCGGCGAACTCCGGCGCGACCAGCGCCGCCCGGTACGCGGGCCCGGCGCCGCTCTCGTCGCTGCGCAGGAACGCCGTGCCGGCGGCGGCGGCGAGCGCGCCCGCGTCCAGCACCGCGCGTACGCCGGCGGCGTCGGCGATGCCGCCCGCGGCGACGATCCGTACGTCGGCGACGGAGCGGATCAGCCGGACCAGGCTCAACAGACCGAACTCCTCGCCGCCGAGCCAGCCGCCGCGGTGCCCGCCGGCCTCGATGCCCTGCGCCACCACGAAGTCCGCGCCAACCCGGTACGCCTCGGCCGCCTCCCGCGGCGACGTGACCGTCACGCCGACCTCGCTGCCGGCCCGCCGCAGCGCCGCCACGTCCTCCGCCGCCGGTACGCCGAACGTGAACGTCACCACCGGTACGCCGACGGCGGCGAGCAGGTCGAGCTTCGCCTCGTACTCGTCGTCGGTCCAGACCGGGTCGCCCAGGGTGGTGCCGAGCGCGTCGGCGTCCGGACGCAGCCGGCGCGCGTACCGGAGGACGTCGTCGGGGTCGGCGTTGTCGGGGCCGGGCACGAACACGTTGACGCCGAACGGCGCGCCGACCTCGCGGACCGCGGCGATCTGCTCGGCGAGCCGCTCCGCCGGCAGGTACCCGGCGGCGAGGAAGCCGAGCGCACCGGCCTTGCCGGCGGCGATGACCAGCTCGGGGGTCGACACCCCACCGGCCATCGGCGCGGCCACGACCGGTCCGGTCAGGTTCCTGAGGCTCATCATCTTTCAATACCAGTCCGGCCCGAAAGTCATGCGCATACCGCACGTGACCTGGACCACCCCACTGCAACCACCGGCCGCCCGGGCAGAATCGCGGGATGCTGCACATCCGGGTGATCACCCCCAGCGAGCTGACCGAGACCGTCACCGGGGTCTGCGCCGAGTCGGTCGCCGTGACCAACGTCGTCGTACTCCCCGGCGTCGCCCGCGAACCGGCCGGCGACCTGGTCCAGTTCGACCTGGCCCGGGAGGCGGCCGACGCGATGCTGTCCCGGCTGCGCGACCTGGGCATCGACCGGACCGGTTCGATCTCCGTCGAGAACGTCGACGTGTCCATCTCGGCCGCCGCGACCACCGCCGAGGAGGCCGCCCCCGGGTACGACGACGACGCGGTGGTGTGGGACGAGCTGGACGCGCGTACCGCCGCGGACGCCCGGCTGAGCTGGGCGTTCCTCGCGTTCCTGGCGCTGGCCACGCAGATCGCGGCGATCGGCGCGCTGCTCGACCAGCCGATCCTGATCGTCGGCGCGATGGTGCTCGGCCCGGAGTTCGGCGCCGTCGCGGCGATCTGCTTCGGCGTCGTACGCCGGGACCGGCTCCGGATCGTCCTCGCCACCCGTACGTTGGTTGTCGGGTTCCTGGCCGCGATCGCGGTGACGACGGCGTGCGCGGCGGTGAGCCGCTGGCCGCTCGGCTGGATCCAACCGTCCATGTTGGACGATCGGCCGCTGACCGACTTCATCGTCCACCCGGACCGCTGGTCGTTCGTCGTCGCCGTACTCGCCGGCATCGCCGGGATCCTGTCGATCACCGCGGCCAAGTCGTCCGCGCTGGTCGGGGTGTTCATCTCGGTGACGACGGTGCCGGCGGCCGGCAACATCGCGGTGGCGATCCCGCTCGGACACTGGGGCGAGGTCGGGTCCTCTGCCGTACAGCTCGGGGTGAACCTGGCCGGCATGTTCGTCGCCGGCGTCGCCACCCTCGCCGTCCAGCGCGTGCTGTCCCAGCGGTACGGGGTGCAGATGCCGCTGCCGCGCACGCAGCAGCGACGGGCCCGGCTCGGGCGTGGCCCGCGACGGGTCGTACGCCCGCGCCGCCGCACCTGACCCGGCTAAGAGGTCCTGACAGAAAGGACTGTCGGCGCCTGGCGGACTCAGGACGACGCCTTTCTGTCAGGACCTCTAAGGCCGGGCGTACCGGGCGAGGACGTCGGCCTCCTGCTCCGGGGTGTACCCGCGCGGCAGCGGCGGTTCGCCCCGCTCCCGGTCCCACGCCAACACGTCCGCCGCGGTACGCGCCAGCGGCGTCGCCGGCATCCCCGCCGCGCGGGCCCGCGCCGCGCTGCGCTGCTGCCCCGGCCAGTACCCCCGGACCAGCGGGAACATCGGCGTCGCCGCCTCGGCCGGCACCTCGACCAGCTCGACCGTCGTACCGGCGGCCGCGGCGCAGGTCGCGATCAGCCCGCCGAGCGTCGTCGGCTCCGCCGGCCCCACCGCGTTGTACGCGCCGGCCCGGTCGTCGGCGACCAGCCGTACCACCAGCTCCGCCAGGTCTCGTACGTCGACGACCTGGACGGGCTGGGCGGGGTCGGCCGGCAGCGCGACCCGACCGCCGCGCGCCGCCCGGCGTACCCAGTAGGTGAAGGTGTCCTGGTTGTCGTGCGGGCCGCAGACCTTGCCGGGGCGCACGATCGTGGCGCGGTCGCCGTACCGGGCGCGCACGTCGTCCTCGCAGGCGACCTTGAGCGGGCCGTACGTCTCGTCGGTCAGCTCCTCGGTGCCGGTACGGTTCGCCGGGCGGCGCGGCGCGTCCTCGTCGTTGCCCGGCGCGAGCCCGTCCCGGACGTACACGGCGTGGCTGGAGACGAACACGTACCGGCCGGCGCGGTCGCCGAGCGCGTCCATCGCCTGCCCCACGTGCCGCGGGTGGTAGCCGTTCACGTCGACCACGGCGTCCCAGCCGGCGCCGCGCGCGAGCGCCGCGTAGTCGCCCGCATCGCGGTCCCCGACCAGGCGTGCGACCTGCGGAAACAGGTCGGTCCCGGTCCGCCCTCGATTGAAGACCGTCACGTCCGCGTCGTACGCGAGCGCGGCGGTGACGATCGCCCGCCCCACGAACGACGTACCGCCCAGCACGAGAATCCGCATGATCACCGAACCTATGCCATCGCCGCCTGTCGCGGTCGGCGGCCGGCCCGCTGGACTAGGGTTCGGGCATGGTGGGTTCGGGCATGGTGTGCGTCGCGGTGGCACAGTTCTCGGCCGGTACGGACAAGGACGCGAACCTCGCCGCCATGGGCGATCTGCTCGCCACGGCGGCCGACCGGGGCGCCCGGCTCGTCGTCTTCCCCGAGTACTCGATGTACGCGACGCGCACGCTCGACGCGGGCATCGGCACGTCCGCCGAACCGCTCGACGGGCCGTACGCCACGCGCGTCGCGGAACTCGCCGCCCGCCACCACGTCCACGTCCTGTACGGGACGAACGAGACGCTGCCCGACGACCACCGGGTGTCCAACACGCTGCTGCTGCTCGGGCCGGACGGCACCCGGCTCGGGGCGTACCGGAAGGTGCACCTGTTCGACGCGTTCGGCTTCACCGAGTCCGACCGGGTACGGCCCGGCGACCCGGCCGAGCTGCTCACGTTCACCGTCGACGGCGTCACGTTCGGCGCGATGACCTGCTACGACCTGCGCTTCCCCGAACTCGCGCGCCAGCTCGTCGACGCCGGCGCCCAGGCCCTCGTCGTACCGGCGCAGTGGGCGCCGGGGCCGCAGAAGGAGGACCACTGGCGGCTGCTCACCCGGGCGCGCGCCGTCGAGAACACCGCGTACCTGCTGGCCGCGGGGCACTGCGCGCCCACCGGCGCCGGCAACAGCGTGATCGTCGACCCGATGGGCGTACCGGTGGCCGGGCTCGCGGAAGCACCCGGCATTGCCTGCGCCACCGTCGATCCCGACCGCGTCGCGACGGTACGCGAGCGGCTGCCCGCGCTGCGGCACCGACGGTACGCGGTGCGCGGTGGCTGACGTCCGCGCCGTCCTGCTGCGGCTGCTCGGCGGCCTGCGTACGGTGCTCGTCGGCTCCGACCGGGTGCCCGGGATGCGCCGGCGCCGCGCCTGGCCGCTGATCGTCGGTGCCGTCCTCACCCTGCTGCTCGCCCTCGCCATGCTGCACGACACCCGCACGTACTACGGCGTGTCCGCGCCGTTCGCGCCGCTCGGCGCGCTGCTCCTCGCCCTGCCCGTACTGCTGCTGGTGCGGTGGCCGCTGATGGCCTGGCGGCTCGCCGCGCTCACCGCGCTCGGCGCGCTCGCGTACTGGCAGCAGGGCCAGCTGCCGTGGCACCCGTTCGAGATCATCGTGTACCTGGCGACGCTCGCCGCCGTCGGCCTCCGCCACCCGCGTACCGTCCTCGGCTGGGTGTGGGCGGCCACCATGCTCGCGATCTGGCTGGTCATCTACCCTGTCAACCGCGACGACGCGGTCGCCGCCACGGTCATCGTCACCCTGCTCACCCTCGCGTCCGGCGGCATCGGCGCGCTCATCAGCGCCCGGCGACAGCTCGCCGTCGAGACCCGGCGTACCGAGGAGGAACAGGCCCGCAGCGCACTGCTCGCCGAACGTGCCCGGATCGCCCGCGAACTGCACGACGTCGTCGCGCACCACATGTCGCTCATCGCCGTACAGGCCGAGACCGCGCCGTACCGGCTGACGGGGCTGCCGGCCGAGGCGAACGCCGAGTTCGGCTCGATCAGCGGGGCCGCCCGCGAAGCGCTCGTCGAGATGCGGCGGCTGCTCGGCGTCCTCCGCAGCGCCCCCGACGAGATCGAACGCGCGCCACAGCCCGGCCTCGCCGCCCTCCCGGACCTCCTCGACCGGGTACGCCGCGCCGGCACGCCCGTCACCCGCGCCACCGAGGGCGAGCCGTACCCGGTGTCCGCGGGCGTCGACGTGTCCGCGTACCGGATCGTGCAGGAGTCGCTGTCCAACGTGCGCCGCCACGCGCCGGGCGCCGAGGTCACCGTCCTGGTCGGGTACGATCCGGGCGCCCTCCGGGTCGAGGTCACCAACGGGCCGGCCCACAGCGGCCCCGCACCCGGCGACGGCCCCGGACACGGCCTCGTCGGGATGCGCGAACGCGCCACCATGCTCGGCGGCACCCTCACCGCCGGCCGTACCGACGACGGCGGGTTCCGGGTCCGCGCCGTCCTGCCCCTCACCCCCGACCCCGACGGCGGCGACCCGTGACCGGCACGCGCCGTACCCGGGACACCGCCCAACCGCCCACCACAGACCGGAAGACGACCCCGTGACCGAACAGACCAAGGTCCTCATCGTGGACGACCAGGCGATGGTGCGGCAGGGCTTCGGCGCGCTGCTCGCCGCCCAACCCGACCTGCTCGTCGTGGGCGACGCCGCCGACGGCGCCGACGCCGTGCGCAAGGCCCGCGAACTCGACCCCGACATCGTCCTCATGGACGTACGGATGCCGGAAATGGACGGGCTCGAAGCCACCCGCCGCATCCTCGCCGGCCAACCCGGCACCCACCAGCCGCGCATCCTCATGCTCACCACGTTCGACCTCGACGACTACGTGTACGAGGCGCTCCGCGCCGGCGCATCCGGCTTCCTCCTCAAGGACGCGCCCGCCGCCGACCTCATCAACGCCGTACGCGTCGTCGCCGGCGGTGACGCGCTCCTCGCCCCCTCCGTCACCCGTCGCCTCATCCAGGACTTCGCCAGCCGACCCCGAGCCGAACGAGTACGGCCCGCCGCACTCGGCAGCCTCACCCCACGCGAAACCGACGTACTCCGGCTCATCGCCCGCGGCCTCTCCAACGCCGAAATCGCCGAATCCCTCGTCGTCGCCGAACAGACCGTCAAGACACACGTCGGCCGCATCCTCGCCAAACTCGACCTGCGCGACCGCGCCCAGGTCGTCGTCTTCGCGTACGAGTCGGGGCTGGTCGCGCCCGGGGAGTGACGGCGGGCTGGGCGGCGCGGGTGTGGCGGGGTGGGGGCTGCTTGCGCTGCGGCGCCACGGGTGAGGCGCGGGGTTCTTCGGTGCGACGGCGCACGGTGCGACGGTCAAGATCAACAACCGAGCGGCGCTATCGATTGTCCAATTGTCGCCTTGTTCAACTGTCCAATTGTTGAACAAGGCGACAGTTGAACAATTGGACAATCGATTGTTCGCTCACATCGGCAACGTCACCCGCACCGTCGTACCCCCTCCCGCCACGCTCGTCAGTTCCACCGTGCCGCCGTGCGCGTCGACGATCGCCCCCACGATGGCCAACCCAAGCCCTGCGCCCCCACCGGCCCGGGCCCGCGCCGGATCGGCCCGGTAGAACCGTTCGAAGGCTCGCGCGGCCTCCATCTCGGTCATCCCCGGCCCTCCGTCGCGTACGGCCAGCACGGCCCGGCTCGTACCGGTGGGCCCGGTCTCGGTGCCGACGCCGACTTCGATGGTCGTACCGGCGGGGGTGTGTTTGAGGGCGTTGCCGACGAGGTTGGAGACGACTTGGCGGAGTCGTTGTTCGTCGCCGGTGACGGTGACGGGTCCGGCGTCGCGCGCGCCGATGGCGATGAGGTCGACGGGGTGGTCGGGGTGGAGTGCCCGCGCGTCGAGTGCGACGTCGGCGGCGACGCTGGTGAGGTCGACGCGGTCGCGGGCGAGGGGCCGCCGCTGGTCGAGGTGGGCGAGCAGCAGCAGGTCGTCGACGAGTCCGCCCATCCGGCTGGCGGTTTCCTCGATCCGGCCGACGATGCGGGTGGCTTCGTCGGGCGGCATGGTGGCGCGCTGCTGCCGGTACATCTCGGCGTACCCGCGGATGGTGGTGATGGGGGTGCGCAGTTCGTGGGAGGCGTCGGCGGCGAAGCGTCGCATGCGTTCTTCGGAGCGGCGGGCTTCGGCGGCGGATTCGGCGCGGTCGTCGAGCGCGGTCTGGATCCGGCCGAGCATCCCGTTGACGGCGGTACCGAGCCGGCCGACCTCGGTACTGTCGCCGCGGTCGGGTACCCGCTGGGAGAGTTCGCCGGCGGCGATGCGGCCGGCGGTGGTCTCGATGGTGCGTACGGGGCGGAGGCTGAGTCGTACGAGCCAGAAGCAGGCGATGGCGAGGGCGGCGAGTGCGGCGATCCCGGCGAAGAAGTTGATCAGTTCGAGCTGCCGTACGGTCGCGTCGACTTCGGCGAGGCTCTCGGCGACGACGACGTGCCCGCCGGCCGGCTGGCGTACGGGGCGGACGAGCAGCAGCCAGTCGGACCGCCCGGTGCCGTCCACCCGGAACGGCCGGAACAGTGGCGGCCGGTCCGTACGGAAGTCGGGCAGGTCGGGGCGGTCGTTGGTGACGGACGGGTCGCTGCGTTCGAGTACCCGGCCGCCCGGCCCGATCAGGTACGCGCCGAACGCGCTCGGTACGCCGTGTGCCGGGGGCGAGTCGATGCGGCCGTCGCGGATGAGCGCGAGTTCGGCGCGCGGCGCGGCGAGGCGCAGCTCGTCGCCGGTCTTCGCGACCAGGTGCCGGCGCAGCAGCGTGCTCCCGGCGTACCCGGTGACCAGCAGGGTTGCCGTCACCAGCACCAGTACGCCGGTGACCAGTCGGAGCCACAGCGGTACCCGCCGGTCGAGCCGGCCGAACAGCCGGGCCAGGGTCATTCGCGCGGCGCGCGCAGCACGTACCCGATGCCGCGCAGGGTGTGGATGAGCTTCGGCGCCACCGTGTCCACCTTCCGCCGCACGTACGAGACGTACAGCTCTACCACGTTGGTCTCGCCGCTGTAGTCGTACTGCCAGACGTGGTTGCGGATCTGCGCCTTGGACACGACCCGGCCGGCGTTGACCATCAGGTAGTGCAGCAGCCGGAACTCGGTGGCGGACAGGTGCACCGACGTACCGGCGCGCCAGACCTCGTGGCTGTCCTCGTCGAGTACCAGGTCGGCGACGGTGAGGCGGGACGTGCCGGGCGCCTCGGTGCCCATCCGGCGCAGGACGGCGCGGATCCGGGCCTCCAGTTCCTCCAGGCTGAACGGTTTGGTCAGGTAGTCGTCGCCCATCGCGAGGCCGCGCAGCTTCGCCTCGGTCTCGCCGCGCGCGGTCAGGAACACCACGGCGGGCCGGTGCCCGGCGCTGCCGAGCTGCTTGAGTACGTCGAAGCCGTCCATGTCGGGCAGCATCACGTCGAGCACCATCAGGTCCGGGCGGGTACGACCCACGGCACGGACCGCCTCGGCACCGGTGTCCGCGGTACTGATCTCGAACCCTGCGTACCGCAGGCTGCGCGCCAACAGTTCGCGGATGTCCCGCTCGTCCTCGACGACGAGGACCGACTCGCGCTGCCCGTCCGGCTCACTCACGTCGCCATCCTCGGTAGGGCCGCTAGCAGCCCGATCGAAGAATCCTGGCCGCTTCCTGTGAGTGTCCCCGGTGTCCGGCAGCAGCGAGGTGGGCTTCGCCCGGTGGTACTCGGAGGAGTACGGGGACGGCGACGGCGCCCCGGCCGTACGCGGTCGGGGCGCCGTGGTGGTGGCTCAGCGGGCGGCGCGGAAGACCAGCCGGAACTTGCCGATCTGGAGCTCGTCGCCGTCCTCCAGGGTGGCCGACTCGACCCGCTCCTGGTTGACGTACGTCCCGTTCAGGCTGCCGAGGTCGGCGACGCTGAAGCGCCCGCCGGTCCGGTGTACCTCGGCGTGCCGGCGGGACACCGTCACGTGGTCGAGCCGGATGTCCGACCCGGGGTTGCGCCCGATCGTGACCGTGTCCGCGGCCACCGGGTACCTGGTGCCGACGCTGGGCCCGCGCACCGCGACGAGCTGCGCCGTACCGTCCGCGGGTGGGGGGTCGCCGGTGCCGGTGTCACCCAGTACCACGGCGTCCAGCCGGGACGTCTGATCCAACTGCTGCCGTACGGTCGCGCCCGGTGGACCCGCCCGTACCGTCGCGTCATCGCTCATTGCCGTACCCCTTGAGCCTCGTACGGAGGCCGACACGTCACGGTAGGCACGGCCTCCTGGGAACTCCCCGTGCCCAGCCTGACAAAGAACTGTTATCCGACGCAACGCGGGACCACCCGGCCCGGGGTGAACATCCGGGTCCGGGTGGTCGCGGGAAACCGGTCAGACGGTACGGAAGACCTCGTCGTACGACAGGCGGGGCAGGCGGTCGAACCAGGCACCGTCACCGGGCTTGCCGATGTTGACGACGACCTGGGTGCGGTGCTTGCCGTCGGGGAAGAACTCGGCGTCGATGCCGGCGGCGTCGAAGCCGGTCATCGGGCCCGCGGCGAGCCCGGCGGCGCGTACGCCGAGGATGAAGTACGCGATCTGGAGGGCGCCGTTGAGGCGGGCGTTGCCTTCACGGAGCTCGTCGTTCGCGGCGAACATGTCCTTGGCACCGGGGAAGTGCGGGAAGACGCGCGGCATCTCCTCGTGGAAGTCGGTGTCGGCGGCGAGGATCGCGACCAGCGGCGCCTTGCCCGTCTTGTCCTTGTTGTTGTCCGACATGTGCGCCACCAGCCTCTGCCGCGCCTCGGGCGTACGGACCAGGACGACCCGCAGCGGCTGCTGGTTCATGGACGTGGGGCCCCACTTGACCAGGTCGTGGATGGCCTGGATCTGCTCGTCGGTGACCGGCTCGTCGGTGAACGTGTTCGCCGTACGGGCGTTGCGGAACAGCAGGTCCTGCGCGCCCTCGTCCAGCGCGAGCGGGGTGTTCTGTCCGGTCTGCGCGGTGACTGTCACTATCTCTCCACAGGTACTGGGCACGACACGTGCCGGTTGCGGCTTGCGTACGGTGCAACTTAGTTGACGCAGCAACTATTTCCCACTGTGGCGCCCGACGCAACCCGGACGTACCGCCGCGCCGGGGCTGACCGGCCGCCGAAGGCGTGCGACGATCGTCACCCGAGGCGTTCGATCTCCGCGCCGCGACCGCGGCACGACGGGAGGAGTGCGTTCAGCCGGTGAGCACCACGGACCACACACGACAGCCCGCCATCCGTCGCTGGGCGCTGTGGTCCGCACCCCCGGCCGCCCGCGCGTTCACCCTCACGGTCGACCTCGCCGCCCTCGTCCTCGGCGGCACCACCGTCGCCCTGCGTACGTGGTGGCCCGGGGTCGCGCTCGTCGTACCGCTGCTGGTGTGTGCGGCGATCGCCATCGAGGGCGCCCGCCGGGTCGAACGCGAACGGCGGCTGTCCGGCAGCCTGCACAAGGACCTCCAGGCCGCCTGGTCGCTGTGCGCCGCGCTGATCCTGCCGCCCGGCGTCGCCGTCCTCGCCGTCGTCGCCATGTCCGTCTACTGGCGGCTGCGCGCCAGCCGGTGCCGGCCGTTCGCCTGGGTGTTCAGCGGCAGCATGACCGTACTCGCGGTGCTGTCCAGCGGCGCGGTCTTCCGGCTCACCGGCGACGCCCTCCCCGACCGGGTACCGCACGGACTCGCCGTGGTCGTCGCCGTCCTCGCCGCCGCCCTCACGTACGAGGCGGTCGACGTGCTGCTGTGCGGGATCCTGATCGTGCTGCTCGCCCCGGGCGCCACCCGGGCGGAGTCGTTCGGCGACCGGACCACGGTCGCGGTCGACGCGGCGGCGCTCACGTTCGGCGGCCTCGTCTCCATCGTCGCCCTGTACGAGCCGTGGGCGATGCTGCTCGCCGTCCCCGCCGTCGTCCTGCTCCAGCGCGTACTCCTGGTCGACCAGCTCACCGACGAGGCGCGGACCGACGCCAAGACCGGGCTCGCCGTCGCCGGCTGGTGGCACCAGCGGGCGTCCGCCGAACTCGACCGCGCCCGCGCCCGGCACACCACGTTCGCCGTCCTCGTCGCCGACCTCGACCACTTCAAGCAGATCAACGACGCGTACGGGCACCTCGTCGGCGACGAGGCACTGCGCGCCGTCGCCACCGCCGTCGCGTCCGGAGTACGCGGGAAGGACCTGGCGGGACGGTTCGGCGGCGAGGAGTTCGTCCTGGCGCTACCCGACACCGACGCCGACCGCGCCGCGATGATCGCCGACCGGCTCCGCGAACGCGTCGCCGAGCTGCGCGTACCGAGCCGGCGGGACCTGCCCGGCGCGGCGCCCGTCCGCGGGCTGACCGTCTCCATCGGCGTCGCCCTCTACCCGGACCACGCCGACACGCTCGACTCGCTGCTCCGCGTCGCCGACACCGCCCTCTACTCCGCGAAGGCCGCCGGCCGCAACCGGATCGCCGTCGCCGGCTCCCCCGCCGCCGCCGACAGCGAGGCGAGCTGACCCGCCGGGTACGACGAAGGGCGCCGCGGACCGGATCCGGCTCAACGGCGCCCTTTCCCGTACGGCTACTCGATCAGCGACGGTGGCGCCTGCGACGTGTCGCGCCAGACCATGTCGTCCTCGGTCAGCCAGGTGCTGTACTCCTCCGGGTCGTCGCCGCGCCGACCGGCAGACCGGCCGAGCAGCGGGCCACCCGACCGCGACACCGGCTGCTCCCCGCCGGTACCACCGAGACGCGGCTGCGCCTGCGGGCCGGGCGCCGCGGCGAGGCCGGCCGGGGACGCCACCCCGGCGCCGACGTGGCCGACACCGCCCGCGCCCACCGAACCGAGCCCGGCCGGCTGACCGCCGACCGGCGCGACCGGACCGCCGGCACCGGCGAGCTGCGTACCGGGGGCGTCCGGGGGCATGTCGATGTGCACCGGGTGCACCGCGTTACCGGCCGGGCCGGACGTGTTCGTCGCGGTGCCGCCGTGCGTCGGGGGCACCGCACCCGGGCCCGCGCCGGCGTGCGACGTGTGCAGGACGACCCCGTTGCCCCCCGGCGTACTCGGCAGGTCGGCCGGCTTCGCCGGCATCGACTCGGGGAACCAGTACGACGCGGTGCCCTGCATCTGGCCGCCCAGCTCGGTCATCACCTTCTCCGCCTGGTCCGCGGCCTTCTGCTGCGCGTGCTGCGAGTTCACGTACCCCTGGGAGGAGCCGACGACGCCGTCCGCCGGGGTGTTCGCGCTGAGCGGGGTGAGGGCGGGCTTGTCCGGCATCTTCGCCTGCGCGGCGATGATGTCGTCGGCCAGGTAGCCCAGCCCGCTGGCCACGTCGCCGGTGGTGGAGCCGGCGTCGCGGGCGCACGTCGACGTCGCGGTCAGCCGCCTGCCGAACTCCTCCGCCGCCGGCCCCGTCCACGTGCCGTGCTCGATCGTCGCGTCCAGCGCCACCGCCAGGTTGAGCACCGCGGTCGACACCTTCTGCCAGGCCGCCGCGTACGTGTCCTGGACGACCTTCGGCTTGGCGGAGTCGAGCATCTCCTGCAGCTTCTCGTGGCTGTAGCCGTGGTAGCTGTGGTTGCCCACGCGGTTCATGCGCCGCCCCCTACGCCTGGTGCCGGTGGATGTCGGTGTGCGTGCCGCGCTCGACCCGCTCGTACGCCTCGGCGATGGTGGCGTTGCCGTCGCGCAGGGCGGTCAGCGCGTCGAGCAGGTCACCGATGCGCTCCAGGCTGCCGGTCTTGATGTCCGAGTACCACGCGACGGCGTCCTTCGCGTGCGGGAACGTGCCCAACGGCGGCGGGCCCAGATGTTCGAGCCCGGTCAACGTACGCATCGCGTCGCGCAGATCGGCGACGCGCTTGTCGAGCGTGTGCACGCTCGCGCGGATGGACTCGGTGTCCACCTGAAGATCGGCCCGGCTCATCAGTACTCCCCGTGGTGTCCCGGCGGGAACCGTCGTACCGGCAGACACGTGACGGTCCCACTGAATCGGTGGGCAAGCCTATCGAGCCGGGACAACTCTCCGCATCCCTGCCAGGGCAGAACTGTCACCACACTGCCGGTGCTACTTCGTACTCGACGGGGACGGGGCGGCCGACACGTAGTTCGTGGCGGCCTTCGGGTCCAGGGACGGCCCGGACGGCACCAGGTCCAACAGATCCTGCGGGACCGACGTCGGCGTCACCCCCTCGTACCCGAGGGCGGTGCGCGCGTCCTTGGACGGCACGCCGTACCGGATGCCCTGGTCGGTGACGAGGTACGTGGTGCCCGTGGGCACCCCGGCCGACGTGGTCGCCCGCACCAGCGCGCCCCCGCCGCCCGGCACCAGCACCGCCCCCGCCGTCAACCCACCCAGCTCGTCGGTACGGTCGTCCGCGCCGTCCGGCCGCGTCGTCAACGCCGCCGGCGCCGACCCGTACACCTCGATCGTGGTGTGGCCGCCTCCCCGGTACGACGCGCACAGCGCCGACCCCGTGTCGGGCAGGTTCGCCGGCGTCCGCGGCACGCTCGGGATCCCGTGTACCTGCAGGTTCCGCTTCGAGTGCTTGGCCTCCTTGTACTCGACCAGGCTGAGCGACTGCGGGTCGGTCTGGTTCTGCGCGTTGAGCAGCAGGAAGGCCACCGTCTGGCTGGTCCGGGCGAGGCCGTCGGCGAGCAGCACGAAGTACATGTCGGCGGCGCCGGCGCTGGGCACCTTGTAGACCGACCCGATCCGACCGGTGCCGTCGCCGACCTTCGGCGCCGCGCCGCCCTCGCCGTCGATCTTCGGCGCGACCAGGTCCGGCCCGGCCGGGACCGCGTTGAGCATCGCGGGCGCGACGTCGGTGGGGCTCGTGTCCGACACGAACGGGTTGAACGACGAGCTCGGAATGCGCAGCCGGGTGCCGTGCCACAGCAGGTACGTGCCCACGCCCGCGGCCTTGACGAGTACGCCGCGGTCGGTGAGTGCGGCGCCGCCCGAGAAGCTGTGGCCGAGTGCGACGCTGACCATCGGATCGTGCCGTACCGCGTCGGATCTGGTGGCGGAGCAGACGGACCAGGGCAGGCCGGTGAGTCGGTCGGGGGTGGGCAGCGTGTCGGGGGCGTCGCGGATGCCGGCGGGCCGACCACGCGGTACGCCGGCGAGCGAGTCGGCGGAGACGGTGACGACGGGAGGGTCCGCGGCCTTGAGAATGAGGCGGGCCGAGGCGTAGTTGAGGACCGGGTGCAGGGCGCCCTTGTCGTAGACGAAGCGGGTGCCGGTGTCCTTCTCGACGATCAGGGTGCCGCGCTGCCGCCACGACGTGTTGCCGCCGGGGCGGACCAGGCCGTACACGCCGAATCCGGCGAGGACGAGCGCGCCGATCATCGCGCTGGCGAACGTGGTGAGGCCGGCGCGGCGCATGGGCGGATCGGTCGAGTCGGGGTCGCCGCCGAGCAGCGCCGTGACGATGCGCCGGGTCACGAAGCGGTACGCCCGGATCTGTTCGCGACGCGACCGCATCGCCCACTCCTCCCGTCGATGTGCGTACCCGTACCGTCCAGGACGGGCCGGGCACATACCATGAGGCCGCCCGAGCCTACTGGCACCGTTGGGTGTTGTATCGGACGACCGCAACCGGTGCGATACCGGCATCCGGCGCCGGGAGCCGGTGGTCCGACGGCGAAGCGAGCGTGGAGGAGCCGCACGACGATGAGCACCGGCAGCCCACACCGGCGTGAGTACCGGTGCAGTGGTCGGGGACGGCGGCCGGGCGGTGTGCGGTGACGCCGACGACTCCGACGATGGACGACCGGCTCGCCGGCGGTACGGCCGGGCCGGCGGTGCCCCCGTTGCGCGCGCTGCCGGGTGGCCGACGCCGGCGTACCGGGCCGTTGTTGGCGCAGCTGGTGGTGGTGGAGGTCGCGGCGTTCGCGGTGGCGGTCGCGGTCGGGCGGGTCGCGTGGCTGCTGCCGGTGGTGGCCGCGGTCGCGGTGGCGGTGACGGCGCTGCTGCTCGGCCGGTGGCGCGGACGCTGGTGGTACCAGCAGATCCCGTTGCGGTGGCGGTTCCGGCGCTGGGGCGGCACGGCGCGGCAGGGCGAGCCGCGGCGCGCCGCGTTGCGTGAGCTGGCCCCGGAACTGCGCGTGGTGGACGTGACCGAGCGGGACGCCACGTTCGGGCTGGCGTACGACGGGGAGGGGTGGTTCGCGGCGGTGGCCGTGGACGGCGGCGACGCGCTGCCGCTGCGCGAGCTGTCCGCGCTGGTCGACGGCGGGCTGTCCACGCTCCAGGTGGTGACGCGGGTGGCGCCGGCGCCGACGCCGCGGCTGACCACGTGGGCGCCGGCGGCGCAGTCGTACCAGGACGTGGGGGCCCGGCTGGCGGGTCAGGTGCCGCCGGCGCTGGCCGGGACGTACGTGTGCGTGCGGTTGGACG
This sequence comes from Actinocatenispora rupis, assembly GCF_016861975.1. Classification (GTDB taxonomy): domain Bacteria; phylum Actinomycetota; class Actinomycetes; order Mycobacteriales; family Micromonosporaceae; genus Actinocatenispora; species Actinocatenispora rupis. Next base: position 56,127 of record NZ_BOMB01000048.1, on the reverse strand, counting down.
TGGTGGACGCGGTGGACGCGGCGGCCAGCCGGGGCGGCGGACCGGCCGGGGTACGCCGGGCGCTGGCGGCGGCGCTGCGCCGGGTCGGCCGCACACTGTCCACATCGGACGTTCCACATCGGACACTCGGGGCCGACGAGCTGCTCGCCGTCCTCACCTCCACGCTGGGTCTCGGCCCGCTCGCCGCCGGCGGCCGCCGTACGGCGCAGACCTGGGACCGGTTCACCGCCGACGGGTACGCGCAGGTGTCGTACCAGGTGACGGGGTGGCCGCCGCGGGGTGGGCGGACCGGCGCACTGCTGTCCGCCGGCCCGGCCGCGTGGACCACCGTCGCCCTGGTCCTCGGCCCGCGTACCGACCTGGTGGGGCCGGCGGAGGTGCCGCTCCGCGGGTACGTGCGGCTCGGCGCGCCGCCCGACGCGCTCGCCGCCGCCACCGAGGCGCTCGCCCACTCCGCCGAACTGCACGGCATCACGGTGCGCCGGCTCGACGGTGAACAGGGGCCCGCCGCGTACGCCACCGTGCCGACCGGTGGCTCCCCCGCCGTCGGTACCGCCGCGCACGCCTGCCCGGTCGGCGCGCTCGACGCGCTCGCCCCTCCCGTACCCCGGGGCGGGGTGCTGCTCGGCCGCGACCCCGACCAGAAACCCGTCCTCGTCGACGTGTTTCGGCACCGGCCGACCCGGCTCGTCCTCGTCGGCGGGATCTGGCCCACCCGGCTGGTTCTGTTGCGCTGCCTGGCCGTCGGCGCCCGCGTCGTCTCCTCGCCCGGGCAACCCGACTGGGTGTCGCTCGGCCGCTGGGCCACCGGCGTCGACCACTGCGTACTCCCGCCGGCCACGGTGCTGCCGCCGCACCCCGCCGCACCCGTACTGGTGTCGGTGGATCCGACCGGGATGGCGCCGCCGCCCGTCGCGTGGCAGACCACCGCCGTCACCTGCACCCGGCCGACCGCCGCGCTGCTCGCCGGTACCGACCTCGTCGTCACCGGCAAGCTGCTGCCCGCCGACGCGCAGCTCGTCGCCGGCACGTACGGCTTGAGCGCCGAGTCGACGAACCTGCTGTCCCGGATGTACGACGACATGGTCGCGGTCGTCGAACCCGGCAGCGTACGGTTCGCGTGGCCGACGCCGACGCCGGTCGAGCGCGAGGTGCTCACCCCGCCCCGCCAGGAGCGACCCGCCCTCGGCCGCCCACCCCGCTGACCTGTCGGGATCCGTTGCCGGCGCACCGATCCGGCCGCCGGGACGACGGATCCGTTGGCAGGGAACGGACCCGGTCACCGCGACCCACCGGCGCACCGGTCACGTGGCCCGGATTCCGTTGGCAGAGCGGCGATCCGGCCCCGGTCAGCCGTTCAGGGCGCGGATCAGCGTGTACAGCTGGCAGACCGCGAGGACGAGCGGGATCACGGCGAGCCCGAGCACCACCTCGACGATGTCGAGCACCCGACCCCACACCGGCGTGGTACGCCGGCCGGCGTTGGCCAGGCCGTACCCGGCGGCGCCGGCACCGGCGAGCAGTACCACGGCGAGGGCGACGGCGAGCGCCACACCCGGTGGTACGGAAGGGATCCCGGCCAGCGCGACACCCGTCGCCAGGGCCGCCAGCCCGACCAGGCCGGCGAGCAGCGGCGGCATCCGGTGCGCGAGGACGACGAAGGAACGGCTCCGGCACAGCAGGACGAGCGACACGACCAGCGCGAGCAGCGCGCCGGCCCAGCCGCCCGTCGCGACCACCACGACGACGCAGCCGGCCACGACCGCGGAGGCGGCGGCGACCAGCGCGGTCAGGTAGTGACCTGCGACGACGGTACGGGTGAGCACCTCGGCGCCGGCGACCTCGACCGCGTCGGCCTTCAGTTCCTCGGCGGTGGTCGGGATGGTCGGCACCGGCAGCCGGGCGAGCCGGAACGCGGCCATCGGCGCCGCCGGCACCACGGCCAACGCCACCGCGCCCAGCACCGCAGCGGCGGCGGCCGGTGACACCCCCGCGGCGAGTACGACCAGCGCCGCGGCGGCGGTCCCGACCAGCGCGGTCCCGGCCCCCACGAACACCGGCACCTGGTACGCCACGGCCACCGCGCCGAGCACCGTGCACAGCAGCGCCGCGGTGGTCCCGAGCAGCAGCGGACCGGCAGCGTACCGGTCGGTGGCGGTGGCGAGCAGCAGCATCCCGCCGACGAACCCGTACGCCGGGGCGAGGGCGGCGGCGACGAGTCCGGCGCGGGCGTCGCCGACGGCGCGGGCCAGCACGGCGGACGCCAGCAGCAGGACGGCGCCGAGACCGAGGCCCGTCAGGCCGCCGGCGAGCGGTGGCGCGGCGACCGCCAGCAGCACCGCGCCGAGCAGCGCCGCCCCGGCGAGCACGCCGAGCCCGAACCGCCGGGTCGTGCCGGGCGTCCAGCGCCGACCGTGCGCCTCGACACCGCCGACGATCGCGTCGACCACGTCGTCGAAGACGACCTCGGGCGCCAGCTCCTCGCGCGGCGCGAAGTGCAGCTCCTCGCCGTGCTTGATGGCGAGCTGCGCCGGGGTGCGGTCGGTGTCGAGGGCCCGGCCGCCGAGCCGGGCCAGCGCCCAGCCGCCGTGCGCGGTGCCGGCGCGCGCCACGTCCTCCCCGACGTACTTGAGGAGGGTGGGGAGCAGGTCGGCGAGCGGGACGTCGTCGGGTACGGACAGGTCGACGCGCGTCTTCGGCGCAACGATGGTGACCCTGGTCAGCCCCGCTCCGGCCAGTACTGTCACCTTTCGGTCTCCTCCCGTGCCGGATGGGCATTCCGATGCGGTGTGCAGAGTACCTACGATGGCCAACGCTGGGTATCCCGGTACACATCGGTCCGTACCGGTCGGGGAGGTTCGTCCACGGTGTCAAGCACGATCGTCTGGTCCAGACCGGCCCGGCGGTACGGTCCGTCGTTGCCCAAGGGCGAGTTGGCCCTGGAGGCGCCACCGGAGGTGCCGGAGCAGCTGCCGCGCGGCGTCGGGCAGCTGCTCATGCTGCTGCCGATGCTGGCCGGCGCGGGCGCCATGGCCATGCTGTACACCGGGCGCGGCGGCACACTGTCCTATGTGGCCGGTGGCCTGTTCGGCGTGTCGATGCTCGGCATGTTCTTCGGGTCGATGTCCGGCCTCGGCCAGGACCGGGCCGCGCAGCTCGACGCCGAGCGCCGCGACTACCTGCGGTACCTGGGGCAGATGCGGCGGCGGGCCCGGCGGGCCGCCGCGCAGCAGCGGGCGGCGCTGATCTGGGCCCACCCGGCGCCCGACGCGCTGTGGTCGGTGGCCGCCGGCGGCCGGCTGTGGGAGCGCCGGCCCACCGACAACGACTTCGGCGCGCTGCGGCTGGCGGTCGGCACCCAACGCATGTCGGTACACCTGGCGACCCCGGAGACCAAGCCGGTCGAGGACCTGGAACCGTTGTCCGCCATCGCGTTGCGGCGCTTCACCACCGCGCACACCAACGCGCTGAACGTACCGGTCGCGGTGGCGGTGCGGGCGTTCAGCCGGATCTCGCTGCGCGGCGACACCACCGCCATGTACGGGATGGTCCGCGCGATGGTGGCGCAGTTCGCGACGCTGCACGCGCCGGAGGACGCACGGGTCGCGGTGGTGGCGAGCCCGGACCGGCGGGCGACGTGGGACTGGGTGAAGTGGCTGCCGCACGCGGAGGCGCCCGGCGGCGGGCTGCTGGTCGCCGGATCGTTGCGGGAGCTGGAAACCCTGCTGGGCGAGGAGATCGGGAGCCGGCCGCGGCACTCGAAGACCGCCGAACCGCTGCCGGACCGGCCGCACCTGCTGGTGGTCCTGGACGGCGGCGAGGTCAGCCAGGACGCGCAGCTGCACGGCGCCGGCGTACAGGGTGCGACGGTGGTGGACCTGTCCGGGCAGATCCCGCGGGACGCCGACGCCTGGCTGCTCGTACTCGACGTCAGCCCGCAGCTGGTGACGCTGTTCCGCGGCGAGCAGAGCGCGTACCGGGCGGGCGACACGGACCTGAGCGGGCTCGCGCACGAGACCCTCGGCGTTCCCGACACCCTGACGGTACGGCAGGCCGAGGCGCTGGCGCGTTACCTTGCGCCGTACCGGATGGCGGGTTCGGGCGCGTCGGACGAGCCGCTGGCGACCACGTTCGAGCTGACGGACCTGCTCGGCATCGGTGACGCGGCGGGACTCGACCCGACGATCACCTGGCGTACCCGGCCGGAGCGGGACCGCTTGCGCATCCCGATCGGTGTCGGGCCGGACGGCGCCCCGGTCGAGCTGGACTTCAAGGAGTCGGCGCTGGGCGGCATGGGGCCGCACGGCCTGATCATCGGCGCGACCGGCTCCGGCAAGTCCGAGCTGCTGCGTACGATCGTGCTCGGGCTGGCGGCGACGCACTCGTCCGAGGAGCTGAACTTCGTGCTCGTCGACTTCAAGGGCGGCGCGACGTTCACGAAGCTGGACGGGTTGCCGCACACCAGCGCCGTCATCACGAACCTGTCGGACGAGCTGCCGCTGGTGGACCGGATGGCCGACGCGCTGTCCGGCGAGCTGGTCCGCCGGCAGGAGCTGCTGCGCGCGGCCGGGAACTACGTGTCGCAGCGGGACTACGAGCGGGCCCGGCGGGCCGGCGAGCCGCTGGAACCGTTGCCGGCGCTGCTGGTCATCTGCGACGAGTTCTCCGAACTGTTGAGCGCCAAGCCGGACTTCATCGACCTGTTCGTGATGATCGGCCGGCTCGGCCGGTCGCTCGGCGTGCACCTTCTCCTTGCGTCGCAACGGCTTGAGGAGGGCAAGCTGCGCGGCCTGGACACGCACCTGTCGTACCGGGTGGGGTTGCGGACGTTCTCGGCGATGGAGTCCCGGATCGTCCTGGGCAACCCGGCCGCGCACGAACTGCCGAACGCGCCGGGCCACGGCTACCTGAAGACCGACCAGAGCACGCAGCTGCGGTTCCGCGCGGCGTACGTGTCGGGGCCGTACACGCGGGTCGAGCCGGGGCGGGAGGCGCAGCGGCGCGCCGGCCGTACCGTGGTGCCGTTCCGGATCGACGCGCCGGCACCGGTGCGCGGCGAGCTGACCGGCGGGCCGGTGCTGGGCGGGCCGCCGCCGGCCGAGCCGCCCGCCCCCGCGGTACCGGCGGTCAAGGACCAGACGACGGTGCTCGACGTCCTGGTGGGCCGGCTGCGCGGGCACGGCCGGCCGGCGCACCAGGTGTGGCTGCCGCCGCTGGGCGATCCGCCGCCGCTGTCCGAGCTGCTGCCCCCGCTGGCCCCCGACCCCGCGTACGGTCTGGCGCCGGCCGGGTGGCCGGACCGCGGCCGGTTGCGGGTGCCGCTGGGCGTCGTCGACCGGCCGTACGAGCAGCGTCGGGACGTGCTGTGGGCGGAGCTGGCCGGCGCGGGCGGGCACGCGGTCGTGGTCGGCGGCCCGCAGTCCGGCAAGTCGACGCTGGTCCGGGCGCTGATCGGCGGGCTCGCGCTCACCCACACCCCGCGCGAGGTCCAGGTGTACGGCATCGACCTGGGTGGCGGGTCGCTCGCGTCGCTGCGCGGGCTGCCGCACGTCGGCGGGGTCGCCACCCGGCGCGACCCGGAGCTGCTGCGGCGTACGGTGGCCGAGCTGACGTCGCTGCTCGCCGAGCGCGAGGCGCGCTTCTCGGAGCTGGGCATCGACTCGATGGCGACGTTCCGGCGGCGGCTGGCGGAGGCCGGCGGCGTACCGGGGGACCGGTTCGGTGACGTGCTGCTGGTGGTGGACGGCTGGGGTGCGGTCCGGGCCGACTTCCCGGAGCTGGAGGACCGCATCACCGAGCTGGCCGCCCGCGGCCTGGGGTACGGGATCCACGTGGTGATCACGGCGGCGCGCTGGGCCGAGGTGCGGCTCAACCTGCGCGACCTGCTCGGCACCCGGTACGAGCTGCGGCTCGGCGACCCGAACGAGTCGGAGATCGACCGGCGGGCGGCGGCGCTGGTACCGGAGCGTTCGCCGGGCCGGGGCGTGTCGGCGGAGAGCCGCCAGTTCCTGGTCGCGGTGCCGCGGATCGACGGTCTGTCCACTGTGGACGATCTGGCCGACGGGGTGGCCGGGCTGGTCGAGACGGTCGGCGACGCGTGGAAGCACGAGCCGGCCCCGGCCGTACGGCTGCTGCCCCGGGCGTACCCGGCGGCGGACCTGCCGACCGACGGCCCCGGCATCCCCGTCGGACTGTCCGAACAGGACCTCTCCCCGGTACGGCTGGACTTCGCCGCCGAGCCGCACATGGTCGTGGTCGGCGACACCGAGTCCGGCAAGACCGCGTTCCTGCGGCTGCTCGCCGGCCGGATCGCCGCCCGCCACACGCCGGAGCAGGCGCGCATCATCGTCGCCGACTACCGGCGTACGTTGCTCGGCGCGGTGCCCGAGCAGCACCTGCTGGAGTACGCGGCGTCGTCGGAGGCGTTGAAGACGGCGCTGGCGTCGGTCGCGGACGTGATGCGCCGCCGCCTGCCCGGCCCCGACGTGTCGCCCGCCCAGCTACGGGACCGGTCCTGGTGGCACGGCCCGGAGCTGTACCTGCTGGTCGACGACTACGACCTGGTGTCCACCGGGTCCGGCAACCCGGTGGCGCTGCTCGGCGACGTGCTCCCGCAGGCCCGGGACATCGGCCTGCACCTGATCCTCACCCGCCGCGTCGGCGGCATGGCCCGCGCCATGTACGAGCCGGTCGTGCAGTCGCTGCGGGAGTTGAACATGCCGGCGCTGATGCTGTCCGGCCCGCGCGACGAGGGCGTCCTCTACGGCAACCGCCGGCCCGAACCGCTGCCCCCGGGCCGCGGCTGGCTGGTACGCCGGCGGGACGGCGCGCAGCTCGTGCAGCTCGCGTACCAGCCGCCGCCGGAGTGACGGCCGTCCCGCCGTCCGGGCGCGGCGGCGGGACATGGTGGTACACCGGGGGAATGGACCTGCGGGATGTGGCTCTCGGCGACCTCGACGCGTACGTGCGGATGCGCAGCGACCCGGTGATGATGGCGGAGCTGGGCGGTCCGGTGCCGCCCGACCGGTTGCCGGACAAGGTACGCCGCGACGTCGCGGACAACGCGGCGGACCTGAGCTGGATCCGGATGATCGTGCCCGACCCGGACCGTCCCGACGAGGTCGCCGGTACGGTCGCGCTCTGGGCGCACGAGAGCGACGGCGAGGTCATCTCCGAGATCGGCTGGATGGTGCTGCCGGAGTACCAGGGGCGCGGGATGGGGAAGCGCGCGGTGCGGATGCTGCTGACGCTGGCCGCGGCGGACGGGCGCTGGGGCCTGGTGCACGCCACGCCCGCCGTCACGAACGGGCCGTCCAACGGCATCTGCCGCTCCGTCGGGTTCCGGCTGCTCGGCGAGCGCGACCTCGTGTACGCCGGGGTTCCCATGCGTGTCAACGACTGGGTGATCGACCCGGCCACGGACCTCACGGACCCGGCATGACGTTCCCCGACGCGGTCGCCGACCGGCTCGCCGCCCTGCCCGGCGTACGCGCGGTCGCGCTCGGCGGTTCCCGCGCCGCCGGGACGCACCGGCCGGACAGCGACTGGGACCTCGCCGTGTACTACCGCGACGGCTTCGACCCGGCCGACCTGCGCGCGATCGGCTGGCCCGGCGAGGTGTCCGCGATCGGCGGCTGGGGCGGCGGGGTGTTCAACGGCGGCGCGTGGCTGCGGATCGACGGCCGTCCCGTCGACGTGCACTACCGGGACCTCGCGGTCGTCGAGTACGAGACGGCCGAGGCGCGGGCGGGGCGGTTCCGGATCGAGCCGCTGATGTTCCACCTCGCCGGCATCCCGTCGTACCTGGTGGTCGGGGAGCTGGCGGTCAACCGGGTGCTGCGCGGCACCCTGCCCCGCCCCGGGTACCCGGCGGCGTTGCGGGCCGCGGCGCCCGGCGTGTGGCGGGACAGGGCCGAGGCCACCTTCGCGTACGCGGCGGCCAACCACGCCCCGTACGGGCGGCTCGCCCAGTGCGCGGCGCTCGTCACGCAGGCCACCACGTACGCGGGGCACGCGGTGCTGGCCACCCGCGGCGAGTGGCCGACGAACGAGAAGGCGCTGCTCGCCCGCGCCGGCCTGGCCGAGGTCGACGGCCTGGTCGCGGCTGCGACGCCGGACCCGGACGCCCTGCGCACCCTGGTCGACGCCGCCCGCGACCTGTGCCGATCCACCTGAACGCGCCGCGCCGCTCGGTGGCCGCCGCCACGGAGCCGGCCGCCGTCGCGGCAGGAGGCGGCCGGACCCCGCTGGCCAGGCCCGGACCACCCCGCAGCAGCTGACCGGACCTAGGCGGAGCCGCCGCGGACCCGACCGAACCGGGCGCGGCGGTGGGCCGTCAGCGCCGGGGAAGGCCGAACCGGGCGGGGACACCCGGGGACCACAGCACACTGACGGGCGGCCCGACCGGTACCGGAAGGCCGGTGGCGGGGACGAGGTCGTCGGCGAGGTCGAGGAGGTCGGCGCGGTGCAGCGGCCACGGCGGGTGCTCGTTCGGCAGGTACCGGCCGCGAGCGTACAGGCCCCAGCGGGCGGTGAGGAACCGTTCGAGCGGGGTGGTCCGGGTCACGGGCGCACCGACCCGCACCACGATCCGGCCGTACGCCCCGGCGGCGTCCGGTCCGCGCCGGCGGCAGGAGTACGTGCAACGGTCGCCGTCGCGGGTCAGCCGCATCGCCGACCACTGGTACGGCAGGCCGACGGTGCGGCCGACGAGCGCCGGCAGGGCGCGTTCGGCGTCGAGGGAGAGGAACACCACGCCGCGCCGGCCGTACCGGTCGACGGCGTAGAGCCGGACGTTGGTCTCGCAGAACGTGCCCAGGTACGGAACGGGCAGCCGGGGCGGTCCGGTGCCGACCATCCGGAACGCGACGAGCCCGACGTACGTGTCGCCGTCGACCGCGTCGGGCCGGGTACCGGGTGGGAGGAACGGGGCGGCGGTGTCGGGGTCCAGCGTCCAGTGCACGAAGCAGACGTCCCGCCAGTCCTGGGTGAGGACCGGGTGGCGGACGGGCCGCGGGGTCCGGTCCGTCACGGGTTCGACAGCGCTGCCCATGACCCCATGATCGACCGGTACGTCGCGGCCGGGACGTGCGGGCGGGGCGGCGGGGAATACCTGGGCGGCGGTACCGTTGAGGGAGATAGTTGCGACGTCAACTAATGGCAAACGCGAGCAGGGAACGGTGGGACATGCAGTTCGGGATCTTCACCGTCGGGGACGTCACCACGGACCCGACCAACGGCCGTACGCCGAGCGAGCGCGAGCGCATCAAGGCCATGCTCGCGATCGCCGAGAAGGCCGAGGAGGTCGGGCTGGACGTCGCCGCGTTCGGCGAGCACCACAACCCGCCGTTCGTACCGTCCTCGCCGACGACGATGCTCGCGCACGTGGCCGCGCGTACCGAGAAGCTGGTGCTGTCGACGGCGACCACGCTGATCACCACGAACGACCCGGTGAAGATCGCCGAGGACTTCGCGATGCTGCAACACGTCGCGGACGGCCGCGTCGACCTGATGCTCGGCCGCGGCAACACCGGCCCGGTGTACCCGTGGTTCGGCAAGGACATCCGGGACGGCATCGACCTCGCCATCGAGAACTACCACCTGCTGCACCGGCTGTGGACCGAGGACGTCGTGGACTGGGAGGGCAAGCACCGCACGCCGCTGCGCGGGTTCACCTCGACGCCGCGGCCGCTCGACGGGGTGCCGCCGTTCGTCTGGCACGGCTCGATCCGCAGCCCCGAGATCGCCGAGCAGGCCGCGTACTACGGCGACGGCTTCTTCGCCAACCACATCTTCTGGCCCAAGGAGCACACCGAGAAGATGGTGAACTTCTACCGCCAGCGGTTCGAGCACTACGGGCACGGTTCCGCGGACCAGGCGATCGTCGGGCTCGGCGGCCAGGTGTTCATGCGCAAGAACTCGCAGGACGCGGTCCGCGAGTTCCGGCCGTACTTCGACAACGCGCCGGTGTACGGGCACGGCCCGTCGCTGGAGGAGTTCAGCGCCGAGACGCCGCTGACCGTGGGCAGCCCGCAGCAGGTCATCGACCGTACGCTCGGGTTCCGCGAGTACGTCGGCGACTACCAGCGCCAGCTGTTCCTGATGGACCACGCCGGGCTGCCGCTGAAGACCGTACTGGAGCAGCTGGACCTGCTCGGCGAGGAGGTCGTTCCGGTGCTGCGCAAGGAGTTCGCCGCGGTACGCCCGGCGCACGTGCCGGACGCGCCCACCCACGCCGGCCTGCTCGCCGCCCGGGAGACCACGGAGGTGACCGCGTGAGCACCGACACGCCCCGCGGCGCGGATCTCGGTCCGCGCCGGCGGATCCTCGTCGTCAGCGCCGGCCTGCGCGAACCGTCGTCCACCCGGCTGCTCGCCGACCGGCTCAGCTCCGCCGCGGTCACTTCCCTTTCCGCGCAAGGGATCGCGGCCGACGTCGAGGTCGTCGAGCTGCGGGAGTACGCGCACGACCTGGCCGACCACCTGCTGACCGGGTTCCCCAACGCCCGGCTGCGCCCGGCGCTCGACGCCCTCGGTACCGCGGACGCCGTGATCGCGGTGACGCCGATCTTCAACGCCTCGTACTCCGGGCTGTTCAAGACGTACTTCGACCTGGTGGAGCCGGACACGCTCGCCGACCGGCCCGTCCTGCTCGGCGCCACCGGCGGCACCGGACGCCACTCGCTGGCGCTCGAACACGCGCTGCGGCCGATGTTCAGCTACCTGCACGCCGTCGTCGTCCCCACCGCCGTGTACGCCGCGACCGAGGACTGGGGCGTGTCCGGGAACGGTACCGGCCTGGTGAGCCGGATCGACCGCGCCGCAACGGAACTCGCCGCCCTCGTCGCCACCCGCGAACCGGCCGCGCCGGCCGACCCGTTCGCCGGCACCGCCTCGTTCGAGGACCTGCTCCGCCGCTGACCCCCCGACGCGCGCCCGCTCCGGTCCGTGCCACACCCCCTGGGGACGGACCGAACGGTACCCGGCGCGCGCGGCGGAGCGACGAACCCGCACCGCGCCACCCCAGGCGCGGTGCGGGCCTTCGTGTCAGGCGCGGGTGGCCAGCACCAGCGCGACGACCAGGCAACCGAACGCCGCCGTCGACACCACCGCGCGGGCCACGTTCCACCGCACCCACGCCGCCTCGAACCCGGCGCGTACCACCGCCGGATCGGTCAGCGTCGCCGGATCCCCCGCCGCGGCGAGCCGGTCGTTGAGCGGCACGTTCACCCGCCCGGTGATCAGGAACATCACCACGTACAGCAGCAGGCCGGCGACCGCCCACGGCAGCACCCCACGCCCACCCGCCGGTACGTGCAGGGCCACCGCCGCCCCCGCCGGCAGCAGCGCGCCGACGAACACGGTCAGGAACCAACCGTTCAGGATCGCGGTGTTGATCCGCTGCATCACGTCCACGAACGTCCGGTCGTCCGCGGGCCGCAACGCCGGCATCACCGCCACCGCGAACGCGTAGAACAGCCCCGCCACCAGGCCGAACGCCACCGTCGCGAGCGCCAGCGACACACCCCGGGCCGACATCATCAGCGTCGTGTCCATCCCCGTCACCTCCGCCCACGAGTCAACCGGAGCGCGCCGCGCGCGGCCATGGTCCAGCCGCTCACCCGCATACGCGGGCGTCCACAGCTACCGGCTCAGGTGCGCCCGGCGGCGGCGAGCAGGGTCGGCGAGCCTCGCCGACCGGCTGAGCTGCGGCCAGTGCCCACCCGGCGGGTCCACGTACTCGACGTCGCGGGCCTGGCCGGGCTCGCACCGGCCCCGCACCGGACTCGACCCGGGAAAGCGCTGTCCTACGTACGCGCGGGGTCGGCCGTTCGGGCGGAGCGTGGGCGCCGACCGGGTCCTCGACCGTGCGCGGACGCCGCAGGCGTTACTACACTCGGTGTCGTAGAGCGGAAGGTGGCGACGCATGGGCACGGACGAGCGGCAGCGGCCGGCGGGGCTGACCCGGCGGGTGTGGCAGGTCCTCGCCACCGCCGACACGGCGATGACACCGGCGCAGGTACGGGACGCGCTCGGCGGCGACTGGGCGTACACGACGGTCATGACCGTGCTGTCCCGGCTCGTGGCGCAGGGTCTCGCGACCCGGCAGCGCGCCGGCCGGGCGTACGCGTACACGGCGGTGGCGGACCGGGCGGAGCTGACCGCCCGGCGGATGAACCGGCTGCTCGACGCCGGTGACGACCGCGCCGCGGTGCTCGCGCGCTTCGTCGACGTGCTCAGCGACGAGGACGAGAAGGTACTCCTGGACCTGCTCGGTACGCAGGGCGACGAGCGGCCGTGATCACCGCCGTCGCCGTCTGCCTGGGCGCCTGCCTCGCGTACGCCGCCGCGGCGCCCGCCGCCGGCCGACGGCTCGCGCCCGCCGCCGCCACCCGGCTGCTCGCCGCGGGCGCCGTCGTCGCCGCCGGCTGCGGCGGGTTCGTCCTCGCCGTCCTGGCGGCCGTCTGGATCGGGCAGATCGGCGAGGTCGCCGAGCTCGGTCACTGGTCGCCGGTCGCCCTGCACGCCGACTCTCCCGTACCGGCGGTGGTGGGGGCGGTGGCCGGCGCGCTGCTGCTGCCCCTCGCCGTACTCGGGCTGCGGCTCGCCGCGTCCCGCTGCCGCGCGCTGGTACGGGTGCACCGGGACTGCCGGCGGCTGGCCGGACCCGGGCAGGTGGCCGTCGTCGACTCGGCCGTACCGGACGCGTTCACCACGCCCGGGCTGGTCGGCCGGATCGTCGTCACCACCGGGCTGTTGTCCGCGCTCGACCCGGACCAGCAGCGGGCGCTGATCGCGCACGAGCGGTCCCATGTCGTACACCGGCACACGTGGTGGCGGCTCGCCGCGGACCTCGCCGCCGCCGTCAACCCGCTGCTCCGGCCGACCGCCGCCACCGTCGCCCAGGCCACCGAACGGTGGGCCGACGAGGACGCCGCCGCGACCGTCGGCGACCGCCGTCTCGTCGCGCGCGCGGTGGCCACCGCGGCACTCGCCGGACGCCGGCGCGGTCCCGTACCGGCGGCGACGGGTGGCCTGGTGCCGCAGCGGGTCCGGGCGCTGCTCGCGCCGCCGCCCCGCAGCCGCCCGCTGCTCGCCGTGACGCTCGTCCTGGTACTCCTGGCCGGTGCGGTCGGCGCCGTCGGGGTGGAACGCGCCGGCGACAGCCTCTTCGACCACGCGTCCGTCGCGACCGCCGACCGCTAGCGCCACCTGTCCGCCGGGCCGTCCGACCCTGGCCGTACGGGTGCCGGGACCGCTTACAGTTTCGGGATGGACGAGCGGGAGGTCGTGGTCGTCGGCTACCCGCGGGCCGAGTTGCTCGACATCGCCTGCGTGACGACCACCTTCGACTACGCGAACCGGGGCGGCGCGACGCCGGCGTACCGGACGCGGGTGGTGTCACGCGGCGGGCGGCCGATCGCGTCGCAGTCCGGGCTGACGCTGGCCGCGCAGGACACCCTGGAACGGCTGCGCGGCAGGTACGACACGCTGTTCGTGGTCGGCGGCGACGGGCACACCGAGGCCGCGGCGGACGACGTGCTCGTCGCCCACGTACGGCGGCTGGCGGGGCGGTGCCGGCGCGTCGCGTCGGTCTGCACCGGGGCGACGGTACTGGCCGCGGCGGGGCTGCTGGACCATCGCCGCGCCACGACGCACTGGATGTTCGCCGACGCGCTCGCCGCGCAGTACCCGGCGGTGCACGTCGACCCCGCCCCGCTGTACGTGCGGGACGGTGGCGTCACCACCGGCGGCGGGGTGAGCAGCGCGCTGGACGTGGCGCTCGCGTTCGTCGAGGAGGACCACGGCGCGCGGATGGCCCGGGGCGTCGCCCGCGGCCTCGTCACGTACCTGCAACGGCCGGGGAACCAGGCGCAGATGAGCATGTTCGTCGCCGCGCCGGCGCCGGACGACCGGCTGCTGCGCGACCTGGTGGCCGACATCGGTCGGCGCCTCGACGCGGACCTCGGCGTGGCCGCGCTCGCCGCCCGTACCGGGGTCAGCGAGCGGCAGCTGACCCGGCTGTTCGTCCGGCACCTCGGCCAGACACCCGCCCGGTACGTGCGGACCGCGCGGCTGGAGGCCGCCGCGCACCTGCTCGTCACGACCACGCTGCCGGTGGCGCGGATCGCGGCGCGCTGCGGGTTCCGGTCCGCGGAGGCGCTCCGGCAGGCGTTCGCCGACCGGTACGGGGTCTCGCCGTCGCGCTACCGGGCCACGCAGACCACCACCGGTCAGCCGACCGCGGCGAGCACCAGCACGCCACCGCCCAGCAGTACGTCGAGGGCGACGCAGAACTCGGCGAGCGACCGGGACACGACCGCGTCGCGGACGTAGTGCACGACGTCCCAGAGGCCGTGCGCGACGAGCACCGCCCCGGCGAGTACGAGGCCGATGGTGGGGGCGAGCAGCAGCGCGGTCACCGCGAGCCCGCCGTAGGCGAGAGTGGCGAGGAACTGTGCGGTGAGCGGACGGCGCGGCACCCCGAGCACGAGGCCGAGTACGACGAGCGCGGCGGCCACCACCGCCATCCCCACCCACCACGGCAACCCGGTCAGCGCGGCCGCGACCGGTACCAGGCTGGCGGCGAACACGCCGACCCACGCGATCCACTTCCGGCCCAGCGCCGCGGCGCCCAGGTAGCACAGCACCGCGACGCACACGGTGATCGAGAGGGACGCCCGGCCCACGTTCGCGGCGAGGGCGGCGCCGCCGGCCAGCAGTCCCAGCGCGGTCGGCCAACGGTGCAGCAGCCACCGGCCCGCGTTGCGCCGCGCGACCGGCTCGTACGTCTCGGCAGTCATGCCGTCCACGGTGCGGCAACCGCCGCCGTACGGTCGAGGGCGCGGGCCGGACGTGGCGGGAATCCTGGGGCCCACGTCCGACCAGCGGGCCGCCACGGCGCGGCGGCGCGACACTCCACAGTGGACGGCAGGTACGAGGCCCCGCTCGGAGTCGAACCGATCGTGGTCACCTGTTTTGCGGACAGGCCGCTCCGCCGGGAACGTCCACGGGGCCAGGGAAAGCGTGCGCCCGGCTGGATTCGAACCAGCCACCTCCGGAGTCGGAGTCCGGTGCTCTCTCCGCTGAGCTACGGGCGCGGAACCGCACCGCGGCGTACCGCGGGGCGTGGGGTGCGCGTCCCTGGCCCAGGTCTGCCCGAAGGCGGCAGCGTTACGGGCTGCTGGACGTGCCGCCGTCCACGACGCGCGAGCCGCCACCCGGTGTCGTACCCGGGGGCGGTGGTCGACCACGGTGGCGGTCCGTGGTCGTCGTGCCCGGGGAGGGACTCGAACCCCCGCTCCTCTGCTTGTAGGGCAGCTGCTCTCGCCGCTGAGCTACCCGGGCGTGGCTCTGGAGGCAGGACTCGAACCTGCGGTCTTCCGGTTAACAGCCGGCTGCTCTGCCGATTGAGCTACTCCAGAACGGTCCCCTTGCGGGGAAACGGTGGCGCGGGCCGGATTCGAACCGGCGGTCTCGGGCTCATGAGGCCCGCGGGGACGGCCGAACTCCCCTACCGCGCTGCGCCGGTGCACACCGCACCGGTCGACACCGATGGCCGACGTACCCGTTGTTCCCCAACGGTTTTCGCCGACCGTGGCCTGCGCGCTGACAGTCGGGTTAGCGGGATTCGAACCCGCGATCTCCGCGTCCCGAACGCGGCGCGCTGGCCTGGCTGCGCCACAACCCGATGCGTACCCCCGGCGCGATTCGAACGCGCGACCTTCTGGTTCGTAGCCAGACACTCTGATCCGCTGAGCTACGGGGGCATGGTCCTGCCGGCAGGATTCGAACCTGCGACCGGTGCCGTATCAGGGCACTGCTCGAACCTGGGCGAGCTGCGGCAGGAAGTACCGCCGGACGGCGGCGGTGGTGCGTACCCGGCCAGGGATTCGAACCCCGAACCTCCACGGTCTGAGCGTGGCGCCTCTGCCAGTTGGGCCAGCCGGGCATGTGAGGCGGGCGCGGGGATCCCGCGCCGGGAGCGCCAGCGCCAGGGCCCGACCGCGCACGAGGCGGCCGCACGACCGCCGCGCTGCGCTCGCGTGCCCCCGGCGCGATTCGAACGCGCACTGCGCAGGTTCTTGGCCTGCTGCCTCTACCCGTTGGGCTACGAGGGCGTGGTGTCGCTACGGGAGAGTGGTGTCGCTGCGGGCGGAGGATTCGAACCTCCACGAACTGGGTCAGGGCCAGCCATGCTGCCGGTTACATCAGCCCGCACCGTCGGCCGGCGGGCCCCGTGGTCCCGCCGGCCGTCGTTCAGCGCCACGTGACCTGCGCCCAGACCGGCGGACGCGGTACGACGCGCAGTCGCATGCCGGCCTCCTCCGGGGTGCGGTCGCCCTTGCGCTGGTTGCACGGCCCGCACGCGGCGACGGTGTTGCGCCAGGTGTTCGGGCCGCCGCGGGACCGCGGCAGGATGTGGTCGACGGTGCTCGCCGGCCGGCCGCAGTACCCGCAGGTGTGGTTGTCGCGTCCCATCAGGCCGCGGCGCGACCAGCCGGGGCCGGCGGTGAAACGCCAGCGGGTGACGACGTACCGGACGAGCCGGACGACCGTCGGCAGCGGGTACACGCCGAGCAGCCGGTCGGGCACCGCCTCGTGGACGACGGCGACCCGGCGGCACAGCATCCGGATCGCGTGTTGGACGGGTACCCGGTGCAGTGGCCCCAGGTCCGCGTTGAGTACCAGAACCGCGTCCACCGGGCACCTCCCTTCTCGTACTGTCACTGTGCATGCGAGCGGTAGGCCGGGCTCGAACCGGCGATCTCCTGCGTGGCGAGCAGGTGCGCTACCGACTGCGCCACTACCGCGCAGCGAGTACGGGAGTCGAACCCGTGTCTCCGGACTGAGGATCCGGCGGCCTGACCGCTGGCCGAACTCGCCCTGTGCGTACTTCCCTTGCCGCGCAGAGGAAGTACCACGTGGACCGTCGGGGTGTCGAACCCCGCGTACGCCGCCCGCCAGGCGGCGCCGCGCACCGGCGCGTACGGCCCGTCGGAGGTCGTGGCGACCTCCCCGTCTGGTGCCCGCGAGTCGAACGCGGTGTCTCCTGCTTCCAAGGCAGGCGGGTTCCCGTCTCCCCCGCACCAGATCGGCCGGCCCGACCGGGCCGACCTTCCATGCCATCCACTGTGGAGTTGCCAAGAATCCCGTTCCGCCGGCCGTGGCCGGGGACCTGCCCGTACCTACATCCGTTGCTGCGCAACAAAAACCGCCCTACCCGGGATCGGGTGGGCGGCTCAGGCGCGTGGCTCGCGTCGGTCCTACTCCCACCCACCCGTCTCGACGACGGTGCCGGTCCGCTCGATGCCGCCCAGGTACGGCACGGTCGAACGCCCGCACAGCGCCGGGCGCTGCGGGTGCGTGGGGTTCGACCGGAAGGACATCGGGCTGCTCCGTTTCGTTGCGTCGTGCTCTGTGCAACGTCGAGGTTAGGACGACTGTTCCCGCGGGGCAACGGTTTATCGCGCCGCACTCGTACCAGGTGGGCGGTTTCCCCGTTGCTGCAACGGTTTCCGGGAGTCCGACGGCCGGATCCCCGGTACCGCAAGGCATCGCGGGCGCCCGGCGCCGGGTCGGCGGGCGACCCGGCACCGGGTACCTCAGCCCCAGGCGCCGGCGATCTGCCGGGTGGTGGCGTTGAGCCGGTTGAACAGGTTGGTCATGCCGATCATGAGGATGATCGCGGCGAGCTGCTGCTCGTCGAAGTGCGCGGCGGCCCGGTCCCACACGGCGTCGTCGACGGCGTCCGGCCGGTCCGCCAGCCGGGTCGCCGCCTCGGCCAGCGCCAGCGCGGCGCGCTCCGGGTCGGTGAAGTACGGCGTCTCGCGCCATGCGGCGACCGTGGCCAGCTTGTCCTCCGCGACGCCCGCCTTGCGGGCCGTCTTGACGCCGCCGTCGACGCAGGCGCTGCACCCGTTGATCTGACTGACCCGCAGGTGTACGAGTTCCAGCGTCTCGCCGTCGACGCCGCCCGTCCGCGTGGCCGCGAGTACGGCCTGGATCGGCTGCATGGCGGCCGGCAACACCATCGCCGGGTTACCCATCCTGGGCTGCATGTGATCGTTCCTTCCGGTGCGTGCCCCGGTGGTTCCGGGTGCGGCACGAGCGGAGCACGCGGGCCCGTGCCGGCTCCACGCCGATGGGACGCCCCGGGACACCCGCAACACCCCTGACCTGCGCGTACGCCGGGAAACGGGGTGGCAGGTCAGCGGGACACGCCCAGCTCGCGCAGCAGCCCGCGGTACGCCTCGTCGTGGCCCGCCGCGGCCGCCGGGTCGGTGTCGCGCAGCGCCGCGGCGAGCCCCCGGTGGGCCAGCGCCTCCTCGAACCGGTACCCGAGGCGCGGCGCCAGGTCGAGTGCCCGCCGGTGCCAGCGCACCGCGTCGGCGGGCCGGCCGGCGGCCAGGCACGTGTCGCCGTAGCCGTTGAGGAAGTCGATCGCCCACTGGTCCTCGCCCAGCTCCGCCAGTACGTCGAACGCCTGGCGGTGCGCCGCCAGCGCCTCGTCGTACCGGCCGGTGTGGCGCAGCGCGACGCCCAGGTAGTGCTGGCACCAGGCCAGGTTGTGCCGGTTGCCGTCCTCGCGGGCGAGCCGCAGCGCGTGCCACATGTGCCCGACCGCGGCGTCCGGATCGTCCCCGGCGACCGCCACGCCGAGCGCGACAAGCGCCGTCAGGTTCGGCGGCCACACCGCCGATCCGTGCGGTACGGCCAGCGCCGCGCGCGCCAGCTCCGCCGCCTCCGCGTACCGGCCGAGCTGCGCCAACGCCCACCCCTGGTACGCCAGCGCGTACGCCCGGCCCATCGGGCGGCCGGCCCGCTCGAACTCGTCGGCGGCCCGCCGGTACTCCGCCATCGCCGCGCCGATCTCGCCCCGGTCCTGCCGCAGGTACCCGCGCTGGAGGGTGAGTTCGGCGATGAGGCCCGCGTCGCCGACGTCGGCGGCCAGCCGCGACGCCTCCCGGTACTCGGCGTCCGCCTCCGCGGTGCGGCCGGCCGCGTACCGCGCGAAGCCGACGTCGGTGCGGGCCTCGGCGACGAGCAGCGGGTCGTCCAGCCGGCGCGCGGCGTCCAGCGCGGCCAGTACCATCCGCTCCTGCACGGCCGTCCCCGCCCGGCGGAAGAAGTACGAGCGGAGGAAGCGGGGCAGCTGCCCGACATGCGCGTCGTCGCCCGCCGCCACCGCGGAATCGAAGCACCCCAACAGGTTCGCGTACTCCCGGTCGAACCAGCCGAGCGCCGCGTCCCGCCCGTCGAACACCGGCAGCTCGCGCGGCGCCGGTACGCCGGCCGGGGGCCGGCTGCGGTGCAGGAACGGCAGCGCCCCGTCCGCCGCGGCCGCGGCGTGCAGGTAGTACGCGCGGAGCCGGGCGAGCGCCCGCTGGCGCTCGGGTTCCGGCAGGTCGGTGGCGGCGAGCCGGCGGGCGTGCTCGCGTACCAGGTCGTGCAGGCGGTGCCGGCCGACCGCCGGCTGCTGCACCAGGTGCGCGTCGAGCAGGTCCTCCAGCATCGCGGCGGCACCGGCGAGCGGCAGCCCGCCGAGCGCCGCCGCGGCGTACTCGTCGAAGTCCGGTCCGGGCAGCAGGCCGAGCAGCCCGAACAGCCGGCGCTGCGGCCGGTCGAGCTGGCGTACCGACATGGCGAACGCGGTGTCGAAGTGGTCGCTGCCGGCCCGCAACCGGTCGGCGAGTACGGCGACGGTCCAGCCGGGGCGGTGCCGCAGCCGGGCGCCGGCCAGCCGGATCGCCAGCGGAAGCCGACCGCAGAGTCGGAGTACCTCGGCGACGGCCTCGGGTTCGCGGGCCTCCCGGTCCGCGTCGCCGGCGCGGGCGAACAGTTCGGTGGCGTCGCGCTCGGGCAGTACGTCGAGGGAGACGGGTGGCACGCCCGCCAGGCCGACCAGGCGGTTCCGGCTGGTCAGCAGGACCGCGCTGGCCCCGCCGCCGGGCAGCAGCAGCCGCGCCTGGTCGACGCCGGCCACGTTGTCCAGCAGGACGAGCACCCGGCGTTCGGCCAGCTCGGCACGCCAGCGGGCGGCCCGGCCCTCGACGTCGTCCGGGATCCGACCCGGCGGTACGTCCAGCGCCGTCAGCAACGTACGCAGGGCCGTGGCGGTGGCGAGCGGCTCGCGGCCCGGCGTGAACCCGTGCAGGTCGAGGTGCAGCCGGCCGTCCGGGTACCGGTCGGCGAGCAGGTGCGCGGCGTGGACGGCGAGGCACGTCTTGCCGACGCCGGCCATCCCGTCGACGATCACCGCGCGGGCCGTACCGGCCAGGTGCAGCACCTCGGCGAGTTCGCGCTCCCGGCCGGTGAAGTCGGCGACGTCGAACGGCAGCTGGTTCGGCGCGGCGGCCCGTACGGGTGTCCCGGTGGGGCGGGTCGGCGCGGGCGGGGCCGGCGGGCGCTGCGACGCCGCCGTCCACGTTCGGCGCAGCGGGCGCGGGTCGCGCCCCACCACCCGGCACAACGCCACGACCGCCGACCACGGCGGTACGGTCCGGCCCGACAGGTACCGGGACAGCGAGGACGAACTGATCCCGGCGTCCCGGGCCAGGGTGCGCAGGCTGCGGCCGCTCAGCTCGTGCACGGCGCGCAGCCGGCCGGCCAGTTCCTCGCCCGGATCCATGCGTACCTTCCGTCCCGGCCCGCCCCACGTCGCCGGCTGGGACATTACCGCAGGTCAATGCGTGGCCGCGGTGTCCCACGGTGTCCCACCGCGCTGGTCCGGCGGGCCGGCGCGGAGCAGAGTCCGGCGGCGACGGCAGCGACTCCCCGGAGGTCACCATGCACAGCGCCACCCGTACGCGACCCTGGCGGCTCCGGTCCTCCCCGTACTGGCCGGTGCTGAGCCACCGCACGCTCCGCGGCGTACTGCCGGCGGTGGCGGTGTCGGCGCTGGGCGACGGGATGAGCATGGTCGGGGTGAGCTGGCTGGCGCTGCGGCTGGCGCCGGTCGGGCAGCGCGGCCTGTGGGTGGCGCTCGCGGTCGCCGCGTACACCTTGCCCGGTGCGGCCGGGGTGGCCCTGTTCGGCCGGTTCCTCCGCTCCCGCCCGGCGGCCCGGCTGGTGTCCTGGGACGCGACGCTGCGGGCCGCGGCGTTCGGCACGATCGCGGTCGCGTACCTGGCCGGCACGCTCCCGGTCGTCGGGTACGTGGCGCTACTGGCCGCCTCGTCGCTGCTGCACTCCTGGGGCCAGGCCGGGCAGTACACGATGATCGCGGAGGTGCTGCCGGACGCCGACCGGCTCGCCGGCAACGCCGTACTGTCCACGGCCGGGCAGTTCGGGATCCTCGTCGGGCCGGTCGCGGCCGGGCTGCTCGCCGCGGTCGCCGGCCCGGTGGCGCCGCTGTGCGCGGACGCCGTCAGCTACCTGCTGCTCGCCGTGGCCATGCGGTTCGCGTTCCCGGCACCGGGTGGGCGGGCCGCACCGACGGCGGGGACCGGGGCGGACCGTACCGGCTGGCGGGTGATCCGGGCGGACCGGCGGCTGCTCGCCCTGCTGGCCCTCACCGTCGGCTTCTACGCCCTGTACGGCCCGGTCGAGGTGGCGCTGCCGGTGCACGTCGCCACCGACCTGCACGGCTCCGCGACCCTGCTCGGCACGTACTGGACGGTGTTCGGGATCGGCGCGCTCGCCGGCAGCCTGCTCGCCGGGTACCTGCGGCGCTGGCCGCTGTGGCCCACCACGATCGGCATCGTCGCCGGCTGGGGGCTCGCGCTGCTGCCGATCGGGCTCGGCGCGCCCGGCTGGCTGGCACTCCCCGCGTACGCGCTCGGCGGCCTGATCTACGCCCCCTACCCGGCCACCAGCCTCGCCCTGCACCAGGCCACCACCGACCCGGCACTCCTCCCCCGGGTACTCGCCGCGCGCAGCGCGATCGTCGTGGTCACCGTGCCCGCCGGGACGCTGCTCGGCGCCCCGCTGATCGCCGTACTCGGCGCGCGCGCCACGCTGCTCGTCTCCGCGCTGGCGACGGTCGCCCTCGCCGCGGCCGCCGCGCTCACCGTCGCCGGGCGTACCCGTCGGGTGGGGTCGGGCCGGCGGGCGTGACCCGTGGAGACGAGCCCGGGGCCCGCGCTGACGCCCGGACATGTCGGTGGCGCACGGGGATCCGGTGGCGCAGGCTGGTCGGCGCGACCGAGCCGACGTACCAGATCCGCGCCCGGTGCACGGCGTCCACCGTGACCGTGTACCAGGCGTACCCGGCGGTGATCGGGCTGGTCGCCCACCTCCGCCCGGGACCGTTGCGGGCGAGGTCACGGTGCGGCGACCCACGGCGGAACCGGTCGCCGGGGGCGGCTAGCGTGCTCGCGACGGCATGCGACGACGGCGATCGGCGAGGCTCGATGGACTCCACCGCACCGGCGTCGACCTGGGAGTTCCGACCGGCGTCCGACGCGGACGTACCGGCGCTGGCCGAGCTGCGCGCCACCGTCATGCGGCCGGACCTGACCCGCCTCGGCCGCTACGACGACCACCGGGTACGCCAGCGGATGCGTGACACGTTCGCCCCCGGGTACACGTCGCTCGTGGTGGTGGGCGGGGCGCTCGCCGGCTGCGTCACGGTACGTCCCGCCGGCGGCCGCCGGTGGCTGGAGCACTTCTACCTGGCGCCGGAACACCAGGGCCGCGGGCTCGGATCGGCCGTGCTGCGCGCGGTCCTGGCCCGCGCCGACGAGGACCGCGCCACCGTCGCCCTCGTCGTACTCCAGGGCAGTGCCGCCCGCCGCCTGTACGCGCGGCACGGCTTCGTCGTCGAGGACGAGGACCCGGTCGACGTCACCATGTACCGCCCGGCGCGCGCCTGACCGGCGGGAAAGCCGCTGGTGCCGGTACGACGGGGCGGGGCACGATGGGGTCATGGACGCCGGACCCGAGGTGGTGGCCGCCGCGGCGGCGCGGATACCGGCGGGCACGCGTACCGCGGTGCTGGTGGAGGGGGACAGCGACGAGGCGGCCGTGACGATCGTGGCCGCGCGGCGCGGGCGTGACCTGCGCGCGGAGGGCGTCGCCGTGGTCCCGATGGGCGGCATCACCAACCTCGGGCACTTCCTGCGCCTGCTCGACCCCGGCCTCACCCGCACCGGCCTGTACGACGTGGGCGAGGAGCACGTGGTGGCCGGCGCGCTGGCCCGTACCGGGCTGGGTGCCGGGCTGACCCGCGACGGGCTGGCCCGGCTCGGCTTCTTCGCCTGCGTCGAGGACCTGGAGGGCGAGCTGATCCGGCGCCTCGGCGTACCGGCGGTGGAGCGGATCATCGACGCCGAGGGCGAGGGCCGCTCGCTGCGTACGCTGCGGCGGCAGCCGGCCCAGCGCGACTGGCCCGACGTACGGATCCTGCGCCGGTTCATCGGCACCCGTGCGCGCCGCAAGCTCCGGTACGCGGCGCTGCTCGCCGGCGCGCTCGACCCGGACCTGCTGCCCGACCCGCTCGACGCCCTGCTCGCCCACCTGCACCCGACCCGTCACGGTACGACCCGGTAGTGCGTGGTGAGCTGACCGCTCTCGTCGTACACGTGGAAGGCGACGCCGGGCGGCTGGGCCTGGGTGGCGAGCGGACCCTCGCCCTCCCACGGCATCCGCAGCGTGGACACCACGCCGGGCGCGATCCGCAGCGGCCGCCCGGCGAACGTCCCCGCGGCGGCGGTGTGGAAGTGCCCGGTCAGTACGGCCACCACCTGCGGGTGTTCGGCGACCAGCGCGGCCAGCGGCTCGGCGGGCAGTAGCCGGGTCGGGTCGATGACGGGGTGGTGCAGGGCGATCGGCGGGTGGTGGAACGCGACGAACGCCGGCGTACCGGTCGGCACGGTCGCGAGCTGTCCGCGCAGCCAGGCCATCGTGGCGTCGTCGAGATGCCCGTCGTCGCTCCCCGGTACGGAGGAGTCGGCGAGCAGGAACACCGCGCCGGCCACGTCGTACCGGGTGTTGACCGGGTCGTCGCCGCCGCGGTCGTCGCCCAGCAACCCCTTCCGGTACGCGTCGCGTACGTCGTGGTTACCGGGGCAGAGCAGCACCGGCACGGGTGAGTCGAACAACCTCCGGGCCGTCTCGTACTCGGCGATGTCGCCGTGGTCGGCGATGTCCCCGGTGATCATGATCGCGTCGACCGGCCGGGGCAGGGCGTGCAGGTGGTCGAGCACTCGCGCGGTCCGTTCGGCCGAACGCGGGTGACTGTCGAGGTGGGTGTCACTGAGGTGCGCGATGACCAGCACGGCACGATCCCCCTAATGGTTGGCAGCCATCAAACCGTTAGGTACGCTACGCGAGCGGCCACCCACCCACAAGCCGGTACGGAGGAGTCGATGTCCCAGCGCCTCGCGCTCGCGCTCGCCGCGACGATCCGGCACGACGGCAACGGTGGCGTCGCCGACGACCTCGCCGACCTCGCCGGGCTCGCCGCCTGGCTGCGCGCCGAAGCCGACCCGCTGCGCGAGGACGTCGGCGTCACCGGCCTCGACCCGGCGACCGTCGACGAACCCACCCGGCTCGACGTGCTCGCCGTACGGCGGGCCACGCGCAGCCTGTTCGCGGTCGCCGTACGGCCCGGGCCGCCGAGCCGCGCCGACGCCACCACGCTCCTGCCGCCCGAGCAGGCCGTCACCCGGCTCAACGAGGCCGCCGCCGCCGTCCCCGTCCATCCCGTACTCGACTGGCCGGACGGCGCGGCACCCACCGTCACCTGGCGCGGTACGGGCGGCGACGCCCGGTCCCGGCTCACCGCGGGCCTCGCGCGCGCCGCCCTCGCGTTCCTCACCGGCCCGGGTCGCGAACGGCTCCGCGCCTGCGCCGCACCCCGCTGCGTGCGGTACTTCGTCGCCGACAGCGCGCGCCAGCATTGGTGCCGGCCGTCCTGCGGCAACCGCGCCCGCGTCGCCCGCCACTACCGCCGCCACAACCCCTGACCCGGAGGCCGGGTCGAGAGCGTCAGGGCGAGGGGGTCCGCCGTTGGGCGCCACGCTGAGGCGTCACAAATCGATTGTTCAATTGTGCACGTGTCCAATTGTTGGACAGGTGCACAATTGAACAATCGATAGCGAAACGCCGACCAAGATCACGACAACCTCACCGGCACCGCCACGTTCCGCACGCCCGTTCCCTTGGTACGTAACGGGTTCAGGCCGGTCGTACGGGTTGGCGCAGGACGGTACGGAGCCGTGCGGGCTCGGTGCGGCGGGGGTCGCCGAGGTAGATCTCGTGGTGCCGCCCGGTCATCCGCAACCCGTGCGCCGCAAGGTACTCGTCGTGCAGCCGGGCGAGCACCGGCCCCTCGTCGTCGTACGACCCGACGTGCAGGACCTGCGCACTGGTGCCCTCCGCCAGCTCCGCGACCCGTACGTCGGCGATCGCCGGCAGGCCCTTCTTCGCCAGCGCCGTGCCCCGGGCCTCGTCGACGAGGTCGTCGGTCACCCAGTCCGGCTGGCTGATGAGCATCCGCCAGCACCAGGCGTCCTTGTCGCGCCGGACGAACACCTCCGGCCGGTCGGACCACCACAACCCCTCCAGCGGCCCGACCACGAAGTCCCGCCCCAGCCCGTTCCGACTCGCGAACTTCACCGTGTACGCCACCGCGTAGAGCGCCTGCACCGCGCGTGCGTACGCGGGGCTGGTGTTGGGGTCGCCGCTGCCGTCGACGGCGAGGAACCGCTGCGCGGGCACGTCGACGAGCGCCCAGTCGGTGTTGCGCGGCGCGTAGTAGGGGCGGAGTTCCCGTTTGACGTCGTAGCGGGTCACCGGTCACCTTTCCGGTAGTCGTCGAGCCAGCGGCGTTCCGCGGTGAGCTGGCCGAGCGCGTGGTCGAAGAGGGCGCGGACGAAGCGCGGCGCGTCCGGCTGCGCGGCGCGGGCGGCGCGGACGGCGGCGATGCGGTCGGCGAGGGCCGCGGCCCGCCGGTCGAGCGCGTCGCGCAGCCGGTCCGGCGGGATGGCCGGCTCGTTGGCCAGGCCCACCAGCAGCGGCGGGTACACCGGCCGCAGCTCCGCCACCGCCGCCTCGGCCGCCCGCGCGCACGCCCGACGCCCCGCGGCGGTCGCCTCGTACACCCGGCGGGACGTGCCGCCGGTGGCGCGCGAGGCGTCGGCGGCGGCGATCAGTCCGCGGTCGCGGAGCTTGCCGAGCAGGTAGTAGATGGAGCTGAAGCCGATCTCGGTCCACTCCCGCATCCCGCGGGTCGCGATGACCTCCTCCAGCTCGTACCCGTGCCTCGGCTTCTCGACCAGCAGCCCGAGCACGGTCAGCTCGGCCGGCGTCAGCTCCCCGTCCATGCCACTATTCTAGTACTAGAATAGAAGCGGCGACGGCGAAGGCCCCGCAACCGGGCGGTTGCGGGGCCTCGTCGGGACCGTACCGGCCGCGGGGGTTCGGCGGGTCAGGCGTCGAGTACGAAGGGCTTGAAGAGGGCGGAGTCCTTGCCGTTGCCGATGCCGGAACCCCACTCGACGTAGCCCTTGCGGCCCTGCCCGTCGTTGTCGTTCACCAGCATCGAGAAGCTGACCAGGCCGTCCGCCGGGTCGATGCCCAGATCCGTCCAGGCCACCCCGATCTCGTACGTGGTGGTCGTGCCGCTGCGTACGGCGGCGGCCGCACCCGCCGGCAGCGGTCCGGTCGCGGGGCCGGACCAGCGCCAGGTGGACACGGTGCCGCCGACGAGCGCCGCGCCGATCTCGTTCCAGGTCTGCGCCTCGCCCGGGGTGCCCGAACTCACCGCGAACTGCACGCCGTCGTCCTGCCAGATCTGGTCGCCGATCGCCTGCCCGTACTGGACGTCGTCGGTGACCGCGACCGTCAGGTACAGCCGGTCGTCGTCGTGGCTGAGCCAGAAGTCGAACGACAGGTCCTGCGCCCCGGCGTACCCGGTCATCACGACGGTGCCCGCGCTCGAATCGCCGGTCTTCGCGGTACCGGCGAGTTCGTTGACGCCGTCGATGGTGACGGTCCGCCGCGGTACGTGGAGGTAGTCGGCGACCACGACGACGTCGCCGGTGGCCGGCAGCGTCGTCCCGTCGCCCATCGTCGCGGTCACGTCGTACGGCGTCTTGTCGGTGAGGCCGGCCAGCGACACGAAGCGCTCGTCGACCCCGCCCGCGGCAATGTCCACATTGGACACCGAGCCGCGCACCGAGCCGACGGTCCACACCAGCGACGTCAGCGTCTGCGCGGTACCGCTCGTGTTGGCGACCCGGATGCGGAGCTGGTCCGTGCCGTCCTTGCGTACATGCCGCACCGACAGCGCCAGCGGCTCCGCCACGTGGTACTCCGCGGACAGCTTCGCCACGACCGCGTCCGCCTCGGTGACGGCGGCGTGCACGGTGCGCCGGCCCACCGCGGTGGCGGTACCGAACGACACGTCGGTGCTCTTCTTCGCGCCGGCCGCGACGGTGACCTGGGCGACGACCCGGTCCCCGGTACGCAGCTTCGCGACCGCCGGGCGTGTGCCGTCGGCGTTGTCGACCAGCCACGTCGCGGTGAGGTCGTCGCCCCGCTTCGCGTCGTGCGCGGTCAGCCGGTGGCGTACGGAATCGGCGATGGCGAGGGCGCCCCTCGACGACAGGTACACCGGCTCCGGGCCGAGGGTCAGGGAGAACGCGCCGGTGCCGGCCGCCCCGTCCACCTGCGTCACCCCGCCGTACGTGTCGGTGAACGTCGCCGAGCGCGCCGTGCGTACCGCGAAGGGGGTGGGGGTGGCGGCCCAGAGCATCCAGTTCACGGTGGACCCGCCGGGGATCGCCACGCGGGACACGCCGTCCGCCGGGGTGTCGTGCTTCAGCCCGGACGGGCCGGCCGGCGTCGACGCGGTCCCCAGCTGCCGCGCCAGGTTCGCGTACGCCACGTACGACGGCTTCGGGCGGGTCGCGCCGTCGGCCACCATGTGCACCATGCCGAAGTTCTGTTCCTGCTCGCCGGCGTCCGTACCGTCGTTCATGAAGTCGTACCAGAAGAAGTCGCGAACGCCTGCGGCGTAAGCGGTCGCGGCGCCCTGCACCGCGTACGACGCCTGGGTGCGGGCGTCGACGGACAGCTGGGTCGTCGCGCTCGTCCAACCCAGCTCGCTGATCCAGATCTCGCGTTCCACGCCGTACGACCGGATCAGCGTGCGCACCGCCTCGACCTGCTGTACCAGCTGGTCCGGCGCCGCCGGGTAGCAGTACGGGTGCACGGACACGGCGTCGACGTAGTCGAGCCCGCCGCGGTCGAAGACCGCCTTCAGCCAGTCGATCGGCACCCCGGACGTGGCCGGCGCGACGTACCGCAGGTGCGGGAAGTGCGTGCGCAGCTCGGTGACGGTCGCCTTGAGCAGCTCGTAGTAGTAGTCGGGCTGGCAGTTCGCCGGGCTGTCGCCGCGCGCGCCGAACGTCGGGATGTTGAACTCGTTGAACACCTCGACCGCGGCCACCGTCGGGTTCTGCCGCACCAGTTCCACCGAGTACCGCGCGAACCCGGCGCGCCCCTCGTCCGTGTACGGCGTCGCGCCGCCGTCGTAGTGCGCGTTGTTGAAGCTGAGTACCGGCATGTCGGTCACGCCGTGCGCGCCGAGCACCCCGCGGTACTGCCGGTACAGCGAGAAGTCGTACGTGCCCTTCGTCGGCTCGGCGCCCCACCACTCCTCGGTGTCGCGCACGGTGGCGATGCCCGCCGCGGCCACCAACGGCACGAGTACCGCCGGATCCCAGGGGTCGGGGCCGAACCCGAAGTGCGTGTTCACCCCCAGGCCCGGCAGCACCCCACCGATCTTGCCGAGTACGCAGAACGAGTCGGTCGCGGTGACCGTCCCCGACGCCCGACCGATCGTGTACGTGACGCCGTAGAAACCGCGCCCCACCGGTACGGTGACCGCCGTGTCGCCGGACCCGGCCGTCAGCGAGCCCGACCAGACGCGGTCACCGCCCGGCGCCGACACCGTCACCGCGATCCGGTCGCCGGCCTGCGCCTTCGGCACCGTCAGCCGCGGTACCGCCGGCTCGACGAAGACGTTCGACGCGGCCAACGGTCCGGCGCCCGTACCCTGCGCCGCGGCCGGCCCCGCGTCGAGGCCGACGGCCGGTGCGAGGGCGGCGCCCGCCGTCGCCGCCGACGCGGCGAGGAAGGTTCTGCGCTTCATCGTGTACTCCGAATCTGTGGAATCGCCTGTGGTGCAACCGATGTGGCGGTGACGCGGCCGCCGCGCAGCGGCCGCCGGGGTACGGGGAACGGCGCGCCGTCAGCCGCCCGTGGCGTACCGGTGGAAGGTGTCGAACGCCTGCTTGTGCGGGCCCCAGTTGCCGTCGGAGTACACCTGGACCAGGCCGTAGTGCGCCTGCGAGTCGTCCCACGCCGGCTGGTCCAGCAGCTCGTACACGTAGACGCCGTGCACCTTGTCGGGCGCCGAGGCGCGCAGCGTGTCGATGGCGGTGGCGAGGTAGTTCGCCTGGTCGGCCTCGGACGCCGACCGCGTACCGTCGGCGATGTCCAGCTCGGTCAGCAGGATCTCGCTCTGCGGGAAGCGGTTGATGACCTCCAGGGTGGCGAGCATGTCGTCCGTCCCCCAGTACCAGTCGAGGCCGTTCACCTCGTACTCCAGCCCGTCGTTGTTGAGCAGCTGGAGGAACCCGGTGTGCTTCCAGGTCATGTTGACGACCCGACCGGCCTGCGAGTCCGACGCGCGTACGCCCGCGCAGATGGCGGCCATCCGGTCGCGGACCGGGCCGTACACGTCGGGGTTGTAGTCGTTGACGGACGAGCCGTCGACGCCGGGACCGTTGATGCAGACGCCGTCCATCTCGTTCTGGATCTGGTAGAGCGGGATCTGCCCGGCGTACCGGGAGACCAGCATCGACACCTGGCCCTGGATGAACCCGTCGTCGCGGTCGGCGATCGCGTCGGGCACGGTCAGGATGGCCATCAGTCCGATGCCGTGGTCGTGCGACGCCGCCACGATCGCGTCGTACCAGCTCCAGTCGGTGGACCCGGAGTCGCCGGTGGGCAGCAGGAAGTCGACCCGGTAGTAGCCGGCGCCGAGCTCGGCGGCGAGCGCGATGTCGTCCGGCGCACCGTGCGCCGGGTACGACGTGTCGTCGATCATCGGCGGGTGCCCGCAGACGCCCCACGCGGTGAGGGTGGTGGACGCGGCGGCGCGTTGCGGCGTGAACGCGGCGAGGGACACCGCGGAGGCGACGGCGGCGCCCGCCACGGTCTTCAGAACCGTACGACGCTGGACCATGATGTGGATCCCCTTTCGGGCGTCAACCCACTCCGGACGCATCCGGGGGACGCCGGCGCACGGCCGCGCACGGACCACAGAACCCGCGGACGCTCAACGATGCGGATATGGGAAACCGGTTTCGCATCGCGTCGATGGTGGACCGCACACGAGGGTCGCGTCAACCCTTTCCTGCGGGCGATACACTTTGCGTGTGCGCAGCGTGAGAAAAGTGCGCCTCAGCGATGTCGCCGCCGTCGCGGGCGTTTCGATCGCCACGGCGTCCAAGGCCCTCAACGGCAGCACCCGCATCTCCAGGGCGACGAGGGACCGGGTGCACGAGGCGGCGCAGCGGCTCGACTTCCGGCCCGACGCGCTGGCCCGGTCGTTCGCGTCGGGGCAGAGCGGCACGATCGGCGTGCTCACCCACCGCGCGAAGAACACGTTCGCCCGGTCCGTCACCATCGGCGCCGTCCTCCAGCTCGGCGAGCAGAACCAGGCCGCCCTCGTGTACGACGGGGACGTCACGGAGAGCCGGGCGATGGCGACCAGCGTGCGCGAGCTGCAGGCCCGGCGGATCGACGGGCTGCTCGTGATCGGCGACGGCCACGAGCACGCGTCCCCGTCGCTGACCCACCACTTCGACGTCCCGGTGACGTACGTGTTCACCGCGTCCAGCGACCCCACCGACGTGATGTACCTGCCGGACAACCAGCGCGCCGGGCGGATGGCGACCCAGCACCTGATCGACACGGGCCACACCCGGATCGCGCACCTGACGGGGCCGCGTACGAGCATCGCGGCGCAGCGGCGGAAGGCCGGCATGCGGGAGGCGCTGGAGGCCGCCGGCCTCGACCTGGTGGGCCGGGTCCGGCACGGCGACTGGACGCGGGTGCGCGGCGCCCGGCTGATGGCCGAGCTGCTCGCGTCGGGCGCCGAGTTCGACGCGGTGTTCTGCGGGAACGACCACATCGCCCTCGGCGCGATCGAGACGTGCGCGGCGGCCGGCGTGCGCGTCCCCGAGGACGTGGCGCTGGTCGGCGTCGACAACTGGGAGGGCATCGTCGTCGACCAGCGGGGCGCCGACCAGCTGACCTCCGTCGACCTCGAACTCATGGAGCTCGGGCGGCGCGGCGCGGCCAGCCTGCTGAGCCCGGAGCACGCGCCGGGCGAGCACTACGTGACACCGACGCTCGTCGTCGGCCCGTCGAGCCGGCGCTGACCACCGCCGCGAGTCGCCCGCACGGATCGTGAAAGCGATTCTCCATGCGTCGAAAGAATGTCGAAAATTGCTTGCGAAAACAGTTTCGCACATTGGTCTCGACGAACATTCCGTCGTACGACGGCGCGAGGCTCCCCGGCGGGCTCGGCTCAGCGTGGCCCGAGGGTCGGGCCGCCGGGCGCCGGTCGCGGCTGTCCGCCCGGGTCGCTGGCTGCGCCGGGGGAGTTGCGCTCGGTACGACGGAGGTGCGCACCCACCGGACGCGGTGAAGCCGCCCGGAGCCGCAATCGGCCGGGGCACCGGATTCGGCTCTGGCCAACGCTTCGCGCGTCAGCCGGCAGTACGCGGGGCGACGCCGCGGGGTCACCGCCGTACGGGCCGCGCACCGCCGGGGCGTACGACGACGTCCCGGCGGTGCGGTGGGTCAGCGGGCCCGGCGGCGGGCGACGACCCGGACTGCGAGGCCGAGGAGTACGGCGAGGAGGCCGAGGGCGGTGACGAGCGCGAGCCGGCCGCCGGTCTGCGGGAGTCCGCCGGACCCGGACGCGTGCCCGTTCGGGCCGTTCGGCGAGGTCGGGTGTGCCGTCGGCGGTGCCGTGGTGGGCGGTGTCGTGGGCGTGGTCGGCGGCCCGAACGTGTTGGTGATCTGCGCGGTGGCGGGCTCGCCCGTGGCGTTCCACGGTACGAGGATGCTCAGCGGGTCGCTCTTGTCGTGGTCGCTGTCGGCGCCGAGGCTGTCCGTCTCGTACACGGTGCAGGTGGCGTGCGCGGGGACGCCGGTGAGCGTCCAGGGGTGGCCGGGCGAGAACTCACCCGTCCCCTCCCGTACGGTGACGGGCTTGCCGGTGTCGGGCGTGACCACGCACCGGTACGCCAGCGGGAACGGCCCGTCGGACGCGGACGCACCGGGCGGCGCGACGGTCTTCTTGCTGACCTTGACGTCGCCGAACACCAGGCCGATGCCGGCCTTCTGCGGTTCGACCGCGCCGAGCTGCGTGGCCTGGCCGGGCGTGTCGATGAGTTCGGTGTGGCCGAAGGAGTTCCACGCGATGGACGGGTCCGCCGGCTTGTCCAGATCGGCCGGCGAGGTCATCTGCCAGACCACGTCGAACGAGGACCCCGGCGCCAGGCCCGGATCGTCGAACGTGGCGTGCACCTCGAACCCGGTCGCCGCCGGATCGAACCCGGACCGCCACGCACCGGCCGGGCAGCTGTCCGGCGGGTACAGATCCT
The DNA here is from genome assembly GCF_016861975.1 of Actinocatenispora rupis. Classification (GTDB taxonomy): domain Bacteria; phylum Actinomycetota; class Actinomycetes; order Mycobacteriales; family Micromonosporaceae; genus Actinocatenispora; species Actinocatenispora rupis. The sequence goes on along the minus strand of NZ_BOMB01000048.1, from coordinate 23,492 downwards.
TGGTACAGGCCGGATCGTCGGTGGTGTACGTCAGGTCGGCGTTGACCGCGCCGCCGGAGCCGACCGGCGCGACCGTGGGCGCGGACACGAGCGTCGGCCGGACGTTCCACATGGTGCCGCGGTCGGCCGGGTCGACGACGCCGGTGTCACCGGGCGCCGGCAGTACGTCGACGAGCCGCGAGTCGAGCGCCGGGTACGTGCCGTTGTTCGTCATCCGCGCCAGGAACGTGAAGTTCTGCCCCGGGTACACCAGCGCCACGCACGGGTACCGCGTGTACGCGACGCCGTCGCGGGTCAGCCGCGGGCAGGCCGGGTCGTCCAGCGACGTGTACTTCTTGGTCGCCGTGTCGTACAGGCCGAGGTCGGGGTTGCCGGCGACCCACTTGCCCGCCTGGAACGCCGCGCCCGGCGTGGTGGTCAGGCTCGCCGACGACGTGCAGTTCTTCCCGGCCAGGAACGGGTCGCCGGTGGTCTCGCCGTCCGGCGGGCTGTCGCTGCAGTCGAAGTCCTGCGTACTCGCCGATCCGGCGCCCATCACGTTCGTGGCGGTGACACCCGCGCTGGTACCGGCGGCCATCCGTACGCCGATGCGGATGACGAGCACGCTGCTGGGCTGGAAGTTGCCCGGGAAGTGCCACACGAGCCGGGTGACCCGGCCGCTGCCGTCCCGTTCCGCGGTGAACTCCGCCGGGCCGGGCGCCGTCGTACCGGACGGGACGTCGAACCGCTGGATCTCGTACGGCTTGCCGTTGACGCCCGTCTCGTCGAACTCCAGCGTCGCGGGGATCGGGTCGGACACCTGGAGATCGGGCAGCGCGGCCGTTCCCGTGTTGCGTACGGTCAGGTCGAGGTAGCCGGTCTGGCCGGGTGCCAGGCTCGCCGACCCGACCACCGCCTTGTCGACGTCGATCGCCGGCCGGCCCTTCGTGACGGTCAGGTCCGCGGTGACGTCCGGGATGTCGAACCCGCCGCCGTGCGAGAACTGCGCCTCGCCGTGCCCACCCGCCGTGTCCGTGTACGTGCCGAGTACCGGGTCGCCGGTCTCCCGGTCGGTGGCCCGCGGCGTCACCGAGAAGCACACCGACGCCTGCTGGCAGGGGCCGCTCTCCGGGAAGTTCGTGCCCGGCGTCAGGTTGTAGCCGCCGTGCGCGGGATCCGACGACGTGAACGTCACCCGCACCCCGCGTACGTCACCGGCCGACACGCCGGCGGGCAGCGGTGGCGGGTTGGCGGCCGTGGGCGTACCGGTGATCCACGTACCGCTGGCGCAGCCCGTCGTACAGACGTCGAGTTGGGCCCGGTCCGCGCCCGGCGGGTACGAGACGCCTTGCATGGCAACGAAGTCGAACGAGCGGAAGAAGTCCGAACCCTGCCCGTCGGCGTCGGAGTCGGTGACCGTCAACGACTTCAGGTGCGTGTTGCCGGTGTTGGCGATGCGCAGCTTGACCGTGGCGATCTGCGGATCCAGCCCGGCCGTCGGGCGCGCCACCTCACCCGGTTCGATGAACTTCTGCAGGCTGGCCGCGCTGTGCGGCGGCGTGGTCACGACCGTCGGCGCGCAGCTCGTCGACGCGTCGGGATCGCCGTTCACGGCCGGACCGCCGCCGGACAGCACGATGTAGCAGTTGTCGATGTGCACCCCGTCCGGGATGCCCTCGCGGCGTTCCACTTCGAGATGCACGGTGCAGTCGCCGCCGGCCGGCATCGGGTCGGCCTTGACGAGGAACCCGCGGGCCGCGTCCAGCTGGCTCGCCGTCGCCGACGCGTACGGCACCTGCTGCGGCGCGTTCGGCGGGTCCGGGATCAGGAGTACGACGTCGGCCGGGCTGCCGGGGCACGTCGCGTCGATCGACACGATCCGTACCGTCGCGAAGGGTTGGGTGTCCGCCGTCAGGTTGTCCGCCGGCGGGTCGGCGAGCACGAAGTCGTTGAGGTCGCCGCCGTCGTTGTGGAACGACAGGGTGTAGTCCAGCGGCGTGTCCTCGGGCAGTTCCGTCTGGCTGACCGTCTTGGTACCCGGGCCGGACGGACCGTGGCCGGCGGTGACGGTCAGGTTGCCGCAGGCGGTCGCGGTGGCGGAGGTCGAGCCGTTCCCGGTGTTGACGGCGTTCGCGTCGGCGCAGTTCGTGTACGGCGAGTCCGCCGGTACGGCGTTGTTGTCGAGCGTGCCGTGGAAGTCCAGGCCGGCGGTCGCGTTCGGGTCGATCGCCGCCGTACCGGCCGGGCTGGCGTACACGACCTCGATGCCGGTGACCTTCATCCGCGCGTCGTCCGGGCCGCCGGCCGGGCACGTGAAGTCGTCCGGGCGGTTCAGTTCCACGGTCGCGGGCGGGCTGGTCAGGTCCTTCTTCGTCTGCGACCCGTCCGCGCAGCTGATCGTCACGTGCGCGGTCGTCGCTCCGTCCGGGAAGCGCAGCCGTACCTGGGTGAGGTCCACGACCGACAGCCCGGTCTCCGGATCCGTACGCGACGGTTCCCGGATCGTCATCGTCTCCACCGGGAACGGAGACGTGTTCCGCGCGGTGACCGTGGCCGAGACCGGCCAGCGGCGCTGCGCCGGCGCCGACGCCGGGTTGTCCGCCGTGTAGTCGCCGTCCTTGTCGGCGAACCAGCTCTTCGAGACGTCCACCGTCGCGATGTCCGGCACGATCTGGTACGTGTCGCTCGCCGGATCGCCGTCGGTGGTGCCGTCCGCGTTCGTCGCCGCCGGCGTCGCCGAGTTCGTCAGCGTCTTCGTCGTGGTCGGCTCGACCTTCGAGCCGTCGATCCGTTCGGTGTCCCGCAGCTTCAGGGTGAACGTGACGCTGCCGGACCCGTCGTTGGCGATCGGGTCACCGGAGGAGCTGGAGAACACGAACCGCACCCCGGTCACCTCGCTCAGGTCGACCCCCGGATCGGCCTGGATCGGGGAGCCGGTCTGTACCGCGCCATCGGTCCACGCCCCGCACGCCTGCGCGTACGGCAGGGTGCAGTACTGGACCTGGACCTGGTCGGCGCCGTCCGGGTACGTGACCGCGCCGAAGCCGGTGAGGTCGAAGTAGTTCCACGGGTCGTTCGTGGGGTCGCCGTTGGTCTGGTCGGTGAGGGTCAGCTTCGTGACGTCGGCGGCGCCGGTCGAGTCGTTCGTGACGCCTAGCGTGACGGTGCTGCTCTCGCCGGACTGCGCCAGTGCCGAGCCGTCCGACCAGTCCTTGGTGGCGCGCACCCCGACCGTCACCGGTACGTGCACGAGCACGTCGACGCTGGCGCTGGCGGACGGCGCGTTGTCCGCGGTGACCGTCGCGGTGTTCGGTACGCGGGTGCCGTCGGGGACGGTGGTGTCCTTCGGCAGCGTCATGCCGACCTGTACCGACGTCGAGGACCCCGCGGGCACGGTGGCGACGGTGACGGTCAGCTCCCGCGTCTGCGCGTCGTACGTGTAGGTGTACTGGCTGATCCCGGGAAAGACGGTGCCGCCGGGCGGGCTGGTGTCCGGCCCACCCGACCACGTGTACGTGCCCGGCACGACGTTCGCGGTGAACTCGGCCGGCAGCGTGTCGGTGACCGTGACGTTCCGGCAGTCCTCGGACAGGGAGGTGCAGTCGACCCGCAGGACGTAGTTGAACGACCCGCCCGGCTCCACCCCGCCCGCCGGTACGCCGGTGGTCGACTTGTCGAGCGCGACGACGGCGGCGGCGGCCGGCACCGAGGTCACGAGTACCCCGAGGGTGGCCAGCAGCAGCGCCACGAAGGCCGCGGTGACGCGGCGGAGAACCACGGACTTGCCAGGCACGACGCCCCCAGGACTGGACTGCACCACCCACGACCCCGTCGATCCTGCGGTACCGAACTTCTACCGTGAGTAACGACACGCGGACTCTTCGAGAAACTTCCGCGCGAGGAGTGGCACCCGGGCGTGAACGCCTACCTGGACCTGCGGGCGGCGGAGACCACCGGCACGCGACCGTCACCGCCGCCGGGCGCGCCCTGCTGACCCGCGCGTACCACTGGCAGGAACGGGTCTTCGACCGGCTGACCGACGGCTGGAACGCTGACTCACACCCGGGCGGGCGCGGGCGTACGGGCATCGGCACGGCGGCGGACCCGCGCCGCGAGCCGGAGTACCAGGATGGCGACGACACCGCAGACCACGTTGCCCAGCAGCGCGACCGGCCGCGACACCGGCAACGACGCCGCCTGCACGAAACCCACCCAGACGTACGTGAGCAGCAGCCCGGCACCGACCGCGAACACGTGCGTCGCGGACCAGCCGGGACGCCGGGAGTACCGGGCGAGCAGGACCAGGCTGGCGGCCACCCACACCGCCACGCACGGCAGTACTCCCCAGGCGCCGGCGAACGGCGGCACCGCGAACTCGATCGCCCAGTACCCACCGGAGAGGGCGAACGCGACCACGGCGACCAGCCACGGCCGCGGCGCGCGCCGACCACCAGCGTCGGCCGCGGATCGGTTGCGGCGCAAGGCAACGGCGACGGCGGCGGCGACCAGGGCGACGACCGCGGCGACCAGCACACCGAGTTGCACCGGGCTCGCCAGGAACCGGAACTCCTCGTACTGCATGGCCGTCAGGCCCGCGCAGCCGACGACGAACACGCCGCCGACGACCGCGAGGCCCGGTCGGCCGAGCCACGGCCGCGGCGCGTCGCGGTCGAACGCCTCGATCACCGCGATCGGCACGCTGATGCTCCAGACCGTGTGCAGCATCAGCGAACCCTCGGTCAGGCCGGCGCTCATCCCCAGCCCGGGGACCGGCGCGTACCCGTCGAAGCTCGGCAGGCCGAGGTAGCCGGGGTTGAACAGCATCTGGTCCACGATCCCCTCCTCGACCAGCGCGTACGCCGCGCCGAGGAGCACGATCACCGGCCAGCCGCCGCGGGTCCGGCGGACCACCTCGCGGATCAGGACGGCGCCCCCGCCGTACATGGTGGCGAGGACGAGGACCCAGGCGATCGCGGTGATCGGCTGGTTGCCCAGCACGAACTCCCCCACGAACGGGCTGAACCCGAACAGCGCGAGCGCGAGCAGCCGGCCACGCCACCGGCTCCGGCGCGGCGTCGGGTCGGCGGTCCAGCGGCGCGACCACGTGGCCATCCGGGGCCTCCTCGCAATTAATGGAGTAGCCACTCTAGTATTACATCCGTGGCCCGGACGGTGAACCCGCAGGAACACGCCCGGCGACGGGCGCAGATCATCGGTGCCGCGGCGGTCGAGTTCGCCGAACGCGGGATCGACGCGACGTCCACCGCGGCGATCTGCCGCCGCGCCGGCATCGGCTCCGGCACCCTCTTCCACTACTTCCCCACCAAGCGCGACATCGTGCACGCCGTCTTCGCCGACGACCTGCCCCGGATCGACGCGCTGTGCGCGCGGGCACTGACCGAGGACGACCCCGACCGCGGCCTCGACGCGGTCATCGACCACCTGCTCACCGAACTCGCCGACCCGCTCGCCCCCGGCCTCGCCACCGCCGCGACACTCCAGGCCGGCCGCGACCCCGAGTTCGCCGCGATCCTCGCCGCCGCCGACGAGCGGATCCACACCACCCTGACCACGCTGCTCCGGCGCGCCCGGCGTACCAGAGGGCGCAGCCTGCCGTTGCCGCCCGCGTCCGCCGCGCGCTGGATCCGCGGCCTCGTCGACGCCGGCCACCTCGGCGCCGTCGACGGTCCACGTACCCGGACCGCGCGGGAACTGCGCCGCATCGCGCACTGGCTCGCCGGCCGCTGAGCGGCTTGCGGCACGCCCGCACGGTTCCCGGACTCCGGTACGCGCGCGGTCGGCTCACCGCCGCCGACCGCCGCGCTGCTCGCCGCGGTCGACGCCGCCACCTGACCCCGCGCAGCAGTGTATCCGTTGCGGCGCAACGGAATCCGCTCATTCCGCTGGCCCGACTCGGATCGACGCGACGGCACGTGTACGGGACGATGACGTCCGCGTCCGGCGGGTCCGGTACGTGCCGGCGCCGTCGCCCGAACTCGTACCGTCCGTCCAGATGCTCCTGCGTACTCGCCACGCCGGAGCCCTTGGCGACTGAACCGGCCGCTCGGCGAGGTTGGGCGTGCTGCCGGACTCCATGCGGTACGTCCACCAGCGCGCGTTGCCACGCACCACCTCTCGCCAGCAGCCGTCGTACTTCGGCGTGACCGGCCCAGGTACCGCCGTCGCCCGCGCTGGCCGCGCTGGCCGTGCTGGCCGTGACAACGAACGTCCCGACCATCGCGATCCGTACCTGATCGGTACGAAAGTGCTCGAACATGATCAAAGGTACTGGCGCGTCGCGGCCCCGAAGCCGGGTCACCGCGTTCGCGCACGGAATCCTGCGGCGGCGGAGTACGGGCACCGAACGCACCATGCGCCACGACATGTACGCCGAGGTCGTCATGTCTCCCGTCGACGTCACCCGAGCGCTGCCGCACCCGCGGCAGCCGGGCCGGCGAAGTACCCGGATCTCGTGCTCGACGGCGCGCGAACATCGGAGTATCGGCCGACTGGCCGCCCGGCGACGGGGCCGGGGCGGCGGGGGTGGTGGGGCGCGTGGGACTCGAACCCACAACCTACGGATTAAAAGTCCGTATTCCCGCCCTATAGGCCGTCTCGACTTGAATAGCCTACTTTCCGCTAGTCTCCGGACCCTTCCTGTAGACGTCATTGATCAGCCACCGTTGCCTCCCGCCGGTCGACTCCGGGCAGTGACCGGTGCGGCAGGTACGGGCAATACGGGGATGGTTTGCCGGAGCATCCATCGAGCACCCAAGTCGAGCACCCACCACTCGCCTGACGCCGGCCGTGACATCACGGAGCGTAGTTTCATGCCATCATCCGAGAAGGCCCCGCACAGCGAAGTTCGACTAACCTCGCGACCGCGGAAGAGGTGCAGTGTGCTGCTGGTCGAAGCCAGCTCGCGGGACGACCACTGCCTGCCGGGCAGCGATGTCGACCACGCCATCGATGGTCAGGCATTGGCTACGGCCCAGACCGTCCGGCAGCGAAATCGGGCACGCCATGCGCAGAACAACTGCACCCTGCGCCCTTGCAAACGGGCTCGAAGTTCAGGCTCCGATCCCCATGGCGCAAACGATGTCTCCAGATCCTGTGAGCCAGTGCCTAAACGCGTACATTAGCAGAGAACACTAACGATAACGACGCTCGATTGACCATCCTGCACACGGCGCAAAGCGTGGCTAGGTATCTTCCACCAGACAGAAAACGGTGCACCTTGGACATGCCTAGCCACCGACACAACACAGCCATTCGACGCATCTCCGACCGCGACAAGCCGTGGCGCATCATCGTTTACAGGAGTCGCCGGGCGCATCCGAACCTTTGGCGCTGAGGCGACGCCCAGCAGCTCATCATCACTCAGGACGGGCCCAACGAACGCAACGGAGTACGAAACGTTTCCGCCTTGTTCTTGGTCATTGGTACCAGCCTTCTGGAACCGATGATCCATCTCAACATTCGCAGAGTAGAAGCGCTCAGCCTTCGTCGGCCCGTAGACTTTACGAATAGTGACTATTGCCACAAACGTCACGAGCAGCACGCCGAGCAGACCTGCCAAGATGGCAATTTTGGTTCTCCGCGGAACTCGCCTTACGCCCGCCTTTACGAACATTTATACATCCCAGACGCGCAGTAGATATTGTTTGCCATAGCAAGGTAGTAAGGCATGTCACCCATGTGCTTGGTCGTATTCGGGCCCCATCCGTTACCCTGCATCGCTCGCGTCTTGTAGTTTTCTTCTCCGCCATTATAGATGCCATACACAACGTCATCCGGCGTGTAGTTCTTTCTGATGACATCGGGAGCACTGCTTACGTAATCCTCCTGCAAGTGCTTCACATAGTAGGCTTCGGCTTTCATGTTGAAGTCGTCATCGTCAGCAAGATCGTTCCAACGGTGGTTTCCGAACTCCTTTGGATATTTCTTTTGAAGGAGCTTGAAAGTGTCCGGCTTGATGTTGCTGAGCCCAAGAGATGCGCCACCATGCGGCCACATACCAAGAGATGTGCCGATCTGCGCCGCTACTTCGTACGGATCGTACAGAGGACCAAGACGGGCCGCTTTACCCGAGAGCTCCTTGAGCGCGATTGCCAGGAGGAGTCGTGCATCGATACCCAGCTTCTGACCGTACGTCATGGCAGCGTCGATAGTCACAGACAGGCGTTCCCATCGCGCGAAGATTGCCTCAATGGCGGCGAACCGGCTAATCGTCAGGCGCGGGTTATCGAGGGACCACGAGTCGCCATGGGGAACGATTCCTCCTCCCCAATTCGATGGTCCCGTGAATCGACTGTCCCCTGCGTAGATTCCCGTCGGGTGGTGACCATCAATTGCCCCACACGGCGTGTCGCGACTGCACCCTAGACGCTTCCCATCAGGATCCTTGAAAGTAATCGGGCTGTTATTGGCGTAGGCGTATCCGTTTATTTGCTGAGGGTTGGTGGTGTCAGTGATGGGATCGTCGGAAACGAATCGCCCAATACTGGGGTCATATTCGCGAGCTCCGAGATGCGTGAGTGCAGTGACATCTTGCTGTCCGCCTAGGAATCCGCGACGTGTGGGCCACGTTTCGACGGTGGCCCCACGGGAGTTGCCGAAGGGGTCTTGTCGCCGCCATGTCGTCTTATGAGAAAGAGAGTCTTCAACGGCTACTTGGGCTGTACCTTGCGCGTCCTCAAGGATCCATGTGTATTGGCCACCATCATGACGTACGGCGAACGTCTGCCCCTTGTACTCGTAGTATCTAGTGCAGGCAGTCTTCTGCGTATCTGCCTTGTAACGGACTTCTTGGTTGGGCAGGTAGAGAACGGTGCCAGTTTTGTCGTGGGTCAGGAGCCTGTTGCCATCGGCATCGTCGATGTAGGAACTCATGTCTTGCCCATCAGTCACTGACGAAAGTTTGCCTTCCGGACCCCACGTCAGGGTCTGGTCCCCCGTGGCTCCTGGGCGGCTCGTGGTGTTGCCAGCGGGGTCGTAGCTATAGGTGGCGGTGGTGTCGCCAGTGCTGTTGGTGGTGGTGGCGGACAACAATGTGTGTGGCTGTTTGCCGCCGGGCTTGGGGTAGGTGTAAGTGGTGGTGCTGGCTTTGCCGGCGGTGGTGAGGGAGGCGTGGTTAACGAGTTGGGTGCGGTTGCCGGTGGCGTCGTACTGGTAGCTCTGCCAGTAGGCGGCGGGGCCGCCGAGGTTGTCGGTGGTGGGGGTGCTGGCGCAGGTGGCCGATGCGTTGGGAGTCCAGGCTTGGGTGAGGCGTTGGAGGTAGTCGTAGGTGTAGCACTGGGTGTCGCCGGTGGTGGTGTCTTGGGTGCTGGTGATGTTGCCGGAGGGGTCGTAGGTGTAGTGAGCGTCGGTGACGGTAGCCGGTGTCGCGGCAGTAGTGGTTTTGGTTTCGGTGAGCCGGCGGGTCGCATCATCGTAGAAACGGGACTGCGTCACGTAGGTGAGCGCGGTGCCGTGGTAGGTGACGGTTTCGAGCTCGCCGAAGGCGGTGTAGCTGGTTTGGGTGACGTAGTGCGGGATGGTGTTATCGCTGCTAGCCAGCTCGGCGGGTAGGCCGGTGGTGGAATCGAAGCTGGTGGTGACGGTCTCGTTCCACCCGTCGGGGGCGTCGGCAGAGATGGTCGGGTAGCGCAAGGATTGGGGTGTGCCGTCGGCGGCGTAGCCGTAGACGTAGCGGTAGGTGCCGGCGAGGCCGGTTTCGTTGGTGGGGATGACGTAGTCGACGGTGACGGGTTTGCCGAGGGCGTTGTAGTTGCGGATCCAGGTCTTGTAGTCGTTGCCGTCGATCCACCGGTCGGAGTTGGCGATGAGGCCCTTGCCGCTCACGGCGGTGTCGTAGGTCCAGGTGGCCCGCTTGTTGGCGTCGGCAACCGCGTCGTCATAGAGGCCGGTTTTGCGGCCGAGTGTGTCGTAGGCGTAGGCGAGGGTCTTGCCGCGGGCGTCGGTGGTAGTGAGCTTGTCCCCGGCGTCGTTGTAGGTGGCGGTAGTGGTGCCGCTGTCTGGGTCGGTGAACGAGGTCTGGTGGCCGAGTAGGTCATAGCCGTAGGACCAGGTGTTACCGGCGGCGTCGGTCACCTTCTGAAGCTGCTGCTTGCGGTTGTAGGTGTAACTGGTGGCGTCGTAGTCGGTGCCACTGGGTGCGGTGCCGTGGTACTGACGCAGTTCCGTGGTGTGGCCTTCCGCGTCGGTCGCGGTCCGGGTGGGTGTGCCGCCCTGGGGAGGAGCGACCGTGGTGTAGTCACCGCCGTAGCTGGTGGTGGTGCGCCACTGCTCGACTTCCTTGGAGATCTGCACGGAGGCGGTGACGCGGCCGGCGCGGTCGTAGTCGGTGCGGGTCTGCTGCGGGATCACCCAGTTCTTGTCCACATACAGCGTGGCGCTCGGGGCGAGCGGGTCGAAGTGGGCGGCGTTCTCCAGGTGTTTCCGGCCGGCGGAGTCGTAGATAGTGTCGGTGATGACCCGACCGCCGTCGCCGCCAACCGCCGCCGTTTGGGTTTGGCGTTGGCGGAGTAGCCCGTCGTAGATGGTGTAGGTGGTGGTGTACTTCGTCGCCGTTGTGGTGGTCGCGGCGTTGAGGATGCTGGTGGTGACGGAGTTGTTGCCGTTGCTTGAGATGACGTAAGTGAAGGTCGCGTTCGGATCATCGGTGCCCTTGACCCGCGGCGCCTTCCAGATCTTCGTGGCGCGTCCGAGCGGGTCGTACTCGGTGTCGGTGCGGTAGCCGTTGGCATCGACGGCGCCGGTGGTGTCGCCGCGGGCGTTGAGTTCGGTGGTGGTGGTCCAGCCGAGCGGAGTTGTTGTAGTCACCTTCGTCACCGGACCGCCGGTGACCGGGATGTAGTCGGTGTGTGTCTTTGCTTCGCGGGCATCCCACGAGTCGACGGTGCGGCCGTAGGCGTCGACCGTCGAGTGCGCAGTGATGGCGTAGACCGGGCCGGAGGCGTTCCAGTTCGTGGCCTGCTCGGTGCGAGTCGCATCGCCCTTGGTGGGGGCCGTGCCGTAAGCCTGACCGTCGTAGCTGGTGCGCTGATCGTTGATCACGTCGTCGACCCCGGCCGGGTCGGTTCCGCACGGTAGCGCGGTGGTTAGGGTCCGGCCGACGGTGGAAAGGATGTTGGCTGAAGTGTTGCGGGTGTAGGTGGTGGCGGTGCACTTCTCGTCACCGGTCTTAGCGATGTCACCGGCGTCGTCGACCTGGCTGGGCATGCCGTACGAGTCGTAGCCTGTAACTGTCTTCGTGGTGCGCCAGCCTCGGTTCGCGTCGAGCGCTGTCTGGGCATAGGCGGTCTTGATGCTGGTGTGGCGGGCGTAGGCGCTGTCGCCAGAGATCGTGCGGGTGGCGGTCGGCGCAGACTGCCAGCCCTCGTTGACGGTGCGGGACACCGGCTGATCGGTGGTGCCGTTATAGACGGTCTGCTGGCGCATCATCCCGGACATGGCGTCGGCGTCGGGCTGGTCGGAGCCGATCCCTGCCGGGATACTGACGCGGCGGGTCGTGCCGTCGGCCTTCTTGTCGCCGTCCATGCCCTGGTAGTAAGTCGCGATGCTGAGCGTGTCGGAGCCGGTCTCGCCGACCTTGGTGGTAACCGAATCGTAGCCACGGAACTGCGACCAGGTCCGCTTCGACGCCGGGGTCAGCCCGTCAGCGTCGTCGTGGTGCCAGGCCGGGCTGCCGTAGGTGTAGCGAGTGATGGTGGCGTTGTTGCCGGTCAACTGGTCGTACTCGCTGACCTGCGCCACGGCGTACTTGTGGTACCAGTCCGTCTTCAGGTTGTCCGGGTTGGCCGGGTCGGGGACCTTCACCGGGAAGCAGCGCAGCGTGTTCGAATCCGGCGCCGAGGGCATGGTGGTGCCGGTGATGCACTGCTGCGGGGTGTAGGTGACGCCGATCTGCTCGCCGGACTCGGTGAAGATGTTCCCGATCCGCATCCAGTTCATGGTGCCGGACCCGTCTTGCGGGTCGACCCGGTTCTGCAGCTGGGTCCACTCGAACCGTACTGACGGCAAGGCGGTGCTGCCGCCGACCAGACCGGTGCGGGTGATCGTGTTCAGCCACAGCCCCGGTTGCGCCCCGTCGCCGGGGTTGGGGAACGTATGGCCAAACGTCCACTGGTCGACGTTGGTGTACTTGGAAGTGGCCGCGTTCCACACCTTCGTGGTGATCGACGTCAGCCGCTTGGTCGACCAGAACGTCGGCGAATACTTGTTCGCGCACGTCGTGCCGGTGCAGCTCTGGTCCCACGGAGTGTCTGGCCAGTGCGCCTCGTCGTGCGTGGTGCAGTCCGACAGGCACCGGTCGTCGGTGCCGAACACGACCTGCGCCGGCGCGCTGCCCGCGAACTCGGTGCTGTCCCGGTTGTCGGTGCCGTAGTCGATCCGGCTCAGCGTCCCGCCACGGGTGTAGGACTTGACGTTGGAGTCGGTGTTGTTCGCCGCGTACTTGTTGGTCTCCGGCGCCCACCACAGCGACATCGTGTTGCCGTGCGGGTCGACCACGTAGTCCAGGTTCCACCGCCACGCCTGCTGGCACGACGAGTCCGCGAACGCCGACTCGTGACACGGCTCGCCGCTGTTGTTACCGAACACCGGCTCCGCCCACGCCGACTGCGTCTCGTCCTTACCCGACGCCCAGCCGGGCAGCCGGTTCAGGCCAAAGAAGTACTGCGTGCCGTCCGGGGTCGTGATCTTCCAGTACTCGTGGTCGTTGTCATCGTTGACCGTGTCGGTTTTCCGTTCGATCCTCGTCCCGTCGTCGTCCTTCAACCGCCAGGCGCCCGAAGTGTCGTCGCGGATGAGTTCACCGGCATGCCCGTCCAAGGTCAGAAAAGCGTTGTCGGTGCCCCAGCACAGGTCGCCTGTCTTGCTGCTGTTGTTGGCGGTGCCGCCCATGTCGTCGGAGCATGCCTTGTACCTGCGCTCGACATAGCCCGGCGAGTATTCGAATCCCTCCCCCAGCCAGGACGGCTGGTTATTGCTCGCCTCGGACCTGCCATCCACGGACGACGACGAGTACGACAGGTTCACCTCGGGGGCAAGGTCACCCGGTGCCGCAGGCGTGTCAACCGGGAATGACCAGGAGAAGTCACCGGAATTGTTGCCAGCGGACCAGGTCGATGACGTCGACAACGCGGTCGCTTTGAGATCACCGACAACCCCGGACTGCGTTGCGGTGAGCGCGAACAGGGTGCCTTGCATCGGGCTGGCAGCGTCGATCGGGATGTCAGCGGTTGCGGTCCCGGCCGTCACATTGTTTCGGGTCCCCAGCGGCACGGCCCGGCCACAGTCCTTGCGACGCTTGGCATCCAGCGCGCACTCCGGAACTTGGACGATCTTCAGGCGTGAGGCCCATCCCCCGCCGTACGCGTGCCGGAAGGCGGAGTAGTCGATCGAGACCGACGCGGTCGTCTTCGCCCGCTTGCCGTCGGCACGGGCCACCCGGAACAGCACACCGGCGCTGTAGCCGGTCGCGACCGCGGTCTGGTGGTCCAGGATCCGCACGGAGGTTTTCGCTGGCGCCGTCGTCTTGCGCGACGGCGCGCCGACCGACACCGGTAGTTTCCCGACCTTCACTCGCGGCTTCCCCCGGGCGGGGACAGCGGCGTCGGCGTGACCAGCGGCGGGCCAACGGGGGGCAGCGAATGCGGCGGTCTGCTTCGCTGCCCGCGCCTGCCTCGAGTCCAGTTTGCGGGCATGCCCACGCACGTTCTTGCCCGTTGGCTTCCCGTGCCTGGGCGCCACAGCTGGCGCGCCCGCCGGGGCGGGCATCGCCACCGCGGGCACCGTCCCGAGCATCGTCGCGATGAGCACGCCGCTGGCCGCCGCAGCGATCAGCTGCCCAGCGCGGTTTCGGGCGAGTCGTTCCCACCATCTGTTGCCAGTCCTCATGGTTGTCCTCCGCACGCGCACGCCGAACCAGGGGGATCGCTGGGGATGCCTTGCGGTATCGCGCGGTGGTGCGGCCCGGTCACCAGCAGCCGGGCCGCATCACAGAGCACGAGTCAGCCGCTGTCGGCCATCGCCGACACCTGCGCATCAGTCAGCGCACCGGCGTACAGGTGCACGTCGTCGATCGCGCCGTTCCAGAAGTCGGTGACACTCGACGTGCCGCCGGTCGGCGCCCATCTGCCGCCACCCACCGTGAGCGGGCCGGTGGCGTTCCAACTCGTGGTCCGGTCGACGTCGCGTACGCGTTCACCGTCGACGTAGAGGATCAGCTTCCCGGCCGCCGCGTCATACACGCCGACCAGCTGCACCCACGAGTCCTTGTCGTTCTCATCGATCAGCGTCGGCGACTGTGCCGTTCGCCAGGTCGCGCCGTGGTCGGCGTCGGCATCCACTGCGGCAAAGCCCCATGCCGGGCTGCCAGTGCTCGGCCGGAACCCGAGGTAGAACCCGCTGATCGCGGAACCCGACTGAGCAACGGCGGTCTGGTTGGTGTCACCGAAGGTCGTGACCTTCAACGACGCCGCCACCGAGAAAGACTGATCGGTACGCACCGCCGGCCCGGACGTGGACGCGTACCCACTGGTTCCGTTGAACGATCCGGCATAGCCAAGGTCGGTAGTCTGCTCGAAGCTCACGGCTCCGTCGGCGGGCCAGGTCAGGTTCCGGCCCCAGCCGATGGAGTCGGCAGCTTCCTCGCCGAACCCTTCCTCGAAGGCCCAGTTGCCGACCTCGATCGGGTTCATCAGTGCGGGCCAGTTGTCCGTTCCCGTGGTGATGTCCTCGCCGACGATCACCCGGTCGTAGACCCTGGCATCTGCGATCTGGCCTGGGAATCGGTCCGCGGCGTTCCCGTTGTCCTTCGCCCGGCCGACCGTGGTCGGACCGGTCGCGTTCCAGCCCTTCGCGTATGTGGCGGTCGCCGACAGGGTGCCATTGACATACAGCCAGATCTCACCCTCAGCATGGTCGTAGACGCCGACCAAATGCGTCCAGCGGCCCGCGACCGGCGCCGCCCCGCACGCGAACGTCAACGCACCCGTTGAGGCATCGGCGTCCCGGGCGATCATACACCACTTGCCGCCCTGGTCTTCGCGGTACTGCAGGCGGAACGAGCTCATCACCGTCCCGTCCTGCGCCATCACTGTCCGAGACCCCGACAGGGCGCCAGGAAGTACCCACGCGGTGAAGCTGAAACTGTTGCTGGTGTCCACCACAGGAGCCGTTGTCGCCGCCGCAGAGCCTGATCCGCTGAACGAGGCGGTGTCCGATCCGATCAGACGGGCGTCTGGTGCCCAGTCGAGCGCCGTCGGTGTCAGCATCGGCCCGCCGGCTACACCAGAGGCGAAGGGGTCCTTGCCGTCCGGCCGCTTCTCCAGCCGCCAGGATGCCTTCGGGCCGGTCGCTGCCGCTGCCTCAAAGTTGTACGACCCGACCGCGCTGGTATTGCCGGCCTGGTCGACGCTCTGCAGATACAGCACGTTGGTCCCGTACCGCGGCGGCGTCATCGTCAGTGTGGTCGAGGTGGACTTGAGCGGGACCGCCTTCGATTTCGCCGGCGGTGTCGACCATCCGTACCTGAGCGCGACAACGTCGTTCGCGGTCCAGGCGACCGCGAAAGTGCCGGCGATGCCCGGTCCTCCGTGGGGGGCATCGTCGGTGTTGTCGTAGTCGGCGGACGTCGCACTCGGCGGATCGGGCTTGGTGGTGTCCACGGTGAACGTACAGAATCCAGACCATCCGCCGTACTGGCTGTACGGCGCAGGGTCCTTGGCGCGGACCCGCCATGCGTACTTGTGACCCGAGATCAGTCCCGACGAGATCGTCACGCTCGCGTACTGGCCATTCCGGACCGTCGCATACGACTTGTTGCCCAGCGGGGCACGCGACGGATCCGGGGCGCCGCCCGTCGGAATCTCTTGCCACTCGAAGTACGCGGTCAGATCCTGAGTGGTGTCCGCATCCCAGAACTTCGCCTTCAACGCCGGAGTCGCAGTCCCCAACAACTGCGTGCCGGACGTGCATCCCACGGTCGCGGTCGTGAGTGACGAGGGCACCCCGGGGTAGGAGTCGAAGTCGACGATCAGCTTCGCGTCCTTCGGCCAGAACGTCTTCCACCGGTAGTCCAGCGTCTCCCCCGAATGGCTGGAGTCGTTGGCCACCAGCCCGACCGTGTATGCCGTCCAGTCCTTGCTCACGCC
The DNA here is from genome assembly GCF_016861975.1 of Actinocatenispora rupis. GTDB lineage: Bacteria > Actinomycetota > Actinomycetes > Mycobacteriales > Micromonosporaceae > Actinocatenispora > Actinocatenispora rupis. The sequence continues at coordinate 7,353 of NZ_BOMB01000048.1, read as the reverse complement.
GTACTGCAGATCCGACTTGAGCGCGCCCGTGAACTGGACTGTGGAGTCTGGCTGCGGGCAGGCGTCCTTGTTCGCGTGCCCCGAGGTGGTGTCCAGGTACTTCTGCAGCACCATCGATCCCCACGTCGAGCGGGGCGTGGCGGTGATCGCCGAGGTGCGGTACAGCGAAACGGCGGTGGCATCACACGAGTACGAGTGATGCATGTTCATCGACACCTTGGCCGAGTAGATGTACTTCTTCCGGATCGTGATCCCGCCCGAGGTCGTCGGGAACCGGAAGAACGACCGGTACAGCCGCCCGTCACCCCCGTACGCGGCGGGGTTCACCCCCACCCACGCGTCGTCCACCGTCCAGTTGGCGTTGGAACTGTTCGCCCACGCCCACTTCACCGCGTCCACGTTCGCGAAGTACGGATCCACCACCACCGGGAACACCGTGTCCGAGCCGGCCAGCACGGCCAGATCCGGCGTCAACTGCAGATGCCCGTCCACCACATCGGTATCGACCGCGGCCTTCTGCGCTCCGTCCGACGGTTGCTCGGTCGCGATCTTCGGCGCCAGGCTCGTCGTCTGTGGGCTGGAATCCCACATCACCGCGCCGCCGGCCTCGGCCATCGGACGACCGCCCGCCGCAACCCGCACGCCGCCCTCTGGCGACGGCCCCGCGATGGCGTCGCCGCCCAGCGTGTAGCGGATCGTCTTTACCGCCGGGTTCGCCGCCGCTTCCGGCGTCTTGACGATCAGGTCATGACGGAACCCGGTCGAGGTCGCCGTGACCCGAAGGTCCACGCCGGGTAGCACCTCGGTGTAGGTAGCCGAATCACCCGACACTGTCGGGACCGGCAACGCCTGCGGCCAGGAGATCGTGAACGTGTGCGTGCCCCGCGCCAACTCCACCAGCGGCCCCGAGCCTCCCGGCGAGAAGCTCACATCCGCCACTGATGCCGCCGGCACCAACCGGCCGTCTGGGCCGGCATGCAGGCTCGGATCCACCGCCGTCCACGACCCATCCGGCTTGTGCACCCGCTCCGGTTCCACCGCCGACTCCAACGACAACCGGCCCGTCTGCTCCGCAAACACCTGCGACCACTCGGTACGACCCGAAGCGACCTCGACCCGCTGTCCACATCGGACAGCCATCTCCACCGCCGACGCCTCATCCGGCGCCTCCGAGGAACATGCCGGCTCCGCCGACGCCCGCCCTGTCACCACGGTCACCGGCAACAGCGAGGCAGTAAGGGCAACCACCGCCATCAGCGCCCCCACTTTCAGCCGCGCGCCAGCCTTCAGCGCACACTGAACGACACCGAACCCCACCGGGAAATGGCAGCCGGGACCGTTCACGTGACTCCTCCCTCAGGGCAGCACTCAGCGACCGTCGGCAAGAAGACGGCAAAACCGAGTCAGAGCGAAGGAAGGCTAGCGATCACCCACAGCCGCGCGGAAGACACGGGTGACAATAACTTTCAGCGACCATCCAAAACGGGACACAAGCCTTCGAGAAGACGCGGCGGTCTCACGGCTCGTGAACAGCGGCCAACATCGACAGGTGGTTTTGACCCTAAATAGGCATACCCACAAGCGCCTTACATCCATGTAATACGCACCACATCAAACGACGCGAAGATGAGCCAACTCAAGCACGGGCGATCCAGCGTCGCCAGCCGGAAGCCGCCTGGGCGCCTGCTGCTCGGGAAACCCGATGGTGGGGGGCGCCAGTGCGGCGGGTGTATGTCGCGTCCCGCGTAGGTTTGCTCGAACATGGACGTGGGGTGGCCGGTGTCGCTGACCGAGTACTCGGAGCCGGCCAGTACGGCGTGCCGGCACCGGGCGGCGGCGGGGTCATCATGTCGAGCAACTCGGCACGCTGGTTCCGATCCACCAGCAGACCGTACTGGGCGGGCGCCTGCGCGAGACGACCGTCGCTCGGGCACCACCGAGCGGTAGAGGCGGGATAGCGCCCGACTGCAGCAAGCGGCCATCACAGTCAGCGAGATTGGGGCCTGCAACTGGGCTGTCTGCTCGTAGCAGCACCCGCCATGAACAGGATGAACAGGACGCCATTCGTACGCTTGAAAGTCCGTGGGCGAACAGTCGACGCGTAGCGTTTTCGCAGGTCAGGACAGTGGGCTACTCAGCGTTAATTCGCATTAAAGCGGATGAGATAGGACACCGACTCGACGTAGGAGCACCCAAAAGACCGGCCCAAAACAGCGTTTTCGCAGGTCAGAGGTGGGGCGCGTGGGACTCGAACCCACAACCTACGGATTAAAAGTCCGCAGCTCTGCCAATTGAGCTAGCACCCCGGCATCGACGCTACGTGCCGCCAGTTGCCCCTCGCTGCCCGCAGCCGTCGCCAGTCGGTCATGATAGCCGACAGCCGACACACTCCGGACAGTGAGCAGAGCGGCAGGTAGAGGCAACGCGCGGCAAGTTTGGCGGAGCACCCATCGAGCACCCAAGTCGAGCACCACGACTCGACGACAGCGAACGCGAGGCCCGTTACCGACTGCAACGGATGCCTGGGCTGCTCCAGAGCACCCTAGTGTCGGGGTGCGGACGGCGCGATCATGACCGCGCGCCTCACAACCCGATGCGGGTTGTTGAGTGCGTGCCGGCAGGGGGCTGGACTTTAGGGTCGCTGCTGGAGATGTGCTGCGAGTTCCTGCGCGACGGCACGTGATGCCTCCGCCAGTCCGTGCTCATCTACGAGCATCGCAAGCTGAAGGAACGCAACGAACTCGTCCGCAGAAGGCCCAAGAGAGAGCCCCGAGACGCGCTGCCGGTTTGAGACGTGTAGAAGTACGTGCTCATCAGTTACGTTCGCGGAAACGAGTTTGCTGTACGTCCATTCCCGGGTGCGAGTCGTGCCTGTGAAGACCACGCGCTTGCTGGTCACCGCGACTGCGCCCTGGTCGACGACGGTTTGCGCGACCTGGCCCGGTGCGTACTTGCCGCGAACGCCACCTACGCGTACCCGCACGCCAGCAGGGACCCGAATGCTTGCTCCGCGCGTCCCGCTCGTGTAGGCCCCGCCAGTGGAGCGAGGCTCGACAAGATCACCGATACCCGTCCACACCCCCAGTTCACCCGGCCGCAGTGCCAAGCCGCCATCCCAGTGGGCGCCATGGCCCATGGCGATAGTCGCGTGCGCAAGCCGTTGCAGGAGCTCGTATTCACGCTCCCACTGCTCACGTCGCTGGGCGAGTTCCTTAGCCTGCTTCCGCGCTACCCCCCGCTGTGAGCGTCCCAGCTTCGGTGCCGGGGAATCGCCTGGTCCACCACGATCCCCCGACTCAGGCTCTAGCTTCAGGTCGGAGCCGGCGGGCGCCGATCGGGTCGGCTCGTCTGCACTCCTCGATTCGGCTAAGGCAGCCTCAAGCCGTCTGAAGGTCTCCGCCTGCTTCCGGCGGAAGTGAAGCTTGTACTTCTGGCCAGTTAACGTCGTAATGACCAGTTCTCCGTTGATCAATCGGCGGGCGTCGCGAAGCTTTAGACCGGTGATCTGGCTCGTCTGAACAGCGACTTCCTCGGTACGGCCATGCCCGGCCAAGGCAAGGTGGGCAGCTCGGTTGGTCCCACGGATCCGCAGCGTCGATCCGTCCCATGAACCGTGGATCATGTAGCCGTCGAACTCCACCTGCCAACTATCCCTGCGATGGCCGCATTTCCCCGTGGGCCGGATGACCGCTCCTTCGATCCTTGCGGCTCGGCTACGCCAACGAACCGCTGAGGAAGGGTCCACGGTGCAGGTGATTAGTCAGGCGCACCACGGTGTCCACGCCCACGTCGGTGAACTGGCCGGCGACCGCGCCGCCGGCCGCGCCCACGACTCTCACCGCTGCGGTCGCGTTTCTCCCAGATCCGCAGCCGCCAGCCCGGCTGGGCGACCGCGACGGCCGCAACCCGGCTGCACAGCGTTAGCCCGGCGAAACCGGCGATCGAACGAGCAGCCTTGAGTACGCCGACGCGTTCGTCGACGACCAGCGCGGTGTTGTCATCAGGATCGAACGAGCGCACCTGCAAGATAGTGAAGCGGGCAGGGGGTTCACACCGGGCGATCCAACCCATAGGAGAAAAATTCATCCCGCAACAGTGCCGAACCTGCCAACCTGCCAACAACCGGCGTGGACCGCGGGTGCGAACCTCCACCTCACTGATCTGTGTAGGAGGCGCGAAGAGGCTCACCAGCACTCATCCTCCCTCATGGCGGAGCCGACCGAGCTCCGCACACGCTCTCCATCCCACGGCCCGCCGGCTGCCATGACCGCGGAGACCATCGGCAGACGAACCGCTATCTCTACCAGCGGAAACGGCGTCAGATCGCCGTGGTGAACCCCAGACGGCCGCAGGCCCGGGGGCCCGCGCCAAGACGAGTTCGGGCTGCAGCGTCGCCAGCGTGCCTCGACCCAACCCCCCGATGACGGGCACGTGTCCTGCGTCGGCGGCTGCCACACGAGCGGCCCGGACGTGACCCCGCGGCCGACCACCCCGGCCGGATCCACCGCGCCCTGTGTCCCCGGAGGTCGGGTGAGCAACAGTCGCCGAGTTCAAATTAGACGTTGACATCGGGTCTAAGTAAAACTATCTTGGATCTAGACCTACAGTTCGGGTTTAACTAGAGCGAGGTGCTGATGGTAGACGTGATCCTCCGTGACGTAGACCCGGCCAAGCTGCCGGAAATCATCAAGCTGCTGGAGCCGACGAAGCCCGAGCTGTTGGAGGTGCCGCAGCCGACGTGGACCGTGGACGAGGCAGAGCAACTCTTCCGCGACCTGCGCGCCAGCGCACTGCAGTTGCTGCGCGAGCTTGTGCGCCGGGGCGGCCGGGTGGAGGCCGACGTGATGCGCGGGCCTGAAGGCGACCAGTCGCTTCGTGGGCTGACTGGTCCCATCACCAAGGCGATGACTCGACTGGAGAGGGCCGGCCGCGTGCGCGAGGGGCTGGAGCATCCGGTGAGAGCCGAGTACGACCCCGAGATCCGCTCGTACCAGCGCGCACTCGCGTTCACCATGCCCGACGAGCTGCTTCCCACCTTCACCATCGCCCTGCAGCAAATCGAGGAGGGCTGACAACGCTGATCAGAACGCCCTGGCAGTCTGCCGCGAGGGCGCGGGATCGACTCCCGCCCGGGGCACGCACCACCAATACATTGGAGAAACACTCGCCACCTGCCGACAGCCGCTTGTCGATCGCTGGCTGACCTCCCAAAGCCATCAAGGCACCTACGCCGCCCGGCCATTCGTCGCGTGGGCCATCCGCAGCGACCTGGCCTTCGCGATCAACATCCCGACCCGGCCACGACGAGCCGCCCACCGCCCTCTCGACGCCGATGACCGCTGGGACATCGCTCGACGACTACTCAACGACGACTCCCTCGAAACCAAGGACCGAGTCGCCGGACTGATGGTCCTGCTCTATGGCCAGACCCCAGCCCGGACCTGCCGCCTGAACAGCGCACACGTCATCCACGACGAGCACGGCGTCGCCCTCCGCCTTCACACAACACCCCTGCGGCTACCGCCGCCGTTGGACGAGCTGATCCTGCAACTCGCCGACACCGCCCACGAACACCAACACGCCGTGATGGCGAACGAGCACAACGCGCCCTGGCTGTTCCCCTCCCAACGTCCCAGCAAGCCGCTGAGCAGCAAGCAACTGGCCACCCGCCTCCGCCGGATCGGACTGGCCAGCGAATCCGGACGATGCGCGGCTCTGCTCGACCTCTGCACCCAGATGCCGCCAGCCGTCCTCCAACGCCTACTCGGCGTCAGTCCCGCGGCAGCCGAACGATGGGCCGCCGGGGCCGTCAGGACGGCCTACGCCGCCGAGGTGGCCCGCCGATCATGACGTCGCCGCTACCGAACCTCGATTCTCCGCTTGGTCGAGCGGTGAACGATGAGGTCCAGGCAGCGCCCCGGACCGCCTTGGCTCAGCCCAGCGCGTCCATCAGGGCGGTGACATAGGCATCCAGCCGTTCCTCCACGGCTCGCGTCGTCAGCTCTGTCCTCCCTGCCTCCCGCCATGGCTGCGCCACCAACTCCACTTCTTCTGAGCACGCCAGCCCGTCCCGCACCTGCCAGTACAGCCGCTCGCTCGCAGCCGCGGCCAGCACCCCGCCGGCCTCCTCATACGCCTCAGCGAACCGCAGACCCCACGCCGGGCCGTGCAGCAGCGCGAGATTGGTGGAGCAGTGCGCCACATCGAGATCCGCCGGGCCCCAGGAGCTCGCTGCCCAGTCGACGACGCCGGTGATCCGGGCATCTGCCGGGCTTGAGGGCGGCACGTCGAACAGCACGTTGCCGGGTTGGAAGTCCCGGTGCAGGAATCGCCCTTCATAGGGCGGCGCGGGCCTGCGGATCACGTCGATCGCCGCAGCCCATGCCGCCGCGTCGCCGCCCTTAGGAGTCACGACGGTGTCGGCGGTCGTCAACGCCACAAACTCCTGAGGCCGCTCGGCGGGTCGCAGCGCGTGGATCGCCACGAGTTGACGGGCCAGCAGAGGAACGCGCGTCTCCAAGCCCTCATTGTCGAGGACCGTGCGGCCTGCCAGATGTGTCATCAGGAGCGATGGATACTCGCAATGCGCGGCGGTCGGATCAACCGCGACCAGTCCAGGAGCCGGCACGCCGGTGCCCGTGAGCAGGGACAGGGCGCCGGCCTCCCTGTTCAGCCAGTCCCCGGCGTGCTTCATGTTGACGAAGCTCCGCAGCACCAGGTCACGGGTGCTTCCATCCCGCGTGCCGATGGCAAGCCTCCGCATTTCGGCAGTGATGCCGCCGTGCAGCACCTCGGTCCTGACGATCCGTTCGCCGGCCTCCAAGTGCCGACTCACCCAAACCAGTGTCAACGGTAGGACAGCCGCCGCCCCATCGTGGTTGGTCACCGAGCCACCTCATCATCCGGAGTGGCACGCGCGAAAGTATATGCAGGAGAGCTCCAACAGTCTCTGCACAGCAGGATCATCCACCAGCAGCACCAAGTATCCCGGCCTCCAGCCCCTGGAGCACTGTCGGATTCTCACCCCGAAGTGCGCCGCCGATCCGGTCCTGCCTCAGTCATCAGTCGCCATCGGGGCTATTCCGCACACAGGAATATCCGAACCTGCCGACAATGGCCCGGCTGCTACGCAAGCACCCCACCTGGCTGCACGAGCACGGCGGCCTGGCCCACCTGGACCAGTCCTTGCACCTGCTGTTCGCTCTGGTCACCGCGCTGGTCATCGCCTGACGACCGCCGTCCCACCCCGCCCGACGAGAACGGCCGCGCTGGCCGCGCTGGTCGGGGTGGGTGCGGTGGCCGCCAGGACGGCGACCACACCGGGGATGCGGTACGCGACCGGCCTGGACGCCC
>NZ_BOMB01000047.1 GCF_016861975.1 Actinocatenispora rupis | reverse complement strand
GGCGCGTAACGCCGCGAACGCCCCCGGCCCGGTGGCGGGTTCGGCGAGGGCGGCGGCGATCCGGTCGGCGCACGCGGCGGCGTCCAGTACACCGCTGTCCACCTCCAGGTCGTACCGGCCGTGCGCGTGCACCACCTCGTACTGGGCGCGCGCGGCGCCCGGCTGCCGGTCCCCGCGCGCCCGCTCGCGCCGCTCCAGCTCGGCCAGCGAACAGCGCACGCCCACGAACAGCACGTCGTACGGGGCGAACACGTCGAGCAGGTCGGCCAGCCGCCACGGCTCGGACAGGACGTGGTCGGCGACGACGTCGTTGCCGGCGGCGGCCATCCCGGCGACCGCCCGGTGGAAGCCCGCCCGGGTACGCCGGGCGACCTGGGGCCATTCGTCCGCCGTGAGCCGGTCGGTGGCCGGAACCGACCGCATCGCACCGAACGCGTCGACCGCGAGATGGAACCACGGCGGGTCGAGGCGCGCGAGCAGTTCCCGGGCGATGCTGGACTTTCCGGAACTGGTGGTGCCGTTGAGCAGGACGATGCGGCCGGTGCGTGACATGCCGCCATCCTGTCAGGCCAGCAGGTCACCGCCGCCGGCACGGTAGAGCAGGACGCGGCCGGGGCGCGGCACGGCCCAGCCGCGCGTACCGGGTTCGGGTTCGGCGCCCTCCTCGACGACCACGCCGACCGGCGCGGCGCCGTCGGTCTCCAGCGTGACCAGCGACGAGCTGCCCAGGTGTTCGACGATCCCGACGGTACCGGCGAGCGCGTCCTCGACCGGATCCTTCGAGTACGTCAGGTACTCGGGGCGGATGCCGACGGTGACGCGGGTGTCGTCGGGCAGGTCGGCCGGGCAGGGCAGGGTGCCGGCGGCGAGGGTGAGACGGCCGCCGGTGACGGTCGCGTCGAGCAGGTTCATCGGCGTCGAGCCGATGAAGTGCGCGACGAACGAGGTGGCGGGGCGGCCGAACACCTCGCGCGGCGTACCGACCTGGCGGATGCGCCCGGCGTCCATGACGGCGATCCGGTCCGCCATGGCCAGCGCCTCGGCCTGGTCGTGGGTGACGAACACGGTGGTGATGCCGAGGTCGCGCTGGAGCCGCTTGAGGAACGTCCGCGCGGACAGCCGCAGCCGGGCGTCCAAATTGGACAGTGGCTCGTCGAACAGGAACGCCTTCGGGTGCGCGACGACGGCGCGGGCGAGCGCGACGCGCTGCTGCTGGCCGCCGGACAGTTCGGCGGGGCGGCGCGCCATCAGGTCGGCCAGGTCCAGCCCGGCGCCGACCTCCCGCGCCCTGTCGTGCCGGGCGGCGCGCGGGATTCGCTTGACGCGCAACGGGTACGCGATGTTGTCCAGGACGGTCATGTGCGGGAACAGCGCGTAGTCCTGGAAGACCATCGCCACGTCGCGCTGGCCGGGCGCGAGCCGCGTGACGTCCCGGTCGCCGATGGACACGGTGCCGGCGCTCGCCTGTTCCAGGCCGGCGATCGTGCGCAGCAGCGTGGTCTTGCCGCAGCCGGACGGGCCGAGCAGCGCGAAGAACTCGCCGTCGTGCACGGTCAGGTCGAGGCCGTCGACCGCGGTCACCCCGCCCGGGTACGTCTTGGTCACGCCGGAAAGCCCGATGCCCGCCATCAGCCCTTGATCCCTCCCTGGAACCGGAAACCGTACCGCCGGTTCACCACGAGGTAGCAGAGCACCACCGGCACCGAGTACAGCAGCGAGAACGTGGAGATGAGCGCGAAGTTGGGCTGGCCGCCCTCGTCGTAGAACGTGTACATGATGACCGCGGCGGGCTGCTTCGCCGGGTCGTGCAGCAGGATGTACGGCAGCAGGAAGTTGCCCCACACCTGCACCACCGCCCACACCGCGATCGTGGCCAGCCCCGGGCGTACGACGGGGGCGACGACGTGCCGCAGGATCTGGAACGGGCTCGCCCCGAACACCCGCGCCGACTCCTCGTACGAGCGGGGCACGGTGTCCATGAAGTCCTTGAGGATGAACATCGCCGAGGGCAGCAGCCCGCCGGTGAGTACCAGGACCAGGGCGAGCCGGTTGTCGATGAGGTCGAGCTGGAACAGCATCAGGAAGATCGGCACCATCGCCGCGGTGCCGGTGACGATCGACGACAGCAGCAGCACCGCGTACAGCACGGCGTCGCGGCCGGGCAGCCGTACCCGGGACAGCGCGTACGCGGCGGTGCCGGCGAACACGACGGCGAGCACGGCGGTGCCGCCGGCCAGCACGAGCGAGTTGCCGATGGAGCGGACCGCGTACGGGTTGTCCCACAGGATCCGGAAGTTGTGCAGGGTGAAGCTCGGCGCCGGCACCCGGTACGACGGGGTCCGCGCGAACGGCGTGGTCACCAGCCACACCAACGGAAGCGCGAAGAACACCAGCACCAGGCCGACGAACACGTACAGGCCGACGCGGGCCATGGCGCGCCGCGCGAGCACGGCCGGGGCGCTCACGCCGACCGCCGGCGCAGCAGGCGCAGGTAGAACAGCGCGATGGCGAGGTTGACGATCAGCATGATCAGCGAGATCGCCGAGCCGTACCCGAGCGCGCCGCCCTCGATGGACGTGCGGTAGACGTACACCGGGAGGGTCTCGGAACGGTGGTCGGGGCCGCCGCCGGTCAGCATGTACGGCGCGAAGTCGTTGAACGTCCACAGCGTGATGAGCAGCGTGTTGGTGAGCACGTGCCCGCGGATGTGCGGCAACACCACGTCCCGCAGCGTACGAAGCGGCCCCGCCCCGTACGTGCGGGCGGTCTCCAGCTGGGAGCGGGGCACGGCGCCGAGGGCCGCGGAGTACAGGAGCATGGAGAAGGCGGTGCCGCGCCAGATGTTGAACGCGACGATCGTGGCGAGCGGGTGGTCCAACGTCCAGGCCGCGCCGGGCGTACCGAGCAGCGCGTTGAGCGTGCCGCCGCCGCGGTCCAGCAGCGCCTGCCACAGGAACACCACCACGGTGCCGGGCAGGATCCACGCCAGCAGCACCACCGCGTTCACCACCCCGCGTACCCAGGAGGCCGCGTCGCGCAGGACCGCGGCGAGCAGGAAGCCGAGCACGTTCTGCCCGAGTACCGCGGAGAGCCCGACGAACGCGACGGTCAGCAGCAGCGAGTTCGCGAACCGCGGGTCGGTCAGCGCGTCGCGGTAGTTGCCCAGCCCGACGAACTGCGGCGCCGCCGCGTTGCTGCCCGCCAGGTCGTACTTGAGGACCCCCAGGTACAGCGTCCACAGGGCCGGGAACACCAGGAACGCGGCGATCAGCGCCAGCGCCGGCGCGACGAACAGCACCGCGCGCCCGGTACCGAGCCCGGCGACGTCGGCCGCCGGGCGGCGCTCAGTTCGAGCTGACGTGGTCGGCGCCGACAAGTTTCACCACACCCTGCTGGTACGCCTTCGCCACCTCGTCGACCGGCTTGCCGGCCACCACCTGCCCGGTCGCCTCCTCGATCAGCGCGCCCACCGACGTGTAGTGCTCCTCGCTCGGCCGGAACCGCGTGATCGGGATGACCTTGTCCGCGATGAACTTCAGCGCCGGATCCCGCGCCAGGATCTCGTCGTTGACCTGCTTGTTCGCGGTGATCTGCACGGTGCTGCCCAGCTGCGCCTTGATCTGCGTCGCCGACCGCATGAACGTCAGCAGGTCCCACGCCTGCTGCGGGTACTTCGTGTGCGGGTTGATGGTGAAGCCGCCGCCACCCGACATGCTCACGAAGTCCTGGCCGCCCACGCCGCTACCCGGCCGCTCGGCCGGGATCATCGCGTACCCGACGGTGGAGTTGCGGTCCGGCATGGCCGTCGCGTTGCACACCGACTTCGTCGGGCACACCACCGAACGCCACAGGTAGTCGCTCTCGCCGATGATGCCGAGCTTGCCCTGGGAGAACTCGGTGAACGACTCGTCGCGGCCGTTCGGGTCCTGCTGGAGCCGCGGGTCGCCGAGCTTCGCGCCGCGGTACAGGGTGCGGTAGAAGGACAGCACGTCGCGCACCGCCTTCGTGTCCCCCTGGTACTTCTTCGCCTTGGCGTCGTAGATCTCGGCGCCGGCACCGGCCAGCAGCGGCAGGAAGCCCTGCATCGTGGTGGCCTCGGCCATCGGCGTACCGGCGTTGATCTGGATCGGGGTGACCCCGGACAACGTCGCCAGCTTGCGGCCGGCGGCGAGGATGTCGGCCCAGCTCGTCGGCTGCCAGTCGGCCGGCAGCCCGGCCTTCACGAACAGCTTCTTGTTGTAGTACAGGACGCGGCCGTCGACGCCGTTGGGGACGGCGTAGTAGCGGCCGTTCATCGACACGTTCTTCTTGACCGCGGCGTCGACCTGCTTCCAGCCGGTCCACGAGTTCGCCTCGCCGCCGACGACCTTGTCCAGCGGCGCGATGTAGCCGGCCGCCGCGTACGTGGCGATCGAGTCGCCGCCGACCACGAACAGGTCCGGGCCGCCGCCGGCCTTCAGCGACAGTTCCAGCTTTTCGCCGTACTTCGCGTCGTCGATGCCGTTCGCCTGGTAGTTGACCGTGACGTTCCTGCCCTTGGCCTTCTCGGCCTTTTCGAACGCCGGGATCAGTTCCTTCGTGATCCAGTCGGCCTCCTGCGCGTTCTTGCCGCCGGAGATCGCGTTCGTGGAGATGGTCAGCGTGGCGTGCTTCGCGTCCGCGTTGCGCTGCGGGTCGCCCGCCCCCGCCGCGTGCTTGGCGCTGACACAGCCGCCGAGCACCAGGCACGCCACCGCGAGCGCGCCCACCGTCGCCACCGGTCGGGATCCCATCCGCCACCGCCCTCTCGTACGCCAGGACGAGCGGCGGGCACCGGCGCACGGGCCGCCGCGGTACGAGGACACCTTGCCATGATCGTTGCGAAGAGAACAGACCACTCGGAAGAAATCTTCGCGTACGTACCGGGTCGAGCCGGTGCGGGTCCGGCGGGTCGGTACGGTGCGGGCGTTGTGGCGCTGCGGCATGATGAACCGGTGACGCGATGGGAATATGCCAGGCTCGAATACAAGTCCACCGGGACGTTCGGGGCCGACAAGTACATGGACTGGACCGCGAACTTCCACCACCCGGACGGCGTGGCCCGGTGGGGAACCGACGAGCGGTTCGACGACCTCCGCCACCTCAACCGGGCCGGCCAGGCCGGCTGGCAGTCGTACGACCGGGCCGCGATCCTGGTCGGGCAGCCGCACCGGCTGCACGCGGTGACCTACTCGCTGCGCCGCCCGATCCCGGACTGATCCGAAGCCCGACGCCGCGGACCCCGCCACACCGGCGGGGTCCGCGTCATGTCAGGGCCGGGCGGGCACCAGCCGGCGCGCCACCGTGACCGCGGCCAGCGCGGCCGTACCGGCCCCGATCAGGAACGCGGCGACCGCGCCGTACCGGTCGACGAGGACGCCACCCAGCGTGGCACCGGCCGCGTTCCCGACCCCGAACGCCGCGACCACCCACGTGAACGCCTCCGTCACCGTGCCCTCCGGCGCCACCCGCTCCACGATCGCGAAGCCGCACGCGAGTACCGGGGGAAGGGACAGGCCGGACAGCACGCACAGCGCCAGCATCACCGGCGGCGCGGGTTGCAGCGCCAGCGGCAGGTAGCCCGCGGCCAGCGCCACCGACAGCACCAGCAGCCGGCGGGACAGGTCCGCACCCGGCCGCACCAGCGTGTACCCGACGCCGCCGATCAACGCGCCCAGCCCGTTCGCCGCGATCAGCCAGCCCGCAAGACCCCGCCCCGCCGCGTGCTCCGCGTACGCGGTGCTGCCGACGGCGAACGTACCGAGCGTGAAACCGGTCAACAGCAACGAAACCAGCAACCGGACCAGCCGGCCCGACCGCAGCGGCCCCGCCGGATGCCGGCGCGCGGTCGGCTCACCCCGCCAGGTACGCGACGGTCCGGCCGTGGCGAACAGCGCCACCCCCGCCACACCGAGTACGGCGGCCACGACCACCCCGCCCGCCGGGCCGAACGCCGCCACCGACCCCAGTACGACCAGCGGGCCCAGCACGAACAGGATCTCCTGCGCCGCCGCATCGAGCGAGTACGCGGGGTGCAGCAGATCGGCGGACACCACCCGCGGCCACAGCACCCGCAGGCACGACTCCAACGGCGGCGTCGCCGCGCCCGCCAGCAGCGTCGCCGCCAGCGGCGGCCACCCACGCATCGGCACCAGGCCCAGCGCGGCGAAACCCACCCCGGCCGCGAGCGCCGCACCCACCAGCACCGGCCCCTGCCGGTACCGGTCGATCGCGCGGCCGAGCAGCGGGCCGCCGAGCGCACCGCCCGCGGCGTACAGGCCGGAGAGGAGCCCGGCGAGGCCGTATTCGCCGCCCCGGTCGCGGACCAGCAACAGGATCGCCAGCGCCGCCATGCCCGTCGGCAGCCGGCCGAGCAGCGCGGAGGACAGCAGCCGCGGTACGTGCCGGCGGCCGAGGACACGGACGGTCGGGGCGAGCGGGCCGGTCATCGTACGGCCTCGGGAGCGGACAGCAGGGTACGCGGCATGGCGGGATCCCTTACGGCTCGGGCGAACGGGGCGACGGCGGCGCCGCGACGAGGGCGGCGCGGCGGCGTCTCAGGGCGCGAGGTCGCCGCGGTCGTGGTCCTGCCCGTACAGCGGCAGCGGCGGGGTCGTCCATCCGGTCACCGCATGCATCCCGGCAGTCTAGGACCTGCCCGGTGGCCCACCCGGCCGAGGTACCCGAGCGGTGCGGGGCCACGGTGCCGTACCGGCGCGGCTGGCGACGCCGTGCCAGCCCGCGTGTCTGGCGACGACGCGGTGCCCCGGGCCGGAGTACTCGCGGCCTGATGGCCGGCGGCATGCGCGGTGCCGCCAGGCCACCGTGACGTGACGGAGTGCCGGTGCGGTGACGCAGGAGCAGTGACGCGGTGGCATACGCGGGGCCGCCGGGCCACCGTGACATGGCGGCATGCCGATGCGGTGACGCAGGAGCAGTGACGCGGTGGCATACGCGGAGCCGCCAGGCCACCGTGACGTGACGGAGTGCCGGTGCGGTGACGCAGGGGCGGCTTGCGCGGGGCGCGGGCGCGCGGGCGCGCGGGGGCGGTGGCGCGGGGGCGGGGTAGGGTGCCGGCCGTGGCGAACCTGTGGAGAAGCGTGGTCGGGCGGCTCGGACGGCGGGGCGCGCCGGTACCCTCCCCCGCGCGGGTCGCGCGGCGCCGGCAGGTCGGCGCGCTGCGCCGGCGGCGGCTGGAGTACGCGCCGGAGTTGGACGGGCGCGCCGATCCGGGCGAGATCGTGTGGACGTGGGTGCCGTACGAGGAGGATCCGCGGCAGGGCAAGGACCGCCCGGTGCTGGTGGTCGGCCGGTGGAGCCGGACGCTGTTCGGGCTGATGCTGTCCAGCCAGAGCGCGCGGGACGGCCAGCGGCACTGGTTCGCGCTCGGTCCGGGCGAGTGGGACCGCGACCACCGGCCCAGCTGGGTACGGCTGGACCGGGTGCTGACGATGCGCGAGGACGGCATCCGGCGTGAGGGCGCGATCCTCGACCGGGCCCGGTTCGACCGGGTCGCCGCGGCGCTGCGCTCCGGGTACGACTGGTCCTGAGCGGGCCATCCGGCGCGGCCGTCAGGGGGTGGCGGTCCAGCCGGTCCAGCGGGTGACGTCGACGGCGAGGACGGGCCCGCCGGGCGGCGCCGCGACGTACTGCGGGTAGCGGGCGGTGAGCGCGGCGAGTGCGCGTGCCGTCTCGCCGGGGTCGTCGACGATCCGGCCGGTGCCGTCGAGACGTACCCACCACAGCGCGGACCAGTCGTCGGAGTACCGGTCGACGAGCAGGCAGCAGCGGCCGGTGGCGCGGAGGTTCGCGACGCGCCGGAGCTGGGTCGTCCGTTTCGGCTTGGCGTCGACGGCGGAGTACGCGGTGTCGCCGAGCAGCGCGAAGCACACCGGTACTAGGTGCGGGTCGCCGGCGGCGTCGACGGTGGCGAGCCGCGCGACGCGCGCGGTGTCGACCAACCGGCGCATCCGCCCCGCGTCCGGCCCGGGTGGTGTCACAGTTGCACGGTAGGCCGGCGACGGCGCCGGCGATGCCGAAACCGTGGGAGGTCGTGGGGATGAGGATCGGGATCGGACTGCCCAACCCGGTACCGGACACGCCCGGAGTACGCCTGGTGGAGTGGGCGCGTCGGGCGGAGGACCGCGGGTTCGCCGCGCTGGCGACCATCGACCGCGTCGTCTTCCCGTCGTACGACTCGCTGACGGCGCTGGCCGTGGCGGCGGGCGCGACGAGCCGGATCGGGCTGACGACGAACATCCTGCTCGCCCCGGTGTACCAGCCGCTGTTGCTGGCGAAGACGGCGGCGAGCCTGGACCAGCTGTCCGGTGGGCGGCTCACGCTGGGGCTCGGCGTGGGTGGGCGGCCGGACGACTTCGCCGCGGTGGGCCGCGACCCGGGTACCCGGGGGCGTGACTTCGACGCCGGGCTGGACCTGATGCACCGGGCGTGGCGGGGTGAGCCGGTGGCCGGCGGCGAGGAGGCGGTGTGCCCGATCCCGGTCAACGACCGGCGGGTACCGATCCTGGTGGGCGGCACCAGCGACGCCGCGATCCGCCGTACGGTCGAGTGGGGTGCGGGGTGGACGATCGGTGGCGCGCCGCCGGAGCAGGCCGCGCCGCTGGCCGAGCGGATCCGTACCGCGTGGCGGGACGCGGGCCGCGACGGTGAGCCGCGGCTGGCCGCCCTGACGTACTTCGCGCTCGGCCCGGACGCGGAGGCCGACTCGTGGGCGTACCTGCGCCGCTACTACGGCTTCACCGGGGAGTACGCGGAGCGGATCGCGTCCGGCGCCCGGCGTACGGAGGCGGCGGTGGCCGACGCGGTGCGGGCGTTCTCCGACGCCGGCTTCACCGAGCTGTACTTCGATCCGGCGACGGCGGACCTGGACCAGGTCGACCGGCTCGCGGACGTGGTCGCGCCGTAACCTGACGGCGCCGCTGTGGGGCGGATCATCGACGCACGCATTGACCTGAAGCGCGCTTGAGGTTCGAGGATTCAGGGGTGACTGCGACCGAGACTCCGGTACGGCGGACCAGCGCGCTCTGGGCGCCGGACCGCCGTGGCCCCACCATCGGCATCGTGCTGCTCGTGACGCTCGCCGCGTTCGAGGACATGGGCGTCAACACGGCGATGCCGCGGATCGTCGGCGACCTGCACGGCGGCGCCTGGTACGCGTGGCCGTTCGTGGCGTTCCTCGCCGCGAGTGTCGTGGCGTGCGTGCTGTCCGGGCGGATCTGCGACCTGCGCGGGCCGGTACCGTCGATGATCGCCGGCCCGGCGGTGTTCGTGGTCGGCCTCGTCGTGTCGGGCACCGCGGTGTCGATGCCGCTGCTGCTGCTGGGCCGTACGTTGCAGGGTCTCGGCGCCGGTGCCCAGGTCGTCGCCGTGACCGTACTGATCGGCGCGGTGTACCCGGAACGGGACCGGCCCGCGGCGTACGGTGCGCTGTCCGCGGCGTGGGTGCTGCCCGCGCTGATCGGCCCGGCCGTCGCCGGGGTCGTCACCCAGCAGGCCGGCTGGCGGCCGGTCTTCCTCGGCCTGGTTCCCTTGGTACTGCTGGGACTCGCGATCCTGGTGCCGGTACTGCGCCGGCTGCCGGCCGAGGAACGCGACGGCGCGACCCCGGTACGGCGTGGGCTGCCGCTGGCCGCGCTCGGCGCCGCGGTGGGCCTGTCCGCGCTGACGTTCGCCGCGCAGCACCCGTCGGCGGTGACGCTCGTCGTCGGCGTCGTCGCGCTCGGCGCCCTCGTACCGTCGGCGCGGCGGCTGCTGCCCGCCGGCACCCTGCGGGCGCGCCCCGGACTGCCGACCGCGATCCTGTCGCGCGGACTGCTGTCCGGCGGCTACTTCGCGGTCCTGGCGTACGTGCCGCTCACGCTGACCGCGGTGCACCACTACCCGCCGGCGGCCGCCGGGCTGCCGCTGACCGTCGGCGCGCTCGGCTGGTGCCTGGCCTCGGCCTGGCAGGGCAGGCGGCGGGACCTGTCGCGCACCGTCCTGCTGCGCGCCGGATTCGTCCTGCTGGCGGTCGGACTGGCCGGTGTCGCGCTGATCGCCGCGCCCGGCGGCCCGGCCTGGGCGGCGCTGGTCGTCCTGCCGATCGCCGGCGCCGGGATGGGGCTCGGCGTCTCGTCGGCGAGCGTCCTGACCCTCGACGCGTCCACGGTCGCCGACCGCGGCTTCAACTCCTCGGCCATGCAGATCAGCGACCTGCTCGGCCAGGTACTGATGGTCGGCGTCGGCGGTGTCCTCGTCAACCTGCTCGCCTCCACCGCACACCCCACCGCCGCGGTACTCCCGCTCGACCTGGCGATGGCGGCCCTCGCGGCACTGGGCGCCGTCCTCGCCGGCCGCCGTACGGGAGCGCCCGCGCTGGCCTGAGTACGGGTGTCCGGGTGGATCCCCCAGGGGATCCACCCGGACGGTCGGTGACCGCAACTCGTTGCGCGGCAACGACTTCCGCCGCGCACTGGTTTCCGCCGACTGCGGTCGGCGCCGTCCGTCCACTGTGGCCGGCGGTGTCCGTTGCCCGGCGACGACTCTCGTTCCGCAGCATCCGATGTACTGACACAGCGGCGTTTCCTGGCGCCGCAACGGACTCTCGCTGCCCTGCCACCGGAGCGTTCCGTTGCGACGACGACGCTTCCGTTGCCACGCCGGAAGAGTCTCGCGGCACCGAGGCCACGGGACCGCGGCGCCGCAACGGCAGTACCGTGATCGGATCGGATGGGCGGCACCGGCACGACCACCCGCCCGACTGTCCACCTGGGACGGTCCCGGTTGCCCGTAGCAGAGCCGACTCCCGTCGGTACGAGGGATCCGAGGATCGTGGTGTGACGCACGTGCCGGTCGCCGGGCGGGTCGCGGCGGGAGGCGTTAGCGTGGCCGGTATGGATCTTCAGCTCAACGGACGGCGGGCGCTGGTGACGGCCAGCAGCGGCGGGATCGGTGCGGCGGTGGCGCACCGGCTCGCGGCGGAGGGGTGCCGGGTGCTGGTGCACGGCCGGGACGCGGGCCGGGCGGGCGCGGTGGCCGACGCGATCCGTACCGCGGGCGGCACGGCGGAGGTGGTGCTCGGCGACCTGACCGACGCGGCGCAGACCGAGCAGGTGGCCGCGGCGGCGCAGGCGTTCGGGGTGCGGATCCTGGTGAACAATGCCGGTCCGGTCGCGCAACGGGACTGGCGGACGGCGGATCCGGCGGCGTGGGCGGCGACCTTCGACGGCAACGTGGTCTCCGCGGTACGGCTGATCCGCGCGCTGGTGCCGGCGATGCGCGCGGACGGCTGGGGCCGCGTCGTGAACCTGGGCAGCCGTACGGCGACCGCGCCGCAACCGAACCTGGTCGACTACTCGGCGGCGAAGGCGGCGGTGGTCAGCCTGACCAACACCTTGGCCAAGGACCTCACCGGCACCGGCGTCACGGCGAACGTGGTGAGTCCGGGCGTCGTGGTCACCGACGGCATGCGGGAGATGTTCCTCGCCGACGCGCCCGGCCCGACCACCTGGGCGGAACTGGAGCCGAAGCTGGCGCGGGAGTACGCGCCGAATCCGGCCGGGCGACTCGGTACGCCGGAGGACATCGCGGCGGCGGTGGCGTTCCTGGCCAGTCCGCTCGCCGGGTACATCACGGGCATCGACCTGCGCGTCGACGGCGGCATCACCGGCGTGCCGTAACCGGACCGGCGACAGGACCGCGTCAGGTCGGCAGCAGCGCGGTGTCGAAGTCGATCGTGACGTCGTCGGCGAGCTTCAACGCGCCGAGAAACGCCGTGTACGGCTTGATCCCCCACTTCGTCTGGGTGACCGTGGCGCTGCCCCGGACGTGCCCGTCGGCGCCCAGCACACCGTGCACGGTGACGGGCCGGGGCGTACCGGCGATGGTGAGTTCGCCGTCGAGGTCGAAGCCGTCGGCGTCACCGCGCACCCCGCTGGACCGGAACGTGATCGCCGGGTGCCGCGCCGCGTCGAGCAGCTTCGCGCCGCGGATCGTGGTGGCGATCTCCTTGCGGTCGTGGTCGGTGAGCGGCTTGATGCCGCCGGTGCCCTCCCGTACGGCCAGGGAGGTCACGTCGATCTCCGCCTCCACCTCGTACCCGTCGCCGATGCGGGCGCTGCCGGACCAGCGTTCCGCCTCGATGAGCAGGTCGTGTCCGGCGCGCCGGCCGAGGCCGGTGCGGGACGTGCGGATCCGCATGACGCCCTGGTCGGCGCCGAACCGGTAGGTGCCCGCGGACAGCTCCATCGCCGCCTCCTCGATGACCTCCCCCATACATACCGCGGCGCGGCCTCGCTCGGGGGCCGCATCACGGTTTGCCCGCATCAGAGCCCGAAACGCGCCCGCTGCCCGTCCGGTACCAGATCGAGGTACTCCGGGTGCCGGGTCATCCAGCCGCGGATGAACGGGCAGTACGGCAGGACGGCGAGGTGCCGCTCCCGCGCGGCGTCCAGCACGTACCGGGCGAGCTGGCTGCCCAACCCCTTCCCCTCGTACGCGGGGTCGATCTCGGTGTGCAGGAACGCGATCTCGTCCCGGAACAGGTGGTACTCGACGAACCCGGCGGTCGCGTCGTCCACGCGGATCTCGTACCGGGTGGTGTCGGGGCGGTCCACGACGGTGCTGGTCATCAGCGGTTTCCGTTCCTTCCGGGTGCTGTCGGGGCGTCAGCGGGTACGGCCGCGGGGCTTGAGCTGCGTGGCGGGCAGCGCGGGCGCCGGCAGCCGCTCGCCGTGGTAGCCGTGCACGGTGCCGAACCGCCCGCCGTCGGCCCACTCGGCACGCGCCGCGGCGATCTCGTCGTGGCTGCGGGCCACGAAGTTCCACCACATCACGATCTGCTCCGCGAACGGTTCGCCGCCGAGCAGCAGCAGCCGCGCCGCCGCGTCGGTACGGATCGGCAACTCGGTACGGCCGGTGCCGAGGTACATCAGGGCGCCGAGGGCGAGCGGCGCGCCGTCGATCTCCGCCGCGCCGGCCGCCGACAGCACCGCGTACTCGAAGTCCGGTTCGAGCGGCAGCCGGGTCGCGGCGCGGGCGGCCAGCGTCAGGTCCGCCCCCACCAGCGGCGTGTACGTGGTGCCCGGCGAGGTGGCGCCGGCCAGCGTACCGAGCAGCACGGTGGCGCTGAGACCCCGCTCGGTCAGTACGGGAAGGTCGGGGTGGTGCTCGAACGCCGGACGTACGTGGCGGTCCGCGTCGGGCAGGGCCACCCACAGCTGGGTGCCGTGCAGCAGCGCCGGATGCACCGGTGGCGACTCCTCGGAGTGTGCGATCGCCGCGCCCGCGGTCATCAGGCCCAGCTCACCCGGCCGGATCGTGGCGAGCGAGCCGAGGCTGTCGCGGTGCAGCACCTCGCCGTCGAGCAGCCAGCTCACCGTCTGCAGCCCGGTGTGCGGATGCGGCGGCACCTGCATCCCGGCCGCGTCGGCGATGTCGTCGGGGCCGTAGTGGTCGAGGAAGCACCAGGCGCCGACCAGCCGCCGGCCCAGCGTCGGCAGCAGCCGGCGCACCACGGTGCTCTCCCCCAGCAGTACCTCGCGGCCGGGCAGCGTCTCGTGCACCGGCTCGGCCGGCACCGCCCGGCGTCCGCCGCAGACGACCTCGTCCGGTCTGGTGTCCAGGTTGCTCATCGCCGCCCCCGTTCCGGTCCCCCCGGCCGGGGCCCTGCGACCGGCCGCGCTGGTGGGACACCGCCGATCGTACGGCGGGTGGCGCGCCGGCTTCGCCGAACGCGGCCCGCGGGCCCGGCGCCGGTGGCACGCTGGTCCGGGGAACCGAGCGGATCGGAGGGCACCATGGCCGAGCGCAGCACGTACGCGCAGGGTGAGCCCTGCTGGTCGGACGTCACGGTCGCCGACCCGCGGGCCGCCCAGGACTTCTACGGGCCGGTGTTCGGGTGGACCTTCGTCGACCAAGGTGAACAGTTCGGCCACTACACGATGTGCATGCTGAACGGCGCGCCGGTGGCCGCGCTGTCGCCGCCGCCACCCGGCAGCGAGGACATGCCGCCCGTCTGGGGCGTGTACCTGTCGACCCCGGACGTGGACGCCGCGCTCGCCGCCGCGGAACGTGCCGGCGGCCGGGTGGCGTTCAGTCCGATGGACATCCCGGGCTCCGGCCGGATGGCGTACGTGTTCGACCCGACCGGCGCGGGCATCGGCTTCTGGCAGGCGGAGGGGTTCGTCGGCGCGGCGCGGCGCGACGAGCCGGGCGCGGTCGGCTGGTGCGAGCTGGTCACCGCGGACGGCGCCGCCGCGGACCGCTTCTACCAGGCGGTCTTCTCGTACGAGGCGCAGGACCCGCTGCCAGACGTGACCATGGACTACACGGTGTGGAAGACCGACGGCCGGGAGGTCTGCGGCCGGCTCGCCACCGCCGACGACCCGCCACCCCGCTGGCTCACGTACTTCGGCGTGGCCGACGCGGACGGTACGGCGGCGACCGTCGGCAAGCTCGGCGGGCAGGTGTTCCGCGAGCCGTGGGACACGCCGTTCGGCCGGATGGTGGGGGTGGCCGACCCGTTCGGCGCCCGGTTCATCGCCTTCCAAGCGCCTCCCGACCGCTGAGCGGTGCACGAGCCTGCCTGCCGCTGAGCGGTCAGGAGCCTGCGGACGGCTGAGGCGCGGCGCCCCCGGGTGTCACCGGCCGGCCTACCCTGGCCGTACGCTGGGGGCGTGGCGGAGGTGGACAACGGTCGGGTGGCGCCGTTGGAGCGGCGTGAGCGGATCCGGCGGCAGATCCTGGCGGACGGTTTCGCGCGGGTCGACGAGCTGGCCCGGGCGTACGGGGTCAGCGTGATGACCGTGCACCGGGACCTCGACGCGCTGGTCACCGAGGGGTGGCTGATCAAGCTGCGGGGCGGCGCGACGGCGAACCCGTCGGCGCTGCTGACCGCGAGCGTCCCGGACCGTACGAAGGCGATGCGGCTGGAGAAGGCGGCGATCGCGGCGGCCGCGGCGGCGGAGGTGCACCAGGGGCAGACCGTGTTCCTGGACGACAGTACGACCGCGATGGCGCTCGTGCCGCACCTCATCGAGCGCGCGCCGCTGACCGTGGCGACGAACTTCCTGCCGGTGGTGGCGCAGCTCGGCGAGGTGTCCAGTGTGGACCTGATCGTCCTGGGCGGTCAGTACCAGCGGATCCAGGACGGCTGCTACGGCGTGCAGACGATCGACGCGGTGCGCGCGCTGCACGCCGACGTGCTGTTCATGTCGACCACCGCGGTACTCGACGGCGCCTGCTACCACCGGTCCGAGGCGACGCTGATGGTGCGCCGGTCGATGATCGAGCATGCGGCGCGTACGGTGCTGATGATCGACCACGCGAAGTTCGGGCGGCCGGCGCCGCACCTGCTCGGCCGGCTCGACGACTTCGACCTGCTCGTCACCGACGCCGGGCTCGACCCGGACGACGAGGCCGAGGTACGCCAGCACGACATCGAGCTGATCGTCGCCGCCCCGGTCTGACACCGGCGGCACGGTTCCCGCTGCACCGATCGCCCGGCGCCAGCTCCGCTCTGCCGCTGCCCTGCTCCGATCACCCGGAGCCACAGGGGGCGGGCGGTCGGAGCAGGGGACAACCGGACGGGGTCAGCGGATCCGTTCGCCGGACGTGCGGTCGAACAGGTACACCCGCTCGGGCGGCGCCGCGATCCGCACCGCGTCCCCGGTACTCCAGCCCGCGTCCGGCACGGTCTGCGCCACCAGCGGCGCCTCGACCCCGGGGGCGTCGAGCGTGCCGATGCCGTACTCCAGCAGGTTCTCGAAGACGCGGACGGTGCAGCCGAGGCCGGCGCCGTCGTCGGCGGACACGCAGTCCTGCGGGCGTACGCCGACGGTCACGGTCGCGCCGTCGGTGGCGCCGGTGGCCGCGGTGGCGAGGAACCCGGCCGTACCGAGGTGGACGACGGTGCCGCCGGAGCGGCGCTCGACGACCCCGTCGACGAGGTTCATGGTGGGCTCCCCGACGAAGTCGGCGACGAACCGGTTGGCCGGGTCGTCGAAGATCTCGTCCGGCGTGCCGAACTGCTGGATCACACCGGCGTCCATGACCGCCATCCGGTCGGCCAGGGTGAGCGCCTCCAGCTGGTCGTGCGTCACCACGATCGTCGTGTACCCGAACTCGCGTTGCAGCGTACGAAGCTCGCGGCGGACGCGCTGGCGGGCCGAGGCGTCCAGGTGCGACAGCGGCTCGTCGAGCAGGAGTACCGGTGGCTTGCGGATGAGCGCGCGGGCCAGCGCGACCCGCTGCTTCTGGCCGCTGGACAGCCCGGACGGCCGCATCGGCAGCAGTTCGGTCATCTCCAGGCGCGCGGCGAGCGTGTCGACCTGGGCGTCGGCGTCGCGGACCTTGCGCGCCTTCAGCCCGTACGCCAGGTTCTCGCGCACGGTGAGCGGCGGGTAGAGCGCGTAGCTCTCGAAGCCGACGCCGAGGTTGCGCTTGCCCGGCGGCAGGTCCGGTACGGACTTACCGCCGATGCGGATGTCGCCCGCCGTCACGGTCTCCAGCCCGGCGATCATCCGCAGCGTGGTCGTCTTGCCGCAGCCGGACGGGCCGAGCAGCGCGACGAGTTCACCGGCCGCGACGTCCAGGTCGATCCCGCGTACCGCCTCGAACGGCTCGCGCCCGCGGGTGCGGTACGTCTTGCGCAGCCGGTCGAGGACCAGGGGCTCAGGCATCGTGGTCCTCCTTGCCCGCCAGGGATCCCCAGCGGCGGTCACCGACGAACACGTGCACCTCGCCGGTCGGTACGGACAGGGTCACGGTGCTGTCCTCGGCCGGCGCGGCGGCGCTCTCGACGACCGCGACGACGTCGGTGTCTCCACTTCGGACGGTCAGCTCGACGAGGCGCCCCAACCGTTCCGCCAGCCGTACGGTGCCGTCGACGGTCAGCGCGTCGTCGCGGTGACCGAGGCCCACCGCCCGCGGCCGCAGCCCCAGCAGTACGTCACCGCGGGGCAGGCCGGTCGGTGCGGCCACGTCGACCGCGCCGTCCGCGGTACGGATCCGTCCATCGTGGACGGTCGCGGACAGCAGCGTCATCTCCGGCTGGCCGAGCGCGCGGGCGACGAACGTGTCCACCGGCCGGGACCAGATCTCCGCCGCCGTACCGACCTGGACGACGCGACCGGCGCGCAGTACGGCGATGCGGTCGCCGAGCGCCAGCGCCTCCTGGTAGTCGTGCGTGACGTACAGGGTGGTGGTGGAGGACATCGCGCCGAGCTGCTTGAGTTCGGCGCGCATCGCGGCGCGCAGCTTGGCGTCCAGGTGCGACAGCGGCTCGTCCAGCAGGTACGCGCCGGCGGGCCGGACGAGGACCCGGCCGAGCGCGACGCGTTGCCGCTGCCCGTTGGACAGTTCGCGGGGGAAGCGTTGCAGCAGGTGCGAGATGCCGAGCGTGTCGGTCACCTCGCCGATCCGCTTCTGCTGCTGCTCCGCCGTGTACGTGCCGGTCCGGCCGGACCGCAGCGGCGAGGCGAGGTTGTCGAACACCGTCCTCTGCGGGTAGAGCGCGTAGCTCTCGAACGCCATGGCCACGTTCCGCCGGTACGGCTCGACCCCGGTCATGTCCGTCCCTCCGATGTGGACGGTCCCGGCGTCGATCGGTTCGAGCCCGGCGACGGACTTGAGCGTGGTCGTCTTGCCGGCGCCGGACGGGCCGAGGATGACGAAGAACTCGCCGTCGGCGACCGTCAGTGACAGCTCGGTCAGCGCCCGCGTCTTCCCGTACGACTTGGTGATGCCGTCGAGGGTGAGGCTTGCCATCAGGATTTCACCGCCCCGAAGGAGAGCCCGCGGACCAGGTACCGCTGGATGCACAGCGCCAGCACCAGGGGTGGCAGCACGCCCAGCAGCGCCGCCGCCGCGGTCAGGTTGTAGTACGCCTGGCCGCCGCCGCCGAGGAACTTGGTCACCGCGACGGTGACCGTGGTGGCGTTCGAGTCGGTGAGGATCAGCGGGAAGATGTAGTTGTTCCAGGCGAAGATGAACGCCAGCAGCGCCGCCGCCGCGATCCCGGGCCGTACCAACGGAAGCGCGACGGTGAAGAACGCGCGCACCCGGGTGTACCCGTCGAGCAGCGCGGCCTGCTCCAGTTCCGGTGACAGGTCCTGGAAGTACGAGCGGAGGATCCAGACGACCAGCGGCATCGTCACCAGTTGCAGGACCCAGATCAGGCCGACGGTGGTGTCGAACAGGTGCAGGTAGTGGTAGATGACGAACAGCGGCACGATGACCATCAGTTCCGGCGCGAACCGGAACGACAGCATCTGGAACATCAGCGACTCGGAGCCCTTGTACTTCCAGCGTCCCGCCGCGTACGCCGCCGGGATGCCGACCACCAGCGACACGGCGGTCGCGCCGGCGCAGGCCAGTACGCTGGTGAGCACCGCGGACTTGAAGTCGACGCTGGTGAGCTGCTCGCCCTTGCTGCCGAGCACGGTGAGGTAGTTCGTCCACGTCGGCGTGAACCCGAAGTACGTGGAGGTCTGCTGGACGTTGTTCTTCAACGACAGCAGGAACATCCACACGATCGGGAACAGCGCGAAGACGAACCACAGCACGGTGACGGTGTCGGCGGCGACGCCGCCGGCGCTGACCCGCTTCTGGCCGGGCCCGAGGACACGTCGTGCCATCACCCCTCCGTTCCGGCGGCGCGCTTCTGCGCCTTGGTCAGCACCCCGACGAGGAACCGGGCGGCCACGAACACCAGCACCCACAACAGGAACATGTACGTGCTACCGCGCGAGTAGTCGAAGTGGATGATCGAGTCCTCGAACGCGTTGATCTGCAGGGTGGTCGTCACGGTGCCGGGCCCGCCGGCGGTCAGCGCGTAGATGATGTCGAAGATCTTCAGGCAGTCCATCAGCCGGAAGATCACCGCGACCAGGATGTACGGGTACATCATCGGCAGCATCAGCCGGCGGAACATGTACCACCAGCTCGCACCGTCCACATCGGACGCCTCGAACGGTTCCCTTGGCAGCGAACGGATCCCGGCCAGTACCAGGACCGCCACGAACGGCGTGTACACCCACACGTCGACCAGGACGGCGGAGAACAGCGCGTGGTCCTTGCTCAGCCAGTTGTACGTGTGGCCGAGGCCGAGCACGTGGTTGAGGATGCCGAAGTTCGTGTCGAACATCAGCTTCCACATGGTGGCCGCGATGACCGGCGCGACCATCAACGGCAGGATCAGCACCTTCTCCAGTACCCGGCCGATCAGGGTGGACCGGTTGAGCAGCAACGCGACGCCGACACCGAGCACGGTCTCCACGACCGTCGCGAGCAGCGCGTACTCGATGGTCACGCCGACGCTGCGCCACAGCCCGGGATCGCCGAGTACGTCGGCGAAGTTGGCGAACCACACCGACTTCACGTGCGTGTTGCCGGCGGAGTAGTCCAGCAGCGAGTACCACGCGCCGGACAGGAACGGATACAGGATGCCGACCACGACGGCGAGTGCCGGGATGGACAGCAGGTACGGCCGGATGCCGCGGCGCCAGGCGGGTACGCTCGGCGGCGCGGCCGTCTCGTCGGACAGTGCGCTCATCGTCCGCCCCCCGTCAGCCCTTGACGGCCTTCGTCGCGGTGGCGGCCACCTTGTCCAAAGTGGACTTCGCGTCCGCGCCCGAGTAGATCTGCTGGAGCCCGACCGCCCAGCTCTCCGCCACGTCGAAGAACTGCTTCTCCGGCGTGAACTGGATCTTCGTCGAGCCGATCACCTTCTCGAACGTCTCCAGGTAGCCGGGGAACGCGCCGAGCGTCTGCTTGAACGACCCGTCGAACACCGACTTGCGCGTCGGGTCGGCGAACGCGCCCTGCTTGACCGCCTTCGACATCGCCTGCTTCCCGGTGGCCCACTGGATGAACAGCCACGCGGCGAGCTTGTGCTTGGACGCCGAGTTCATCGCCAGCGACCAGGTCCACAGGTTCGTGGCGTAGCTGCCGTCCTTGCCGGCCGGGCCGGTGTGCCAGCCGAGGTGCCCGGCCTCCTTGCTCGCCCCCGGCTTGTTCTTCGGGTACGTCGCGGAGTCCGCGTCGTACACCATGGCGGCGACGCCGTTGCCGAGGTCCATCGTGCACTGTGGATAGTCGTACGTCGGCCAGGCGCTCGGCCCGGACGCCTTCGCCAGTTCCGCCCACTTCTTCGTGAAGTCGACCGCGGCCGGCGAGTTCATCGCGGCGGTCAGTTTCCCGCCGGACACGGTGAAGTCCTTGCCGCCCTCCCGGGTGAACTGGGTCATGAAGCCGGGATGCACGGTGGCCCATGACTTCGAGCCACGGAACGCGATGCCGTACCGGTTGTTCTTCCGGTCGGTCAGGTCGTGCGCCAGCTGGATCAGGTCGTCGAACGTCTCTGCCGGCTTGATCTTCCGCTTGTCGAACAGCGCCTTGTTGTACGCCACGACGTTCGTCTCGAAGCCCCACGGGATCGCCCACTGTCCGCCGAACCCCAGCGGCGAGCCGGTCTTGAAGTCCCAGCGGGTCGAGGTGCGCAGCCCCTCGTAGATGTCCTCGAAGTCGTACTCGGCGCTCGTCGCGGACGAGTTCTGCACCCAGGGGTACAGGTCCTCCATCCACCCGGGCGGCCCGTACTGCCAGATGAAGTACGCGCCGGTCATGAACACGTCGTGGGTGCCGGCGCCGCCGGCGAGTTCGGTGTTGAGCTTGGTGAAGTAGTCGGCCTCGGCGACCAGTTCGGGCACGACCGTGATCCCGGTCAGCTCCGTGAACTCCTTCAGCAGCGGCGCGAAGCTCTGCTGGTACGGGTGCGGCGTCTGGAGGATGCGGATCGTGGTGCCCTTGGCGCGCTTCCAGTCGAACGCGCCGGTGACCTCGTTGGCCGCGCTGCCGGAGCCGGCGCCGGCACTGCCGGCACTCTCCACGACACAGCCGGCCAGCGCCGGTGCGGCCGCGGCCGCCACCCCCGCGGCGCCCAGGCCGCGCAGCAGCGAACGCCGGCTCATCCCCGACGTGGGTGGTGGTGCCATCAGGTCCTCCTGGTGATGGGGGTGGCGAGCGGCACGTTCCAGCTCTCGATGGCGGCACCGCCGCTGCCGTCCGCGGACAGCGCGATGGTGCTCAGCGCACCGTTGTCCAGCCGCGGGAACACGTCCCGGTACCGCCCGGCGGGCAGGCCGACCAGCGCGCACAGCGCCAGCCGCAGCAGCGTGTTGTGCGCGACCACGAGTACGTCGGCGCCGGGGCGTTCGGCGGCGATCGCCCGCAGCGCGGCGGCGCCCCGGTGCGCGGCGTCCGACGGTGGCTCGGACCCGGGGAACGGGTACGCCTCCGGGTCGGCCCGGAACCCGGCGGCCACGCTCGGGTCCAGTTCGGCGAGCGTGCGGCCCTCGGCGACGCCGAAGTCCACCTCGCGCAGCCCGTCCTCGGTGTGTACGGGCAGGCCGGTGGCGGCGGCGGCGGGGGCGATCGTCTCCTGCACCCGGCGTACGGGGGAGGCGTAGAGGGCGTCGGGGCGGTGCCGGCGGCACCACTCCCCCAGTTCCTCGGCCTGCCGCCGACCGGTGTCGGTCAGGTCGACGTCGCTGACCCCCGCGTACCGGTTCTCGCGGTGCCAGGTGGTCTGCCCGTGCCGGGACAGGATCAGGCGCGTGCGCACGGATCTCCTTCGTGTCGGACGGGTGACGTGCGGGTTTCCGGGTGGTGCGCCCGTCGAATCTCACACGGAGGATGTGATGTTGTCCAGCCCCCAATCCCAAGGATCTTGACATTCCCTCGGTACGGTTGCCGCGCGTGAGCGCCGATCACCCGGCGTACCACCTCTTGAGGTCGGGGATCGCCCGCGTTACGGTGCCTGAGAAATCGCACATCCGATCCGAGATGTTGGGGGTCCGCTCTGCACACCATCGGGATCGACGTCGGCACGACCGGGCTCAAGGCGGTCGTCGTCGACGACGGCGGGCGGCTGGTACGTGACGCCGCCGTGCGGTACCCGACGGCGCTGGCCGGGCTCGGCGCCGAACAGGACGCGACCGCGTGGTGGTCGGCGGCGACCGCCGCGCTGCGCCGGATCGTACGGCCGGGTGAGCCGGTGGCCGGGATCGCCGTCACCAGCCAGGGGCCGACGATGGTCCCGGTCGACGCGGCCGGTACGCCGCTCGCGCCGGCGCTCACCTGGGCCGACCGCCGCGCCACCGCCGAGTCCGCGGACCTGGCCGCTGCGCTGCCACCCGGCCGCAACGGCACCGACCCGTACTTCGGGACGGCGAAGCTGCTGTGGTGGTCCCGCCGCGGTGCGCTGACCGACGCGCACGCCGTACTGTGCGCCAACGCGTTCGTGGTGCGGCGGCTGACCGGCATGGACAGCCTCGACGAGAGCACCGCGTCGTTCTTCACCGGCTGGGACTCCGGCTTCGCCGATCCGGTACGTGCCGCCGGAGTGCCCGTCGAGCTGCTCGGCGACGCGGTCACCTGCACGACCGTCGTCGGTACGGTCACCGCGGACGCGGCGGCGGCCACCGGGCTGCCCGCCGGTACGCCGGTGGCGGCGGGGGCGATCGACGCGGTCGGCGCCGCGCTGGAGGCCGGGCTGCTGACCCCGGGTGACGGCGTCGCCGAGATGACCGGCTTCTCCACCGTCTCGCTGCGCCCCGTCCCGCGCGGCACGCACGTGCCCGGCATGATCCACGTGCGGCACTGCGTACCGGGGACGGATCTGCTGTTGACCGCGCAGGTCAGTACGGGTGCGCTGGTGGACTGGGTGGCCCGGGTGACCGGGTACGACGCGGCCGACGTGCTCGACGCCGAGGTACCGGCGGAACGTCCCGGGCGGCTGGCGCTGCTGCCGTCGCTGCTCGGCGAGCGGACCCCGGTGTGGGATCCCGGCGCGCGCGGCGCGATCGTCGGGCTCGACCTCGACGTGACGGCCGGCGACCTGCTGCTCGCCGCGTACGAGGGGACGGCACTGGCGTTGCGCGCGGACCTCGCGGCCGTCGACGCCGTACTCGGTGCCGGCGGTCCGCTCGCCGCGCTCGGCGGCGGCGCCCGCTCGCGGCACTGGCCGCAGGTCAAGGCCGACGTACTCGGCCGCGAGGTCCGGGTACCGGTGGCCGGGCACGGCGCGGCGCACGGTGCGGCACTGCTCGCCGGGGTCGCCACCGGTGTGTGGCCGGACTTCGCCGCGGTCGCGCCGACCGGTCGGCGTACGGCCACCACGTTCGCGCCGGACCCGGACCGGCACGCCGCGTACGGCGAACGGCTCGGCGCGGTGCAGGCACTGCGCGACCATCTGGCCGGGCCGACCGGCCTGACCGACATCCTGCGCCGTACCGCGGCGCCCCGACCACCGCGGAGGACCCGGTGAGCACACCCCGTGCCCTGCTCGACCTGTCCCACCGGCTCGCCGATCCGGCCGCCGACCTGGTCATCCTGGGCGAGGGCAACACGTCCGCCGACCTGGGCGACGGCAGCTTCGCGGTCAAGGCCAGCGGCGTACCGCTGGGTGCGGTGACCGCCGACAGCTTCGTCCGGATGGGTACCGACGAGGTCATGGCGGTGGTCGACGACCGCGCGCTGGACCCGGGTGACCAGGCGGCGGTCGCGGCGCGGCTGGCCGGTGCCGGCGAGGCGGGCGCGGCCACGCCGTCCATCGAGACGATGCTGCACGCGCTGGGGATCGCGCTGTGCGGCGCGGCGTACGTGGGGCACACGCACCCGACGGCGGTGAACGCGCTGCTGTGCTCCGACCGGGCCGGCGAGCTGGTGGCCGGGCACCTGTTCCCCGACCAGGTGGTGGTGTGCGGCCGGCACGCCCTGTTCGTCCCGTACGCGGAGCCGGGGTTGGCGCTGGGCCGGGCCGTACGCGACGGGCTGCGGAACCATCTCGACGCGCACGGCACCCCGCCGAAGCTGATCTACCTGGGCAACCACGGGATCGTCGCGCTCGGCGCGTCCGCCGAGGAGGTGCACCAGGTGACCGCGATGTCCGTCAAGGCCGCCCGGGTACTCGCCGGCGTGCTCGCGGTCGGCCGGCCCGCGTACCTGTCGGCGGCGTCGGCGGACGCGCTCGACGCCCGCCCCGACGAACACCACCGCCGCCGCGTACTCGCCGGCCACGGTACGGAACCGCACACGGCACCTCGACAGACGGGAACCCCGGCATGACCGACGCATCCGCGCTCTCCCCCGCGCAGCGGGCCCGGCACCTCGCCGACGCCACCGCCGGCACGTACGACGTGGTCGTGGTGGGGGGCGGGGCGACCGGGGCGGGCGCGGCGCTGGACGCGGCGGCGCGCGGCCTGTCGGTGGTCCTCGTCGAGGCCGGTGACCTGGCCGCCGGGACCTCGTCACGCTCGGGCAAGACGTTCCACGGCGGTCTGCGGTACCTGGAGCAGCTGAACGTCAAGCTGGTCAACCAGGCGCTGCACGAGCGGGACCTGATGGTCAACCGGCTGTGCGGCTACCTGGCGAAGCCCGAACCGTTCCTGTACCCGCTGACCCGGGCGTACGAGCGGCCGTACATCGGGGCCGGTGTCGCGCTGTACGACGCGATGACGGTGTCGCGCCGCGGGATCCCGCACCACCGGCACTACTCGCGCCGCGGCGCCCTGCGGGTCGCGCCGGCGCTCGACCCGGCCCGCGTCCGCGGCGGCATCCAGTACTACGACGTGCGGGTGGACGACGCGCGGCACACGATGGTGCTGGCCCGTACCGCCGCGTCGCTGGGCGCCGCCGTGCTCACCCGGGCCCGCGTGGTCGACGTGGTACGCGACGGCGAGCGGGTGGCCGGGGTCGTGGTCGCCGACGCCACGACCGGGGAGCGGCATCGGATCGCGGCCCGCAGCGTCATCAACGCGGCCGGGGTGTGGTCGGCGGCGATCCAGCGGCTCGCCGGCGCCGAGACGTTCCGGGTGGCCCCGGCGAAGGGCGTCCACGTGGTACTCGCGCCGGAGGCGCTGGAGTCGAGTACCGGGATCTTCGCGCGGGCCGAGGACTCGGTGATCATCATCCGGAAGTGGTTCGACCACTGGATGCTCGGCACCACCGACACCCCGTACGAGGGGGATCTGGCGTCGCCGCGGGCCGAGCCGGCCGAGATCGACTACCTGCTCCGCAACATCAACCGGTACCTGCGGCGGCCGGTCGCGCGCGAGCACATCGTCGGGACGTTCGCCGGGCTGCGGCCGCTGCTCGCGCCGGCCGGCGACGCCGACACCACTTCCGCGCTGTCCCGCGACCACTCGGTCGTCCCGGGCCCGCCGGGCATGGTGACGATCGTGGGCGGCAAGTACACGACGTACCGGGCGATGGCGGCCGACGCGGTGGACGCCGCGACCGCGGGGCTGGGGCGGCAGGTGCCGCGCTCGGAGACCGCCGACCTGCCGCTGGTCGGTACGCCAGGCTGGCACACGGTGGCGCACCGCGCCGCGCAGCTCGCCACCCGGTACGGCGTGGCCGAGTCCGACGTGCCGCGGCTCGTCGGCCGGTACGGGGCGCTCACCGAGGAGGTGCTCGCCGCCGGAGGCGACGACGGCGTACGGGTGGTGCCGGGGGCCGGCGGGCACCTGGCCGCCGAGTTCGCGTACGCGGTGACGCACGAGGGTGCGACGACGCTGGAGGACCTGCTGTGGCACCGTACGCACGTGTCGTTCGAGACGCCGGACGGGGGTGCGGCGGCCGCACCGGAGATCGCCGCCATCGTCGCGCCGCTGCTCGGCTGGACCGACGCCGACCGCGACGCGCAGGTCACCGCGTACCGGAGCTGGCTGGCCGCCGAACGCGCCGCGCTGGCCTGACGCCGGTCAGGTCTGCTCGGGCAGCCACTCGGTGACCATGTGCCCGTGGGCGTGGATGCACGCCATGTCGAGCCGGTCCGGGCCGAGGCTCACGAAGCCGTGCGGCTCGCCCGGCTCGGCCACCACGATGTCGCCCGGCCCGGCCTCGACCGTGGCGTCCCCGACGGTGAAGCGGGCCGCACCCGAGCGCAGCCCGAACACCTCGCCGTACGGGTGGGTGTGCGGTTTCGGTCCGTGCCCGGCCTCCGCGTCGAGCAGGAAGAACGAGACGTCCGCCCCGTACCGTCCGCCCTCGAAGGTCAGGGTGCCGCCGGGACTGCGGCCGATCTCCCCCTTGCGGAACACGTGGCCCATGGCGGACCTCCCCCGTCGTGTCGATCCGGCCACCGTACCGGCGGCGGGTCAGCGGGGCCAGAGGTTCCGCGCGGCGGACTGGTGCGCCAGGTACCGCTGGTAGGCGTGCTCGTAGTGGCGGGCGTCGGCCGGGTCGGGGTCGACGACGCGGGCCGGTGCGGTCCACGCCGCGACGTCCGGGGTGTGGCCGCCGGCGGCGAGGCCGGACAGTACCGCGCCGCGGGCGCCGACCTCGCTCGCGGCGAGTTCGAGGGGGCGGGCGAGGACCGCGGCGAAGATCTCCAGCCACGGCAGCGACCGGGTACCGCCGCCGCAGACGACGAGCCGGCCGGACAGCCCCGCGGATTCCAGGCACTGCCGCGCCGCGAACGCCAGCGACTCGCACAGCGCGCGCACCAGGTCCTCGCGCGTGGTGGTCAGGCTGATCCCGGTGAACTGGCCGCGCGCGGCCGGGTCCACGAACGGGGCGCGCTCCCCCGACGGCGCCAGGTACGGCAGGACCTCGACGCCGTTGGCGCCCGGCGCGGTGGCGCGCAGTACGCGGTCGAGGTCGGTGTGGGTGAGGCCGAGCAGCGACAGGGTCCAGTCCAGCGACGCGGTGCCGACCATCGCCGGCATCGCCCGCAGCCAGCGCCCGGGCGTACCGGTGGCGAGGTGCATGCCGGCGGGGGTGCTCGCGGTGTCGACCGTGTCGACGAGGACCTGGCAGGCCAGGGTGGTACCGAGGGTGAGCAGGCCGTCGCCGGGTTCCCGGACGCCGCCGCCGATCGCGCACGCCGGCAGGTCGAACGGCCCGTCCGCCACCGGCGTACCGACGGGCAGGCCGAGGTCGGTCGCGCCGGGGCCGTGCACGGTGCCGAGCGGCAGCG
The DNA here is from genome assembly GCF_016861975.1 of Actinocatenispora rupis. Classification (GTDB taxonomy): domain Bacteria; phylum Actinomycetota; class Actinomycetes; order Mycobacteriales; family Micromonosporaceae; genus Actinocatenispora; species Actinocatenispora rupis. The sequence continues at coordinate 61,321 of NZ_BOMB01000047.1, read as the reverse complement.
GGGTGACGACGGGGGCGAGCAGGTCGGCGCGGTGCGCGAGGCCGCACAGGTCGAGCGCGTCCGCCGCGTACCCGCCGGCATGGTCGCCGAACGGCAGCGAGGCGTCCGAGGCGTCGGTCGCGCGCACCCCGGTGAGCCGCTGGAACACCATGTCCTTGCAGTACGCGGCGGTGGCGGCGCGGTCGAGGCTGTGCGGCTCGTGCTCGTCCAGCCAGTACAGGAGGGGGGCCTGGGCGCCGGGGAACAGCGTGTTGCCGTTGACCCGGAACAGCGCCTCGGCGATGCCGGCGCGGTCCCAGTCGGCGAGGATGCCGGCGGCGCGGGCGTCGAGCCAGGAGATCGCCGGGCGCACCGGGTGCCCGTACGGGTCGGTCAGCCAGCAGCCGTCGCCCTGCCCGGTGACGGCGGCCAGCGCCACGTCCCCGGGCTTGGCGCACACCTCGTACGTGAGGTCGCGGACGGCCTCGACGACGAGCCGGGCGTCCTGCTCGACGTGACCGGGCGCCGGGTGTCGCAGCGGCAGCGTACGGGCGGCGGTCGCGACGACCTCACCACGCTCGGTGAACAGGGCGAGCTTGGCGACCGACGTACCGAGGTCGATGCCGAGGTAGCGACCGGTCACCCGCACCCCTCGTACTCGTCGAGCACGGCGACCTTGTCCGCCGACGCCGAGGCCGGGTCGAACACGTGTCCGAGCCATTCGCGGACCAGTAGCCGGGCCAGTTCGATGCCGATGACGCGCTGGCCGAGCGTGAGGACCTGGCAGTTGTTGGACTTCACGGAACGTTCGACGGAGAAGCTGTCGTGCGCGGTCGTCGCGCGGACACCGGGCACCTTGTTGGCGCTGACCGCCATGCCGATGCCGGTACCGCAGACGAGCAGGGCACGGTCGGCCTCGCCGGCCGCGACGCGTTGCGCGGCGGCCAGGCCGATGTGCGGGTACGCGGTGTGGTCGCCTTCGTGCACCCCCAGATCCTGCACCGAGGCCACCCGGGGGTCGGCGCGCAGGTCCGCCGTGAGCCGTTCCTTGTACGCCAGCCCGGCGTCGTCGCAGCCGACCACCAGCCGCCAGCCGCCCGCCGGGGCGCCGTCGGTGTCCGGTCCGGGCTGTCGTGGATCCGCGCTCATGTGTCCTCCTCCGGGGTGAACAGGGCGGTGCCCGCGGCGTGCAGGCACGCGGCCATCGAGGTGGCTCCGGCGTCGGGGGTGCCGACGCTGCGGGCGGCGAGCGGCCGGGCCCGACCCAGCTTCGGTACGAGGTCGGCGGTGGCCGCGGCGCCCGTGCGTGCCGCGTCCACCCCGGTACGCCAGGCCGTCCCGGTGCCGGCGCCCGCGTCCAGCGCCGCCTCGAACGCGTCGACGAACGGCAGCAGCGCGTCCAGCATGGTCTTGTCGCCGGGCCGGGCCTTGCCGACGGCGACCAGTTCGGTGACGCCCGCCCGTACTCCGGCGCGGAGCCGGGCGGCGTCCGGTGCGGCGTCGTCGCCGAGTACGGCGCCGACTGCGCGCAGCACGACGCCCCACAGCATCCCGCTGGTACCGCCGGCCCGGTCGCCGAACGCGTCGCCGGCCGCGGCGAGCGTGCCGCCCAACCCGCCCGGGTACGCGTGGGCGGCCTGCGCCGCGGCGCGCAGCCCGCGGACCATGCCGGTGCCGTGGTCGCCGTCGCCGGCCACCGCGTCGATGCGGCCCCATTCGGCGGCGTCCCGCTCGGCGACGGCGAGCATCGCGTCGAGTACCGCGCGGGCACGGTCGGCCGCGCGTACCGAGTCGGGGTCGGCGTCGGGGACCGGGCCGGTGGCGGGTGTGGCGGCCCGGATCGGGGCTGCGGCGGCGAACCGTGGCAGGTCGGTGACCGCGCCGCGGCGGAACGCCGGGGTGTCGGCGGGCGCGGCCCACAGCTCGGCGAGGTCGTCGTCGAGCCACAGCAGGGTCAGCGACACGCCGCCCATGTCGAGGCTGGTGACCAGTTCGCCGACCTCGGGCAGCTCGACGGTGAGCCCGGCGTCGGCGAGGATCGGGCCGAGGTGGCGCCACAGCACGAACAGTTCCTCGTACTTGGTGCCGCCGAGTCCGTTGAGCAGTACGGCGATCCGGTCGCCGGCGCCGTCCGGTCGTTCGGCGAGCAGCGGGGCGGCGAGGGTGGCGGCGAGTTCCGGGGCGCGCTGGCGGGGCACGGTCTCGATGCCGGGCTCGCCGTGGATGCCCAGGCCGAGTTCCATCTCGTCGGCGGCGACGGTGAACAGCGGCTCGTCGGCGCCGGGCACCGTGCAGCCGGCGAACGCGATCCCGAAGCTCCGGGTACGGTCGTTCGCCTTGCGCGCCAAGCGTTCCACGGTGTCGAGGTCGTCGCCGCGGTCGGCCGCCGCACCGGCGATCTTGAACACGCAGAAGTCGCCGGCGATGCCGCGGCGCCTCGCCGTCTCGGTGACCGGCGCGGACGCCACGTCGTCGGTCACCAGTACGGTGCGGCAGTCGATGCCGTCGGCACGCAGCCGGCGTTCAGCGGCGCCGAAGTTGAGGACGTCGCCGGCATAGTTGCCGAACGAGAACAGCACGCCGGCGCCGCCGTCCATCGCCCGCCCCGCCCGGTACGCCTGCTCGGCGGACGGGGAGGTGAACACGTCGCCGACCACCGCCGCGTCGGCGAGGCCGGCGCCGACGGTGCCGCAGAACGCCGGGTAGTGCCCGGATCCGCCGCCGATGACCACGCTGACCTTGCCGGCGCGGGGGCCGCCGCGGCGCATCACCACCGACGCGTCGGGTACCCGTTCCACGTAGCGGGAGTACGCGGCGCAGAAGCCGTCGACCATCTCGTCGGGGAACGCGGCGGGGTCGCCGTGGATGTGTGCCACCGGTCGGTTCCTCTCAGCTCAGCAGGGACAGGGCACGGGCCCGCGCGTCGGCGTGGTCGGTCGCGACGTGCCAGGCGAGGGCGAGCGCGTCGGCCGCCGGCGGGTACTGCGGGTTGGGGATGGCGATGACGCGCAGCCCGGCCGCGGCCGCCGCGCGGATGCCGTTGCCGGAGTCCTCGAACGCCAGCCCGTCGCCGGTGAAGCCGACCCGGCGCACGGCCTCGGCGTACACGTCGGGGGCGGGTTTGCCGCGCGCGACCTCCTCGCTGGACACGGTCGCGGCGAACAGGTCCGCCAGCCCGTTGTCGGTGAGGATCCGGTCGATGACCGGCCGCGCCGCCGACGACGCCAGCCCGAGTGGTACGTGCGCGGCGAGTGCGGTGACCAGGTCGCGGGCGCCCGGCAGCAGCGGTCCGCGGCCGGCGTCGATCTGTCCCACCACGTACGCCACGCACCGGTGGCGGACCTCCCCCGCCTCGGCGCCGACCCGTACGGCCAGGTAGGAGGCCCATTCGGGGGCGCTCATGCCCTGCATGGCCCCGGTGTACGCGGGATCCCAGGCGTCTCCCGCGCAGGCCCGCCAGCTCTCCTCCCACAGGTGTTCGGTGTCCGCCAGTACGCCGTCGAGATCGAGGATCGCCCCGCCGACACCGCCCACTTACCTCACCTCTCATGCGAAACTTCACAACCCAAGTGAGAACTGATTCTGCGGGAGAGGACGCGCGCACGCAATAGCCCGGGCCCGACCGGGCGCGGTGCGGCCCGCCACGACACCCCGGTGCGACCGCGACGCCACCGTCCGCGTCCGTCGCGAGCCCCCGGCCCGCCGCACGACCGCGCAGACCACCCGCCGGCCCGTACGGCGGGTGCCGGGTCGGCCGTACGGGCCGGTGGCAAATCCGGTGAACCGCGCGGCCGACGCCGGCGGTCGGGATCGGCTCAACGGGGCGGGACACGGGCCATTGGTCCATTGTGGACACTGGGCCGGTGGGCCGGTAACACCTTGGCCACGAAGGCAATCACTGGATTGCGGAGCGGGACGCTGCGCGTAGCGTCCGGAACCGGGATGCCCGACCCGCGTCACGGGCACCGGAACTGGGGGACGAGACGCGGCATGACGGGCACTCCCGATGCGGAGGTGCGTCATGACAGCAAACCGGCGACGACATCCGATGCTCACCAAGCGGCGGACCGCGGCCGGGGTATCCATGGTGGGCGTGGCGCTCCTGCTCGCCGCGGCGTGCAGCGGCGGCGGCACGAAGTCCACGACCACCGGAGCCAGCGGGCCCGCGAACCGCGCGGCGAACGTCAACGCCAGCGGCAGCCCCACCAAGGGCGGGACGCTCAAACTGATCGGCAACGCCGACGTCGACCACCTGGACACCGCCGCCGCGTACTACACGACCACGTCGACGCTGATGCGGTCGTTCACCAGGCAGCTCTTCGCCTACCCCGCGTCGACCAACACCACGACCGCGAACACGCCGGCCGCGGACGTCGCCACGCAGGTACCGACCAAGAGCAACGGCGGGATCTCCAGTGACGGCAAGACGTACACGATCCACATCCGGCAGGGCGTCAAGTGGGACACCAGCCCGGCCCGTCAGGTGACCGCGTCGGACTTCGTCCTCGGCTTCAAGCGCCTGTGCAACCCGACCCAGAACTCCGTCGGAGCGCCCGGCTACTACGAGGGCGTCATCGCCGGCATGGACACGTACTGCAAGGGTTTCGCGAAGGTGCCGGCGACGGTGGGCGCGTTCAAGTCGTACATCAACGGCAACCAGATCAGCGGGATCCAGGCCACGGACGCCAGCACCCTGAAGTTCACCCTGGTCAAGCCGGCCGGTGACTTCCTCAACATCCTGGCGCTGACGTTCTCCTCGGCCGCGCCGACCGAGTACCTGAACTACCTGCCCGACTCCGCCGACTTCCGGCAGCACACCGTCTCCGACGGCCCGTACTCGATCGCGAAGTACGTGCCGAACCAGTCGTACATGCTGGACCGGAACCCGGCGTGGTCGCAGTCCGCGGACCCGATCCGGCACCAGTACCCGGACCACATCCAGGTGACGCTGGGACCGGACGAGAACGGTGTGCAGCAACAGATCCAGGCCGGTACGCAGGACCTCCAGTGGGACACCACCGTACCGACGACCGACGTGCCGAAGCTCAAGTCGACCAACGACGCCCGGCTGGGCATCTACCCGAACTTCGACACCAACCCGTTCCTGACGTTCAACATGCAGAGCCCGAACAACGGTGGTGCACTGAAGAAGGTCGCCGTCCGCCAGGCCATCGCGTACGCGATCGACAAGGTGGCGCTGGGCCAGATCTACGGTGGCCCGACCCTGAACACGCCGCTGAACCAGGTCGTGCCGCCGGGAAACGTCGGCTACCAGAAGTACAGCATGTACCAGACGCCCGGGAACCGCGGTGACGCGGCCAAGTGCAAGACGATGCTGAAGGACGCCGGATACCCGAACGGCCTGACGCTCAAGGACGTGTACCGCACGTCCGGCAAGCACCCGGCCGTGTACCAGTCGGTGCAGGCGGACCTCGCCAAGTGCGGGATCACCGTCAAGGGCACGCCGTCCGCCGCGTCGGACTACTACGGCAAGTACCTGTCGGACCCGACCGCCGCGCGCAGCGGCGTGTGGGACATCTCCGAGCCCGGCTGGGTGCCGGACTGGTTCGGCAACAACGCCCGCGCGATCATCGAGCCGCTGTTCGACGGCCGTAACTACGGCCCCGGCTCGACCAACTGGGGCGACTACAACAACGCCGCCGTGAACGCGGACATCGACAAGGCGCTGGCCGCCGACACGCCGGCCGCCGCCGCGCCGTACGTGCACTCGGCCGACCTTCAGATCATGAAGGACGCCGCGTTCGTGCCGTTCCAGACCCAGTCGACCCCGCTGTTCCGGTCGACCCGGGTACACAACGCGATCGAGTCGCCGTTCACCGCGGCGTACGACATCACGCAGGTGTGGTTGAACCCGTCGAGCTGAGGAAGGGTCGGGGCGCTCCGGCGCCCCGACCGGGGGTACGGACATGGCACTGTTGGAGGTCCGTGACCTGACGGTCGAGTTCCCGACCACCGACGGGCTCGTCAAGGCGGTGCGGGGCGTCTCGTTCGAGGTGGACTCGGGTGAGACGCTCGGCATCGTCGGCGAGTCCGGGTCGGGCAAGACGGTCTGCACGTTGAGCCTGATCGGGTTGGCCGGCGGTGGCCGGCGCGGCGGTCAGGCCCTGTTCCGCGGGCAGGATCTGCTCACCATGTCGGCCGACGAGCTGCGCGCGGTGCGCGGCGCCGGCATCGCCGCGATCTTCCAGGACCCGCTGTCGAGCCTGCACCCGCTGTACCGGGTGGGCTGGCAGATCGTGGAGATGATCCGCTCGCACGAGGACGTGAGCAAGGCGGTGGCCCGCAAGCGCGCCATCGACCTGCTCGGGCTGGTCGGCATCCCGCAGCCGGCCCGGCGGGTGGACGACTACCCGCACCAGTTCTCCGGCGGGATGCGGCAGCGGGCGATGATCGCGATGGCGCTGGCGCTCAACCCGGACCTGGTCATCGCCGACGAGCCGACCACCGCACTGGACGCGACCGTGCAGGCGCAGGTGATCGACCTGATGGTGCGGCTGCAGAAGGAGTTCCACAGCGGGTTGATCATGATCACGCACGATCTGGGCGTGGTCGCCGACATCGCCGACCGCGTCCTCGTCATGTACGCCGGGAAGGCGGTCGAGACCGCCGAACTCGACGACGTGTTCTACCACCCGCACCACCCGTACACGAAGGGGTTGCTGGAGTCGATCCCCGGCGCGTCCGGTACGCGCGGCAAGCTGCGGCCCATCCCCGGCTCGCCGCCGAGCCTGATCCGGCTGCCGTCCGGCTGCTCGTTCCACCCGCGCTGCCGGTACGTGATGGACCGGTGCCTGACGGACGAGCCGCCGCTGATGGACGTCGGCGCCGCGCACCGGTCGGCGTGCTGGCTGCCGGCGACACTGTCCGGGCTGGCCGAGGGTACCGAGGCGCAGCGGATGAAGGTCGCCGAGGCGGCCCGGTCCGAGGACACCCCGGTCGCGGAAGGTGAGTCATGATCGAGGACACGCCGCAGCCGCCGGCCGGCACCCGGCCGGCCGACGACGACCTGGTACGCGCCACCGGCGTCGTCAAGTACTTCCCGATCCGGCGCGGGATCATCTTCAAGCACGAGATCGGCCAGGTGCGCGCCGTCGACGGCGTCGACCTGACCGTACGGCGGGGCGAGACGCTGGGGCTGGTCGGCGAGACCGGCTGCGGCAAGTCGACGCTGGCCCGCTGCCTGACCCGGCTGTACCCGCTGACGGCGGGGCAGGTGGTGTTCGACGGTACGGACATCTCGACGCTGAACCGGGGGCAGCTGCGGCCGTTCCGGCGGGACGTACAGATGATCTTCCAGGACCCGTACGGCTCGCTGAACCCGCGCCGCCGGGTCGGGTCGATCATCGGCGACCCGTTCGCCATCCACGGCGTCGCCGACGGCGCCGAACGCAAGCGCAAGGTACAGGAGCTGATGGAGCTGGTCGGGCTCAATCCCGAGCACTACAACCGGTTCCCGGCCGACTTCTCCGGCGGGCAGCGGCAGCGCATCGGCGTGGCCCGCGCGCTCGCGCTGCGCCCCAAGCTGATCGTCTGCGACGAGCCGGTGTCCGCGCTGGACGTGTCGATCCAGGCGCAGATCATCAATTTGCTGGAGAGCCTCCAGGACGACTTCGGCCTGACGTACGTGTTCATCGCGCACGACCTGTCGGTCGTCGAGCACGTCTCCGACCGCGTGGGCGTCATGTACCTGGGGCGGCTGGTGGAACTGGCCGAGGTCGACGAGCTCTACCGGCACCCGCACCACCCGTACACGGTGGCGCTGCTGTCGGCCGCGGGTACGCCGGATCCGAACAAGGCGCGGAAGCGGGAACGCATCCTGCTCACCGGCGACGTGCCGTCACCGATCGACCCGCCGTCCGGCTGCCGGTTCCACCCGCGCTGCCCGAAGGCGCGGGACCGCTGCTCGGTCGACGACCCGGTGCTGATGCCCGGCACCGACCGCCGGCCCGGCGCCGAACCCACCGGCGACGGCCACGTGACCGCCTGCCACTACCCGGTCCTGCCCGGTGAGGTGCTTGCCGGCCGGACCTGACGGAGGGCGCCATGTCCACCACCGAACTGTTCGAGAGCGCCGAGGTTCCCACCATCGACACCTCCGGGACGCTCGGGCGCAGTCCGTGGCAGTTGGCCTGGGCGCGGCTGCGCCGGGACCGCGTCGCGCTGGTGTGCGGCGCGTTCATCGTGTTGCTGGGGCTGGTCGCGGCGTTCGCCGGGCCCCTGTCGAAGCTGATCGGCTGGTCGCCCACGCAACAGGACCGGATCAACGGGCTGACCCCGGACGGGCTGCCCGCGCCGCCGTCGGTGCACCACCTGCTCGGTACCGACAACCTCGGCCGGGACGTACTGGTCCGCGTCATCTACGGCACCCGCGTCTCGCTCGCCGTCGGTGTCGCCGCCGCCGTCGCCGCCGTCCTCATCGGCGTCATCGTCGGCCTGATCGCCGGGTACTTCGGCCCCGCCGTCGACGCGATCGTGTCGCGGCTGATGGACGTGGTGCTGTCGTTCCCGTTCCTGCTGTTCGCGATCGCGCTGGTGAGCGTGGTCGGGCCGAGCGAGCTGGTGGAGATCGGGGTGATCGCGTTCTTCTCGTGGGCCGCCGTCGGCCGCATCGTCCGCGGCCAGACACTGTCCATCCGGGAGAAGGAGTACATCGAGGCGGCCCGGTCGTTGGGGGCCAGCGACCGGCGCATCATGTTCGTCGACGTACTGCCCAACCTCGTGGCACCGGTCCTGGTGTACACGACGCTGCTGATCCCGGTGTCGATCGTGTTCGAGGCGACGCTGTCGTACCTGGGGGTCGGGATCATCCCGCCGACCCCGAGCTGGGGCAACATGATCTCCGACGCGCAGGACGTGTACCAGCAGGCCTGGTGGTTCCTGCTGTTCCCCGGCATCGCGCTGATCGCCACGACGCTGGCGTTCAACCTGCTCGGCGACAGCGTGCGGGACGCGTTGGATCCCCGCACCGAACGCCTGTTCGCGAAGTGAGGCCGTCATGGTGCGTTTCCTGATCCGTCGCCTGCTGACCGGCGTCCTCGTGGTCTGGCTGATCAGCGTCATCGTGTTCGCGATCTTCTTCATCGCGCCGCACAACGTGGCGCAGCTGCTGCTCGGCAAGTTCGCCGCGCAGAACCAGCAGCTCGTCCAGACCGTGACCAAGCAGCTCGGACTCGACCAGCCGATCTGGGTGCAGTACGCGCACTTCCTGAACCGGCTGTTCCACGGCGACCTCGGCTACTCGTACTACAGCCACGAGCCCGTGACGTCGCTGATCAAGGCGGCGCTGCCGATCACCGCGTCGCTGGCGATCGGCGCGGCGATCATCTGGGTGGTCGCCGGTGTCCTGATCGGCGTGCTCTCGGCGACCCGGCCGCGCAGCTTCACCGACCGGCTCGCGACCCTGTTCGCGCTGATCGGCCTGTCGTTCCCGACCTTCGTCCTCGGCCTGCTCCTGCTGTACTTCTTCTTCTACCAGCTGCACCTCGCCGGGGTGACGTTCTTCCCCGGCGGTGGGTACGTGCCGCTGACGCAGAACCCCGGGCAGTGGGCGCAGCACCTGATCCTGCCGTGGATCACCCTCGCCGTCGCCTCCATGGCCGTGTACGTGCGGCTCACCCGCGGCCAGATGCTGGAGGTACTCGGCGAGGACTACGTGCGTACCGCCCGGTCGAAGGGTCTGCGGCCGTTGCGCGTCACGTACCGGCACGGGCTGCGGGCGGCGCTGGTGCCGATCGTCACCCAGTTCGGTATCGACGTGGCGACGCTGCTCGGCGGCGCGATCGTCACCGAGCAGGTGTTCGGCCTGAACGGGCTGGGCCGGATGTCGGTCCAGGCGGTCACCAACCAGGACGAGCCGGTGATCATCGCGGTGGTACTGCTCGCGGCGGTGTTCGTGGTGGTCGCCAACATCGTCGTCGACCTGCTGTACGCGGTGCTCGACCCGCGCGTCCGGCTCAGTTGAGCCGGATCCGGCCGCCCTCCCGCGGCCGTTCCGACCCCGGGCCAGGTACGGTCCGGGGCCGGAGCGCACGTGGGATCCGGCCCGCACGACCCGACCGTGCCGGCGGAACCGGCGCCGCCGGGCCTACTTCGGAAGCTGGCCGGCGCGGTCCACCACGGCGCGGCGGGTGACGGCGGTCGAGCCGACGACCGTACCGGCCGGGACGTTGCCGGTCCTCGTCACCTGCACCTGCCGCTCGCCGAGGTAGCCCAGCGAGTGCCGGTCGAACACCCACTCGGTACGGGTGCCCGCCTCCCGGTCCTCCCGCGCCACCGCGACACCCGTACGGCCGGCCGCGTCGGTCGCGGAGCCGACCACGGTGACCCCGGGGATCTTCGCGGCGGCACCGTACAGGGCGGCGGCGAGCTTCGGCGGCAGCAGCGACTCCCCCAGCAGGTCGCCGATCGTCACGAACGCCTCCGCGTCCCGCCCGGACCCGCTCGGGTGCGCGTCGTACGCCGCGTAGATCACCGCGAGCAGGGCGTCCGGATCCGTCGGCAACGTCTTCAGGTACGCGTACGTCGGGGCGTGCAGGTCCGGATGCGGCAGGGTGCCCAGGTCGGTCGACTCGCCCTTCTCGCGCAGCAGGCCGTGCCGGCGGCCGCCCACCGACATCCAGACCCGCCGGGTGTGCGGCTTGTCCACCGTCGTCTTTCCGGTGGCACCGTTGACGTTCGCGAACGCGACGGTGCTCTGCACGTACACGAACTGGTCGGGTCGGGCGGCCGGCGCGGGCTGCTCGTCGGCGGCCAGCGCGATCTTGCCGAGCAGCTGCGGCGCGGTCTCCCGACCGGTCAGCCCGGGTGCCGCGGTACCGCTGTGCGCGGGCGTCGCCCGGTGCGTACCGGTGGGTGGGGTGCCGGCCGACACGCCGACCACCACGACCGCGGCGACCACCGCGGCGGCCGGCGCCAGCGTCCACAGCAGCGCGCGCCGGGACCGCGCCGGCTTGACCGTACGGATCTCACTCATCAGGTACCCCCTGAGCTGGCGTTGGCGGTCGGCCCCGAGATCCGGCTCGCCCGGGGCCGGCAGCAGCCGGCGCAGCTCCGCGTACTCCTCCGGCGTGGGCCGGTCCTGCGGCGTGGCGTTCATCCGATCTCCCGTGTCGACCGGGCCGCGTCCGCGCGGCCACCCTGTACCTGTCCGGTCCGCCCCGCGGGTTCCCGACCGTTCGTGTACGCGCGCAACCGGGTACGGGCGCGGGACAGCCGGGACCGCACCGTGCCCACCGGTACGCCGAGCGCCTCGGCGGCCGCCGCGTAGTCCAGCCCCTCCCAGACGCAGAGGGTGAAGACGTCGCGTTCGGCCGGGCGGAGCCGGGACAGCGCGGCGCGGGCGGCGGCGAGCGCGTCCGCGTCGGCGAGCCGGCCGACCAGGTCGTCGGCGAAGTCCGGTACCCGGTCCGCGGCCGGCATCCGGCTCAGCGCCGCCTGGTGCCGGCGGGCCGACCGGGCCGTGTTGCGCAGGACGTTCGTCGCGATGCCGTACAGCCAGGGCAGCAGGCTGCCGCCGTCCGGTCGCAGGCGGGCGCGCAGCCGCCACGCCTCCAGGAACGTCAGCGACACCACGTCCTCGGCGCCGGCCCGGTCGGCGGTCACCCGCACCGCGTACCGGTACACGGCGGGTGCATGTTCATCGAAGACCGCGCCGAAGCAGGCACGGTCGCCGGCCCTGATGCGGGCCCGTTGCGACAACTCCACGTCCGTACCTGTCCGCTGGCGCCACCGGGTTCCCACCGATCCTGCCCGCCGGGACGGCACGCGCCCGGCAGCGGTGGGTGTGTCGGATCAGCCGGTACGGGCCGGATCGGGATCGGGCCGCAGGGCGTACCTGCCGTTGAGCCCGCCGTAGTAGGCGGGGATCCGGCCCGGTCCGGAGAGCTGGTAGTGGTGCCCGCCGTTGTCCAGCACCGTGCGCCCCGGCCGGCCCTTCGCCGTCCACCGCAGTACGAGGTCGAACGTGCAGTCGTCCATGCGGTTGGCGACGTCGATCTGGAACTCCTCCGGATCGGTGCGCGACACGGTGAACGGGAAGTCGGGCGTGCCCGGCTCGGGTCCGACGGCCGGCTGCGAGCGTCCGACGTCCGTGGCGAAGTACCGGATCGGCAGGTGCGCGCCGCACTCGCCGAAGCTGACCAGGATCCCGGCGGTCGGTGCCGGTCGCCGGCCACGCACGAGTACCGACAGCCCGGTGAGCAGTACCGACTCGGTCTCGGCGCTCTGCACGGTGAGGCTGATCTGGGACTGCGAGACCAGCAGGTCCGCCGTACCCGGGTCGATCGGGTACGGCAGCGGGTGCGACGGGTCGCCGTACCCGTGGGTCGCGGCGACGTCCTGCTGCGCCTGCTGGCGGGTGACGTGGGCGAAGTGCAGCGGCGCGCACGGGCTGACCTGCTCGGCGTGCAACTGGAGCGGCGAGTGGGCGGCGGACGCGGTGGGGTCCGTCCGGCGCCCGGTGCCCGCGCCCGCCGCGCCCGGCGCGTCGCCACGCGTGACGACGACCGCCACGGTGACACCCGTGGCGAGAACGACGGCGGCGGCCAGGGCCCCGACCAGCCGCCGGCCGCGCCGGTGGTCCGGTGCGACCGGCTCGGGGCCCGGCGCTGCGCCGTCGTCCGCTGGTCGGGCACCCTCCGGCATCGTCGGCGGTCCATCCGCGGCCACGGGCGGAGCGCTGGCCGCGGTCGGCTCGGTGGGCGGTTCGGCACCGCGTTGGGCGGCCCGCGCGGCGCGCCATCTGCGGTGGCACTCGGTGGCGCCGTCCGGGCCGGCGAGGGCCCGGCTGACGGCCATGGCCGTGTCGTACGAAGGGAGGCGGTGGCCGGCGAACGCGTCGGCGAGGGTGCTGCGCGGCACCTCCCGAGCGCCAACCTCGCGGGTCAGGCGGCTCAACTCACGCAGTGACGGATCGCCGGCGTCCAGGCGCAACTGGCGCAGCCAGCTGGCGAAGCCGTCGACCTCCGGGTGGGCACGGTCCGACGCCATGAACAACCTCCGGCTGGTGTCCGAGACCGTCCGAACGCGTCCGAATCATAGCGGGATTCGCGCCTTACGGGTCCGGCATCGTCTTCGTCCATCCGACGTACTTGGTGTCCGGATCTGCCGTTGGCGCAATGGACGCGTCGTCGCCGCGTCGTCGTCGGAGGTCACCATGGTCCGCGCCGTTGCCACCGTCCCCCCGTCCGGGCTCGCCGAACTGCTCCACCGGTGGAGCGCGCTGCGTGCGCTCGTGGCCGACGGCCGCCGGTGCGTCACCGAACTCGCCGACCGGACCGGCCTGCCGTACGCGGACCTGGAGCACCTGCGGCAGGTACGCAACCTCTGCGCGCATCCCACGGCGAACCGGTGGCCGTCGCAGCAGGCCGTCGACCGGGCGTTGGGTACCGCCCGATCGGCGACCGCCCGCCTGCAGTCCGCACCACCGCACCGGCCGGGTTCGACCCGGCCGCCGGCGGTCGCGTGACGCGCGGGTCAGGCGGTGAAGTCCGCCGCGTGGTCCACCACCCAGTCCCGGTACGTGCGCGCCGGTCGCCCGGTCACCGCGGCCACGGTGTCCAGTACCGGCTCGGGCCGCTCGCGCATCGCGTACCAGGCGTCGAGTACGGCGTCGGCGGTGTCCGGCGGCCACCCCGCGCCCACCATCCCCCGGTACGACTCGGCCCGGTCGGTCTCCACGTACCGCAGCGGGCGGCCGAGTACGTCGCCGATCGTGGCGACCTGCTCGGCCTGCGTCAGGTGCGCCGGCCCGGTCAGCGGGTACCGGGCGCCGTGGTGCGCGTCGCTGGTGAGGGCGCGGACCGCCACCGTGGCCAGGTCCGCCTCGTGTACCAGCGGCCGGGACAGGTCCGCGTACGGGCCGCGCACCTCGTCGCCGGCGCGTACCTGGGCGGCCCAGGACAGGGTGTTGGTGGCGAACCCGCCGGGCCGCAGGTGCGTCCACCGCAGGTCGGTGGACTCGATCAGCCGCTCCAGTTCGTTGTGCATGCGGCTGATCGGGTCGTCGGCGGTCGCCGCGCCCAACGACGACAGGTACACGACGCGCCGGGCGTGCCGCGCGATCGCGTCGACCGCCGCCGCGGCACCGTCGGCGTGCCCGAACGGCCACACCAGGAACACCGCGCCGACGCCGTGGAGTACCTGATCGAGGCTGTCGGGGTCGGCGAGGTCACCGCGCAGGGCCGCGACCGTGTCCGGCAGCCGCGCCGTGTCCGGGTCGCGGGTCAGCGCCCGTACCGGCAGACCGGCCGCGGTGAGCTGCCGGACGACCTGCCTGCCGACGTTGCCGGTCGCCCCGGTGACCAGGATCGGATCCATCGCGCGTACCCCCAGGTGCTCGTTCGTGTCGGCACCACGGTAGGAGTTGAAGCGCGGTTGAGGTCAACTCCGTTCGCGCCGGGTCTGCCCGTACCGCCGGCGGCGGTGCCGGTAGCCTCGTGAGGCGAACGGTGCCGACGAGGAGGACGGACGTGATCGACACACTGGGGGCGATCGTCGGCGTGCTCGTCCTCGCGGGCGCGGTCGGTCTCATCCTGTTCCGCGGGCCGACGCACGCGAAGATCAAGAGCAAGCTGTGGAAGCTGATCGGCATCTCGGTGCTCGTCCTGCTCGTCATCGGATACCTGCGCGCCCACGACATCCGCAACTGAGCGCGGGCCCGCTCACCGGGCGGTACGGCGGGCCACGAGCGCGGCGGTCAGGTGCGGCAGGTCGGTCGGCCGGGTCGGCGACACCCCGGTCAGGGCGGTGATCCGGCGCAGCCGGTAGTCGACGGTGTTCGGCTGTACGTGCAGCGCGGCGGCGGTGGCGCGCCGGTTCAACCCGTGCCGCAGGTACTCCTCCAGCGTGCGCAGCAGGTCCGGCTTCGCGGCCAGCGGCGCGAGCAGGTCGGCGAGCCCGGTCAGGGCCTCGCTGGGCCGGCTGAGCTGGTAGTCGAGCAGCACGTCGGCCAGCCGGTACAGGCCGGGCGGGCGTCCGGTACGGGCGACCAGCTCGACGATCTCGGCGCCCTGCGCGACGGCGGCGGGCACCCCGGCCGGGTCCACCACCGACGCCGCCGCGGTCACCGTCGTACCGGCGGCGCGGCCGGCGGCGGCGACCAGCTCGCGCAGCGCCTCCCACGGCGGGTCGGCGGCGACCGGCAGCAGGGCCGTACCGCCGGATCCGTCGAGGGCGGTCAGGGTCGGCTCGCCGGCGAACCGGTCCAGCGTGGCGCGCACCCGGCGTACCTTGCGGCGGGTGGCGACCGCGGCGCCGGGACCGCCGCAGCCCTCGTCCGGGTGCCGCGTCAGCGCCAGCGTCATCGCCACGTACCGCGCGGCGGGGCGCGGCCCGGTCAGCTCGTCCAGGCCGTACCCGGAGAGCAGCGCGGTGAGCAGGGCGTGCCGGCCGCTGTGCTCCTCGCTGTCCAGGATCCGCCGCACCTCCAGGTACGCGGCGCTGACCGCGCCCAGTACCCGCCGTTCGAAGTCCAGCACGTGCCGCACGGTCTCCTGCACGTGCGCGAGGTCGTCCGGGCCGGCGCCAGCCGACACCTCCGCCCAACTCATCGCCACCCCGATCTGGTACGCGGCAAGGATCGCGTCCAGCGGTACGCCCTCCTCGGCGCGCTGGGCGGCCGAGTCGCGCTGCGCGGCGAGTTCGGCGTCGTCGACCGGGCGGCGGCGGTCCAGGACGACCGCGAACAGCCGCAGGTTGTGCTGCACGATGCCGGCGATGTCGCCGCCGACCTCCTCGCGCGGCAGCTGCGCGTACACGGGCAGGTCGGCGACCAGACGGGCGACCACGCGGCGGGTGAGGGCGGGGATCCGCTCGCGCAGGTGCGCGGCCACCTCCCGGCCCGCGATGCTCAGCGGTTCCTTGGTACCCGTCACAGATTCCTCCGGCGAAATCTACGGTTCGGTCCAGTTACCAGCGCGCCGCCAGCCCGCCATTATGTCGACATCCCAAGCCGCGCGCCGCCCCCGGTCGCCGGCGGATCCCCCCGAGTACAGCGAGGTGTCGGCGATGGAACCGTTGCAGCGCAACCGAAACAGGCGTCGGCTGGCCGGGCTCGCCGCGGCCGGTGTCGTCGCCGCCGGCTCGGTACTCGCCGGTGCGGTGCCGGCCGCCGCCGCCGACCCGCAGGTGTACGTGGCGCTCGGCGACTCGATGGCGTCCGGCCCCCTCATCCCGAACCCGACCGGGCCGCTGGCCTGCGCCCGCTCCACGCACAACTACGCGCACCTGCTCGCCGCGAAGCTCGGCGTCGCCACGTTCCGGGACGTGACGTGCAGCGGGGCCGACACCGGCGACATGACCTCGCCGCAGAAGCTGTCCATCGGCGGCGTCGACACGGGTACGGCGCCGGCACAGTTCGACGCGCTGTCGGCGGACACCACGCTGGTGACGCTGACCATCGGCGGCAACGACGCCGGGCTGGTCGGCATCGCGCAGGACTGCATGCAGCTCGACCCGACCGCGACACCGTGCAAGGACAAGCTGACCGCGGGCGGCGTGGACCAGGTGGCGGCGCGGATCGACGCGTCGGCGCCGAAGATCGCCGCCACCCTCGACGGCATCCACCAGCGCGCGCCGCACGCCCGCGTCGTCGTCACCGGGTACGGGCTGTACATCAGGAAGGGCGGCTGCTGGCCGGTGCAGCCGGTGCTCCCGGTCGACGCCGACTACCTGCAGGGCGAGGTGCACTACCTGAACCAGACGATCGCCGCGCAGGCCGGCGCGAATGGCGCGACGTACGTGGACGTGGAGACGCCGAGCGCCGGGCACGACTCCTGCCAGGCGCCGTCCGACCGCTGGGTCGAGGGGTACGTGCCGACCGCGCTCGCGGCGCCGCTGCACCCGAACGCCCGCGGTGAGGCCGCGTACGCGGGGATCGTGGGTGCCGCGACGACCGCCGCCGCCCGTGGCTGACGCGTACCGTTCCCGGGTCGTGCGGGGCGCGGTGGTGGGCGGCGTGGTCGTGGCACTCGTCGTCGCGGTGGTCGGGCTCGTCGCGCCGGTCCGGGCCGCCGTGGCCGCGGCGACACCGGGCGGCTGCGACCCACTGGTGGGCGGCGAGTGCCTGCTGCCGTTCCCGAACGACTGGTATACCCGCGCCGACGCGCACAGCGACACGGGCCGGCGCGTGGCGTTCCGGCCGGGCGTACTGCCGGCGGACGCGCTCGGCGTGCCGGTGGATCCGACGGCGTGGAACCGCTCCGACGGGTTCTCCCCCGGCTCGACGCTGACCGTACGGGTGCCCGGGGTGGATCTCGCGGCGAGCCGCGTCGCGCCGGTCACCGACATCGGGGCGTCGCTGCGGGCGGACGCGGCGATCGTGCTGCTGGACACCGACACCGGCACCCGCTGGCCGTACTGGGCGGAGCTGGACGCGCGGGCGACCCGCGCCGACCGGCAGGCGCTGCTGATCCATCCGGCGCGGAACCTCGCCGACGGTCACCACTACGCGGTGGCGCTGCGCGGCCTGGTCGACACCGGCGGCGCGCGAATCCCGCCGCCCGCACCGTTCGCGGCGGTGGCGGGCGCGCGGCTGCACCCGCACGACCCGCTGTACGCCCGGCAGCGGGAGCTCGCGCCGACGCTGCGGACGCTCGCGCGCGCCGGCGTCGGCACCGCCGGGCTGTACCTGGCGTGGGACTTCACGGTTGCCAGCAGCCGCAACCTGACCGGCGACATGACGACGATCCGCGACGACGCGTTCCGGCGGCTCGGTGACCGGGCGCCGGAGTACACGATCGGGGCGGTGACGGACTTCGACGCGGCGACCAACCCGCGGATCGCCCGCGAGGTCACCGGTACGGTGTCGGTGCCGAGCTACCTGTCGCTGCCGGGCGGGCCGTCCGGGTCGGTGTTCGCCCGGGACGCCCGCGGCCGGCCGGTGCACCTGCCGGGCAACACGCAGCTGGCGCGGTTCCGGTGCGAGATCCCGCGCGCGGCGTTCAGTACCCCGTCCCGCCCCGCCCTGTACGGGCACGGCCTGCTCGGCAGCCGCGACGAGGTCGGCGCCGGCAACGTCCAGGCGATGGCGGCCGAGCACGACATCACGTTCTGCGCGACCGACTGGATCGGGATGGCGGCCGACGACGTGCTCACCGTGGTGGGCGCGCTCACCGACGCCAACCACTTCGCCGCCATACCGGAACGCTCCCAGCAGGGCATCCTGGACGCGCTGTTCCTCGGCCGGGATCTGGTGCACCGCAAGGGATTCGCGACCTCGTCGGCGTTCCGTACCGCGGACGGCCGGCCGCTGCTGGACCCGCGCGCCGCGCTGGCGTACGACGGGAACAGCCAGGGCGGGATCCTCGGTGGCGCGCTCGTCGCCGTCTCCCCCGACATCCGCCGCGGCGTGCTCGGGGTGACCGGGATGAACTACTCGCTGCTGCTCGACCGCAGCGCCGACTTCGCCCAGTTCCAGCCGGTACTCGACGCCTCGTACCCGGACAAGCTGCGGCAGCAGCTGGTGTTCGACCTGCTGCAGATGCTGTGGGACCGCGGCGAGACCGACGGGTACGCCGCGCACCTCACCGACCACCACCAGGTCCTGATGCACCTCGCGTACGGCGACCACCAGGTGGCCAACGTGGCGTCCGAGGTCGAGGCGCGGACGATCGGCGCGCGACTCGTGACGCCCGCGCTGGCCGCCGGCCGCAGCCCGGATCTCGTGCCGTACTGGGGGATCCGGCCGGCGGGGACGCTGCCGTACCGCGGGTCGGCGATGGTCGTGTGGGACTCCGGCACGCCGTCGCCGCCCACCACGAACACCGCGCCGGACGGGTCCGGGTACGGCCACGACCCGCACTCCGACCCGCGCAACTCCGCCGCCGCCCGGCAGCAGAAGGCGACGTTCCTCGCCACCGGCACCGTCGTCGACGTGTGCGGCGGCGCCCCCTGCACCGCGAACCCCGCCTGAAGGGACACCGGACGATGAGACGCAGAACCCTGCTCGGCGCCGCCGGACTGGCCGCGCTCGCCGCACCCGTACTGGCCGGCGCACCCGCCTTCGCCGGTACCGGCGGCTTCACCGCGGCCACCGCCACCCGGGACACGACCGGGGCGTACCGGCTGGCGTGGGCGTGCGGCGCGGCGCGGGTGACCGTCACCGCCACGACCGACCCGTACGCCACGACGGGTGTCGCGGTCGGCTCGGGCGCGGGCACCGGCACGCTCGACGTACCGGCGGGCGCGCTGCCGGCCGCCACCCGCTGGTACTTCCGGCTCGTCGCCGACGGCGGTGACGCGCTGGTCGTCGCGGACCGGTCGCTGGGCTTCGCCTCCGCCCGCAACTTCCGCGACCTCGGCGGCTACCGCACCACCGACGGCCACTGGGTACGCACCGGCCTGGCGTACCGGTCGAACACGTTGGCGTCGCTGTCGGACGGCGAGCAGGCCGCGCTCACCGCGCTCGGCATCACCCGCGACGTCGACCTGCGCAACGTACAGGAACGCCACGACGACCCGGATCGGATCCCGCCCGGCGTGACGTACCAGGTGGCGGACGTGGAGGACCTCACGCACGGCGTCGGCTTCCACGACGGCGCGGTCCTCACCCTCGTCGAGGCGGTCGCGCTCGGGCTGCTCGGCGGCACCGGCAACCTCGGCCAGCGCGTCGCGTACCCGTTCCTGGTGGACTTCACCGGCGCGGACCGGGCGTACCGGGGGCTGCTGACGGCGCTCGCCGGCGAGCCGGGCGCCACCGTGTTCCACTGCAGCTCCGGCAAGGACCGGACCGGCTGGGGCAGCGCCGTGCTGTTGAGCCTGCTCGGCGTACCGCGGGCCACGGTGGAGGCCGACTACCTCGCGAGCAACACGTACCTGGGCAACCCGACGGCGGTGGAGTTGAGCTGGCTGCGCGCCGCGTTCGACGAGGCCGACTCCCTGTACGGCAGCGTCGACGGCTACCTGCGGCAGGGCCTCGCCCTCGACGATGCGACGATCGGCGCGCTGCGCACCAAGTTCCTCGCCTGAGCCGCGTGGCCGTCAGCGGTCGTCCGGTGCGTCGCCGCCGGTGCCGGGCGCGGCACGCCGGCCCTGGCCGTGCCGACGAGCCTCACGGACAGGCGGCTCCGTGCGCCCGGCGAGCGCCGGACGCGGGCGCCGGCGTCGGCACGCCACCCGGTGGGTTCCACCGAGCCGCGGTGCGGAAACGCTGGCGTACCAGGGGATCCGTCAGGTGGGGTAGCTGCTCAGCTCGACGAGGTTGCCGTCCGGATCGCGGAGGTACACGGAGGTGATCGGGCCGCGGGCGCCGGTGCGTGGCACCGGTCCCTCCTCGACCACGACGCCGCACGCGGCCAGGTGCGCCAGCAGCGCGTCCGGGGTGGCGTCGACGAGCAGGCACAGGTCGGCGCTGCCGGGCGTGGGCCGCGCCGCGTGCGGCACCACCTCGTGCCCGACCACGTGCAGGTTGATCTTGCTGCTACCGAACGCCAGCGCGCGCCGGCCGCCGCCGAACACCACCGGCCGCATCCCCATCACCCGCCGGTAGAACTCGGTCGTACGGTCGGCGTCGGCGACGGTCAGGACCAGGTGGTCCAGCGCCGTCACCCGTACGGCGAGCGCCTCGTCGCGCGCCGCGCGGGCCGGCGCGGACAGCAGCCGGTCGCAGCGGACGAGCAGCTCGCGCAGCGCCGGACCGTACCGCTCGGCCAGCTCCGCGTTGTGCGCCAGGACGTCCAGCTCGTTGGCCGCGGTGATCTCGGCGAACGCCCGCAGCTCCACCTCCGGTACGACGTGCTCCTCCCCCGTGAACCGGTCGTGCCAGCGCACCGGGTCCTCGCCGAGCCGCGGGTACACGCGGTCGCGGTCGCAGCTGCCGTACCGGTGGACGAGGGCTTCGGCGGGCGCGCCGATCGCGTCGGCGAGGACCTGCCGGTCGGCGACGTCGAGCAGCGGGCGGTCGAACCCGGCCGTCCCGTACGCCGCGTGGCAGAGCCCGGCGAGCTGGACGTCCGGGCCGGCGCCCCAGTCGGCGAGCGTGCGCGCCACCCGGACCAGGTGCGCCAGCAGCGTGCCGCCGGGATGCGCCAGCTCCGCCGCGCCCCGATCGCGCAGGAACGCCTGCGCCGCCTGCCATTCCGGGCCGTCCTCGATCGTCGTCACGGCCCGAGTCTCGGCCACCGCGGCACGCCCGTCAACGACGGACATCACCGCAACAGGAACCCGCCGGCCCCGCCGCGGAACTGCGCGCACTGCTGGCCGTCCACCCCGACGGCCTCGTCAAAGGGCTCAGGGACCTGGTGTCCGGCGTGGTCGTCCTCGTCGTCCTGATCACCGCCAGCCGCCGGGCCCTCGGCTGGGTACTGCTGGCCGCCGCGGTCACCCCGTCCGGCGACACGCTCATCGTGCTGAGCAACGGCGGATCCGTGTCCACCGCCCTCGGCGTACACGGCTGCACCGCCGCCGCGGTACTACTCGGCGCGGTGCTCCTGGCTGAGGTCACGTCGCCGCTGTGCGACGATGGCCGGGTGCCCGGAGTCGAGGACATCGAGGCGCTGCGCGGCCCGCTGACCGGGTACTGCTACCGGATGCTCGGTTCGGCGGCGGACACCGAGGATGCCGTGCAGGAGGCCGTCATCCGTGCGCACCGTCAACTGGGCCGGTTCGATCCGGCCCGTGCGTCGCTGCGCACCTGGGTGCACGCCATCGCGACCAACGTCTGCCTGGACATGCTGCGCGCGGCCCGGCGGCGGGAACTGCTCGCGCCGGTACCGGCCGCCGTGGACGGTGAGCTGGGCGCGCCGCTGCCGGCCGACGCCTGGCTGGAGCCGATGCCGGACAGCCGCACCGTGCACGCCGCCGATCCGGCGGATGTGGCCGTCCAGCGGGAGAGCGTACGGCTGGCGTTTCTCGCCGCGCTGCAGCACCTGCCGCCACGGCAGCGGGCCGCGCTGCTGCTGCGCGAGGTGTTCGCGTTCAGCGCCGCCGAGACCGCGGCGGCGCTGGAGCTGTCCGTACCGGCGGTCAACAGCGCGCTGCAGCGGGCCCGGGCCACGCTCGCCGAGCACCGGCCGGCGCCGGGTGCGGTGGCCGGTCCGGACGACCCCGCGGTACGAGACCTGCTGGCCCGCTACGTCGCCGCGTTCGAGGCGCACGACGTGGCCGCGCTGCGGGCGCTGCTGCACCGGGACACGGTCAGCTCCATGCCGCCGTTCGCGTGGTGGCTGTCCGGACGCGACGACGTGCTGCGCGTCTTCGCCGGTTCGGACGCGTGCGCTGACGACCGGCTGCTGCCGGTCCGTACGAACGGGACGATCGGGTACGGCCAGTACCGGCCCGCCGAGGACGGGACGTTGCGGCCGTTCGCGATCGTCGCGCTGGAGGTTCGCGACGGCCTGGTGACGCACTCGATCACGTTCCTCGGCACCGGGACGCGCTTCGGCGAGTACGACCTGCCGGAGTTTCTGCCCGCGCACCGATGAGTTTCGCCCGCCCGGCACGTACCAGAGGCGTACTGCCGACCAGGAGGGCGAGATGACCGAGAACGACATCCTGCGGGCCGGGGAGGACACCCTGCCGGCCGAGGAGAGCATGCTGCGGGCCGAGACGTACGCCGAACGGGAACGGCTGGCCGCGCTGCTCGCCGGGTTGAGCCCGCAGCAGTGGGCGGCGCCGTCGCTGTGCGCCGGCTGGCGGGTACGCGAGGTGGTCGCGCACATGACCATGCCGTACCGGATGGCCAGCGCGGAGGAGTTCCAGGCAGCGCTGGCCGCGTACGGCATGGACTTCGACCGGTACGCCGACGCCGAGGCGCACGACACCACCGAACGGCTCGGCGACGCCGAACTGCTCGCGGTCTACCGCGACAACGTGCGGCACCCGTGGCAGCCGCCGGGCGGCGGCGCGGCCGGCGCGCTGAGCCACGAGGTCATCCACGGCCTGGACATCACCGAGGCGCTGAGCTTGCCGACCGTACCGGCCGAGCGGATCGCGCAGGTGCTGGCCCACGCCGGGGCGAAGAACCTGGCCTACTTCGGTACCGACCTGAGCGGCATCAGCCTGGTCGCCACCGACGCCGACGTCCGGGTCGGCGACGGCACCCCGGTACCGGCGCCGGTCAAGGAGATCCTGCTCGGCATCACCGGTCGGCGACCGCTCCCGAGCTGACCGACCACGACCCGGCCGGGTGCTCGCGTGTCGAGGCGCGCGGCCCGGCCGGGCGGTCGCGGTTCGCGTCCAGGTAGCACGGAAACGGGCCGTCGACCTCCACCTCCCGCGGTACCGGCAGGCCCGCGTCGGCGACCACGAGCAGGTCACCGTGGCCATCCGTGTGCCCAGCTGGTGCCGGCCGTACGGCGTGAACTGCGCGCAGCGCCTCGGTCGCCGCCGCGCCGGCGCCGCCCAGGGTGATCGCCACCGCCGCCGGCCCCGGCATCACCCGACGGCCGCACACGAGCAATCGGTCGGACCGAATGCCCGATATTTGTGCCGTTACCCCTATGTTCGTCCCATGGCTCTCTACACAGACCGGGACAAGCCGGCCACCCGAATTCCACCGTGCCGCTGAGCGAAGGGATCACCCCCTGGTGAGCTGGGACAAGACGAGCTTCGACGAGATCTACCGCCAACCGGATCCCCGCGCGTACTTCGCAACGCTGGGTCCCCTCGACTACCAGATCCCCACGCACGGATCCGCGGTGTTCCGCCGGCTGGCCGCGGCGCTGGCCCGCGACGGCCGCCATGTCACCGTGCTGGACCTGTGCTCCTCGTACGGACTGACCGCCGCGCTGCTCAACCACGACGTCACCCTTGCCGACCTGCGGCACCGCTACGCCGACCCGGACCTGGCCGAGCTGTCCCCGGACGAGCTGGTCGACGCCGACCAGGAGTACTTCGCGGCGCGGCGCCGGCCACACCGCACGCGGGTCGTCGGGGTGGACGCGTCCGCACCCGCCGTCCGGTACGCGATCCGGGCCGGGCTGCTCGACGCGGCCTTCGCCGAAAACCTGGAGGACCGTACCGCCAGCGACAAGCTGCGCGCCTCCGCGGCCGACGCCGACCTGGTCACCGTCACCGGTGGCGTCGGGTACATCACCAGCCAGACGTTCGAACGGCTGCTGGGCTGCCGTGACGACCCGCCCTGGGTGGCAGCCTTCACGCTGCGTACCGTCGGATACGACGCGATCGCCGCCGTCCTCGACCGGTACGGTCTGGTGACCGAGCAGCTGGAGGGTCGTACCTTCAAGCAGCGGCGGTTCTTCGACGACCGGGAGCGGCGCAGCACGCTGGACGCCCTGGCCCGGGCCGGCGTCGACCCGACCGGGCTGGAAGCCGACGGCTGGTACCACTCCGTGTTCTACCTGTCCCGACCAGCCCACCACGTCGCACACCGCCCCGTAGCCAGCTTCGTCGCCTGACGGGCAAGGCCGGATCCGCTGCGGCGAGCCCGTCGCGGTTGTCGGCACGAGCGCCTTCCGGTCCGGTGCGAACCTGAGTCTCCGCCAGCCACGAGGGGCCGCGCGCCGTCCGACACCTGCCATGGCCCGTTCCCAGCGCCGCCCGACGCCTGTGCGGTGCTGGGAGTGGGCGTGGCGTACCCGGCATCGCGGCGCGGCAGAGGACGTTCCCCGCAGCCGACCGCCGTGGCCGTCAGTAGGCCCGCTCAGCCTGATCACGCGCCGCCGCGTATCGGTGTCAGCCGAGGAGCCTGCGATCGCCGTCCGAGACGTCTCCAGCGATCTCGCCGGCGACGTACTCGCCGTATGCGGTCGCCGCCCGGGCACCCCTGACGGTCACCAGATCCGCGGTCGGCCGGGCTGTTGCTGGCCAGGACGTCGTTGACAGCGGAACCAATTCTCCGATCTTTCCCGCCTCGTAGACTGTCGCCGTGGAAGCAGGCGAGATCCCGCCAACAGGCACATGCGACCTGAG
The DNA here is from genome assembly GCF_016861975.1 of Actinocatenispora rupis. Lineage (GTDB taxonomy): Bacteria > Actinomycetota > Actinomycetes > Mycobacteriales > Micromonosporaceae > Actinocatenispora > Actinocatenispora rupis. Next base: position 36,454 of record NZ_BOMB01000047.1, on the reverse strand, counting down.
CACCGTGGGCCGCCGAAGTGGCCAGCGCCGACGCGTGGAGATCTGGTACGTGACGGTTGACGGCGAGATGGTGATAACCGGGACGCCTGGCGCCCGCAATTGGCTCGCGAATCTGCGGGCCTGCTCCTGGGCGGTGCTGCACCTCCGCAACCCTGATCGTGACGTCGAAGTCGCGGCCGCGGAGGTGACTGATCAGGCGAAGCGTTGCCGTATCGCGGCCGAGGCATTCCGCCTTCAGCCTTGGTACGCGGAGCAGCCGTACTCGGTTGAGGAGTGGGTCGCCGGTGCCCCGATGGTGGTGCTGACGGCGACCAAGAACAGGTAGAAGTCCGTCCCGGTACCTCACCGTCGACGCCGAGGACCGGTGCGGTCACCGGTGGGTGGTATCCGGCGAGCGGAGTTCGGCGGTGCGCAGGGCGGGACGATGATGCCGAGTGCAGCGGCGGTCAGGCAGATCCCGGCGCAGCCGGTGAAGAAGGCGGCGGCGATCCATCCCATGCCCGCTGCGCCCCAGCCGCGTTCGTGGGCCAACGCCACCAGTCCGAGGGCGACCGGACCGCTGAAACACATCTCGCTCAAGCCGATCACCGCGACCAGCGGGGCCAGAACCCGGTGGTGGCGCAGGTAGCGCAGCCCGTCGCCCAGTCCGCGCCAGGCCGCCCCGCGATCGACCGACCGCACGGCCCCGTGATCGGCCGGCCGTACGGTGGTGCGTACCGTCAGCAGCAGGAGCAGCGACAACGCGAACAGGACACTAGCCGCGATGAATGCTCCGCCCGAGCCGCCCGCGGCCGGAACGACCCCGGCCAGCAGCGGGCCGACAGCGTTGCTGATGCGGATCGACAGCCCGCGCATTCCTTGCACCCGAGCAAGCTGCCCCGGGGTAGTCATGCGTGGAGGCAGCGCACCCACCGCGGGCACGAACAGCGCGTCGACAACACCGAAGATCACCGCAAGCCCGATGAGCAGCCCCACGCCGGGTGAGGTCAGCAGGATGGCCGCAGCCACGGCGCCGATCACCAGGCAGCGGGTGGCGTCGCCGGCCACGGCGACCCTGCGCGGCCCGAACCGGTCGGCGACCACGCCGCCGGCGCGCGTCCGGGCATCGTGCCGAGGTTCCGGCCGGGAGCGCAACGATCGAAGCCGTGAAGAGACATGGGCCATCCGGCGGGAATGCCGCGCCGAACACGCCCACGTCGTACCGATTCTCCCGAGGTCGACCGCGCCGCGCGGCCTGCACGATGGGAACATGGCACCGACGTGGTGGTGGTTCGGCCTCGCGGCACTCGCTGCGATCCTGCTGCTGAGCATCGGTGTCGTCGCGACCGTGGGCGTCGTCCAACACCGACGTGACCGGCTCCCGGTCAGCGAGGACGACGGTGCCTCCGCCGGATGCGGGCGGAGCGCACCGGCAGTGCCCACTCGTGTGCCTCGACCCAGGCGACCGCGTCGAACGCGTACCAGCACCGGGTCGTGAGCTGCGCCGGGTCGTACTCGATCAGCGTGGCGTGCCGCTGTGCGCCGCGGTGCTCCCCCGCGAGCCGGTGCACAGGCTGGGCCACTTGCACCGCGCTGGCGAGACCGCGCGCCACGCTGCGGCATGCTGTCTCCCGGACGAGGAGGTTCGGACGCCGGGGAGGGAAACATCTGGCGTCGGTATGGCCACAGCGCCTGTGCGTAGCGTCCCGGTTTCCCGTGCTGCGGACGGGATCCAGGACGGGATCCAGAGGAGCGGCGAGCCCGACCGGTACAGACCAGTGAGGCCAAGCCTCGCGCGGTCCACACCACCCTGCAGTGATACGCCTCGCCCGAGCACAGCAGGCTCCCAGAGCTACCGGCAGCGCGTGACCGGAGCGGTCACCCCGTGGTCTTCGCGCCGTCCAGGGACTCGCGGATGATGTCGGCGTGGCCGGCGTGCTGCGACGTCTCGGCCACGATGGTCATCAGCACCTGGCGTACCGACCAACTGCTGCCGGGCTCGTGCCACGGCGCCTTCGGCAGGTCGTGCCGGACGTCCAGATCGGGCAGGGTGGCGACGAGCTCGTCAGTGCGGCGGGCCACCTCGGCGTAGCGCTCCAGTACGGCCCCCAGGGTCTCGCCGGGCAGCATCCTGAACTGGTCACCCCAGCGGGCGAAGTCGGCCTCGGTCATGGCGCTGTAGTCGGGCATCGCCACCGCGCCCCGGACGGCGAAGTCGGCCCAGCGCTCCTCGACCGTGGCGACGTGCTTGATCAAGCCGCCGAGGCACAGTTCGCTGACGGTGGTGCGCCGGGCGACCTGCTCGTCGGTCAGGTCGCGGGTGGTGAGGCGTAGGAGGTGTCGGGCCTTGCCCAAGACGGCCAGCTGATCGGCGCGCTCGCCGGTCAGGGTCTCGGTGCTCATCGCGGTGCCCCCTCGTTGTCGTGGACCACCCACGCTAGGGGGCCCTGCGGTCACTGTCTGACCTCAGAGGGCGCTCGCTTCTGAGACCCAGCCCCTTCGAGAGGAGTAGCCGCACGTCAGGCATGAAACACAGGAGGCCCACGATCGCAACCTGCGGATTAAAAGTCCGCAGCTCTGTGAGCAGGTCGGCAGGCTGCGGCAACCAGCGGCAGTGTTGCCGGAGCACCCACCGAGCAACCAAGTCGAGCGCCCACCGCTCGATACCCCCGAACGCGAGGCAGTTACCGACCGCGACTGGCCACCCGAACGCTCCGATCGAACCGAACGTCGGACCGGGCGGAACGACAGCCTTCACGCGCTCACACAGGTCGGGAGAACTGCGGCACCGATCCGAGGCCGTCCCACTACATGCCACCGACCGCAACGGGATGACCACCCGGGTGGCTGTGCCTTCGTCTCGGTCGACGCGCGGTTGGCCTATCCCGGCGGGCCGATCTGCTTCACCGCGTGGTCGACGTGATCGGTGACGCGGGCTGCCGGTACCTCGCCGTCGATGCCGAGGACCTGAGCGGAACCGGTGCGGTCACCGGTGGGTGGTACCCGGTGAGCGGAGTTCGGTGGTGCGCAGGGCGAGGACGACGATGTCGAGTGCAGGGGTGAACAGGCAGATCGCGGTGCAGCCGGTGAGGAAGGACCTTGCCCGGTGGTGCCGGCCACGGTGTGGTCAGCGGGCGCGGCGCAGGGTGAGGGTGGCGAGGCGGACGACGATCGCGGCCTGCCCCAGGATGTACGTGGCCATCACGACCAGGTCGTGGCCCGGCATCGCCAGCCCGCCGGCGCCCAGCCCGTTCAGGACGTCGGAGACGACGAACAGCAGCGCGCCCAGCCCGAGCAGCGTGTCCACGGCGGCCGCGGTCGAGCCCATCGCGAACAGCAGCAGCCCGTACGCGGCGAGCGCGACGAGGAACACCAGCGACACGCGCGGGCGTACGACGAGGACCAGGACGACCCAGGCCACCGCGTACGCCGCGGGGATCCAGAAGCGGCGGCGCAGCCCGCGCAGCGCACCCATCCGGACGAACGTCGCCACGTAGCACAGGTGGGTCACCGCGAACAGCGCCATGCCGACGCCGAACCACACCCCGCCGCTGCCGAGCAGCGCGATGTCGCCGCCGCACGCGAACGCCAGCGACACCACGACCAGCCACACCGAGCGGCGGGCGCCGACCCGGACCAGCAGGTACCCGGCGAGGATCGGCATCAGCAGCGGCTTCGCGAGCCGTTCCAGCTCGACGTTCGACGTGGCGACGGCGAAAAGGTCGACGACCGCGCACACCAGGTACGCCAGCAACAGCACCCGTCGCGCCACCGGCGCGGCACCCTCCCGTGTCATGCGGCCGAGCTTAGGACCGGGGCCCCACCGCACGGCGGCGTGATCGCGGTTTCCGACGCCGTTCCGTTAGCACCGCGGCGGCGCCGCCCGGTCCGGACCGCCGGCCCGCCGACTGTCCACTGTGGTCAGTCAGCCGGCCGGAAGAGGTAGTTGTTGGCGTGTACGCAGACGGTGTCGGCGGGCCGCCACCCGTCCCGCCACGCGTACATGCGGTATCCGCGGGCGGTGAGCCAGTCGACGATGTCGGCCGGGGTGTAGGAGTACCGGTCGGTGTGGCGGGCCTCGATCTCGACCAGCATCGTCGGGTGGAAGCGCTCGACCGCGCGTTCGGCGCCGTGCAGGACGTGCAGCTCGCCGCCCTCCACGTCGATCTTCACGAAGTCCAGCCGGGCCAGGCCGGCCGCCTCGCACAGCCCGTCCAGCGTCTGCACCTCGACCTCCACGTCCGCGTGCCGGGGGTACTCCGCGTTCGAGCCGAGGCCGTGGCTCTGCCAGTCCAGGAACGACCGGCTCGTCGCCGGGCCGCGCGCGTCGTACGGCACGCGCATCGCCGCGCGTCCCGGTTCCGGGCCGAGCGCCAGCGCGTGGTGCCGCACGTTGCCGCGCCGCTGCGCACCGAGTACGCGGGTCCAGAAGGGGTGGGAGAACGTGACCGGCTCGATGCTGTGCACCCGCCCCGTCGGACCCGCCAGGTACGACATGGCCTGGCAGTACAGGCCGGCGGCCGAGCCGACGTCCACGCACACGTCGCCCGGGCGGATCAGGTCCGGCAGCGTGCACAGCTCGGTGTCCAGCAGCGAGGTTCGGCGGGCCAGCAGGTTCGCCAGTCCGGCGGTCACGCTGGCACGGTCCACGACGGGCATCGGTACTCCAGGTCTCGTTCGCATGAGGTCGACTTCCGTTGTGGCGCAACGGATCCGTCCGGTATGCCGAGCGTAGGTGGGCTGCCGCGCGGGTGCATCGGCCCGTGGGCGTAGTGCCGCGGGCGGGGCGGGCGCGACGCGGTGCGTACCGCGGGCCGATGCCGGGTGGGCGGCGCGCGCGGCACCGTGACGCGGTGCCCGTACCCGTGTCGCTCCCTGCCCCTGTCACGCCGCTCGCCCGGATGACGCCGGCCGCGGTGCACGAGTACCTGAGCGGGTTGTCGGACGGGGCGCGCCGGGCGCTGGTGGTGCGCTCGCCGGGGCTGGTCGGGCGGCTCGACGGGGCGCCCGCCGAGCTGCGCTTCGCGGCGAACCGGCGGCTGCTGCGGGCCGGACCGTACCGTGACTGGCCGGGGAACTACCTGCTGTACGACCCGGCCGGGCGCGCCGTGCTGGTGGTCGGCGACCTGCCGCGGGCGGACCGGATCGCCGTGCTGGTACCGGGATCGGACACCCGGCTCGCCGACTTCCACACCGGGCTGGGCGGTCTCGCGCACCGCGCCCCCGCCGTCCAGGCCACCACCCTGTACGGGGCCGCCCGCGCCGCGGACCCCGACGCCCGCGTCGCCGTACTCGCCTGGCTCGGGTACCGGACGCCGCGCGGTCTCGCCGTCGAGGTGGCGCGCGGGCGGCTGGCCGCGGCGGGCGCCGACGCGCTGCTCCGGCTCGTCGCCGGGCTGGTCGTGCTGCGGCCGGACGCCGCGCTGACGCTGCTCGGGCACAGCTACGGGTCGGTCGTGATCGGCCGGGCCGCGGCGTACCTGCCGGACCAGGTACGCGACATCGCCGTGTACGGCAGCCCCGGCATGGGCGTACCGGACGTGGCGCGGCTGCGTACCGGGGCGCGGGTGTGGGCGGCGCGCGCGGACGGCGACTGGATCCGCTGGGTACCGGGGGTGCGGGTACTGGGGTTCGGGCACGGGCGGCAGCCGACGCGGGCGCGGTTCGGGGCGCGGCCGTTCGCCACCGCGGGCGTCGCCGACCACGACCACTACCTGGCGCCGGGTACCGGGTCGCTGGCGGACCTGGCCGGCATCGTCGTGGGGTGTCCGCCGGGCGTACGCCCCCGGGATGCCCCCGCGCCGGCCGGGACTGACCGCGGGCCGATGCGCCGGGCCGGGGTGTCGGGTCAGGGTGGTGAAGTGATCGACGTCGAGCACCTCACCAAGCGGTTCGGCCGGACCACCGCGGTCGACGACCTGACCTTCTCCGTACTCCCCGGGCGGGTCACCGGGTTCCTCGGCCCGAACGGCGCCGGCAAGTCCACCACGCTGCGCCTCGTACTCGGGCTGAACGAGCCGACCGCGGGGCGCGCGACGGTCGGCGGCCGGCCGTTCCGCTCGCATCCGCGGGGGCTGCGGCACGTCGGCGCGCTGCTCGACGCCGGTGACGTACACGGTGGGCGCAGCGCGCTGGCGCACCTGTCCGCGCTGGCCGTCGCCAACCGCATCCCGCCGCGCCGCGTCCACGAGGTACTCGACGAGGTGGGGTTGTCGGCGGCGGCCCGCCGGCGGATCGGTGGCTTCTCGCTCGGCATGAAGCAGCGGCTGGGCATCGCCGCCGCACTGCTCGGCGACCCCCCGGTCCTGATGTTCGACGAGCCGCTGAACGGGCTTGACCCGGAGGGTGTGCTGTGGGTGCGGACGCTGTTCCGGCGGCTCGCGCGGGAGGGGCGGACGGTGTTCGTGTCCAGCCACCTGATGACCGAGATGGAGCACACCGCCGACCATCTGGTCGTCATCGGGCGCGGCCGGCTGATCGCCGACGAGAGCCTGGCCGCGTTCGCCGCGCGCGGTGGTGGCCTGCGTGTCACCGTGGACACGCCCGACCCGGCGACGCTGACCGCGGCGCTCGACGCGGCCGGCGGAACCGTACGCCCGGCCGCCGACGGCACGCTGACCGTGACCGGGCTGACGGCGGCGCGGATCGGCGAGGTGGCGCTGGCGCATCGGGTGTCGTTGAGCCAACTCACGGCCCGCAGCGGGTCGCTGGAGGAGGCGTTCCTCGACCAGACCGCGGACCGTGCCGAGTACCTGGCAGGCGCCGGACGCTGAGGCCGTCCCGCGGAACGGCGCCGCCGAACCGCCCGCCGATGCTACCGTCCGTGATCATCAGGTCGACACGGTGAGGTGACGGGGTGCGCGGACCGACCGCCACGAGTACCCGACCGGCGACGGTCGCCGCCACGGTCGCCGCGGGGCACCTGCGGGCGCTCGGCGCCGCCGACACCGGGTACGACATCGGCTGGGCCGGGCCGGTCGACCTGCCACTCGACGACGAGGCGTCGGTACAGGCGGCGTGCGGGCTGGCCGCCGTGCACGGCCGACGGTACGGGCGGCCCGAACCGCTGCGGGTGCCGTACGCGTCGGTGCTGGCGGGGGTACTCGCCGCGCAGGGCGCGCTGGCCGCGCAGCTGGACCGCCGGCGGGGCGGGCCGGCGCGTCGGGTGGCGACGTCGGTGGCGCAGGCGGCGCTGCTGGCGGTCGGGCAGCACCTGGCGAGCGCCACGACCGCCGACGACGGCGCGCCGCCGGCCGGTACGGGTGGGCCGCCGTTCGTGTCCGCCGACGGCGTCCGGTTCGAGATCGAGTCCCTGTACGCCGAGGGCTGGGCACGGTTCTGGTCCCGGCTCGGCGCCGACACGGGCGCGGTACGCCGCGGGTGGCCGCCGTTCCAGGGGCGCTTCGCCACCGCCACCTGCCCGCTGCCGGCCGCGCTGCACGACACCACCCGCCGCCACCCGTACGAGGAGGTCCGGGCCGCGGGTGCCGACGCCGGTGTCACCGTCGTCGCGGTACGCACCGGTCCCGCGGGTACCGGCGAGGTGCCGTGGCGGTTCGCGGAACTCGGCGCGGCGGTGCCGACTCCCCCGCCCGCGGCCGGGGACGCGCCGCTGCACGGGTTCGTGGTGGTGGAGGCGACGCGGCGGGTGCAGGGGCCGCTCGCCGGGCACCTGCTGCGCCTGCTCGGCGCCGACGTGGTCCGCGTCGAGCCGCCGGGCGGCGACCCGATGCGCGGCGTACCGCCGATGGCGGGTGACGTGTCGGCGCGGTTCCTGGCGCTCAACCGCGGCAAGCGGGTGGTGGCAGCCGATCTCGGCCATGCCGCCGGCCGCGCGGAGCTGCGCGAGCTGGTCGCCGGCGCCGACGTGTTCCTGCACAACTGGGCGCCGGGCCGGGCCGCGCGCTGGGGTCTGGACGCCGACGACCTCGCCGCCGTACGCCCCGGCCTCGTCTTCGCGTACGCCTCCGGCTGGGGTGCCGCGCCGGGCGCCGACCCGCCGGTCGGTACGGACTACGTGGTGCAGGCGTCCAGCGGGCTGGCGGCGCGGCTCGGGCCGGACGACGCCACCCCGACCCCGTCGCTGTACACGGTCACCGACACGCTCGGCGCGCTGGTCTGCGTCGAGGCCGTACTCGCGGCCCTGCTGCACCGGTTGCGCACCGGGTACGGCCGGCGGGTCGACACGTCGCTGCTGTCCGCCGCCGGCGTACTGCTCGCCGCGCCCCGCACCGCGCCGGCCGCGCCGCGGGTACCGGTGTGCACGGACCTGGCGGAGCTGGCCGGCGATCCGCGCTTCGCCGACGCCCTGACGTACGACGGGTGCGCGCTGGTCCGCGCGCCGTGGCGGTTCACGCCGGCATGACGTGGACCTCGGCGCAGGGCGTGACGCTGCGCGATCTCGTACCGGCCGCGGACCGCCGGCGCTGGGTGGCCGCCGGCCACTGCCCCGACGTCGACCTGTTCTCCCTGTACTGCCGGCACGAGGCGGCCGATCCGTACCGGCCCGCGGTGGTGACCGCGGCGGGCACCGTGAACCGCGCCGAGCTGGGCGAGCGCGCGCGGCGGTTGGCCGGTACGCTGCGGGACGCCGGGCACGGCCGTACCGACGTCGTCGGCGTCCGTATCCCGAACGGCATCGACGCGGTCGTCGCGGAACTCGCGGTCGCGGCGCTCGGCGCGGTGGCGCTGCCGATCCCTTGCGGGCGCGGGCATCGGGACACCGCGAGCCTGCTGCGCCGGTCCCGCGCCGGCGCCCTGCTCACCACCGACCCGGCGGCCGTACGCGGGCTCGACCTGCCGGACCTGCGTACCGTGCTGGCGCCGGACGCGCGGGGCGACGCGGTCCGGGCCGGACCGGTCGACGCCGAGGCGCCGGCGCGGATCCTGGTGTCGTCCGGATCCGAGCACGAACCGAAGATGGTCGCGTACTCGCACAACGCGGTCGGCGGCGGCCGCGGCAACTACGCCGCCGCGCTGTACGGCGACACCGCGGAGGTTCGCGCGCTCGTCCTCGTCCCGCTGTCCTCGTCGTACGGGTCGCTCGGGCTCGTCACCCTGGTACGGCAGGGCGGCACGCTGGTGTTGCTGGAGCGGTTCGAGCCGGCGGCGGCGCTGGCCGCGGTCGACCGGTACCGGCCGACGCACCTGCTCGGGGTGCCGACGATGCTGCGCCGGATGGCAGAGCTGCCAACGGATGCGGACACCTCGTCGCTGCGTACGGTGGTGTCGAGCGCGGCGGCGCTGGCGCCCGAGACCGACGCGGCGGTACGGGCGCGGTTCGGTTGTCCGGTGGTGAACGTGTACGGCTCGTCCGACGGCGTCAACTGCCACACCGCGCGGGGCGGTGCGGGCGTCGGCTTCCCCGATCCCGCGGTCGCCGCCGTACGCCTCGGCGCGGACGGCGAGATCCAGTGCCGCGGCCCGATGACCCCGCTGTGCTACGTGGGCGCGCCCGAGCTGGACGCGGCGTACCGGCTGCCGGGTGGGTGGGTGCGCTCCGGCGACCGCGGACGGTTCGACGCCGACGGCAGCCTGCACGTGGTGGAACGGATCCGGCAGGTGGTGATCCGCGGCGGGTACACGATCAGCCCGGCCGAGGTCGAGCGGCTGATCGGCGGGCACCCGGCCGTGTCGGACGTCGCCTGCGTCCCGGTGCCCGACCCCGATCTCGGCGAACGGCTGTGCGCCTGCGTGGTGGCGCGCAACGGCGTCACCGCACCGGATCTGGCCGAGCTGACCGCGTTCCTCACCGCGCGCCGCGGCCTGGAACCCCGCAAGCTCCCCGAGCACCTCCTGGTACTCGACGCGCTGCCGCTCGGCCCGACCGGCAAGGTGTGCCGGCACACCCTGACCCGCCTGGCCGCCGGTACCGGATGATCCACAGTGGACCGTCCGATGTGGACTCAGACCAGGGTGAGCGTCACGTCGATGTTGCCGCGGGTCGCGTTGGAGTACGGGCAGACCTGGTGGGCCTGCTCGACCAGCTCGCGGGCCGCCTCCGGGGCGACGCCGGGCAGGGCGACGAGCAGCTCGACGGCGAGCCCGTACCCGCCGGAGCCGGTGGGGCCGATGCCGACCTTCGCGGTCACCGTGGAGCCCTCGACGTCGACCCGGGCCCGGCGCGCGACGACACCCAGCGCGCTGTGGAAGCAGGCACCGTACCCGGCGGCGAACAGCTGTTCGGGGTTGCTGCCGGCGCCGTCCCCGCCCATCTCGACGGGCGGCGCGAGCTTCAGGTCCACGGCACCGTCGGTACTCCGGACCCGCCCCGCGCGGCCGCCGTCGGCGGTGGCCTCCGCGGTGTACAGGATCTTCGTCGGGCGGTTCGACATCGTCGCGCTCCCCTCGTCGGCATGAACATTGGACACAACTAGATCGTACGCAATGTTTATGCCGGACGCGGGCCCGCGGTGAACGGGATCACGGCGACCGGTCGCCCGCCAACCGGTCCGCGATCGCGATCAGCTCGGTACGCAGCCGGCGCGCCTCGCCCGGTGACAGCCCCGTCGCCGCGCCGATCGCCGGCGGTACCCGGTGGGCCCGGCGCCGCAACGCCCTCCCCCGCTCGCCCGCCCGGACCAGAACCGACCGCTCGTCGGCGGGCTGCCGCTCCCGCTCCACCAGCCCGGCGGCGGCCATCCGCTGCAGCAGCGGCGACAGCGTGCCGTAGTCCAGGCGCAGCGCGGCACCCAGCTCCCCGACCGACACCTCGCCGCGCTCCCACAGCACCAGCAGCACCAGGTACTGCGGGTACGTCAGGCCCAGCTCCGCCAGCAGCGGCCGGTACGCCGCGGTCACCGCGCGGGACGCCGCGTACAGCGCGAAGCAGACCTGGTCGTCGAGGGACAGCGAGCTGCCCCACTCGCCGGTGTCCGCACGCTCCGCGCCCACCGTCCCACTGTGCCCACCGCACCGGCCCGCCCGCAGCCGAACCTCACAGGCCGCGCGCCCCGTCGGTACGCTCGCGCAGCAGGTCGGCGTGCCCGTTGTGCCGCGCGTACTCCTCGATCAGGTGCAGCAGCACCCAGCGCAGCGACACCGTGCCGCGCCAGGAGTCCGTGCCGGTCACGTCCAGATCGGGCGCCGCCGCGACGAACCGGTCCGCGTACGCCACCTCGTCCCGCCACGACCGCCACGCCTCCGCGACCACCTCGGCGTCCGGTACGGCGCCGTCGAAGTCACCGTCCGGGTCGGTGGCCGAGGAGTACCGGGGCGGGGCGTCGGCGCCGGCGAGTACCTGCCGGAACCAGCGGCGTTCCACGTCGGCGAGGTGCCGGACCAGGCCGAGCAGCGACAGCGTCGACGGCGGCACGGCCCGCCGCGCCAGCTCCGCGTCCAGCCCGGCGCACTTGAGCTCCAGCGTGGCGCGCTGCGCGGCCAGCATGTCGCGCAGCATCGGCAGCTCCGCCCCGGTGGTACGGGTGCCGGCCCGCGGGTCGCGGTCCTCGGGCAGGAACATCTCGGCGCGTCGGGTCACGACCCCAGATCATGCCGCAGCGCGGGGCGCGCGTACCGGAGGGCGGCGGCGACGGCGCACAGTCCGACCAGCCCGCCGCCGGCGACGACCGTCGGGACCGGCAGTACCTCGGCGGCGGCGCCGGCCAGCGCCATGCCCAGGCCCTGCGCGGTCATCAGTCCCGCCGTCTGCAGCGTCAGCGCCACGCCGCGCAGCTCCTCCGGTGCCGCGGCGACGAAGCGACGGTCCAGTCCCAGCCCGTACGCGATGCCGAGGCCGGTGAGGACCTGGCACGCCAGGGCGAGCGGCAGCGACGGGTGCAGCGCGTACGCCAGCGCGGGCAGGCAGGCCCACAGCGCGACCGGGCGTACCAGGCGGTCCCGGCCACGCGGGCCGAGCAGCGCGCCGGTGAGCGTCTCGGCGAGGACGGCACCGACCGGCATGCCGCACATCAGCAGGCCCAGCCCGACCGGACCGGCGCCGATCCCCGCCGCGTACGGGGTGAGCAGCGCCTCGGACACCACCACGAACGCCGGCGGTACCCACGCCAGGACCAGCAGCCCGCGGATCCGGCGGTCGCCCAGCAGCCGGCGCATCCCGCGCAGCGACCCGGCGAGCAGCGGACCGGTCCCGCCGCGCGCCGGCCGCCGCCGGGTACCCGCGCGCAGGATCAGCGCCGAGCACAGGAACGTCGCCGTCGTGACGGCCAGTACCGCCCGCGGCGACAGCATCGTCAGCAGCAGGCCACCGGCGCCGAACCCGACCAGCTGCCCGCCCTGCGCGACCAGCCGGATCAGCGACCGGCCCAGCACGTACCCGTCGCCCGGGCCGAGGATGTCGGCGAGCGTGGCCGCCCGGGTACCGGTGAACACCGGGGCGACGGCGGCCATCGCGGCGCGCAGCACCAGCAGCACGACCACCGGCGTACCAGGCACGGCGAGGCCGACGGCGGCGGCCGCGCACAGCAGGTCGCACGCGACGAGTACCCGGCGGGCCGGGAAGCGGTCGGCGACCGAGGCGAGGACCGTGCCGCCCAGCGCGTACGGCAGCAGGCCGAGCGCGAACGTCAGCGCGCTCAGCAGCGGCGACCCGGTCAGCCGGTACACCAGGACGGACAGTGCGATGCCGGCCAGTACCTCACCGAGGATCGACAGGACGTGGGCGGCGAACACGGCGCGGAACTCGGCCACGGCGAACACGTCGCGGTAGCCGGTGCGTCGGGTGAGCAGGGACATGGTCGACGAGCCTGCCGGCACCCGCCGCCGCGGCCTACTGTTTCGGCGGGGAACGAAAGGGGGCGCCGTGCCGCTGGAACTCCGGTTCGGCCCGGACGACCTGGTCCGGTGCCGGTTCGCGGTGTCGCCGCTGTGCGAGACCCACGAGGCCGTACGGACGCTGCGGCGCACCGAACGCCACGCGTACCACGTGCCGTGGCTGGACCGGACGCGCGCCGCGGTCGCCGGACTCGACCTCGCCGAGCTGTGGCTGCTGATGCCGACCCCCGGCTACACGCCGGACTTCCTCGGGCCGCCGCCGGACGCGCCGTACACCGCGGCCGCCACGTTCGACGAGGAGATCGCCCGGCTGCGCGCCACCGACCCGACCGTCGCGTACGAGGAGATGCGGCGGTCGCTGGCCGGTGCCGCGGACTCGGCCGCCGGGCGCACGCTGCTCGCCGACCCCGCCGCCGCGGTACGCCGGCTCGCCGACGCGACCGAACGGGCCTGGCACGCCCTGGTCGAGGCGGACTGGCCGCGCGTGCGCGCCGTCCTCGCCGCCGACATCGCGCACCGCTCCCGGCGACTCGCCGCCGGCGGGCTGGAGGCGCTGTTCGCCGACCTGCACCCGCGGATCGCCTGGACCGACGGGACGCTCACGTACCGGTCGGCGGAGCGGGTCCGGCGGGTGCAGACCCTCGCCGGCCGCGGCCTGCTGCTCATGCCCAGCGTGTACTGCTGGCCCGAGCCGGTCAGCGGGTTCGCGTCGCCGTGGCAGCCGACCCTGATCTACCCGGCGCGCGGCATCGATGCGCTGTGGCGGCCCGCGGCGTCGGCGTCCGCGGCGCTGTCCCGGCTGCTCGGCACCGGCCGCGCCGCCGTACTGGCGGCCGTCGACGAGCCGGTCACCACGACCGTGCTGGCCCGCCGGCTCGGGCTCGCGCTGTCCTCGGTCTCCGCGCACCTGTCCGTACTCCGCGACACCGGGCTGCTCACCGCGCACCGCGACGGCCCCCGCGTCCTGTACGAACGCACGGCGCTCGGCAGTACCCTCGCCCGGGCCTGACGCGCGTTCCCGCCGGGGTTGATCATCGGTGCCCGTTTTCGTCGGTAGCATGTGGTTCCATCGACGGGCGCCACTGCCGGTCGGTGGTCGGGCCGGGACACGGGGTCGCGGTGCGGGGCCGAGGGGTGGGACGCACCGATGACGCGACGATGAGGACGCAGCGGTTCCTGCCGGTGGCCGCGGGCACCGCCGTCCTGGTCGCGACGACCACGCTGCTGACCACCACGCACGCGTTGGGCGCCACGACGACCGTCGTCCTGGACGACCTCGCGCAACTTCTCGGCGCGCTCGTCGCGGCCGGTACCGCCTGGGCCACCGCGGCCCGCGTCGCGGGGCGTACCCGGTGGTGGCGGGTGCTGATCGGGTGCGCGATGTTCGGCTGGGGCTGCGGGCAGGCGATCTGGTCCTGGTACCAGGTGTTCGGCGACACGCCGATGCCGTCGCCCGGCGTCGCCGACATCGGCTACCTGATGCTGCCGCTGTTCGCGCTGCCGGCGCTGCTGGTCGCGGCCAGCGCCGCCGCACCCTCCGGTACCGCCGCGGCCCGCCCACGCGGCCACACCACGCTGGTACTCGACGGGCTCATCGTGGTGTTCAGCATGCTGCTGCTCGCCTGGCAGACCACCCTCTCCGCCGTCGTACACCAGGGTGCGCCGACGCGGCTGGCGTTCGCGATCGCCATCGCGTACCCGACGACGGACCTGACGCTGGTCGTGATGGTCATCCTGCTGGCGCTGGTCCGGCAGGTGTCGGCGGTGGACCGGCTGCCGCTGCTGCTGCTCGGGCTGGGCCTCGTCGCGATCTCCGCGTCCGACAGCGTGTTCGCCTGGCTGGTCAGCATCGGCGCCGAACGGATGAAGCCGGCCGCCGACGTCGGGTTCGTGGCCGGGCCCGCGCTCATCGCCCTGGCAATGGTCGCCCCGGAGTGGTCCCGGATCCGCCGCGACGGGCGCCGCCGCCGGGAGTGGCGCACCGACTGGCCACACCTGCTCCTGCCGTACCTGCCGCCCACGGCGAGCGGGATCGTCATCGCGCTGTGGACCGCGCTCGGGCACCGGCCGTCCGCGCCCACGATCTACCTGGGGCTGCTGGTCGCCGGGCTGGTGGTGGTACGCCAGCTCATCACCCTCGTCGAGAACCGGATCCTGCTCGAACGCGTACGCCAGGCGCAGGAGCGCCTCACGCACCAGGCGTACCACGATCCGTTGACCGGGCTGGCGAACCGTACCCTCTTCGCCGAACGGCTCGCCGCCGCCACCGGGCGCTCCGGACACCGGCCCCTCGCGCTGATGTTCGTCGACCTCGACGACTTCAAGGCCGTCAACGACCGGTACGGCCACGCCACCGGTGACGCGGTCCTGCGCGACGTCGCCGACCGGCTGCTCTCCTGCGTACGCGGCGGCGACACGGTCGCGCGGCTCGGCGGCGACGAGTTCGCCGTACTCCTGGAGGGCGGGGCCGACCTGCCCGAGGTGGCGCGGCGCGTCGGCGAACGGATCCTCGCCGCGCTCGCCGAACCGTACCCGGTGGCCGCCGGCACCGTGTTCCTCGGCGCCAGCCTCGGCGTCACCAGCCCACCCGCCGGCGCCACGGTCACGCCCGACGACCTGCTCGGCCGCGCCGACACCGCCATGTACGCCGGGAAGCGCGACGGCAAGGGCCGCATGGTCGTCGCGCCCTGACCCGGCCGGAACGGCTCCGTTGAGCCGATCCGGCCCGCGCGGGCGTCAGTCGGTCGGCACGAACGCGAAGATCGTCGCCGTGGATCCCGCGCCGTGCCGGTGGATCGGGCCGCCGGCCAGCACCCAGGCGCCCGTCTCCGGCAGCGCCGCCAGGTTCCCCAGCACCTCCAGGCTGATCCGGTGCTCCTGGTACACCAGCTTCGACACCGCGTACGTCTCGTCGGTGCCCACGTCCGGCGAGAACGTGTCCGTACCGGTGCCGCCGGTGCGGCCCAGCCGCCCGGTGTCCACCAGCCACCGCACCGCCGGCAGGCCGAACCCCGGCTGGTGCATGACCCCCTCGGCGTCCGCGTTCGGGTACGCGTCGGTGCCCCACTTCGCGTCCCACCCCGTCCACAGCACGACCATCGCGCCGTCCGGGATCCGGCCGTGCCTGCGCTCCCACGCCTTCAGATCCTCGACCGAGACCGCGTAGTCGGGATCGTCGCGGCACTGCTCCCGCACGTCGACCTTCACCGCCGGCAGGAACAGATCCGACGGGTCCAGCTCGTCGGCGAGCGGCTCGCCCGTGTTGAAGTGGCCGGGCGCGCCCCAGTGCGTACCGGTGTGCTCGCCCTCCTCGACGTAGTGCAACAGGTACCCGTCGTCGGGGATCGTCGCGATCGTACGGAACCGGAACGGCGGATCGCCGGGGAACACGTTCGTCGTCGCCGGATCGTTCACGTGCGACAGGCTCACCAGCCGCATCCGGTCCAGCCGGACCCCGCCGCCCGCCGCCGCCGGCCCGCCACCCAACGCCAACCCGCCGAGCCCACCGGCCACCGCGGCGATCCCGCCGGCGGCGACCCCACGTCGTGACACCACTCGCGTTCCTCCGTTGTCCGGCACCGGCCCCCGGACGGGACCGACCGGCACTGTACACGGCAGCGGCCCCACCGGTACGCGATCTGCACAGCTTGCCGGCCCGTACCACCCCAACCCTTCCCGATCCCCCGTCCCCCAACGCTTTCCGGTGCTCCGTACCCGCCGGTAGCGGGCATGCCGGGGTGTGTGGCATCCGTCGTCAGGGGCGGGTGAGGACTTGGCGGGCCATGACGATGCAATGAACCTGGTTCGTGCCCTCGTAGATCTGGGTGATAGTCGTGCTGGGAGCAGTTTCTGCAGGTCAGGCCGCGGACGCCACTGCACCAGTCAGCACGCGGTCAGCACCAACAACATCAAGACCGGGAGATCTGGGCATCCGCCGTAGGCTCCGACGGAGGCACGTCCGAGGTGTGTCCAGCTCCGGACCGAACCACGTCCGTACCGTGGACCCTCCCTCGGAGGTTCGTTGGCGTAGACGGCCCGCACGGTCCGGAGGACCGGTCGTCCGGTCCTACAACGAATGCGGCATCGCAGGGACAGTCGGCAGTGTGGAGTTCGACGGCTACATGATCCACGGCTCGTGGGACGGATCGACTCTACGGGTCCGTGGGAGCAACAAGGCGGCCCGCCTTGCCTTGGCAGGGCACGGTCAGACAGCTGACGTGACTCTTTCGGCGAGCCAGATCGGTCGCCTGCAGCTTCGCGACGCGCGCCGGTTGATCAACGGCGAGCTAGCCATTACGTCGGTAACCGGCCAGACCTATAAGCTCCATTTTCGCCGGAAGCAGGCGGAAACTTTCAGGCGGCTCATGGCGGCATTAAACGAATCGAGCGATGCGGAGAAGACGACCCGGCCGGCATCCGCAGGTCCCGCCGCCGAGCTAGCACCAGATGCTGACTCAGGCGCCCGCCATGGCCCGAGTGCTGTCCCGGCCCCGAGGCTTGGACGGTCGCAGCGACGAGCAGCACGCAAGCAGGCCAAGGAACTCGCCCAGCGGCGCGAACAGTGGCAACGTGAACACGACCTTCTGCAACGGCTCTCCCACGCGACCACCGGCATCGGCGATGGTTCCCACTGGGATGGCGGCCTGGTACTGCGGCCAAGCGAGATGGGCGTGTGGACGGGTATCGGTGATCTTGTCGAGCCTCGCGCAACGGGCGGGGCCTACACGAGCGGGTCGCGCGGAGCGAGTATTCGGGTAGCTGCCGGCGTCCGGGTACGCGTCGGCGGCGTTCACGGCAAGTACGTACCGGGCCAGGTGGAGCAGACCGTCGTGGACGAAGGTGCGGTCACCGTGACCAGCAAGCGCGTGGTCTTCACAGGCTCGACACGGACCCGGGAATGGGTATACAGCCGGCTGGTTTCCGCGGACGTGCACGGCGATCAGGTGCTGCTACACGTCTCCAACTGGCAGCGTGTCTCAGGGCTCTCGCTCGGTCCCTCGACCGACGAGTTCGTCGCGTTCCTTCAGATTGCGATGCTCATCGGCGAACAAGGGCTGGCGGAGGCGTCACGCGTCGTCGCGCAGGAGGTCAAAGAACACCTCGAGAAGCGTCCCTAACACCTAGCTTCGCGCTGGCGCGCGGCTCCGGGCTGCGGGGTGCCACGGGAGCCCGGAAGGCGTTGCGGGGCAACGCCTTCCGGGCTGGTCAGGCGTCGCGGTACTTGAGCAGCAGGCCGCCGGCGAGCAGGGCCGCGGCGGACCAGGCGGCGAGGACGCCGAGCCCCGCCCACGGCCCGAGCGGGTAGTGCGACAGGTGCCGGGTGGCCTGGACGGTGAGTCCGGCGTTCGTCGGCGACAGCCGCCACAGCGCGCGCTGCCAGCCGGGGTCGCCGACCACGTACGGCGCGATCTGGAGCACGTACAGGACGCCGGCGACGAGGCCGACGCCCGCGGCGGTGTCGCGTACGGCGGTGGCGACGCCGAGGGCGAACAGTGCCACGAGCACCAGGTAAAGCACGGTGCCGGTGGCGGCGCGCAGGGTCGGCCCGTCGGCCAGCGACAGCGGTGGGTAGCCGTGGACAGGCGTGAAACCGTTGCGCGGCAACAGGATCCGCGCCACCAGCAGGGAGCCCGCCACGCCGAGAGTACCGGCGACCGCGGTCACCGCGGCCACGACGGTCGCCCGCGCCGCCAGCACCCCGGTACGCCGAGGCAGCGCCGCGTACGTCACCGTGGCCAGGCCGGTGCCGTACTCGGTGGTCACGGCGGTGACGGCGAGCAGGGCGGCGAGCGCCTGGCCGGCGAGTACGCCGGAGAGGGCGAGCTTGGGCGTGTCGTACCCGCAGGTGGTGGTGTGGCAGGAGACGGTGGCCGCGGCGGCGGCGCCGACCGCCACGGTGACGGCGACGGTGCCGAGCAGCAGCCAGCCGGTGCCGGGCAGGGTGCGCAGCTTCGTCCACTCGGCGTGCAGCGCGCGGCTCATGCGTCCCTCCGGCGCAGCGCGACCAGGGCGAGCAGCAGCGCGAGCGCGGCGTACCCGGCGGTGACGGCGAGTCCGGCCCACGGTGGCAGCGGGTAGAACCCGCTCTGCGGTACGAGATGCGCGGTGACCTGGTCGTACGTGGGAATGCTCTGCTGGATCGCGAACCCGGCGGCCGGGGTGAGGCGCAGGAGCCAGCGGGCGGCGCCGTCCGGGATCACCGAGGAGGTGGCCAGCAGGCGCGGCACGACCACCAGCGCGAAGCCGAGGGCGATGGCGGCGGCGCCGCGGCGTAGCAGGACACCGAGCGCGTGCCCGAGTACGGCGGTGAGTGCGACGAGCGCGGCGGTGCCGACGACGAGGCGCACGTCGGTGAGCGCGCCGGCCGGCAGTACGTGGTTTCCGTTGGCGCGCAACACGTGTGCGCCGACCGGGAGCGTCACGCCGACGGCGACCAGTCCGGCCGCGAACGCCACCGCCGCGGTCACCGCCGACTGCGCCGCGAGGGCACGGCCCCGTCGCGGTTCGGCGGCGAGCGTGCTCCGCACCAGCCCCGTCCGGTACTCGGCGGTCGCGAACCCGGCCGCGACCACGATCGTCACCAGCAGCCCGAGCGGCAACCCGGTGAGCGTCTTCTCCACCGCGATGCCGTCCAGGCTCGGCGCGACGTCCCCCACCCCCGTCACCGTGTACGTCCCGGCGGACCACCGCGCGGACCCGGGGTGGTGCACCGAGCCGCCCGGTTCGAGCGTCGCGCCGATGTCCGAGTAGCGCCAGGCACCCGCGGTCGTACCGGCGAGCCCGACGTGGTCGAACACGGCGGTGGTCGAGGAGAAGCTGACCGTCTCGACCGAGCCGCCGAGATCGGCGCGGGTGACCCGCAGGTTGCCTGGCGACGCCGCGAACAACCCGATGCGTACGCGGGATCCGAGGCCCGCCGGGTGGA
Source organism: Actinocatenispora rupis (assembly GCF_016861975.1). Classification (GTDB taxonomy): domain Bacteria; phylum Actinomycetota; class Actinomycetes; order Mycobacteriales; family Micromonosporaceae; genus Actinocatenispora; species Actinocatenispora rupis. The sequence goes on along the minus strand of NZ_BOMB01000047.1, from coordinate 16,818 downwards.
CGGTGGCGACCCGCGTCCAGTGCGTGCCGTCGGCCGACTCGTACCCGGTGAGGTTGCCGCCGGTACGGACCAGGCGCAGCCAGCGCGGCGCGGCGGCGGTCACCCGGGCCGTACTGCCCGCGATGTCGTGCGTGAAGTCGTACTGGAGACGCACGCCGTGCGTGCCGGTGGCCATGAGCGCCGCGTACGACGCGCCCTGGCGGGTGCTCGACTTGAGCATGACGCCGGCCTTCGCCCACGGTACGAGCCCGGACTCGACGGTCAGTACGCCCGGGGTCGCGTCGGGCAGGCGCCGCTGCCCGGTCATCGACGCCAGCCGTACGGTGATGCTGCCGTCGCCGGTCAGCGACCGGTGCACGTACGAGAAGTGGTCGTCGACGGCGGTGCCGTCCGGGCCGAGCGGCAGGGCCGGGCAGGCGTCGCTCGCCCCGCCGCACGACGAGTGGTTGCCGGCCGCCGCGGACACGCCCAGCGCGACCGTGAGCGCGACCGCGGCGAGCAGCGCGATTCCCCAGCCCCGCACGCTCCGGAACTTCGTCCACTCGGCGCGTACCAGGTGTCTCATCGCGCCGCCTCCCCCGTCGCCCGGAACTCGACCGCGTCCCGGGTGAGCCGCAGGTACGCCTCCTCCAGGCTCGCCCGGTACGCGGTGACCTCGGCGAACGGCACCCCGGCCGCGGTCAGCAGCGCCACGACCCGGTCCGCCGGCGGTCCGGTCACGTCGAGAGTGTCCGGGCCGGTGACGGTGGCCCGGGCGCCGGCGCACAGGACCGCGGCGTGCGCCGCCGCTGGCTGGGCCGTGCGTACCAGGACGCGGCCGTCGGACGCGGCCGCGATCAGCTCGGCCACCGCGGCGTCGGCGAGTACCCGGCCGCGGCCGGCGACGACGAGATGGTCGGCGGTGTCGGCCAGTTCGCTCATCAGGTGGCTGGACACCAGCACCGCGCGGCCTTCCGCGGCCAGGGACCGCAGCAGGCCGCGGATCCACACGACGCCCTCCGGGTCGAGCCCGTTGACCGGCTCGTCGAGCATCAGTACCGGTGGGTCGCCCAGCAGCGCGGCGGCGATGCCGAGGCGTTGCCGCATGCCCAGCGAGAAGCCGCCGGCGCGCCGGCGCGCCACCGCGGCCAGCCCGACCCGGTCGAGTACGGCGTCGACGCGGGCGGCGCCGAGGCCCTGCGAGTGCGCCAGCCACAGCAGGTGGTTGCGCGCCGAGCGGCCCGGTTGCAGCGCGCCCGCGTCCAGCAGCGCGCCCACGTGCCGCAGCGGTGTCCGCAGCTCCCGGTACGGCCGGCCGCCGATCAGCGCGGTCCCGGCGTCGGCCGCGGCGAGCCCGAGTACGACCCGCATGGTGGTGGTCTTGCCGGCGCCGTTCGGCCCGACGAAGCCGGTGACCCGCCCCGGCGGGACGGTGAACGACATGCCGTCGAGGGCGACGGCCGGGCCGTACCGCTTGCGTAGTCCGGTGATCTCGATGGTGGCGTTTCCCATGGTGCGTCCCGTCTGTACGGCGGTGTGAACGCCGACGAGCCTGCGCCGCGCGGCATGACACCGGCCGAACCGGCGCTGTTATGCCGCTGTCATGCCGGGCCCGGCATGCTGGGTGCGGACGCGTACGCCACACCGACGGGGGTCTCATGCGCATGCCGGGCCACGGCCTGCCGATCAGGTCCCGCTTCACGCTGCTGTACGGGATCGTCTTCGTCCTGTCCGGCGCCGTACTGCTGACGATCGCCGGCACGGTCGCCGCCGGATACCGGGTCAGCGACACCGCGCCCGGCGGCGAGGACACACCGGCGACCGCCGACGCGCTCCGGCAGGTGCAGCAGCAGCTCGCCGAGGTGCAGGACGCCCAGACCCGCCGGGTACTGCTCGGCAGCGCGCTGGCGCTCGCGGTGATGGCGGCGGCGTCGATGCTGGTCGGCAGCGTCCTGGCCCGTCGCGTACTGCGGCCGCTGCGCACCATCACCGAGTCGACCCGCCGGATCACGGCCGACGACCTGGACCGGCGGCTGGCCGTACCGGGGCCGGCGGACGAGGTGAAGGACCTCGCCGACACCATCGACGGCCTGCTGGAACGGTTGGCCGCGGCGTTCGCGGCGCAGCGCCGGTTCGTCGCCGACGCCTCGCACGAACTGCGGACGCCGATGGCGACGATGCGCGCGCTGGTGGACGTGGCGGCGGCCAAGCCGCAGGCCGCGCCGCAGACGGTCGCGCTCGCCGACCGGGTCCGTACCGAGCTGGACCGGGCCGACCGGCTGCTGGAGGGCCTGCTGGCGCTGGCCCGCGCGCAGCACGGCGCCCTCGCCGACGGCGTACCGGTGGCGCTGGCGGACGTGGTGTCCGCCGCTGTCGCGGACCGTACCGGGGAGGCCGCCGCGCGTGGCCTGACGGTCCGGGTGGCATCCGCCCACGGTGTCCGGGTCCGCGGCGACGCGACGCTGCTGCGCCGGCTGGTCGACAACCTCCTCGACAACGCGGTACGCCACAACGAGCCGGGCGGCTGGATCCGCGTCGCGCTCGCCGCCGACGGGCCCGCCACGACGCTGACCGTCGAGAACGGCGGCACCGTACTCGATCCGGCGCAGGTGGCCGGGTTGACCGCACCGTTCCGCCGGCTCGGCGCGGACCGTACCGGATCGGATGGTGGATCCGGGTTGGGCCTCGCGATCGTCGCCGCGGTGGCCGGCGCGCACGGCGGCACCGTCGCGCTGCACGCCCGCGCCGACGGCGGTCTCCGCGCCTCCGTCGTACTCCCCGGGGAGGGGTCGTGAGGGTGCTGGTGGTGGAGGACGCCCGGTCGCTCGCCGCGGTGCTCGCCGAGGGGCTGCGCGACGCGGGCATGGCGGTCGACGTCGCGCACGACGGGCTGGACGCCGCCGCGAAGCTCGACGCCACCTCCTACGGCGTGGTGCTGCTCGACCGGGACCTGCCCGGCATCCACGGCGACACGCTGTGCCACATGGTCACCGAACGCGCCGACCGGCCGATGGTCCTGATGCTCACCGCCGCCGGCTCCCCCGACGACCGGGTCCGCGGGCTGACCCTCGGCGCCGACGACTACCTCGCCAAACCGTTCCACTTCCCCGAACTCGTGCTGCGGGTGCGCGCCCTGTACCGCCGGCGGCCGGTGGCGCGGCCCCGGGTGCTGCGCGCGGCCGGCATCGAGCTCGACCCGCTGCACCGTACGGTGACCCGCGACGGGCGGCGGATCGACCTGTCCGCCAAGGAGTTCGCCGTACTGGAGGCGCTGCTGCGGGCCGCGCCCGGGCACCTGAGCGCCGAGGACCTGCTCGACCAGGTGTGGGACGAGCACACCGACCCGTTCACCAACACCGTCGCGGTCACGATCGGCCGGTTGCGCCGCAAGCTGGGCGCGCCGCCCGCCATCGCGACCAGCCCGCGCGTCGGCTACCGGCTCGCCCCGTGACCGCCGGGCGTCCGGCGGCGACCGTCCGTCGGATCCCCGCCGGCGCCGGTGAACTCTGCATGAACACCGCCGCGGTACCGGCCGGCGGCACTGGCCAGGCGCGCCGCGGACTTCCTACCGTCGGGACATGGACACCACGGCCCGGAAGCCGCACCTCCGAGCCGCCGCGGCGCTCGCCGGCACCCTGCTCGACGACCTGCCCGAACGGTGGACCCACACCCGCGCCGTCGCGCTGCGGGTCGCCGACCTCGCCCGGACCGTACCGGCGGGTGACCGGGAGGTGCTGCTCGCCGCCGCCTGGCTGCACGACATCGGCTACAGCCCCGAGACGTACGTGACCGGCTTCCACCCGCTCGACGGCGCGCTGTACCTGGAACGGCACGGCTGGCCCGACCGCGTCGCCGCGCTGGTCGCGCACCATTCGGGCGCCGACTTCGTCGCCGCCGCCCGCGGCCTGCCCGGCGCCCTCGACCGGTTCCCGCACGAACACTCCAGCGTGTCCGACGCGCTCACGTACGCCGACCACACGGTGGGGCCGCACGGCGAGCCGATGACCTCCGACGAGCGCCTCGCCGACATCCTCGCCCGGCACGGACCGCACTCCCCGCAGGCCCGCGCGCAGGCCGGGCGCGGCCCGTACCTGCGGGCGCTCGCGGACCGGGTCCGCTCGCGCCTCGCCGACCATCCGGCCTGACCGTCACTCCGCGGGGTCCACGACGTCAGCGGGGACGACGGTGCGATGCGCCGCATCACGCTCGGCCCCGTTCGGCCGGTCGCGAGCCTCGTCGTCGAGCTGCCGGCGCACCGTCGTCGTGGCGTACGCGGCGGGAGGGAGCCGCGACGACCGCGGTTCCGGACAGCCGGACGGTACGAGGGAGGAACCGGTCTCGCGGCGGCGGTGACGAGCCGGGGCAACCGGCCGTTCGGGGTGTGGGGCGGGCGACGGCGTCTAGCGTGGAAGGGCACGGCACGTCCGACCACGGGGGGAACGTGATGGCGGAACGTACCCGGCGGCTCGTCGCCCGGACCGGCGCGGTGTTCGCGGCCACGATGCTGACGCTCGCCGGCGTCATGCAGGCGGTCGTGGGCATCGCCGCGATCGCCGGCCGCGACTTCTTCACCGCGCCGAGGCACTACCTGTTCACCTTCAGCGTGACCGGCTGGGGCTGGGCGCACCTGGTCATCGGGGCGCTGCTGGTGGCGACCGCGTTCGGGCTGTTCGCCGGCGCCGTCTGGGCCGCGTACGCCGGCATGGTCCTCGCCGCGCTCGCCGCCCTCGACAACTTCTTCTTCCTGCCGTACTACCCGGTCTGGGCGCTCGTGCTGATCGCCCTGGACGGTTTCGTGCTGTGGTCGCTGGCGACCGTGCTGCGCGACCGGGTACTCACCGGCGAGGACGCGGCGGAGGCGGCGCGGCGCTGGCCGTCCGGCGGGCGTACCGACCGGCCGAGCCGGCACGTGTCCGCGGACGCGCCGATGACACCCACCGGTACGCCGGTGCGTACCGAACCGCCCGGCGACCTCTCCCGCTGACCGCCACCCCGATCCGGAGTCGGGCGCCAGCAGACCGGGCGTGGCGACCCGGGTGCGCCGATGCGAGCGCGATCGGTTGCGGCGCACCGGATCCGGGCCGCGAGCGTCAACGGTCCGCGCGGGTCAGGACGCGCGGGCGAGGCTGGCGCGTGCCGGTACGACGGCGGTGAAGGCGTCGACGGCGGCGGCCAGCCCGCGTTCGGTGTCGGCGTCCAGGTCGGCGCGTCCGGTCCCGCCGATGTGGACGGTACGGTCCAGGACGAAGAAGCCGGGCAGCACGTGCGGCGCGCGCAGGGCGCTGAGGACGGGGCGCAGCGCGTAGTCGACGGCGAGCAGGTGCGCGAGCGTACCGCCGGTGGCGAGCGGCAGGACGGGCTTGCCGGCGAGTGCCTTCTCGGGCAGCAGGTCGAGGAACGCCTTGAGCAGCCCGGAGTACGCGGCCTTGTAGATGGGCGTGCCGACCACCAGCGCGTCGGCGGTACGGACGGCCTCGACGGTCGCCGCGACCGCGGGCTCCCCGGTACGCGCGCCGAGCAGGTCGGCGGGCGGGATGTCCCGGATGCGCAGGACGTGCGGCGAGTGTGCGGCGGCGCGCAGCCGTTCGGCGACGAGGCCGAGTACCGCGGTGGTGCGGGAGTTCTCGGTGGGGCTTCCGGACAGCAGCAGGACGGATGCCATGGGCACCTCCGGGTTCGAGGGGGTGTTGGCCCGGCGCGGCGGGCAGGGGCGACGCGACCGTCCACTGTGGAACAGCCGCGGCGGGTGGGCGCCACCGGTGCGGGGCGCGGGTCGGTCGTCGAGGAGGTCTCGGGGGCCCGTCAGCGGTGACAGGAGGTCGACCACACCCGGCCGAAGTCGATGTGGCCGCGGATCACGCGGTACGTCACGAGCTAAGTCGACCAGATCAGTAGGGAATTAGTCAAGGGTCGTCCCACGGTGGCCCGCCTCACCCGGAAGCGCTGCCGCACCGGCGAAGCGCGCCCGCACCGTCCTCAGTGGACGGTCCACACCGGACCGCGGGGCGGCACCCGGGCCCGCCGACGCGCGTACGATCGAGGGCCGGCGACTCGACGGGAGGCGGTATGCGGGTCCTGGTGGTGGGTGGCGGCATCGCCGGCTGCGCGGTCGCCCTCGCCGCGCACCGTGCCGGCCTCGACGCCGAGGTGTACGAGGCGCAGCCGGACGGCGCCGCGGACCACGGCGCGTTCCTCACCCTGGCGACCAACGGGATGGCCGCGCTCGCGCAGCTCGGCGCGGCTGAAGCGGTTGCGGCCGCCGGGTTCCCGCTGACCACGCTGCGGCTGACCGACCACACCGGCGCGGAGGTCGCGACCCGCCCGCTCGACGGGCACGCCGACGAGCTGACGACGTTCCGCTGCCTGCGCCGGTCCGAGCTGTGCCGCGTCCTCCGCACCGAGGTACGCCACCGCGGCGTCCCGGTACGTCACGGTGCCCGGCTGGTGTCGGTGGAGTCCGACGACACCGGCGTGCTCGCCGGCTTCGCCGACGGTTCCACCGCCCGCGGTGACGTACTCGTCGGCGCCGACGGGCTGCACTCCGTGGTACGGACGGCGATCGACCCCGGCGCGCCGCCACCCCGGTACGCGGGCCAGCGCGTCTTCTACGGCTGCACCACGCGCGCCACGCCGCCGACCGCCGCGGGCCGGATCGACATGGTCCGCGGGTCCGGCAGCGCGTTCGGCTACTGCGTCTCCCCCACCGGCGAGACCTTCTGGTACTGCCGGGTCACGGCGCCGCCGCTGACCGACGCGGACCTGGCCGGCGGCGGGCCGGCGCGGTGGCGGGAGCTGCTGCTGCCGCTGCTGCGGCCGGACCGTACGCCGAGCGCCGACATCGTCGCGGCCACCGGCGAGGCGCTGATGGTGACCAACGCGCGGGACCTGCCGAGCGTCCGGCACTGGTACGGCGGGCGGGCGCTGGTGGTGGGCGACGCCGCGCACGCCGCGTCCCCGGCGACCGGGCAGGGTGCCGCGCTGGCCCTGGAGGACGCCGTCGTACTCGGCAAGGCGCTGCGCGACACCGCGACCGTGGACGCCGCTTTCGTTGCGTACGAACGGATGCGCCGGCCGCGGGTGGACGGCAACACGGCCGCCAGCGCCCAGCTCAGCGCCGGCCGCCCGGCCGAACGCCCGCAGCAGTCCGCGGACGAGCTCGCCGCGCAGCTCGACTGGCACACCCCGCTGCCGGGCTGAGCGGACTCACCAGGGCACGGTCGCGCCGTTCCAGTCGACGTACGTGCCGGTCGGTCCGTCGTCGTCGAGCAGGGCCAGGCGTACCGCGGCGGCGGCGGCCTCGGCCGGGTCACCGTCGGCGGTCGCGGCCCGCTCGTTCAGCTCGGTACGGCGCAGGCCCGGCGCGAGCGCGTTGACCTTGACACCGTCCGCGGCGAGCGCCTGCGCGTAGAACACGGTCAGCGCGTTCAGTGCGGCCTTCGACGACCGGTACGCGGCGCCGCGGCCGGTGGTGGCGTGCTTGGCGTCCGGCCCGGTGCTGTCGCCCAGCGAGCCGGTGCCGCTGGAGATGTTGACGATGCGGCCGTGCGGCGAGCGGCGCAGCGCCGGCAGGAGCGCGTTCGTCACCGCCACCACCCCGAACACGTTCGTCTCGTACGTCCGGCGGAAGACGTCCGGGTCGGTGTCCTGCGGCATCGCGACGTCGAGCAGGATCCCGGCGTTGTTGACGAGGATGTCCAGTTCGGTGAGCCGGTCGGCGGCCGCGGCGACGCTGGCGGCGTCCGTGACGTCGAGTACGAGCAGGCGGGCGGCGGGGCCGATCTCCTCGACCGCCCGCCGGCCGCGGTCCGCATCGCGCGATCCGACGTACACGGTGCAGCCGGCGGCGGCGAGCTGTTCGGCGATGTGCCGGCCGATGCCCTTGTTGGCACCGGTGACCAGTGCCGTGGAAGTCTTCATGGCATCGACGATGCCAGCCGGACCCGGCCGATCCAGGCACAACCGGTACCAGGCAGCGCGGAGGAGGACCGATGAGCAGGCGGGAACTGGCGCGTTTCCTGCGCGACCGGCGGGAGGCGCGGCGCCCGGCCGAGGTCGGCCTGCCCGCCGGCCCGCGCCGACGTACGCCGGGGCTGCGCCGCGAGGAGGTCGCCCGGCTCGCCGCCATGTCCGTCGAGTACTACGCGCGGCTGGAGCAGGCGCGCGGCCCGCACCCGTCGGCGCGGATCCTGGAGTCGCTGACCGCGGCGCTGCGGCTCACTCCGGCCGAACGCACCCACCTGTTCCGGCTCGCCGCCGCCGATCCGGTACCGCCGGCGAGTCCGGTGCGCCGGGTCCGGCCGTACGTGGCGGGTCTGCTCGACCGGATGCCCGGCGCGGGTGCCGTGGTCACCGACGCCACGTACACGGTGGTCGCGGCGAACCCGCTGGCCCGCGCGCTGCTCGGCGACCTGCGCCACGAACCGAACCTGGCCCGGCGGTACTTCCTGGGTGGTGGGCACGCGGTCGGCGGTGCGGCGGAGTTCGCGGAGATCGCCGTGACGCGGCTGCGCGCGGCCGCCGACCGGTACCCGCGGGACGCGCGGCTCGCCCGGCTGCTGGACGAGCTGCGGTCCGGCAGTCCCGAGTTCGGCGCGGTGTGGGCGGCCAACCCGGTCCGCGCCCCCGGCCACCGTACGAAGACGGTCCAGCATCCGGAGGTCGGGCCGGTCCGCGTCAACTGCGACGTACTGGCCGTGCCGGACGACGACCAGCAGGTCGTGTTCGTGACCGCCGATCCGGGCAGCCCGGCCGAGCGCGCGTTCACGCACCTGCTCCGTACCGGCTGAGGCGCCGGCGAATCCCCGGGTGTCGGTGCGATCTTGCCGCAGTTAGCGAATCCTGATTTACTAACCGCGTGGCCCGACCGAGACGAGACGACCAGGACGTCCTCCTCGACCGCATCGCGACAGCGCTGAGCAACCGCGAACGGTTGGAACCATGGACACTCGCCGAGATCGCCCCGGCCGCGGGGCTGAGCCCGGCCGGGCTGATCAAGCGGTTCGGTTCGCGCGGCGGCATCCTGCTCGCGCTCAGCCGGCGCTGGATCGACGGGATCCCCGACGGCCCGGACGACACCAGGACCGCCGCGCGGGAACTGCGTGGCTGGGTCGCGCGGCGCTTCGCCGGCGACGGGCCGCGACAGGTGGCCCAGGGCCTGGTCAACCTGCTCGACGACCTGGTCGACGACGAGCTCCGCGCCCTGCTCGGACAGGGCTGGGCCAAGGAGATCCGCTACCTCGCCGCGCTCCTGGCCGCCCTGGACCTGCCCCGGCTCGACGATCCCGACCGGGGCGCCGCACTGCTGTTCGACGCCCTCAACGGCGCGATGGTGCGCCGGGCCACCCGGCCGGGCTCGCCGCTGCCCACCCACGTACTGGACGAACTGATGGAGGCATGGACATGACACACACCCGCGGCTGGACCGGCCGGGTGTTCATCGGCGCGAGCCTCGACGGGTACATCGCCCGACCCGACGGGGAGATCGACTGGCTCACCGACCCGGCGCCCGGTCCCAGCCACGCGCGCATCACCAGCAGCGCGCAGGTCGCCGGCTGGGACACCTTCTTCCCCGGCGTCGACCACCTCGTCATGGGCCGCGGCACGTACGAGAAGGTCCTGACGTTCGACGGCTGGCCGTACGCCGACAAGCGCGTCATCGTCCTGTCCACGACCCTCGACACCGGGGACGACCGCATCACGGTCGTCCGGAACGTCGACGAGGCAGTACGGGCGCTGGCGGAGTCCCGGGCCGACCAGGTGTACGTCGACGGCGGCGGGGTCATCCAGAGCTTCCTGCGGGCCGACCTGATCGACGAGATCAGCGTCGGCTGGGCGCCCGTCCTCATCGGCGCCGGCCTCCCGCTGTTCGGACTGCTCGACCGCGACGTCCAGCTCTGCCTCGTGGCCAGCAACGCGTCCGACAGCGGGATGGTGCACGCCACGTACCGGGTCCACCGCGGCGCCGCGCCGGACGCGCGGAGCCACGCCCGCGCCGGGCGCTGACCCGGCCCGCGCCGACCGCCGGGGCGAGCGCAGCGCAGGTCGATCGTCCGCGAGCGTGCAGGCCGGTCGTCGGCCTGGCACACGCCGCTTCGGGTGATCGGACCGACAGCGAAAACTGTGCAGTCTGGCCTGTACAGTTCCGGCTGACGGATCTACGGTGGGGTCATGGGCGCGACAGCGGCGGCCCCGGCGCGCGTACGCGTGGACCCGGGGCGCCGGCTCCCCCGGGCCGCGCCGGAGAGGCGGATCCCGCATGGGTACGGACCGGACGCGACACGAGGCGCGTGAGGGCACCGAACGGGACACGGACGACATGCCCACGACCGTGACCGGCGACGCGGGCCGGCGGTTCAACCGTCGCCTGATCCCGCCGATGATCCTCGGCTCCGTCCTCAACCCGGTGAACTCGTCGATCATCGCCGTCGCGCTCGTCCCGATCGGCGTCGCGTTCGGGGCGCCGCCGGCACAGACCGCCTGGCTGGTGTCCGCGCTCTACCTCGCGACCGCGCTCGGCCAGCCCGTCGCCGGCCGACTGATCGACATCTTCGGCCCGCGCCGCCTGTTCCTCATCGGTACGTCGATGGTCGGGGTCGCCGGGATCGCCGGTGCCCTCGCGCCGAACCTGGGTGCGCTGGTCGGCGCGCGGGTCCTGCTCGGCTTCGGCACCTGCGCCGGCTACCCGGCCGCGATGTCGCTGCTGCGCAGCGAGGCCGACCGTACCGGGCAGGAGAGTCCGCGCGGGGTGCTGACCACGCTGGCGGTTGCCAACCAGACGATCGCCGTGATCGGGCCGTCGCTCGGCGGGCTGCTGATCGGCCTCGGCGGCTGGCGTACGACCGCGGCGCTGAACATCCCGCTCGCCGCCGTCGCCGTCACCCTCGGCGTCCTGCGGCTGCCGAAGTGGACCGGCACCCGGCGCGCCACCCGCATCGCCACCGAACTCGACCTGCCCGGGATGGCGCTGTTCGCCGCGATGCTCGTGTCGCTGCTGCTGTTCCTGATGCGGCCACACCTGTCCACCTGGTACCTGGTGATGATCGCGGTCGCCGCCGGCGCGGCGTTCACCGTACGGGAGCTGCGTGCCGCGGTGCCGTTCATCGACCTGCGGTTGCTGGGCGGCAACCGCGCGCTGGTCACCACGTACGCGCGGGCCACGGTGGCGTACGTGGTCGCCTACGCGTTCCTGTACGGGTTCACGCAGTGGGTCGAGGAGGGGCGCGGGCTCACGCCGTCGCAGGCCGGCCTGGTGCAGCTGCCGATGTTCGCCGTGGCGATCGGCGTCTCGACGCTCACCGGCCGGCGCAAGGGCGTACGCGGGAAGCTGGTCGTCGGGGCGGTGGCACAGATCGTCGCCTGCGCGCTGCTGCTCACCGTGGGCGGCGCGAGCGCGATCTGGCTGCTGCTGGCGATCGCCGTCATCTTCGGCGTACCGCAGGGGCTCAACAGCCTCGCCCTCCAGAACTCCGTGTACTACCAGGCGGACCGGGAGCGGATCGCCGCCTCGGCCGGGCTGCTCCGCACGTTCGTGTACATGGGGTCGATGATCGCGTCGGCGGCGACGGCCGCGTCGTTCGGCCAGCACGCGAACACGCCGGGGATGCATCACCTGGCCTGGCTGATGCTCGCCGCCGGCGTGCTGTTCCTGCTGATGACCGTGCTGGATCGCGGGTTGCGCCGGCCGGTCGAGGAGGCGACTCCGCCGGCCTGACCGCGCGTGGCGCGACCGCGAGCGGCGGGTACCGCGGAGAATGGACGCCGGCCAGGGGTCGATGCGGCATCGCGGGAGGGTTCGTGACGGTCTACGCGTACGACGCCGGTACGCAGGGTGTCCTGGCGGTGTGGCCGGCCGGCGTGGGCAACCGGGCCGCGACGGTCGCGACGTTCGGCGAAGGCACACCCGACGCGCTCCGGCTGCTGCTGTGCGACGCGCTGTCGACGCTGTCCGAGGCGCTGTGGGACACGTACGTGCATCCGGCGTCGGCCGTCGCCGACGACAGCGACCGGGAACGCTGGCGGCGGGAGCAGCACCGCGAGGCGTTCGGCGAGGTGGTCGAGGGCATCCGCACGCCGAACCTGCCGGACGAGACCGGCACCCTGACCGCCTCGTACGACGCGGTCGAGGCGGCGGCGCACCAGATCGGCCGGGTACTGCTGGACATCGGTGACGGCCCGCTCGTCGAGACGGTCATCGCCGAGGTACGGCGCGAGATGGACGCCGTGACCTCCGCCGAGCGGGGCGATCTCACCGGCCGCGCCGTGCAGGCCGTCGTACTCGACCGGGTCGACGCGTCGCCGGTGCAGGTACAGGCCGCGGACGCGCTGCTGGCCAGCGACCCGTCCGGGCCGCCCGAGCTGTTCACGGCGGTGGACCCGGCGGCGGCGTGCGTGGCCGCGGCGCACTGGCTGGTCGCGGCGGCGACCGTGACCGGCGCGGCCGACGACCGGGAACCGTGGACCGTGTTCGCCGAGTCCGACACGATTCAGGCGTGCTCGATCGAAGTACCGTCCGCGGTGGTCGAGGCGGTCGTCGCGGAGGGTCGCGCACCCCGCGCGGTCGTCCTGGCGCTGCTGTCCGAGGCGTCCACGGTGCGGCGCGGCCGGGTGCCGGATCCGGAGGCCGTCGCCGAGCAGGTCGCCGCCGCCCACCGGCATGCCGAACGGCTCCCGCCCGAGCAGCGCGACGCCCTGCTCCGCGCGCTGCTGCCGCCGCGTGCCACCCTCCTCGACCCGCTCCGCCCGTCCCGCGACCTGCTCGAACACCTGCTCGACGGGATCCGCTCCAGCGCCGTGCTGTACCGGGAGGTCGCGCTGGACGAGTGGACCGGTGACGACGGTTCCCCCGACGACGAGGACGACGAGGTCGAGCGGGTGGACGGCGAGTTCGTCGCCGAGGTACGTGCCGAGGCCACCGCCACCCACGACCGCCTCACCTGAGCCCCTTGCGTACCAACGGATCTCGGCAATCAGTCCACTGTGGACTGTGTCGCGTTCCGGTCAGCGGGTACGGGTGAGGCGGAGCGCGTCGGGCACCGCCCACCACTGTTCGGGGCGGTCGACGACGGTGGCGGTCTCGCCGTCGTCGAGTACGCGGGAGAGGCGGAACAGGAAGGCGGCGATGCCGGCGGCGCCCTGCATCCAGGACGTGCCAGGCGGCAGCAGCGGCTCGTCGATGCGGTGCTCCACGAACCGCCAGCGGGCACCGGCCTCGTCGCGTACGGCGCGGTCGAGCAGCGCGTCGCCCATCGTGCGCGCCGCGACGAGCAGGTCCGCGGATCCGGTGTCCTGCGCGGTGTCCAGGAGCATGTCGCCGACCCCGGCGGTACCGCAGCAGCGGCCGTCGTTGTCCCAGAAGCCGGGGCGCAGCCGGCGCGGCAGGCCGGAGTCGAGCACCGCGCGCACGCACCGGGTACGCAGCTCGGCCACCGGGTGCCCGTCGACGGCGGTCACCCCGGCGCGGGCCAGCGCCGTGCACAGGTACGTCAGGCCGGTGGGTCCGTGGCACCAGCCGTACGTGACCGGTTCCACGTCGCGCGTCGAGTACGGGAGGGTGTGCGGGACGACGAAGGCGTCGTCGGCGAGGGATCCGACGGCGAGCAGGTGGCGGGTGCCGCGGACGGCGGCCGTGACGAAGTCGTCGCGGCCGAGTGCCGTGCCGGCGACGGCGAGGGCGGCGGACACGCCGGCGGTACCGTGCGCGAAGTTCGGCGTGCTGGCGGGGTATCCGGGCCACATCCGCCAGTCCAGGCCGGCGTCGGTCTCCTCGGCCACCCGCAGCAGCGCCTCCCCGCCGGTGGTCATCAGCCCCGCCGCGTACGGTCCGCCGGCCCAGGCGGCGGCGAGCACGACGCCGGCGGTACCCATGATCATGTCGGTGAGCGGGCCGGTGGCGTCGACCTCGAACGTGGTGGGCCAACCCTCCGGCGTCCGCAGGTCCGCCAGGCGGCGCAGCGCGACCTGCTCGCGTCCCGGCTCCAGCAGGCGCAACGCGGCCACGTGACCGGCGAGCCCGTCCGCCCACGACGGCTCGGTACGCTCCGGCGCGGTCGCCGCCAGCCGCGCCACGATCGCGTCGGCCAGCGCGCGCTCGGCGTCGGTGAGCGGACGGTACCGGGCGATCTCGGCGAGGAGCGGGGCGAGGCCGGCGAGCCCGCCGTACAGCCCGTCACGGTCGGCGGAGGGTGCGCTCGGCGCGTCACCGTCCACCGGTACGGTCTCCGGCAGCCACGGGCCGTCGTCGCCGCGCACCTGCGCCAGCACCCACGACCACGCCGCCTCGCCCGTCTCCCGGTACTCCGCCGCCTCGCCCATCCCCCCAGCCTATGTCCAGGCCACCGCGAGCCCCGCGGCACCGCCCCGTACCGGCAACCCGGACGACACCACCGAAACGCCCACCCCGGACCGATCGGGCGTAGCGCACGGAAACCGTTGGGGCGCAAGGGGCTGCGGGCAGTACGGTGACGGCGTGGTGGCGACGGTGACGATGGCGGACGGGGTGCGGCTGCGTACCTGGACGACGGGTGTGCCGGTCGGGTCGCGACCGCCCGTGGTGCTGCTGCACGGTGGACCCGGCATCGCCGACTACCTGGCCCCGGTCGCCGAGCTGATCGACGACCTGTGCCCGGTCCACCGCTACGACCAGCGCGGCACCGGCGGCTCGCCCTGGGACGGTACGCACACGATCGCCCGCCACGTGGACGATCTGGTGTCGCTGCTCGACGCGTGGGGCCACCAGCGGGTCGTGCTGGTGGGCCACTCGTACGGCACCGACCTGGCCAGTCACGTCCTGCTCGCCCGGCCGGACCGGGTGGCGGGGCTGGTGCAGGTCGCCGGACCGTTCCTGGAACCGTGGCGCGCACAGTACCGGGCGGCGGAGCGGGCGCGGCGCTCCCCCGACCAGCAGGCGAGGCTGGACGCGCTGGGTGCGCAGCCGTCGCGTACCGGGGCGGAGGAGGTCGAGTTCCTCGCGCTGTCGTGGTGCACCGACCACGCCGACCGGGACCGCGCCTGGGGGTGGGCGATGGCCGCGGCCGCGCCCTTCACCCGGTCAACTTCATGATGAACGCGCAGCTCAACGCCGCGAAGAAGGCGGTGGCGCTGGAGGAGCGGGTGGACCGGTTGCGCGAGCTGCTGCCACCGCGCGCGGTCGTCATCGGCGGCGCCGGCGACACCCGCCCGGTCGACGCGCTGCGCCGCCTCGGCGTACTGCTGGGTTGCGAGGTCGTCGTGATCCCGAATGCTGGCCACGAGCCGTGGCTGGACGCGCCGGCGGAGTTCCGCGCCGCGCTGCGCGCCGCGGTGTCGCGGCAGGGCTGATTCCGTTGCCGCGGAACGGTTGCAGTGCCGTGCCCGACACGCATCGACCGGTGCGCCCGGACCCCGCGGGCTTGTAGGGTCGCAGGCGTGGACGACCTACATCAGGACCGGAGCCGGGCCGAGTCGTTCGGTTCGGTGGCCGAGGCGTACGACCGGTATCGGCCGGCACCACCGGAGGCGCTGATCGACGACCTGGTCGCGCTCGGCGCGCACCGCGTGCTCGACGTCGGCTGCGGTACGGGGAAGGCCGCGGTGGCGATGGCGGCGCGCGGCCTGGCGGTGCAGGGTGTCGAGCCGGATGCGCGGATGGCGGAGCTGGCCCGCGGGCACGGTGTGCCGGTGGAGGTCGCCACGTTCGAGGCGTGGCCCGACGAGGGCCGGCGGTACGACCTGGTCACGTTCTCCGACTCGTGGCACTGGACGGATCCCGCGGTGGCGGTACCGAAGGTGGCCCGGTTGCTGACCGCGGGCGGCGCGTTCGCGCGGTTCTGGCACGACGCGGCGCTGGACGGTCCGGTCGCCGACGCCGTCGACGCCGTGTACGCGCGGCACGCGCCGGAGATCGTGGACCGCTGGCGCAGGCCGGACGACCCGGCCCGTACGCACGGGGTGGACCTGGCGGCGGGCGGCGGGTTCGGCGCCGCGGAGACGCGGACGTACCGGTGGGTGTGGGAGCTGCCGGTGGACGACTGGGTGGCGCTCGCCGCGACGACCAGCGCGCACCTGCGGCTCGGCGACCGGATTCCCGCGCTGCAGGCCGACCTGCGGGCGGCGCTGCGGCGGCTCGGCGACACGGTACGCGCCGAGCACGAGTCGTACCTGGTGCTGGCGTACCGGGGCTGAGGTCCGCATCGACCGATCGGTGGATCCGGCGGCTGCCCGATGCGGCGCGTCCGGCGCGCCCCGTCGACGGATCCGCCGGCCGCGGCGCCGCCGAATACTCGGGATGTCCGGTCGTTCGGCCGGTTCTCCAGTCCCGAGGAGCGCGGCATGAACATCCCGTCCCAGGCCGACCCGGCGACGCGCCGGCCCGCCGGCTCCGACCCGACCGGAGTGGCGCGTACGTTCCGGGCCGTCCGGCTGCTGCTCGCCGGGTACCTGGCGATCGGTGTCGCCACGCTCGTCGCGGTCGTACTCCTGCGCAACGACACCGCCGCCGTCAACCCCGCCGTCTGGGTACGGACCGTCATCGTGGTGGTCACCGCGGCGCTGCTGTCGCTGTTCGCGGCGCGGGCGGCGCGGGGCTCACGCGGGGCGTACCGGCGGCTGCGGATCATCGCGATCGTCACGCCGGTGGCGATCGCGGCGATCATCGTCGTACCGGGGACGTTTCCGTTGTGGCTCAAGCTCGAACAGGGCGTCTGCGGCCTGCTGATGGTGGCCGTCGCGGTCCTGGCCAACGGTCGGCGGCTGCGCGCGGCGTTCACCACGGACGGCCGGTGAACCAGCCCGGACCGGCTGCGGGCCGGGTGCGTCCCGAGCGGGCGCGCCCGGCCCCGGCGCGTCGGGTCGGCCGCGCGGTAA
>NZ_BOMB01000046.1 GCF_016861975.1 Actinocatenispora rupis | reverse complement strand
GACGCCGCGAGCAGCAGCACCACCAGTACGACGAAGCCGACGCCGAGCAGGCGCCGGCGTACCACGCCCCTCAGCGCCATCGCGCACCCCGCCGTCCGGCGCCCGTCCGCGCGCTCATCCGCTGATCCGTACCGTCGTGGTGGCGCCCCAGATCGCGAGGCTCAGGAAGAAGTCGACCACGTTGATCGCGACCAGCGCGGTACGCACCGCGCGGCCCACCGCGATCCCGACACCCGCCGGACCGCCCGACGCGTTGTACCCGTGGTAGCAGTGGATCAGCACCACGATCACGCTGAACACCAGCACCTTGCCGAACGACCACAGCACGTCCTCGGGCGGCAGGAACAGATGGAAGTAGTAGTCGTACGTGCCGGACGACTGTCCGAAGTAGAGGGTGACCATCTCGCGGGTGGACAGGTAGCTGGCGAGCAGGCCGATCACGTACAGCGGGACGACGGCGATGAGGCCGGCGATCATCCGCGTCGTCACGAGGAACGGCAGCGACGGCAGGCCCATCACCTCCAGCGCGTCCACCTCCTCGTTGATACGCATCGCGCCCAGTTGCGCGGTGAAACCGCAGCCCACCGTCGCCGACAGCGCGATCCCCGCCACCAGCGGCGAGATCTCCCGCGTGTTGAAGTACGCCGAGATGAAGCCGGTGAACGCGCTCGACCCGATCTGGTTGAGCGCCTCGTAGCCCTGGAGGCCGACCTCCGTGCCGGTGAAGAACGTCATCGCCACGATCACGCCGACCGTGCCGCCGATGACCGCCAGCGCACCGGACCCGAAACTCACCTCCGCCAGCAGCCGCAACACCTCCCGCTTGTACCGCCGGACGGTGCGCGGCGCCCACGCGAAGGCCCGCAGGTAGAAGGACAACTGGCCGCCGAGGTCGTCGAGAAACCCCAGCGGCTTGCGGTACACCTCCTGCAATCCCGCCATCAGGTGCCCTTCTGCGGAACGATCTGGAAGTAGATCGAGGTGATCACGAAGTTCAGGGCGAACAGCAGCATGAAGCTGATGACCACGCTCTGGTTGACGGCGTCGCCCACGCCCTTCGGCCCGCCCTTCGCCGTCATCCCCTTGTACGACGCGACCAGCGCCGCCATCATCCCGAACACCAGCGCCTTGATCTCACCGATGACGAGGTCCTGGATCTGGCCCAGCGCCTGGAAACTCGCCAGGTACGCGCCCGGCGTGCCGCCCTGCATCACCACGTTGAAGAAGTACCCGCCGGACACGCCGACGACGTTGACCAGCCCGTTCAGCAGTACGGCGACGATCATGCACGCCACCACCCGCGGTACGACGAGGCGCTGGATCGGGTCGATGCCCAGCACCTCCATCGCGTCCAGTTCCTCGCGGATCTTCCGCGCGCCCAGGTCCGCGCAGATCGCCGACCCGCCCGCGCCGGCGATCAGCAGCGCCGTCACGATCGGCCCGGCCTCCCGCACCACCGCCAGCACGCTCGCCGCCCCCGTGTACGACTGGGCGCCGAGCTGGCTGGTCAGAGTGCCGAGCTGCAACGCGATCACCGCACCGAACGGGATCGCCACCAGCGCCGTCGGCAGGATCGACACGCTGGACACGAACCACGCCTGCTGGATCATCTCCCGTACCTGGAACGGCCGGCGCGGCGTCGCGCGCAACGCGTCCAGGCAGTACGCGAAGAAGGAACCGGAGTGGCGCAGCGCGCCGGAGACCGGGTTAGCCATCGTGCCGCCAGTCCCTCGCCGCCCTGTCCCGCTCCAGTACGACCGTGTCGGCCCGCGGGTCGGCACCGCCGTGCACCGTGCCGTCCTGGAGACGCGGCCAGTCGGCGGGCGTGGTGAACCCGCCCGCCGGCGCGAACGACCCGGGTGGCGGCACCACACCGTTGCGCCGGCACCACTCGCCGGGCGGCCGCTCGGCCGGCCGGGGCTCCCCGTTCAGCGGCTGCATCTGCAACGGGATCGGCGGCAGCGGCGGCAGTTCCTGCCCGGACGCGGCCTCCGCCTCCAGTTCGCTCGCGTCCTTCTCCTCGGCCATCCCGATCGGGCCCTGGCGCTGCGCGTTCAGGAACTGCCGGACGACGGGCTCCTGGCTCGACAGCAGCATCTCCCGCGGCCCGAACATCGCCAGGTGCCGGCGGTAGATCAGGCCGATGTTGTCCGGCACGGTCCGCGCCGTGTTGATGTCGTGCGTGACGATCAGGAACGTCGCGCCGGTCTGCTGGTTCAGGTCGACGATCAGATGGTTCAGCAGCGTCGTACGCACCGGGTCGAGGCCCGAGTCCGGCTCGTCGAACAGGATGATCTCCGGCTCCAGCACCAGCGCGCGGGCCAACCCGGCCCGCTTGCGCATGCCGCCCGAGATCTGGCCCGGCAGCTTGTGCTCGTCGCCCGCCAGCCCGACCAGGTCGAGCTTCTCCATCACGATCCGGCGTACCTCGGACTCGCTCTTGCGGGTGTGCTCCCGCAGCGGGAACGCGACGTTGTCGTACAGGTCCATGGAGCCGAAGAGGGCGCCGTCCTGGAACAGCACCCCGAACAGCTTGCGCACCTCGTACAGCTCGCGCTCGGAGAGGCGCGTCAGGTCCCGGCCCTGGATCATGATGTGGCCCTGCTCCGGCTTCAGCAGGCCGACCAGCGTCTTCAGGAACACCGACTTGCCCGTACCGGAGGGGCCGAGCAGCACCGAGATCTCGCCCGCGGGCAGCGTGAAGCTCACGTCCGCCCAGATGTTCTGGCGGCCGAAGGACTTGGTCAGCCCCTCGATCTGCACCTCGACGCCCACGTGAACATCCCCTCCCGGCCGGTACCGGCGGGCCGCGTCCGGCGGCCGACGGACCCGGGCCGCGCCGTCGCCACTCGTTCCGCGGCCCCGGGCCCCACGGTCGACTCCGGGCCATCGTGGTTTTGGGGAGGCCAACGAAACCGCGGAGTCGGTGGTGACGCGGATAAGTTAACTTCTGAGTAACGTCTAAGTCGAGACGTACGTCATGATTCTCTGGCTTCGCCGATGAGTCGCGATCTTTCGTGGCTTGCCGTGTTTTCCGCAGCTCCGCTCGGTAGCGATCGGCGCCCGAATCGCCCCACAACGTAGCCTGGGGCCCGAGCCGTCACCGGGCTCCTCGGACCGGAGGGACTGACGTGACCACCACCGTGGACGACCTGCTCGCGACCTGGCGTACCGCTGAGGCCGATGCGTTCGGTGCGCTGGGCTGGACACCCGGCATGCCCGACGTGTACTCGATCGCGCTGACCGACGACGGCGCGTGGACCGGCGAGGTACGGCTGCCCAAGAACACCCGCGGCGGCGTCGTGAACCAGGAGTACCCGGCGCCGGGCGTCATCCACCGGCCGACCGAGGACCTGCTCGCCCGGCTGGAGTCGTACGAGCCGGGCACCGCGCCGCCGCCGCAGACCGTCAGCGCCGTCCTCGATCACGTCGTACCGCCGCCCGAGTCGTTCCGCTACAGCCGGATCACCGTACGGCGGGCGGAGGACGTACCGGACGCCGTCGCCCGCACCGTGGAACTGGTCCGCGACCGGCTGCTGCCCTGGCAGCGCAGGCACACCGACCCGGACCTCGTACGCGACCACCTTGCGGGCCGGCCGTACCTGAAGATCCTGCGGGCGGGAAACCTGCGCCGGCTCGTCCTCTTCGAGCACCTGCGCGGCGACGACGCCGGGGCGCGCACCGCGCTCGACACCTACCTCGCGGAGTACGCCGAGGGGCTGACGCCGCAGGATCCGGCGCACCACGACAGCTTCGTCGCGGGGGTCGGCGCGCTGCTCAGCCGGCCCCGTTGATCAGCCGGCCCCGTTGACCAGCTCCGGCGGGAGGACGTCGACACCGAAGTCCACCGAGTGGCGGGCGAACATCCCGCCGGCGGAGCGCAACGCCGTCACCATCAGCTCGTCCTCCGGCGCCTGCTGGCAGACCAGCCGCACCCGCAGCTCCCGGCCCAGCGTGTCCGGCAACTCGCGGTGGATCTGCCCCGTCTGGATGAACCGCAGGTACGTGTTGACCTTGGCGACGACCTGCTCGACCTGCTGCCGCGACCCGTCGAACGCCCGGTCCTCGATCATCAGCAGCGTCACCGCCGTACCGTCGGCGGAGCGCGTGATGCTGTCGACCGTGTCGCCGTCCCGCACCGTCATCCTGCGACCTCCTAGAGCGTGGTCAGCTGGTACGCGCCCGAACCGTTCATCCAGTTGTACAACGAGGTCTGCGGGCCGGGCCCGGCGCTCCCGCCCAGTACGTCGGAGACGCTGTTCTGCCGCAGGGCGACACGCGCGTCGTACGGCATGCTGTCGATGTCCCAGCGCTGCACCCGCACCGAACCGATCTGCCCGCCGTCCAGCGTCCTGTTCGCCAGGGCGGGCGGCGTCGACGGCGTGTCCGGCACGTACGGATGGACGGTGCCCTCGCCCTGCAACCGCGGCAGCAGGTTCTGCTGCGCCGGACTCGGTTGCGCCGCACCGGTCTTCACCTCGTACGCGTGGATCGTGCCCTGGTCGTCGAACGTCAGCCGGTCGACCTTCATGTAGTCGTCGGAGTTCGTCGCCGACGGGTTGACCCGCACCTCCGTCGCCAGCGGCGTCTCCCCGTTCAACCGGCACCACGCCTCGTTCAGGTGGTTGCCGATCTCGCCGCGCGCGTTCGGCTGGTCGGTCGAGCCCTGGTAGTTGAAGTACGCGCCGTGGTCCGAGGTGGAGTCGAACGGCAGCGCGCTCTCCAACTTCAGCTGGATGCCGCGCAGCTGCGCCGACACGTTCTCGTCCATCCCGGTCGCCGACACCACCGACGCCTCGATGATCGCCGTGTACGCCTCCGCGACCGCCTGGTACGCCGCCTCCACCGCGCCCGCCGCCGGCCCCGCCGAAGCGATCTGGCTCCACTGCTGCGGACCGATGATCGCGGTACCGGTCGGCAGCACCCACGTGCCGACGTCCATCGCGCTCTGCACGATCGACCGCAGGGCGCTCACCGCGGCGCCCAGTTCGCCGGCACCCGACTCCAGCACCGTCGCCGCGTTGCCCAGCGCCGCCGACACCAGACCCAGCCCACGGTCGACCTTCTTCGCCTTCTGCTCCTGCGAGTTCGCGTCCTGTCCGACCCACTCGGCCTGCAACTGCTGCGTCGCCGTACCGAACGTGCCGTTGACCCCACGTACCT
The DNA here is from genome assembly GCF_016861975.1 of Actinocatenispora rupis. GTDB lineage: Bacteria > Actinomycetota > Actinomycetes > Mycobacteriales > Micromonosporaceae > Actinocatenispora > Actinocatenispora rupis. The sequence goes on along the minus strand of NZ_BOMB01000046.1, from coordinate 72,426 downwards.
CCGCGGCCAGCGCCTGGAGCGAGGTCGCGACCGCACCGTAGTCCGCCGGTACCGACATCAGGAGCTGCATGTACTCCGGCACGGTCCACCTCCGGCCCGTCAGACGGTGAACGAGTCCTTGACGTCCTGCTCGGTCGTGTCGTACTTGTCGGCGTTGGCGGTCAGGCCGTCGCCGTGCCGGGAGAGCGTGCGCGTCACGCGCTGCACCGCCTGCTCGACCTCACCGACGAAACTGTCCAACGCCGCCGACGTGGCGAAACCCGGATTCGTCGCGCTCGCGCCGGCCGCCTCGCCGGTCGCGGCCGCCACCGCGCCCTCCAGCGCCACGGGCGATTCGGCGATCTGCTTGGCCGCGCTCCGCAACGTCTCCGGCTCGATCCGTACGTCATCGCCCATCCGGCACCTCCGCAGAACGAAATCTACCGACGTACCGCAAGCGCCCGTACGGGCAGCGAAAAGGGCGGTCACCCCGTACGGGATGACCGCCCTCGACGTGGAACCGCGAGCGACCCTTACTTCAGGGTCACGGTGCCGCCGGCGCCCTCAAGCTGCGCCTTGGCCTTCTCCGCGGCCTCCTTGGTGACCTTCTCCAGGATCGCCTTCGGGGCGCCCTCGACGACGTCCTTGGCCTCCTTCAGGCCCAGGCTCGTGAGCGCGCGCACCTCCTTGATGACCTGGATCTTCTTGTCGCCGGCCGACTCAAGGATGACGTCGAACTCGTCCTGCTCGACGGCGGCCTCGGCCGGGGCGGCGGCGCCGCCGGCAGCGGCGACGGCGACCGGCGCAGCCGCGGTGACCTCGAAGGTCTCCTCGAACTGCTTCACGAAGTCGGACAGCTCGATCAGCGTCATTTCCTTGAACGCGTCGAGCAGCTCCTCGGTGCTGAGCTTCGCCATGGTGGCGGTATTCCTTTCGTACAACCCGCGGTCGGTACCGCGGCGTATCGGCAACATGGGAACGGCCGGACGGCCGCTCGGCAGTACGGGTCGGGCGACCCGCACCACTCAGGCGGCTTCGCCGCCCTGTGCGCCCTGCTTGTCGGCCAACGCCTGCGCGAGCCGCGCCGTCTTCGACAGCGGAGCCTGGAACAGGCTCGCGGCCTTGGACAGGTTGCCCTTCATGGCGCCCGCCAGCTTGGCGAGGAGCACCTCACGGGACTCCAGGTCGGCCAGCTTGGTCACGTCCTCAGCCGAGAGCTTCTTGCCCTCGAAGACGCCACCCTTGATGACCAGAGCCGGGTTGTCCTTGGCGAAGTTGCGCAGCCCCTTGGCCGCGTCGACCACGTCGCCGTTGACGAACGTGACGGCGGTCGGCCCCGAGAACATGTCCTCCAGGCCCTCGACCCCGGCCTCCTTGGCCGCGATCTTGACCAGCGTGTTCTTCGCGACCCGGTAGTGCGTGTCCGGGCCGAGAGCCCGACGCAGCTCCGAGATCTGCGAAACGCTCAGTCCGCGGTACTCGGTCAGCACGGTCGCCGTAGCCGAGTTGAAACGGTCGACGATCTCGGCGACAGCCGCGGCCTTGTCCTCGCGTACCGGCTTGGTCCGGCCATGTGTGTCCGCCATGTCCCTCCTCTCATGCGTACTCGGGCTGGTTGGTGCGAGGCCCGGTAGGAATGAGAAACGCCCCGGCGCAGGGCGCACGGGGCGGGGACCGGAATCGGTGTCGGCCTTCGGCTGGCCGGCCTCGGCCACGTGGGACGTGGCATCAGGTCGGGATCGCCGGCGCCGGCAACCGTCGCCACCCGGGAGCCTGGGTGGCCGGTGTCCATCACGTCCGTCTTCCCTGCGCGGGTCGTCCGCCCCGGCGGAACCTTCGACCACACCGGCGAACCGGCATGGTGACCAGCGGTCTGTGGTAAGCGAGTCAAGCGTACAAGACCCGGCGGGTCCGGCTCCAACCGGAGTCGGCCACGCCACACGGGTACTCACGCGGAACGGGGCACCCCGACCAGTCGGCGTGCCCCGTTCGAAGCGACAGGTACGTCAGCGACGACGTACCGCCCAGGTCGTCAGACGACCGGCACCTCGTCCTCGGTGAGGTTGCGGGTGCGGTTCGGGTCGACCTGGATGCCAGGACCCATCGTCGTCGACAGGCTGACCTTCTTGATGTACTTGCCCTTCGACGACGCGGGCTTCACCCGGAGCACCTCGTCCAGTACGGCGGCGTAGTTCTCGACGAGCTGACGCTCGCCGAAGCTCGCCTTGCCGATGATCAGGTGCAGGTTCGAGTGCTTGTCCACCCGGAAGGTGATCTTGCCGCCCTTGATGTCGGCGACCGCCTTGGTCACGTCCATCGTGACCGTGCCGGTCTTCGGGTTCGGCATCAGGCCGCGCGGGCCCAGGATCCGCGCGATCCGGCCGACCTTGGCCATCTGGTCCGGGGTGGCGATCGCCGCGTCGAAGTCCAGCCAGCCGCCCTGGATGCGGGCGATCAGCTCGTCCGTGCCGACCTCGTCGGCGCCGGCGGCGACGGCCTCGTTGGCCTTGTCACCGGTCGCGAACACGATCACGCGGGCGGTCTTGCCGGTGCCGTGCGGCAGGTTGACGGTGCCGCGCACCATCTGGTCCGCCTTGCGGGGGTCGACGCCCAGCCGCATCGCGACCTCGACGGTCGCGTCGAACTTGGTCTTCGAGGTCGACTTCGCCAGCTCCACGGCCTCCAGCGGGCTGTACAGCTTGTCCTTCTCGACCGCCTCGAACGCCTTGCGGTACTCCTTGCCGTGCTGCGCCATGTGGTCCTCCACGTTGTGCCTGTGGTTCGTGGTACGAGGCGAGCGCATGCCCCTCCCACGTGGTACGGGAAGTGCGGTGGTCAGTCGGTGACCGTGATGCCCATGCTGCGGGCGGTGCCGGCGATGATCTTCGACGCCTGGTCGAGATCGTTCGCGTTGAGGTCGGGCATCTTCTTCTCGGCGATCTCCCGGACCTGGGCCTGGGTGACCGTGCCGACCTTCTCCTTGTGCGGCTCACCCGAACCCTTGGCCACACTGGCGGCCTTGAGCAGGAGCTTCGCGGCCGGCGGCGTCTTCAGCACGAACGTGAACGAGCGGTCCTCGTACACGCTGATCTCGGCCGGGACGATCTCGCCGCGCTGCGACTCGGTCTGGGCGTTGTACGCCTTGCAGAACTCCATGATGTTCACGCCGTGCTGACCGAGCGCCGGACCGACCGGCGGAGCCGGCGTGGCCTGGCCGCCGGGCAGCTCAAGCTTGAACGTGGTGACGAGCTTCTTCTTCGGAGGCATGACCTGGGCTTTCTCTACACGTCCCGCCCCGGCTCTACCTCCCGCCGGGCGCGGCACTCTGCCGTCTCGGCCGGTACTCGCGTGCCTCGGCGGCGGCTTCCTCTTCACACACCGGCACCTGGGCCTGTCCCGGGCGCCGGACGTCTATGTACGGCTCAAATCTTGGAGACCTGGTTGAAGTTCAACTCCACCGGGGTCTCCCGGCCGAAGATCGAGACCAGCACCTTCAGCTTCTGCTGGTCCGCGTTGATCTCCGAGATCGACGCCGGCAGCGAGGCGAACGCCCCGTCGGTGACCGTGACCGAGTCACCGACCTCGAAGTCGACCTTGATCTCGGGCTTGGCACCGCCGCCGGTGGCCGCGGCCTTCTCCTCCTTGACCGCCGGAGCCAGCCACTTGAGCACCTCGTCGAGGGTCAGCGGCGACGGGTTGTCGGCCCGGTCGGTAGCGCCGACGAACCCGGTCACACCCGGCGTGTTACGCACGCACGAGTACGACTCCGGGATCAGGTCCATGCGGACCAGGATGTAACCCGGGAAGACCTTGCTCTGTACGTTCTGCCGCTTGCCGTTCTTGACCTCGACCTCTTCCCGGGTCGGCACCTCGACCTGGTAGATGTAGTCCTCCATGTCGAGGCTCTGGATACGGCTCTCCAGGTTGGTCTTGACCTTGTTCTCGTACCCGGCGTACGAGTGCACGACGTACCAGTAGCCGGGGGCGTGCTTGAGCGCGTCGCGCAGCTCCTGCACCGGGTCGACCTCGACCTCTTCGACCTCGACCTCGTCGGCACCGGCCTCGTCGGCGGGGCCGGTCTCCTCGGCGACCTCGTTCTCGACGGTGGCCACGGCCGCCGGAACGGCCGGCTCGGCGGTGCCGTCCCCGGCCGCGCCACCCGTCGTGGCGGCAGCCTGGACCGCCGGCGAGGTCTCGCTCTCGTCGGTCGGTCGGCCGGTCTCGTCGAACTCAGACACGCTTGCTCACTTCCAATGTGGATCAGGGGCCCGGAAACCGAGGCCGGACTCCTGGGCAGGGGACGCGGCTCGAAGGCCCCGCAGGCTACGTCTACTTATTGTTACCAGCGCCGAAGACCCACAGTGCCCCCTTGGAGAAGGCGACGTCGAGAAGTCCCACGATGGTCAGGATGACCGCAACGAACACGATCACGACCACGGCGTACGTCACGAGTTCCTTGCGGGTGGGCCAGATCACCTTGCGGAGCTCGGCGACGACCTCCCGGATGAACAACGGAATCCGGGCCAGGCCACGCGGACGGGTGTCGGCGGGCTTGCCCTTCTTGCCGGACTTCCCGTCCTTCTTCGCCGACCTGTCGGCCTTCCCGCCCTTGTCCGCGGAACGCTTGCTGCGCACGGCGACCGTCTTGGAGTCGGAGTCCTTCGACCCGCCCTTGGCACGCTTCGACCGCGTGGACGTCTCCACGTCGGAGTCGGCCACCGAGTCCTCGTCCGCGGTCAGGTCGTCCTCGGCGTCGGTGAGAGCGTCCTCTGTGGCGGCCTCATCGAGGCTGTCGCGAACTTCGCCGTCGGCGGACTCGCCGTCGGCGTCACCGCCGCGTCGCTTCCTCTCGGCCACTTCAGCCCTCTCAAGGTCCTATGCCAACAAGGTCCCAGCCACGTACAGGCCGGGTTGAGCACACGCTCGATCCTGACCTATTTGTGCGTCCGGGCCAACCCCTTGGCGAGAGGCCGGCGCCGGTGTCGGGCCAACGCGACGGCGGAACCAGCGCACTGCCACGACTCGCCCACCCGGCCGGACCGGCCGGGACGTCCTCGGCGCAGGGGCGACAGGACTCGAACCTGCAACCTGCGGTTTTGGAGACCGCTGCGCTGCCAATTGCGCCACGCCCCTCCGTGACCTCCACGCCGGACGTACCGGTGCGGTGTCACGCTTTCCAAGGGCAACGACATGCGCGATCAGCGTCAACCACGCAGCGGTCAGCACCCCCGGCGGACCAGTGTACGGGTTGTCGCCTCAATCTCCCAACCGGCACCCGGTCAGGCCAGCCGGACCGTCGCGCGGGCCTGGCCGAGCACCTTCGTACCGGCGGCGGAGACGGTCAGATCGACCAGTACCTGGTGGTCGTCGAGGGTGCGCTTCACCACTCCGGTGACCTCTACCGAGGTGCCCTCGTCGGTGTCCGGTACGACGACCGGCCGGGCGAAGCGCACCGTGAAGTCCCGCAGTGCGGCGGGATCGCCGGTCCAGTCGGTGACCGCGCGGGCGGCCAGCCCCATGGTGAGCATGCCGTGCGCGATGACGTCCGGCAGGCCGACGGTGGTGGCGACCCGCTGGTTCCAGTGGATCGGGTTGAAGTCGCCGGAGGCCCCGGCGTACCGGACGAGGTCGGCGCGGGTGACCGGGAAGCTGCGGGCGGGCAGCTCGGTGCCGACGGTCACGTCGTCGTACGAGATCACGCCGGCTCCTCGGGTCCGCGTACCACCAGGGTGGACCACGCCGTGGCCACCTGCTCGCCGGACTCGTCGGCCAGCTCGGTGCGGGTGGTGATCATGTCGTTGCCGGCCATCGACCGGATCTTCTCCACGGTGACCACGCAGCTCAGCCGGTCACCGGCACGCACCGGCCGGTGGTACTCGAAGCGCTGGTCCCCGTGTACGACGCGGCTGAAGTCGAGGCCCAGCTCGGGGTCGTCGATGAGGGCCGCGCTCGCCGGCAGCGTCAGCACGATCGGGAACGTCGGCGGCGCGATGACGTCCGGATGCCCGAGGGCGCGCGCCGCGGCGGGATCCCGGTACACCGGGTTGTCGTCGCCGAGCGCCGCGGCGAACTCGCGGATCTTCTCCCGACCCACCTCGTACGGCGGGGTGGGCGGGTAGCTGCGACCCACGAACGAGCTGTCCAGCGGCATGCTGCCTCTCCCACGACGTACGGCAGGGACACGAAACGACCGGCCACCCGAGGGCGCCGGTCGTCAAGCTGATGCGGCGGACGCGACCCGGAGGGCCGCGCGATGCCTATCGGGTCTCGCGGTGCGCGGTGTGCTTGCCGCAACGCGGGCAGAACTTCTTCAGCTCCATGCGATCCGGGTCGTTGCGACGGTTCTTGCGCGTGATGTAGTTGCGCTCCTTGCACTCCACGCACGCCATCGTGATCTTCGGACGTACATCAGTCGCCTTGGCCACGGCGGAGTGCCTTTCTCGTCTAACGATGTGTCCTCGGTGACCCGGAGGGGGTCGACCGGTACGGCGCGGGACGCGCCCGGACCAGGGTACATCGCCCGATGGCGATGCCTCGTAGCGGTGGCCGGACTCGAACCGGCGACACAGCGATTATGAGCCGCTTGCTCTGCCAACTGAGCTACACCGCCAGGCCGAAACCAGCAAGGCTCCAACCACCCGGCCCCGCTGGGGGTACGGGGGGCTCGGGAGGTCGTCCCCCCGGCCAGCATTGCGAGCGATCATGGCTCACGATTTCCGTGAGCACACTTCTCCCATCGCGAGCCCCTTTACGGAATCGAACCGTAGACCTTCTCCTTACCATGGAGACGCTCTGCCGACTGAGCTAAAGGGGCGCGACCTCCCTTGCGGGGAGGTGCCTGGGTAAGGGTACACGGTGCCGTGGCGGCTCCAAAATCGGATCCCCGCCCCTGTCGTCAGGGCACGACGCGCAGCTTCCGGTCGTCTCCCGAATCCGCCGGCGACACCTCCGTACGGGCCGCCAACCAGGCCGTGAGCCGCTCGTACGACAGGGGCCGGGAGAAGTAGAAGCCCTGGCCGACGTCGCAGCCGATCTCCTCAAGCTGGCTGAGTGCCAGCTCGCTCTCCACGCCCTCGGCGACGACCTGGAGGCCGAAGTGACCGGCCAGGTCGACCACCGCGCGCACGATCGCGTGGTCGCCCTCGTCGGTCGCCATGCCCTGCACGAACGTCCGGTCGATCTTGACCTCCTGCACCGGCAGCCGCCGCAGGTACGACAGCGACGAGTAGCCGGTACCGAAGTCGTCCACGGACAGCCGTACGCCGATCTCGCGGAGCCGGCGCAGCGTCGGCAGCGGCCGGTCGGTCTCGGCGATCATGCCGTCCTCGGTGATCTCCAGGGTGAGCCGCTCCGGCGGCACCCCGTACTCCTGGACCAGCTCCTCCAGGTAGCCCGCGAACACCGGATCGACCAGCGTGCGCGGCGACAGGTTCACCGCGACGGTCAGCGGATGACCCTCGTCACCCCACTGCCGGCACCGCCGCAACCCCTCCCGCAGTACGAGGTCGGTCAGGCGGCCGAGCTGCCCGGTGTGCTCGGCGACCGCGACGAAGTCCTCCGGCGCGACCCAGCCGTGCGTGGGGTGCTTCCACCGGGCCAGGCACTCGACGCCGACCAGCTCGCGGCGACCGATCGCGATCTTGGGCTGGAAGTACACCTCGAGGTCGCCGGCGTCGATGGCGCGGCGCAGGTCGCCGGCGAGGCCGAGCCGGCGGACGCTGCGCGACTCCAGACCGAGGTTGAACACCTGCACCGCCGCCTGCGTACCCTTCGCGGCCAGGGTGGCGAGGTCGGCGCGTTGCAGCAGCATCTCCGGCTCGCTGCCGTGGTCGGGGTGGATCGCGATGCCGACCGCGGTGTCCACGTCGAGCCGCAGCGTGCCGAACGGCATCGGGTCCTGCAACGCGGTACGCAGCTCGCCGGCCAGCCCGACCGCCGCCTCCGTGTTGCCCATCCGTAGCAGCAGCGCGAACTCGTCGCCGCCGATCCGCGCCACCAGCGACCCCGCCGGCGCCCGGTCGGCCAGCCGCTTGCCGACCTCGGCGAGCAACTGGTCGCCGGCGCTGTGGCCGAGCGAGTCGTTCACGTCGCGCAACCCGTCCACGTCGAAGATCAGCAGCGCCACGACCTCGCCCGGCGCCCGGACCTGCACCGCCTCCTCCAGCGCGGTGATCATCCGGTGCCGGTTGGGCAGCGCCGTCAGCGCGTCGTGGTACGCGTCGAACCGCAGCCGCTCGACCAGCCGCGAATTCTCCACCGCCACCGCGGTCTGCGACGCGATCGCCTCCATCAGCGCCACGTCGGCATGGTCGAACAGGTGCAGGTCACCGAGCCGGTTCGCGCACTCCAGGCAGCCGACGGTCGCGCTGCCGGACCGCAGCGGCACCGTGATCACGTCCTTCACCCGGCTACTCGCCAGCAGCTCCCGCTCCCGGTCGTCCCCGAGCTTCGGCCCGACCGCCCGGGTCGCGCCCTCCTCGATCACCTCGGCGCGCAGGCTGTGCGGCGCGGGCGCCTTGTCCAGCAGGCCGCGCACGCCCTCCTTCGCCGTCAACAACACCTCCGGGTACCGACCGGAGGCGGGCAACCAGAGCGTCGCGTACTCGGCGCGGAGCATCTCGCGTACGCGGGCGAGCAGGATGTCGGCCAGCTCGCCCTCGGAACTCGCCCGCCGCACCGCGCGGGTCAGTTCGTACATCTGGTCGAGTTTCTGGTGCTCGCTGAGGAACCGCGCATACGCCCGGTACGCCAGCGCCACGGCCACCGTGAGCCCCAGCAGCAGGAGCAGCGACCAGAGCGTGACCTGGATGGCCAGCAACATGATCAGGCCGATGACGGCGCAGACCAGACCGGCCGCCATCGGTTGCGCGTTGCGCAGCAGGCCGCGGGTGGTGAGCCCGCCCTGGACGACGCTGATCACCAACGCCACCCCGAGGTACGTCACCAGCTCGGCCATCAGGATCGCGGAGAGCGCCACGACCCAGCTCTGCGGGTGCGTCGGCGACAGCGGCCCGAACGCGACGACCACCGCGTTCGCCACGGCGGTCGCGGCCGCGAACAGGAAGACGTTGAAGAAGTACTTGGTGACGTCCTTGGTACGCCACAGGTACACGACGGCGCCGGCGAGCACGCGCGCCGCGAGTACGCCGAGGGGGTGGAGCAGGAAGAGGGACAGCAGCAGCGGGATCTCGACCAGCGCCACCGTCATGCTCTGGCGACCGACCTCCAGATGGAGGTTGATCGCCTGGCCCGCCAGGAACAGCGCCGCGAGCGCGGCGAACAGCCACCACGGGCCGAACCGGAAGTGGCTCACGCCCGCGGTGGGTACGGTCAACGCCACGGTCAGAACGATGAGTCCTGACGTGATGAGCCAGGAGTACATCGCCGCGCGACCAGAGACAGGCGTCGCAGGACTCATGCGCGCATCCGTTGCCTCTCGACGGACGTTGGCTCCTCGACGGACATTGCCTGTCGAAGGGCGTTGCCACTCGAAGGACATTGCCTCTCGACGGACTCACCGGGGTGAGTGCGGCACCGTCTGGTCTGACGGGTCAGACGTGGTGATGCACCGGGACGGTCAGCGACCGACCAGCGTCCAGCCGTAGTCCGCGGCGGCGGCGTTGGACGCGAACACGAGTGCGCCAGCGGTTGCAGCAGCAGCCAGCGCGGCCACGCGTACCGCCCAACGGGACGTCTTGAGCTTACGCATGAGACTCTCCTGAACCACTCACGATCGGGATCGGGTCGCAACCGGCGACCGGCCAGGCCCTGATGCTAGCCGCAAGCGCGACGCCAACAGAAGGGATCACCGCGCGTCTCCACCCGAACGTTCGAGCACGTCGCGGCTTAGATGGCGGTTTGCCGGGAAAGTTACCTGACCGGATGATCCGATCGGCGCAGCTTCACCCACTTCGGCTCCGGCAGACATTCGCCGGGCCCGATCGCGCGATCCATCCCTTCCGTACTCCGGGCACCACGCTCCGTTTACCTCTGCGCCGCCGAACCCTCGCGTACCGGTGGACTCACCCGAGCACACGCACGGCGCCCCGAGCGCGTTGCACCCGATCTTCCGGCCGTGGGCGCCCGGCGCGACATGATCTTGCCGATACCGTACGCCCGGTCTCGGTCCACCAATGCGACATGCCTTGCGTACCCGGCGCTCGCGGAGCCGACGGCGCGCGACCGGCCCGTTCGATGCGTACGACGGGTAGCAGGTCTCGCCGCTGCGCGAACGTCTGCGCGACACCATGTGGTTCGCCCCGACGCTGGGGCTCGTGGACCGGCAGGGCATCGGCTGAGGCACGCCGCGAGCCAGGCACGACGAAGGCCCCCGACCGGCATTGCTGCTGGTCGGGGGCCTTCGTCAACCCTGGCGTGGCGGGTACAGGATTCGAACCTGTGTAGGCGAAGCCGACGGATTTACAGTCCGCTCCCTTTGGCCACTCGGGCAACCCGCCAGGGTGCGCCACGCGCGTCAGCACGGGGTGCGAGAGAAGGATAGCCGTACGCCCCGGGGGCGACGCAAACGGGTAGCGTCGGCGTCGCGGGTGGGCACGAGGCAGCGGTCCGGGCGTGCCCGCGGTACGGGCAGAGCAGGTCATCGACGCAGTACGGGAGCACGATCCGTGGCGAATCCGAGCTTCGACATCGTCAGCAAGCTGGACCGGCAGGAGGTCGACAACGCGGTCAACCAGGCGGCCAAGGAGATCAGTCAGCGGTTCGACTTCCGGGGTACCGGTGCCGACATCTCCTGGTCGGGCGAGGAGGCGGTGACGCTGACCGCGGAGACCGAGGAGCGCGTGAAGGCGGTACTGGACGTCTTCAAGGAGAAGCTGGTCAAGCGGAACGTCTCGCTCAAGGCGCTGGACGCCGGGGAGCCGCAGGCGTCGGGCAAGACGTACAAGATCAGTTGTGGGTTGGTGTCCGGGATCGAGCAGGACCAGGCCAAGAAGATCGGCAAGCTGATCCGGGACGAGGGCCCGAAGGGCGTGCAGGCGCAGATCCAGGGCGACCAGCTGCGCGTCACCGGCAAGAAGAAGGACGACCTGCAGGCGGTCATCACGCTGCTCAAGCAGGCGGACCTGGAGATCCCGCTCCAGTTCACGAACTACCGCTGACGCCGCGCCCCGACCCCGCCGGCGGTGGCGGGGTCAGCGGGGCAGGCCGGCGGGTGTGCCGCGCAGCGCCGAGGTGACGAAGCGGGTGACGTCGGCCAGGATGTCGTCGGCGTTGGTCTCGTTGAAGATCTCGTGCCGCGCCCCCGGGTACTCGACGGCGGTCAGGTTCTCGCCGCGGATGCGCGCCACCCCGGCCCGCGTCGGCCCGATCGGTACGAGCTGGTCGTCGCCGCCGTGCGCCCACAACGTCGGCTTCGTGATGCGCGGGCCGTTGTTGATCTCGTCGAGGCAGCGGCCGATGGCGCGCAGCGTGGGGCGCTTGAACGGACCGTGCCAGATCAGCGGATCGGCCGCGTACCGCTCGCCGACGGCCGGGTCGCGGGACAGGGTGCTGACGTCCAGCGGCTCGTCCGGGATCTCGCCGTCGGCGAACTCCTCCACCGGGTACCAGCTGCCGAGTACCGGTCCGGACAGGACGACGGCGGTGAGGTCCGCGGCGTGCAGCTGGGCGTACCGGGCGGCGATCATGCCGCCCATCGAGTGCCCGACGAGTACGACGGGGAGGTCGGTCGGGGTCTGCTGGGCGGCGGCGTGGAAGTCGGCCAGCACGTCGTCGTACGACTCGACGAGGACGCGTTCGCCCTCGGACCGGCCGTGCCCGAGGTGGTCCGGGCCGACGACCTCGGCACCGTTGGCGTGCAGGGCGGCGGCCACGTGGTGGTACCGGCCGAGATGCTCGCCGTACCCGTGGGCCAGGAGTACGCGGTGGGTGGGGGCGGGGTGCGGCCAGCGGTGCACGACGACGTCGCCGCGGGTACCGGCGAGGTGGGTCAGCTCGACATCCGTCACGGCAGGACCTCCGGGAGTACGGTGCGGGCCGCGGGATCGACCCGCAGCAGATCGGGGAAGCGGAGCGCGGCCCAGAACGCGGTCGGGTCGGGCAGCTCGGCGACGGTACGCAGCCAGACGGTGAGCGCCATGCCCTGCGTACCGAGGACGAGCGGGCGGCCGGCGGCGCGTTCGGTGTGCTCGGCGGGTGTCAGGGGCCAGCGGTCGGGCGGGGTGTCCGGGCGTACCTCGGGTTCGGCGTGCCGGACCACGTGGATCATGACGGCGACGGTAGTCCACGCACCCGGGGTACGGAACGTCCCGGCCCGTACGGGACGGACCGGGACGTGGTGGTGCGGGGTCGAAGGGCTGGTCAGAGCCGTGCGGGGCCGCCCGTGATGGCCATCTGTTCCAGCCGCTCGACGCGCTCCGCCATCGGCGGGTGGGTCGAGAAGAGCTTCGCGACGCCGGCCGCGCGCAGCGGGTTCGCGATCATCAGGTGGGCGCTGGACTGGAGCTGGCTCGTCGGTTGCAGCGGCATCGCGCTGGCGCCCGCGTCGATCTTGCGCAGCGCGCTGGCGAGCGCCAGTGGGTCGTTCGACAGCCGCGCGCCGTCCGCGTCCGCCTCGAACTCGCGGCTGCGGCTGATGCCGAGCTGGATCAGCGACGCGGCGATCGGGCCGAGGATCAGCATCGCGAGTACGCCGAGGATGCCGGGGCCGTCGTCGTCGTCCGACCGCCCGAACGGGATGAACCACGCCAGGTACGCCAGCGCGGTGATGATCCCGCCCAGCGCCGCGGCCACGCTGGAGATGAGGATGTCCCGGTTGTACACGTGGGACAGCTCGTGTCCGATCACGGCCCGCAGCTCGCGCGGGGCCAGGATGCGCATGATGCCGTCGGTGACGCAGACCGCCGCGTTCTTCGGGTTGCGCCCGGTGGCGAACGCGTTGGGTTGCGCCGTCGGGCTGATGTACAGGCGGGGCATGGGCTGGCGCGCGGCCGTCGACAGCTCGCGGACCATCGCGTACAGCTGGGGTGCCTGGGCCTCGCTGACCGGCTGGGCGCCCATCGACCGCAGCGCGATCTTGTCGGACCAGAAGTACGTCGCGGCGTTCATGGCGAGCGAGATCAGCACCGCGACGACCAGACCGGTGCCGCCGCCGATCAGGTACCCGATGCCGATGATCAGTGCGGTCAGCAGACCGAGCAGCAGCGCGGTCCGCAGGCCGTTGTGGTGCCGGTGCACGGCCACCCTCATCACTCCCTGGAATGTCCCGTGGACCACGTACAACGCGGCCGGGATGCCGTTTCATCCCGGGCCGCGGGTTGCCGGGTCCGACTCCAGGATGCCCCGGTCCGCTGGTAACGAGCTGGGAAAACGCTGACGTTCAGAAGAGCGCGGCGGCGTCCAGGACGAGCTGCGGGGCGAAGCCGACGACGACCGCGGCGGCCGTCACCGCGGCGAGCACCACCCCCACCGTCACCGGTACGCGGGGCGCCGGTGCCGGCTCGCCCGGGCGGTACAGCTGCACCACGACACGCAGGTAGTACGCGAGGCCGACGACGGCGTTGAGGCCGATCACGACGGCGAGCCAGGCGGCACCGCCGGCCAGCGTCGCGCGGACCACGGTGACCTTGGCGAACAGTCCGGCGAGGCCCGGCGGCAACCCGGCCAGGCCGACCAGGGCCAGCGCCAGCGCCGCGCCGACCACCGGCCGCGCCCGCCCCACCCCCCGGTACTCGGCCAGCTCACCGCCGCCGTCCGCGCCGCGCAACGCGACCACTCCGGCGAACGCGCCCAGCTCCAGCAGCAGGTAGAAGATCGTGTACCCGAGGGTGCCGGCGACGATGACCCGCAGCGCCGCCGGCTCGCGACCGGCCGGGGCGGCGAGCGCACCGAGCGGCGCGATCAGGTAGCCGGCCTGCGCCACCGAGGAGAACGCGAGCAGCCGCACCATCCGTACCTGGCGCAGCGCGGTCAGGTTGCCGACCGTCATGGTCGCCACCGCGAGTACGGCGAAGAGGGGACCGGCGACGTCGAGCCACGGGCGCAGCGCGTCGACCCCCACGTACAGCAGGGCGACGATGCCGCCGAGCTTCGACGCGGTTGACAGGTACGCCGCGACGGGCAGCGGCGCCCCGTCGTACGTGGCCGGCGCCCAGCCGTGGAACGGCACCGCCGCCACCTTGAACGCCAGCCCCACCAGGATCAGCAGCACCGCCGCCGCGGTCAGCGGTACGTGTCGCAGGTCGTCGCGGTGCGCGAGCGCGGCAGCCAGCCGGTCCAGGTGCACCGCGCCGGTCAGCCCGTACAGCAGGGCGGCGCCGAGCAGCGTCACCGCCGTCGACACCACCGACACCGCGAAGAACGTCACCGACCCGGCCGCCGCGTCCCGCGGTCCCCGTACGTCGTCGGCACGGGTGCGGCGGCGCAGCCCGACCAGCACGTACAGCGGGAGGGTGAGGGTCTCCAGGGCGATCACCAGCGTGATCAGGTCGCGCGAGTAGCCCAGCACCACGCCGCCGGTCAGCGACGCCAACACCAGGAAGGTGTACTCGCCGCTCGGCGCGACGCGCGCCCGCAGCGCCGGTACCGACAGGCCCAGTACGGCCAGCGCGACCGCGCAGAACGCGACGGCGACCAGCGCGCCGGTGTGGTCCGCGACGTACGAGCAGGACGTGCCGACGTGCACCCCGCCCGGCAGTACGCCACCGGCGGTGCAGAACGTGCCGCGGCGCGGCCCGGCGCCGACGATCCCCGCCGCCACCGCGGTCGCGACCGTACCGAGAGCCGCGACGGACAGCACCGGCCCGCGCCGCCCCGGTACGACGAGATCGGTGACGAACGCGGCGACCGCCGTCACCGCCGCCAGGTACGCCGGCAGCAACGCCACCTGGTCGATCGCCTGCACGCTCATCGGCGTTCCTCCTCCGTCGGAACCCCGACGAGGCACCACGCACGACGATCCTGACTCACTCGCTGACGCTCGCTCATCGGCGTTCCTCCTCCGTCGGAACCCCGACGAGGCAGCCGCGACGCGGCTGGGGACAGCGCACGACGATTCTGGTTCGCTCGCTCACGGGGTCACCGCCGTCACCAGGGCGTGCACCGGGGCCGCGGTGAGCGCGAGGACGAGGGAGGGGGCGAGGCCGACGGCGAGCGCCAGCAGTACCAGGGGCGACCAGGCGACGAGTTCGGCCCCGGCCAGCGCCGTCGGACGCAGGCCCACCACGGCGTTCACCGCCGGCCCGTGCGTCACCCGCCGCAGCAACCGCAGGAAGTACGCCGCGGCCAGCGCGCCGCCGACCGCGGCCAGTACGGCCAGGACCATCCACAGTGGACCGCCGTGCCGGACCGCGGCGTACACGGTGAACAGCTCGCCCCAGAAGCCGGCGAGGCCGGGCAGTCCGAGTGAACCGATCGCGGCGAACGCGAGCAGACCGGCGAGGCCCGGCGCGACCTCGCGCAGGCCGCCGAGCCGGTCCAGCTCACCGGTGTGCGCCCGGTCCTTCAGCGCACCGGCCAGGAAGAACAGCAGGCCGGTGAGCAGCCCGTGCGCGATGTTGCCGACCAGCGCGGCCTGGAACCCGGTGGCGCTCAGCGTGGCGATGCCGAGCAGTACGAAGCCCATGTGGCCGACGGAGGAGTACGCGATCAGGCGTTTCAGCTCGGTCTGCCGCAGGCACACCAGCGCACCGATGAGGATCGCGGCGGTGGCGAGCACGCCGAGCAGCGGGGCGAGCGTGCGCGCACCGCCCGGTACGGTGCCGACCGCGACGCGGAGCAGCCCGTACGTGCCCATCTTGAGCAGTACGCCGGCGAGGATCACGGAGCCGACCGTCGGCGCCTCGGTGTGCGCGTCGGGCAGCCAGGTGTGCAGCGGCCACAGCGGCGACTTCACCGCGAACGCCAGCGCCAGCAACGCGAACGCCACCACCTGCGTACCGTGGCCGAGGCCGGCGCCGCCGCGCTGGGTGAGCGTGACCAGGTCGGCCGTCCCCGCGCCCGCCACCACCACGAACACGCCGGCCAGCAGCAGCACCGACCCGAACAGCGTGTACAGCACGAACTTGGTCGCCGCGGCACGCCGGCGCGGGCCGCCCCACACCGCGATCACCGCGTACATGGGGAGCAGGACGATCTCGAAGAACACGAAGAACAGCACCAGGTCCAGCGACTCGAACACGCCGAGGATGCCGACCTCGATCGCCAGCAGCAGCGCCACCAGGTAGCGCCCGCGGTCGTCCGGTCGCGCCTCCTCGGCCGGCCCGCCCGGGTCGACGCCGGGCCGGTCCACCCCCGGCACCGGCACCCGCCACACCGTGTACCCGCAGCACAGCAGCGTGAGCAGGGTGGTGAGGACGACCAGCGGCCAGGAGATGCCGTCCACGCCGAGGTGGAAGCGCAGGTCGAGGGCCGGCGCCCAGGGCACGTCGAGCTGGTGCCACGGCCGGATCGCGCCCGTGCCGCCCGGCTCCCGGCCGAACGCCAGCGCCACCGACGCCAGGAACGCCAGCGCCGCGGCCACCGTCCCCACGACCCGGCCGGTACGGTCCGGCAGCAGCGCGGCGGCCAGCGCACCCAGCGCCGGTACGGCCAGCGTCGCGACCAGCAACACGGTCACCGCACACCTCCGACGAGTACGGCGACGAGGCCGAGGACGAGGGCGCCGGCGAGTACCGCGGTGAGGTAGCCGGGCAGGCCGGTGTGCAGGCGCGCCAGCGTACGGCCGAGGCGGCGCGCGCCGCGGGCCGTACCGGTGACGCCGCCGTCGACGACCCGGGCGTCGCCGAGCCACACCGCGGTCGCCACCGCCTGCACCGGCCGTACGACCAGGGCGCGCTGCACGTCGTCCAGCCGGAACCCGGCGGCGAACAGCGCACCCGCGCGGCCGAGTACGCGGGCCGGGTCGGCGGCGGTGTCCCGGCGCCACAGCAGGTACGCGCCGAGTACGCCGGCGGCGGTCATCGCCAGGCTGATCGCCACGACGACCGGGTCCAGCTCCGCCCCGCCGAACGCCCCGCGGCCGTACCCGGACGCCGCGGTGAACACCCCGAAGTGCCGCGCCGGCGCGTACGCGAACCAGCCGAACTCGGTGGTGCGCGGCACCAGGGTCAGCGCGCCGAGACCCACCGCCGGTACGGCCAGCACGACCAGCGGGATCCACATGGTCCGTGCCGGCTCGTGCCCCGCCGCGCCGCGCGACGCGCCGAAGAACGTCCGCAGCCACAGCCGCGTGGCGTACCAGGCGGTGATGGCGACGGTGACCAGGCCGGCGACGAGGACCAGCAGGTGCACCGGCGCCAGGCTCGCCAGCACCGTGCCGGACGAGCCGCGCGCCGCCGCGTCCAGTACCGCCTCCTTGCTCCAGAACCCCGCGAACGGCGGTACGCCGGCCAGCGCCGCGAGCCCGACCGTCATCGTCCAGAACGTGACCGGCATGCCGCGGCGCAGCCCGCCCATCCGGCTCATCAGGTTCGTACCGGCGGCGTGGATGACCGAGCCGGCCGCCAGGAAGAGCAGCGCCTTGAACGCCGCGTGTGTCAGCAGGTGGAAGATCGCCGCCTGGTCCGAACCGGCCGCGAGCGCACCCGCCATGTACGCCAGCTGGCTCACCGTCGACCAGGCGAGTACGCGTTTGATGTCGTCCTGCGCGGTCGCGGCGAGCGCGCCGAGCAGCATCGTCACCGCCGCCATGACCCCCAGTACGGTGAGCGCCGCCGGCGCGCCGAGGAACAGCGGGTACAGCCGGGCGACGACGTAGATGCCGGCGGCGACCATGGTGGCCGCGTGGATCAGCGCGCTGATCGGGGTGGGGCCGGCCATCGCGTCCGGCAGCCAGGTGTGCAGCGGGAACTGCGCGCTCTTGCCGGCGACCCCGGCGAGCAGCAGCAGGCAGGCGGCGGTGACCCGGGCGTGCGACAGTTCGCCGGACGCGGCGGCCCGGATCACGTCGTCGATCCGGAAGCTGTCGGCGCCCGTGCCCAGCAGGATCACGCCGAGCCAGAACCCGACGTCACCGACCCGCGTCACCAGGAACGCCTTGACCGCCGCGGCCGGCGCCTCCGGCAACGTACGGTCGTGCGCGATCAGCAGGTACGAGCAGATGCCCATGACCTCCCAGCCGACCAGCAGCTGGATCAGGTCGGAGGCCACCACCACGGTCAGCATCGCCGCGCAGAACAGGCTGACCTGCGCCGCGTACGGTGCGTACCGGTCGTCGCGGTCGAGGTAGGCCACCGAGTACACCTGCACGAGCAGGGCCACGGTGCCGACCGCGACCGCCACCGCCGCCGCGACCGGATCCACCCGTACGCCGACGTGCACGGTGACGTCGCCGAGGTCGGCCAGCGTCACCGAGCCCGTGGCCGTCTGCCGCAGCGCGGTGAGCGCGACGGCGGCCACCAGCGCCACCGCCGTCGCCGCGATCCCCAACGCCGCCGCGGTACGTCGCGCCGCGGGCCGTACGAGCAGGCCGGCGAGACCGGCGGCGCCCGGCACCGTCGGCAGCAGTACCGCGAGCACGGTCGGCAGGCTCACCGCGCCTCCCCGTCCGGGTCCGGTCGTACCGCGGCGCGCGGGGCATCGGCCTCGCGCGGGGCGTCGGTCTCGGTGGCGGCGCCGACGCCGTCGGTCTCCACCGAGGCGCGCAGCCGGAAGAACCGCAGGATCACCGCGAGCCCGACACCCACCTCGGCCGCCGCCAGCACGATCACGAACAGCGTGAACACCTGACCCGACCGCGGTACGCCGACGATCGAGGTGTCCGCGGTGACGAACATCAGGTTGACCGCGTTGAGCATCAGCTCGATGGACATGAGCAGCAGCACGGCGTTGCGTCGTACCAGGACGCCGTAGACGCCGACGCCGAACAGCAGCGCGGCCACCACGTACGGAATGACCGGGTGCATCAGCGGTCACCCCGGCGGGACAGCACGATCGCGCCGACCAGCGCGGCCAGCAGCAACACCGACACCACCTCGAACGGCAGCACCCACTGCCGGAACAGTGCCGCGCCGATCCGGGCCGCGGTACCCGGCGGCGGCTGGTCGACCCGACCCCACCGGTACGCGTCGACGAGCAGCGCGGCGAGCCCCAGCCCGGCCCCGCCACCCACCAGCAGCCCGGCGAACCGCGGCCGGTCCAGGTCCGGCGACGGGCCGATCGGCGCGCGCGTCAGCATCACCCCGAACAGCAGCAGCACCACGACGGCCCCGACGTACAGCAGGATCTGCACCCAGGCGACCAGCTCGGCCGTGAGCACCAGGTACATGCCGGCCAGCCCGCCCAGCGAGACCACCAGCCACAACCCGCACCGGACGAGGTGCCGACCGGTCACCACCAGCACGCCGGCGCCGAGCGTCACCGCGCCCAGCGCCACCAGCAGTACGTCCGCGACCGTCACGGCACCAACCCACCCATGGTGATCCATCCTGCCGTGTCGGGACGCACGGCGCGACAACACTCCGCAGCGGGTGTCAGGACCCGGCCGGCGGGTCCGGCTCCGACGGCGGCGTCGCATCGGACGGCGGTGTCGGGCCGGCAGGCGGCGTCGACCCGGACGGCGGGGCCGGATCCGCAGGCGGTGCCGCGGGGCGGGACGGCGGGCGGCTGACGCGTACCCGGGCGGCGGGTGCGGAACCCTTGCGCTCGGCGGCGGTGACCTCCTTGGCCGGCTCGCCGTTCGGGTCGTGCGCGGGCGGCGCCGGTACGGTCGCCATCCAGTCGCCGAGCCGTTCCTTCTCGTGCAGCAGGTCGCGGATGTCGTACTCCGCGTACTCGAACTCGGGGGTCCAGTACAGGGCGTCGAACGGGCACGCCTCGATGCAGATCCCGCAGTACATGCAGAGGGAGAAGTCGATCGCGAAGCGGTCCAGCATGTTCTTCTGCCGGGCCCGCGCCGCGCCGGGTACCTGCACGGTCTCCTTGTGCGAGTCGATGTAGATGCACCAGTCGGGGCATTCGCGGGCGCACAGCATGCAGACCGTGCAGTTCTCCGCCAGCAGCGCGATGACGCCGCGGGACCGGGGCGGCAGCTCCGGCTGGACGTCCGGGTACTGCTCGGTGTGCGCCGGCCGCACCATCGTCTTCAGCGTCGTGGCCAGTCCCCTGGCCAGGCCGCCGCCCGGTACCGATCCGCCCATGCCGCCCATCCTGCCACCGCGTACACCCGCCCGCCGGCGCGGCCGACGGCGGGGTTGTCAGAATCGAACCCGCCAGACCCGTCACACCGCAGGTCACGCCGTCGACGCGGGCCGCGCAGGAAGGACAGCCCGGTGGAATACGTACGACTCGGCACGAGCGGGCTCAAGGTGTCCCGGCTGTGCCTGGGCATGATGAGCTACGGCGACCCGGTGAACTGGCGCGAGTGGGTGCTGCCGGAGGCCGACGCGGCACCGTTCGTACGGCGCGCCGTCGAGGGCGGCGTCACCTTCTACGACACCGCCGACATGTACTCGCTGGGCGCCAGCGAGGAGATCACCGGCCGGCTGCTGCGCCGGTTCTTCACCCGCCGCGAGGACTACGTGGTGGCGACGAAGGTGTACCACCCGACCGGCGACGGGCCGAACGACCGCGGCCTGTCCCGCGCGCACATCATGGACTCGATCGACGCGTCGCTGCGCCGGCTCGGTACCGACTACGTGGACCTGTACCAGATCCACCGGTTCGATCCGGAGACGCCCGTCGAGGAGACGATGGCCGCGCTGCACGACGTGGTCCGCGCCGGCAAGGCCCGGTACATCGGGGCGTCGTCGATGTGGGCGTGGCAGTTCGCGAAGGCGCAGCACACGGCGGAGGCGCACGGCTGGACCCGCTTCGTGTCCATGCAGAACCACTACAACCTGGTGTACCGCGAGGAGGAGCGGGAGATGATCCCGCTGTGTGCCGACCAGGGTGTGGGCATAGTGCCGTGGTCGCCGCTGGCCCGCGGTTTCCTCGCCGGCAACCGCGGCCGGGACGGGCAGCAGCACACGGTCCGGTCCCGTACGGACCCGGGCAACCTCGGCTTCTACGCGTACGACGAGTCGGACTTCACGATCGTGGACCGGGTCGCGGACGTCGCCGAGGCGCACGGCGTACCGCAGGCGCAGGTGGCGCTGGCGTGGCTGCTGCACCAACCGGCCGTGACCGCGCCGATCGTGGGCGCGACGAAGGCGCACCACCTGGACGACGCGCTCGCCGCGACCGAACTGCGGCTGTCGGCGGAGGAGCTGGCGCTGCTGGCCGAGCCGTACCGGCCGAAGCCCGTCTCGGGTCACTCCTGACCCGCCGCGGGCCCCCGTCCACCGGGGGCCCGCGGTACCCGGTCAGGCGAAGTCGGCCGGGTGCAGCGTCACCGTGCCGCCGCCCGTACCGACGACGATCGCCGTCAACCCCGCCAGATCCTTCCGCCGTACTCCGGCGTCGCGCAGCGCGGCACGTACGTCACCGCGCCCCACCCGGTACAGGGGGCTGCTGGCGCCGGCGACCAGCCGCAGGTCCCGCCCGAACCCGGCCGGTACCTTCGCCGACCGGGCGTCGCGGGCGCCGCCGACGACCGCGGCGCGCACCGCGGCCCGACCGGTACCGCCGAGGTCGGTGACGGTGACGACCCGCTTGCCGGTCAGGTCGAACACGTCCCCCTCGTACGTGCTGCCGTCGCTGTCGGTCCACGGCCCGATCGCCACCCGCCCGGTACCGCCGGCCACCCGTCGCGCGGCCTCGTCGTACCGGGGGAGGTCGGTGGGGCGGAACCGCGCGTTGAACGTCTCGGCGTCGAGGGTGAGGTGATCGCCGGCGACCAGCGGCTGCACCACGCCGAGCGCACCGCTCTCGGCGAGCTGGGCCACCGCCTCGACCGCGGCGTCACCGGTCCAGCCATGCCGCTTTCCCAACCGGTTCACCAGATCCAGCGCCGCCGTCGAGTCGACCGCGTCCCCGCCGGCCAGCGCGCCGTACGTGCTGAGCCGGTTGGACCGGAGCAGGTCCAGTACCAGCTTCGGGTCGTCGTCGTACCCGCCGCTCAGCGGGAGCAGGAAGACCCAGAAGTGGGGGTCGGGCGAGGTGGCCGTCCACGCCCGCCACTCGTCCGGGTCGGCCGAGCAGGTCACCTTGGCGGAGTGGTTCGGCCGGATCGCCGGCAGCTTCGCCGTACAGGTGGCGAACGCGTGCTTGCCCGCCTTGTCCGTGGAGAACAGGCCGACGAGGTGGCCGCGCCGGGTGGTGTCCCCGCCGTCCGCCTTGACGGTGCCGGACTCCGAGCAGGACGACTCGTCGCAGTACCCGTTGTCGGCCTTGCCGACCTCGTACCGGGCGGGCGCCACCGGGTCACGGTCCCGGTCGACGCCGCCGTACCCGGCGATGCCCTTGTCGAACGCCGACTTCCGCACGTGCGTCACGTCGAACGCGACGTGCGCGGTGTCCGCGGCGCCCACCCCACCGTCCACCGCGACCAGCCGGTACGGCTCGTCCGCCGTCACGTACGCCACGCCGCCGCCCGGCAGCTTCAGCGGCGTGACCGCCGTCCCGTGCACCGACCGCGGGTACGCCGGGTCGGCGTCCACCGCCGCGTGCCGCGGGTCGTCCGCCCGCAGCCCCGCCTTCAGGTACGCGGCGAGATCGGTCGGCGACAGCTTCGACGGCAGCACGGTCAGCCCCGACCCGGCGGTCGCCCACTTCCCCACCAGATACCCGGCGCGCG
Source organism: Actinocatenispora rupis (assembly GCF_016861975.1). Lineage (GTDB taxonomy): Bacteria > Actinomycetota > Actinomycetes > Mycobacteriales > Micromonosporaceae > Actinocatenispora > Actinocatenispora rupis. The sequence goes on along the minus strand of NZ_BOMB01000046.1, from coordinate 49,817 downwards.
CCGGATCGGTGGCGAGCACCCACCGCCGGTCACCCCGCACGTACGTGTTCCCGTCGCCGTCGGACACCACGTCGGCGCGTCCGCCGGCCCGCCGGACCGTCCCGTACGCCCGGCCCTTGACGTCCACGGTGAGGTCGACGGTCTGCTGGGTGTCGGTCTCGTCGACGGACAGCCCGCCGGTCAGGTGCACCGCGTCGGCGGCGGCGACCTCGGCCGCCGCGGCCAGCACCCGCTCGGTCGGCGACGGCGCGAAAAGCTTGTGGTAGAGCGGAATCCCGACGAGCCCCACGGCCAGCGCGAGCACCACCACGACCGCGAGACCACCCACCAGCATCCCGGTACGCCGGCGTCGCGTCGGCGGTGGCGGCGGTGGCGGCACGTACCCGGGCTCGTCCAGTCCGATCCGGATCGCGTACGGCTCGCCCGGCCGGTACCCCGCGTCCAGCGCCGACGGCGCGCCGGGCGCGGCACCGTACGCGTCGACCGGGGGCGCGGTCCGGGCGTACGGCTCGCCCGGCGCCGCGGTCGAAGCGTACGGCTCGCCCGGCGCCGCAGCGGAAACCGGCGGCGCGGGAGGAACTGGCGGCGCGGCGGAAACCTCGGGCGCGGCAGGAACCGGCGGCGCGGCGGAGACCTCAGGTGCGGTAGGAAGCGGCGGCGCGGCGGGAACCCCTGCTGCGGCGGGAACCCCGGTGGGAAGCCCAGGTGCGGTGGGAACCGGCGGTTCGGTGGGAACCTCGGGCGAGGTGGGGGCGCCGTCGGCCGGGCGCGCCCACGGCGACGGCGGCGCGCCGGGCGCAGCGTCCGAGGTGGGGCCCGCGGTGGGATCCGCGGGGGCGGGCCGGGCTTCGGGGTCGGGGCGCGGATCGTCGGGCTGTCTGTCGTTCTCGTTCAACGGGGGGATCTCCTCAAGTTCTGGCGGGGTTTCCACCGGAAGCGGAGGTTAGACGCGCTGCGACCGGCCCGGAACCGGCCGTACGGACGAGGACGATCCCGGTGCTACGCCGCCGATCCACCCGAATCGGAACCCGGATCCGCCGGTACGCAAGCGAACCCGCCCCGCCCGGCGGCCCGCGCAACGCGCCCGCAAAGCACGAACTCGCCCCGCACCGCGAACCCCGCACCGCGAACCCGCAGTGCGCGAAGCCGCCCCGCACCGCGCGGCGGTACGGGGCGGATCGGACGGTGGTGCGGCACCGGGCAACCCGGCGCATCCCGTCAGGAGCAGTTGTGCATGGCGGCGGTGGCGGAGCCGACCACGAGGTCGACCGCGCCGGACGCCGCGGTCAGGTGTACGGCGTTGACGGTGAGCCCGCCGTCGCCGCGTACCTGCTCGTCGACGACGAGGCGGAGGCCGTCGCCGAGGTCGACCGTCGAGTTCGGCCCGGTCGACACGTGCACCGGTACGCCGCCGACGGTCACGTGCACGGTGGCGGAGCCGGTCGTGCCGTCGCACCGGGCGGTGGCGGTGGCGCGTACCGCGGAGATCTGGACGAGGGGCAGGTCCTTGAGACCCACCGTCACGTCCGACACCGTGGTGGTGGCCGTGGCCGTACCGGTCGCGGTGGTCACGGTCGGGCAGACGGCGTGGGCGTGCGCGACCGCGAGGTCGAGCGTGGCCGTGCACCGGGCGTGCCGCGCCGTCGGGTCCGCCGTACGCACCGCGCCGGTGTCCGGCTGCGGCACGAGCCGTACGGACAGGCCCGGCAGGCCGGCGGACAGCGACAGCCCGTAGGCCCGGCCCGTCGCGTACGTGAGCCGGACGGTGGCGTTCGTCGACGACGCCGCGTACCTGTCGTCACCGCCGAACGTCGCCTTCACCGGTACGGTCGCGTCCGCGGTCAGCGGCTGCCGCACCGAGCGCACCACGCACGACGCGGTGCCCTTGCCGTCGGTCTTCGCGGTGCACGACTGCGCACCGTTCCCCGTACCCAGCGCGAAGCTCACGGTCCGCCCGTCGATGGCCGAGCCGGACTTCGTGGTGAGCACGGCCGACAGGGTCGCCGCCGCACCGTTCGCCACGTGCTTCGCCCCCGTGTACGCCAGCGTCGTGTCCTGCTTCGCCGGCGGCGGCGGGGTGCCACCGCCCCCACCGACGTCGTACTGGTAGAGGTTGTGGGAACGCATGATGCCGATGATGTTCTTGGCGTAGTTGGGATCCGTGGCGTATCCGGCCCGGGCCACCTCCGTGATGAACCGGTCCGGATCGTTCGTGTACCTGAACGCCGTGGCGTACCGCTTGTTGTCCCGGAGGAACTCGCCGTGGTCCTTGAAGGACCCCTCGGGCGAGGCGTAGTCCCGGAAGTACGCGTAGGCGGGGTGGCAGGTGGGGTCGCACTCGGTGGTCTTGCGCCGGGTGCAGCCGGTGCCGTTGGGGCCCGGGTCGTTCGGGCTGGTGCACTTGATGCCGAAGAAGTTGTTTCCCGGCGCCGCGTCGCCCCACGCGGACTCCCAGGCCGCCTGGGCGATCGTCACCGCGGCCGGTACCCCGGTGGTGCGTTCCGACGCCTGCGCGCCGGGGACGGCCCGGGCGATGAACGTGTTGGGTGGTTGCGCGGCGGCCCGGCCCGATCCGATCAGGGATCCGGTCAGGACGCTGGCGACGACCGCGAGTACCGCGACCGCGGCGAACCTGGTACGCCGGCGATGCGTGTCGCCGCGCGCGTGGTGTTCCGTCACTGCTGCCCCTTCGTGGTGTGTGGTGGCGGAAGGCGGACGCCTCCCGTCTGCTCCGCACCCACGAACTCGGCGGCCCCCGTGGCATCGCCGGTCCCCCTCAGCGGTCGTCAACCGCTTCCACATAAGGGGACTTTCATGATCGATTGAATACTTTTGTCAGCTGTACGCACCCCGTCCGGGTTGTCGGATCCTCGCTTGACGGCACCCGTTCCGACGTGTTCGGTGCAACTTGCAGCGGTCAAATTCTCAATACAGGTGCTAGGGTCCGAACGACCCCGGCGTACCGTTTCGACGCCGGTGGCCAGTACTGCGGGGGGTGCAGGGAAGGGACGCGGCCGATCGGGGCCGCGCCCTTTTCCCCGCTCAGGACTCCCCGCCCGTAGCCGGATTCCCCGGCGTACCAAGGGATTCCCGAGCCGGCGTCAGGACATCGCGACGCGCACGACGGCGGTCAACACCAGCTGCCCCAGCGACACCGGTACCAGCACCAGCCAGCAGAACCGCTGCAACTGGTCGGCGCGCAGGCGCGGGAAACTCACCCGTACCCAGATGATCACGAACGCGACCAGGAACACCTTGACCAGCGTCCACAGCCAGCCGAGCGCGTCGTCCGCGAACGGCCCGCGCCAGCCGCCCAGGAACAGCACCGTGGTCAGCGCCGAGATCACCACGATCCCCACGTACTCGGCGAGCAGGAACAGCGCGAACCGCAGCCCCGTGTACTCGGTCATGTAGCCGAACACCAGCTCGGAGTCGGCCACCGGCATGTCGAACGGTGGGCGCCGGATCTCCGCCAGCCCGGCCGTGAAGAACACCAGCAGGGCCGGCAGCTGCCACGCCAGCCACCACGGGTGCCACGCCTCGACGATGCCGGACAGTGACAGCGTGCCGGCCGCCATCGCCACGCTCGCCGCGGAGAGTACGAACGGCAGCTCGTAGCCGAGCAGCTGCGCCGCCGCCCGCAGCCCACCGAGCAGGCTGTACTTGTTCGCGCTGGACCACGCGGCCATGAGTACCGCGACGACGCCGACCCCGACGACCGCGAGTACCAGGAACAGGCCGATGTCGAGGGCCTGCCCGGCGAGCCCCGGCCCGAGCGGCAACACCAACATGACCGCCAGGTACGGCAGCAGGGCGAGGATCGGGGCGGCGCGGAACACGTGCCTGTCCGCGGCGGCCGGGACGACCTCCTCCTTCTGTACGAACTTGACGCCGTCGGCGACGAGCTGCGCCCAGCCGTGGAAGGCGCCGGCGTACATGGGGCCGAGGCGGCCCTGCATGTGCGCCATCACCTTGTGCTCGATCTGGCCCACCACCAGCGGCAGCACCAGGAACGCGACGATCACGCCGGCGAGCCGCAGTACCAGCTCGGCCCAGAGCGGCATCAGGCGTCACCCCACTCGCCCGGCGCCGGTACGCCCGGTGGCCGCATCGGCGCCCGCTTGCCGGCACCGGCCGAGCCGGCATGGCTCTCACCCGGTTCCTTGGCGCCGGGCCACGGCTTCGCCACCCGGCTCGCCAGGATGAAGTCCTTGCGCAGCGGGTGCCCCTCGAAGCCGTCCGGCAGCAGCAGCGGGCGCAGGTCCTCGTGCCCCGCGAACCCGATCCCGAACATCTCGTACGTCTCGCGCTCGTGCCACGCGGCCCCGGGGTACACCGGCACCACACTGTCCACAGTGGAGTCCGCCGGGTCGAGCAGGGTACGCACGAGCACCCCGTACCGGCCGGCGACCGACCACAGGTGCGCCACCACGCGGAACCCGTCCGGCAGCTCGTCGACCGCGGACAACCAGTCGAAGAAGTCGCAGCCCAGCTCGTCGCGCGCGGCGGTCAGCGCCGCCACCCACCGCCCCGGCGGTACGTCGACGGTGTCCCGCGCCCAGTCGCCGCCGCCGGACACGGACGCGACGCAGCCGTCGCCCAGCAGCTCGGCCAGCCGCGCGCCCACACCCGCGCCCGGCCCGTGGCCCGCGGCGCCGGACCCGTCTGCACTCATGCCGCCCCCGTCGAACGGAGTACGTCGGCGGTTCTCATGACCCGATCCTATTGCCGACCGGGTCCGTGCACCGTCTCGCGCCGGCCCACCGCGTCGCGCGGGTTTGCCCCGTTCCGCCCCGGTACGGCCGGCCGATCGGTCACCATGCTCCCCGGCCCCGTGCCCCGCGCCGCGGACGGCCGGGTCGCGCTGCTACAGACGCTACGGCCGTACCGGCGGGGCGGTCAGCGTGGCGGCGTCGGTGGCGCCGGCGCGGGCGACACCGGGTGCCAGCGGGTCGTCGCGGCGGGCGCCGCCGAGGCCGACCTGCTCGCGCGCGATCCGGTCCTGGAGCCGCAGGATGCCGTGCAGCAACGCCTCCGGCCGCGGCGGGCAGCCCGGCACGTACACGTCGACGGGGATGAGCTGGTCGACGCCCTTGGTCACCGAGTACGAGTCCCAGTAGGGGCCGCCGGAGTTCGAGCAGGCACCGAACGAGATCACGTACTTCGGCTCGGCCATCTGGTCGTACAGCCGCTTGATCGCGGGGGCCATCTTGTCGGTGACGGTTCCGGAGACGACCATCAGGTCGGCCTGCCGCGGCCCGTGCGCGAACGGGATGACGCCGAGCCGGATGAAGTCGTGCCGGCCCATCGACGCCGCGATGAACTCGATCGCGCAGCAGGCGAGGCCGAAGTTGAAGACCCACAGCGAATACCGCCGGCCCCAGTTCAGTACGAAGCGGATCGGCTCGCCGAGCACGCCGGCCACCCCGCGCCGCGGCGCGGGTGTCGGCAGCGGCACCGGTCCGGTCATCCCGCCTCCACGGTCCTCGTCGTACTCCCGTGCCCCAACCTACCGCCGGACGATGCGCCCGGACGACGCGCAACCACCCCCCGACCCGGTACGTGTCCGGCACGGGCAGACGCAGTGGCGGACGTACGGCCGGGACGGGTCGGGGTTCCACCAGACCGGCGGACCGACCGCGTTCGCCCCGCGGTACCAGGACCTGCGGAACGCGACGCTCGACGTCCCCTTGTCGACGCCCGGCGACTTCCCGGGCGGGTCGGCACGGTCGGCAAGGTCGCGGCGAGCACCGAGCACGACGCGAAGGACCCGGGGGGGCGGTCAGGTCCAGCGCAGGACGCCCTTGCGCCACGCGTACAGCAGGCCGAGGAGCAGGACGGCGACGAAGACGGCCATCTCGACGAGCGTCGTCGTACCGAAGCCGGGGCGGGCGAACACGAGCGCCCACGGGAACAGGAAAACGCTCTCCACGGCGAACAGCACGTACAGGTACGCGAAGACGTAGTAGCGGATCTCGGCCTGCGCCCAGTCACCGCCGACCGGGTCCACGCCCGACTCGTACGTCGTGAGCTTGCCCGGATCGGGACGGTGCGGACGAAGCAGCCGGTTCCCCGCGAACGCCGCACCGAACAGCACGACGCCCACGACCAGCAGGATGCCGAGCGTGGCGTACGAGCCGAGATAGCCAGACACGCCACAGAGCGTACGGGCCGATCACCGGTTCGGGCGACTCCTCGCCGGGGTGCCTCGCGCCGGGGTGGCACGATGGACCGGTGTTGATGGTCGGGTTCCCCGCCCGGACGCGCCCGGCGGCCAGTCTCGGCCGGCGGGCTTTCCTGGTTGTCCGACCAGCCATGACGTCGCAGATCGCGCCCGCGCCGACGCATCAGGACCAGCCCGTCGCGTACCGGAGCAGATCATGACGAATCCTCCCGGCGCCCGGGTGCCCGCCTCCGGCTCCTCGCCCGAGCGCCCGCACCGGCCCGACCGGGCCGAGCCCGACACCCAGCGTGCGGCGCAGGCCGAGCCGGTCGACCCCGCCCAGCACCGCCGCACCCGCCGGCGGCAGATGATCGCCGCGATCCTGGCGATCGTCGCGATCGTCGCGTTCGCGCTGATCCAGGGCTTTCTCGGCGCTCCGAACAAGATCCCCGGCACGCACTGACCGACGGCTCAGCCGACCGTGACGCTGGCCGAGTGCCAGCCGGTCGCGCCGTTCGGCGCCACGTCCGCCTGCGCGCCCGTCTGCGTGTACCCGGTGGAGTCGGTGGCGCGGACCCGCAGGACGTGGTCGCCGGGCGTGGCGTCCCAGTCGTACACCCACTGGCGCCAGGTGTCGGCCGTCGGTACGGGGGCCAGCCGCGCCGGCCGCCACGGACCGTCGTCCACGCGTACCTCGACGCGGCTGATGCCCTTGTGCTGCGCCCACGCCACCCCGGCGACCGCGACCCGACCGGCGGGCCGCCGCGCCCCGTCCCGCGGCGTGTCGATCCGGGACTCCGTCTTGACCGGCGCCTGCGCCGAGTACCCGCGGGGCACCCAGTACGCGTCGTAGTCGGCGAACGTGGTGAGTTCCAGGTCGACGAGCCACTTGCAGGCGGAGACGTAGCCGTACAGGCCGGGGACGAGCATCCGGACGGGGAAGCCGTGCTTGATCGGCAGCGGTACGCCGTTCATCGCCACCGCGAGCATCGCGTCGCGGCCGTCGAGTACGACGGCGGTGGGGGTGCCGATGGTCATGCCGTCGGCGGAGCGGCTGACGATCTGGTCGGCGTCGGGGTGGACACCGGCCTCGCGCAGCAGGTCGGCCAGCCGGACGCCGGTCCACCGCGCGTTCCCGATGTACGGCCCGCCGACCGGGTTCGACACGCAGCACAGCGTGATGTCCCGCTCGATCAGCGGCCGTTTCAGCAGCTCCTCGTACGTGAGCGTGACGGGGTGGTCCACCCGCCCGTGTACGGTCAGGCGCCACGTCTCCGCCGCCACCTGCGGCAGCGTCAGCGCGGTGTCCACCCGGTAGAAGTCGGCGTCGCCGGTACGCCACGGGCTCAGTCCGGGCAGCCGCAGGTCGGCGCCGGCCGGTACGGGTGGGGCGGGGCTCGCGGCGCGCGGGATGCGTACGGCGGCGCGGGACCGGTCGGCGGCGAACCGCGCCTTCTGCAACGCCCGCCCGCCGTACCCGGCGAGCGCGGCGGCGGCCACGGACGCGCCGGCGAGCGCGAGGAACCGGCGCCGCTCGTACCCCTCGGGGGTGATCTCGGGGTCGGGGGTGCGCAGCAGCAGGCCGAGGGTGCCGAGCCCGACGACGGCGCCGACCAGCGACGGCACCGGATCGAGCGGGCCGGCGTCCGGCTGCACCGCCGCCGCCACGACCCCGAGCAGGCCGAACGCGGCGAAGCCGAGCATGCCGATCCAGCGGCGCCGGGCGGCGAGCATCCCGAGTAGCGCGGCGATCGGGACGAGCAGTACGAGGATGCCGACGATCAGCGCGGTCTTGTCGTACGCCCCGAAAGTCCGGATGGCGAAGTCCTTGACCGCGGCCGGGGTCAACCGCACCACGCCGGCGCCGACCGCCTCGACCGGCGCCGACTCCGGCCGTACGAAGGCCGCCGCCAGCTCCGCCACGCCGAGCGCGACCGCGCCCGCGAGCACCCCGGCCACCGCGCCGGTCGTCCGCCGTCCCATGCCTTCCAGCATCGTTCGTCCGGGGCCGCACGGGCGCCCGCCAATGGTGACGATTCGCTGACGTCCGGGGCGAGCCACGACGAAGCCGGCGGCCCCTTCCGGTACGGAACCGGCGAGAGGCATGCCGCCTACCGGGACGTGACGCCCGCGATAGGACACCCTTACCGGCCCGACGTAGCATCCGAGGGAGGAGTAAGTGGGCCGTCTCCCAGCCGAACATGCGGCGATTCCCGGCCCGGCGACAGGAGGTACCTCGCCCGTGGCCAAGCAGGTCCGACAATTGGATCGGGTGGTCATCCGGTTCGCCGGTGACTCCGGCGACGGCATGCAGCTCACCGGTGACCGGTTCACCGCGGAGTCGGCGCAGCTCGGCAACGACCTGTCGACACTGCCGAACTTCCCGGCCGAGATCCGTGCCCCTGCCGGCACCCTGCCCGGCGTGTCGAGCTTCCAGCTGCACTTCGCCGACTACGACATCCTGACGCCCGGCGACGCGCCGAACGTGCTGGTCGCGATGAACCCGGCCGCGCTCAAGGCCAACCTGCGCGACGTCCCGCGCGCCGCCGAGATCATCGTCAACACCGACGAGTTCACCAAGCGCAACCTGGCCAAGGTCGGGTACGAGGTGAGCCCGCTCGACGACGACTCGCTCGACGCGTACGCGGTGCACCGGGTGCCGTTGACGTCGCTGACCGTCAAGGCGCTGGAGAGCTTCGACATCTCGAAGAAGGACGCCGAGCGGTCGAAGAACATGTTCGCCCTGGGTCTGCTGTCCTGGATGTACAACCGGTCGGTGGAGGGCACCGAGGCGTTCCTGCGCAAGAAGTTCGCGAACCGGCCGGAGCTGGTCGAGGCGAACGTCACGGCGCTGAAGGCCGGGTGGAACTACGGCGAGACCACCGAGGAGTTCGCCGTCCGGTACGAGGTGAAGCCGGCGAAGCTGCCCCCGGGCACGTACCGGAACATCACCGGCAACCTGGCCCTGGCGTACGGGTTGATCGCGGCGAGCGTGCGGTCCGGCCGGCCGCTGTTCCTCGGCGCGTACCCGATCACGCCGGCCTCGGACGTGCTGCACGAGCTGAGCAAGCACAAGAAGTTCGGCGTGGTGACGTTCCAGGCGGAGGACGAGATCGCGGCGGTCGGCGCGGCGCTCGGCGCGTCGTACGGCGGGGCGCTCGGCGTGACGTCGACCTCCGGCCCGGGTGTCGCGCTGAAGGGCGAGACGATCGGCCTGGCGGTCATGCAGGAGCTGCCGCTGGTCATCTGCGACATCCAGCGCGCCGGCCCGTCGACGGGCATGCCGACCAAGACCGAGCAGGCCGACCTCAACATGGCGCTGTACGGGCGGCACGGCGAGTCGCCGGCCGCGGTCGTCGCCGCGAGTTCCCCGTCCGACTGCTTCTACGCGGCGATGGAGGCGTGCCGGATCGCCCTGACGTACCGGGTGCCGGTGCTGCTGCTGTCCGACGGCTACCTGGCGAACGGGTCGGAGCCGTGGAAGCTGCCGAAGGTCGACGAGCTGCCCGCGATCACCGTCGACTTCGCCACCGAGCACAACCACGAGAACCCCGACGGCAGCACCAGCTTCTGGCCGTACCAAAGGGATCCGGAGACGCTCGCCCGCCCGTGGGCGATCCCCGGCACGCCCGGCCTGGAGCACCGGATCGGCGGCATCGAGAAGGCCGACGGCACCGGCGAGATCTCGTACGACCCGGCCAACCACGACACGATGGTGCGGCTGCGGCAGGCGAAGGTCGACGCGATCGCGCGCAGCATCCCCGATCTGGAGGCCGACGACCCGACCGGCGAGGCGAAGGTACTCGTCCTCGGCTGGGGCTCGACGTACGGGCCGATCGGGGCGGCGGTGCGGCGGCTGCGCGGCAGCGGCCACCAGATCGCGCAGGCCCACCTGCGCCACCTGAACCCGTTGCCCCCCAACACCGAGGAGCTGCTCCGCCGGTACGACAAGGTCGTGGTGCCGGAGATGAACCTGGGCCAGCTGTCCCAGCTGCTGCGCGGGAAGTTCCTGATCGACGTGATCGGCTACAACAAGGTACGCGGCCTTCCGTTCACCGCTGGCGAGCTGGAGACGGCGCTGGAGGAGATCGTCAAGAATGTCTGACCCCGTCACGATCCCGAACGGCCGGCACGCCCTGTCGCTGGTACCCAAGGCCGAGGACAAGCAGACCGCGAAGGAGTTCAAGAGCGACCAGGAGGTGCGCTGGTGCCCGGGTTGCGGTGACTACGCGATCCTGGCCGCGTTCCAGAGCTTCCTGCCGTCGCTCGGCATCAAGCGGGAGAACACCGTCGTCGTCTCCGGCATCGGCTGCTCGTCCCGCTTCCCCTACTACATGAACACGTACGGCATGCACTCGATCCACGGCCGCGCGCCGGCGATCGCGTCCGGCCTGTCGGTGTCCCGGCCGGACCTGTCGGTGTGGATGATCACCGGCGACGGCGACGCGCTGTCTATCGGCGGCAACCACCTGATCCACGCCCTGCGCCGCAACGTCAACCTGAAGATCCTGCTGTTCAACAACCGGATCTACGGCCTGACCAAGGGTCAGTACTCGCCGACCTCGGAGCTGGGCAAGGTCACCAAGTCGACGCCGTTCGGCTCGACGGACGCGCCGTTCAACCCGGTCTCGCTGGCGCTCGGCGCGGAGGCGTCGTTCGTCGCCCGTACGCTCGACTCCGACCGCAAGCACCTGACCTCCGTACTCGCCGCCGCGGCCGAGCACAACGGCAGCGCGTTCATCGAGATCTACCAGAACTGCCCGATCTTCAACGACGACGCGTTCGAGGTGTTGAAGGACCCGTCGTCGCGGGACGAGGCCGTGATCCGCGTCGAGCACGGGCAGCCGATCACGTTCGGCCCGGACGGCTCCCGCTGCGTCGTACGCTCCGGCTTCGGCCTGGCGGTCGCCGACACCGCGTCCGTCGACCCGGCCGACATCGTCGTACACGACGCGCACGACGCCGACCCGACGTACGCGTTCGCCCTGTCGCGGCTGCCCGCCGGCAGCGATGCGCTGATGCACACGCCGATGGGCGTGCTGCGCGACGTGCCGCGGCCCTCGTACGACGACCTGGTGCGGGCGCAGGTCGAGCACGCCGCGACCGGCGCCGTACCGGAGGAGGACCTGGACCGCCTGCTCTACTCGGGCGACACCTGGGCGATCGTCTGACCCAGCGGACGCCACCGACGGCCCGGACCGACCAGGTCCGGGCCGTCGTGCGTCAGGCGAGCGGGAGCACCATGGTCCGCTCGTACCGCGTGCCGTGCGGGCCGGTCTCCTCATGGGTCGCGGTGTGCCGGAACCCGTGCCGGCGGTACAGCGCGGTCGCGTGCTCGTTCCCCACGGTGACGGCCAGCCGGAGGGCGGTCGCGCCCCGCGCGCGGGCCCAGTCGGCCAGCTCGGTGAGGAGACGGTCGCCGACACCGCGGCCGCGCGCGGCGGGCAGCACGTACATGGAGACGATCTCGACGACGCCGGGGTCCTCGGCCGGGATCCCGCTGGCGATGCCGCCGGGCTGCCCGTCCACGAGGACCAGCAGGTTCCGGAAGGCGCCGCCGAGCCGGTCCCGCCACCGCTGCTCCGGCGCGTCCACCCAGTCCGCGTACGTCGAGCCGTACGCGTACGGCGCCTCGTGGAGCGCGGCGAGCCGCACCTCCCGCCACAGCGCCCAGTCGTCGGGCGTGATCACGCGTACCTCCGTCATGGCGGCATCGTCGCCGGTCACGGGGCCGGACGGCAACCGGGTAACGGCAGTCTGTGGACAGCGCCGGACGACCTGTGGACAACCGTGCCCGGAACGCCGAACGCCCCCGACCCGTGGAACGGGCCGGGGGCACCTGGGCGGCTGGCATGGCGGTCGCCTCTCGGCGAGTGGCGCGGCGCGGCTCCAGCCGGCCGGTCGTACGACCGGACCGCGGTATTCCGCGACGGCAATAGGTGAGGCCCGGGGACTCGAACCACACCAGCCGCCCTGCACAACGGCGTGCCCGCACCGACCATTCCGTACGCCGGTATGACGGCGCGCACACCATCTCCTGCGGGGCGGGCGGACGCGTGCGACGATCAACTCGTGCGGATTCTGATCAGGATCGTCATCAACGCGTTGGCGCTCTGGGCGTCGACCCTGCTGCCCGGCATCTCGCTCACCGGCACGACGGGGCACAAGGTGCTCTCGTTGCTCGCGGTCGCGGTGATCTTCGGTGTGATCAACGCCGTGCTGAAGCCGATCATCAAGGTCGTCGGCTGCGGGCTGTACGTGCTCACCCTCGGCCTCATCGCCGTCGTGGTGAACGCGCTGCTGTTCCTGCTCACCGGATGGCTCGCCGACAAGCTGCACCTCGGGTTCCACGTGGACGGCTTCTGGGCCGGGTTCTGGGGCGCGATCATCGTGTCCGTGGTCAGCTTCGTGCTGAGCCTCATCATCCCGGAGCCGCGGGACAAGGACTGAGCCGGCGCCGGCGGCGACCCGTCGTCGCCGGCCACACCCCCACGCCCGTCCACGATGCGGGACATCGCGCGTGAAGCCCGACACAACCGTTAGGACCGGCCCCGGGTACGCCCCTTACGGTGTGCCCTGTGGACGAAACGCGGCGCGGATACCTGTACGGGCTCGCGGCGTACGGGATCTGGGGTCTGTTCCCGATCTACTGGAAGCTGCTGAAGCCGGCCGGCGCCGTCGAGATCCTGGCCAACCGGGTCCTCTGGTCGGCGGTCTGCTGCGCCCTGCTGCTCGCCGTACTGCGCCAGTGGCGCTGGATCGCCGACGTCGCCCGCTCCCCCCGTACGGTGGCGAAGCTCGTCACGGCGGCGCTGCTGATCGCCGTCAACTGGGGCACGTACATCTACGGCGTCAACTCCGGGCACGTCGTCGAGACGTCCCTCGGATACTTCATCAATCCGCTCGTGTCGATCGCGCTCGGTGTCGTCGTCCTGCGGGAGCGGCTGCGCCGGCCGCAGTGGATCGCGATCGCGGTCGGCGTCGCCGCGGTCGCCGTCATCACCGTCGACTACGGCCGCCCGCCGTGGATCGCGCTGACGCTGGCGTGCTCGTTCGGCTGCTACGCGCTGGCCAAGAAGACCCTCGGCCTGCCCGCCGCCCGTGGCCTGTTCGCCGAGTCCGCGGTACTCGCGCTGCCCGCCGCCGGCTACCTCGCGTACCTGGCGTTCACCGGTGCCGGCACCCTCGGTACGGTCTCCGCCGGCCACACCCTGCTGCTCCTCGGCGCCGGCGTCGTGACCGCGATCCCGTTGCTGTGCTTCGCCTCCGCCGCGAACCGGCTGCCGCTGTCCGCCATCGGCGTCCTCCAGTACGTGGCGCCGATCCTGCAACTCGGCTGCGGCCTGCTGCTCTTCCACGAGCCGATGCCGCCCGCCGAACTCATCGGCTTCGTCCTCGTCTGGCTCGCCCTCGCCATCTTCACCGCCGACCTGGTACGCCAGCACCGCCGCACCGCGCGCCTGGTCGCCACCCGTACCCCCGACCCCTCCAACGCCTGAGCGTGTAGCCCGGCTCCGCGACGCGATCCCTGGTGAACGCGGCTCCGTGGTGAAGAGTCGGTCGGTGTAAACCCGAGCCCCGTGGGGACGGAGCGGCCGAGGTCGTCCGCCGGCACGGCGGCGCCCGGCTCCATGAAGGGGTTTCGGTGTAAACCCCAACCCCGTGGGGACGGAAGCGGGGCGAGGTCCGTTCGTTCGCTGGCAAGGCGGAGGAGCCCCCGTGTGCGAACGCACTCGGGGGCGACGACAACGCCGCCAGCGGACGAACGGGCCCGCCCCGCGACCTCAAACAGCAGCGCGTTCGACTTCTAGTAGGGATTCGCCCAGGAGGGCGGCGTGGGCGGCCTTGGCGCCGCCGCGGATGCCGAACAGCCGCTTGGAGAACAGCAGGTACACGACGGCGGCGATGTTGAACAGCAGCGCGCCGATGCGCAGCCAGGTGACCTTCTCGGCGAGTTCGTAGATCTCCAGGGGCAGGAACGCCGCGGTGGCCACGACGGTGAAGTACTCGGCCCAGCGTTTGAGGAGCCACAGGCCGACGCCTTCGACGAGTTCGATGAGGGCGTACGCGAGGAGGGCGGCGGAGATGACGAGCAGCAGGGTGTGGCTGAGGGTGAAGCTCTTGCGGATCTCGTCGACGATCGGCGAGTCGGTCAGGTCGTACCCGAACTTGTCGGCGAGGGGGCGGAACAGCGGCAGGTCGGACTCGAAGACGCGGTGCAGGTTGGCCTGCGAGTCGCGGAACCAGAAGACGGCGAACGCGCCGGCGGCGATGAGCAGCCCGCGGAGGAAACGCTCGACGGCGAGGACGCGGATGACGAGCCGGTCGCGGATGGCGGCGCCGCGCGGGACGAGGGGGGCGTGGTCGGCCGGGCCCGATGCGGCGACCGGGCCGATCGCGTAGTCGCCGCAGCGCAGGCAGCGCCATGCCTCGCCTTGCGGGGTGTCGGCGTGCAGCCGGTCGCGCAGGCCGGCCTCGTCCGGTGCGTACGTCACGTGCCCGCGCCGGGAGCACGCCCGCCTGTTCCAGTCCACGGATGCGAGCGTACGTTTCGCCCGCCACGCCCCGCCGCCGGTACGCCCGGCACGGTGGACCGGGCGTACCGGGTGGTCAGGCCGTGAAGCCGCCGTCGACGAGGATCGACGCACCGGTGACGTACCGCCCGTCGGGGCCGGCGAGGTGCGCGACCATCGCGGCGACGTCGGCACCGGTACCGAAACGGCCGAGCGGGATGAGGGCGCGCTGCTGCTCGGCGTGCGGGCCGTCGGCGGGGTTCATCTCGGTGTCGGTGGAGCCGGGGTGGACGAGGTTGGCGGTGATGCCGCGGGGGCCGAGTTCGCGGGCGAGGCCCTTGGTGAGGCCGACGAGCGCGGACTTGCTGGCCGAGTACAGGGTGAGGCCGGGCCAGGGTGCGCGCTCGGCGAGGTCGCTGCCGATGGTGACGATGCGCCCGTCCCCGTCCGGCAGGTGCGGCGCGGCGGCCTGCGCAGCGACGAACGGCGCCCGCACGTGTACGGCGAGGGTGCGGTCGACGTCGGCGTCGGTGAGGTCGGCGAGCGGTCCGGTCAGGTAGATCCCGGCGTTGTTGACGAGGATGTCGAGCCGGCCGAGGTCGGCGACGGTGCGCTCGACGGCGGCGCGTACGGCGTCGGGATCGGCGGCGTCAGCGGCGATCGCGAGTCCGCGCCGGCCGTGCTCCTCGATCTCGGTGACCACCTTGGCGGCCCGGTCCGCGGCCGTCGCGTACGTGAGGGCGACGTCGGCGCCGTCGGCCGCGAGCCGCCGCGCGATCGCTGCCCCGATGCCGCGGCTCCCGCCGGTCACGAGCGCCACCTTGCCGTCCAGTACTGCCATCTCCGCCTCCATTTTTGTATCGGTCGGCACAAATTAAGGCCCGGCTGGACGGCCGGACAAGGTTTGTGTAACGATCAGCACAGAAAGGGGGCGCGTCGTGCCACGTGGACGACCCCGCGGCTTCGACCGCGACGAGGCGCTCGCCCGCGCCATGGCCGTCTTCTGGGAACACGGCTACGAGGGCAGCTCGATGGCCATGCTCACCGGCGCCATGGGCATCAACTCCCCCAGCCTGTACGCCACGTTCGGCTGCAAGGAGAAGCTCTTCCGCGACGCCGTCGCCCTGTACGGCAAGCACGCCGGCTCGCGTACCGGCCGCGCCCTGGCCGAGGAACCCACCGCGCGGGCCGCGATCGCCGCGATGCTCGCCGACAACATCACCGAGTACACCCGGCCGGGTCAGCCGCGCGGCTGCCTCGTCGTACTGTCGGCCCCGGTCGGCGCGCCCGACCACGCCGACGTCCGGGAGTACGTGCGGGGGCTGCGGGACGACGTGCGCGCCACGATCCGGGCCCGGATCGACCGGGGGGTCGCCGACGGCGACGTACCCGCGGGTGTCGACACGGCGGCGCTGGCCGCCTTCTACTCCACTGTCCTCAATGGACTGTCCGTGCAGGCGCGCGACGGCCGGTCGCGTGCCGAGCTGACCGCCGTCGCCGACACCGCCCTCGCCGCCTGGGACGCCCTGGTCCCTGGCACGATCGACCGGTGACCGACGACCGTACGGCGACCGCCGTGGCCAACAACGCCGCCTGGTGCGCCGCCGTCTGCCGCGCGCACGGCCTGCCCACCACCACCGACCGGTACGCGTGGGCCAGCCCGCGCCGCACCCCGCCGTACTATCCGGATCTCGTGACGCTGGACCCGGACTGCCCGGTCGACGCGCTGGACCGGGTGGACGCCGGGCCGGGCTGCTCGGTCAAGGACAGCTTCGGCACGCTCGACCTCACCGGCCGCGGCTTCGGCGTCGTCATCGAGGCGACGTGGCTGCACACCCCCGCGTACGACGCGGTCGACGACGGGTGGGTCGCCGTCCGGGACGCCACGGCGCTCGCCGGCTGGGTCGACGCGTGGGGCGGCGGCACCGGCATCGTCGTACCGGAGCTGCTGGCCGACGCCGACGTCGCCGTCCTCGCCCGGTACGACGACGGTCGCGTCGGCGCGGGCGCCACGGTCAACCGCGCGGCCGGCGCGATCGGCGTGAGCAACCTGTTCGGGGCGGACCCCGGGCGGGCGTGGGCGGGCGCGGTGGCCGCGGCGTACCGGGTGTTCGGCCGGCACCCCGTCGTCGGGTACGAGCACGGCGACGACCTGGCCGCCGCCGTACGCGCCGGGCTGACCCCGTTGTCCCCGCTGCGGATCTGGCTGCACGCCTGACGATCGGGCCGGCGTGCTCCGGCCCCGTCGGACCCGAACCAGACCGGCGATCCTCGCCGTTGCCGGGCGAGGAGGTCACCCCCGGCGGCGTGGCGCGGTCAGTCGGTGTCGGGGCGGTAGAGGGTGACGAGCAGGCCGTACCGCGGGTGGTCGGGGCCGTCGTCCTCGGCGCCGTCGACCAGCTCGGACAACGCCTCGGCGAGCCGCGCCGCGCGTTCCGGCGTGAGCCGCAGGTGTCGTACGGTCAGCAGCGGGTCGTCGGTGACGCCGGCGAGCTCCTCGGCGACCGCGCCGACCATCGCGGTGGCGGGTCCGGTCTGCCAGCCGTCGATGTCCATCCGCCGGGCGCTGCGCTGGTAGTACTGCTCGGTGCCGCCGCGTACCTGCCGGGTTTCGACGACGCGGACCATGCCGGCCTCGCGCAGCACCTTGAGGTGGTGCGCGACGTTGCCCTTCTGCGCGCCGAGCGCCGCGGCGAGCTGGCTGATCGTCGCCGGTTGCTGGCCGAGCCGGAACATCAACCGCTGCCGGAACGGGTGGCCGAGCGCCTTGAACTGCGCCGGTGTGGAGACGTGCAGGACCTCGTCGCGTGGGGTGTCGGACACGCCATCAAGCGTCTGCAGTTCTTGACACTTTGTCAACCGGGGTGCTCTACTCCCTCCGTCGAAGGGGGCAGCACCATGGAACAGCACGAGGTCACGCGGGTCGTCGGCGACCTGCGCACGCTCGTCACCGAGCGGTACGTCTTCCCCGACGTCGCCGCCCGCGTCGCCGACCTGCTCGGCGAACGCGCCGCCGCCGGCCGGTACGACGGGGTCGCCGACCCGGCCGACCTCGCCGCGCGCGTCACCGCCGACGTACAGGAAGCCAACGGGGACAAGCATCTGCGGCTCATCGCCCATGCCGAACCGCTCGCCGACCTGCCCGGCGAGGAGGCCGTCGAGGCGGTGTTCGCCGCGCGGGCCGAGCGGACCATGGGCGGCATCGCCCGCATCCAGCGCCTCGACGGCGGCATCGGGCTGCTGGAGATCGAACCCGTGCTCTGGAACGCCGAACTGGTCGGCGACGCGATGACCGCCGCCATGACGATCCTCGCCCGTACGAGCGGGCTCGTCATCGACCTGCGCGGCTGCGTCGGCGGCGACCCCGGCGTCGTCGCGTACCTGTGCACGTACCTGCTGGCGCCCGAGACGCACCTCAACGACATGATCGAACGGGTGCCCGGCGGCGGCGAGCGCAGCACCCAGTTCCGGACCCTGCCGTACGTGCCGGGCCCCCGCTACGGCACCGAGCGTCCGATCGCCGTCCTCATCGGCCCGCGTACGTTCTCCGGCGGCGAGGAGCTGGCGTACGACCTGAAGCACACCGGGCGCGCCACCCTGTTCGGCGAGACCACCGCCGGCGGCGCACACCCGCGCATCGGCATCCGCCTGCACCCGTACCTGGAGGCGAGCGTCCCGGTCGCGCGCACCCGCAACGCGGTCACCGGTACCAACTGGGAGGGCACCGGCGTCGCCCCGGACGTACCGGTGGACGAGGCGGACGCGCTGGACGCGGCCCTCAAGTACCTGACCGGCTGATCCGTTGCGGGCACCTCATAGCCTGCCCGGCATGAGACCCCCCGTACGGTGCGTCCTGGTCGCGGCCGCGCTGGTGGCCGCCGTCGCGGTTCCCACCGCCGCGGCCGCCGCGCCGACCCCGAGCCCGTCGCCCGACCGCTGCGACACCGCGCTGTACGACCCGACCAGCGTGCTCGACGCCGCCGACCTGGCGCGGCTGCACGAGGACGCCGACCAGCTCGTCGACGACGGCGCCGAGTTCCACCTCCGGATGTACGGGACGCTCCCGTCCGGCGGGATCGCCGCCGCCGAGCAGGCCGACGAGGCCGCCTGCCCGACCTGGTACGAGTCCGGCTCACGGCGCAGCGACCTGCTCGTCGTCGCGGTGTCGGTCCACGACCGCCAGACCGGCATCTACTACGGCGACAACTGGTCCAGCGTGCTCGACGACAGCTGGCGGGACATCCAGACCCGGCGGATGAACCCCGACTTCCAGCAGTCCCGGTACGCGGACGGCCTGGACGCCGGCCTGCGCGCGCTGCACGAGCAGCTCACCCGTACCTCCACCACCGGGTACGGCGACGACCCGTACGCCGACCCCACCGACAGCCCGTCCGACCCGGCCGCCACCGGTACCGGCACGTCGGGGCTCACGTCCGGCACCGGCGTGCTCTGCATCTCCGTGGCCGTACTCGTCGCCTGCGTGGTCATCGCGCTGGTCCGCCGCTCGACCGGCGGCACCGCCACGTCCGGCGGCGGTGGCTGGGGCAGCGGATCCTCCACCTACCGCCCGTACGACAACGGCACCTCGTTCGCCGCGTTCGACACCGCCAGCTCGTACGACAGCGGCAGCAGCGACTCGGGCAGCGGCTTCGACTCCGGCGGCGGTGACTCGGGCGGGGGTTTCGACAGCGGCGGCAGTACCGACAGCGGCAGCAGCGGTGGGGACGGCGGCGGCTCGACCAGCTGGTGACCCGGCCCGCCGCGTGGCCCCGTCGATCGGCGCGGGCGCAACCGCCGACCAGGGGGCACGCGGCCGTGGCTCGGCTCAGCCGGTGCGGTCGACCACGTAGTCGCAGAGGATCTCCAGCGCCGCCCGCGCCGGTACGTCGGGCAGCGGGGCGAGCTGCGCCCGCGCCCGGTCCGCGTACTCCCGGACGGTGGCCCGGGCCCGCTGCATCCCGTCGGAGGCGCGGAGCAGGCTCAACGCCTCGGCGTGCAGGTCGTCGTCGGTGACCGGCCCCTGAACGATCTCGCTGAGCCGGCGCCCGGCGCGGTCACCGGCGTTCAGCGCGTACAGCACGGGGAGGGTGAGGACGCCCTCGCGCAGGTCGGTGCCGGGGGTCTTGCCCGACTGGTCGCTCTCCGACGCGATGTCGAGCAGGTCGTCCGCGAGCTGGAACGCCATCCCGAACGTCTCGCCGAACTCGGCCAGCGCCTCGACCGTCTCCGGCTCCGCCCCGCCGAACATCGCGCCGAACCGCGCCGACGTGGCGATCAGCGACCCGGTCTTCTCCGCGAGTACGTCGAGGTAGTGCACGATCGGGTCGGCGCCGCGCGGCCCGCTGGTCTCCCGGATCTGCCCGTGTACCAGCCGGGCGAACGTGCGCGCCTGGATCCGGACCGCCTCCGGGCCCAGGTCGGCGACCACGTCGGAGGCGCGGGCGAACAGGTAGTCGCCGGTGAGGATCGCCACCGAGTTGCCGAACCGCGAGTTCGCGCTCTCGGTACTGCGCCGCACGTACGCCTCGTCCATGACGTCGTCGTGGTACAGGGTGGCGAGGTGGGTCAGCTCGACGACGACCGCCGCGCGCACCACCTCGGGGCTGACCGGCTTGCCGAAGTGCGAGCCGAGCAGCACCAGCAGCGGGCGGGTGCGCTTGCCGCCGGCGGGGATCAGATGCCGGGCGACCTCCGTGACGAACGGGTCGGCGCCGGCGACGGCGTCCATCAGCTCGCGCTCGACCTCCGCCAGCCCGGCCACCAGCGAGCCGCGCAGCTCGTCGTCGCCGAAGTCCAGCCCGGGTACGACCATCGTCGCCATCGGATCCGCCTGCGTCCTTGCCACGTCACCCACGATGCCACACCGCCTCTCTGCCCGAACGGTGGAGCCCGCCGCACACGGTCAGGGCGCCCCGCGTCGCGGTACGCGACGTGCGGGACGCCCTGACCCGGCGGGACAAGCCTGCGTCAACCCACGAACTGGGCGGCGCTGTTCGCCACGTCCAGCAGGACGCTGGGCCAGACGCCGAGGAGCAGGGTGACGATCGCGCCGATCGCCAGCGCGGCCGAGGTGAGCGCGCCGGGCACCGCCACGGTCGGCGCGTCGGCGGCCGGCTCCTGCAGGTACATCAGCACGACGACCCGCAGGTACGGGAAGGCCAGCAGGACGCTGGACAGTACACCGAAGATCACCAGCGTGGTCTGGCCGCCGCCGAGCGCCGCCGAGAACACCGCGAACTTGCCGGTGAAGCCGGAGGTCAGCGGAATACCCGCGAACGACAGCATCAGGAACGTGAACACGCCGGCGAGTACCGGGGCCTTGCGGCCGAGGCCGGCCCAGCGGGACAGGTGCGTCGCCTCGCCGTCCTGGTCCCGGACCAGGGTCACCAGCCCGAACGCGGCCAGCACCGTGAAGCCGTACGTCACCAGGTAGAACAGCGACGACGAGATGCCGTCCTTCTGCATGGCGAGCACCCCGGTCAGCACGTACCCGGCGTTCGCGATCGACGAGTACGCCAGGAGGCGCTTGATGTCGGTCTGCGTGACGGCCAGGATCGCGCCGATGACCATGGTGAGGACCGCGATGACGCCGATGACCGGCCGCCAGTCCCACCGGCTGTCCAGGAACGCCACGTAGAAGATCCGCAGGATGCCACCGAACGCGGCGACCTTCGTGCAGGACGCCATCAGCGCGGTCACCGGCGTCGGCGCGCCCTGGTACACGTCCGGGGTCCACACGTGGAACGGGACCGCCGCGGCCTTGAACAGCAGGCCGATCGCCAGCATCGCCAGGCCGATGAACATCAGCAGGTCGCTCTTGCCCGACGAGATCGCCGCCACGGCGATGTCGTGGAACTTCACCGAGCCGGCGAAGCCGTACAGCATGGCGATGCCGTACACGAAGAACGCCGAGGAGAACGCGCCGAGCAGGAAGTACTTGACGGCGGCCTCCTGCGACAGCAGGCGACGGCGCCGGGCCAGCGCGCACATCAGGTACAGCGGGAGGGAGAAGACCTCCAGCGCCACGAACATCGTCAGCAGGTCGTTCGCCGAGACGAACAGCATCATGCCGCCGAGCGCGAACAGCGACAGCGGGAAGATCTCCGTCTGGCTCGGCTGCCGCCGGGCCTGCTCGGCGTCGGCCTCGCTGCCGGCGGTGACCGCCGCCTGCGCGACGAACGCCCCGCCGCGCTCCACCGACCGCTCCGCGATCAGCAGCGTGGCCACGATGCCCAGTACGAGTACCGCGCCCTGGAGGAACAGGCCCGGACCGTCGACGGCGAGCGCGTCACCGGCGGTCAGGGTCGGCTTCTTCGCGTAGTTGCTCAGCGCCAGCCCGATGATCGTGGCCAGCCCGGCCACCTGCGCCACCAGCGACACGAGCACCTGCACCGGGTACCGCAGGGTGCGCGGCAGGAACGCCTCGGCCAGGACCCCGACGCACGCCATCCCCAGCAGGATCAGGATCGGCGCGATCGCACCGTAGTTGATGTGCGGCAGCGTGATGTCCGCCGCGAGTACCGGGTTCACTTGTGCTCCCCTACCGCGCTAGGGACCGGATCGGACTTGCCGATGTCGTGCATGGTCGCGGTCACGGCGGGGCTGATCACGTTGATCACCGGCTTCGGGTAGACCCCGAGTACCAGGATCAGCAGGATCAGCGGCGCGACGACCCACTTCTCCCGACCGGTCAGGTCCTGCTTGAAGCCGTCCGACTTCGCCAGCTCCGGGTTCAGCGTGCCCTGCATGGACCGCTGGTACATCCAGAGGATGTAGCCGGCGGCGAGGATGACGCCCGACGTCGCCACGATCGCGAGCGCCTTGTGCGTGGTGAACGTGCCGAGCAGGACCAGGAACTCGCTCACGAACGGCGAGGTGCCCGGCAGCGCCAGCGACGACAGCCCGGCGATGAAGAAGCACCCGGCGAGCACCGGTACCAGCTTCGCCGCGCCGCCGAAGTCCCGGACGTTCGCCGAACCGCGCCGCTGTACGAGCATCCCGACGATGAGGAACAGCGCGCCGGTCGACAGGCCGTGGTTGAGCATGTAGAGCACCGCGCCCGTACCGGCCTGGCTGGTGAAGGCGAAGATGCCGATGCCGATGAACCCGAAGTGCGCGATCGACGTGTACGCCACGAGCCGCTTCAGGTCGTTCTGCCCGACGGCGAGCAGCGCGCCGTAGATGATCCCGATGACCGACAGGGCCAGCGCGAGCGGCGCGAAGAACCGCGACGCCTCCGGGAACAGCGGCAGGCAGAACCGCAGGATCCCGTACGTGCCGACCTTGTCGAGTACGCCGACGAGCAGCGCGGCAGCACCGGCCGGCGCGGCGCCACCGGCGTCCGGCAGCCAGGTGTGGAACGGGAAGAACGGCGCCTTGATCGCGAACGCCAGGAAGAACCCGAGGAAGATCCAGCGCGCCACCCCGGTGTCGAGGTTCGCGTGCTGCAACGAGTTCCAGTCGAGGGTGTGCCCGCCGACGACCCACAGGCCGATCACCGCGGCCAGCATCAGCAGACCGCCGAACAGCGAGTACAGGAAGAACTTGACCGCCGCGTACTGCCGGCGCTGGCCACCGTACGACCCGATCAGGAAGTACATCGGGACGAGCATGACCTCGAAGAACACGTAGAACAGGAAGATGTCCGAGGCGGCGAAGACGCCGACCATCGTCGCCTCCAGCGCCAGCAGCAGCGCCATGTACGTGTTCACCGAACGCTTCGACCGCTCGGCGTCGTGCCAGCTCGCCACGATGACGATCGGGACCAGGACCGCGGTCAGGGCCAGCATCACCAGCGCGATGCCGTCCACCTGGAACGTGAAGTTGATGCCCCACGTCTTGATCCACGGGTACGAGTCGTGGAACTGGAACCGCTTGCCGTTGGCCTGGAAGACCACGCACATCACCGCGGTCACGACCAGGACGGCCAGCGACCAGACCAGTGCCACGACCTTGGCGAGCTGCGCGTTGCTGCGCGGCAGCAGCGCCACCACCAGCGCACCCACCGCCGGCGCAACAGTCAGCACCGGAAGGAACGGAAACCCACTCATGCCCGCTCTCCGCTTCGTTCCGACCGGTCATGAGGCACGACGCGCGGTGCTTCCCGATTCGCTCGCATACGCTCGCTCATCCGAGCTTCACCGCCATGAGCGCCGCTACCACGACGAGTGCACCTCCGAGGATCGTCAACGCGTACGACCGGACGAAGCCGGTCTGGAGTCGACGCAGCCGGCTCGAACTGCCGCCGACGATGGCGGCCAGCCCGGTCACGATGCCGTCGATTCCCTTGCCGTCAAAGAAGACCGCCGCGCGGGTCAGCAGCTTGCCGGGCAGTTCGAAGACGGTCTCGTTGAAGACGTCCCCGTACAGGTTCTCCCGGGCCGCGCGGACGATCGGGCTGCGGGCCGGCTGCTCGACGAGCGCCGTACCGCGGCGGAACAGCAGCCAGGCGATCGCGACGCCGACCAGCACGACGGCGAGGCTGATGCCGATCATCATGGCCCTGTTGGGCTCGTGGCCCGGCACCTCCGTGGTGCCGAACACCGGCTCCAGCCAGGTCGTGAAGCCGCCGTACACCAGCAGGCCGCCGGCCGCGACCGAGCCGACCGCGAGCAGGATCATCGGCAGCTTCATCACGCCGGGCGACTCGTGCGGGTGCTCGATGTCGTCCGTCCACCGCTTCTTGCCGTGGAACGTGAGCACGAACAGCCGCGTCATGTAGAACGCGGTCAGGCCGGCGCCGAGCAGCGCGGCCAGGCCGAATACCCAGCCCTGCCAGCCGCCACGGGCGAACGCCGCGTCGATGATCGGGTCCTTCGAGAAGAACCCGGACAGCGGCGGGATCCCGATGATGGCCAGGTATCCGAGGCCCACCGTGGCCCAGGTGACCGGCATGTACCGCCACAGGCCACCGAACCGGCGGAGGTCGGTCTGGTCCTTCATCCCGTGCATGACCGAACCGGCGCCGAGGAACAGCCCGGCCTTGAAGAAGCCGTGCGCCAGCAGGTGCAGGATGCCCAGCGCGTACGCCCCGCCGCCGAGACCGACGGCGAGGAACATGTACCCGATCTGGCTGACCGTCGAGTACGCGAGGACGCGCTTGATGTCGTCCTTCGCGCAGCCGATGACGCACCCGAGCAGCAGCGTGAACGCGCCGACCGCGACCACGATGGTCTGGCCGAGCGAGGTGGCGTCGAAGATCGGGTTCGACCGGGCGATCAGGTACACGCCGGCGGTCACCATCGTCGCCGCGTGGATCAGCGCCGACACCGGGGTCGGGCCCTCCATCGCGTCCGGCAGCCACGCCTGCAGCGGGAACTGGCCGGACTTGCCGCACGCGCCGGCGAGCAGCAGCAGCGCCATCGCCAGCGTCACCCCGTGGGGCAGCGCGCCGACCCCGTTGAACACGGTGGCGAAGTCGGTGCTGCCGAGGTTCGCGAACATCAGGAACATGGCGACCAGGAACGCGGCGTCACCGACCCGGTTCATCAGGAACGCCTTCTTGCCCGCGGTCGCCGCGGCCGGCCGGTCCTGGTACCAGGAGATCAGCAGGTACGACGCGAGACCCACGCCCTCCCAGCCGATGAACGTCATCAGGAAGCTGTTGCCCAGCACCAGAAGCAGCATCGCCGAGGCGAACAGGTTGAAGTACCCGAAGAAGCGGCGACGGCCCGGGTCCTCCTTCATGTAGCCGACCGCGTACACGTGGATGAGGAAACCCACGCCGGTGATCAGCAGGACGAAGGTGGCGGAGAGCGGGTCGTACAGGATGCCCCAGTCGACCTTGAACCGGCCGACCTGGATGAAGTTGAAAAGGTCGAGCGACACGGCCTTGTGGCCGAGCCCGCGCAGCGTGAAGAAGTACCAGAGCCCGAGGACGAACGACGCCCCGATGCTGGCGCAGCCGAGGATGTGGCCCCACCGGTCCGCCTTGCGGCCCAGCAGCAGCAACACCGCGGCGCTCGCCAGCGGGATCGCGATGAGCAGCCAGACGCTCGACAGGGCACCGGTGGCGCTCTGGTACTGCACCTGTTCGGCCAGTGTCATCGAAATGTCCTCAGTACTTCAGCAGGTTGGAGTCGTCGACGGAGGCCGAGCGGCGCGTTCGGAAGATCGACATGATGATCGCAAGACCGACCACCACCTCGGCCGCGGCCACCACCATCACGAAGAACGCCATGATCTGCCCGTCCAGCGAGCCGTTGATCCGCGCGAACGTGACCAGCGCCAGGTTGCCCGCGTTCAGCATCAGCTCGACGGACATGAAGACCACGATCGCGTTGCGCCGGATCAGTACGCCGACCGCGCCGACACAGAACAGCGCCGCGGACAGCACCAGGTAGTACGTCGGGGTCACTGGTTTCCGCCTCCCGTCAGGGTGTCCTTCGGGCGGGTGTCCTCGGCGGTCAGCTCGCGCGGCTCGACGAGCGGCGAGATGCTCCGCGCCGACCGCGTCCCGTCCGGGAGGATCGCCGGGGTGGCCACCGAGTTGCTGTGCGCGAACACGCCCGGACCCGCCTTCGGCGCCGGGTGGTTGCCCTCGGCGAACCGCTCCCGGGACTGTTCCTTCTGCGTCTTCTTCTCGCCGTTGCGCTGCACGTGCGCCAGGATCATCGCGCCGACGGCGGCGGTGATCAGCAGGGCGCTGGTGACCTCGAAGGCGAACACGTACCGGGTGAACATCAGCGCGGCGAGGCCCGGCACGTTGCCGCCGTGCGTCGCGTTCGCCTGCTCCAGGCCCTTCGCATCGATCGAGCCGAGCGCGCGGGCGATGCCGCCGCCGAGCAGGCCGGCGAGGCCGAGGCCCACCAGGATGCCCGCCGTACGCTGCCCGCGCAGCGTCTCGATCAGCGAGTCGGACACGTCCCGTCCGACCAGCATCAGTACGAAGAGGAACAGCATCATGATCGCGCCGGTGTACACGATGATCTGGGCCATGCCGATGAACGGCCCGGCCTGGATGATGTAGAAGATCCCCAGGCAGAACATCGTGACCACGAGGAACAGCGCCGAGTGCATGGCGTTGCGGGCGGCGACCATCGCGATCGCGCAGCCCAGCGCGATGATGCCGAGGACCCAGAACGCCACCTTCTCGCCGGTACCCATCGCGCCCGGGCTGGCGAGCGCGAGCACCTGACCGGCGAGCGGATGCGCGAGTACGTGGGTCATGCCGCACCCCCCGACTTGCGCGCCGTCTCCTGCTGGACCGAGTACTCGGCGCCGGCGGACATGCCCGGGTTCTCCAGGGCGCCGACGTAGTAGTCCTGCTCGGAGTGGCCGAGGCGCATGTCGTGCGGCGGCTGCTCCATGCCCGGCAGCAGCGGCGCGAGCAGCTGCTCCTTCGTGAAGATCAGGTCCTGCCGGCTGTCGTTGGCCAGCTCGTACTCGTTGCTCATGGTCAGCGAACGGGTCGGGCACGCCTCGATGCACAGGCCGCAGAAGATGCAGCGCAGGTAGTTGATCTGGTACGTCCCGGCGTACCGCTCACCGGGCGAGAAGCGCTCCTCGTCGGTGTTGTCGGCACCCTCGACGTAGATCGCGTCGGCCGGGCAGGCCCACGCGCACAGCTCGCAGCCGACGCACTTCTCCAGCCCGTCCGGGTGCCGGTTCAGGATGTGCCGGCCGTGGTACCGGGGTGCCGTCGGCCGCATCTTCTCCGGGTACTTCTCGGTCACATGCGGCTTGAACATGTTCGCGAGGGAGACCCCGAAACCCTTGATGGGTTCGAACACGACTCACTCCTCGCTGCCGCCGGAGGCGGCAGTCTCGCTCGGGCCGCCCGCGGCGGCACCACTACCGGCCGATCCCTTGCTGCCGGCCCCGACCGGTTCCTCGGCGCGCTCCGCTTCGAGCCGCTTCAGCCGCGGATTCGGCGGTACCACCAGGTCGAGCGGCGGCACCGGGTAGCCACCGACGCCGGTGTCGATCTCGCGCTTCAGCTGGGTGCGGTCGTCCTTCTGCTTCTCCGGCCACACGAGCACCAGCAGCAGCACCGTGACCACGATCCCGGCGAGTACCAGGTACTTCGTCTGGTCGTTGTTGCGCGCCGCCACCCGCAGCCCGGCCAGGATCAGGATCCAGACCAGGTTGACCGGCATGAGGACCTTCCAGCCCAGCTTCATGAGCTGGTCGTAGCGCACCCGGGGCAGCGTCGCCCGGATCCACACCAGGACGCCCATGAAGATGATCGTCTTGGCCAGGAACCAGATGATCGGCACCCAGCCGGAGTTCGCGCCGGACCACAGCGAGATCGGCCACGGTGCGCGCCAACCGCCGAAGAACAGCGTCACGCACAGGGCGGAGATCGTCACCATCGCGATGTACTCCGCCAGGTAGAACATCGCGAACTTGAACGACGAGTACTCGGTCAGGTATCCGCCGGTCAGCTCCGACTCGCCCTCGGGCAGGTCGAACGGGGTCCGGTTGCCCTCACCCAGCGCCGAGATGAAGTAGATGACGAAGCTCGGCAGCAGCGGGATGAAGTACCAGCTGGGGATGTGCGTGGTGAAGACGCCGAGCTCCAGGGACGCGCCGTGCGCCTGCGCGGCCACGATCTCCGAGGTGGACATCGAGTGCGCGGTCATGAACACCGCGACCATCGACAACCCCATCGCGACCTCGTACGAGATCATCTGGGCCGCGGCGCGCATGCCGCCCAGCAGCGGCCAGCTCGTACCGGAGGCCCAGCCGGCGAGGACCGTGCCGTACACCGCCATCGACGAGGCGGCCAGGATCACCAGCACCGCCACCGGTACGTCGGAGACCTGGAGCATCGTGTGGTGCCCGAAGATGCTGACCTCGGGCCCCAGCGGGATCACCGCGAACGACAGGAACGCCACCGCGCCGGAGATCACCGGGGCGATGAAGTACACCGGCTTGTCGGCCAGCGTCGGGATGATCTCTTCCTTGAACGCCAGCTTCAGACCGTCGGCGAGGCTCTGCAGCCAGCCGAAGCCGCGGGCCTTCCGGTTCGGCCCCGGACGCACCTGGAAGGCGCCGATCACCTTGCGCTCGAACACGACCGCGAACAGCGTCAGCAACAGCAACAGGACGAAGGCCGCGACGACCTTGATGAGAACGATCCACCAGACGTCGTGCCCGAACCCGGCGGGCTGCCCGCCCGCCGCCAGCCCTGCGAGGCCGGAGGTGTTCACTGGTCCTCCTCCTTGGTCTGCTGCGCGAGCAGCGGGCCGCTCGTGCCGCCACCGTCGGCGGCGATCGCGACGACCGCGCCGGCGTCGGTGCCGAGCGTGCGCCGCACCGTACTCCCGGCGGAGTTGGTCGGCAGCCACACCACCCGGTCCGGCATGTCGGTGATCCGCAACGGCAGCGTGATCGCGCCCCGCCCGGTCGACACCGTGACCGGCGCCCCGTCCGCGGCGCCGATCTCGGCGGCGGTGGTCGCGGACAGCCGTACCACGGCGGCCCGGGCCGTACCGGCCAGGTAGTCGGCCTCGTCCTGCAGGCTGCCCAGGTCGAGCAGGTGGTGCCAGCTCGCCAGGACCGCCTGGCCGGCGCCCGGCGTGGGCGGCTCGGCGGGCAGGTGGTTCGGCGGGGTCGGGCGTACCTCGTGCGCGGGCAGACCGGCCAGCTCCGCGCGGATCCGGCGCGGGTCACCCGTACCGAGCGCGATGCCCAGCTCCGCGGCGATCGCGTCGAGTACCCGGGCATCGGTCATCGCGCCGGTCGACAGCACCGTCTCGAAGATCCGCAGCCGGCCCTCCCAGTTCAGGAAGGAGCCGGACTTCTCGACCGCCGGGGCGACCGGCAGCACCACGTCGGCGTGCCGGGTCACCCAGCTGTCCCGGAGTTCCAGCGAGACCAGGAAGCCGACCGCGTCGAGCGCCTGCTCGGCGGCGTCCGGGTCGGGCAGGTCGCCCGGGTCGACACCGCCGACGACCAGGCCGGCGAGCTGCCCGGTGGCGGCCGCGACCAGGATCTCCGCGGTGTCCCGACCCGGCGTACTCGGCAGCGACTCGACGCCCCAGTACGACGCGAGCTGCACCCGGCCGGACAGGTCGGTGACCGGACGCGCACCCGGCAGCAGCGTGGGCAGGCAGCCGGCGTCGACCGCGCCGCGGTCACCGGCGCGGCGCGGCACCCAGGCCAGCCGGGCGCCGGTCACGTCGGCCAGCAGCGCCGCCGCGGACAGCCCGCCCGGCACCGCGGCCAGCCGCTCGCCGACCAGGACCACCGCGCCCGCGGTACGCACCGCCTGGCGCGCCGCCTCGATCTCGGCGACGCCCACCGGCGCGTCACCGGCGAGCGCGGACAGGATCTCCGCCTCGGTACCGGGGGCGGCCTGGATGAGCGTGCCGCCGGTCTTGGCGACCGCCGGGGTCTCGAACGGCTGCACCGAGAACAGCCGCAGCCCGTGCTTGCGGAAACCCTTGCGCAGCCGCAGGAAGACCGACGGGGCCTCCTCCTCCGGCTCCAGCCCGGCCAGCAGTACCACCGGCGCGTGCTCCACGTCGGTGTACGTCACGCCACCGTTGTTCGGGCTGACGCCGGCCGCGTAGTCGGCCAGGAACGCCGCCTCCTCGGCCGAGTGCGGCCGCACCCGGAAGTCGATGTCGTTGGTACGCAACGCGACCCGTGCGAACTTGGCGTACGCGTACGCGTCCTCGACGGTGAGCCGGCCGCCGGTCAGCACCCCGACACCGCCGGCGTCACGTGCGGCGGCCAGGCCCTCCGCGGCCTTCGCCAGCGCCTCGGTCCAGGACGCCTGGCGCAGCTCGCCGTCCTCCCGCACCAGCGGGTACGTCAGGCGGTCGTGGGCCGTCGCGTACCGGAAGGCGAAGCGGGCCTTGTCGCTGATCCACTCCTCGTTGACCGCGGCGTCCTCGCCGGACAGCCGGCGGGTGACCTTGCCGCGCCGGTGGTCGACGCGGATCGCGTCACCGGACGAGTCGTGCTCGTTGATCGCCGGCGACGACACCAGGTCGAACGGCCGCGACCGGAACCGGTAGTCGCTGGAGGTCAGCGCGCCCACCGGACAGATCTGGATCGTGTTGCCCGAGAAGTACGAGTTGAACGGGTCGCCTTCGGAATTCAGTGCCCCGTCCGCAATGCCGTCTCGGTCGCCACCGGCGACGCCGACGTACGGCGAGTCGGAGTAGACGCCGATCTGCTCCGCCGCGCCCCGCTCCATCAGGTCGATGAACGGGTCGCCCGCGATCTCCTCGGAGAACCGCGTGCAGCGCTGGCAGAGTACGCAGCGCTCCCGGTCCAGCAGCACCTGCGTCGAGATCGCCAGCGGCTTCGGGTACTCCCGCTTCTGCTCGACGAACCGCGAGTCCGGCCGGCCGGCGCTCATCGCCTGGTTCTGCAGGGGGCACTCGCCGCCCTTGTCGCAGATGGGGCAGTCGAGCGGGTGGTTGATCAGCAGGAACTCCATGATCCCCTCCTGCGCCTTCTTGGCGACAGGCGAGGAGAGCTGCGTCTTCACCACCATGCCCTCGGTGCAGGTCGTGGTGCAGGACGCCAGCGGCTTGCGCTGACCCTCCACCTCGACGAGGCACTGCCGGCAGGCGCCGGCCGGGTCCAGCAGCGGGTGGTCGCAGAACCGCGGGATCGCGATGCCCAACTGCTCGGCGGCCCGGATCACCAGCGTGCCCTTCGGCACGGTGGCTTCGACGCCGTCGATGGTCAGGGTGACGGTCTCGACCGCCTGGCCCTGCTGCGGAGCAATGGTCATGTCAGTGCGCTCCCACGAGTTCGCGAGCGTCGAGCAGGGGCTTCGTACGGCCCTCGATGTAGTCCAGGTAGTCCTGCTTGAAGTACTTGATGGACGAGGTGACCGGGGAGGTCGCACCGTCGCCCAGCGCGCAGAACGACCGGCCCAGCAGGTTGTCGCAGGCGTCCAGCAGGGTGTCGAGGTCGTCGTGGGTGCCCTGGCCGGACAGGATCCGGCGCAGGATCCGGACCATCCAGTAGTTGCCCTCACGGCACGGGGTGCACTTGCCGCACGACTCGTGCGCGTAGAACTCGATCCACCGGTACGTCGCGTACACCGGGCAGTCCTGGTCGGAGAAGATCTGCGTCGCCGTGGTGCCCAGCATCGAGCCCTGCGCCGCCACCGAGTCGAAGTCCAGCGGGACGTCCAGGTGCTCGGCGGTGAACATCGGCGTCGACGACCCGCCCGGCGTCCAGAACTTCAGCTCGTGGCCCGGCTGCATGCCGCCGGCCAGCTCCAGCAGCTCCCGCAGCGTGATGCCCATCGTGCACTCGTACTGCCCGGGGTTCACGACGCGGCCGGACAGCGAGTAGATCATCGGGCCGGACGACTTCTCCGTACCCATCTGGCGCCACCAGTCGACCCCGCCGAGCACGATGTACGGCACGGACGCGATGGTGCCGACGTTGTTCACCACGGTCGGCGAGGAGTAGAGCCCGTGCGTCGCCGGGAACGGCGGCTTCAGTCGCGGCTGACCGCGGAAGCCCTCCAGCGAGTCCAGCAGCGCCGTCTCCTCGCCGCAGATGTACGCCCCGGCTCCACTGTGGACGACCAGCTCGACGTTCAGCCCGGTACCGAGGATGTTGCGGCCCAGGTAACCCCGCGCGTACGCCTCGGCGACGGCGTTGCGCAGCCGGCGAGCGGCGTGCACCGCCTCACCGCGGATGTAGATGTACGCCCGCTCGGCGCGGATCGCGTAGCACGTGATGATGACGCCCTCGATCAGCGAGTGCGGGTCGTTCATCATCAGCGGCAGGTCCTTGCAGGTACCCGGCTCGCCCTCGTCGGCGTTGACCACCAGGTAGTGCGGCTTGCCGTCGTTCTGCGGGATGAACGACCACTTCAACCCGGTCGGGAAGCCGGCGCCGCCGCGGCCGCGCAGCCCGGAGTCCTTCACCAGCTGGATCAGGTCGTCCGGGTGGGCCTTCAGCGCCTTCTTCAGCCCCTGGTACCCGTCGAGCTTCTCGTACGTGTTGATGCGCCACGCGTCCGGCGACAGCCACCGCTTGGTCAGCACGGGCGTCAGCTTGTTGAGCACATCCTGCGAGGGAGACAACTTACTTGCCCTCCTGCTTCGAGGGGATCGGCGTGTTCGGGTCGAAGCCCGGCACCGAGATGCCGTGGTCGGCGGCCAGCCGGGCGCCGCGCAGCGTCGGCTCGCCGGTCGCGTTCTCGGCGACCGCGCCGGGTCGACCGTCGCCGTACCCGGCGAGCTGCTCGCCGATGCCGGCCAGCCCGGCCGGGGTGGCACCGCGGTCCGGCATGGGGATCTCGCCGGCCTGCAGCCGCTTCACGATCTCCAGGCCCTTCTCCTCGTCGACGTTGTTGTAGAACTCGTAGTCGACGGTGAGGACCGGCGCGTAGTCGCACGCGGCGAGGCACTCGGCGTGCTCCAGCGTGATGCTGCCGTCCTCGGTGGTCTCCTCGTGGCCGACCCCGAGATGCTCCGACAGCGCCTTGTACGTCTTGTCGCCGCCCATCATCCCGCACAGCGTGTTGGTGCAGACGCTGACGAGGTGCTTCCCACCGGTACGGCGCTTGTACATGGTGTAGAAGGTCGCGACCGCGCCGACCTGCGCCCGGGTGATGCCGAGCTGCTCGGCGCAGAACCGTACGCCGTTCGGGGTGACCTTGCCCTCGACCGACTGCACCAGGTGCAGCAGCGGGAGCAGCGCGGACCGCTCGCGGCCCTCCGGGAACCGCGCCCTGATCTCGGCGGCGCGGGTCCGGAGTTCCTCGGTGTCCAGCTCTTCGTACGACATCAACGATCAACCCCACCCATGACCGGGTCCAGCGATGCGCCACCGGCGACGACGTCGGCGAGCAGGCCACCCTCGGAGATCGCGGGCAGCGCCTGCAGGTTCACGAAGCTGGGTTCCCGCACGTGCACGCGGTACGGCCGGGTGCCGCCGTCGGACACGGCGTGGCAGCCGATCTCGCCGCGCGGCGACTCGACCGCCGTGTACACCTGGCCGGCCGGTACCCGGAAACCCTCGGTGACCAGCTTGAAGTGGTGGATCAGGGCCTCCATCGACTGGCCCATGATCTTGGCGACGTGGGACAGCGAGTTGCCCATGCCGTCGGTGCCGATCGCGAGCTGCGCCGGCCACGCGACCTTCTTGTCCTCGACCATCACCGGGCCCGGCTCCAGCCGGTCCAGCGCCTGCTCGATGATCTTCAGCGACTCCCAGCACTCGTGGAACCGGACCATCCAACGGCCGAACACGTCGCAGGTGGTCTCGGTCGGCACCTCGAAGTCGTACGTCTCGTAGCCCAGGTACGGCGTGGTCTTGCGGAGGTCCCACGGCAGACCCGCGGACCGCAGTACGGGGCCGGTCACGCCCAGCGCCAGCGCACCCGACACGTCCAGGTACGCCACGCCCTTGGCCCGCTCGTGCAGGATCGGCTGACCGTTCATCAGGTTCTCGTACTGCTTCAGCCGCTTCGGCATGACCTTGAGGAACTCGCGGATCGCCTCGACGGCCTCCGGCGTGAAGTCCTGCGCCACCCCACCGGGCCGCACGTACGCCATGTTCATCCGGAGGCCGCTGACGAGCTCGAAGATCTCCAGGACCATCTCGCGCTCGCGGAACCCGATGATCATCATCGTGGTCGCGCCCAGCTCCATGCCGGTCGTCGCGAACCACACCAGGTGCGACGCGATCCGGTTCAGCTCCAGCATGATCACGCGGATCAGCTCGGCCCGCTTCGGCAGCTCGATGCCGAGCAGCTTCTCGACGGCCAGGCAGTACACCGTCTCGTTGGCGATCGGCGACAGGTAGTCGGCGCGGGTGACGAACGTGGAGCCCTGCGTCCAGGTGCGGTACTCCATGTTCTTCTCGATGCCGGTGTGCAGGTAGCCGATGACCGGGCGGACGTCGGTGACGGTCTCGCCCTCCATCTCCAGCACCAGCCGCAGTACGCCGTGCGTCGACGGGTGCTGCGGGCCCATGTTGATGACCAGCTTCTCGTGGTGCAGCGGGTCGTCGGAGCCGACGATCGTGTCCCAGTCGCCGCCGGTGACCGTGTACACCTTGCCCTCGGTGGTGTCCCGGGACGTGGCCGCGTAGGGGTCCTTGTTCGGGGTGGTGCTCACTTGTATGCCCTCCGCTCGTCCGGCGGTGGAATCTCGGCGCCCTTGTACTCGACCGGCACGCCACCCAGCGGGTAGTCCTTCCGCTGCGGGTAGCCCTCCCAGTCGTCCGGCATGAGGATCCGGGTCAGGTTCGGGTGCCCGTCGAACACGACGCCGAACATGTCGTACGTCTCGCGCTCCTGCCAGTCCGCCGTCGGGTACACCGGCGTCACGGTCGGCACGTGCGGGTTCTCGGTGGTGACCGCGACCTCCAGCCGCACCCGCCGCCGGTACGTCATCGACAGCAGGTGGTACGTCACGTGCAGCCGGCGCCGCTCGCCCAGGTAGTCGACGCCGGACACGGACGAGCAGAACTCGTACCGCAGGGCCTCGTCGTCGCGCATGGTCTTGCAGACCTCGGCGATGAAGCGCGGCCGGACGTAGATGGTCAGCTCGTCGCGGTCCACGTTGACCATCTCGATGGCCTCGTGGAACTGCGGGAACGCCTCCGCCAGCGCGTCCACCGTCTCGTCGAAGTACGACCCGTACGGGCGCTCGGCGGGGACGGGCAGCGGCCGGCGGCGGACCAGGCCGCCCATGCCGGACGTGTCGCCCGAGCCGTGCACACCGAACATGCCCTGCTCCGCCGGCACGCTCGTCGGCACCGCGCCGCCGGCGACCACCTCGTCCAGCTCGGCCTCCGCCTGCAGCGGGTCGATGCTGTCCGTCGGGTGCTTCACCGGCAGCGCGTCCGGCTCACCCGCGGCAGCGTGCCCCGGATACACCTTCTCGTCCGCGGGCCCCTCGGTCACGTCCCGGCCCTGCGGGAGCCTCTCGCCGGCCGGCTTGGCGTCGGCCGCCGGCTCGTCGTCCGCAGGGTGGGGAAGCTTCTCGTCGGCCACCGACTACCCCTTCCACCGGTCGCGCACGACGGGCGCCTTGTCGCCGTTCTCGTGCATCCAGTTCTCGATCCGGAGCTGCTCCTCGCGCCCCTCGGCCGCGGCCGCCGTCCACTGCCGGCGCTTGGCCTTGTTGTACCGGTAGCTCGACGGCATGGTGCCCGGCCGCACCGCCGGCGCCGGTACCGTCTTCGC
Organism: Actinocatenispora rupis; assembly: GCF_016861975.1. GTDB lineage: Bacteria > Actinomycetota > Actinomycetes > Mycobacteriales > Micromonosporaceae > Actinocatenispora > Actinocatenispora rupis. The sequence continues at coordinate 14,017 of NZ_BOMB01000046.1, read as the reverse complement.
GATCTCGGCGAGCTGCGCGCGGCGCTTCTCGCCGAGCGGCTCGTGCAGGATCTTCTCGTGCAGCTTGAGGATCGCGTCGAGCAGCATCTCCGGCCGCGGCGGGCAGCCCGGCAGGTACATGTCCACCGGGACGACGTGGTCGACGCCCTGCACGATCGCGTAGTTGTTGAACATGCCGCCGGAACTGGCGCACACGCCCATCGACAGCACCCACTTCGGGTCGGCCATCTGGTCGTAGATGCGGCGCAGCACCGGTGCCATCTTCTGGCTCACCCGGCCCGCCACGATCATCAGGTCGGCCTGCCGCGGCGAGGCGCGGAAGACCTCCATGCCCCACCGACCCGTGTCGTACCGGGCGGCGCCGGTGGTCATCATCTCGATCGCGCAGCACGCCAGGCCGAACTGCGCCGGCCACATCGACGTCTTGCGTACGACGTTCACCAGCTTCTCGACCGAAACCAGCAGGATGCCGGGGAGGTTCTCCTCCAGACCCATGTCGCGCCCCCTCAGTCCCAGTCCAGCCCGCCGCGCCGCCAGACATAGGCGTACGCGATGAAGACGGTGACGATGAACAGCAGCATCTCGACGAACCCGAAGGTGCCGAGCATGTCGAACGAGACCGCCCACGGGTACAGGAAGATGATCTCGATGTCGAAGACGATGAACAGCATCGCCGTCAGATAGAAGCGGATCGGGAACCGGCCCGCGGGCACCGGCGCCGGCTCGATCCCGCACTCGTACGCCTCAAGCTTGGCCTTGTTGAACCGCTTCGGGCCGACCAAGGGGGCGATGGTGCAGGAGAACAGCGCGAACAGAGCGCCGAGGACGAGCAACCCCGCAATCGGCACGTACGGCGCGATCGACATCGCCTTTGTCTCCAGTTCCCGGCGCGCCGGGTGGCGCGCGCGTCTGCCTGCCTAATGCACTCTCTTCAAAACCGACTTACCCTATTGCGCGCCGGCGTCCGCGCTGCTAGCGGGGGTGGCCGGCGCGCGACCCGCTACACCGCGGGCGCGACGCGGGTCAGCGTGTTGATGATCCGGTCCATCGCGTCACCCCCACGGGGGTCGGTGAGGTTGGCCAGGAGCTTCAGCACGAACCGCATCAGCATCGGGTGCGGCATGCCGTGCCGGGTGCACAGCTTCATGACCTCGGGATTGCCGATCAACTTCACGAACCAGCCGCCCAGCCGGTAGTAGCCCCCGTACCGGTGGGACAGCTCCTTCGGGTAGTAGCGCAGCATCCGCTCGCGGGCCGGACCGGGCTGCCGGGCCAGCGCCTGCGCCGCGATCTCCGCGGCCAGCTCGCCCGACTCCATCGCGTACGCGATGCCCTCGCCGTTGAACGGGTTGACCATGCCGCCCGAGTCGCCGACCAGCATGACGCCGCGGGTGTAGTGCGGCACCCGGTTGAAGCCCATCGGCAGGGCCGCACCGCGCACCGGACCGTCCGCGTACTGCTCGTCGTTCATGGTCCAGTCGTCCGGCGTACTGGCCAGCCAGTCCGTCAGCATCTGCCGGTAGTTCGCCTGGCCGAAGCTGCTCGACGAGTTGAGTACGCCGAGCCCCACGTTCACCCGGCCGTCACCGAGACCGAAGATCCAGCCGTACCCGGGGAGCAGGTTGTCCGCCCCGGTGCGGCCGTCCCGCAGCTCCAGCCACGACTCCAGGTAGTCGTCGTGGGTGCGGGCCTCGGACCGGTAGTAGCGCCGGACGGCGACGCCGATCGGCCGGTCCTCCCGCTTGTTGATGCCGAGCGCCAGCGCGAACCGGCCGGACACGCCGTCGGCGGCGAGCACCAGCGGCGCCCGGTACTCCACCGGCTTCTTGTCCCGGCCGGACGTCGCGGTGACGCCCACGACCCGGCCGGCGGCGTCGGTGATCGGACCGGTCACGTTCGTCTCGGTGAGCAGCCGTACTCCGGCGGCGACGGCGCGCTCGCTGAGCAGCTCGTCGAAGTCCAGCCGGGTACGGGTGAGCCCGAAGTCCGGGTACGTGGCGAGGTCCGGCCAGTCCAGCTCCAGCCGGATGCCGCCGCCGATCACCCGCAGCCCGCGGTTGCGCAGCCAGCCCGGCGCGTCGATGTCGACGCCCATCTTGATCAGCTGCTTGACCGAGCGCGGGGTCATCCCGTCGCCGCAGACCTTCTCCCGCGGGAACGAGGTCTTCTCCAACTGGAGGACGTCCAGCCCGTGCTGGGCCAGGTAGTACGCCGCGGCCGAACCGCCGGGGCCGGCGCCGACGACGATCACGTCGGCCGTGCCCGACACGGCCTCGGAGTCGGCGGACCGGCCGGCTGCGTCCGCCGTGCCCGGCACGGCGTCGGTCGGTACGGCGGTGTCGGTGGCACTGCCGGAGTCGGTCACGGTGACCTCTCAAACGAACGATCGATGGGGGCGATCGGGCCGCTTGTGAAGACTTTCACGAGCGCCGATATGGAGTCTAGGACGCACTGCTGGGCCGCCACCGGTTAGGCGAACCTAACTGCCTCACCGGTCATGATCATGACCTGCGGCTTCCCCTTCACCATGTCATCACGGCGACCGGAGCTTCGCACGGGTACCGGCAGAGCACCCGCCGACGCCGGATCGTCACCTTCCGGTACGCGCCGGCGATTCGGAGCGCGGTGCCGCGCCGGGGTCACCGGCGGGTGGCCCGGTGCAGCGCCACGATGCCGCCCGACAAGTTCCGCCAGGCCACGTCCGTCCAGCCCGCGGCGCCGATCCGGGTGGCCAGGTCGGCCTGCTCCGGCCACGCCTGCACCGACTCCGGCAGGTACTCGTAGCCCGCCGGGTTGCTGCCGATCCGCCCGGCCACGATCGGCAGCGCGCGCACCAGGTACTCCTCGTACACGACGCGGAAGGGGCGGAAGGTCGGGTGGCTGAACTCGCAGATCACCAGTCGCCCGCCGGGCCGCGTGACCCGGGCGAACTCGGCGATCGCCGCGTCGATGTCCGACACGTTGCGCAGCCCGAACGTGATCGTCACCGCGTCGAAGCTGTGGTCCGCGAACGGCAACGCCATCGCGTCGCCCGCCACCCGCGGCGCCGTACGCCCGGCGCGCTGGCCGCGCCGCAGCATCCCCAGGGAGAAGTCGCACGCGACGACCTCGGCACCGGACCGCGCCAGCTCGACCGTCGACACCGCCGTACCGGCCGCCACGTCCAGGCACCGGTCGCCCGGCTGCAACCCCAGCGCGCGTCGGGTGGCCCGGCGCCACAGCCGGTCCTGCCCCATCGCGATCACCGTGTTGGTCAGGTCGTACCGCTCGGCGATGTCGTCGAACATCGCCGCCACCTCGCGCGGCTTCTTGTCCAGCGTCGCCCGGGTTCCGTGCTGTTCGGTCACGCCACCACTCTGTCAGACCGCCCGGTCAGCTCGACGCCGACCGCCGAAACCCCCGGTGGGCCGGGTGCGGGCGGTGGGGCCACCCGCACCCGGCGGTCCGTCAGGCGCGTGCCCGGCGGCGCGCCAGGACGAGTACCGCGGCGCCGGCGACGAGCAGTGCCGCGCCGGCTCCGCCGATCAGGCCGAGCCGGGTACCCGTGACGGGCAGCGAACCGGAGCCGCCGCCGCTGCCACCGGCCGCGGTCGGCGACGCGGACGGCGACGCCGACCCGGACTCCAGCGCGATCCGTACCGGGGCGGTGTTGTTCTTCGGGTCGGGGTCGTGGGCACCGTCGTTCGCGGTGACCCGGCCGGTGCCGAGGTCCGCGGAGGTGACCTTGAGCTGGAAGGTCAGCACCCCGGACACGGCGCCCTTCGTACCGGTGGGCAGGAACTCGCCGTCGTGGAAGCACCGGACGTCGTGGCCGTCCGTCCCGCCCTGCGGGTCGCACATGTACGGCTCGGAGTGGTCGCCGACGGCGAGCGTGGGCGTACCGACGAGGGTGGTACCGCTGGGTTTGTCGGCGTACACGGTGAAGCCGCGGCCGTCGCCGGGGCCGGCGTTCGTGACCGTCGCGCGGACCGTCACCACGTCACCCACCCGCGCCCGGTACGACGGCACCGTGACCTGCACGTCCGCCGGGTTGTCCGCGATCCGGTACGCGAAGGTCGTGGTGTTGTCGCCCGGGTCGCGGTCGGCCGTGTGCGGGGTGACGCGCCGGGTGGGCGCCGCCAGCCGCGCGGCGAGCGACCGGCCGCCGCGCGCGGACCTCGCCGCCGCACCGGTCGCCGGCGACACCTCGAACGTGCCCTTCTCCTCCGCCAGACCCAGCGCGTGCGGGTCCGCCGCCAGGTGCAGCAGGCTGTCGCCCTTGTCGTCGACGAACGCCAGCACCCGGTCCGGACCGAGGTCCACGTCCGGGAGTACGCAGGTGGTGGCGGTCCCGGTCGTCGTGCACTCCTGGTACCGCTCGGCCAGCGACGCCCACGACCAGCGGGTGTCGACCGTGAACGAGACGCCGTGCACCGTGGTACTGCCGGCGTTCGCGACGGCGAGGGCCAGCGGCCGGCTGTGCCCCGGCTCGATCGGCGACGCCACCGGCTCGGCCAGCGCGACCAGGTCGACACCCGGGTCGGTCACCGTGACCGGGAAGCTGCCGCTGTTGTCGCCCGTGTACTCGTCCGTCGTGTCGCTGGTGACGGACGCGACGACCGGGCCGGCGTTGCCCGGGGTCGCCGCCGCGGTCGGCGTCACGACCAGCCCGTACGAGTCGGTGCCGGGCTTCGCGTACGAGTCGACGTGGCAGGTCTCGACCAGGTTCGCCACGGTGCAGCCGGCGTGCCCGGCGAACGTGACGGCCGCCTTCGCCGGGTCGACCCCGGACGCGTCGATCGTGACGACCACGTTGGTCGCCGCGTCGGAGCCGGACTTGACCACGTCGACGGTCATCGGCTTGCCGGCGGAACCGGCCGCGACGCTGTGCGCGGGCATCTCGACCCGGAGGTCGTTGTCCACGTAGTCGGCGTACGCGGGGAGGGCGGTGGCCAGGGCCGCGGTCGCGCCGAGGGTCACGGCGAAACCGGCCCGGAGCCGGCGGGAGTGTCTGGGATCCATGCAGGTCCTGTTCGCAGGTCGGCCGGTGGGGACACGGCCCCGGACGGGCGCCGCGGATCCGGCCGACGGACAACGGGGCGCGAGAACTCTAAGGAACCTTCCCGGTTTCCGGACCATCCGTTCGGCCCACGTTCGCCGACCGATCGCCCGACGCCCCGGTACGTCCCGGCGCCGGCCCCGCTGGGTTGCGCGGCGGCGCTACGCTCCCGCAGTCCGATTCGAGGGAGGGCCGATGGCCGGGAACGGGCCGGAGCCGCGCGATCCGCTGCTGCCGCACCTGGTGTGGGAGGGCGTGCTGTTCGTGGTCGCGCTCGGCTGCGTGACCGTGATGGTCGCACTCGCCCCCGCGGGCGGCGGCGGCACCCTCCTGACGAACTTCCTGATCACCGCCGGCACCACCGGGCTGCTCGCCTCGGGCGTCGCCGTGTCCATGCGTACCGCCACGCCGAACCTCGCGGCCGGCGCGATCTTCTCCGGTGCCGGCCTGGTCACCGCCTGGCTGGTCGGCCAGCACCACTGGTCCCTGCCCGTCGCCGGGTTCGTCGCGGTCACCGCCGCCACCCTCGCCGGCGTACTCCTCGGCGGGCTCACCGGCGTGCTGTCCGTACCGGGCTGGGCGGTGACATTCGGTGCGGCGACGGCGATCCAGGGCGCGATGATCGCGCTGACCCCCGCCGGCGCCGTCACCATGGCGGACGTGACGACGCCGTCCGGCGCCCTGTGGTTCACCCTCTTCGTACTGGTCAGCCTCGGCGGCGGCGCCGTGTGGCTGATCCCCCCGGTACGCCGGGTCTTCGGGTCGTCCCGGCGGGTCGGCGACCCGGCCATGTGGGGCGGCATCGCCGCGGTCGGCGCGGTCGGCGGGCTGACCGTGTCCTGCCTGCTCGCCGGCCTGTCCGGGGTGGTCTTCACGCAGTGGATCCGGTCCGCCACGGTCGTCCCGGGCAACACCCTCGCGTTCGCGCTCGGCGCCGTACTGCTCGGCGGAGTCAGCGTCTTCGGCCGCCGCGCCGGCATCGCCGGCACCCTGCTCGGCGTCGTCGCGATCACCGCGCTCCAGACCGCGCTGGCGCTGCGGGGTTCGAGCAGCGGCGTCATCGCGGTCCTGGCCGCCGCGGCGATCGTGCTCGGACTGCCGGTCAGCCGCCTGCTGGAAACCTTCTCCAGCCGGATGTCCGGCCGGCCACCCGCCGCGGCCGGCGCCCCGCTCGCCCCCGCGATGCCCCCGTCCGACCCCGCCTTCACCGCGCCGCCCGGAGCCCCCGGGACCGCGCCGGCCAGCGGCCCGACGTACGAGGTGGGTCCGCTCGGCGGGTACGACGCGGCCCCGCCGCACGCGGAGACGCCGGTGGGTACGGGGCCGTACACGGAGACGCCGACGTTCGGCGCACCGCCGCCGGCCGCGCCCGGAGTACCGCCGGGGTCGGGTGCGCCGCGGCAGGACGGCCCGGACGGAACCGTCAGACCAGGTTGAGCCGGGTACGCGGGTCGTCGAGCGCGATCGACGACACGTGCGACCGCACCCGCTCGTCGGTCGGGTCGTCGGCGGGCGTGTGGTGCACCCGCAGGTGGTTGTAGAGGGTGTCCCGCTGGGCCGGGATGCGGTCCGCGTTGCGGATCATCCAGACGAGCTGGAGCAGGTTGGAGCGGTGCCGCGCGCCGGCGGAGGAGATCACGTTCTCCTCCAGCATGATCGACCCGAGGTCGTCGACGCCCATGTGCAGCGAGAGCTGGCCGACGTCCTTGCCGGTGGTCAGCCAGGACGACTGCAGGTGGTTCACGTTGTCCAGGAACAGCCGGGCCACCGCGAGCAGCCGCAGGTACTCCTGGTTCGTCGCCTGGGTGCGGCCCTTCAGGTGGTTGTTCTCCGGCTGGTACGTGTACGGGATGAAGGAGCGGAAACCGCCGCTCCGGTCCTGTACGTCACGGATCATCCGCAGGTGCTCGATGCGCTCCGCGTTGGTCTCACCGGTACCCATGAGCATCGTCACGGTGGACTCGATGCCCATGCCGTGCGCCTGCTCCATGACCTCCAGCCAGCGCTCGCCGGACTCCTTGAGCGGCGCGATGACCGTGCGCGGCCGGGCGGGCAGGATCTCGGCGCCGGCGCCGGCCAGCGAGTCGAGGCCGGCGGTGTGGATGCGCCGCAGCGCCTCCTCGGTCGACACGCCGGACACCTTCGCCATGTGCACGATCTCGCTGGCGCCCAGCGAGTGGATCACCAGCTCGGGGAAGCGCTCCTTGATCGCCGCGAACGTCGTCTCGTAGTACTCGACGCCGAAGTCGGGGTGGTGGCCGCCCTGGAACATGATCTGGGTGCCGCCCAGCTCGACGGTCTCGGCGCAGCGGGCGAGGATCTCGTCGAGGTCGCGCACCCAGCCGCCGGCGTGCTTCGGCGCCCGGTAGAACGCACAGAACTTGCAGGCCGTGAGGCACACGTTCGTGTAGTTGATGTTGCGTTCGATGATGTACGTGACGATGTTGTCCGGGTACCGCCGGCGGCGCACCACGTCGGCCGCCTCGCCCAGCGCGTGGAACGGCGCATCGGTGTACGCGAGCAGCGCCTCCTCGGGCGTGATCCGCCCGCCGTCCGCCGCACGCTGCAGGATCTCGTCGACAACCCGGTTCTCCGTCACGGACCCGAGGGTACGCGGTGCCCCGGGCGCCGCTCGTCCGCCGCCGGTTGCGGGCGACGGCCCTCACGGCGGTTCGCGGCGCGCCAGCCGGTCCCGTACGTGCGCGGGCAGGAGTTCGCGCAGCTGCTCGGGCAGCAGCGGCAGGTCGAGCAGGCTGAGCTTGGCCTGGCTGCGCTGCCGGTGGACCCGCACGTCCAGCCGTACGACGAGGCCGGCGTCGCGGTGCAGCTCGGCGTGCACCGTACGGCCGGGTTCGAGGTGGTCGACGACCTGGCCGTCGGTCTCGACCGCGGCCCGGCCGACCGGCTCCTCGTCCGTACCGGACCGCCCCGGCCCGGCCGGCTGCGGCGGGGCCGGCAGCAGGTCGAACTCGACGCGTTCCCCGGCCCCGAGTACGAGGGGGCGGCTGATGCCGGACATCGGCGCGACCGGGGTGATGACCACGGCGTCGGTGACCGGGGACAGCAGCGGCCCGCCGGCCGAGTAGCTGTGCGCGGTGGAACCGGTGGGCGTGGCCATGATCACCGCGTCCGCCCGGTAGTACCCGTACTGCTGGTCGTCGATGGTGAGGATGGCGTTGACGGTGCCGTCGCCGGGCCGGCGGGACAGCGCCAGGTCGTTGAACGCGACGCGCCGGTCCGTACCGATGGTGATGCGCAGGCAGCTGTGGTGTTCCACGGTGACGTCGCCGGCGGCGAGCCGGTCGAGCGCGCCGAGCAGTTCGGGCGGCTCGATCTCCACGAGGAAGCCGAGCCGGCCCATGTTGACCCCGAGTACGGGGCGGGGGTCGTCGACGACGAGCCGCAGCGCGCCGAGCATGGTGCCGTCGCCGCCGACGCTGACCAGCGCGTCGGAGCTGGCGAGTTCCGCCTCCGGCACCGGCACCGCACCCGGTACGCGGTGCCCGTCGAACTCGGCGACGTGCACCGCGACCCCGCGCCGGCCGGCCCAGTCGACGACGGCGCCGGTCACCGCCGACACGTCCCGCCGCGGGTGCAGTACCAGCCCGAGCCTGCCGAGTTCCGCCATGCCACCACCTCACCACGCCCCACCCGGTACGCGGGGCGAATCGCCCGGTGGTGTCCGGCACGGTCAGCGGTCGAGGAGGTTCCGGAGGCCGGTGACGGACCAGGCGCGGTCGACCCGGTCCCCGCGTACCCGGAGGATGTCGTGCCCGGCGACCTGCCGCTCCGTACCGTCGGCGTCGACGGCGTCGGCGATCCAGCGGCAGGTGACGTACCCGGCGGTGCCGTCACCGCCGACGATCGGGCCGACCTCGGTGCGGTACCGCAGCTCGCGGTACCGGGCGCGGAAGGCGCCGATCCAGTCGGCGGTCGCCTGCCCGCCGGCCAGGTCGTCGGCGCCGCTGTCGGCCGCGGTCTGGCTGCCGAACAGGACCCGGAAGTCGTCGGTGAGCATCCGCGGGCCGATGGCCAGCTCCCCGTTCCACAGGTCGGTCCAGTCCTGCCACAGGCGTACGCCGTGCCGGTGCGCGTCGTCGGCGGCGGCACCGGTGCCGGTGTTCGTGGTGTCGGTGTTCGTGGTGTCGGTGTTCGTGGTGTCGGGGTTCATGGTGTCGGGGTTCATGGTGTCGGTGTTCGTGGTGTCGTTCATGTCGGTGGTTCCCTTTCGTGTCAAGCGATCCGGGAACCATCGTTCACCCGCACCGCGACACCGTCCTGTCGGTGTTTGCGATCACGTCGAGGCCGACGAGCTCGTGCCCGAGCGCGTCCACGGCGGACAGGTCGACCGGCCGCGGCGGCGCCACCTCGGCGAGCGACTCGGCCGCCACGATCCGATCCAGCCGGAACCCGCGTACGCCGTCGCGCAGCCGGCACCACCCGATCAGGTACCAGTGGTCGCCGCCGAGGAACCCGACCGGCTCGACGTCACGCTCGCTCACCGCCCCACCCCGGTCCGTGTACGCCAGGCGCAGCACGCGCCGCCCGGCGAGCGCGACCCGTACGGCGTCCGGTACGCGTACCTCCGCGGGCGGGCCGATCATCCGTACCCGGTCGGCGAGGTCTGCGGCGGCGGCCCGCTCGGAGGCGGGGAGTACGGCGAGGATCTTCTGCAGGGCGGTGCGCGCGGTGTCGGCGAACGGCGAGGCGGCGAGCGCGTGCAGCCCGGCGGCGAGCGCGGTCGCCTCGGTGGCGGTGATCGCCAGCGGCGGCAGCGTACGGGCCGGGTCGAGCACGTAGCCGCCGGACCGTCCCGTCCGCGCGTGGATCGGCACGCCGGCCTGCTGCAACGCGGCCAGGTCGCGCTCGACGGTACGGGCGCTGACCTCGAACCGGGCGGCCAGCCACCGCGCGCTGCGGGGCCGGGGCGCGACCGCGCGCAGCTCCTCGACCATGGCGTACAGCCGGTCGGTGCGGTTCACGGGTGGTGAATCTACCGGCCGGGTCAGACGGTCTCGTCCGTACGGCCGCGCAGCGTCCGCAGCATGCGGGCGTCCGTGAAGCCCACCGCGCGCGCCGCCGACTCCACGCTCGCGCCCTGCCCGATCAGGTACCGGGCGCGCTCCACCCGCAACGACTGCTGGTACCGGAGCGGGGTGAGGCCGGTCGCGGCGGTGAACCGGCGGGTCAGGGTGCGCTCGCTGACGCCGGTCCTGGCGGCGAGATCGGCGAGCGGGAGCGGTTCAGCGAAGCGCTCGTCGATCAGGTCCTGCGCCCGGTGTACCGAGTCGGACACGTGCGCGCGGTGCCGCAGCAGCGCGCTGGCCTGCGGCGCGTCCCCGTTGCGCCGGGCGTACACGACCATGGAACGGGCGACGCGGGCGGCGAGCGCGGGGCCGTGCCGGGTGGCGATCAGGTGCAGCGCCAGGTCGATGCCGCTGGCGATGCCGGCGGAGGTGACGACGCGGCCGTCGACGACGTAGAGCACGTCGCGGACCACCGTGGCCCGCGGGTACCGCCGGGCGAACTCCTCCTGCACCTCGTGGTGCGTGGTGCACCGGCGGCCGTCGAGCAGCCCCGCACGGCCGAGCGCGTCGGCACCCGCGCAGACGCTGGCGACGGTACCGCCGGCGGCGTGATGGTCGGCGATCCGTTGCGCCGTCGCCGAACCGATCGGGGTCGGGCCGCGCAGCAGCGACGCCCGCCAGCCCGGTACGAGGACCAGGTCGTCCGGGCCGAGCGCCGGCCACGACAGGTCGGCGTGCAGCGTGACGCCCTGCGCGGTCGGTACGTCCGGCTGCTCGGCCACGTACCGCAGGTCGTACGGGTGGCCGAGGTCGGTGGCGGCGGAGAACGCCTGCGCCGGCCCGGCCAGGTCCAGCAGGTGCAGGCCGGGCACCAGTACGAACGCGACGGTGGTCATGATCCGGTCAGTTCGTCGACGGTGGCGACGGTGGCGAAGCGGCCGGCCAGCGCGTACCGGGTGCGGGTGAGGATCGCGTCGGTCGACAGCGTCCGCGGGTCCGCCAGGATCTCCTCCACGGTACGGCCGGGCGGCGCGTCGGGGTGCTCGATCGGGTTGGTGGCGGTCGCGTCGATCGCGAACGTCACGTCGTACCCGAGGTCGGAGGCGAGCCGGGCGGTCGTCTCGCAGCACTGCTCGGTACGGATCCCGGCAACCGTCAGCGACCGTACGCCGCGGGCGGTCAGCAGTTGCTGGAGGTTGGTCGTGGTGAAGGCGTTGTGCGAGGTCTTGGTGAGGAGCGGCTCGCCGTCGAGCGGTTCGAGCCCGGCCATCAGGCGTACGTGCCCCTCGGCCGGGTCGAACGCGCCGCCGGTGCCGGGCTCGGTGTGCAGCACCCAGACGACGGTGTCGCCGCGGTCGCGCGCGGCGGCCACGAGCCGGTTCACCTTCGGCACGATGTCCGGGTTGGAGTTCGCCGCCCACAGGGGCCGAGTCCGGAACGATTCCTGTACGTCGATCACGATCGTCGCTGCGGTCATGCCTCCATGCTCGCCCGCGCGACGGGCCGCCGGCCAGCCCGGATCCGGCCGGCCCCCGGAACGATCCGGTCAGCCGTCGTAGTCGACGGTGACCTGCTCGGTGACCGGACTGGACTGGCAGGTCAGCACGTACCCGGCGGCCAGCTCGTCCGGCTCCAGCGCGAAGTTGCGGGCCATCCGTACCTCGCCGTCGACGACCCGGGCGCGGCAGGTGGAGCAGACTCCGCCGCGGCACGAGTACGGCAGCTCGCTGCGGACCTCCATGGCCCGGTCGAGGATCCGCTCGTCGTACCGCATGCGGAAGGTGCTGGCGCGCCCGTCGAGCCGGATCGTGACCTCGCTGCCGCCGGTCTCGGGCGGCGCGGACGGCGGCGGCGGGGGCTCCTCGGCGACGTGGAACAGCTCGGTGTGCACCGCCCCGTCGGCCACCCCGGACTCGGCGAGCACGTGCTGCGCCCCCACGACCATCCCGTACGGCCCGCACAGGAACCATTCGTCCACAGTGGACGGTGGTACCAGCGCGGGAAGCACGCGGCGCAACCGGTCCGGATCCAGCCGGCCGGACAGCAGCTCGGCGTCCTGCGGCTCCCGGGACAGCACGTGCACCAGGTGCAGCCGCGCCGGGTACCGGTCCTTGAGGTCGGCCAGCTCCTCGGCGAACATCACCGAACGCGAGTCACGGTTGCCGTACAGCAGGGTAAATCGGCTGTGCGGCTCGATGGCGAGCGCGGTGGCGACCAGGGACAGCACCGGGGTGATCCCGCTGCCCGCGACGATCGCGGCGTAGTGCTTGCGGCGCAACGGATCCAGGTCGGTGGTGAAGTGCCCGAGCGGCGGCATCACCTCGATCCGGTCGCCCTCCGCCAACCCGTCCGCGACGTACGCGGAGAAGGCGCCGCCGGGGATCAGCCGCACCCCGACCCGCAGCGCGCCGGTCTCGGCCAGCTCCGCCGGCGTCGAGCAGATCGAGTACGAGCGGCGCACGTCGGCGCCGTCCGCGTGCCGCAACGTCAGGTGCTGCCCGGCCCGGAACCGGAACGTCTCGCGCAGCTCGTCCGGCACCCCGAACGTCAGCGCGTACGCGTCGTCGGTGAGGCGGTCGATCGCCGTCACCGGCAGCTTGTGGAACTCGGGGCGGCGCCGCTGCGGCCGGCGCACGGTCACGGTCGGCATCAGTGCTCCTTGACCCGGTCGAACGGTTCGGCGCAGGACGTGCAACGCCACAGCGCGGTGCACGGGGTCGCCGAGAACCGGGACAGCTCAACGGTTTCCGCCGATCCGCAGCGCGGGCAGCGTACCGCGAGCGGTAGCGCCACCGGTCCGGCCAGCCGGGTCGGACCGGGCGGCGCGATGCCCGCGCCGGCCAGCTTCGCGCGACCCGCCGCGGTGATGTCGTCCGTACTCCACGGCGGGTCCAGCGCCACCCGTACCTCCGCGTCCGGCGCCCCCGCGGCGGCCAGCGCGTCCCGTACGTCGGCCGCGATCGTCGCCAGCGCCGGGCATCCCGAGTACGTCGGGGTGATCGTCACGACCGTCCCCTGTGGACCCGTCGACACGTCGCGCAGGATGCCCAGCTCCGCGATCGACACCACGCGCAGCTCCGGATCCGGTACGGCGCCGGCGATCTCGCGCAGCGCCACCGCCGCCGCGGGTGCCGTACCGGCGCCGGTCACCATGCCGCACCCGGGAAGATCCGGTGCAGGTACTGGAGTTCGGCGAGCAGGTAGCCCATCGCCTCGGTGTGCACGCCGTCCCGGCCACCGCCGGGCCGCCAGCCGTCGTCCGGCCGCGGCACCGTCGCCTCCGCCAGCGCGGACTCCACAGTGGACAACCAGTCGGCGCGCAGCGTACCGGGCGCCACGGCCACGCCCGCGGCGACCAGACCGTGCGGTACCCAGTCGGAGAACAGCTCGTGCGTGTACGGCCAGACCTGCTCGACCGCCGCCGTCATCCGCTCGTGCCCCACCGCCGTACCGTCGCCGAGCCGGCGCGTCCACAGCGCCGCGTGCTCCACGTGGTACGCCGTCTCCTTCGTGGCCTTCGCCGCGATCGCCGCCAGCCGCCGGTCCGTCGACGACCGGAGCGCCGCGTACAACCCGTGCTGGTACGTGGCGAGGAACAGCAGCTTCGCGATCGTCACCGCGAAGTCGCCGTTCGGCAGCTCGACCAGCTGACAGTTCCGGAACTCGCGCTCACCCCGTTGGTACGCAAGGGAATCCTCGTCACGGCCGGCACCCTCCACCTCCGCCGCGTACGACAGCAGCAGGCGCGCCTGCCCGAGCTGGTCGAGCGCGATGTTCGCCAGCGCGACGTCCTCCTCCAGCTCCGGCGCGTTCGCCGTCCACTCCGCCAACCGCTGCGCGGCGACCAGCGCGTCGTCCCCCAACCCCACCAGGTACCCGAACCTGTCCACATCGGACGGTGCTCCGTCAGCTGGGGCGTCCCCGGTTCCGGCCGCCACGGGTGGCTGACTCT
>NZ_BOMB01000045.1 GCF_016861975.1 Actinocatenispora rupis | reverse complement strand
TGCGCTCACAGGTGCTCGGCCCCCTCGGGTACCGGGTAGAACGTCGGATGCCGGTAGACCTTGTCGGCGGCCGGGTCGAAGAACGCGTCCTTCTCGTCCGGGCTGGACGCGGTGATCGCCGTGGCCGGCACCACCCAGATCGACACGCCTTCCTGCCGCCGCGTGTACAGGTCGCGCGCGTTGCGCAGCGCCATCTCGGCGTCCGGCGCGTGCAGGCTGCCGACGTGGCCGTGCGACAACCCGCGCCGCGGCCGGACGAACACCTCGTACAACGGCCAGTCCGCGCTCATGCCGGCACCGCCTCCCTCGCCCGCTTCGCCGCGTACGCCGCGGCCGACTCCCGTACCCACGCGCCGTCGTCGTACGCCCGGCGCCGGTGGTCGATGCGCTGCCGGTTGCACGGCCCGTTGCCGGCGATGACCTCGGCCAGTTCGGCGAAGTCCGGCGCGGTGTAGCGCCAGTGGCCGCTGCCGGCGTCGTACGCCAGGGCGTCGTCGGGGAGGGTCAGCCCGAGCACGCCGGCCTGCTGCACGGTCATGTCGACGAACTTCTGCCGCAGCTCGTCGTTGCTGAACCGCTTGATCTTCCAGGCCATCGAGCGCGCCGAGTGCGTGGACTCGGCGTCCGGCGGCCCGAACATCGCGAGGCTCGGGTACCACCAGCGGTCGACGGCGTCCTGCGCCATCGCGCGCTGCTCGTCGGTGCCGCGCGCCAGCGTGTACAGGATGTCGAAGCCCTGTCGCTGGTGGAACGACTCCTCCTTGCAGATCCGGATCATGGCCCGCGCGTACGGCCCGTAGGAGCAGCGGCAGAGCGGCACCTGGTTGACGATCGCGGCGCCGTCCACGAGCCAGCCGATCGCGCCGACGTCGGCCCACGTGACCGTCGGATAGTTGAAGATCGAGCTGTACTTCTGCCGCCCCGACAACAGCATCCGGTACAGCTCGTCCCGTTGCACGCCAAGGGTTTCGGCCGCCGCGTACAGGTAGAGGCCGTGGCCGGCCTCGTCCTGCACCTTGGCCAGCAGGATCGCCTTGCGCGCGAGCGACGGCGCCCGGGTCAGCCAGTTCCCCTCCGGCTGCATGCCGATGATCTCCGAGTGCGCGTGCTGGGCGATCTGCCGCACCAGCCCCTTCCGGTACGCCTCGGGCATCCAGTCGCGCGGCTCGATCTTCTGGTCCGCGGCGATCACGGCGGCGAAGTGCGCCTCCACGTCCGCCCCGTCGGCGCGCTCGCGGGCGGCGGCCGCGCGCAGCTCCTCCTCGGCCGCGGCGACCTCGCCGAGCAGCCCCTCGTTCCCCGGCACGTCCATGCGACCAGTGTTACAGCCTCCTGCACGCTCGGCAAGAACCTGTAACACCCGTCGGTACGGGCCGGCGCTTCCTGCCGGCTTGTGGTGAGGTAACGGGTATGGGTGACGAGGTACGAAGCTGGTGGCGACGGCCGGTGGCCTGGGTGGCGGCGGCCGTCGTGCTCGCCGCCGTCGCGGTACTCGTGGGCTGGCGGGTCGGCCACGGCAACAGCGGGCTCACCGCCCGCGGCGAGAAGAACCGGAAGGTCTTCACGTCGGCGGCACTGGCCGACTTCGCCAGGCCCTGGCTGAACGACCTCGACGCCTGCGGCAAGGTCGGCCGTACCGAGATCGAGGCGCGCGGCGCGGTGGAGGCGGTCACCTGCCACGGCCCCGTCGGCGCCGGTACGGGCACCGGCCCGGTCACCGTCACGTTCCGCCGGTACGACAGCGTCCTCGACCGGAACAAGGCGATCGACGTACCGAAGGTGACGATGTCCGCGCGGCCGGTCGACAACAGTACGATCGGCAACGGCGACACCATGATCGTGTGGGCAGTGCCGAACGATCCGGACGCGCACGCCGCCGACGTGTACCTGATCTACTGGGACGTTCCCGGCAAGCCGCTGAGCGCCGAACTGGACGCCATGCAGGGCCCGAAGACGCCGGCCCGCCGCCCCCTGGAGGCGTACTGGTGGGCGCACCAGCCCACGAGGTCCTGACAGAAAGGACTGTCGGCGTCAGGCGGCGAAGAAGACGGGGCCGTCGGCGGGCAGCGGCGGTACCTCGCCCAGCGCGGCGGCCCGGCGGGCGAACTCGCGCAGCCCGTCGACCTGGCGGTCGCCGAGCGAGAAGTCCAGCGCCCGGTAGTACTCGGCGAGCAGGTCGGTGTCGAACGGCTCCCAGCGCACCGCGGACGCGACCACGGCGGGCAGTTCGGCCCGCGCCAGCTCGGTCGACCGGACGAACGCCTCGTGCACGTCCTTCACCAGGCCGGGATGGGCCGCCGCGTACTCCCGGCGGGCGGCCCAGACGGCGAAGACCATCGGCAGCCCGGTCCACTCCCGCCACGCCGCGCCGAGGTCGGTGACGGTGACGCCGTCGTGGTCGCCCTCGGACATCGCCTTGAGCGCCACGTCCCCGATGACCACCGCGCCGTCCGCCTCACGCAGCATTCCGGGCAGGTCCGGCGCGGTCCGGAAGTACTCCGGGGTGTTGTCGTACCGGCCGGCGAGCAGGATGCGCGCGAGCAGCACCCCGGTACGGCTGGTGGAGCCGAGCGCGACCCGGGTCAGCTCGGCGAGCGGCCTGGTGTGCACCAGGTTGACGGACAGCACCGGGCCGTCGCTGCCGACCGCGATGTCCCGCAGCACCACCAGCTCGTCCGCGTGCCGCAGGTACTCGACGAGGCTGATCGGGCCGATGTCGAGGTCGCCGGCGACCAGCTTGTCGTTGAGCACGTCCGGCGGCGCCTTGGTGAGCTCGACGTCGGCCAGCGCGCCGGAACGCATCAGCCCCCAGTAGATCGGCAGGCAGTTCAGGAACTCGATGTGCCCCACCCGGGGGCGCCGCGGCGCGCTCACGGACTCGACAGTAACCGCGTGACCGCGCTCTCCCCGCGCAGGGTGGACCGGGCGTTTTCAGTAGGTTTCCTTCCCCCTGGCGTACTGCTACGAAATAAGTAACCATGTCTGGAACGACCTGCCCCGTCCGGTGCGTACGCGGGGCGGGGCCGGGATCCCCTCTCCCGAAGGAGTTCGACATGTCCCTGATCCGGATCAGCCGCAGACAGGTACTCCGGGGCGGCGTCGCGGTGGCGGCCGGTGTCGTCGCCGGTCCGCTGGTCGCCGGCGCCGTTGCCGGGGCGTACCCGTGGGGCGGCACGCTCCAGCAGGGCTCCACCGGCGCCGCCGTCAAGGAACTCCAGATCCGCGTCGCCGGCTGGGCCGCGAGCGGCGCGAGCCAGACGTACGTGGCGGTCGACGGCGACTTCGGCCCCGGTACCGCCGCCGCCGTCAAGCGCTTCCAGTCCGCGTACGGGCTGGCCGCGGACGGCGTCGCCGGCTCCGCCACGCAGGCCAAGCTGAACGCGCTGGAACAGTCCGACGGGTCGACCGTCCACTTCGACTGGTCCGAGTTCACCGACCGGATCAGCGGCACGTTCGACGGCGGGAAGGTCAGCGCCAGCACCGCCAGGGAGTACGCGCGCCGGCTCATGTACAAGCTGGAGGCGGTGCGGGTGAAGATCGGCAACGTGCCGATCACCGTCAACTCCGGCTTCCGCAGCATCCAGCACAACTCCGACGTCGGCGGCGCCAGCGACTCCATGCACCTGTACGGCACGGCCGCCGACCTCGCCGCCTCCGTCGGCAACCGGGTGCTGTACCAGAAGGCCGAGTCGTCCGGTTTCTCCGGCCTGGAGGCGTACACGGAGGACCACCAGCACGTGGACAGCCGCGCCGAACTGGGCCGCGCCTGGTGGTGGCAGTCCGGCACGATCTGACCCGTCCGGTACGCCGGGGCCCGCCGCGGCCCCGGCGTACCGCCAATCGGAGTGACGGTGCGGCGGGCGCGGGTTAGACTCGCGCACTGCGCGCGGTGGGCGCGCGACCCGTTGAACGGCACCGACCGCGTCGCGTACCTGGGCGACGCCCGCGCCGGCGGCATCCGCCGGATACGCCTCGGAGCGCCGGGCGGCGGAGGGACGGGCTCCTGCGTCACCCGGTGGAATCGCCGGGGCGCACGGGCCGGTTGCGACCTTCGCCAGGGACCATTCCGTTTCGAGGGCGTGGAATGACCCTGCACGCAGACGATCTCGACACCGAACTGGCGGCCGAGCGTACGCATCTCGACCGGTCCCGCGCGTCGCTGCGCCGGATGCGGGAGCGCGCCGAGGTGCTGTACCGGACCGGCGACACGATCAGCGGCGACCCGTTCGCGGCCGAGTCGCTGGGCGTGGCGCTGAGCCGGCGCATCGCCGAGCTGGCCGACGATCCGGACACGCCGCTGTTCTTCGGCCGGCTCGACCACTCCGACCGCACCGAACACGCCGACAACGCCGGTACCAGCTTCCACATCGGCCGGCGGCACGTCACCGACGAGACCGGCGAACCGCTGGTCATCGACTGGCGTGCCCCGGTCTCCCGGGCCTTCTACCAGGCCAGCGCCCGCGATCCACGGGGCGTCGCGCGCCGCCGCCGGTACGGGTTCGCGGCCGGTGAGCTGACCGGCTTCGAGGACGAGCACCTGACCGACGGCGAGGAGCTGGGCACCGCCAGCCGCATCCTGACCAGCGAGATCGAGCGCCCGCGCGTCGGCCCGATGCGCGACATCGTCGCCACGATCCAGCCCGAGCAGGACGACCTGGTCCGCGCCGACCTGTCCGAGTCGCTGTGCGTGCAGGGCGCGCCCGGCACCGGGAAGACCGCGGTCGGCCTGCACCGCGCCGCGTTCCTGCTCTACAACCACCGGGAGAAGCTGCGCCGCGCGGGCGTCCTCGTCGTCGGACCCAACACCGCCTTCCTCGGGTACATCGCGGCGGTGCTGCCCGCCCTCGGCGAGCTGGACGTGCACCAGCACACGGTGGACGGGCTGGTCGCGCACGTACCGGTGCGGGCGGTGGACACGGCGGTCGCGGCGCGGGTGAAGCACGACGCGCGGATGGCCGACGTACTGCACCGCGCGCTGTACGGGATGCTCGTGCGGCCCGAGGAGCCGGTCGTGGTGTCGGACGGTTCGGCGCGCTGGCGGCTGTCGGCGGAGGCGTTGCGCCGCATCATCGACGACGCGCGCCGCGAGGGCCTGCCGTACGCGACGGGTCGGGAACGGGTACGGGCGCGGGTGGCGAGCGGGCTGCGCCGGCAGGCCGAGGCGCGCGGCGAGTCGCCCGGCGAGGCGTGGCTGCGCAAGGTCGGGCGGTCCGCGCCGGTGCGCGAGTTCCTCGACACGTGCTGGCCGTCGGTGGACCCGGCGGCGCTGGTGGCGCGGCTGCTCGGCGACCGGGATCTGTTGTCCCGCGCGGCATCCGGCCTGCTGACCGAGGAGGAGCAGGACGCCATCGCCTGGCCGGCGCCGCTGCGTACGCTGCGGCTGGACAAGGCGCCGAAGGCCGCGAAGTTCACCGCCGCCGACGCCGTACTCGTGGACGAGGCCGCCGGTCTCGTCGAGCGGACCGCGAGCTACGGGCACGTCGTGGTGGACGAGGCGCAGGACCTGTCCGCGATGCAGTGCCGCGCGGTGGCACGCCGCAGCGAGCACGGATCCCTCACCGTACTCGGGGATCTGGCGCAGGGGACCACGCCGTGGGCCGCCGCGCGATGGGCGGATTCCCTTGCGTACCTGGGAAAGCCGGCGACCGAGGTGGTCGCGTTGACCACCGGGTTCCGGGTGCCGGGCGCGGTGCTGGACCTGGCGAACCGGCTCGTACCGGCGCTGGAGGTGGACGTACCGCCGGCCACGTCGCTGCGCGCCGACGGCACCCTCGCCGTACGGCCGAGCGCGGACGCGACCGCCGACCTGCCCGCCGCCGTACGGGAAGCGCTGGCCGAGGAGGGTTCGGTGGGCGTGATCGCGCCGGACGCCGCGGTCGCCGCGTGCGGTGCGGCGCTCGCCGCGGCCGGCATCGCGTACGCCGCGGTGGACGACCTGGATGCGGCCGAGCGGGTCACGGTGGTCCCGGCCACGATGGCCAAGGGCCTGGAGTACGACCATGTCGTGGTGCTGGAGCCGGCGGACATCGTCGCCGCCGAGCCGCGCGGGCTGCACCGGCTCTACGTGGTGCTCACCCGTGCGGTGTCCCGGCTCGTCGTCCTGCACTCGGCGCCGCTGCCGGCCCCGCTCACCGAGCCCGCCGCGGTCTGACCGGCCACGCCCCGGCGGGTGCAGCCACCCGCCGGGGTACGCGCGGGCTCAGCGTGCCGTGGCGCGGGCGGCGCGCAGGGTGGCCAGCGTGGTGTCGCTCGTCGGTACGTCGGCCCGCGGGTAGAGCGAGCGGGCGGAGACGCGGGGTCCGCGGCGGGCGGCCCACGACGCGGCCCGGCACACGTACTCCTTGAAGCGCGCGGCGGAGCGGCCGGTGAGCAGTACCCGGGCCGGCGAGTCGTCGGAGTGCAGCAGTTCGATCAGCCCGTCGCGCCGGCCGAGGCTCACGCACAGATCCATGAACCGGTACTGGTAGGTCCGCGCCGCGCGGCCGGACACGGTGCGCGCCAACGATTCCGCCACGTGCAGGCCCATCGGGAGTCCGGCCTGGCAGGACATCCGCGGCGTACCCCAGGGCATCCGGACGGCGGCGCCGTCGCCCGCCGCGTACACCTCGGGGTGGGTGGTGGAACGCAGCGTCTCGTCGACGAGGACCCGCCCGCCGTCGTCGACGGCGAGACCCGCGGCGGCCGCGATCGGTGACGCCGCAAAGGATCCGCACCAGACGGTCGCGTCCGACGGCAGCGTCGTACCGTCCGCGAGTTCCACTGTGGACGGTGTGACCTCGGCGACCGTCGCGCCCTCCAGGACGCGGACACCGAGCCGGCCCAGCACCGTACGCACGTGCGCGCGGCCGCGGTCGGTGAGTACCGGGCCGAGGGTGCCGCGGGTCGCGAGCGTCACGTCGACCCCCGGGTACGACTCGGCGATCTCGCTGGCGGCCTCGATGCCGGTGAGCCCGCCGCCGCACACCACCACGGTCCGCGCGGTCCGCAGCGCCTCGGCCAGCCCGCGCGCGCCACGCCCGCCGATCCCCGGCCCGTCCAGCGTGTACGCGTGCCCGGCGACGCCCGGCACGTGGTCCACCCGGGTACGGCTGCCCAGCGCGTACACCAGGTCGTCGTAGCCGATCCGGTCACCGCCGGCGAGTACGACCTCACCGCGGGGCAGGTCGAGCGACTCGACCCGGCCGGTACGGGCGCGGATCCCGGTGCCGGCGAGGATCCGGCCCAGCGGCCGCTCGGCGGTGCCGCTGCCGGCCGCCAGCTCGTGCAGCCTGACCCGTTCCACGAAGTGCGGGTTCGCGTCGACCAGCTGGACCTCGACGTCCCTGGTCCGGCGGGCGATCCCGGTCGCCGCCGCCAACCCCGCGTACCCCGCTCCCAGTACCACCGTGCGCCGTGTCATCGTGTCCGCCTCTCGTCGTGTCGTCGCGGGATGGACGAGACGGCGGGCGGAAACGTGACCGCTGGATCTCCGGTCGAGCGCCGGGCAGCGCGGCGAGCAGGTGCGGGTACCTCCCGCCGCCGCACGCCCCGGCCATCGCGCTCAGTCCTCCGGGCCGCCGGCCATCACCGGCCGCAGCTCGACGGTCTCGCCGGGACCGGAGAACAGCGCGGCGATCTGCTCGGCGCGTTCCTGCGTCTCCACGTCGATCAGGAAGAACCCGGCGAAATGCTCCTTGCTCTCCGCGTACGGCCCGTCCGTGACGATCCGGTCGCCCTCCTTCCAGCGGAACAGCCGGGCGGTCGTCGGCGCGCCGAGCGCCTCGGCGTGCACCAGCTCGCCGCGCTCGATCACCTCGGCGAACCCGTCCTCGAAGTCCTTGTTCAGCCGCGCGCGCTGGTCCTCCGGCAGCGCCTGGTGCTCGGGCAGGTACTCCGCCGTGGGGTGGCCCCACGGTTGCGGGTTCGAGTGGATCAAAATGAGGTACTTCATGACTGCTCCTCGACGCCGTCGGGTCTGGTGGGAGGCTCGCCTCCATCATCACGTCGGAGCCGGCCGCCGGGTTCTCGACATCACCCGTCCGCATCCTGGCCGATCGCGAACGCGGGCTGGCCCGGAAACCTCTCGAACGGTGGTGTCGAAGCGGCTGCCCCCGCTCCGACGTACGGGCATGACACAGCAGCGACGCGAGCCCGACCCGGTCACCACCGAACTCCTCGACTGGATCACGAACTCCACCGAACGCATCTGCCGCTCCGCCGACGGGCTGACCGAGGCCCAGGTACGTACCCCGGCGGCGCCGTCCGGCTGGACGATCGCCGGGCTGGTCGGGCACGTACGCGACTCGACCTGGTTCTGGCTGCACCACGTGATTGCCGGTAACCCGATGGAGTTCCGCGGGGACGACGAGTGGGACAACGATCCGGACCTGTCGTTCCCGGAACTCCTGGCCCGGTTGCGCGACGACACCGCCCGCGGGTGCGCCGCGGTCGCCCGGATCGCCAGTGGCGACGCGCCGGGCTGGTGGCCGGAGGGTGCCTGGGGCGGTTACCGGCAGGACACCGTACGCGGGGTGCTCGTGCACCTGCTCAACGACAACGCCGCCCACACCGGGCACCTCGACCTGGCCCGCGAGGCCATCGACGGCGGTGTCTGGGACTACGCCGTCAACGGCGTCCGTCGCCCGGCCTGACCGGCAGGGCCGCCGTCAATCCGCCAGCCGGACCGGGGACCGCAGAAGGTCCCGCGGGGCGGAGCGACGTTCAGAAGCGTTGGGCCGCAACGGCTAGCGCCAGATGTACCCGCCGGCGGAGAACTCCAGCGCGCGGCGCGACTCGTACGGCGTGGGCGAGGAGGGGGTGGCGCCGCCGCGGGACCGCGGGACCGCGGGCGCCATCCGGATGCTGCGGTGGCTGGATGCGGTCTTCGTCTGCTTGGCGGTCATCGTGCACCTCGCTCATCGGTCATCCGCTGTGCCCCCATCGTCGTGCGGCGGCGCGTACGGCGAATCCACGTTTCGTGCCAGCGCCCGGTTTCGCGGGACCACCGTGACCCGGGGCACGTACCGGCGCGCTTCCCAGCCTCAGCCTCGGTGCCCCACCCCCGGTACGGCACGGAAATGCCTTACCGGGCAACCGAAACCCGACCGAACCCACGATGCGGGCGCCCCGGCCGAAGCCCGGATTCCCGACAGTACAAGGGAAACCACGATGCCCGGTACGACCCGGAGAAGGCGCCCGGAACCGGATGCCCGACCGGGCAACGGAAACCCGCTCGGTGGGCGTGCACCCACGGTGCGTCAGCGGCGGCGTACCGGGACGACGAGGGGGCCGCGCTCGCCGGGGACCACGCGGACCCGCGCGCGGTAGTGGTGCGCGAGCAGCTCCTCGGTCAGCACCTCGTCCGGCGTACCGGTGGCGACCACACTGCCGGCGGCCAGCAACAGGATCCGGTCCGCGTACTCGCCGGCCACGGACAGCTCGTGCATCGTCGCGAGCACCGTCAACGGCGCGTGCTCGGCCGTACGCAGCTCGTCCACGAGTTCGAGGACGTCCTGCTGGTGGCCGATGTCCAGGGCGCTCGTCGGCTCGTCGAGCAGCAGCAGCCGGGCACCCTGCGCGAGCGCCCGCGCCAGGTACACGCGCTGGCGTTCACCGCCGGACAGCGTGTCGAGCGTACGGTCGGCGAAGCCGGTCAGGTCGAGGCGATCGAGTACGGCGTGGGCCGCGGCGAGATCGGCGGCACCCTCCACCGCCAGCGGCGCGATGTACGGCGTGCGCCCCAGCAGCGTGTAGTCCAGCACCGACATTCCCGGTGGTACGACGGGGTTCTGCGGCACGAGGGCGATCAGCCGGGCGCGCTGCCGCCGGTGCAGCCGGTCGACCTGCTCCCCCGCCACCGTCACCGTGCCCTCGTGCGGCACCAGCCCGGCGAGCGCCCGCAACAGCGTCGACTTGCCCGCACCGTTCGGCCCGATGACCGTCAACCACCCGCCCTCCGGTACGTCGAGGTCGACGTCGCCGAGCAGCCGCGCGGCACCCACCCGTACGCCGATGCCGCGGGCGGCGACGAGGCTCGGCCCGGTCACGGTGCGGCCCGCCGGCCCGACCGGAGTACGAGCAGGAAGAACGGTGCGCCGAAGAACGCGGTGACCACGCCGATCGGGATCTCCGCCGGCGACATCACGGTCCGCGCCAGCAGGTCCGCCAGCGCCAGGAACGCCCCGCCGAACAGCAACGACAGCGGCAGGATCACCCGGTAGCTCGGCCCGGCGAGCAACCGTACGGCGTGCGGCACGATGATCCCCACGAAGCCGATCAGGCCGCTCACCGCGACCGCCGCGGCGGCGCCGAGCGCGGCCGCGACCACGAGTACCAGGCGGACCCGGCGCGGGTGCAGGCCGAGGCTCGCCGCCTCCTCGTCGCCGACGCTCAGCACGTCCAGCGCGCGGCGCTGCGACAGCACGACCGCGGACGCGACCACCGCGTACGGCAGGAGGATCAGGACCTCGTGCCAGCCGGAGGTGGTGAGCCGGCCGAGGATCCAGGAGTAGACCTCCTGGATCTCCTCGGTGTGCTGCTGCAACAGGAACGTCTGCACCGCCGTGCAGAACGCGGCGACGGCGACACCGGCCAGCAGCAGCGTCGCCGTGGTGCGTTCCCGCGCCCCCGCCATGCCCAGCAGGTACGTGACCGCGACGGCGGCGAGCGCGCCGGTGAACGCCGCCAGCGGGACGAGTACCGGGGAGGACAGGGCGGTCCGCGGGCCGAAGATGATCACGCTGGTGGCGCCGAGCCCCGCGCCCGCCGCCACCCCCAGCATGTACGGATCGGCCAGCCGGTTGCGGAACACGCCCTGGTACGCGCCGCCGGCGAGCGACAGCATCGACCCCACC
Source organism: Actinocatenispora rupis (assembly GCF_016861975.1). Lineage (GTDB taxonomy): Bacteria > Actinomycetota > Actinomycetes > Mycobacteriales > Micromonosporaceae > Actinocatenispora > Actinocatenispora rupis. The sequence goes on along the minus strand of NZ_BOMB01000045.1, from coordinate 7,835 downwards.
AGGAGCCCGAGTACGACCCGGGGCAGCCGGAGCTGGACGAGGATCGCGTCGTCCCGCGGCGGCAGCGCCGTCGGCACGCGCAGCCCCGGTACGTGGTGCAGCAGGTCCGTCACCACGTCGAGCGGTGGCAGCGACACCGGGCCGAACGCGAGGCCGGCGACCAGGGCCACCAGTACCGCGAGCAGGCCGGTGAGCACCCACCGGGGCCGCAGCCGACTCGTCACGTCGCGGGGACCGCCTTGACCGCGTTCGCCGCGGCCTGTACGAGCGACACCACGCGCGGCCCCCAGCGGGACGCGACGTCGTCGTTCAGCGGGTACACGTGCTTGTCCTTGATGGCGCCGAGGGTCGACCAGCCGGGACGCTTGGCGAGGCTCGCCGCGTTCGCCGCGCAGCACTTCGTGTCGGCCAGGAACACCAGGTCCGGGTCCGACTTCAGCAGGTACTCCTTCGACAGCTGCGGGTATCCGGTGCCGCCCTTGTCCGCCTTGTCGGCGACGTTCGTCAGCCCGAGCGGCGCGAACAGCGCACCCACGAACGTCTTCGACGTGGCGGTGTGCAGCTCAGGGTCCAGCTCGTAGTAGTACGAGAGCTTGCGCCTGGGCAGGCCCTTCTCGGCCTTCGCGATGCCGGTCTTCATGCCGGACACGGTCTTCGTGGCGCCGTCGGCGTGTCCGGTCAGCGCGCCCAGATCGGTGATCTCGCGGTAGCTGTCGTCCAGCGTGGTCGCCGCGTTCGCCACGTACACCGGGATCTTGAGCTTCTTCAGGCCCGCGACCACGTTGTTCGTGTCGTACGACAGGACGACCAGGTCGGGGTCGTAGCCGGCGATCGCCTCGACGTTCGGCTTGAACCCGGACAGCTTGGTACGCGGCGCGTCGGCCGGGTAGTTGGACTGGTCGTCGACGGCCTTCACCTGGTCACCGGCGCCGATCGCGTACAGCATCTCGGTGGTGGTGGGGGACAGCGAGACGATCGTCTTCGGGCGCGCGTCGACGGTGGTCGACCCCGCCGTCACCGGGTACTTCCCGCCCGCCGTCGGCGTCGCCGACGCGCCGGACCTCCCGCCGGACGAGCCGCATCCGGCGAGCGCGACCGCCGCCGCGGCCAGTACGGCGAGGGCCGGCGCGACGCGTCTGCGCCGTACGCCGGGGCGGGCTGGATCGTGGGTCATGTGTCCTCCTGTCGGTCGGGAACGGCTTGACGCCGACAGGGGATCTGTCCGCGGGCGCCCGTTCCTCGCAAGCGCGGTGTCGCGATCCCTGCCGCAGGCGACCTGGCTCGCCCGAACGGATCGGGCATCACAGTTGCGGGACAGCGCCGGGTTCGCACCGGCTTCGCTGCGGCATGGTCGTCGATGACCGTAACGCATCCACCCGGGTACCGTGCGGTGGCGGCGTACCCGCGGTGGCGCCCTTCACGGGCCGGCCGGACGACGGCGTGCGCCGCGCGATGTCCGGCGCCGCCACCGACCGCGACACCGGCCGCCGTCGGCCGCGCCGACCGAGAGGAGCCGCCACATGTCCACCACCCGGCCCGAACTGACCGGCGACCACGGCATGGTGGCCAGTACGCACTGGCTCGCGTCCGCGGCGGGCATGAGCGTCCTGGAGCGCGGCGGCAACGCGTTCGACGCCGCGGTCACCGCCGGATTCGTCCTCCAGGTCGCCGAACCACACCTGAACGGCCCCGGCGGCGAGGTGCCCGCGCTGGTGTGGAGCGAGTCCGACCAGCGGGTGTCCACGGTGTGCGGGCAGGGCGTGACGCCCGCCGCGGCGACGGTCGACGCGTACCGGGAACTCGGACTGGACCTGGTGCCCGGCACCGGGCTGCTCGCCGCCACCGTACCGGGGGCGTTCGGCGGGTGGCTGCTGATGCTCGACCGCTGGGGCACCTGGCGGCTGCGCGACGTCCTCGCCCCCGCCCTCGCGTACGCCGAGCGCGGGGTGCCGGTGCTGGACCAGATCCACACCGCGATCGGCACCGTGGCCGACATGTTCCGCGCCGACTGGCCCACCTCGGCCGCCACCTGGCTGCCCCGCGACGCGGTACCGGCGGCCGGTGCGCGGCTGACGAACCCGGCGCTGGCCGCGACGTACCGGCGGGTGGTGGCGGAGGCGGAGGCGCACGGGCCGGACCGGTCGGCGGAGATCGAGGCCGCCCGCCGCGCCTGGTACGAGGGGTTCGTGGCGGAGCGGATCGCGGAGTTCTGCGCGGGACGCGGCTGGCGCGACACGTCCGGGCGGGAGCATGGCGGCCTGCTGTCCGGCGACGACCTGGCGTCCTGGCGGGCCACCGTCGAGGAGCCCGCGACGTACGACTACCACGGGGTCACGGTGTGCAAGACCGGGCCGTGGGGCCAGGGTCCGGCGTTCCTGCAACAGCTCGCGCTGCTGAAGGGGTACGACCTGGCCGCCGCGTCGCCGGCCGAGTTCGTACACACGGTGACGGAGGCGGCGAAGCTGGCGTTCGCCGACCGCGAGGCGTGGTACGGCGACCCGCGGTACGCCGACGTGCCGCTGGCGACGCTGCTGTCCGACGCGTACAACGACCGGCGGCGGGCGCTGATCGGCGCGGAGGCCAGCCTGGAGCTGCGCCCCGGCGACCCCGACGGCCGCACTCCGGTGCTGCCGCACCCGCCGGGCCCGGTACCGGTGGATCCGCGCAGTGGCGTCCTCTCCGGCGTCGGCGAGCCGACCGTGTCCGTCCACGATGGACACGAGCGGACCGGTACGGACGGCCGGGTCCGGGGCGACACCTGCCATCTCGACGTCGTCGACCGGTGGGGCAACATGGTGTCCGCGACGCCGAGCGGCGGCTGGCTCCAGTCCTCGCCGACCATCCCCGACCTCGGCTTCTGCCTCGGCACCCGGGCGCAGATGTGCTGGCTGCGCGACGGCCCGCCCGCCTCGCTGCGCCCCGGCGCCCGACCGCGCACCACCCTCTCCCCCTCGTACGCGCTGCGCGAAGGTCGGCCCTGGCTCGCGTTCGGTACACCGGGCGGGGACCAGCAGGACCAGTGGTCGGTCACGTTCCTGCTGTCCGTACTGCACCGCGGGCTCGGCCTCCAGGAGGCGATCGACGCGCCGATGTTCCACTCGCTGCACGTGCCGAGTTCGTTCTGGCCACGGGGATCCCGCCCCGGCGTACTGCTCGTCGAGGACCGTACCGACGCCGCGGTCGTCGCCGACCTGCGCCGGCGCGGCCACCTCGTCGAACCGCAGGACGGCTGGTCGCTCGGGCGGCTGTCGGCGGTCGCCCGCGACCCCGGCTGGCGCCCCGCACCGGCCGCCCCGGGTACCGGGTTCCTGCGCGCCGCGGCCAACCCGCGCGGCGCCCAGGGGTACGCGGTGGGCCGCTGACCGCCGCGGCTGCGCGAGGCGTTTCCGTTGGTACGAAAGGGTTCTCGGGCGTGTCTTCGGTGGAGCGAGCCGGAGCCCGTTCGTTGCCTCACAAGGCGGAGGTACGAGTGCACACCGGTGGCGTACGCGCCCGTGCCGACAACGCGGCGCGGCGGCGAACGGCACAGCCGGCCGGCAACCCGCGCAGACACGCCCTAGCTCCGGTCGACGACCAGCGCGGCGATCGGGACGAAGTGGCTGCCGAGCCGCTGTCGGCCGTCCGGCAGGATCAGGTACCCGTCGAGGTGGCACCAACCGGGCACCGCACCGACCGGCGGCCGTACGCCCAGCACCCGGAACCAGGTCGGGCTGGGAGCCAGCCAGCGCGGCATGAGCACCAGGTCGCCCACGACCGGTCGTACGCCGGAGATCAGAGCCACGCCGCACCACGCACGCCGAGGTCCACGCCGCGCCACCGTGGCGGCACCGGCGGCACCACCACTCTCGCCTCCTGCACCATCTCGCACGGCCACTCCTCCCGTTCGACGCAACACACGAGCCGCTCGTACGGAGCACCCATCGCGTGGTGCGTACGCAACACCTTCAGTGCCTCTGCCCGTTCCATCGCGCTACCTCCCACATCCACCCTTGCGACGGACTCGGGCGCGCGTCATGACACGAGTACGGCCACAATTCGCAACTTTCGTTTCGCCATCCGTGATCAACAACCGGACGAACGACGTACGCGGACCGGGAACGGGCCGGCTCGGCACCGGCGAGACGTGTGGCGGCGGCGACCGGCCCGGCAGCGGCGAGACGTGTGGCGGCGGCGGCTCAGCGCAGGGCGGCGAGGCGTTCGGCGAGCAGCAGGGCGCCGATCACGACCATCGCGGCGCCGGAGATCCGGGTGACGACCCGGGCCGCGGCCGGGCGGGCGCGCAGGATGGTGCGGGCGAGGACACCGACACACACGTACACCACGCCGCAGGTCGCCATGTGCACCAGCCCGAGCGCGCCGATCTGCACCGCCGGCGGCCACCCACCCGTACGGTCCACGAACTGCGGCAGCAGCGCCAGGAACAGCAGCAACGCCTTGGGGTTGAGCCCGCTCACGCCGGCGCCCCGCACCACCTGCCGGCGCCACGCCGCCGGCGCCGCACCCGCAAGCTCGGGCGTACCGCCGGGTCGGGCCAGGGTGTGCACCCCCAACCCCACCAGGTAGACGGCGCCCAGCACGGTCAGCACCGTCAACACCACGGGAGTACGGGCCAGCACGGCCGCCACGCCGACCGCGACGACCGCCGTCAGCCCCACGTACCCGAGGAGCAGGCCGCCGACCGCGGGCAGCACCGACCGGTCCCGCAACCCCGCCGTCATCGCGTACGCCCAGTCGGCGCCGGGCACCAGGACGAGCAGGACGGACACCGCCCAGAAGGCGGTCAGGGAACTGGCGGTCATCGGGCGTCCTCGGGGTGTGCGGAGCGGGTCCGCCGGAAGATTAGTGCCGCCCGGCCCGGAGGTGTTTCCAAGTATTGGCAGGTCAGCGCCCGTGTGAGGGAGGATCTTCGACATGGACGAGGTGGACCGGAAGATCCTTGCCGAGCTGCAGACCGACGGCCGGCTGACCGTCACCGAACTCGCCGCCCGGGTGCGGCTCAGCCTCTCCCCCTGTCACCGCCGCCTCCGCGAACTCGAACGGTCCGGCGCGATCAGCGGCTACCGCGCCGTCCTGAACGCCGACGTCCTCGGCCTCACGTTCGAGGCGCTGGTGTTCGTCACGATGCGGCAGGAGGACCGCGACACGGTCGCCGCGTTCGAGCACACCCTCACCGACATCCCCCAGGTACTCCAGGCCCAGCGGCTGTTCGGCGACCCCGACTACCTGCTGCGCGTGGTCGCCGCCGACCTGCCCGCCTTCCAGCGCCTGTACGACGAGCGCCTCGCCACCCTGCCCGGCGTCCAGCGCCTCAGCTCCACGCTGGTGATGAAGCACGTGGTCCACGACCGCCCGCTCCCGGTCTGACCGCGCTACTTGTACCCAAAGTATTGGAAACTAGGCTTTGACCTCGGCAAACACCACTTACGCCGCCCGTGGGGCCGTCTCTGGGCCGTCTCCCGCCGCTTGGCCGAACAGCCTCTCGATGGCGCGGCGGGTGCGGTCCTCGCTCGCCGGCATGAGGTGGGTGTAGGTCCGCAGCGTGAAGCCGGGGTCGTGGTGCCCCAGGTACGCCGACAGCGCCTTGATGTTCTCGCCCGCGTCCAGCAGCGCTGAGGCGTAGAAGTGCCGCAGGGCGTGCATCCCGTTCTCCCGCCGCCGCTCGACGCCTGCCGCCTTCAGCGCCGGATGCCAGACGACATCGTTGAACATCTCCCGCCTGTGCGCAGTCCGCCGGCGGGTCGTGAAGATCAGCCTTTCCGTCCGCGTCTCCTCGCTCGTCGGGCTCTCCCACGGCAAGGTGACCTCGACTGGGGCGTACCTGTCCGTCTTCACGTACTCGTCCAGCTCATTACCGATCGTTGCCGAAAGCGGTACCCGCCGCTCCCGGTCGTTCTTCGGGAGACCGAATACCCGCTTGCTGCGAACCAACTTGACCTGCCGCCGGACGTACAGCCAGCCGCCATCAACGTCGATGTCGTCGACCGCCAGGCCGAAGATCTCACCCTGTCGCAGCCCACAGCCCGCGCCGATGTCGACCATGAGTCTGTACCGCTCATCGAGAGCCGACCGCACTGCCCGGACGCGGGAGAACTCCCAAGGCACGATCTGCTTTGCCTGCGGGCGAGGCGTCTTGACGGACTTCGCCAGGCACGGGTTCGTCGGAATGCGGCCGTCGTCCACCGCAGCACCGAGGATCTGTTTCAGGCTCGCGAAGTTCAGCCCATGGGTTGACTCCGCGAGCCCGTTCGATCCGTCGTAGCTCCACTCACGAACGACACCAGGCGAGATCGACTTGAGCATCCGGTGACCGAAGTACGGATACAAGTGCTTCCGTACGCGGCTCTCAGCTTGCTGCCGCGTCGACTCATCAGCGACGTAGGTCCGTAGGAACGACTCGGCATACTCGCGGAACGTGATCCGGCCGGCATCAGGGTCGACGTAGTTGCCCCGCATCTTGTTCGACTCGACCTCGACCAGGAAGCTCTCAGCCGCACGCTTCTTCCCGTCGGGGAACGACCGACTCTTCTCGTTGCCGAACGGATCGATGTACCGGACCCGGTACCGGTCGCCGGTCTTGTGGCGTGAGGTTGGTTCGAGGATCCGCTTTCCTTTGGCGTCCAGGACGAGGCGTCCGTTCGCGTCCCTCTTGGGCTTGAACCAGCGGTCTTCGATGTGCGCCATGCCCTGCCTCCCCTATGCCGCGTCGCCGGTGTTGAGCCAGGCGCGAACGGCGTCCGGGTCGTACCGGAGGTGCTTGCCGCAGCGTCGCGCCGGCGGGCCGGTGCGCTTCTTCCGCCACGTCCGCAGCGTCTCGACCGGCACCTGTAGGTAGTCGGCCACATCGTGGATCGACCAGGCCCGTTCGATCCGGACGATGTCTTGCGTGGTCACGCGATCCTCCCTGGATCCCTTACGCCGCATGGGTTTTCGTTGCCGAAACCTGTTGGAGCCGCTGTATCGCCGCGTCCCGTTGCGCTTGCCACTGTTGTCGTTCGGCGATCTTGCGCAGGAAGTGCACGTGTGGCGGTGGTACGTCGGGGTCGTCGCGGGACGCCAGCTCGTATTCGTACCGATCGGCCCCGTCCGCCTGGCCCTCGTTGGCGGTGACCGCCTGGCCGTCGTTGCCGCTTGCCGAAAGCGCGAGCAACGCCCGTACCCACGCCTTCCGATCGGTCCGGTGGTCGGCCAGGGTCTTGTTCGACCACTGCCGAGAGACCAGCACCCGTCGGCCGGTGAAGCCGAGGGTGCGCCGCTGGTGCACTTTCCCCTTGCACCGACCGGCCCGCAGGGTTGCCTTGGCGCTCTTGGGCTGCACGCCGTAGAGCAGCCAGTTCGCGCACGTGGGCGAGCAGGGCAGGATTTGCAGCTCGGTGGCGAGCCTGGCCATGTGGTCTTCCTGCGCCCGGGAGCCGGGCGTCACGGCGTCGGTGATGTCTTTGGCGATGTACTTGGTGATGTAGCGGACCGTCTTCTCCGCATCCTTCGACCCGCCGCGTACACCCTTCACGTCGACGGTGCCGAGCCGCGCGACGTGGGCCGGTTCGGCGTCCTCGTCGTCCTCGATCGCATCCAGCGCCTCATCCCAGGTCGGCAGCGCCGCACCCGTGTCGGGGTCGCGGTAGGTCAGCGCGTCCGGATCCCAGGTCGGGACCTCGCCGTCCGGGTCGTAGACGAGCCGGTCGTGGGCCGGCCACCACACCTGGTGGTACGTGGCCGCCGCAACCTGCTTCACGAGCTTGCGCGGAAGCGCACCACGAACGGCGAAGTGGCCGTGCGGGGTAAGGCGTTTCTGCATCTCGACCGACCCGGCGTACTGGACCTTCCAGCCGACCGCC
>NZ_BOMB01000044.1 GCF_016861975.1 Actinocatenispora rupis | reverse complement strand
CGTGCGCCATCACCTCATGAGAGGGCCGCACCGGGGAAAAGGATTCACCCCGATCCGGTACGGCGCGCAATCGGGAGGCGTCGCGCCCGCCCCGGTCGGTTCACCCGCGCGGTGCGCAATCGGGTGGCGTCGCGCCCATCCCGGTCGGTTCAGTGGCGCGGTGCGCGAGCTGCCGATCCGCGCCGGCGGTCCGCCGGTGGTACGACACGATGCGCGCGCCGGTGTGCCGGCTTGTTGTGGCGATCGGCGCGTCGCTGCGCGAGGCGACGGTGGGCGCGCACCTGCACGGTCAGCGGCCGCGCCGCGACGACGAGTGTCATTGGTCAACTGTTGAACAATTCAACTGTTGACCAATGAGACAATTGAACAACCTGCCATGGGGTACACGCGGCGTACGGGTTCGGCCTGGTCGAGCACACGTACGAGGTGCAACGCACCGCTGACGCCGCGCCGTCTTCCGGCCGTACCGCGGCGGTCCCGCCCGCGTACCCGGGCGGGACCGGTGTGCGGCTACAGGTAGAGCGCGGCGGTGAGGACGAGCCCGGCGATCCCCAGACACCAGGTGTACGGCAACGTCCGGGCCAGTACCCGCTGCGGCCGCACCCCCGCGTACTCGGCGCTCCAGACGGTCTGCGTGCTGGTCGGGTCCGACACCCCGAGAACCTGGTTGTACGACGACATCAGGCCGAGCACGCCCATCACCGGGTACACGCCGCCGGCGACGAGCACGCTGGCGATGCCGGCGCCGAGTCCGTAGATGTTGAACGGGCCGCGGTACAGGCAGAGCGGGGTGAGCAGGCCGAACACGAGTACGAACAGGATCGCGTTGTGCGGGCTGACGGCGGTGGCGATCGGTTTCAGGGCGTTGACGGCGCCGGGCAGCTGCACCGCGGTCAGCAGCATGCCGATCGCGATGAACAGCACGAGCGGCGGCGCCGCGACCTTGAACCCGTCGTACAGGGAGCGCAGGGCGCGGGTGGCCATCCGGCTCGGCCGGGTCGTCGTGACGAGCGCGTAGATCACCCCGACCAGCAGCGACGGGATGATCGGTACGTCGAGGCCGAGCGCCAGGACGATCGGCACCAGCGGCGTGAGCAGCGAGTACCAGGGGGCGTCGGCGGCGCGCCGGCCGGTCCGTGCGGGCCGGGCCGTACGCGGTGCGGTGCGGACCGCCCACGCGTGCTGGACGCCGCGCCGCCGCGACTCGATCAGGATGAACGCGACGGCGAACACCACCACGATCGGGAACATGTACAGCTGGAAGTGCCGGATCGTCTCGATCGGCAGCTTCAACGCCGTCGACAGGTACTGCCAGGACGCGAGCTCGAACGGGATGCCGGCGGCGACGCCGAACACGATGGTGCCGGCGGCCGTGACCGGCGGTACGCCGACGGCGATCATCGCCGGGATCCCGATGATGCCGGCGAGCATCGCCGCGGGCGCCGAGCCCGTCACCGCGCCGCACAGGATCGACACGACGAACAGGCCGAGCGCCACCACGTACGGGCGGTCGCCGGCGAACTCGACCGTCTTGCGTACCAGGGTGGAGGCGATGCCGGTCTCGCCCATCAGCGAGCCGAGCCAGGCGCCCAGCAGGATCGCGATCATCGTCTGCGCCAGCAGGACCGCGCCGTTCTGGAGTACGAGAGTGGTGACGCCCTTGTCGCCCATCAGCGGCGCGCCGGCCAGCAGGCCGATCGCGAACGCCATTCCGATGAGCGCGAATCCGGTCGGGAGCTTGCGGGTCAGCATGAGTACCACGCCGACCGCCATCACGGCGAGGATCGCGACAGCCATGTCAGGTCTCACTTCCGACGGGTGTCGAGGCAGGGACGTCGAGGTCGGCGGACAGCGCCGCGGAGATCAGCAGCGGGCTCGCCGCGAGCCCGCACAGCCGCCGGGCGAACGCGTGCGCGACGAGCTCGTCCGCGCCGAGTACGTGGCCGCGCAGGACGACGGGGCCGACGCGGAGCAGTACGTGGTCGAGGCGGCGCTTGAGCCGGGGGCCGTCGGCGCCGTGCAGCAGGTGGTGCGCGAGTTCGTGCGCGAGCGCGGCGTCGCGGACCGCACCCGGCGGGAACCAGGTACGCCAGCCGCGGCGCGTCACCTCCGCCTCGGCACGTACGACGGCGTCGGGGTGGATCCGCACCGTGGGCGGGCGCCCGCCGTACCGGGCCAGGGTGAGCGTGCCGGCGGCGATCCCGCCGGTCTCCTCGACCACGTCGAGCGCCAGCGCGGCCGCCACCTCGTCCACGGTGCGTCCCGCGTACCGGTCGGCCAGCTCGGCGCCGAGGTCCGCGGCGGTGGCCGACCAGCGGCGCAGCAGCGGTTCGGGGCGGCCCTCGTGGGTGGGCAGCGTGGCGAGCAGGCGCGCGCCGAGGGCGATCTCGTCGGCGCTCATCGCCGCACCTCGGTGATCGAGACAAGCGGTTCGTCCGCGGTGCGGCCGTCGAGTTCGGCCCGGGCCAGCGCCATGAGCTGGTCCTGCGTGGTGACGCCGGCCAGGTCCACGATGCGCGGGCCGACGAGCAGCCGCATCGCGGGCAGCTGCGAGCCGCCGTCGCCGTACGTGGTGTGCGCGGCGACCAGCTCGGTCAGCGTGCCGTACGCGGCGCCGACGGTGGTCTGCGCGATCACCGCGTCCGCGCTGTGCAGCCGTACGACGCCGTCCCGGTCCACGACCCGGACCGGCCGGTACGGGCGGATCCACCGGCCGAGCGCGCCGCCGCGGCGTACCTCGGTGCCGTAGACGGCGTGCGTGGGCGTCTCGGCGAGCAGTTGCACCTCGGCGGTGGGGCGGTCCAGGCTGTTCGCCGCGATCCGCTGTCTGTCCACTGTGGACTCACCGGTCTCGGCCCGGGTACGCATCTCGGTGGCGCCGGTCGCGACCGCGGTGACCGTGTTGGTCTGCGCGTCGACCGTGACGTCGACCTCGACGGTGGCGGGCGTGGCCCCCTGCGCGACGACCGCCTGCTCGGCCTCCGCCCGGACCGCGAGTACGTCCTGCTGGGACGGGCTCGGCACGATCCGTTCGACCGACTCGCGGACCAGCGCGAGCGCCACCCCGATCGGGCTGATCACCTCGTTGTGCGCGGCGATGCCGGCCGCGAAGCCCGTCACCGTACCGAGGAACGGTGTCACCGCGGCCGCGCCGCCGCCCCCGCCGACCAGCCGGAGCCCGCGCTTGTCCAGCCGGTACGCGGTGACCAGCTCGTCGACGACCTTCCGTACGTGTCCGGTGCCGGCGGCGAGCACCGCCCGCGCCGCCTCCGGCATCGTCGTACCGAGCAGCGCGGCGAGCGGGGCGAAGGCGAGCCGGGCCGCCGTGGGCTCCGCGTACGCGTGGTCGCCCTCCGGTACCAGGTCGAGAGCGTTGGCGGCGCAGGTCATCGTCAGCGCGAACCGGCCGCCGGCCGCGTCGAGGACCACGTAGTCGTCCGGGTCGCCGTCCATCGGCGCGACCGCCACCAGCTGCGGGTCCGCCAGCGCCGCCGGATCGGCGAAGCAGGCGTACTCCAGCCCGGCGATGTGCGCGCTGCGCGGCCCGACGTCGACGACCCGGCCGGTCCGGGCCCGTACCATCGAGCCGCCGCCGACCCCGACGGTCCGTACGTCGAGCGACGACAGGTACGTCTCGTGCCCGCCGACCTTCGCGTGCCGTACGACGACGGAGCCGCGGCGGATCACGCTGACGTCGGTGGAGGTCCCGCCGGTCTCCAGGAAGATCCCCTCGCTGACCTTCTCCGCCATCAGCGCGCCGGCGACCCCGGCGGCCGGGCCGGACAGGACGGTCAGCAGCGGCCGGCGGCGCATCTCGTCCAGCGACATGACGCCGCCGTCGCAGCGCATCACCATCAGCGGCGCGGTGATTCCGGCGTCGGTGATGCTGCGCTGCACCAGGTCGGCGGTGTCCAGCATGCGCGGCAGGATGCTCGCGTTCACCACGGCGGTACGGGCCCGCTTGCGCAACCCGTACAGCTTGGTGATCTCGTGGGTGGTGGTGGCCAGCAGCTCCCGGGTACGCGCCGCGTCGGCCACCGCGTCCTCGCCGGTGCCGTCGTCGACGCTGAACGCCTGCACGCCGACCACCACCTCGGCGCCATCCGCGCGTACGGAGTCGACCGCGGCGTCGGCGTCGCCGGTCGCCGGTGCGTGCGCGTACCGGAGGGCCAGGCGCTTGCCGGGGGCGAGTTCGATGCGGCCCAGCGACCGCAGCCGCCGGGTGAGCAGGCCCTCCAGCCCGCGCCCGACGCCGACCAGCCCCACGGTGGCGACGTCGCCCTCCAGCAGGGCGTTCGTCGCCTGCGTCGTACCGTGGGCGAGGAAGGTCACGTCGTCGGCGGTCGCGCCGATGCCGTCGAGGAGCTGCTCCAGCGCGTCGATGATGCCGCGGGCGACGCCGTCCGCGTGCCGGTGCGTGGTGCGTACCTTGACCTGGCCGAGAAGTACCAGGGTCTGCGCGTCGAGGGCCACCGCGTCGGTGAACGTGCCGCCGACGTCGATGCCGACCCGGATCCGGGATGCGGTCACCCGACGCCTCCTTCCGTCCAAGGTGGACTGTCGTGGATCGGCTCAGCCGACCGGAACGCCGAGGTACGCGCCCGCGGCGAGCAGTGCCTGCTGCAGGGCCGGTACGTCGAGCGCGCGCGGCGCGACCCCGTCCCGTACGGCCAGCGCGGCGGCGGTGCCGGCGGCCTCACCCATCGCGAACGCCGGCGGCATCACACGGATCGCCGCCAGCGCCTCGTGGCTCGCCGACACGCACCGGCCAGCCACCAGCAGCCCGTCCACGCCACGCGGGACGAGGCTGCGGTACGGAATCTCGTACGCGTTGGCGGTGCCGGCCGACTCGTCGACCCCGCCGCCGGACCCGGTCGGGTCGTGGATGTCCACCGGGTACGCGCACAGCGCCACCACGTCGTCGAAGTGCCGCCCGGACTGCAGGTCCGCCAGCGTCAACCGGTACTCGCCGACGATCCGCCGGGTTTCCCGTACGCCGACCGTGGTGGCGGTGTCGAGCAGCTCGCAGCGCTCGAACCCCGGCAGCTCCGCGCGGAAGAACTCGACGAGCTTGCGTACCTGGTCGCGGCCCTCGATCTCGGCGGCGGTCAGGTCGGCGACGTCGGTGCCGTCGCGGTGCAGCACCCGGCTGGTGTTGATGCGCCACACGCCCGGCCGCAGCGTCCGGTACATCCCGACGCCGCGGCGCGGTGCCGGGAACCGGCCCTCCCGCCGCGCCGTCGCCACGACCGACTCGTACGGGCGGCGGTCGGCGGGGTGCGACCGCACGTACTCCTCGACGACCTCGTCGTCGACGCCGGCGACCCGGAAGAACACCGTCATCGGCTGCACCAGGCCGTCCGCCTCGCGCCCGAACTCCGTCGGTACGCCCGCGGCGGCGGCCACGTCGCCGTCCGCCGAGCAGTCCACCGTGACGCGCGCCGGCAGCAGCGCGAGCCCGCTCTTGCTTGCCGCGACGACCCCGGTCACCCGCCCGTCGCGGACCACCGTGTCGGCCACGAAACTGTGCAGCCGCAACAGAACGCCGGCCTCCCGGCACATCTCGGTCGCGACCGCCTTCGCCGCCTCCGGCTCGAACGGCGTCACCTTGTCGTGCCCGTACGTGATGAACCCCGAGTAGGCGTCGCCGGCCCGGGTACGGGACGGGTGCAGCGCCCCGCCGACCGCCTCCATCCGCCGGACGAACTCGTCGAACACGCCGCGGATCAGCTGCTCGCGCCCGTCCAGCGAGTACGAGGTCATGCAGGGGCCGACGAGTCCGGCGGTCAGGTTGCCGCCGAGGAAGCCGTACCGTTCGATCAGGCGGGTGCGCGCCCCGGTGCGTGCCGCCGCGACCGCGGCCGCGACGCCCGCCGGGCCGCCGCCGACCACCTGTACGTCGACCTCGTCGTCGACCGGAATCTCCGTGCTGTACCGCAGTGTCGCCACGACCGCCTCCCGTTCAGTAGCCGCGTACGTCGGGCCAGTGCCGTTCGACGCCCGCCGCGTCGAGCACCCGGCCGAACTCCGCCGAGTGCGTCGCGTCGGCGTGCACCTGGTGCGGCGGTACGCCGTGCCGCAGGCAGTACGCCGCCAGTTCGCCGGCGACCTCGCCGACGTTCCACTCCACCGGATGCAGCCGGTAGCAGCCGTTGGAGATGTGCGTGGTGCCGATGTTCTTGCCGGCGGCGAGCAGGTTCGACTCCCGCCGCGGCAGCAGCGCGCCGAGCGGGATCTCGAACGGCACGCTCGCGATGTCGACGTAGTTGTCGCCGCCGGTCGACGGGTGCAGGTCGATGCGGTAGCTGCCGACCCCGACCGAGTCGGTGTACCGGGTTCCGCCGTACGGGCCGACCACGTCGCGCGCCACGTCGTTCTCGGTGACGGTGGTGAGCGCCCGGATCCGCCGCGACTCCCGCACGTACGCCGACTTCGCGAGGCCGTCGTCGGTGCCGACCACGTCGCCGCGCAGCCGCAGCCCCGGGTACCCGGTGCCGCCGTCCGGCCGCGGTGCCTCCGTCTGCAACCAGTACAGCACCGACAACGACAGCTGCTTCGCCTCCGCGTACGCGATCGCGGCGTCGTCGCCGAGCGGCGCCCGCAGCCAGTAGTCGTTGAGCGGCCAGTTGACGAGCGTGACGTCGGAGTCGAAGCTGCCGGGCCGGTGCAGCCCGCGCGCCAGGATCCGCCGGAACATCCACAGCTCCCGGTCGCCGGCGTTCGCGCTCTGGTCGGCGAGCACGGCCAGCGGGTCACCGTCCGGGTTCGGTACGAAGGTGCGCTCGACCGGCTCCAGCGTGCGCGGATCCGGTGCGGTGAAGCCCAACAGCGGCCCCGGCCAGAACTCCGGCGTGTACGACCGCCAGAAGTCGTACTCCGCCGGGCGGTCGATCACGTGGTGCTCGCCGTCGTGGTGCGACACCGCGAAGCAGTACGTGATGCCCTGCATGGTGTGCGGCTGCGCCTCGGCGGGCGCGTGCGGCTCCCCGTACTCGGACTGCGCCTCGGCGCCGGTCACGTGCTCGATGCCGGCCAGCGCCAGCACGTCACCCAGCTCGGTGGCGTCCAGCACGTACCGTGCGGAGACCGAGATGCGTTGCGCGCCAACGGTTTCCAGCGTCACCCCGAGCACCGTGCCGGCGTCGGTGTGCGCCGCCACCGGGCGGTGCCGCAGCAGTACGGTGAGCCGGCCGGACGCCCGGTGCGGCGCCAGCATCGCCTCGATCACCGCCAGCGCCACCCGCGGCTCGTGACACAGCTTGCTGACCCGCCCGGCGCCCGGGTTGAGCGCGGCCCACGACCGCGCCGCCGAGCGCATCGGGTACCAGCCCCGGTAGAAGTCGCGGATGCCCTCGCGGAGCCGCCGATACCGTGCGGTGCACCCGAACTGCTCGATCCACGGATGCTCGTCCGGCGGTACGGCCTGCGCCGTGAGCTGCCCGCCCAGCCAGTCCGTCTCCTCGCTGAGCACGACGCGCCGCCCGGCGGCGCAGGCCGCGAGCGCCGCCGCGACACCACCCAGGCCGCCGCCGACGACGAGTACATCCGTGTCCTGGTCGGGCATCTGGCCCCTTCCTCAGTGCTCGGGCGGCCGGGGCGGCGCGCCGACGGTCTCGCCCGCCAACGGGTGGCAGCCGAGTATCTGGCGGATCCGGGCTTCGGGCTCACCGGCGATCAGGCCGGTGAGCATGCGTACCGCGGCGCGGCCCATCTCGCGGCGGGGGATCGCGAACCCGCTCAGCGCCGGCAGCCCGGGGGAGCGCCCCACCCGGTCGCCGAGCAGCGCGAGCGAGAAGTCGTCCGGGCAGCGCAGCCCACCGGCCCGCGCCGCCGACTCGACAGCGGTCACGGCGATGTCGGTGTCGGTCTCCTCCGCCACGATCGCCGTCACGCCGTCCGCCAACCACGAACGCAGCCGCGCGGTGTCCACGTCACCGCCGTCGGTGCGCACCACGTCGGCACGTACGCCGGTGTCGGCCACGGCCGACCGCAGACCCGCCTCCCGGTCGGCGGACGCGGGCGCGTCGTCCTTCTCCCGCACGTACGCGAGGTGCCGGTGACCCAGCTCCGCCAGCCGGCGCACCACGTCCGCGGACGCCGACACGTAGTCGGCACCCACGTACGGCAGGCGCTCGCCCAGCTCGTCGTGCCGCCCGATGTACACCAGCGGGTACCCGTCGTCGAGGAACCGCCCCATCGCCTTCTCCGGTACGTGCCGGCCGAGGAACAGGCAGCCGTCCGCCAGCCGTACCCGGTTGAGCACGTCGGTCGCACCCTCGTACGCGCCGGAGGACGTGAACAGCAGCAGGTCGTACCCCTGCGCCGCCGCCTCCTCCTCGACCCCCACCAGGAACGGGTAGTACGAGTGCTGCACGTCGGTCGGGAACGTCGCGGTGAACGTGTACAACCCGAGCAGGTTGTTGGTACGGCGGGAAAGCCGCCGTGCGATCGGGTCCGGCACGTAGCCCAGCGACTCCGCCGCGTCCAGCACCCGCTGCCGCGTCTCGTCCGACAGCGCGACACCCGCCTTGTTCCCGCCGAGTACCAGGGAGACGGTGGGTTGGGAGACGCCGGCCAGCCGGGCGATGTCCGCCTGGGTGGGCCGGCTCGGTCGCCGCTCGTGGCGGGTCACCGCAGCATCGACCCCCCGTCGACGTCCAGCGCGGTGCCGTAGACGAACGGCGCGGCGGGCGACGACAGGAACAGGATCGCGGCGGCCATGTCGTCCGGGTGGCCCATCCGGCCCACCGGCAACCCGGCCGCGATCCGCTGCTTCAGCTCGTCCGACACGCCCTGGTGCAGCGGCGTGTCCGTCGGTCCCGGTACCAGCGCGTTGATCCGTACGCCGGTGCCCGCGAACTCCCGCGCCACCGACTTGACCAGCGACAGCACCCCGGCCTTGCTCGCCGCGTACGCCGCGTCGGCGATGAGGCCGCCGCCGCCCCGGAACCCGGCGTCCGAGGCGACCGCCACGATCGTCCCGCCGCGCCGCGGCACCATCTGCGCCAGCGCCGCCCGGACCACCGTGAACGAACCGACCAGGTTGACGTCCAGTACCCGGCGCCAGTGCTCGACGTCCTGCTCCAGCAGCGGCAAGGCCGTGATGACCGCGGCGGCGTGCACCAGATGCTCGACCGGCCCGTACCGCTCGGCGATAGCGTCGAACGCGGCGGCGACCCGCGCGGAGTCGGTGATGTCGACGGGCATCGCGACCGCGCCCGGCAGTGCCGCGGCGGAACGTTCGAGCAGCGGCGCGTTCGCGTCGAGCAGCACCACCCGCGCCCCGTACGCGTGCAGCGCGGTCGCGGCCGCCAGCCCGATCCCACCCGCCGCGCCGGTCACCACCGCGACCCGGTCGGCGAACCCGGACGAGAACGCGCGCCACGCCGGCTGTTCCTCGGACCCCATCAGATCCCCTTACTAATACGGATTAGCGGGAACCATAGGGCGACGTACGAACACTGTCAAGGGTGCGGAAACGGGCGCCGCTCAGCGCCGAAACCCGTCCGGATCGGCGAGATACCGGTCCAGGTCGGGATCCTCGTGCACCTCGTCGACCTCGTCGGCGATCGCCCATCCCGTGCCGAGCGCCGCCCGTGGTCCCCGCACGGCGTTCTCCGCCTCCCGCCACGGCCCCGGATCCGGCGGGCAAGACCGGTCCCCGGCGCTGCGACGTCGGTCCACAGTGGAGCTCGTACCGGCCGTCGAGCGTCGATTCCCCTGGTACGACCCCGATCGGGTCAGTGGAGGTGGCCGGCGATCGTACGGGCGCAGTCGATGGACTCGGCGCGCGTGGTGTCCACCTCCAGGTCGTACGTCACGCCGCGGTGCACCAGGTCGGCCTGCGCGACGGCCATCCCGGTCGTACGGTCGCCGCGGGCGATCTCGCGGCCGGCCGCGACCGCCGCGTCGCACCGTACGCCGACCCACAGGACGGTCAGGTCGCCGAGCGCGTCGCGCCAGCGGCCCTGCGAGTACGCGCCGCCGAGGAACACCTCGTCGACGACGACGCGGGCACCGGCGCGGGCCATCGTGGCGACCCCGGCGATCCAGGCCGCCTCCAACGTCCGGAACTCCGGCCCGACGGTCACCGCACCGTCCGGCGCGACGTCGATCCCGCCGTCCGACGACCGCATCGCCGCGGGCAGCGACTCGACGAACGTGTCCGTGCCGAGCACCAGCCACGGGCCCGGGAGTACGGACTGGAGGCACCGGGCGATCCCGGACTTTCCCGAACTGGAGCCACCGTTGAGCACGATCACCTGAGTGTCCACCGCGCCACCGTACGGCCCTGACGCACCCGTACTCAGGGGTTTTCGCACTCGGTCGGGCGTCGCCTGGTCAGGTCGACCAGGTGGGCGGCCCACGGGCCGTCGGTGAGCGCGGCGAGCGCCAGCACCTCGCGCGGCGGGTCGTCCGCGAACGGCACCCACACCAGCTCGGTACTGCTCGCCACCGCGTCGCGCGGCCGCAGCGCCACCAGGTCCGCCGCGGCCGACAGCGCGTGGACGAACAACGCGTGCCCCCGGTACTGCGCGACCTGAGTACGCGGGGTCCAGCCGTGTGCCGCCAGATGCGCGAGTACGGCGGCGGCGTAGCCGGGGGCGCGACTGTCGGGGAACCACAGCAGCCGGTAGCCCGCCAGCGCCGGCCAGTCGACCGCCGCACCGGCGAGTGGATGCCCCGGCGGGACGACCACGCCGAGCGGCTCCTCGCGTACCGGAAGGAGGGTGAGGCGGTCGTCGTCGACCGGGGGTCGGAGGATCCCGTACGCGAGGTCGCCGCGGCGCAGCAACTCCGCCTGCTGCGCCGAATCGTGCGGCTCGTAGGAGATGTCCGTACTGGTCCGGTGCAGCGCGGACCCGACCTCGGTGAGCAACCCCGTCGGTACGCCGGCGCACACGCCGACGCGCACCGGCACCGGCGCGTCGCGGGCGGCGGCCACGGCGGCGTCGAGCTCGGCGAGGGTACGGCGCGCGCCGGCGACGAACGCCTCGCCGGCCGGGGTCGGCGCCATGCCGCGCGGTCCCCGCCGGAACAGCGGTACCCCGAGGCGCTGCTCGACCGCGCGGATCTGCTGGCTGAGACTCGGTTGGGCGACCCGCAGCCGCCGGGCCGCCTCGACGGTGGTGCCGGCGTCGGCGACGGCCACCACGTACCGCAGGTGACGCAGCTCGATGTCCACGTACCCACGCTATAGGCGGTGGCTATGGCGCGGCGGCGGATCGGTCTTGGACACGCCCGGCCCGCCGCGGTTGCCTGGTCGGGGACACCACCGACACCGCGAGGAGACCCCCATGTTCCTGGTCACGCTGACGTACGAGCGGCCGCTGGAGGAGATCGACGCCCTGCTCGACGCGCACTACACGAACCCGGACGGGGTGTTCGCGCGCGGCCTGGTACGGCTCGCCGGGCGGCTCGAACCCCGTACCGGTGGGCTGATGGTACTGGCCGGGTCGCGCGCGGAGGTCGAGGCCGCGGTCGCCGCCGACCCGTTCGTCACGTCCGGGGCCGCGACGGCGACGATCGTCGAGTTCCACCCGACCCGGCTCGCCCCCACCGAGCAGTGGCCGACCCCCTGACCGTCCACAGTGGAGTCAAAGGGTCGGCGGTCGCGGCGGTGCGGCCTCGTCGCCCGAGCGCGCCGATCGCCGGAGCGGCGAGCGCGCCGGAACTCCGCCGCGCTGCAGTGCTGCCGGACCGCGGCGCGGATGCCCGCCAGCCACCGATGTGCTGTGGCTGCGCCGGACCACGGCAGCTGATGCCTGTCAGTCGCTGATGTGCTGCGGCCGCGCCGAATCTCGGCGCGGATGCCCGTCGGCCACCGGTGTTGCGGTCCTGCCGGACCGCGGCGCCGATGCTTGATGCGTTGCAGTGCAACGGATTCACGCTACGTCGCGCCCCGGACCGCGGCGCCGATGCTTGATGCGTTGCAGCGCAAAGGATCCGCGCTACGTCGCGGGCCGGTTCGGCAGCGGGACGTCGACGGGGTCGCGTGACGTGACCGGGCACCAGAGGTTCGTCCCAACGACCTACGGCAGAGCCGGGAGCGCGCGTCAGTGGCGCCGGGGCGTACCGGCGAAGGCGTCGAGCAGGTGCCGCAGCGCCCACCGGAAGTCCGACTCGTCGCCCGCCCGCGGGTGGTCGGCGCCGTGCCCGAGCGGGTGCGCGTTGAGCAGGTGCCCCAGCAGCAACTGCCACAGCACCCGGTACGCGCGCGCCGCGTCGCGGCCGGTCAGTCCGAGCCGGCGGAGCTGGGCGGTGGCGTGCGCGGCGAGGCGTTCGCCGCTGACCGCGACGGTGTCGCCGGCGGCGATGGCGGGCGCGCCCCACGGATGCTCGGTCAGGTACCGGTGGATCGCCTCCCACTGGCGCAGCGCCGCGGTACGTGGTGAGCGTTGGTCGGTGACCAGCGGGAAGCCGGCGGCGAGGTCCTCGCACAGCGCGGCGATCAGCTCGTCGCGCCCGGAGACGTGCCGGTAGATGGACGCCTGACCGGTGCCGAGCGACTCGGCGACGCGGCGCAGGGTGAGCTGGCCGAGGCCGTCGCGGTCGGCGATGGTCCGCGCGGCGGCCACGATCACGGTGCGGTTGAGCGCGCCGTACCGGGCGCCGCGGCTCGGTGTCGTCGGCATCACTCCATTGTTGCGAACGTTGTTCGCAGTGGCTAGCGTGGCCGATGCGAACGCCGTTCGCATTGAGGGAAGGAGACGGTTCGATGACGGTCACGACCGACGGGAGCCGGTACCCGGCGACCCGTCTCGGCGACCTCGGTGCGCCCGCGCCTGCCGACCGCGCAGCCGCCGGAACACCCGTGCCGCCACCGTTCTCGCGGGCGGTCGCCGTCGCCGCGCCCGCGTGGCGGCCCGTGATCGCCCGCCCCGACAGTCCGACGGGAGCCCGCCGGTGACCGCCGTCCGCTCCGACACCAGACCCGCGCCCGCCCGGTACCGCGTCGGCTACGGCACCGTGGCCGTGGCGTACCTGGCGTTGCAGGCGTTCGTGACCGTGCCCAGCCCCCTCTACCCGCTGTACGCGCAGCGCGACCACCTCTCGCCGTTCACCCTCACCGTCGCCTACGGCGCGTACGCGATCGGCGTGGCCGTCAGCCTCGTCCTCGCCGGCCACCTCTCCGACACGTACGGCCGGCGGCCGCTGCTGCTGGCGGCGCTGGGACTGGACACGGTCAGCGCGCTGGTACTCCTGGTCTGGCCGAGCCTGCCCGGCCTGTTCGTCGCCCGGGTCGTGTGCGGCCTCGCGGTCGGCGTCACCGGCTCCACCGCCACCGCGTACCTGACGGAACTGTTCGCGGCCCACCGCCCGGCGCACCAGTTGCACCGGGCGCAGCTGCTCGCCACCGCGACGGCGCTCGGCGGACTCGGCGCCGGTGGCCTCGTCGCCGGCGTACTGGCCGTCGTCGCCGCACGCCCGCTCGCCCTCCCGTACGCGGTGTCCCTCGGGGTGTTCGTGCTCTGCGCCGCCGCGCTGCTGCTCGTACCGGAGACGCGGCGCCGGGCGCGTCCGCTGCCGCCGTACCGTCCGCAGCGGCTCGCGTTGCCGCCGGGCGCCGCGGGCCGGTTCGTCGCCGCGCTCGCCGGGGTGGCCACCCAGTTCGCGGTGTTCGGGCTGTTCGTCGCGCTGGCCGGCACGGTGCTCGCCGCGCTCCACCACCGCTCCCCGGTACTCTCCGGCGCGACGCTCGGCCTGGTGTTCGCCGCCGGCGTGGCGTGCGCCGTGGTGACCGCGTCGCTGGCGTACCGGGCGGTCGTCCCGCTCGCCGTCGTGCTGCTGCTGGCCGGGCTGGCGCTGCTGGTCGTCGCCGTCTGGCTGCCGCACCCGAGCATCGCCGCGTTCCTCGCCGGCGGCGTACTCGTGGGTGCCGGGGGAGCGGCGCTGTTCCGGGCGAGCCTCGGCGTGGTGGTGGCGGTGTCCCCGACGGAGCGTCGCGCCGGCACGCTCGCCGCGTTCTTCCTGGCCGGGTACCTGGGCATGTCGGTACCGGTGGTCGGCATCGGCACCGCGCTGCTCTGGGTGCCGGTACGCGTGGCGCTGCTGGGTTTCGCGGCGGTGGCTGCGGTGGCGGCGCTGCTGGTGTGGCCGGTACTGGCCCGCGCCGACGGTCCGCGGCCTTGATCACATCGTTCCGCCAGGTCTTGCCTTTAAGGCTTGTTCTATAGATCTTTAGATTATGAGTGGAGAGAGTGAAGCGCGGCCGCGCCCCGGCTCCTGGGGCGAGCTGCTCGGCCGGCGGTACCGCGGGGTGACGGTCGTCCTCAGCGGCGGCGTCGCCCTGTACGCGGTGAACGTCTACCTGACCACGAGCCTGCTGCCGAACGCCGTCGACGAGATCGGCGGCATGAGCCTCTACGCCTGGGCGATGACCTCGTTCCTGGTCGCCTCGGTGTTCACGTCCATGCTGGTCAGCCGTACTGTCAACCGCCGCGGCCCGCGCCGGTCGTACTGGATCGCGCTGGCGCTGTTCGGGGTGGGCAGCCTGATCGCGGCGGCCGCGCCGGTGATGGCGGTCCTGCTGCTCGGGCGAATCCTGCAGGGGCTCGCCGGCGGACTGCTCGCCGGACTCGGCTTCGCCGTCGTACGGCAGGCGTTGCCGAGTCATCTGTGGCAGCGTTCGCTCGGGCTGATGTCGGCGATGTGGGGCGTCGGCAACGTCCTCGGCCCGATCCTCGGCGGACTGTTCGCGCAGTTCGGCCAGTGGCGCCTGGCGTTCGTCCTGCTCGCGGTCGCCTCCGGCGGGGTGGCGCTGCTGGTACGCCGGTCCATGCCGGCCACCACCGGCGGTGGCACCGCCGACCCGCTGCCACTGCCCGCGCTGGTACTGCTCGGGCTGAGCGCGGCTGCGGTCAGCGTCGCGTCCGTCGTGTCCGGCCGGCTGCCCGCCGTGGCGCTGATCGTCGTCGCCGCCGTACTCGTCCTCGCGTTCCTGCTGCGCGAACGCTCCGCGTCGGCCACCGTGCTGCCCGACGTCACGTACCGTCGCGGTACGCCGCTGAAGTGGTTGTACCTGAGCGTCGCGGTACTCGCGGTCGGCTCCACCGTGGAGACGTTCCTGCCGCTGTTCGGGCAGCGGGTCGGGTCGCTGTCGCCGCTGCCCGCCGGGCTGCTCGGCGCCTCGCTGTCGTGGGGCTGGAGCATCGCGCAGATCGTGTCCAGCGGGCTGACCGGGCCGCGGATCGCGCGGCTGCAACGCATCCTCGGCCCGCTGCTGCTCGCCGCCGGCCTCGCCGGGTACGCGGTGCTCCAGGCCGCCGACCCCGGACCCGTACGGATCGTCGGCTGGTTCGCGGTACTGCTGGTCGCCGGCAGCGGCATCGGCATGGCGTTCGCGCACTGGATCCCGGCCGCGATGCGCATCAGCCCGGACACCGCCGAGAGCAGCAAGGCCGCCGCCGGCGTCAACACCACCCAACTGATCAGCAACGCGTTCGGATCCGCGCTGGCCGGCCTGCTCGTCGAACTCGGCGGTCCCGGCGTGCTGGGCTCCGCCCGCCTGCTGACCGGCGGGTACGCTGCGCTGAGCCTGGTCGGCGTACTGGTGACCGTCGTCGCGCTGAGGACCGCAAGGAGGACCCGTGAGTCCGCACCACGAGAGCGCGCGGCCGCGACCGTCTGAGCCGACCGGCGACCCCGGGACCGCCGACCCGACGGACCGGCCCTGGCTCGACACCCCCGTGTACGAGCAGCTCAGCCGGCTGGGCAAGGCGCTGTCGAACCCGGCCCGGCTGCGGCTGCTGGACCTGCTGCTCCAGGGGGAGCACACGGTCGAGGAGCTGGCCGCGGCGTCCCGGATGACGGTGAAGAACACGTCCGCGCAGCTGCAACTGCTGCGCGCCGTCCAGCTGGTGACCACCCGGCGCGACGGCGTCCGGATCCACTACCGGCTGGCCGGGCCGTCGGTGGTGGAGTTCATCGGGCGGTTCCAGGGGTTCGCCGAGCAGACCCTCGCCGACCTGCACGTCGAACTGACCAGGCTGTGGTCGCAGCCGGGCGGCATGGAACGGCTGTCCGTCGACGAGCTCCGCGAACGGTTGGCGCGCGGCGGCACCGTCCTCGTCGACGTACGCGAGCGGGACGAGTACGTGCGGGGGCATCTGCCCGGTGCGGTGTCCGTACCGCTGGCCGAGCTGCGCGAACGCATGGCCGAACTGCCCGCCGACGCCGACGTCGTCGCGTACTGCGAGGGTCCGTACTGCTTCGCCTCGGCACACGCCGTGCAGTACTTCGCGGCGGCGGGGCGGTCGGTGCACCGCATCGACGGCGGCCTCGCCGAGTGGGTACGCAGCGGCGGCGACCTCGTACCCGAGGAGTGAACGGCCCCGGGGAGTGAAGGGTTCCGCGGAGCGGGCGGCCGCGGGGACCGAGCCCGCGATCCGGACGGCGCGGTGGATCGGGGATCTCCGGTGGGCCGCATCCACCGGGTGGCTGACTCGGTTGGTCCCCGGAGCGGTGGATTCACCGACGGTCGTGGTCCATCCGTGACCGGGACGGGCGACCCTGATGGGTGCCGAGTCGTCGCTACCGGCGGAGCGGCAGGGGAGGCAGCGGTGGCGGACGTCGGGTGGTACGCGGGTTCGGGGCACTGGCCGTGGTCGTGGTCGCGGCGGCGGGATGCACGGCGTCGGGCGGTGGATCCGGCGGGTCGGGCGGGCCGCACGAGCCGGCAGCGGCGGCGGTCATCAGTACGAGCGTCACGGCGACCAGCGGCGTGAGCCCGGCGGCGCCGGTGACGGTGACGGTCTCCGGCGGCCGGCTCACCCGGGTCACGCTCGCCACCGCAACGGGTACGGCCGTCGCCGGCACGCTCGCCCCCGGCGGTACGTCGTGGTCGGCCACCGGCCGCCTCGCGTACGGCACGGCGTACACGTTGTCGGCGCTGGCGACGAACGCGGACGGCAAGCCGGTGCGTAAGAGGGCCACGTTCACTACCGTCAAGCCGTCGAACTACACCCTGCCGTACCTGCAGCGCACGGGCGGGTTCGCGCTGCACAACGGCGCGACGTACGGGGTGGGGATCGTGCCGGTGGTGCACTTCGACGAGCACATCGCCGACCGGGCCGCCGCCGAGCAGGCACTCGTGGTCACGACCAGCCCGCACGTCGACGGCTCCTGGTACTGGGTGGACGACCAGAACGTGCACTGGCGGCCCGAGTCGTACTACGTGCCCGGCACCCGCGTCACCGTCGCCGCCAGGGTGTACGGCGTGCGCGTCGGCTCCGGGCTCTACGGCCAGGCCGACCGCACCGCCAGCTTCACCATCGGCGCCAAGCACGTCGCGGTCGCCGACGACAGGACCCACACCGTCCGGGTGTACTTCGGCGACAAGCTCGTCCGCACCATGCCGACGTCCATGGGCCAGGGCGGGTACGTGCAGGGCAGGAACGGCTCGATCTCGCTGTGGACCATGTCCGGCACGTACACGGTGCTGGACCACGGCAACCCGGTGACGATGTCGTCGGACAGCTACGGCCTGCCCGCCAACTCGCCGTACGGCTACGGCGCCGAGTCCGTCTACTACGCGACCAAGATCAGTACCGACGGCATCTACCTGCACGAGCTGGACACGACCGTGTGGGCGCAGGGCCACCAGGACGTGTCGCACGGCTGCCTCAACCTCAACCAGAGCAACGCCCAGTGGTACTACGACAGCTCGCGGATCGGCGACGTGGTACAGGTCGTGCACACCACCGGGCCGAGGATCGAGCTGTGGCAGAACGGCGACTGGAGCGTCCCGTGGTCCACCTGGCAGCGGCACAGCGCCCTGCACTGACACGTCGGCACTGACGCACGTCGGCGGTGGGCACGGGGCACCCGTACGGCTCCGCCCGGGGTGGGCGGGTGGCCTGCCGTACGGGTGCCCCGGGCTTGCGGTCAGTCCTCCGGTGCGCGCTGCTCGGGCAGCCGCCGCAGGTGCCGCGCCGGTACGTCGACGCGCCGGTGCTGGTGGCGCCCGTCCGGCCCGATCAGGTAGCCGTCGAGGCGCAGCCAGTCGGGTATCGGCGACGGGGCGGCACTCACGATCCGGTAGGGCTGTTGCTGGTGCCAGGGTGGTAGGGCGACGAGGTCACCGGCGGTGGGCGTCGTCGCGGTCGGTTCGGGGGACTGCTGGTCGGGCGTGCGGTCCAGCACGCCGTGGGTGTCCACGGGCGTTCACTCCTGCAGGTACGGGTCGGTCAGGATGCGGTGGTTCCGAGGGTCGCGGGCAGCGACAGGGGGCCGATCGTGAAGAACGACGGCGAGTACGGGATGGTGTCGGGGTCGATGGCGAGCCGCAGGTCCGGCACCCGCCGGTACAGGGAGGCGAGGGCGATCCGGCCCTCCAGCCGGGCCAGCGGCGCGCCGATGCAGTACCGCGGGCCGTGGCCGAAGCTCAGCGTGTCGGTGTGCGGCCGGGTGACGTCGAACCGGTCCGCCGTGTCGCCGTACTTCGCCGGGTCCAGCCCGGTCGACTGGTACACCACGCCGACCGCGTTGCCCTTCGGTACGGGCACCCCGGCGACGGTCACGTCGGCGAGCGTGTACCGGAAGCTCGTCATCATCACCGAGTGCCGGTAGCGCAGCGTCTCCTCGACAAGGTCGTCCCACCGGTCGCCGGCGCGGACCAGGTCGAGCTGGTCGGGATGCGCGGCCAGCGCGACGATCGCGTACCCGAGGAGGTGCACGGTGGTCTCGTGGCCGGCGACGAGCATCAGCCACAGCACCCCGACCAGTTCGTCGGTGGTGAGCTTGTCGTCCTGGTCACGGGCCGCCACCAGCCCGGACGTCAGGTCCGCGCCCGGCTCGCGCTGCTTGCTCGCCACCAGGTCGTGCAGGTACGCCATCAGCGCGGTCTGCGTCGCGAACGCCTGCTCCGGCGGCGTGGTGTGCGCCAGCAGCGTCGCGGTCCAGCCGCGCAGCCGGGCCCGGTCCGCCTCGGGTACGCCGAACAGCTCGCAGATCACCGCCATCGGCACCACCTCGGTGTACGCCGGCACCAGGTCGACGCCGTCGCCCGCGGCGACCACACCGTCGAGCAGCTCGTCGACGATCTGCTGGATGCGCGGCCGCATCGCGTCGACCCGGGCGGGCGTGAACGCCTTGCCGACGAGGCCCCGCAGCCGGCGGTGGTCGACGCCGTCCCTCAGGGACAGGTGGTCGCCCTCCACGATCGCGCGGAGCGGCCAGTCCGCCGGGATGGACCCGTCGTGCAGCGCCGGCCAGTGCTCCGGACCCCGGGCGAACGTACGGTTGTCGCCGGCGAGGATCTGGCGCACCGCCTCGTCGGTGAGCGCCAGGTACGCGGGGACACCGCCGGGGAACTCGACCTCGACGACCGGCGCGGTCTCGCGCAGTCGCAGGCACGTGTCCAGCGGGTTCTCGCCGGGAGCGGGGAACGGGGGCAGGCTGGTCGTCATGTGGTCCCCTTTGTGAACGTCTCCGGCGGTACGGCCCGCGCCGGTACGACCGAGTATCCCGACATACCGGTCGGCGCGGACAGAGCCGGACGCCGATCCCGCCTCCTACCGAAAGTTCGCGGCACGAAAACGCAAGTCCGCCGGGAAACCGGACAAGAATGACACCCTGGCACGGGCACGAACGGCAGCGGCGGAGGCAGAGCATGCGGTACCACTCCTGGACCACGACCGACACCGGCGCGTGGCGGGACCTCTCGGACAGCATCCTGCCGATGGACCACCGGTTCCGTACGCCGGGGACGTGGCGGGCGGACCTCACCGCCCAGGAGACCCCCACGTACCGGCTGCTGCGGTGGGTGCAGCACGGGGACCGCACCGCGGTGCGTACCCCGAGGCACATCCGGCGGGTTCCCGGCGACGAGCACTACTGGCTGGTCATCCCGCAGCGCGGCGTCTACACGGTGCGGCACGGCGACGACGAGACCCGCACCCCGCCCGGGTACGCGTCGGTGATGGGCATGGACGAGGCGTGCCAGCTCGTCATCCCCGACTCGGAGGCACACGCGATCCAGGTACCGCGCGGCGAACTCGACCGCAACCTGCGCCCGCGCCGCCCGCTGCGGCTCGTGGTCGACATGGAGACCGGCTTCGGCCGCGTCCTCGACTCCCTCGTACGCAGCGTGCACGCCGAGCGTGACGCGCTGAGCGGGCACGAGTTCCTGGCCCTGTGCGACCGGATCACCGAACTGTTCAGCCTGATGGCGACGCGCGACCCCCGGCCGTCGTCCGGGCATCTCGGCGAGGTCGCCGAGGTCGTCCGCCGGTACGTGCGCGAGCATCTCGGCGCCGGCAAGCTGCCGCTGACCACGGTCGCGCGCGAGCTCGGCTGGTCGCCACGACACCTGCGTACGGCGCTGCAGCAGGCCGGTACCACGTACCGGGACCTGCGGCACGAGGAGACGCTGCGGGCCGCCCGGGACATGCTCCAGGACCCGGCCTGCGCGGACCTCGGCGTCGCCGACATCGCCGCCCGCAGCGGCCTCACCGCCACCTGGTTCGCCTCCGCCTTCAAGGAACGCTACGGCGAGAGTCCCCGCGAGTTCCGGCGTCGCCGGTTCGCCACCCGGCCGGCCCGCTGACGGTCGCACACCGGCCGGCCCGGTCGGGTCCTCCGCCCCTACCGGCGACCCGTCGGCGCGGCCAGCATGGACGCATGGCTGGCGGTACGGCGGGGCCCACCGTGACGACGCCCCGGGCGCTGAACCGGGCGGGGTGCCTCGCGCTGCTCGGTACGGCCCGGATCGGGCGGCTCGTGTACACCCGCCACGGCCTGCCCGCCGTACTCCCGCTCGGCTTCGCGCTCGCCGGCGACGCCGTCGTGGCCCGCGTCGACCCCGACCTGCTCGCCGACGTACGCGGCAGCGTGGTGGCCTTCGAAGTCGACGTACTCGACGGCGAACCGCCCGGCGGCTGGTGGGTGACGCTCGTCGGTCGGGCCGGGCTGGCGGAGGGGCCGGCACCGTGCTGGCCGGCCGGTCTCGCCGGCTGCGGCCTCCGGATCCCCGCCGAGGTGATCTCCGGTTTCCGCGTGCCCTGACCGGGTGATACCGCCCACCGTGCGGCGCGACGGGACGTAGAGTCGGCGGCGTGACGGCCCCGGGCCTGCCCGACTCCCTTCGCCGGATCGTCCGTGCGGCGCGCGCCCTGACCGGCGCGGGCCGTTGCGTGCTGGGTACGACCGACCCGGCCGCCCTCGTGTACGACCCGGACTGCGGCGACGCGGGAGGCGACGCCGACGACGGGGAACCGGTGCCCGACGACGTGGTGGTGCGCCTGGTCGCGGCGGACCGGCCGCTCCGGCTGTCCGACCTGACCGACCTCTCGCCGGGCGACCCACGGACCGCTCCGGCCCGCTCCCTGCTGGGCGTACCGGTGCCCGGGGCGGACGGTGCGCTCGGCGGCCTGTACGTGGTCGACGCGCCCGGTACCGACTTCACGGCCACCGACCTCGACGTACTGTCCGCGCTCGCCGCCGCGGCCGGCGTCGCCGTCGCCGGTGCCCGTACCGATCGGCGGGAGCGGTGGGTCACGGCGTCCCAGCAGGTCACCGCGGCGCTGCTGGACGACCTCGACCAGGACGGCACGCTGCACCTGATCGCCGAGGCGGCGCGGCAGGTGGCGGGCGGCTCGGTCGCCGGCATCGCCCGCCCGTACGACGGCGGCCGGCGGCTGGTGTTCGAGGTGGTGGCGGGGGCCGGCGACGACGTCGACCAGCTCACCGGCCTGTCCGTACCGCCGGAGGGCACGGCGACCGGCGTCGCGTTCACCACCGGCGAACCCATCACGGTCCGGCGGTACGGGGAGAAGGTCATCGCGCAGCAGGCCGGGACGCCGCGCGCGCTGCCGGGTCTGCTGCACCGACTGGACTCGGCGGTGGCGGTGCCGCTGACCGTCCGCGGCAGCACGCTCGGCGTACTGCTGGTGGCCCGGATCGGCGACGCGACACCGTTCGGCGCGCACGAGGTCGGCTTCGTCCGGGCGTTCGCGGCGCAGGCGGCGCTGGCCGTCGAGTTCGGGCGCGCCGCGGAGCAACGGCAGCGGCTGGCGGTGTTCGAGGACCGCGACCGGATCGCCCGCGACCTGCACGACCTGGTCATCCAGCGGCTGTTCGCGCTCGGCCTCGGCATCGAGGGCATCAGCCACCTCAGCCCCGACCCCGCGGTACGCGAGCGGCTGGAGCAGGCGGTGCACGAGCTGGACCGCACCATCCGCGACGTCCGTACCAGCATCTTCACGTTGCGGGAGCCGGCCGAGGCGTCCGGCGGCGTGCGCTCGGAACTGCTCCGCCAGGTCCTCGACACCGCGCCGATGCTCGGGTTCGAGCCGCGGACCAGCTTCGACGGGCCGCTCGACTCGGTCGTACGCGGGCCGGTGCGCGCCGACCTGCTGGCGACCGTACGCGAGGCGCTGAGCAACATCGCCCGGCATGCCGAGGCGTCCGCCGCCACCGTGGACGTCGCGCTCGACGCGACCGGACGGCACCTGACGCTCGCGGTCACCGACGACGGCGTCGGTACGCCCGCGGACCGGACCCGCAACAGCGGCCTGGCGAACCTCGCCGCGCGCGCTGCCCGCTGGCACGGCGAGCTGACCGTCGGCGCCGGGCCGGGCGGCCGCGGTACCGCCCTGAACTGGACCGCCGACCTGCCGGAGGAGCAGCCGTGACGATCTCCGTGTTCCTGCTCGACGACCACGAACTGGTCCGCGCCGGCCTGCGTACGGTGCTGGAGGCGACGGGCGACATCCGCGTCACCGGCGAGGCCGGTACCGCCGCGGACGCGTTGGCCCGCGTCCCCGCCGTACGGCCGGACGTCGCGATCCTCGACGTACGCCTGCCGGACGGTGAGGGCGTCACGGTCTGCCGCGACCTGCGCGCGTCGATCGAACCGCCGCCCGCCTGCCTGATGCTCACCTCGTACTCCGACGACGAGGCACTGTTCGGCGCGATCATGGCCGGCGCCGCCGGGTACCTGCTGAAACAGATCTCGGGTGCCACCGTGGTGTCCGCGGTACGGACCGTCGCGGCGGGCGGGTCGCTGCTCGACGCGCACCTCACCGCCTCGGTACTCAGCCGGCTGCGCGGCGAGGGCGAGGCGCGCGACCCGGCGTACGAGGCGCTGAGTCCGCAGGAGAGGCGGGTCCTGGCGCTGGTCGCCGACGGCCGCACGAACCGGCAGATCGCGACCGAGATGTACCTCGCCGAGAAGACCGTGAAGAACTACGTGTCGTCGATGCTGCACAAGCTCGGGTTCGAGCGGCGCACCGAGGCCGCCGTCTACGCGGCGCGGCGCACCAGGTCCTGACCGCCGGCCGGTTCGGTGAGCGGACCGGTCCGGACCCGTCCGGTACGCCCGGCGAGATGCCGGCCGAGCGCGCGCCAGCTCGCCACCAGCCCCAACCCCACGAATCCCGGGTACGCCAGCCCGGCGAGCAGCGCCCGCCCGGGTGCGGCGTCCGCGTACCGGAGGAGGTAGGTGACGGCCCAGAGCAGGCCGGGGCCGAACAGCACGGCGAGCCAGCAGGCGAGCGTGCGGGGCGACGGCGCGCCCGTCCCGACCAGACCGCCGAACCCGACGCCGAGCGCCATTCCGGTCGCGGTGAGCACCACCATCCCGAGTACGGCCAGCGCGAGCGGGGTGCGCACCCACGGCGCGAGCAGGCGGCACCCGAACCCGAGCCGGGCCGGCGGCCGTACGGACGGGTCGGTGAGCAGGCGCGGCACGTACCGCAGGCACTGCAGGTCGCCCTGCGCCGCGCGGGTACGTGACCGTGCCGTCGCGCGTCCGTCGGCCGGGCCCTGCCGGGTGACGACGGCGTCGGCGGCGTACCGGACGCGGCGGCCGGCGAGGTGCAGCCGCAGGCTCAGGTCGAGGTCCTCGGCGGGGCCGCGGGACCACGGCCGGTCCCCGAACGCGCTCAACGCGGTCAGCCGGACGAACTGGCCGGCACCGCCCAGCTCGGCGCTGCCCAGCCGGTCCCGCAGCCGCTGCCCCGCGTCGGCCACGCCGCCGGTCGCGAGGTCCTGTTGCACCGCGGCGAACCGGCGCCGGTCGCGGACCCGTACGGCGCACTGGACCGCCGCCACGTCCGGATCGCCCAGGTACGCGCCGATCTCGGCGAGCATGCCCGGTGTGCCGCGGCCGTCGGCGTCGAACACGCCGAGTACGCACCGGTCGACGGAACCGTCCGCGACGGCCGCGTCCCAGACGTACCGGTACGCGGCGTTGAGCGCCTCGCCCTTGCCGTGCCGCGCGTTCGGCGTGACCCGGCGCAGCAGGAACAGCCGCGGGTCGTCGATGCCGGCGACGATCCTCGCGGTCCGGTCGGTCGAGCCGTCGTCGACCACCAGTACCCGGACGGCGGGGTCGAGCGCGAGCGCGGCGGTGACCGTCCCGGCGATCCCGGCCTCCTGGTTCAGCGCGGGCAGGACCAGCCAGAACACCGGCGTCTGCGCCGGCCGCCAGGGGCGTACGGCCGGGCGGGGCCGCCACCGGACGATCCCCGCCTGCGCCAGGTTGTACGCCGGCCACGCCAGCAGCAGGACCAGGAGGACGAGGGCGGTGTCAGCCATCGTGACCGTCCCGGCGCCGGCACACCCGGACCCGGTGTGCGCGCGGGTGGGCGCGCGCGGACGCGTACCCGTTGCGGGACGGGGACATGGCGACTCCTTTGTGGCGGACCTGTTCACGGTGCTCTGTCGGTACGTGCTCCAACCAGGGCCGATGGACCCCATCCAGCCGGCCACCACCCAGGCTCCGGTACGAGCGGTGTCGACGCGACTCCGTTCGGTGGCGGCGGGGCGGTCAGGGCGGTGGGGCGGAGCCGAGGTGGTCGGCGAAGAAGCGCAGGATGCGGTCGCGCGCGGCCAGCGCCGCCCGCTCGTGGTACCGGCTGGCGCTGACCTTGCCGAACAGCGCGGTCAGCGCCGACACGTCGGCCCGCGCGTGGTCGTTCAGGAACGCGTGGCCGGCGCCCGGGTACAGCCGCACCTCGCCGTCGACGCCGGCCGCCGGCAGCGCCTGCCGTAGCCGTTCCGCCGAACCCCGGACGACCCGGTCCCGGGTGCCGTACGTGCCGAGGATCGGGCAGGCGCCGGACAGTACGCTCGCCGCGTCTGCCGGTACCGGGCCGTAGTTGACGGACGCCGCGGCGAACCCGTGGTCCGGCGCGAGCAGCAGGGCGAAACCGCCGCCCACGCAGAACCCGATCACCCCGATCCGACCGGTGCAGTCCCGTTGCGCCGCAAGCCATTCGCGTACCGTGTCGACGTCGTCGAAGGCCCGGCCGTGCCGGGTCCGTACGTCGCGCAGGAACGTGCGGAGGCAGCCGATCCGGCCCCCGCGGTACAGCAGGTTCGGTGCGGCTGCCAGGTATCCGGCGCCGGCCAGCCAGTCCGCCTGGCGCCGCAGGTCGGGGCTCATCCCGACGAGATCGTGCACGACGACCACGCCGGGCCACGGACCCGGGCCGTCCGGTCGGGCCACGTACACCGGCATCGCGCCGATCCTGGTGTCACCCATCGCCCCATTCTGGGCCACCACGGCGTTTCCGGGCGCCGTTTCCCCACGTACCGGGTGACCCGGGATGGCTCAGCGCGTGAACCGGTACTGCAACCGGTACGACAGGCCGCTGATCGGCAGCAGCGGCAACAGGACGTCGAGCGCCAGGGTCGGCCACACGCTCAGCCACACCACACCCGTCGCCACCAGGTACGTGCCGACCGGCAGCAGGGTGAGCCGCCGGCTGACGCGTACCATCCGGCCCGGCATGTCGGCGACCAGCGCGGCCGGACCCGTTGCGTACCACCAGGTTGCGGCGTCGAGGCCGGTGACGAGCAGCAGGCTGGCGTTGTAGACGGTCAGTGCCAACGGATCCAGCAGGTGCGCGGCGACCAGGCGGGTGGTCCACGGCAGCAGCGCGACGACCGCCAGCAGCGCCAGGCTCAACCACGTGTGTACGTGGTCGGTGCGCCGCACGTACTCGAAACCGTTGCGGTGGCCGAACCACAGCACGCCGAGCACGACCATGCTCTCCGCGTACAGGAGGAGGTGGGTGGCCTGGCCGTGCAGGACGGCGGCCACCGAGCCGTGCCCGTCGCCGGTGGACAGGTCGAGCACCAGCAGCGTCATCGCGATCGCGAACACGCCGTCGGACAGCGCCTGCAACCGTTGCGTGCCGCCCTCCGAGCGCGGATGCGCCGTCCGTACGTTCCTCGACCTGAGCACCGCCACCTCCTCCGCCGGCGGACCAGTATCCATGCCCGTCGGTCCGGGTCGGCAGGGAGGTCGTGCAGCTCAGCGTGGGCGCGGGGTCAGCCGGCGGGGCCGCGCACGGACTGCCAGACCCGGTCGGGCAGGACGCGCCGGGCATCGTCGAGGTCGACGCCGGGCGCCCCGGCCAACCAGCGTCGGGTGGCCTCCGCGGCCGGCCCGATCACGAGCATCTCCAGCAGCGGTACGGGCAGGTCGACGATCTGCCCGGCCGCCACGTACGGCCGCAGCCAGGCGTCGACGGCGGCGAGCCGGGGCGCCTTCACCGCGGCGATCCGGGCCGCGTGCTCCGGCAGGAACGCCGCGTACGCGGAGGCGTGGATCAGGTGCGCCCGCGCGCGGTTCGCCCCGGCCCAGTCCAGGTATCCGGTGACCGCGGCGGCGATCCCGGTGCGCGCGGTACGGGTGCGGCCGAGCGCGGCGACGACGGCGGCGAGCAGGTCGTCCATGCACTCCGCGTACAGCGTGGCGGCGAGCCCGTCGAAGCTGCCGAAGTGGTGGTAGAGGCTGCCGACGCTGACGCCGCTGGCCTGCGTCACGGCGGTCATCGTGAACCCGGCCGGGCCGGACCGCTCGTACGTGCGCATGGCCGCGTCGAGCAGCCGGCGGATGGTCCGCTGCCCCCTGCTCTGCGGTGCTGCGACGGTACTGATGCTCGGACTCCCGACGGGCGCGCGTTGACGGCTGGCGTCGGTACCGACGATACTTCTAGAGAGACTCTCTAGTTTGCCGAATGTGCCGGACGGGAGTGCGATGACGGGACCGGTCGCCCGCACGTTCAGCGTGCTCGACCTGCTGCGCGCGGTGCCGGGGACGCTCGGCGACCTGGGCACCATCACCCGCGGCGCGGTCGGCACGCTCACCCTCACCGCGGACAGCCGCGCCTCGATCGGCCTGGTGTTCCAACGGATCGCCGCCCGGCACCCCGATCGCGCGTTCCTCACCTTCGAGGGCACCACCCTGTCGTACGGCACGGCCAACGCCCACGTCAACCGGTACGCGGCGGTGCTCGCCGACCGTGGTGTCGGCCCCGGCGACGTGGTCGGCGTACTCGCGACCAACCGGCCCGGTACGTTGCTCGTGGCGCTCGCCGCGGTGAAGCTCGGCGCGATCGCCGGCCTGCTCAACCACCACCAGCGCGGCGCCGTCCTCGACCACGGCCGCCGCGTACTCGGGGCCCGGGTGGTCGTCGTCGGCACGGAGTGCGTCGAGACGTGGGAGTCGTCGACTCCGGACGACACCGACGTGGTGTGCCTGCCGGTGGACGGTGCGGTGGCCGACGGGATGGACGACCTGGACCGGCTCGCCGCCGGCGCCGACGACCGCGACCCGCCCGGCTGCGCGCGGCTGCGGGCCGGCACCACCGCGTTCCACGTGTTCACCTCCGGTACCACCGGATTGCCGAAGGCCAGCGCGATGTCGCACCTGCGCTGGCTCAAGGGCATGAACTTCCTCGGCCGGGTCGGCGCCCGCCTCACCCCGGACGACACCCTGCACTGCTGCCTGCCGCTGTACCACAACAACGCGCTCACGGTGTCGCTGTCCGCGGTGCTCGCCGCCGGCGCCACGCTGTCGCTGAGCCGGACGTTCTCCGCGTCCCGGTTCTGGGACGAGGTGATCGCCGCCGACGCCACCGCGTTCATCTACATCGGCGAGCTGTGCCGGTACCTGGTGAACCAGCCGCCGCGGGACACCGACCGCCGGCACCGGGTCCGCGTCGCGCTCGGCAACGGGCTGCGGCCGGAGATCTGGCCGGAGTTCACCGCCCGGTTCGGCATCCGCCGCGTCGCCGAGTTCTACGCGGCGAGCGAGGGCAACATGGCCTTCATCAACGTGTTCAACCTCGACCGTACGGCCGGGTTCCTGCCGCTGCCGTTCGCCGTCGTGGCGTACGATCCGGCGACCGGGCTGCCGTCGCGCGGCCCGGACGGGCGCCTCCGGCGGGTACGCACCGGCGAGTCCGGGCTGCTGCTGACGAAGGTGACGACGCGCTTCCCGTTCGACGGGTACACCGACAAGGGCGCCACCGACGCGAAGCTCGTACTCGGCGCGTTCCGTACCGGGGACGCGTGGTTCAACACCGGGGATCTGGTGCGGCGGCAGGGCTTCCGGCACATCGCGTTCGCCGACCGGCTCGGCGACACGTACCGGTGGAAGGGCGAGAACGTGGCGACCGCGGAGGTCGAGGGCGTGCTCGCCGAGCATCCCGACGTCGCCCAGGCCGTCGTGTACGGGGTGGCCGTGCCCGGCGCCGACGGCCGCGCCGGGATGGCCGCGGTACGGCTGCGCCCCGGCGCCGCGTTCGACGGCCCCGGCCTCGCCCGGCACGTACTCGACCGGCTGCCGCGCTACGCCGCGCCGCTGTTCGTCCGGGTGGTCGACGAGGTGGCGCAGACCAGCACGTTCAAGGCGCACAAGGCGAAGCTGCGCGACGAGGGGTACGACCCGGACCGGGTGCCCGACCCCGTGCACGTACTCACCGCTGACGGCTACGTGCCCGCCTACGTCGGGTACGCCGACGACGTGGCCACCGGCGCGGTCCGTACCTGAGCGCGGCGGGACCGCGCCGCGCGGCGGATCCGGCTCAGTACCAGGCGAACGAGGCGTGGCCCGGCGCGCCGTACCCGCGTCGGGCCACGTCGACACCGCGCCTACCGGCCGGTGCGCATGTGGTCGATCAGCCGGGTCGCGCGGTCGCCGACCTGGGTGGCCCAGTGCGAGTTCTGCATCGAGGTCGCCGCCGCGTTCCAGTCGCCGTTGGTGAGCGCGGTGTGCAGCTGGTGGAACTGGCCGAGCGTGGCCGGACCCATGTTGAACGCCATGTTGGTGAGTACCCGCTGGCGCACCGGGTCGAGCTGGTCGAAGCCGGCGTAGTAGTTGCGCGCGGTGGTGACCGCGGTGCCCACGTCGTGGCTGAACAGCTGGTTGACCTGGTCCTGCGTCAGGTCCTGGGTGCCGGCCCGGACCGCGGCGTAGTCGGCGCCGACGGCGGCCAGCCGGGCGCGCGCGTCGCCCCGGTCCAGGTTGAAGCCGATGCCGACGGTCGGGTGCCCCGCGGTGTCGGTGTACACGTGGGTCCGGTTGCCCTCGTCGATCCCGAGCTGGTCGCGCAGCTGCTGGTCGGTGGTCATGTCCGCGGCCTGCGTGCCGGGCGCGGCGGTCTGCGCGGCCTGCGCGGTCTGCACGGGGTCGTCCCCGTACCCGGTGGCCACGGCCTGGTCGGTCTGCTGGTACCCCTGGTTGCTGGCGTGGATGGCCTGGTTGACCCGTTCCAGCAGTTGCCGGAGCTGGTGCAGGGAGCTGACCTGGCTGCTCTGCAGGTTCGCGTTCGCCGCGGCGACGTCGCTGCCGACCCCGGCGAACGCGGCGCCGTCGAGTACCGCGGAGGACAGCTCGCTGATCACGTCGCCGGCCCGGGACAGCAGCGAACGGACGTTGCCGACGGTGTCGCTCACCGCCTGCGGGTGGATCTCGAAGGAGTCGGAGGTCATGGCGTGCGCTCCTCGGTCGGGTCTGGTGCCCCCATGGTCCTCGCCGGCCGGCCCGCGCCACACGACACAATTACCCAATCCGGCGGCCGGCCGGTCCACTGTGGACGATGCTCCCCGGTGATGACAACGGTGGACAACGCGCTGTCCCTTCCGCTACCTTTCCCCCGAATCGGTACGCCCGCGCGGTGCGCAGTCCGCGCCGGCCCTCGGGAGGATCGATGCGACGGATCCTGCTCCTGCTGCTGCCCGCCCTCGTGACGCTGGGGCTCTGCACCGCCCCGGCCCACGCCGCGCACCCCCGGCTCACCGCCGACTTCGCCCGCGCCACCGACGTCCTCATGGCCTCGTACGACCAGGACACGGCCTGGTGGCCGGCGAGCTGGTGGAACTCCGCCGTCGCGCTGACCACGATGATGGACGAGATGCAGCGCACCGGCGACCGGCGGTACCTGTCGATCGTCGACCGCACGTTCGAGACGAACAAGGGCACGTTCGCGGCGGGGGAGCGCAGCTCCGACCCGATCGAGGGCGACTTCATCAGCCGGGCCATCGACGACACCGAGTGGTGGGCGCTCGCCTGGATCGAGGCGTACGACCTGACCGGCGACCGCACGTACCTCGACGAGGCCGTCACGATCGGCACCTACGTCGACGGGTACTGGGACACCGGCACCTGCGGTGGCGGCGTGTGGTGGGACCGCGAACGCACGTACAAGAACGCCATCACCAACGGCCTCTACGTCCGGCTCACCGCCGCGCTGCACAACCGGATCCCCGGCGACACCGACTGGCTCGACCGCGCCACCACCGCCTGGCACTGGTACGAGAACAGCGGCCTCATCAACGCCGACGGTCTCGTCAACGACGGGCTCGACGGCTCGTGCCACAACAACGGCCAGACCGTCTGGACGTACAACCAGGGGCTGGCGATCGGCGGCGCGCTGGAGGTGTGGCGGGCGACCGGCGACGCGTCCGCGCTGGCCACCGCACGGCGACTCGGCGACGCCGCCATCGCCTCGCCGCTGCTGGTGTCCGGCGGGATCCTCACCGAGTCGTGCGACGCGCCGGACGCCTCCTGCGACGACAACCAGAAACAGTTCAAGGGCATCTTCATGCGGTACTTGGCCGACCTGGTCGACAGTACCGGCGACGCGACGTACCGGGCGTTCGCACAGACGCAGGCGGACGCGATCTGGAACGACGACCGCGACGCCGAGGACCGCATCGGGTGCCGCTGGTCCGGCGCCGACCCGGCCGACCACCCCAACGCGCGCGACTGGCGTACCCAGGCGAGCGGACTCGGCGGCCTCCTCGCCGCCGTACCGGCCGCCTGAGTCGTCGTCGCAGCGTCACGGTCCTGCCGGCTCGGCAGCATCGGCGGGACCGTCCATGGTGGACGGTGGGCCTCAGTCGGAGCGGTCGGGTTCGGTCGGATCGGTGTCGGTCCAACCGATCCAGCCGCAGTCGTGGCAGACGATCTCGGCACCGGCGCTGGTTCCGGTACCGAGCGCGGCGGACGGCCGGACGTGCAGCACGTCCACCTCGCGGCTTCCGCAGTCGAGGCACCGCGGTTCGAGAGGTTCCACGTGCTCGACCGTACGCCGGGCGGCGGTGGTCGCGGACCGAACTCGCAGAACACGGTTCCGCGTGGGAACCGTCACGCCGGCCACCCTTGCGATAACCCTACTGATTTGGTCGACTTCAAGGGTGACGGTACGGCGGCGGTTGGTGACACGCGCCCACATCGACCTCGGTCGGGTGTGGTCGTCCTCGTGTCGCGCCTGAACCCCGACCGCCACCGGCGTACCCGGATCGCGGACGGACACGGCCCACCGACCGAACCGGCCCGGCACCCGGGCCCGACGCCCCGAGGACCCCATCAGATGAGTACTGCCACGCGCCCCGACCCGGTCACCGTCACCGTACGGATCGAGGTGACCTGCGACGAGCCGGCCGCCGCCCGGCGCCTGACCGGACTGCTCCGCGCCCTCGGCCACGACGCCGGAACCCCCGCCGTACCGCCGCGACCGGTGCCCGTCCCGCCGCTCTGCCTCTACCCGGACCGGGCGCGCGTCACCCTCGACGGCGAGGACCTCCGCCTGACCTACAAGGAGTTCCGGCTGTTGACCTACCTCGCCGGCAACCCCGGGCGGGCGTTCACCCGGGACGAACTGCTGCGTACCGTGTGGGCGCAGGCCAACCCGACCGGCCACCGCACCATCGACGTGCACGTACGCCGGCTGCGGGTGAAGCTGCGCGGGCGCGGGCCGACCATCGCCACGGTGCGCGGCGTCGGGTACCGGCTGGACCGCGCCGACCAGGTCGCCGTCATCGCCGACGGCGACCTCCCCGTGGTCCGTTCCGCCTGACCCACCGGCACCTCGGCAACGGTGCGACGGCTTGCGTTCGGCGTCCGCGGCGTTCCGCGCCGGGACCGCGGCGTCCGTCAGGTGGTGGTATCGCGGCGCCGTCGACGGGTACGGCGGACCGCGGTAACCACCACGGCGGCGACGATCGCCAGCAGGGCGAGGGCGACCAGCACGGGACGTACGGCCCAGTCCGGCCAGGGACCGTACCCGGGGTGGTCGACCCGGACCGTACGCAGGTGGGGCAGCAGGTCGGCGGCCATGTCCACGGCGGTGCCCGAGCCGTACTCGTCGGCGCTGACGACGGTGGCGGAGGTGCCGTCCACCGCGTGGGCGACGAACGCGTCGGGCGCGGCACCTGCCCGGTCGACGTCGTACGTCACCACGTGCCGGTCGTCGGTCCAGCCCATCAGGGCCGGTGATCCGGCACGGAACCCGGCCGGTGGCCGGTCGGTCGCGTCCAGGGCCAGGAACCGGAAGCCGGTGACGTCGCCGTCGAGCGCGCCGACGGCGAGCGCCAGGTACCGCCCGTCGGGCGACCACGCGTGCGGGCCGTTCAGCGCGGCACCCGACACCGGGTGGCGGGCGAGCTGGTGGCCGTGCAGGTCGAGGACGACCACGGCGTTGCCGACCTGCGCGGCGATCCGCCGCCCGTCCGGCGCGAACGCCAGCCCGCAGCCGCTCGCCCCGGTCAGCGGCCGGGTCCGCCCCGTACGCAGGTCGAGGAGCCGGGCGGGGACCGGCCCGTCGCAGACCGGCCCCACCTCGCCGCTCGGGATCCGTTGGTACGCAACGTAACGGCCGTCCGGCGAGAACGCCGCCGGCGCCACCGCACCAGGCCCCACCTCGTACTCGTGGTCGGTGCCGGTCCGGGTGTCGACGACGCGCAGGATGCCCTGGCTGGTACCGCTCACGATGCTCCCGCCGTCCGGGGCGAGCAGCTGGCTGGTGATCGACGTGGACCAGGCGTCGACGCTCCGGTACGTGCGCCCGTCGGCGCCGACGGCGAGTGTCTGGCCGCCGGTGAGGTCCCCGACGACGGGCAGGTCCGCGTACCCGACGAGCGCCACGACCGGCCCCGGTGGCGACTGCTCGACGGACGCCGCGGACAGCGACGGCGGCGCGAACGTCGCCGGCATGGCCGCGGACCGGCGCGGCGCCGCGGGTGGCGCGGAACGGTCCCGGTGCGGCAGCAGGGTCGCCGCGACCACGAGCGCCACCACCAGCGCGACCGCCGCGGCCGCGGCGACCGGCGCCAGCCACCGCCGCCGGACCGGGGGAGTACGCAGCGGTGGTGGTGGCGCACCGTCGGCGGGCAGGCCCGCGTCGTCGCAGGCCGCGGACAGTGCCGCGCGGATCGTCTCAGCACTCATCGACGTACTCCCGGAGGATGGTGCGGGCGCGGTGCAGCATCGACTTGACCGTGCCCGGCCGGCAGCCGAGCGCGGCGGCGATCTCCGCCTCGGGCAGGTCAAGGTAGTAGCGCAGGAACACCACGGCGCGGTGCCGCGGCCGCAGCCGGGCCAGCGCGGCGCGTACGGCGACGGTCTCCGGTGCGGTCGGCGGGTGCGTACCCGGGTCGCGCGGCTGCCCGTGCCGGCGCTCCAGCCGACGCCGGCGTACCCAGGAGGTGCAGCGGCTGACGACCGCGCGGCG
Organism: Actinocatenispora rupis; assembly: GCF_016861975.1. Taxonomy (GTDB): domain Bacteria; phylum Actinomycetota; class Actinomycetes; order Mycobacteriales; family Micromonosporaceae; genus Actinocatenispora; species Actinocatenispora rupis. Next base: position 64,935 of record NZ_BOMB01000044.1, on the reverse strand, counting down.
CAGCCACGCCGCCGGCTCCGCGACGTGCGTCCACCTCCGGTACAGCTCCAGGAACGCGTCCTGCACGACGTCCTCCGCCGCCGCGACCGACCCCGTCGTCGTGTACGCCAGGCGCACCAGCACGGCGTACTGCCCGGCGTACACGTCGTCGAAGTGGCGCTGTGGGGTGTCGGCGACCGACCCCGACCTCACTGTCACACCCGTATGGCGCACGACCGCCCGCACCGGTTCCCTCCAACTTCGCCGCGGCCCCGAGCATGGCGGGCGCGGTCGAGTCAGGCCGCCGGCGCGCGCCGACCGCGGAGCAGGACGAGCAGCGACGCCAGGCACAGCAGCACGCACAGCGGGGTGTACACGGCGAGGTTGAGCAGGTGGAAGGTGCTGGCCGGATCGTCGGTGCCGAGCCAGACCAGGCCGGCGAGCGCGCGGACGCCGGTGCCGGCGGCGACGCCGAGCGTACCGAGCAGCGGCAGCCAGCGGGGCAGCCTGCGAGCCACGAGGCCGGCGCGGGCCAGGACGAGGACGGCGGCGGCCGACAGCGCGGCGGCGAGCGGCAGCAGGACCGGCGGCGTGAACGGTACGTCGGCGTCGAGCAGCGCGCGGGAGAGCGCCGGCACGGTGGCGGCGGGCCAGGCGCTGCCGGTGGCCGCCCAGTACAGGTGGAGGAGGCAGTCGGCGCCGAGGACGGCCGCGACGGTGACGGCGGCGGTTCGGGTGGATGTCATGCCCGATCGAGGCGTCCCCGGTGCCGCCGCGCTCCCCGCTGTGGCTCCGGTCACGCCGGGGAGTGTCGCCGCGCCCGGGCTCCTCCTTCCCGACGAGACGCCACGGCGGAGGGAGCGCGTGATGCGCAGACGGACGATGCTCGGACTCGCGGCGGCGACGGTCGCCGCGGTGGGCGCGCCGGCCACGGTGCGGGCGGCGCCGCGACCGTGGCGCGAGGAGTACGTGTCGCTCGGTGGCGGCGCGCACCCGGTGCACGTGTACCGGGTCGGCGCGCCCACCGCCCGGCAGGTGCTGGTCCTGGTCGCGGGGCAGTTCGGCGCCGCCGGCGGGTACCGGATCCTGGCGCGGGGGCTGGCCCGGCGGCTGCCCGGTACGCAGGTGTGGGCGGTGGACCGGCGGCAGGCCGACCTCGCCGACCTGTCCGTACTGCGCGGCGGTGACCTCGACCGGTCCACCGACCGGTACCTCGCCGGCCGGTACCGGTCGTGGACCGCCGGCACGGCACCGTTCGCCGCGGACTGGGGGCTCGCCACGACGCTCGCCGACGTACGCCGGGTGGTGTGCGCGGCGCGGGCCGACGGTCGCCGGGTCGTCCTCGGCGGGCACTCGTGGGGCGCCACCACCGCCCTGCTGTACGCCGGGTGGGACTTCGCCGGGCGGCCCGGCCACCGCGACCTGACCGGCCTGGTACTCCTCGACGGCGGAGTGCACGATGCGTTCGCCGGCGAGGGCGACGTGTACCGGGTGACGCCGGCGCAGGCGCGCGACGGGCTGGTGGCGATCGCCGCGGGGGAGGTGTTCGACCCGTCGCTGACGATGGGCCGCACCGAGACGTACGCGGTGCTGGCGCTGCTCGCCGGCCGGTACGCGCGCACCGCGCCGTCCGCGCCGTCGACGCTCGCCGCGCGGCTGCCGGCACCGCTGCGCCCGGCCGGTCCGGTCGACAACCTCGGCCTCGTCGAGCACCTGTACGCCAGCCACCCGCTCGTACCGGACCTGGCGATCGGCCCGGCGTACACGTCGGTCGCGGCGGCGGCGGAGGTGCTCGCAGGCGCCGGCCCCACCGCCTTCGAGTGGTACTGGCCGCAGCGGCTCACGCTCGACCTGTCCGCCGCCGACCCCTTCTCCCGCACCGCGACGACCGACGTACTCGGGTTGCGGCCGTGGCACGGCGCGAGCATCGACGTGCCGCTGTACTGCTTCCAGACCGGCCTGACCTGCGGCAGCGTCACCGCCGCCGCCCGCTGGGTCACCGCGCACTCCCGGATCCCGACCGCCACGTACGCCGGGGACGAGGCCATGACGCACCTCGACGCGCTCTGGGCCGACCCGCGGCGCAGCCCCGTGGTGGACACCGTCGTACCGTTCCTGCGACGGCTCGACGAACGGTGAGGACCATGACTCAGCGGTGGCCCGACGGCGACACGCTGTCCGACCCCGCCACCCGCGACCGGGTGGTACGTGCCGCGCAGGCCGGCGACGCGATCGCGCTGTCCGACCTGCTCGACGCGATCACCCCGTACGTGCGGCGGTTGTGCGGGCCGATCGCGCTGGCCGACGCCGCGGACGCCGCGCAGGAGGCGCTGATCGTCGTCATGCGGCGGATCGGGTCGCTGCGCGAACCGGCGGCACTCTACGGCTGGGTCCGGGTGATCGCGGTCCGCGAGGCCGTCCGCGTCGCCCGCGGGTCGAGCCGCGCGGTGCCCGCCGAACTGCCCGAACTGCCCGCGCCGGACGATCCGGCGCTGGCCGCCGACGTCGCCGACGTGCTGGACCGGCTGTCACCGGAGCACCGCGCCGTGTTGGTGCTGCGCGACGTGGACGGGTTGGACGAGACCGAGGCCGGCGCGGTCCTCGGCGTACCCGCGGGCACGGTGCGCTCCCGGCTGTTCCGGGCCCGCCGCACGTTCCGCCGGGCCTGGCTGGGAGAACGGAGTACGCGGTGAACTGGCCGATCGGCGAACTGGACGAGGTACGCCGGCTGCGCGTCCTGCACGCGGCGCTGCCCGGCACCACCCTGGCCGAGACCGTCCTGCCCGACCCGTACGACACGGTCTGGCCGGTGCTCAGCGACCTGGAGCACGGCTTCTGCGCGTACGCCCCCGGCATCACCGCCATCCGTGTCACCGACCGCGACGGCGATCGGATGCGCGCCGACATACGCGACCGGATCGGGCTGCGCGCCGCGTTCGACGTGGTGCTGCGGGACGGCTGGTGCGTGATGCAGAGCCGGCTGGTGGTCTTCGGCATGGCCGCGACACCCGTCGACGGCGGCACCCGGATCGGCTACCTGATCGGCCTGCGCCTGCCCGGCATCCACCGGTACGGCCGGCTCGCGTCGGCGCTGGCCCGGCCGTTCGCCCGGGGCGTGCTCGGTGTCGCCCGCCGCCGCTGGCTGTCCCGGCCGCGGGACGCCTGACCGGACCGGGATCGGCTCAGTGGCACCGCATCCCGACCCGGACCCGGATGAGGTCGCAGGGCCGCGACGCGCCGAGCGGGATGCCGGAGCAGTTCGGGCCGGAGTGCCGACGGTCCACGTCTCGTCCGTCTGCCGTCTCAACCAGTCGCCGATCCGGACGGCCGGCGGGCGGTCCGGTGGGGGCCCGGGGCCCGGGGCGTGGTGGGCGGCTCGACACGCGCGTCCTCGCCGGGGAACACCAGCGTCTCGTGCCCGTCGTCCAACCACCGCACCTGGTACGGAGGGCTGCCGTCCGGATGCGCGACGGCCAGGATCACACCGGTGCGGTGGACCTGGTCGTGGCCGGTCAGCCGGAGCAGGTCGCCGACCCTGGCTCGCATCCCGACCGTCCCTTCCGTCAGCGGTACACGCTGACCCGTTCACCGTCGTGCGGAGTGACGGCGTTCCAGCCGAGGTCGGTGCGTACCCGGTCGGCGAGGGCGGCCGAGGCCGCGGGTTCGCCGTGCACGACGAAGCACGTGTGCGGTTCGCCGGGGGAGCGACGCAGCCAGTCGAGGATGCCGTCGGCGTCGGCGTGGGCGGAGAACTCGCCGACGCCGAGTACCTCGGCACGGACGGGAACGTACCTGCCGTACGCCTTGATCGCGGTGGCGCCGGACAACAGCCGCGACCCGCGGGTTCCGGGTACCTGGTATCCGGGCAACAGGACGAGGTTGCGCGGGTCCGGCAGCTGCGCGATCAGGTGATGGACGACGCGCCCGCCCGTGGCCATGCCGGCGGCGGACAGCACGATGCACGGCAGGCCCGGACGGTTGAGCCGGGCGGACTCGTCGATGCCGTGCGCCAGCCGCAGTTCGCCCGGGTCGAACGGATCGCGGGCCGAGTCGAGCACGGCGGGCCGCAGCTCCGGTGAGCGGTCCCGTACCGCCTGGCGGTAGACCTCCAGCGTGGCGAGCGCCATCGGGCTGTCGACGTACACCGGCACGCGCGGCAGCATCCCGGCTGCCATCATCTCGCGCAGCCGTACCAGGAGGATCTCGGTGCGGTCGACCGCGAAACAGGGGACGAGCACCGTCCCACCCCGGTCCAGGGCCGCACGGATCACCCGGGCCACGCGGTCCGGGTCGGCGCGCGGGTGGAGCCGGTCGCCGTAGGTGGACTCCACGACGATCTGGTCGGCCGGCGGCGGCGGATCCGGCGGCTCCAGCAGTGGATGGTCGATCCGGCCCAGGTCCCCGCTGAAGACCACGGTGCCGTCGACACCGGTCGTCACCGTCACACACGCCGAGCCCAGGATGTGCCCGGCCCGGCTCAGCGTCACCGACAGGTCCCCACCGACCGCGACCGGCTTGCCGAACGGCACGGGCCGCAGCAGGTCCAGACACCGCTCGGCGTCGACGTGCGTGTACAGCGGCAGGGCCGGATCGTGCCGGGAGTACCCGTGCCGCGCCGCGTACCGCGCGTCCTCCTCCTGGAGGTGTGCCGCGTCGCGGAGGACGATCGCGGCCAGCCGGGCGGTCTGTTCCGAGCAGTACACCGGGCCGGTGAACCCGGCGCGGGACAGCAGCGGCAGCAACCCGATGTGGTCCAGGTGCGCGTGGCTGACGGCGATGGCGTCCACGCTCGTGGGCTCGACCGGGAACGGTTGCCAGTTGCGGCGGCGCAGCGCCGCGTCCCCCTGGTACATGCCGCAGTCGACCAGTAGCCGCCGACCGTCGGAGTCGATCAGGAACCGGCTGCCGGTGACCGTGCCGGCCGCGCCGAGGAACCGCAGCGAGGTCGTCACGGGCCGGCCCGCCGCGGCGTCCGGGGTACCGGCTGCGCCGGTGTGCCCCGGCCGAGCCGGACCACCAGCTGCGGGTGCCCGATCCGGGCGAGCAGCGCGGCCAGGCGGTCCCGGGCGACCGGGGTTTCGACGACGTCGCTGACCGGGTTGGTCGCCAACCCGTGCACGGTCGCGGCGAGCAGCACGGCCGAGGTCGCCTCGCCCGCGGCGAGCCACGCCCGGACGTCGTCGGCGTCGGTGAACACGACCGCGTACCTGGCGTGCCGGTCGGTACCCCCGCCCGGGGCCAGACCGTCGGCACCGGGCGCGAAGTCCCGCACCGGGACCCGGCGCGGCACCGGTCGTACGGCCGTCTCCACCGGCACACCGTCACCGGCCGGCGAGGGACGGTGCGTCCACACGTTCAGCTCCTCGCTGTACGCCGGGTCGGCGGTCTCCGTCATGGACGCACCGGCCGCCGCGACGGTCAGCTCCGGTACCTGGTCGTCGCGCAGAACGTGCAGGTGCGCTCCCGCGGACTCGGCCGCGTCGCGCAGCAGCGCCAACGTCTCGCGGGGGATGTCGGTCTCCGCCGCGTACGGTCGGCGGTCGGTGTGCCGCGCGGCGATCGCCGCGTAGGCGCGCCGTTCCTCGTCGGCCGGCTCGTACGGGCCGCCGATGCGCAGTTCGGCGAGCGGGCCGGCGTGTCCGGGGTCGGGGAACCGTGTGACGACCGGATGCCGGCCGGCGGCGGCGACCGCGATCCGGGCGTGGTGCAGCGCCACGCCACAGGACAGGACGAGCAGCCGCCCGTCCGGGTCGACGGTGGCGAGCTGACGGTCCCGGTCGGCCCACAACTCGGCGACGCCGTCGTGCAGCCGCCAATGCCACGGCTGGGTGTTGAACACCGACGGGGCCCGCAACGCTGCGGTCACGGCTCGCGCCAGCGCCTCCTCGGGTGGGCCGTTCGGGGCGACCAGTTCGGGATCGACCATGGGAGAGAACATTCGCCTCGCCTCGCCTCGTCGGTCAGCTACGCAGGTCGAACACGACGCGACCGATGGCCCGGCCGGCACCGAGCTCACCGATGGCGTCGTTGACGTCCGGCAGCCGGTACCGGTGCCGGATCAGGGTGGCGCGTCCGGCGGCGTGCAGCGCGAACACGTCGGCGACATCGGCCCGGCTGCCGGCACCCGCTCCGCGTACCGAGATGCCGCGCAGTGCGGTTCGCAGGATCGGCACCGTCATGGTGTCGTCGTGCGGCAGCGCAACCAGGGTCAGCCGGCCACCGGGACGCAGACTCTCGTACGCCTGCTCGGCCGCGCGGGCATCGGGCGCGGCGACGATCGCGGCATGCGCACCGCCGAGTTCACGGAGGTACCGCACCGGATCGGAACGCCGGGCGTTGACGGTGTGCGCGGCGCCGAGATCGCGGGCGACCTCCAGCTTGTCGTCGTCGACGTCGACCGCGATGATCGTGCCCCCGGCCACCTCCGCGTACTGCACCGCCAGGTGCCCGTCGCCGCCGATCCCCACCACGGCGACCAGATCGCCCGTGCGCACGCCGGCGGTACGCACCGCACGATGCGCGGTGACGCCCGCACAGGCCAACGGTGCGGCGTCCAACGGGTCGAGATCCGCCGGGACGGGCACGCAGAACGCAGCCTCGGCGACCGCGTACTCGGCGTGCAGACCGTCGGTGCCGAGGCTGGTGTTGCGTTGGCGCGGGCAGAGGGTCTCCTGTCCGGTCAGGCAGTACCGGCAGGCACCGCACGCCCAGCCGAGCCAACCGACCGCGACCCGCTCGCCGGCCCGGCGGTCGGTGACGTCCGCCCCGGTTCGGATCACCACCCCGGCACCCTCGTGCCCCGGAACGTACGGCGGGTCGGGACGGACCGGCCAGTCGCCTCGTACCAGGCGGACGTCGGTGCCGCACAGCCCGCTGGCCTCCAGCCGGATCAGTACCTGCCCGGGGCCCGGTTCACGGACGGGGCGTTCCTCGATGACCAGCGGCTGGTCGAACGCCTTGACCACGGCTGCCTTCATGCCACCAGACTCCGTGCCGCAAGGGCATGCCGTCAGGGCTGAACCGCCCGTTGCGGACGGGACCTGTGACCCGGACGCGTACCCGGGTTTCGGGCTGAACGGCCTCCAGTTCCGGGCGGTTGGGCCGCTGTGCGGGCCACCAGACCGGGGTGACGGTGAGGGGGCGTCCGACGGCCCCGACATCGCGTCCGGTGACGGCTCACGGCTGGCACGGGCAGGTGGAGCGGTGGAGTCCCGTTCGACGCACGCATGTCCGGGAGGTGCGATGAGCGTACTGTCCGGGCCGGCTGCCCGACTTGCTCGGTTCGGCCGGCTGGTCGGCATCGGCCGAAACCCGCTCCGCCGTGCGAGCGACCGGATCGAGGGGGCGGTCCTCGCGGTCGTCGTGGTGGCCTGCCTCGCCGCGATCCCGGCCGGGGTGATCACCGGGAGGGCGGTCGTTGCTGGAGGGCAACGCACCGCGACCCGGCTCGCCGCCGCGGGACACCCGACCGCGGCGGTCCTGCTCGCCGACCCGTGGGCGTCCTCGGCGAGCGACCAACCACCGACCGACGTCCCGGTCCGGGCACGCTGGAGCCTCGGCGGACACACCTACACCGGAACCATCCGGGTCGCGCCCGGCCGGCACCGCGGAGACACGGTACCGATCCGGGTGGACCGTACAGGCCGGCCGCTGCCGGCGCCCGAGTCCGCCACGCGAATCGTCAGCGAGGGGATCGGCGCCGGTCTCGCGGTGCCCTTCGGCACCGCCAGCGTCGCCCTGCTGTTCTGGTGGAGCGTGCGGTGGCTGCTCGATCGGCGCCGTTACGCCGACTGGGCGGGGGAGTGGCGGGCCGGCCGGTGCCGCGACGTGCGCCGGCGCCGACCGGGTTCCGCGGACACGTAGGGCGGGTCCGCACAGGTTGCTGGCCGGCTGCGCCGGGCCCGTTCGCCGCCTCGCCGCGTCGTCGGCACGAGGACACAACACCGGTCAGGTGCGGACCGAAGATGTCGTCCGGCCATCGCTCCAGGCGTCCACCGCCCGCGCAGGTTGGCCGGGGCGGATCTCATGCAGGGACGTGTGCCGCGCAGATGCCGGGAACCGTTCGGGTCAGTACCGTCGCGATCTGTCGCTCCACCTCGTCGCGGAACGTGCCGGTGACCGTCGCCTCGGCCCGGTGGACGGTGACGGTCCACCGCGGCGAGCCCGCGTACTCGTCGAGGCGGTGCTGGGCGTCGGCCTGGAGCACGGCGTCGGTCCGCACCATGCTGCGTACGATGTCTCGCCGGCTGACGATGCCGACGAGTTCGTCGTCGTCCACCACCGGCACGCTTCGTACGTCGCGGTCGAGCATCGTGGCAGCAACGTCGGCGAGGTCTGCCTCCGGCGGTGTGGTGACGACCTTGCTGGTCATCACGTCGCGGACGGTGTGCGGGCGATCGGCGTCCGTGCCGTCCGCATGGCGCCGCATGTGCAGCGTCGGATCGGTCGGCACCCGGTGCCGGAGAAGATCTCCCTCGCTGACGATCCCCACGATCCGGCCGTAACTGTCGAGAACCGGAGCCGCCGTGACCTCGTAACCGATGAGCATGGCCGCGGCCTGCTCGATCGGATCGTCGGGACCGACCGCGTGGACCGGCCTGCTCATCGCGTCGCTCGCGCGCATGACGTACCTCCCGAACGGAGACGGTCCCAGTCTGCTCGGGGCCGTGCCGTTTCCGGACGGGTCGATCCGCCCCTGTTCTCGGGAGCAACGGCCCCTTGGGGGCACGCGGTATCGCGGCGACCACGTGCCGAGCGGGACGCAGGCGAGGGAGCATGCGGGACGCGACGCGGTGGGGCTCGGCGTTGTGCCGCAATGGCCGTGGTCGCGCGCCTGGCGCCGGCGAGTGTCGGCACGGGCGGGCTCGGCGGCGTCCGGTGTCAGGACCGGCAGATGCAGAACTCGTTCCCCTCCGGGTCCTGCCAGACCTGCCACAGATCCTCCGCCACCGCGCCGACCGGGACGGCCCCGAGCGCGGCCGCCTGCGCCGTGGCCGCGGTGAAGTCGTCGGCGACCACGTCGAGATGGACCCGGTTCTTGGCCGTCTTCGGCTCGGGAACCCGTTGCAGCGCAAGGTACGGACCGAGACTGACCCAGTCCGGTTCGCGACGGGTGACGGCGAGGCCGAGCAGCCGGCTCCAGAACGCGGCAAGGGATTCCAGGTCGTTCGCGTCGATCACGATGCCGTTGATACGGACGCTCATCCGGGCCGGCCACCCGACGTCGTGAACCTGGCGGACATGACACCACACTCCTCGTACTTCGTTGGCTGCCCGGACGTTCGGCCGCGCGGTCCCGCGTACGCCGAGGGACGCTCAGTCGCGTGCGGCCCGCTTCCGGGACCATGCGGCCGCGTCCGTGCCGTACCGGACCAGAAGGCGCGCGAACTGGATCCGTTCCTTCCGCGACCAGGACGCCGTGATCTCCTGGAACGCCGCGCGCTGTTCGGCGGCGAAGCGGTCGCGTTCGGCCTCGCCGTGCTCGGTGAGTTCGAGCACGGTACGGCGCCCGTCGCGCTGGGACGCGGTGCGGCGCAGCAGTCCCTCCTCGATGCAGGCGGCGACGGTACGGCTGGCGACCGGCTGCGCGACGCCCATCTCGGCGGCGAGGCCACCGACGGTCGTCTCGTCCGGCGCGTCGGCGATCACGTTGAGGACGAGGTTGCGGGACAGGTCCCTGCTCGACGCCGGGGTACGTCGGCGCAGGCGGGACAGTGCCGGGCCGATCTGGTCCAGCACCCGGTCGTCGGGGGACCGCTCGGGGGAGGGCGCGCCGCTCATGTACCCGAGCCTAGGCCCGCACTCTCGATTTGCATACCCTTTCGCAAATCCATAGCATCAGGTATGCAAATGCGACGAGCGACGGAACGGGGCGGACCGCCATGACACTCACCGCGATCACCGGCGCCCGGGTCTTCGACGGGGAGAAGTCGCTCGGCGTACGGACCGTCGCCGTCGACGGTACGAGGATCGTCGGCGTCGGCGGTGACGCACCTCGGGACTGCGAGATCGTCGACGGCAGCGGCGGCACCCTGCTGCCGGGGCTCATCGACGCCCATGTCCACTCCGCCCCGGGTTCCCTGGCGCTCGCCCTGCGGTTCGGGGTGACGACCGAGCTGGAGATGCAGGGGATGCACACCCGGGAGAACCGGGCGCGCATCACCGACGACGACACCGTCGCCGACGTGCGTTCGGCCGGTTTCGCCATCACGCCGCCCGGTGGTCACCCGAGCGAGCTGATGCCCGAGGGGTTCCGGCCGAAATGGGACCTCCCGCCGGTCATGCCCCTGACGCCGTTTTCCACCACGCCCGAGGAGGCGGCCGCCTTCGTACCGCAGCTCCTCGCCCGGGGATCCGACTTCATCAAGTTCATGATCGACGACGGCAGCGTGGAGGGACATCCCGGGCTGCCGTCGCTCGACCTGGCCACCGTGCGCGCCGGGGTGGCCGAGGCGAAGAGGTACGGCGCCCTCACCGTGGCGCACGCGCTGACCCTGGACGCCACCAGAATCGCGGCCGAGGCCGGCATCGACGGCGTCACCCACGTGTTCATGGACCGGCCGCACAGCGCCGAGATCGTCCGGCTGATCAGGGACGCGGACATGTTCGTCGTTCCCTGCATCAGCCTCAACGCCTCGATGATGGGAATCACGGCCAGCGAGCTCGCCGACGACCCGCGGGTCGCCGGGCGCCTCGACGGCGCGTGGGACCGGACCCTGCGCGCAAGCTACGACCGCTTCCCGCACGGCAACCTCGACGACGTGTACGCCACCGTGCGCGCGCTGGACGCCGCCGGCGTCGACGTACTGGCCGGCACGGACGTCTCGATGCCGGAGACGTTCTTCGGGGGCCTGGCGCACGGGGCGAGCCTGCACCACGAGCTGCAGTACCTGGTGGCGGCCGGACTGACACCCGAACGGGCCCTGCGGGCGGCGACAGCGACCACGGCCCGTCGCTTCCGGCTCAGCGACCGGGGCCGCATCGCCGAGGGGCTGCGGGCCGACCTCCTGCTGGTCGACGGCGACCCGACCGTCGACATCGGCGACACCCTCAACACCCGCGCGATCTGGCGCCGCGGCACCCGCCTGACGTACTGACGGCCGGCGAAGCGGCACGCCATGCTGGTCGTGAATCGTGGTCGCCGGGCGGATCGTGGGCAATTCTGCGGGCGTCGACGGATGGTCCGGAGTCGTGGCCGGATGCGACGCCGGTCGTCGGGGCGGGCGGGTCAAGCGCGCTGGCCGGGCCGCTGACCGGCGGTAACGTTGCTCCATGGATGCGGCACGCAAGCTCGGGTTGAGTACGGTCGCCGACAAGGCGCTCCTGGCGCAGGCGCAGGAGCGCGTGGCGCGCGCCGAGACGCTTGAGCAGGTTCAGCACATCGTGCGCGCCACGGCCCGGAGCCTCGTCGACGCGCAGGGGGCCACCGTCGTCCTGTACGAGGACGGGCGGTGCTTCTACGCGGACGAGGATGCCGTCAGCCCGTTGTGGAAGGGGCAGCGGTTCCCTGTCCAGCAGTGCATCAGCGGCTGGGCCATGATCCACGGCGAGCCGGCGATCGTCGTGGACAGTACGGTCGACGAGCGGATCCCGCAGGAGATCTACCGTCCGACGTTCGTACGGTCGCTGGCGATGGTGCCGATCGGCGGTGCCGCGCCCATCGGCGCGATCGGTGCGTACTGGTCGGTTCCGCGCGCCATACCCCAGCGTGAGGTGGCGCTGTTGATGGGGCTGGCGGCGGCCGCGTACCCGGCCCTGCGACGGCTGTTGCCGGGCGGCGGCACGCCCCTGCCGGTCGACCTGCGCGAACCATCCCACCACGCCTGACGGTCTGCCGGTCTCGTACGTCGCGTCACGTGCGCGACCGTGCCGGCGCGGTCGCGGTTCATCCCACAGGCTCGGAAGGTCCGACTGTTCGGAGGATAAGCACGTACTGCCACGTGTCGGATACCAGGTGTAGGACGGCACTATGACTGTGTATCTGGGCATCGAGGCCAGCCGCCGCACCCTCGCCACCTGGAACGACCTGCAGGACGCCGTCGACGGCGGGCTGCTCGACGAGAGCCACTGGCTTGAGCTGACGACCGACCTCCCCAACAGACCCAGCGCCAACACCGAACTGGCACGCGAACTGGCGTCGCTCGCCGTCGACGGCGGCACGCTCATCGTCGGCGTGCAGGCGAAGGACTCCCGTGCCGAGAAGGTCGCCGGCGTCCCGCTCGCGGAGGCGCGGCAGCGCATCGTGCGGGCCGCCGAGTCGTACATCCACCCCCGCCTGTACTTCCACCTCCGCCCGATCATGCATCCCGACGAGGACGACGTCGCCTGCATCGTCGTCGAGGTCCCGCCCAGCGGGCAGGCACCGCACCAGGTCGACTTCGAGTACTTCGGGCGCGGCGACCTGGGGAAGCTGCGGCTGGCGGACGACCGGGTCCGGGAACTCCTGAGCGTCCGGTCGGTGGCGTTGCAGCGCACCGGAACCGAGCTGGCCGCGATGGCGGACCGGTTCCCGCTCCCGGCGCGCACCCGCGAGTTCGGCCACCTGTACGTGATCGCCGACCCGGTCGACGCCGACCGCAACCTGCTGTCCGCGGTACTCGACGAGGACGACCGGACGTCGGTGTACAACGCGGTCGACCGGGCCGCCGCGACCCTGCGCCCCGAACTGACCGGCTCGGGTCACCTGCTGCGCGACGGTACTGCCGGATGGCGGTCGCGGCCCCGCGGCCTCGCCCTGACGAGGACCGCCGACCGGCACGAGTCCGGCGTGCTCGACTATCTCGTCCGCCGCGACGGCGGGATCGAGACCACGTGCGGCTCGGGCACCAGGTACCACGACGCGGACTGGGCCAGGGATCTCGACTTCACGACCGTCCCCTGCACGTGGCTGCTCGGGGTCGTGCACAGCACGCTCGCGCTGGCGGCCGCGTTCACCGAGGTCAGCCATTACCGCGGGCGCTGGCAGCTCGGCGTCCGGTTCGACGGCATGCGGTACGCGGCCGCCGAGGAGGCCGTCCAGGGCGTCATGGGCTGGCAGGGAGCCGCCCAGTACGACGCGGACGAGTACGAGATGCTGACCAGTACGGTCACCGCGGAACTCATCGACGAGACACCCGCGCTGGTCGAGCGGCTCGTCGGCGACTTCCTGCGCGGACTCGGGGTGCAGAGCCGTTTCCTGCCGTACCCGGAATGGCACGGCCACGGCCGCGTCGCCCCACCGCCGCGTCCCTGACGCTGCTACTGGGTGGGGCAGCCGGACGGAGGATCGTTGTACTCGCTGGTGTAGACGCGGACGAGCATCCGGCGGTTGGCGTACTCGGTGAACGTCCACAGGTGCGCGCTGCCGCCCGAGTCCAGCCAGTACGCCATGGATTCGGTGTCGTCGACGAACGTGCCGCGACTCGCGCAGACGCCGTCGCCGTCGCGTTCGAACCACAGTTGGCTGCCGTGGCCGCCCGGAACGGTGCGGGCGAGAAAGTACTCGGGGTGTCCGGAGCCGGCGGGGTCGGGTCGGGCGACGACGCCCTGGATGCCTTCCAGGTTGGTCGCGGCGAGGCGGCTCGCGGAGACCGGTGCGGTGGAGCCGGTCGTGATGCGGTCGACGAGCGTGGCGGTCGGCCAGTTGACGATCCGGACCGGCGCGCCGGAGGCCGTCATGTCCGCCGTCCCCCGGTACTCGGTCGTGACGAGCGAGTCGTCCGACCGTTGCAGCGAGATCGACGAGAAGCACAGGTCGGCGGTGAGGGCGCTCGGCGTGGTGGAGCAGCCGGACGGCGTGGTGTGGAAGCTGCCGACCTCGAACATCACGTACCGGTAGCCGGCGGCGCACAGTTGGCTGCCGCCGGACGGGTCGGTGACCTGGCCGACGTCGTTCGGGGTGGGCGCGGCGTGGTCGGGGCCGCAGGCGCCGTCGTCGGGCACCAGGTACGTGCGGCGGGTGTCGAACACCAGCACCCCCGACCCGTGCTTCGCCACGAACAGGTACGGCCCGTACCAGCTCACGCCGCCGCCGTGCACGTCGCACACCGGCCCGAACGTGAGCCCGTCGCCGTTGGACGCGCCGGGTACCACGAGCAGTACGTGCCGGTAGCCGCCGTGCGTGCCGTCGGTGTACGGCCGCTGCAGGAACGTGGCGCGCAGTCCCGCCGAGCGCGCGGTGTCGGCGGGCAGCCCCGGGCACCGGGCGATGTCGTCACTCGACGCCTCCTGCCGCCACACGCCGACGACCTCGTCCCCGCCGGCCGAGTACCCGGGGGCCTGCTCGGCGTCCTGCGAGCTGGTCACCGACTGCGGCAGCCACCGGTTCGACGTCTCGTCGTTGCCGTCGAAGCACCAGGCCGCCAGCGTGTACGCCGCGTCCGCCGCGGAGATCGCCGCCCGCGCGTCGGCGCAGGCCGCGTCGGACTTGTAGTGCACCGCGTGGTTGGTGTGCGCGTACACCTGGCCGAGGCCGGGGGTGGGCTCCGCGGCGAGCCGACCCGCCGCGTACGCGGGGTCGATGCCGCTGGTGTCGGTCGGCGTCCAGACCAGCTGCTGCAGGCCGGTCGTACTCCTCCCGCTGTCCACGTACGGCGCGACGCCGTCCCAGGGCACCGCGGTCGCCGGGGACGATGCCCCCAGCAGCACCGCCGCGATCGCCGCGACCAGCACACCGGCACGTCCGAGCCTCATCCGAACTCCCCTCACCGTACGGGACGAAGGAGTACGAGCAGGGCCAAGCATCCCACCGTGTGCGCAACCGCACCACTGTCCACAGTGGACTAATCGGATTCGGTGGGCGACCCGGTACACCGGTCGCGGCGACGGGGGAGCGGACGGGGCGGGTCAGGTTCGGGACGGCGATGCCGGAGACGCCGGGTTCGCGCCGGCGGTCCCGAGGCTGAGACCCGTTGCGGCGACGCCGATCCCGGCGACCAGCGGCGGCATCCCCGTCGTTCGCCGCGGCAGCCGTGGCAGTCCGGTACCGGGAGAATCGCACCGGACCGCGACTCGTGACGCGCTCAGTCGAGGCAGAAGTCGTTGCCCTCGATGTCCTGCATCCAGATGCACGACTCGTTGATGCCGTCGGCACGCTGGAGCAGCACCTGCGTCGCGCCGAGTGCCATCAGCCGGTCGCGTTCGGCCTCCAGCGTGGCCAGCCGCTCGTCACCCACCAGCCCGGCGCCGGCCCGTACGTCGAGGTGCACCCGGTTCTTGACGACCTTGCCCTCGGGTACGCGCTGGAAGAACAGGCGCGGGCCCACACCCGTCGGGTCGACGCAGGCGAACGCCGCCCCCTGCTCCTCCGGCGGCAACGACCGGTCGAACTCGTCCCAGGAGGCGAACCCCTCCGGCGGCTCGGGTACGACGTAGCCCAGCACCTCGCACCAGAAGCGGGCGACCCGCACCGGGTCCGCGCAGTCGAAGGTGACCTGGATCTTCCTGACCGATGTCATGAGCCCAGCTTAGAGACCCCACCGGGCGGCTCGGCGGTGGCCGTTTCCGTCATGGGTCGCCACCCGCGAGCGTGCCGAGCGGGATCGGGCGGATCGGCGGGCGCGCCGTGTACGGGCCGACCTCGGCCACGCTGCGGCCGGTCTCCGCGGCGATCAGCGCGCACACCGCCGGCTGGCAGGACCGGCCCTGGCACAACCCCATCCCGGTACGGGTCAGCAGCTTCACCCCGTTCGCGGTACGCAGGTGCGGGTTCGCGCGCAGTGCGGCGCGTACGGTGCCCGCGGTGACCTCCTCGCACCGGCACAGCACCGTCTCGTCGTCGGCCGGTGCCGGTGCCGGCGGGGGGAACGCCGCGGCCAGCGCGGTGGCGAAGCGGCGGCGCCGGCGCAGATCCCGGCGTACCGGCCGGGCCAGCCGGCCGATCCGCGGCGCGGGCACCAGGCCCAGGTCGGCGAGCAGCCCCAGCGCGGCGAGCCGCCCCTCGGCGACCGCCTGCTCGGCGCCGGCCACCCCGGTGATCTCGCCCGCCACCGACACCCGCGGTACGCTGCTGCGCTGCCACCGGTCGTGCGTGACGACCCAGCCGCCGGCCGCCGGGTCGTACCGGACCGCGCAGCCGGCCTGCCGGGCCAGGTCCGTCGACGGGACGAAGCCGTACCCGAGCGCGAGCACGTCGGCCGGCACCGTACGGTGCGTCCCGTCCGGCGCGGCGAGGACGACTGCGGCCAGCTCACCGTCCGGCCCGGCGTCGGCCCGCACCACGCGGGTACCGAACCGCACCGGTACGCCGGCCCGGCGCAGTACCGCCAGCGCGTGCCCACCCTCGCGGAGCTTGCCGGTGTTGCCCGCGGCGGCCGGCAGCATCCGCAGCAGCGCGCCGGCCCGCGGCCGGCGGACGAGCAGCACCTCGGCGACCTCGGCGCCGGCCGCGACCAGCTGCGCGGCGACGACCAGCAGGAGCGGGTGCGCCCCGGCCAGGACGAACCGGCGTCCCGGCAGCAGGTGCGCCGACTTGACGAACACCTGCACCCCGCCGGCAGTCAGTACGCCCGGCAGCGTCCAGCCGGGGAACGGCACCGGCAGGTCGTACGCCCCGGCCGTGAGCAGGACCGCGCGCGGGCGTACGGTGCGGGCGCCGTCCGGCCCGTGCACCGCGAGCCGCATCGGCCCGTCCCCGTCGGCGCGGTCGGCGGGTGTGGAGCCGGCGAAGTCGTCCAGCCCGGCGTGCCCGCCGAAGACGCCCCACCCCGCGGTACGCCACCACCAGTCGACGTCGGCACGCTCGGCCACCGCGAGCAGCGCCCGCCCCGCCGGTACCGTCGCGGCGGCGAACGTGGCCGGCGGCTGCCGGTGGATCTGGCCGCCGGCGCGCGGCTGCTCGTCGACGACCAGGACCCGCGCGCCGTGGCTGGCGAGTACGTCGACCGCGGCCAGCCCGGCGGGACCGGCACCGACGACCGCCACGTCATGCATCGGTACGCACCCGCATCCCGGCGCGGACCTCGGTCAGGCAGGAACGGCTCGCCGGTACGCCGTCGACGGTCACCACGCAGTCGAAGCAGACGCCCATGTTGCAGTACGCCCCGCGCGGCGCACCGGACGCGGTCCGGCGCAGCGCCCGGTGCCCGGCGGCGAGCAGCGCGGCGACCAGCGGCTCACCCGGGTACGCGGTGACCGGCGTGCCGTCGACGTCGATGGTGACCGGCGCGGGTCGGCCGATGTCGGTCAGCCGGGACGCGGTGGGCGGTGTGCGCTCAGACGGCATTGAGGAATCCGAACCGGGCGGGCGAGTACGCGTCGATCGGCAGCGACGGCTCGCCGGTGAGCAGGGTCTCGGCCAGCAGCCGGGCGTACGTGGGGCCGAGCGTGAACGCCGAGCCGCCGGTCGCGGCGTACAGGCCGGGCCGGCGCGGCAGCGGGCCGAGTACCGGCAGCTGGTCGGGGGTCAGCGTGGTCGCGCCGGACCAGCAGCGCAGCACCGGCAGCCGGAGTACGGCGGGGACCACGCGCGCGGCGTCGGCGTTGCCGACCAGCGACTCGTACCGCAGCTCGGGTGCGGTCTCCAGGTCGATCCGGCCGTCGACGGCGCGGAACTTGGCCGGCGACCCGCCGCCGATCAAGACGTTGCCGTCGCTGGTCTGCTTCATCGACAGCCGTCTTCCGACGTGCTGCACCAGGTGCGGCAGGAACGGCGTGGTGGGCGCGGTCGCCGTCATGGACAGCGCGACCGGTACCACCGGGAGCCGGACGTCGGCCATCGCGGCGAGCTCCGCGGTCCACACCCCGGCTGCCAGGACCACTGCGGCGGCGCGCACTCCGTCGGTCCGCGCGCCACGTCCGGCGGCCGTCGGCGTCGTGGTCAGCCGCCAGCCGCCGGCCTCCCGGGTCAGGGCTGTCACCCGGGTTCCGGTACGCAGGTCGGCGCCGAGCCGGGACGCGGCCCGCGCGTACGCCAGGGTCACCAGGCGCGGGTTCGCCTTGCCCTCGCCCGGCGCGTACGCGGCGCCGCGCACCCCGGCCGCCAGGTACGGGGCGAGCGAGGTCAGCTCGGCGCCGGTCAGTACGGTGACGTCCAGCCCGTGGCGGCGTTCCAGGGATGCCTTGCGCCGCAACCGGTCCAGCTCGTCGGCGGTCTCGGCGAGCATCAGCCCGCCGTGCTGGACGACCTCGACCGGCGCGTCGAGTTCGGCGGCCAGACCGGCCCACGCCCGCTGCGCGTCGAGGTGCAGCGGCAGCGCCCGGGCGGCACGTTCGGCGGCCGCGTCCCCGTCGGCCACCATCCGGTACTCCAGCTGGAAGTGCAGGCTCCCGGCGTTCTGCCCGGAGGCGTGCCGGTTCAGCTCGTCCTTCTCCAGCAGTACGACCCGGGTGCCGGCACGGGCCAGGTGGTAGGCGACGGCGCAGCCGAGCAGGCCGCCGCCGATCACCGCGACGTCGTACATCGTCCTACAGGCCCAGCGAGTCGAGGGTGTCGGCGACGCGCTTCTGCTCGTCGGCGGTCAACGGCAGCAGCGGCGGGCGTACGTGTCCGCCGGGCACGCCGCGCCGGCGCAGCGCGTACTTGAGGATCGCGGGGGCGTTGCCGAAGCGGGCGCCGTAGTCGGCGCCGAACCAGGCGTCCATGAGTACCCGGTCGCGGGCGCCGAGCTGGCGCGCGGTGTCCAGGTCGCCGGCGGCCACGGCGCGGAAGAAGCCGGGATGGTCGGCGCCGAGCACGCCGCCGGCACCCATCAGCCCGTCGCCGCCCAGCTTGGTCAGCAGCGCGATGCCGGTGTCGTTGGTGGGGATGCCGAAGTACCGCACGCGCTCGCCCAGCGCGATGAGGCCGCGTACGAAGGAGCCGAAGTCGGGTGTGGAGTTCTTCACCGCGACGACCGTGTCGATCCCGGCCAGTTCGGTCAGCAGCGCCACGTCCAGGTCGACGCCGGTGCCGCGCGGCCAGTTGTACACGCAGATCGGGATGTCGACCGCGGCGCTCACGGTCCGGTAGAACGCGACGATCTCGCGGCGACTCGGCACCAGGTACGGCGGGGGCGTGAGCAGCACGCCGGACAGCCCGGCCGCCCTGGCCGCGGTGGCGTGCCGGATCGCCTCACCGGGCGTGTACGCGGTGGCCCCGCCCAGCACCGGAACCCGCCCGGCGGCCTGATCGGCGGCGGTACGAAACAGCTCGGCGCGTTCGGGTTCGCTGAGGCTGAACCACTCGCCGGTGGTGCCGGCGACGATGATGCCGTCCATGCGTTCGGCGAGCAGCCAGTCGAGCTGCTCGCGCCAGGCGGCGAGATCCAGCTCGCCGTCCTCGGTGAACGGGGTGGTGACCGCCGGCAGGTAGCCGGACCAGTCGACGCTGTCGCGGTTCACTGTCGGTCCTTCACGGGGTCGGTGGCGTCACGGCGATGACGATGCGGGCGGGCGCGTCGCTGTCGTTGCGGTACCGGTGCGGCAGGCGGGAGTCGAACGTGATCGCCTCGCCCTCGGACAGTTCGTGCCGCTCGCCGTCGATCTCGGCCACGACGGTGCCGGCCATGACGATCGCGCACTCGGTGGACGGGTGGGCCCACGGTTCCGGTGCGCTGGCGTCGCCGGGCGCGAGGTCGGCCTGGAGTACTTCCAGGTCGCCGCGGCCGGGGGTGAGCCGGTCGTACGAGATCTCGCCGCGCGGGGCGGCCAGCCGGGTACGGCGCTCGGGCCTGCTGACGTGTACCCGGGGCGCGTCGGGTTCGTCGAACAGCATCGAGATCGACGCGTCGAAGACCTTCGCGAGCTTACGCAGCGTGGCCAGGCTCGGGTCGGTCGCGCCGTTCTCGATCTGGCTGAGCAGGGCGGGGGAGACGTCCGCCTGTTGGGCCAACTGGCGCAGGGTCAGCCCGTGCCGCTGGCGCAGTTCGCGGAGCCGATCGCCGAGCATCCACACCCCTCATGGTTGATGACGATGAACTTGTTTGACGACAGTACACAGCTCTGTTTAGCATGGTCAAACAGGCCCAGGACGGGTCTGCTAGAAATGAACACGTCGCGCGTCGAGCCACCCCCCGCCGTCCGCGACCCGACCGGCCACCCACGCCGGTCACCAGTCCGCCGCCCTCGGCCCCGGCATCGCCGCCGTGCGCCCGGACTCCCCCTCCCACTGCCCGAAGGACCCCCCATGTCGGTGACACCGCGCCACGCGCGCCGCGTCGGGGCGACGCTCGTCGCGCTCGCCCTGGCCACCGCCGCGACCGCCTGCACCGCCGGCGGCGCCGGCGGCGGCAGCGCGAAGACCCTGACGATCGACACCTCGTTCGTCATCAAGAGCCTCGACCCCGGCCACGTGTACGAGGCGACCGGCAACACCACCGTGCACGCGCTGTACGACACGCTCCTGACCTTCCACGGGTCGGACATGACCAAGCCGCAGCCGGACCTGGCCACCAAGTACACGGTGTCGGCGGATGCGAAGACGTTCACGTTCACGCTGCGGGACGACGCGCGGTTCTCCGACGGCACGCCGGTCACCGCCGACGACGTGGTGTTCAGCCTCAACCGGCTGCGCAACCTCAAGGCGAGCCCGGCCGTCACCGTGGGCGGGCTGACCGCGTCGAAGACCGACGCGCACACCGTCGTGGTACGAAGCGCCACCGCCGACCCGAACGTGCCGATCATCCTCACCCAGCCGTACACCGGGATCGTGAACTCGAAGGTGGTCAAGCAGAAGGGCGGCACCGACGGGGCGGACGCGGCAAAGTCCGACACCGCGCAGAAGTACCTGGACGGCGCGTCCGCGGGCTCCGGCCCGTACGTGCTGAAGAGCTTCGACGCCTCCTCGCAGGTCGTACTCACGGCCAACCCCAAGTACTGGGGGGCCAAGCCGACGTTCTCCCGCGTGGTGCTGCGCAACATGGACGTGCAGAACCAGAAGCTGACGATGGCCAAGACGACCGGCGCCGAGCTGGCCCTGGACCTGTCCGGCAAGATGCTGGAGGGCCTGCCGTCGAGCCTGAAGCAGTCCAGCGCGGACGACACGTTCTACTTCCTCACCCTCAACGCCGATCCGGCCGTGTCGAAGGTGGCCGCCAACCCGGCGTTCGTCAAGGCGGTACGCGCCTCGATCGACTACCCGGGCGTGGCGGCGCTGTTCGGCGGCGGCGCGACCCCGGCGGCGGGCGTGGTGCCGCCGGCGTACCCGGGGGCGCTGCCGAAGAGCGAGGCGCAGCACCAGGACATCGCGGCGGCGAAGAAGCTGCTGGCCGACGCCGGGCTGAAGAACCCGACCGTGTCGCTGATGTACCCGTCGATCACGTACCGCGGGGTGGATCTCGGCACGATCGCGACCAAGGTGCAGGGTGACGCGAAGAAGGCCGGCATCAGGCTGACGCTGGACCCGCAGCCGCTGACCTCGTTCCTGGACAAGCAGCGCGGCGGCAAGGTGGCGATGCGGTTCAGCCCGCAGAGCCTCAACTACCCGGTCGCCGCGTCGCTGGTCAACAACCTCGCGCCCGGCCAGGGCACCGCCGCCACCACCGGCTGGACCGTCGCCCGCGCCGACAAGCGCGTCGTCGCCGCCGGCAAGAAGGTGCAGGACACGCTCGACCCGGCCGCGCAGCAGGCGGCGTTGCAGGACTGGCAGCGGCTGCTCAACCAGTACTCGCCGTACATTCCGCTGGCGTACAACTCGGGTGTGGTGGTGGCCGGTGCGACGCTGACCGGTGCGGAGTACGCGCCGGCCGGCTGGCAGGTCGACATCGCCGCGGTGGGGCGCAAGTAATGTCGGCTTCCGTCGCCGCGGCGGGCGAGGCGCCCGCCGCGGCCCGGCGCCGCCCCCGGGTGCCGCATCTGGTGCGGTTCCTGGCGAAGCGCCTCGCGGTCACCGTCGGGCTGCTGTGGGGTGTCACCGTCGTGACGTTCGCCCTCGTGCACGTCGTACCGGGGGACTCGGCGACGGCGAACCTGTCCGAGCAGGCGCTCAACGACCCGGCACTGGTCGCCGCGTACCGCGCCAGGTGGGGCCTCGACCAGCCGGTGTACGTGCAGTACCTGCGGTATCTGTGGAACCTGCTGCACGGCGACCTCGGCACCTCGCAGCAGACCGGCAAGCCGGTGCTGTCCGACCTGGCGCACTACGTGCCGGCGACGATGGAGCTGGCGGTGCCGAGCATGGTGCTGGCGCTGCTGATCGGCACCGCGGTCGGCATGCTCGCCGCGGTTCGCCACGGCCGCGCCACCGACCAGGTGGTACGAGTGGGTTCGCTGCTCGGGCTGTCCACGCCGCCGTTCTGGCTCTCGCTGGTCGTGCTGTACCAGTTCTTCTACCTGCTCGGCGTCTCGCCGTCCGGCGGCCGGCTGTCGACCGACTTCTCGCCGCCGCCGACCGTGACCGGAATGTACACAGTGGACAGTGCGCTCGCCGGGCAGTGGGCCGAGTGGTGGGACGCCGT
Organism: Actinocatenispora rupis; assembly: GCF_016861975.1. Classification (GTDB taxonomy): domain Bacteria; phylum Actinomycetota; class Actinomycetes; order Mycobacteriales; family Micromonosporaceae; genus Actinocatenispora; species Actinocatenispora rupis. The sequence continues at coordinate 42,607 of NZ_BOMB01000044.1, read as the reverse complement.
GCAGCACCTGGTACTTCCCGTGCTGGTGCTGACGTGCCTGACCGTGGCCACGCTCATCCGGTTCGTCCGCTCGGCGATGCTGGAGGTGCTGTCCACCGACTACATCAAGGCCGCGCACGCCAAGGGCCTGCCGGGCTTCACCGTGCTGCGCCGGCACCTGCTGCGCGCCGGCCTGGTACCGGTGATCACGGTCAGCGGGCTGGCGTTCGCCGCGCTGCTGTCCGGCACCGTGCTGGTGGAGAACATCTTCGGCTGGCCCGGCATCGGCCAGTACGCCTACCGCAGCGCGACCGCGCTGGACCTGCCGTCGATCCTCGGCGTGAGCCTGTTCGTCGCGCTGGTGTACACCGTGGTCAACCTGATCGTCGACCTGGTGTACGGACTCATCGACCCGAGGATCCGGCTGTCATGACCGAACAGACGACCCAGGCGCCGGTCCCGGTCGACCTGACCGACAGGCGGGTACGCAAGGCGCTGGGCCGGCGCGACTGGTTCGCCCACCGTCCACTGTGGAGGCAGCCGCTGACGGTGGCGGCGCTGGTGGTGGTGGCCGGCTGGCTCGCGGTCGCGGCGCTGGCGAACGTGCTCGCCCCGTACGATCCGCTCCAGCAGGACGACGCCACGTACGCCCCGCCGTCGGCCGCGCACTGGTTCGGCACCGACGAGCTGGGCCGCGACATCCTCAGCCGGCTGCTGTTCGGCGCCCGGCTGTCGATCCCGCTGGCCCTGGTCATCGTGGTACTCGCGCTGGCCGTCGGCGGCGTGCTCGGCCTGGTCGCCGGCTACCTCGGCCGCTTCGTCGACGAGGCGCTGATGCGGCTGACCGACCTGGTGTTCGCCTTCCCGCAGATCATCCTGGCGATGGCGGTCAGCGCCGCGTTCGGCCCGAGTACGCGCAACGCGGTGCTGGCGCTGGTGATCGTCTCCTGGCCGGTGTACGCCCGGGTCATCCGCAGCTCGGTGCTGACCGTACGCGGGGAGGACTACCTGCACGCCGCGCGGCTGCTCGGCGTCGGCCCGGTCACCGCGCTGCGCCGCGACGTCGTACCCAACAGCGTCGGCCCCGCCGTGGTCCTCGCCACCCTCGAACTCGGCAACGCCGTACTGATGCTCGCCGCGCTGTCGTTCCTCGGACTCGGACCACGCCCGCCGGCACCCGAGTGGGGCGCCATGATCGCCCTGGGATCGCACGACCTGTCGAAGTGGTGGGTCAGCGTGTTCCCCGGCCTCGCGATCCTCACCGTCGTACTGGCCTGCAACGTCCTCGGGGACGCGCTGCGCGACCGGATCGACCCGCGTTTCGCGAAGGGACGCTGACATGCTGCTTGCGACCGAGGGACTGACGATCACGCTGCCCGGCGGCGTACCGGTGGTGCACGACGTGTCGCTGGAGGTCGGCGCGGGCGAGATCGTCGGCGTGGCCGGCGAGAGCGGATCCGGCAAGAGCCTCACCGCGCAGGCCCTGCTGAACCTGCTGCCCGCCGGGTCCACTGTGGACGGTGCCGCCCGGTTCGACGGCAAGGACCTGCTCGGCCTGGACCGGCGCGGCTGGCAGTCGGTACGCGGGGCCGGCATCTCGATGGTGTTCCAGGACCCGACCGCCGCGCTGCACCCGATGCTCAGCGTCGGTACCCAGCTCACCGAGCACATGCGCCGGCACCTCGGGCTGTCCCGCCGCGCTGCCCGCGCCCGCGCCGTCGAGCTGCTCGACCAGGTACGCATCCCGGACCCGGAACGGACCCTGCGCTCCTACCCGCACCAGTTCTCCGGCGGCATGCGGCAGCGGGTCGCGATCGCCATCGCGCTCGCCGCCCGGCCGAAGCTGCTCATCGCCGACGAACCGACCACCGCGCTCGACGTGACCGTGCAGGCCGGGATCCTGGCTCTGCTGAGCCGCCTGCGCGACGAGACCGGCCTGTCCGTCCTGTTCATCACGCACGACCTCGGCGTACTGTCCGCGCTCACCGCACGCACGTACGTGTTCTACGCCGGGCGCGTACTGGAGACCGGGCCGACCCCGGCGGTGCTGTCGACGCCGCGGCACCCGTACACGGCGGCGCTGCTCGGCGCACGGCCGCACGGCGCGACCGGAACCGGTGCGCTGCAACCGATCCCGGGCAGCCCGGTCATCCCCGGCGCCGCACCGCCCGGCTGCCCGTTCGAACCGCGCTGCTCGTACGCGGTGGACGCGTGCCGGACCGCGCCGCCGGAACTCGCCCGCACCGGACCCGACCGGTACGCGGCGTGCCCGGTGGCGCCCGAGCTGGAGGTGAGCGCGTGAGCGCGCTGCTGGCGATCGAGGACGTGCGGGTCGAGTACCGGTCGCGGGAACGGGGCACGGTGGCGGCCGTCGCCGGGGTCAGCCTCGACGTGGCCGCCGGCGAGATCGTCGGCCTGGTCGGCGAGTCCGGCTGCGGCAAGTCGTCTCTCGCCCGGGCCGTGGCCGGGCTGACCGCGCCGCGCGCCGGCACCATCGCGTACGACGGCCGTCCGGTGACGCCGCTGGGCTGGCGCCGGCGGCCGAGCGTCGACGTGGGCCTGCAGATGGTGTTCCAGAACCCGTACGCGTCGCTCAACCCGCGGCGCCGGATCGGCTCGCAGCTCGCCGACGGCCTGCCGGCCGGACCGGACCGGGCGCGGCGGGTGGCCGACCTGCTGGACCGGGTCGGCATGCCCGCCGAGGCCGCGAGTAAGTATCCGCACCAGTTCTCGGGCGGGCAGCGGCAGCGGCTGGCGATCGCCCGCGCGCTCGCGCCCCGGCCGCGGCTGCTCGTCGCCGACGAACCGGTCACCGCCCTCGACGCCTCGTCCGCCGCGCAGATCGTCAACCTGCTCGTCGAGCTGGTCCGGGACACCGGCACCGGGTTGCTGTTCATCTCGCACGACCTGGCGCTGGTACGGCAGATCGCCGACCGTACCGCGGTGATGTACCTCGGCAAGATCGTCGAGGTGGCGCCGACCGCGCAGCTGTGGGACGCGCCGCGGCACCCGTACACCCGGGCGCTGATCGACGCGGTACCGCGGATCTCCGCCGAGCCGACCCTGCCCGCGGTACTGGCCGGCGAGGTGCCCGACCCGGCGAACGCGCCGAGCGGCTGCCGGTTCCGTCCGCGCTGCCCGTACGCCGTGGCCGAGTGCGCCGTCGAACCACCGGTCCGGGCGACCGGCGCCGGTTCGGTGGCCTGCTGGCTGCCCGACCCGACCGTTCCGGAAGGACGCTGAATGATCCCCGCACCCGCCGACCGCGTCCTCGTCGACTGCGCCGTGTACGACGGCGTCGGCGACGGCGTCACCACCGACCGCGGCATCTGGATCGACCGTACGGGCGAGATCCGTGCCGTCGGCACCTCCGACGACGTACTGTCCGAGGCGCGCGGCGCGACCGTCGTGGACATGGCCGGGGCCTACGTCATGCCCGGCCTGACCAACATGCACGTACACCTCGGACTCGGCCTGCCGGGCGGGATGGCGGAGGCGGTGCAGCGCGCGAACCTCGCCGAGCTGGTACTGCTGATGGCCGACTCGGCCCGCCAGACCCTCCACAGTGGAGTGACCACGGTCCGGCTCGTCGGCGAGACCCGGTACGCCGACTTCGCGCTGCGCAAGGCGATCGACGCCGGCGCGGTCGACGGCCCGCGGATCTACACCGCCGGGCACGCGCTGTGCTGCACCGGCGGGCACGGCTGGGACGCCGACGCGCTGGAGGCCGACGGCGCCGACGGCTTCCGCCGCGCGGTACGCCAGCAGCTGCGTGCCGGCGCCGACCTGATCAAGGTGTGCATCTCCGGTGGGATCGCCGGCGAGCACGAGCAGATCGACACCCCGCAGCTCACCGACGGCGAGATGGCCGCAGTACTGGAGATCGCGCACGACTGGGGGCGGAAGGTGACCGCGCACGCCGGCCCGGCCGACACCATCGTGCGCGCCGTCGAACTCGGCCTCGACTGCGTCGAACACGGCTACGAACTGACCGACGACCTCACCCGGGTGATGGCCGAGCGCGGCGTCTGGTACGTGCCGACCATCACCGTCAGCCGGTGCGAACAGTTCTTCATCGACAGCGGCGTACCGGGCTGGATGATGGACCGGGCGCTGTCGGCGGGACCGCGGCACTGGGAGAGCCTGCAGCACGCGCTGCGCAACGGGGTACCGATCGCGCTCGGCTCGGACATGCCGCCGCACGCGCCGTACGACGAGACCACCGCGACGGTGCGCGAGCTGGAGTTCATGGTCGAGGCGGGCATGCCGGTCGCCGACGCGCTGCGCGCCGCGACCGTACGGCCGGCGGAGTGGCTGGGCGCCGCCGACCGGATCGGTACCATCCAGGCGGGTCGGCAGGCGGACCTGATCGCCCTGCGCGACGACCCGACCCGCGGCGTGTCGGCCCTGCGCACCCTGCACCTGGTGATGAAGGCTGGCCGGGTGTACCGGGACGACACCGGGCTCACCGCGCCGCGGGGCCGGCGATGAGCGACCACACCGAGGTCGCCGACCTGCGCGTGGTGGTGGACCGGATCGAGGGCCGCTCGGTGTGCGGCATGCGCCCCGGCGACCACCTCGACCTGACCCGCTCGTCGCGCCTGACCATCCCGCCCGGCCGACACTTCTGCCTGTACGCGCTGGCCGCGGTGCTGCCGCTGCTACCGGCCAAGCAGCGCGCGCTGGCCGACGGCGACTGGCTGGCCCGCGACTGCGAGGTCGCCTGCCCGGATCCGGAGGAGCGACTCGTGATGCGGGTGGAACGCCTTGGCGTGCAACGGATTCCGACGGACGAGCTGACGTGACCGGCGCGGTGTCGATCGCGTTCCAGTCCGACAAGGGACCGGACGAGTACGCCCGGCTCGCCGTCGCCGCCGAGTCGTACGGCTTCGACGGGGTGTCGGTCTTCGGCGACCTGGGCTACCAACCGCCGCTGTACCCGCTGCTGGTGATGGCGCGCGCCACGAGCCGGCTCCGGCTCGGCGCCGCGTGCCTCAACCCGTACCTGACGCACCCGGTGGAGATCGCCGGGCAGGTCGCCGCGCTGGACGCCGCGTCCGGCGGCCGGGCGTACCTGGGGCTCGCGCGCGGCAGCTGGCTGTCCCGCGTCGGCGTACGCCAGGACCGTCCACTTCGGACACTGCGGGAGGCGGCCGAGGTCGTCGCCGCGCTGCTGGCCGGCGACGACTCCGGCTACGCCGGCGAGGTGTTCCGCATCGCGCCCGGCACCGCCCTGCGGTACGTGCCGTACCGGCCGGTGGTGGACCTGCTGCTCGGGGTGTGGGGGCCGCGCGGTGCGGCGCTGGCCGCCGAGGTGGCGCACGAGGTGAAGCTCGGCGGTTCGGCTAACCCGGACATGGTCGCCACCATGCGCGGCTGGCTGTCGGCCGCCTCGGACCGTCCGGTGGGCGTGGTGGCGGGTGCGGTCACCGTGGTCGACGAGGACCGGGCCGCGGCACGCCGGCGGGCCCGCGCCGAGGTCGCGATGTACCTGGACGTGGTGGCTCGGCTGGACCCGACCGTGACGGTCGAGCCGGACCTGCTGGCCCGGTTGGGCGAGCTGGTCGCCGCCGGCGCCCATGCCGAGGCCGGCGCGCTGGTCGGTGACGACCTGCTGGACCGGTTCTGCTTCGCCGGTACTCCCGCCGAGGTCGCCGAGCGGGCCGCCGCGGTGCTGGCCGCCGGGGCGAGCCGCGTCGAGTTCGGCACCCCGCACGGGCTGACCGACGGCCGCGGCGTGGACCTGCTCGGTACGAAGGTGCTGCCCCGGATCCGTTACCTGACAGGAGAATGACGGCGCATGACGAGCGTGTGGGAGGCGGCCGACCGGTACCTGGCCGGGTTGGCCGAGTGGGAGCCGCGGGCCGCGCAGGCACTGGGCCGGACCGAGGTGCCGGCCACCGACCTGTCCCCGGAGGCGTACGAGGCGCGCGCCGCGCTCGCCGCGAACGCGACCGCCGAACTCGCCGTGGCGGTACCCGGGCGGCCCGGTGACCGGATGCTCGGCGCGGCGCTGGCCGACCGGCTCGCCGCCGAGACCGACCTGTACGAGTCGGGTTTCACCACCCGGCTGCTGGCCCCGCTGGCCACGCCGGTACATCTGGTCCGGTCGGCGTTCGACAACCTGCCGCGCGACACCGAGGCGGACTGGGCGACGGTAGCCGACCGGCTCGCCGCGGTCCGCTCCGAACTGGCCGCGTACCGCGAGACGCTGCGCCGGTCGGCGGCCCGCGGGCAACGGGTGGCGCGCCGGCAGGTACTGGTGGTCGCCGACCAGTGCGCCGCCTGGATCGATCCGGCCCGGGACGACTTCTACCGCCGCCTGGTCACCGGGTACGCCGGGCCGTCGGCGGCACGGCTGGCGCGCGGCGCCGCCGACGCGTCGGCCGCGACCGCCGAGTTCGCCGCGTTCCTGCGCGACGAACTGGCGCCCGGCGCGCCGGAACGCGACGGTGTCGGCCGCGAGATGTACGGCATCACCGCGCGCAGCTTCCTCGGCGCCACCCTCGACCTCGACGACGTCTACGCGTACGGCTGGGCCGAACTGCGCCGGCTGGCCGACGAGATGACCGTCGTGGCGGGCCGGATCGTACCGGGCGGCACGGTGGCCGAGGCGATGGCCGCGCTGGACGCCGACCCGGCGCGGCGGTTGTCCGGCGTGACGGAGCTGACCGACTGGCTCACCCGGCGGGTCGCCGCGGTCACCGACGCGCTGGACGGCCCGCACTTCACGATCCCGGCGCAGACCCGCCGGGTCGAGTGCCGCATCGCGCCCGCCACCTCCGGTGTCATGTACTACACGCCGCCGGACCCGGGGCTCACCCGGCCCGGGCGGGTCTGGTGGTGCCTGCCGCCGGGCGTCGACACCGCGACCACCTGGCGCGAGGTCAGCACCCTGCACCACGAGTCGCTGCCCGGCCACCACCTCCAGCACGCGATCACGATGACGCTGCCGCACCTGCACCCGTGGCAGCGCACCCTCTGCGAGGTCCACGGGTACGCGGAGGGTTGGGCGCACTACGCCGAGGGGCTGGCCGGCGAACTGGGCCTGCTCGCCGACGACGGCGAGCGGCTCGGCCTGCTGTGCGGCCAGATCTGGCGCGCCTGCCGGATCGTCATCGACGCCGGCCTGCACCTCGACCTGCCGATCCCGCCGGGCAACGGGTTCACCGACGCCACCCGCTGGACACCGGAACTGGGTGTGGAGTTCCTGACCCGGATCGCCGGGATGGACGCCGCGACCGCCCGGTTCGAGGTGGACCGCTACCTCGGCTGGCCGGGACAGGCGCTCGCCTTCTCGGTGGGCGCCCGGCTGTGGCGGGAGGCCCGGGCCGCCGCCGAACGCGCCGAGGGCGCCGGCTTCGACCCGGCGCGCTTCCACGCCCGCGCGTTGTCGCTCGGCCCGGCCGGACTCGACCCGTTGCGTACCGCCCTGGAGGGGAACCATGGCTGACCAGATCGCCGCGCACATCACCGACCTGTACGCCTGCCTGGGCGACCGTACGCGCTTCGACGCGCACCTGGACCCGGAGCTGACCGTCTGGGAGTCCGACGCCGACCGGCTCCTGACCGGACTGGCCGAGCTGACCGCGCTGCGGGACCGCCGTACGCCCGACGGGCCGGCACCGCTGTCGGTGGCACCGGAGGCGCTGCGTACCGAGCAGTGGGGTGACACCGGGCTGGCCCGGTACGTGCTGCGGGCCCGCCACGACGCGCGCGACGACGAACTGTTCCGCGTCACCGACGTGCTGCGCCGGTACGGCGACGGCTGGCGGATCGTGCACCATCACGCCGAGGCCACGACGCACCAGCGCTGATCCGCGGTCGACGCGCCCGGCACGAGCCGGGCCCATCCATCGCCGGTACGCCCGACGAGGTGTGCACCGCGCGGCGGCCGTGACGGTGGCGCCCGGCACGGAACCGAGTAGCCGCATGGCCAGAACCCTCGCGCCACAGGCACCTCAGGGCGCCGTCCGCCGGCGCCCGGTGCGGCCCGGGCCCGGCCGGCTGGGGTCGTGAGCCGCCTCCCGCCGCACCGGGACGCCATGCCCAGCGTCCGACGAGCCGCGTACTCGCGGCCTCGCGGTCAGGTCGGCAGGCCGGGGACCGTGCCGAGCCCCAGCAACTGGGCCTCGCCGTTGCCGACCGACCAGTCGGCCAGCCCGTTCTCGGTCAGCGTCACGAAGAGGTCGTCGCCGCGGACGCCCAGCGGGGCGAGCACCTCGGCGATGCGCCGGTACAGGGCGACCTTGAGGTCGGTGGGCCGTCCGCCCACGAGGGAGATCTGGACGAAGACCACGTCGTGCCGCTGGACGCCGAGGTACGACGGGTCGGCGATCAGCTCGGCGGCGGGATGACGGGTGAGGATCTGGAACCGGTCCGTTGCGGGGATCCCGATCGAGTCGACCAGCGCCTGGTGTACGCCGTCGGCGATGGCCTGGGCGTTGTCCCGCTCGGCGCTGAGATCGATCCGTACGAGGGGCATGGTCACTCCGTTCCACCGCGGACGGCGGCCTGGTACGCGGCGAGGGCCGCGGGGTCGTCGATGGATCCGTGGTGATGGTACTGGCGCCACCGGCCGTCCTCGTACCGGAAGTACCTGCTGGTGCGGATCTCCAGCGGCACCGCCACACCGTCCGGCCCGGTGTACGTGCCGGTCTCCCGGCCGGTGAACACGGCGTGCGCGTCCCCGGTGTAGGCGACGATGTCGCCGAAGGTGATCGACAGTCGGACCGGGCCGGCGAAGATCGCCCGGTACAGCCCGGTCACCTCACCGTGCCCGCGCAGGATGCCGCCGACCGGATTGTCCAGCTGTACCAACGGATCCGCCGCCCACACCCGGTCGAGTACGGCGGGGTCGCGGTGGTTGAGCGCGACGTAGAACGACGCGAGTGCGGCCTCGGCGCCCGCCGGTCCGGCGTCCAGTGCCGCGTCGGGCCGGTCGACCGACTCGGGTCCGTAGCGCGCATCGAGCGTGGTGATCATCCGCAACCCCCGGAAGCCTATAGTTCGAAGATGGTCGATCAACCTGATCGTACGACAATCGTCGAACAAGGTGGCGAGGTGGCTCCGTAACCTCAGCCACACGTGCCAGTGATGCTGCGGCGCGGTGATCGCCGGAGGCCGCACGTTCCTTGCGGGTGTCACATCTCGGCGTGCGGCACGCGGCGCCCTGCGGGGCAAGGCGAAACCAGGGGCTCGACCGGGTGCGCGTTCGCCCGGACGGGCGGGCCTGCCCGGCCCGGTCGCGGCCTCGCTGGCGCGCAGCTGAGTCAGCGCGGTGGGCTCGTCGGTCCGCTGTGGCTGGTGGCGGCGACCGCCAGGATCAGCGTGCTGCCCTGCACGTACCGTGCGGACGCGATGCGGTAGCGCTGCTTGAATGCCGTGCCGACGGGCGCGGACAGACCGCGCAGCGGCGCGGTGTCGTGCCTGCCCGCCCGGACGAGCCACAGGCGCGGGCTGTGGCCGATGCACCGCCCGATGTCGGCGTCCGCGGTGGGCAGCAGGCGCTGTGCCTGTACGGCGGTGCGGGCCTGGCACACCAGGCGTGGCTGGTCGCGGCCGTACCGCCAGTCGAGGTAGGTCTCGTACTGCCAGTGCGCCTCCGCGGGGAGGAACAGCCGCGCGTCGCCCGGGCGGGCACGGCGGTGCAGCTCGCGACCGAGCACGTCGTAGCGGATCGGTGGTTGCGGGCTCAGGTACGGGTAGCGCCCGGAGGTGTGCGCGCCCGGTTCGCGTACGGCCCGCTGGTCGGGTACGCCGATGACCGCCACGACGGCGACCATCGCGACCGTGGCCCGGAGGGGGAGCCGGGCCGTCGCGCCGGATGCCAGTACGACGAGGCTCGGGACGACGAACAGCAGGTACCGCGCGTACCAGAGGGGCTGTGCCTGGGAGACGGCGAAGACCACCGTCACGGGAACCAGTACCCCGGCCGCGCCGACCAGCAGGGCGCGGCGCGGCCCCGTCACCGACAGCGCGGCGAGGACGATCAGCGCACCGGCCACCAGGGACGACCCGGCGAGCGTCGGGAACAGTTCCCGGAGCTGCGGCGGGCCGGGGGCCGTCAACCAGAACAGCTGCCCGCCGCGCTGGCGCGCCGCCACCAGCAGTACCGGCCCGGTCAGGACGACCGCGCCGGACGCGGCGGCCGCCCACCGCACGACGCGGCGGGTTTCGCGGTGCCGCCACCACCCTGCGCCGACCACGACCGCGTGCGCGGCGAGCAGGCTCAACGCGACGGCGTTCGCGTACCCGGCGACGGTCATCGCAACCAGGTACGCGCACCACCGGGTCCACTGTGGACGGTGCAGGGCCCGCAGGAGCAGCCACCCGCCGGCGGCCGCGGCGAAAACGCACAACGCATACCCGCGCGCCTCCTGGGCGTACCGGGAGGTCACGGGCAGTACGGCGAAGAGGAGGCCGGCGCCGAGCCCGACCCGCGGCCCGTACAGGATCCGGCAGGTGCGGGTGACGCACGCCGCCGCACCGGCCATCGCCAGTACCGACGGGATCCGGATGGCGGGCAGCGAGTCCCCGACCAGCGAGATCCACAGGTGCAGCAGCAGGTAGTAGAGGCCGGACACGGCGTCAACGTGCTGCAGCATGTCCCACAGCGCGGGCAGTGCGCGGCGAGCGGCCGTGATGCTGCACAGCTCGTCGCGCCACACGACCGGCCGCATGATGCCGACGCTGCCGATCCCGAGCATGGCCACCGCGGACCATGCCCAGTCCCCGTCGAGCAGTACCCGGCGGGCGGTGTCCGGGGTGCTCGCGCGTGCCGCGACGGTGGCGGTCACGCCGGTGCGGCCGCCGTCGCGTGCTCGCCCCTGCTGGTGTCGCGGGCGGCCTGCGGCTGTCCGAGCATGACGTGCCGGACGACCCGTTCGGCCGCGTGCCCGTCGTCCAGGCCGCAGAACCGTTCCCGGAACGCGGCGCGCGCGGTCGTCGCTCCGGCGTCGGCGTACGCGCCGGTGCGGAACGCCGCGAGCAGTTCGTCGGCGGTACGCGCCACGACGCCGGGTGGTTGGGCCATCAGGTCGAAGTAGGCGCCACGGATCGTCCGGTACACCTCCCAGTCGGGTGCGTACACGACGATCGGCCGGTCCAGGACGGCGTAGTCGAACATGCCGGACGAGTAGTCGGTGACGAGGGCGTCCGCCGCGAGGTACAGGTCGGCCACGCGGGGATGGTGGGAGACGTCGAGGATCCCCGCGGGCAGGTCGTCGCGCGCCGGGCTTCGGTCGAAGTGGTGTTCGCGTACCAGCAGCCGCGCGTTCGGGCCGATCGCGTCGCGGAGCCGTTCGTAGTCGACCAGCGGGGTGCCCGACCGCCGGTACTCGCGGAACGTCGGCGCGTACAGGACGACGGTCTCGTCGGGTCCGATGCCCAGCCCGGCGCGGATTTCGGCGATCCGACCGGGGTCGGGGGCGACGAGCGCGTCGTTGCGCGGGGCACCGTACTCCAGCTCGGTGAAGCGGGCCGGGTAGGCGTGCTCCCACACCTGGCTGCAGTACGGGCTGTAGGAGAGGCTGTAGTCCCAGCGGTCGCAGCGCTTCAACAGGTTGGCGAAGTTGTTGCCGCGGGCCAGTGTGGGGCAGCGTTGCAGGTCGATTCCCATGGCCTTCAACGGGGTGCCGTGATGGGTCTGCACGTGGACGGAGCCTGGCCGCTTGACCATGAAGTCGGGAAAGTTCACGTTGTTGAACACGTACTTCGCCCGCGCCAGCGCGCGGTAGTAGGCGGCGCTGCCGATGGTCGCCGCCGCAACGCCTGCCGGCACATTCTCCCGGGCCTCGGGCGTGACGATCCAGACGCCGCGGACGTGCGGGGCCACCGTCAGGGCCCGCTCGTAGATGGCCGCGGCGTGACAGCCGTACCCGGCGCCCCAGTAGATCGAGTACACGGCGAGGTTGCCGTCGATCGGCAGTCGCCGCTGGAGCTGGTAGTACCCGCGCAGCATCGCGGTACGGGCGGCGGACCGTGCCCTGCGCACGCGACGTCGAAGCGGTCGCGCCACCCGCCGCGCCGTGTCCCGGCCGACCCGGAGCACCTGGTAGACGATCCGCAACGCGCAGAACAGCGGCCAGGACCCGGCCTCCAACAGCCGGTACCGGACGGCGTTGATGCCTGGCGGCTGACGCCACCCGGCCGGTCGGTGGATCCGGCACAGGTCGGCGGCCTCGCGGAAGAACATGCGCCGGACCGGTCGCGCCGTCGTTCCGGCGCCGAGCCGGCCGCGGCGGCTCAGCATCAGGAGCAGGTGGTCGACCATGCGGTCGAAGACCACCGTCCGCAGTTCCGGCGGGGTGCCCGCGCGCCGGAGCCGCCCGAAGACCTCCCGGTACTGGTCCAGCAGGACGAGATGGTCGCGGCCGTGGCTGGTGAGGATCGACCCGTGCCGGCGCTGCCGGTAGTACACGCAGACCTCGTCGAGTACCGCGATCCGCGACGCGGCGCACAGGAGCGGGTAGGTGAACGGGAGGTCCTCGTAGTAGCCGGCGGGAAACCCGATGTCGGTGGCCCGGAGGAAGTCGCGACGCACGATCTTGGTCCACACGCCCGGAAACAACCGGAGCAGGTCGGGATACTCCGACGCGCGGAACACCTCGGGCGCGTCCGCGAGCAGGTGCCCCGACGTGTTCCGCACCGCCTTCAGGTTCCAGTACGCGCGGGCGTAGTCGACGACGAGGACGTCCGGCCGGGTCGCCCGCAGCCGCTCGGCGATCTTCCGCAGGCAGTCCGGTGCGACCCAGTCGTCGCTGTCCAGGAACCAGACGTAGCGCCCGGTGGCCGCGGCGAGCCCGGCGTTCCGGGCCGGCCCGAGGCCGCGATTCTCCGGAAGGTGCAGGACCCGTACGCGGGAATCCCGCCGGGCATAGTCGTCCAGCAGTTCGCCGCTGCGGTCCGGTGAGCAGTCGTCCACGGCAATGATCTCGATGTCGGAAAACGATTGTTCCAGCAGCGAATCCAGGCACTCGGACACGTAAGCCTGCACCCGGTACACGGGAACGACAATGCTCAAAAAGGACATGAAACCCCGCTTCGGAAAAGGAGGAGAGCAGGAAGGAACCAACGCCGAACCATGAACGGGCACGGCGGCCCTGCTGATTCGTTCGACGTGTGGCGACGCGCTATTCGGGCTTACTCGGATGGCGTGCGGGAAGAACTCGGCTCCGGGGGCTGCCCGTTCGACCGCGTCGTGGGCCGCGCCGACAGGCGACCCCTTCGCTGATCGGCGGGGCACCACCTCGGGCCCGGCCGCCTGGCACTACCCGGTACGGCTCGGATGTGCCGTGGGCGGAGTCGACGAGGAGGCGCCCGTCGTGCCGTACCCGTTGCCCAGCCGTGGATCCGACCGGGTTCGCGCCGCGGCAACGCGCCGGCGGTGGGCGACGGGCCTGCGCTCGCGCCGGACCTCTCGGCAGCCGTTCCCGGTACGGGCGGCGCCGCGTCCGGCGGGCCGCGCGGGTACGGCGAGCGCCCGGAGACCACGCACGGTCGGTCGTACACGGAACGGCGGTGGAACGGAGGAGGGCATCGCTGGGGACTCCTCGGGAAGCAGGGGCGGAGATACTTGCCTCACGCCTGGCGCGTGCAGAAGGTTTCAGTCGGCCTGCTGACGAATTCCGCTCGGCGTCGTCGCCGATGGTTCCCGACCGACCGCCGACGTACCTGCCGCCTTGGCCGTGAAACGACAAGGTGGGCATTCTCCACCGCTGCGCCTCGCCGCCGGACCGCCACGTCCACGACGCGTCACTCGACCCCGCGGCACGATTGCGCCCCGCCACCTCGTGGCACACAACAATCCGATTCCGTGGGCCTGGGAGTACGAGACGGGAATCGTACGGCTGGCGCGCGGGACATCGATCCGAGCGGCAGGTGGACGGCCACCGCCGGGGCTCTGAGGCGCGCGCACGGCAGGGGTTCGCTCCCGGCGGGTTCCGATGAGAGCCGCCGGCCGATGGCTCGCCTTGGTGGGCGTCGCCGTGCCCCGTTCGCGCCTGTGCCGTGCGCCTCCGCGTACGTGGGTGTACCGTCGGGCATGATACCCCGGGGGGTATTGGGAGTTCACCGTCGACGACAGCAAAGGGAGCCGTACATGTGTCGAGCAGTGACGTGCCGTCGGTGCGGAAAGACCACCTGGGCCGGCTGCGGACGGCACGTCGACCAGGTGATGCGGGACATCCCCGAGGATCGGCGCTGCCCCGGCCACGAGGGGGACACGCCGGCTGCGCCGGGCGCGGGACGTCGTCTGCTGGGCCGCCTGTTCGGCAGGTGAGTCGGCGGGCGAACGGGTCCGCCCGTCAGGGGCCGACGGCACAGCCCGCCCCACAGCGGGACCGCCACCCGGACACTGCGGTTACGCGAGGGAGAGGAACAGCTTCTCCATCTGTGCGAGGTTCGCCTTCTGGTCGTCGCCGTCACTCTTCGCGTCCATGCACTGCTGCAGGCCGCTGGCAACGATCTTGAAGCCCGCCCGGTCCAGCGCACGGGAGACCGCGGCGAGCTGGGTCACCACGTCGGCGCAGTCGCGGCCCGCCTCCAGCATCGCGATGACGCCACGGATCTGCCCCTCGGCGCGGCGCAGGCGGCGCACCGCGTCGCCGACGGTGTCCGGTTCGATCTGCATGGCACGTGGCCCCTTTCGCTCAGACCTCGACATCCCGAAGATACCTCGGGGGGTATCCGCGCGGCAGCGTCGGTACGGCGTTCGCGACCCGCGGGACGTACCTATCGCGGGAACGTCGACAGGCGTCGACGGGCGAGCCGCGCCCGGTTGGTCCCGCGTCGGCGCTGACGATCGCATCGGACGGTATGTCGCCCCCGTTCCGGGCGACGGTCCACCGCGACTCCACCGTGTGGCGAGCACTGCGCCTCCCGCCGTTCCCTGGCGTACGTGCGGAACCCGTTGCGTACCAAGGGATGTGGCGCTTGGATCCGGGTTGCGTCAGGTGTCGCCGGATGTTCGCGGACGTGGCGTGGTGTGTCGGTGTCGCGGCCGCCGCCTCGGCTCCGGCCGCGGCGATCGGGTTGAACCGCCCCGGGGTGTGGCAGCGCGGTGAGGCGCTTCACGCGACTCGTGATACCCCCGGGGGTATAGTCCGAGGAGTACGGGAGATGAGCGTGGACGGGCTGCGGTCGCGGCACGCTTGAGGTTGAGGCGCCGTGGCGGGCCGGTACCGCGGTCGGCAGGTGGCGCCGGGGGAGCGCCGCTCCCGGGCCGCGGGCCAACGGCGGGCGCGACCGCCGTCGAAACGGGGGGCTGATGGTCAGCGGTACGAACGAGACGACGGGGGACGGGACGATGGGTATCGACGTCGAGGTCGTGGAGACCTCCACGCTGGGCGACCGGAGTTACCTCGCGCACGACGGGCGGGTGGCCCTGGTGGTGGACCCGCAGCGCGACATCGACCGGATCGTCGCGCTCGCCGGACGCCTCGGGGTACGGATCACGCACGTGGCCGAAACCCACCTGCACAACGACTACGTCTCCGGCGGACTGGCGCTGGCCCGGCTGACCGGCGCGGCGTACCTGGTGGCGGGGGCCGACGACGTCGCCTTCGACCGTACGCGGATCGCCGACGGTGACGAGGTGGCCATCTCGCCACGGATGCGGCTGTCGGCGGTGAGCACCCCGGGCCACACCTTCCACCACCTGTCGTACGTGCTCGCCGGCGCGGAGGGACCTGTCGGCGTGTTCACCGGCGGCTCGCTGCTGTTCGGCACCACCGGCCGCACCGACCTGCTCGGCGACCAGCACGCCGAGACCCTGGCCCGGCACCAGCACGACTCGGTACGGCGGCTGGCGGATCTGCTGCCCGACGGGGCGCGGATCTGGCCCACGCACGGGTTCGGCAGCTTCTGCTCGGCCGGCCAGTCCGACGCCGCGACCTCCACCATCGGTCAGGAACGCCTCGGCAACCCGGCCCTGCGGCTGGCGGCCGACGAGTTCGTGACCACCACGCTGGCCGGGCTCGACGCCTACCCGGCGTACTACGCGCACATGGGCGTGCGCAACGCCGCCGGCGCCGATCCGATCGACCTGACGCCGGTGCGTCGTGCCGACCCCGCCGAGGTGCGTCGCCGGATCGACGCCGGCGAGTGGGTCGTCGACCTCCGCTCGCGTACGGCGTTCATGCGCCGGCACCTGACCGGCACGCTCAGCTTCGGCCTCGACGGGGCGATGTCGACCTGG
Source organism: Actinocatenispora rupis (assembly GCF_016861975.1). Lineage (GTDB taxonomy): Bacteria > Actinomycetota > Actinomycetes > Mycobacteriales > Micromonosporaceae > Actinocatenispora > Actinocatenispora rupis. The sequence continues at coordinate 26,430 of NZ_BOMB01000044.1, read as the reverse complement.
CTGGGATGGCTCATGCCCGCCGGCCAGCCGGTCACGCTGCTCGGCGAGACGGCCGAGCAGGTGGCCACCGCGCAACGCGAACTGGCCCGTATCGGCATCGACCGGCCCACCGCCGCGGCCACCGGTACGCCGGAGCGGTGGTCCGGCGGCGACGAGGCCCGCACCGGGACGCTGCCGGTCGCCACGTTCGCGGACCTGGCCGCCGCCCGCGACGGTCGCGTCCCGGACGGGTTGCCGGCGCCCGACGTCGTGCTCGACGTACGCCTCGGGAACGAGTGGCGCGCCGAGCACGTCGACGGCGCCGTGCACGTACCGTTGCCAGAACTTGCCGGCCGGATCGGCGAGCTGCCGCCGGGCGTGATCTGGGTGCACTGCGGATCCGGGTACCGGGCGGCGGCCGCGGTGAGCATGCTCGCCCGCGCCGGCCGGCGGGTGGTGCACGTCGACGACGCGTACACCCGCGCCGCCGAGGCGGGCCTGCCGACCGTCCCCGGCCAGCGTCAGGACGACCGGTGACGGGCCCTCGCGCGGTGCGCACCGGCGTCGCCACGCGACCCGAGACCGCCGCGGACGAGCCCGCCCCCGCTGTCACCCGAGTCTGAGCGGATGATCGCGGCGCTGGGATTCGGCGCGGCCGTCGGCGTACTGCTGGGGCTGCTCGGCGGCGGCGGATCGATCCTGGCCGTGCCCGCGCTCGTGTACGGCACCGGGCAGTCACTGGGCGCGGCCGTACCGACATCGCTGCTGATCGTGGGGATCTCGTCGGCCGCCGCCGTGCTGCCCCGGATGTGTACCGGACAGGTCCAGTGGCGCATCGCGGGGGTGTTCGGTGCCGCGGGGGCGGTCGCGGCGTTCGGGGGAGCGGCAGTCAACCGGCTGCTGGACCCGAGGGTGGTCCTGGCCGGCTTCGCGCTGCTGATGGTTGCCGCCGGCGTACAGATGCTGCGGGAACGTCGCGAGACGGGCGGCGCGTGCGCGCTTCCGCAGGGCCGCGTGAACTGGCGGCGGTGTCTGCCGAGGGCGCTCGGGGCCGGGCTCGCGGTCGGGTTCCTCACCGGCCTGTTCGGCGTGGGCGGCGGCTTTCTCATCATCCCGGCGCTGGTCCTGCTGCTCGGCCTGTCGATGCCGACGGCGGTCGGTACGTCCCTGGTGATCATCGTGATCAACTCGGCAGCCGGGTTCGCGGCCCACGCCGGCGACGCGGCCGTCGACTACCGCGTTGCGGGCGTGTTCACCGCCGCCGCCATTCTCGGGTCGCTGGTCGCGGGCCGGTTCGCCGCCCGGTTGCCGGCGGTCCGGCTGCGCCGCTGGTTCGCCTACCTCGTGTTCGTCGTCGCCGCGTTCGTGCTCGTCCAGGTCGTGACCCACCCGTTCGTACGGTGAGGTCCGGTGCCGACGGTGTCGGACGTGGCGTCGCGCCGTGACGTGCCGCACGCCGGGCTTGACCTGAAGTTCACTTCAACGTTGAGGATGGTGGGGACAGAGCGGCGGGGCAGAGGAGTGAGCCGATGTTGGTGGCCGAGGTGGCGCGGTTCGGTGGACCGGAGGTCCTGGTGACGCGCCGGGTGCCCGATCCGGCACCGGAAACCGGGCAGGTCGTGGTGGCGGTGTCCGCCGTCGACGTGCTGTTCGTCGAGACCCAGGTACGCGCCGGCTGGGGCCGGGAACACTTCCCGGTCACCCCGCCGTACGTGCCGGGGGACGGGGTCGCGGGGACCGTCGTCGCGGTCGGCGAGGGCGTCGACCCGGCGTGGCTCGGCAGGCGCGTCGTCGGCTACACCGACAGCGTCAACGCGTACGCCGAGCGTGCCGTGGTGCCGGTGGAGAAGATCGTGCCGATCCCGGACGGGGTCGACGACGCGACCGCGGCGACCCTGACGCACGACGGCCCGATGGCGCTGACGCTGCTCGACACGGCCCGGATCGCCTCCGGCACAAGGGTTCTCGTACTCGGCGCCAACGGCGGTGCCGGCCTGCTCGCGGTCGGCCTGGCCGCGGCGGCCGGCGCGTACGTCATCGGTGCCGCCCGCGGTGCCGCCAAGCAGGCCCTCGTACGCGAGGCCGGTGCGGCCGAGGTGGTCGACCCGACCGATGCCGACTGGCTCGACCGGGTGCGCGACGTCGACGTGGTACTCGACGGCGTCGGTGGCGCGATCGGCAGCGCCGCGCTGGCCGCGGTACGCGACGGCGGCACGATCTTCACGTACGGCGCGCCGACCGGTGGGTTCGCCACCGTCGACCCGGACGAGGCCCGGCGGCGCGGGATCACCGTCCACGGCCTGCCCGCGCTGGCGCAGGCGCGCGACCAGGTCACCGCGCTCGTCGCGCGGACCCTCGCGGAGGCCGCCGCCGGGCGGATCAGTCCGGTCGTCGGCGGCACGTTCCCGCTCACCGACGCGGCCGGGGCACACGCCGCGGTCGAGGCCCGGACCGTACTCGGGAAGGTCCTGCTCACCGTCGCCGAGCGTCCCGCCACCCCGTGACCGGCGTGCCGGCCCACCAGCGTCCGGCCGAACGCGCCGACCGGCAGTGATCCCGGCGCGCCGGTGCGCCGGTGCGGCGGTGCGGCGCTCGCGCTGATGGCGACCACCTCGCTGCCGGCGCCGGCTCGACCCGCTTGCGTGCGGTCGGGCCGGTGCTGGCGGGGCGAGGACGGTGCCGCTGCCGCCGGTCGTCCGTCGCGGAGCCACCGGACCGCCCGCCCACGAAGGTTCAGTCGGTGCGGGTACGGCGGCCGGCGGCGACCAGCAGCATCGCGGGTACGCCGGCGACGGTGGCCATGACCAGCGCGGCCGCGCCCTGCTGCGCGTGTACCAGCAGCGGGGTGACGAGGACGGCGCCGAGCGGCGGCGTGGCCTGCATCAGGGTGCGCAGCAGGGCGAACGCGCGGCCGTGCAGTTCCGCCGGGATGCGGCGCATCCGCAGCGCCTGCGCCCACACGGTCATCGCCGCGCCGAACCCGCCGACGGCCAGGAACCCGGCTCCCACCAGCGGCGGCGCCCCGGCCAGTACGGCGAGGAAGCCCAGCGCTCCGGCGGCCTGGACGATGCCGATGCCGAGTACGCGGCGGTGGCTCGGCCGGCGGTGACCGGCGACGGCGGCGCCGACGAGTTCACCGGCCGCGAGAAGCGCGAGGAGTACGCCGAGGGCGGTGGCGCCGCCGAGCCGGTGCACGGCCAGCCAGGGCGCGGTCACCAGCAGCATGCCCTCGGCGACGTTGAACGCCATGAACGCCAGCGTCGTCGTCACGATCACCCGGTCGCGCGCCAGCACGCGCAGCGACCCGTACGGCCGGGCGGGGTCGCGTCGTGGGCGCAGCGGGCGGACCAGCGCCGCCGCGGACGCGAACACGAGGAACGACACCGAGTCCGCGAGCAGGACGTTCGGCGCGCCGATCCAGCCGACGAGCAGCCCCGCCGCGGCCGGACCGACCACGCCGGCCACGCTGAACCCGAACGACTCCAGCGCGTTCGCCGCCTCCAGGTGCGAGTCGTCCACCAGGTACGGGATCGACGCCGGGAATCCGGCCAGTGGCACCATTTTCAGCGCTCCGTACACGGCGGCCACCGCGAACGGCAGCCAGCCCGGCACCGCCGCCAGCGCCGCGGCAACCGGCACCGACGCGACGGCCAGCGCGCGGACCACGCTGTCGGCGACGAGGACGGTGCGCTTGTCGAACCGGTCCAGCAGCGGGCCGACGGCCCAGCCGCCGACGAGAACCGGGGCGGTGTAACAGACCCCGAGCAGGCCGAGCTGCGCGGTACCGCCGGGACGCGCGGCCACCAGCCACGCCAGCGCCACGTACGTCATGCCGTCGCCCAGGGTGGAGACGGTCGCGCCCAGCCACAGGCGCCGGAAGTCCTTGGTACGCAAGGTGTCCAGATACTGACCCATCGATCTTTCCGTACTCGGGGGTGGATGAAGCGGCCGCGGTTTCGTTGCGGGGCAGCCGATCCGGCGGTGCTACGGACGGTGCCGGTCGGCGACGGCGAAGCCGTGGACGTACCCGGCGGCGTACGAGCGCCACGGGCGCCAGCGGTCCGGGTCCGCGCCGAGCCGGCGGACCGCCTTGCGCAGCAACGGATCCGGCGGGAACACGTCGGGGTCGCCGAGCGCGTGCCGAGCCACGTACGCCAGCCTCGACGGGCCGATGCCCGGGATCGCCCGCAGCGTGGCGAGGGTGTCGGCCCGGTCCGCGGTGCGGTCCAGCACCAGCGCCCCGTCGGCGACCGCGGCCGCGACCGCGCGCAGCGTGTCCGCGCGCGGGCCGGTCAACCCGACGGCGCCGAGGTCCGCCCGCGCCAGGGCGTCCGGCGTCGGGAACAGCCGGCGGTCACCGAACCGCTCGCCGTACCGCTCGACCAGCCGTACCAACGCATGTGGGTGCCGGCGCAGGACGGCGCGGGCGGCGCCCTCGACCCCGTCGGCGCAGCCCGGTACGCGCAGCCCGGGCGCCCGCGCCACCAGCGGCGCGAGGACCGGATCGGCGGAGAGGTCGGCCGCGATCGTGGCGGGATCGGCGTCCAGGTCGAGGATCTCGCGGCACCGCTCGACGGCGGCGGCCAGATCGCGGACGTCGGCGAGGCTCAGACGTACCAGGGCTTCGCCGGGGCGGTCCGGCTCGAACCCGATCCCGACAAGCGCGTGCCCCCGCGGCAGCCGCAGGGTGCGCTCGTAGCGTCCGGCGCGTACCGATTCGACACCGGGCACTGCCCGCTCCGCCAGCCAGGCCAGCAGCGGGCCCGTCGGCAACGGCTCCCGGTACCGCAGGCGCAGCGTCAGCGCCCCGCCCGCGCCGTCGGCCGGACGTCGCCGCAGCGCGCTCGGCGCGCACCCGTACGCCACGCGCATGCCCGCGTTGAACTGCCGCACGCTGGCGTACCCGGCGGCGAACGCCACGTCCGACATCGGCAGCGCGCTCGACTCCACCAGCATCCGCGCCACCTGCGCGCGGCGCGTCACCGCCAGCGCCTGCGGTCCCGCGCCGACCTCGGCGAGCAGCTGCCGGTGCAGGTGCCGCTCGCTGACCGACAGGCGGCGCGCGAGCCCGGCCACGCCGTCCCGGTCCACCGCGCCATCGGCGATCAGCCGCAGCGCCCGCGCCACGAGATCCCCGCGTACCCGCCACTCCGGTGACGCGGGTGCGGCGTCCGGGCGGCACCGGCGGCAGGCCCGGAACCCGGCCGCCTCCGCCGCGCCGGACAGCGCGAAGAACCGTACGTTGCGCGCCAGTGGCGTACGGGACGGACAACTGGGGCGGCAGTACACCCCGGTGCTGGTCACCGCGACCACGAAACGGCCGTCGAACCGGACGTCCCGGCTCGCCATCGCCCGGTACAGCGTCTCGAAGTCGTCCACGCCGCCCATCCTGCCGCCGCGGACGGCGACCGGCTGGCAACCATCAGACCGGGTGATCGTCGTGCCTCGATGCTGTCGAAATGTCCGGGCGAGGCCGCACTCGAAGCCGTCCCGCGGGCCCACGCCCGAGCCGGGAATCGGTTGAGCCGCAACGGACAGCCGACCGGTGGTGGGTTCGGCGAGAAGGAGCTACCCGGTGTCGACCGGTACGGACCGCGGCTGGGACCGGGTACCGGCGACGTGCATCGAGATCTCCAGTACGCCGTTGTCGTAGCGCGCGGTCACGCTGTCCTCGTCGGTACCGTCCGGCAGCGACACGGTCCGGTCGAAGGTGCCGTACGAGAACTCGGCGTGCCGGTGTGCCGTCGCCGTGGACCGGCGTTCGGTGTGGATGCCCAGTACTCCGTGCCCGACGGTGACCCGCAGGTCCGTCGCCGGGTCGATGCCCGGCAGTTCGGCGCGGATGACGTACCGGTCGCCCTCCAGGGAGTCCTCGACCCGGATCGGCGGTGTGTGCCACGGCAACCGTGCCGGCCAGTCGAACCAGTCCCACAGGTCGCGACCGGCGGGCTGGCGGCCCGGACCCGTCCCTGTCATCACGCACCTCCCGTTGGCCGTCGTCTCCGTCCACCCCACCTCGGCCGTCCGTCCCCGCACAGGGGCGAGCGACCGGCGCGCGGGGGTCGTTCGGCCCTCCCGCGGCGATCCGGGCCGGGGTGCACTGGAGTACGGGTGGCACACGACGGGAGGGTCCGATGCTCGCGCCGCGTTCCGGTACGGTCTGGCGGACGCTGGCGGTCCGCGTGCTGGTACTGCTGGACGTGGTCGTGGGCATGTCTGCGGTGGGCGGCGCGGTGATGCTGCTCGTGGACGGTGCCGGCCTGCCGTCGGACGCCCTGGCCGGTACGCCGTTCGCGACGTGGCCGGTGCCGGCGGTCGCCCTGTTCGCTGTGGTGGGCGTGCCGATGCTGCTGGCCGGTTCCGCGTACCTGTGGGCGCCGGCCCGGGTGACCGGCCTGTCGGTACTTGCCGGGCTGGCGTTGCTGGCGTGGATGGCCGCGGAGATCACGCTGTTCCGCGAGTTCAGTCCGTTGCAGCCGACGATGGTGGTGCTGGGCGGGGTGATCCTGGCGCTGGCCGCGGTCACCCGGCCGGATGCCACCCGCGACCGGTGACGCCGGTCAGTGCAGCGACGCGGCGTGGTCCGGCACGTACGTCTGGGTGGTGCGCGGCGGGCGCTGGTAGCCGGTGGACGCGGGCCGGGCCGGCAGTTCCAGCGGCGTCCGGCGCACCGCGTGGTAGGGCACGCTCGACAGCAGGTGCGCGATCATGTTGATCCGGGCCCGCCGCTTGTCCTCGCTCTCCACCACGTACCACGGCGCGTCGGGAATGTCGGTGTGCACGAACATCTCGTCCTTCGCCCGGGAGTAGTCCTCCCAGCGCGTGATCGACTCCAGGTCCATCTCGGACAGCTTCCACTGCCGCATCGGATCGGTGAGCCGGTCGGTGAACCGCCGCTCCTGCTCCAGATCGCTGACCGAGAACCAGTACTTGCGCAGCAGGATGCCGTCCTCGACCAGCAGCCGCTCGAAGATCGGGCACTGCCGCAGGAAGATCCGGTACTGCTCCGGCGTGCAGAAGCCCATCACCCGCTCCACCCCGGCCCGGTTGTACCAGCTGCGGTCGAACAGGACGATCTCGCCGGCCGCCGGCAGGTGCTCGACGTAGCGCTGGAAGTACCACTGGGTGCGTTGGCGCTCGGTGGGGGCGGGGAGCGCGGCGATCCGGGCGATGCGCGGGTTCAGGTACTCGCTGACCCGCTTGATGGTGCCGCCCTTGCCGGCCGCGTCGCGCCCCTCGAAGACCACGACGAGCCGGGCGCCCTCGGCGCGTACCCACTCCTGGAGGCGCACCAGCTCGGTCTGCAACCGCAGCAGTTCCCGCTCGTACACCTTGCGCGGCAACCGGTCCTTCGTCGTGCCGGCCGCGGCCGACCCGTCGTCGCGGGCGTCCTGGTCCGACACGTCCACCTCCCCGTTCGGTACCGCCAGCGTATCGGCGGTCTGGCCGCGCGTGGGCGCATCCACGGAGTCGCCGTGTCGTCCGACCCGCCGCCCCGGGCCGACCGACCCTGCCGGAATCCCCGCCACCGACGTCCACTGGAGGCGTGAGAACCGACGAGGGAGGAACGATGCAGGCCCTGGTGGTGTACGAATCGATGTTCGGTAACACCGCGCTGGTCGCCGAGGCGATCGCCGAAGGGCTCGGTGCACGGGTCGGGGTACGCGCGGTCCCGGTGGCCGACGCGCCGGCGCCGCTGCCCGCCGACATCGACCTGGTCGTGGTGGGCGGCCCGACGCACGCGTTCGGCATGAGCCGCCGGGGTACCCGCAGCGCCGCGGCGCGGCAGGACGAGAAGGCGGCGGTCGGCGAGCGGGGGGTACGGGAGTGGTTGGCGGTGGCGGGGCCGATGCACGGCACGCTCGCCGCGTCGTTCGACACGCACGCCCGTACTCGGCTGCCGGGCTCGGCGTCCGGTGCGATCCGGCGCCGGCTCCGGCGCAGCGGTGCGCGGGTCATCGCACCGCCGCGCAGCTTCTACGTCACCGGTACGCAGGGGCCGCTCGACGACGGCGAACGCGACCGCGCCCGCGCGTGGGGCGCGGCCCTGGCCGACGCGATGGCGGCGACGGTGAGCCGGGCCGGATGACCCGTCCCGGCACGCTTTCCCGTGCTGGGGCCCGCAACCCGCGGCAACCTCGGGGGAGCACACGATGATGCACTGGTACGGCCCGGGAATGGGCCCCTGGGGCTACGGCCTGATGGGCGTGACGATGGTGTTGTTCTGGGCGCTGGTGCTTGCCGCCGTCGCTGTGCTGGTGCGGATGCTGGTACGCGGCCGGGCCGCGCATCACGACGGCTCGACGCCCGAGCGGGTCCTCGCCGAGCGCTTCGCCCGCGGCGAGATCGACGAACAGGAGTACCGACACCGCCTGGACGTTCTGCACGGGCGGGCGCCGGGTGGCGGCGGCTGAACCTGCGGCGCTGGACGGCGGCGTCTCCGCCGGAGCCGGTGGGGCACAACGCCGACCGCGACACGAGAGGCGGTGGAACCGGTGCTGGGGAAGGCCGGGGCGCCGATCCTGGTCGGCACGGACGGATCGCCGACCGCGACCGCGGCCGTACGGTGGGCCGCACGGGAGGCGATGGTACGCCGACGGCCGCTGCGGATCGTGCACGCCTTCGACCGTGTCGAGCCGGAACGCGACGGTACCGCGGAGGTGTCGGCGGCGGTGAGAAGCGCCCAGGCAGTTGCACCCGGTGTGGCCATGTCGGGCACGGTGGAGTTCGGCCATCCCGGACCGGTACTCGCCGGCCTGTCGCAGGAGGCGATCATGCTGGTGGTCGGTACCCATTCGGGTGCCGGACCGCTGGGGTCGACGAGCCTGCGGGTCGCGATGCACGCGGCCTGCCCGGTCGTCGTCGTGCCGACGGCCCCGGCCGCTCCACCGTCCGCACGCCGGATTCTCGTCGGTACCGACGCATCCGTGCTCTCCGACCCGGCCGTGGGCTTCGCGTTCGAGGAGGCGGACCTTCGACACCTCCCGCTGACTGCCGTACTCACCTGGACCGCACCGGGCAGATCCAAGCCCGGCGACATGCAGCCCTTGGTGTACAACGCGGACGAGGTGGCCGACGAGGAGCGGCGGCTGCTCGCCGAGTCCCTGTCGGGCTGGTCGGCGACCTACACCGACGTCGCAGTCACCCAGCGGGTCGTGCACGCCCCCGCGGGCCGCACCCTCGTCCGGATGGCGCACGACGCCGACATCCTGATCGTCGGTGCGCGTGGCCGCGGCGCCGTGGAGGCGCTGCTGCTGGGCTCGGTCAGCCGCCACGTCCTGCATCACGCAGCCGGGCCGGTGGCTGTCGTACGGTCCGGCAGGCGTTTCACCCGCGCCGTACGCATCGCCTGATGCTCCGGGCGACCCACGGCCCGGGTCCTGCGCGATCCGGGGGCACGGTCGGTACGAGTCGAACGGCCCGCTGGATCGAGCAGTTCGGCGCTACCCGTACCACGGCGACCCGACCGATCGTGAAGGTGCGCCCGACGGGGCGAAACCACCACCGAGAGAGCCGGACGAGACGACAGCGGTCGTTCCCGACGTCGAGGACAGCGGATGCCGCCGGTGCATGGGTTTCGTCCCGCCGGGCGCCGAGAGGCAACGGCGGCGCGTGCCGCCGTCGGGACTGTGCAGGGGGACGAACGATGGCACGGCCAGCAGTCATCGAGTCGGCGCGGCTGAGCCGCCTGCGGCACCTGGTGACGGACACGGCGCTCGATGTCCTGACCGCACACGGTGTGGCCATGCCGGGCCGGATCGAGGTCGAGGACCGTCCTGGGCGGATCCGGGTCCGGTTGGTCTTCGACCACCGTGTGCCCGGCTACGTCCGCAACGACCTCACCGCGGAGGTGCTGGAGGCGCTGCGCCCGGTCACCCGGTACCCGGTGGCGAACTGCGTGCAGGTGGTCTGCCGGCGGACGGATCGCCGGTGAGGTTCGCATGTCCTGCCCGGTCGGTCCGTTCGGCCCTGGGTGGGGTGGCGCTCAGCCGCTGAGCTGGGTGGGGGAGGTACACGATGGTGATGCCGAACAGGCCGATCCTGGTCGGGGTGGACGGATCCACCGCGAGCCTGCGTGCGGGGGCATGGGCGGGGGCGGTCGGGGCGCGACGTCACCGGCCCGTACTGCTCGTCAGCGTCTTCGACCAGCCCGGGTACGACTTCCTCGACGACGGCGAAGCGGTCGATCCGGTGGGGCCGGCGCGCGCCGAGGCACAGCGCCGGTTGCAGGAGCAGGAGGTACTGCTGCGCACCAGGTTTCCCGGCCTACGGGTGTCCGGGCGGACCGAGCGGGGCGCGGCCGCCGCGGTCCTGGTGGCCGCATCGGCCGGCGCCGAGCTGACCGTCGTCGGTCAGCGTGGACTCGGCGGCATGTCCGGCATGGTGCTCGGGTCGGTCAGCACGCAGGTCGCGGCGCACGCGTCCGGGCCGGTACTGGTGATTCCCGACGGACCGGGCTTCCCGGACACGCGCGGACCGATGCTGGTCGGCGTGGACGGCTCGGCCGGTGGCCAGGCCGCACTCGGGTTCGCGTTCGAGGAGGCGAGCTGGCGGCACACCGACCTGGTCGCCGTGCACGCCTGGATGGAACCGGGCAGCGCCGACCCGTTCACCCGCGCCCCGGACTACTACGACCCGGACGAGGTCGCCGACACCGAACACGTACTGCTCTCCGAGGCGCTCGCCGGCTGGCGCGAGAAGTACCCGGACGTGGCGGTGCGGCCGGTGCTGGCGCACGGCACGCCGGTGGACCAGATCCTCGCGTACGGGCGGACCGCGCAGCTGATCGTCGTCGGATCCCGCGGCCGCGGCGGGTTCGCCAGCCTCGTGCTCGGCTCCACCAGCCGCGCGGTCCTGCACCGGGCCACCTGCCCGGTCGCCGTCGTCCATCAGCGCAACGGAACGGGGGTCCCATCGTGAAAGCCCTGGTGTACCAAGGCAACGGCGGGAAGGCGTGGACCACGGCGCCGGACCCGGCGGTCGAGGGACCGCGGGATGCGGTGATCCGGGTCGACACGGCCACCATCTGCGGCACCGACCTGCACATCCTCAAGGGCGACGTACCGGAGGTCAAGCCGGGGCGCATCCTCGGCCACGAGGCCGTCGGTACGGTCGTCGACGCGGGCGCCGCGACCGGTCTGGCCGAGGGTGACCGGGTCCTCGCGTCGTGCATCTCCGGCTGTGGCAGCTGCGACTACTGCCGGCGCGGCAGGTACGGCCAGTGTCGCAACGGCGGCGGATGGATCCTCGGGCACCTGATCGACGGGGTACAGGCGGAGTACGCGCGGATCCCGTTCGCGGACCTGTCCACGCACCGGCTGCCGGCGGAGGTTCCCGACGAGGTCGCGGTGCTGTTCGCCGACATCATGCCCACCTCGTACGAGGTGGGCGTGCACAACGGCAGGGTTCGGCCCGGTTCGGTGGTGGCGGTGGTCGGCGCTGGACCGATCGGACTGGCCGCGCTGCTGTGCTCGCGGCTGTACTCGCCGTCCCATCTGATCGCCATCGACCCGGCCGCGTCCCGTAGAGTCGCCGCGGACCGCATCGCCGACTCCGTCGTCGCTCCCGAGGACGCGGAGGACGAGCTGCGGCGCCTCGGCGACGGTCTGGGCGCCGACGTCGTGATCGAAGCCGTCGGCCGGCCCGAGGCCTTCGAGCTGTGCACCCGACTGGTACGCCCCGGCGGGCACGTCGCCAACGTCGGTGTGCACGGGGCGCCTGCCGCGTTGCACCTGGAGAGCCTGTGGATCTCCGACGTCACGATCACCACCGGGCTGGTCGACACCTGGTCGACCCCGGAGCTGCTGCGGATGCTGTCCGGCCGGCTGATCGACCCGGCGGACCTGGTGACTCACCGGTTCGCCCTGACGGACATGACCGAGGCGTACGACCTGTTCGCCGACCCGGCCTCCAGCGGTGCGCTGAAGGTCACCCTGACCCGGACCTGAGTGGAGTGGTGCAGATGTTCACGCGACAACCGGTCGCCGGACTCGACGTCGAACGGCGGGACTGGTTCCACGGCACCGTCATCGCTCTGGTGGGCCGGTTGTCCGGGGACGACGCGGAAACTCTCATGGCTGTGGCCGCACGGCCGCCGGGGCCGCACGGCCGGATCCTGCTCATGGACCTGTCCCGGCTGTACCTGGCCACCGCCGCCGGTGTCGACGCCCTCGTGGCCACGGTCGGAGCCTTGACAGGGCTTGGCTACGACGTGCGACTGGCCAACCCGCAGCCGCTGGTGCGGACCGCGCTGTTCCTGGCCGACCCGCCGTCGACCATCGCGGTGTACCCGGACCTGCCTGCCGCGTACGCCGGCGGCGAGGACGGCCGGATCGACGACGCCACACAGTTCCGCATCTGACCGGGTCGACACGTCGGGGGGACGGTCATGAGTGGGAGCGGCAAGCCGGCCATCGTCGTGGGTGCCGATGGATCAGGCTGGAGCGAGGCGGCCCTCGACTGGGCGGCCGACGAGGCGTCGCGCCTCCGCGCGTCGGTACTCGTCGTGCACGCCTTCCAGTGGCCGGTCATGGGTGTTCCCCTCACCGGCGTTCCCGCCCGGTACGACCCCCGGGAGACCGTCCGCCGAATGGTCGCCGAGGCGGTCGCCCGGGTACGCAGCGCCGGCGTGCCGGTTGAGGGGAGGGTGGAGTCGGGGGCGCCGGCCGCATGCCTGTTGGCCGCCGGGCGCGGCGCGGCGGCGATCGTCGTCGGCAACCGAGGCCTGGGCGGGTTCACGGGACTGCTGGCCGGATCGGTCAGCGTCCAACTCGCCGAGCACGCCCCCTGCCCCGTGGTCGTCGTACGCCCGAACGCGGCGATCCCCGCGGATGCGCCGGTCGTTCTGGGAGTGGATCCGCCCGGCTCGGACCGGGCCGCCTGCTGGGCGTTCGCGGAGGCGGCGCGCCGCGACGTACCGCTCATCGCGGTGCACGCCTGGCCGGTGGCCGGCGGTGCGCCGCCGGACCTCGGTGATCCGGACGAGGAGTCCGAGGCCGAACGCATCTACGAGATGCTCCGCCGGTGGCACAAGGAGTACCCCGGGGTGCGCCTCGATGGCTACGACGCGCGTGGGCATCCGGCAGCTGTCCTGATCGACCGGGCCGCCGACGCCCAGCTCGCCGTGGTCGGTGCCCGCGGCCGGGGCGGCTTCCGCGGACTGCTGCTCGGTTCCACCAGCCAGGCGCTGGTACGCCATGCGCCGTGCCCCGTGGCCGTGGTCCCGGACACCTCCGATTCCGCCGGGTGAGCCGCCTGCCCGCCTGAGTCGGACCCGTGCCGTACACCCCGGGACACGAGGTGCCGGACGGCTGGCGCAGCACGGCCAGACGACCCTGGCCGCCCCCTCCACGGCGGCGGACCGTGGAGTAGAGGGGCGGTGAGTTCGATGCGCCAGACCATCTCGCTCGGTCGTATCGCGGGGATCCCCGTCGGCGTGCACTGGTCGGTCCTGTTCATCATGTTTCTGCTGGCCGACGGACTCGCGCTGACCGTGCTGCCCGCCGCGGCGCCACACCAGCCGGCCGCGGCCTACTGGGCGGGCGGACTCGGCGCCGCCGTGGCGTTCTTCGCCTGCCTGCTCGCCCACGAACTCGCCCACGCGCTCGTCGCCCGCCACTACGGCGTCCCCGTCCGGCGGATCACCCTGTGGCTGCTCGGTGGCGTGTCCGAACTCGGCGGCGATCCGCCCAGCCCGAAGGCGGACCTGTTGGTCGCCTTGGCCGGACCAGCCGCCAGCGTGCTGTGCGGCGCCCTCGCCGCCGGCGCAGCCGTCGCCGCGCAGGCGGCCGGAGCGCCCCGGCTCGCCGCGGCCAGCCTGCTCTGGCTCGCCACGATCAACGGCATACTCGCGGCGTTCAACCTGCTGCCCGGCGCACCGCTCGACGGTGGCCGGGTGCTCCGGGCCGTGATCTGGCGCGTGCGCGGTGATCGCGCCGCCGGCACCCGGGCCGCCGCGTACACCGGTGGGCTGCTCGGCACGCTGCTCGTGGTGGCCGGCGTGCTGGAGGTGCTCCTGACCCGTAGCCTGTCCGGCATCTGGCTCGCCCTGGTCGGGATGTTCCTGAGCTGGGCGGCGGGCGCCGAACAGCGTACGGCGGCGCTGACGGATCTGGTCTCCGGCGCGACCGTCGGGGACATCGTGCACACCGTTCCCGTCTGCGGGTACGAGAGCCAGACCGTCGACGCGTTCGTGCGGTCCGTCGCCAGCCGCTGCACGTACCGGCAGTTTCCGGTCCTCACCATCGGCGGGCAGGTACTGGGAACCGTGAGCCTGGGACGGCTCGCCCAGGTACCCACGCCGGCGCGGGCCACTGTCCAGCTGGGTTCGCTCGTGGTGCCGATCCGTGGCCACGACCTGCTCCGGGCCGACCAGCCGCTCGTGGACGCCCTGCGACTCGCCTCGGCAGGGCGCCTGGTCCCGGTGCTCGACCGGACCGGGATCCTCGCCGGGGTCGTCACCGGTACGGACATCGCCCATGCGGTCGAGCTCGCGGCCCTCGGCGTACCGCCCGACGCGGGCGGTGGCGACGTCGGGCTCGCCACGGGACCGCCGCCCCGCATCGGTCTCGGCTGACCGCAGGACCGCGGTACGGCTCAGCGCAACGAGGCCCCGGTGCTGGCCGGTGCCCGCCGCTCGGGCGTGCTTCGACCGGCGGCCCGACGGTCGTCACGGTGCCGAACCGCGGCGCGGCGCAGCTCGTCGGCACACCACACCACGAACGGGAACGTCGCCAGCAGGAACAGACAGACCGGCGGCAGCGCTGCCGTGCCGAGTACTGCCTGCACCGGCGGCAGGTAGCTCGCGGCGAGCGCGGCGGCGACCCCGACGCCGAGCCCGGCGAGCAGACGGCGGTTGCTCAGCACACCGATCTGCCGCAGCGCGGCCCGACTGGTCCGCACGGCCATCGCGGTACCGCACTGGCACGCCACGATGCCCAGCCACGCCATCGTCGTCGCCTGCTGGTACGCGTGGTGCAACGGGCTGCCCACGCCCGTCGGGTCCCCGGGCTGCCAACCGGCACGGTGCAGGACCCACAGGAAACCGCCGAAGCTCAGCGCCGCGGAGATGACGCCGAGGAATCCCCACGCGCGCGCCAGCATCGCCGGTCGGACCACGTTCTCGTGCCGCGGCCGCGGCGGTCGCGCCATCAGCCCCGGCTCGGCCGGCTCGCGTCCCAGCGCCAGCGCGGGCAGGATGTCGGTGCCGAGGTCGATCGCGAGGATCTGCAGCACCGTCAGGCCCAGCGGGACCGCCCCGCCGCTGAGCGCGAACACCAGGAACGGCACCACTTCCGGTACCGCGTGCGTGAAGATGTACACGATGAACTTGCGGATGTTGTCGTAGACGCGGCGCCCGGCGGCCACCGCGGCGACGATGGTGCCGAAGTCGTCGTCGGTGAGGACCATGGTGGCGGCCTCCCGCGCCACGTCCGTGCCGGACCGGCCCATGGCGACGCCGATGTCCGCCCGGTGCAGCGCCGGTGCGTCGTTGACGCCGTCGCCGGTCATCGCGACGACCTGGCCGGTCGACCGCAGGGCGTCGGCGATGCGCAGCTTGGCCTCCGGTGACGTACGGGCGAACACGATCTCGCCGGGCTCGGCCAGCAGCCGGTCCAGATCGACCTCGGGCATGGCGTCGAGCCGGTCGCCGGGGACGACCCGGTCCGCGCCGATGCCGACCTGCCGGGCGATCTCGGCGGCGGTCGTGCCGTTGTCCCCGGTGACCACGTGTACGCGGATGCCGGCCTGGTGTGCGTCCCGGATGGCCTCCGCCACTCCCGAGCGGGGCGGGTCCAGCAGCGCCACGAGACCGAGCAGCCGGAGGTCCCGCTCGGCGTGGCCACGATCCACGGGCGCCGCGATCACGCCTCGCCGGGCGACCGCGAGTACCCGGAGACCTTGTCGCGCAAAGGATTCGACCCGTTCGGCGATCCGGGTGCGATCGTCGGCCCGGAACGGCGCGCCGTCCGCGCCGATGCCCGTGCACAGTGGAACGATCGACTCGGGTGCCCCCTTCGCGTGCACCGCGAGTTCACCGGAGCCCTCGATGTCCACAGTGGACATACGCTTCAGATGTGGCTCGAAGCCGAACAGGCCACGCCGCCTGGCGTCCCTGCCCGCCGTGTCGATGCCGAGCCGGCGCGCCAGGTCGACGAGGGCGGTCTCGGTCGGGTCGCCCCGGCCGGGTTCGGCGGTCGTGCATGCCGCAGCGGACAGGGCCAGCAGGCGCACGTCGTCCGGCAGGTCCGTGGTGCCCGGTTCGACCGTTCCCCCGGCCGGAGTCCACAGTCGTACCGCCCGCATCCGGTTCTCGGTCAGAGTGCCGGTCTTGTCGGTGCAGATGACCGTGGTGGAGCCCAGTGTCTCCACCGCCGACAGCCGCTTGACGACCGCGCCGCGCCGAGCGAGGTCGCGTACCCCGACCGCGAGGGCGAGCGTGATGGTCGGCAGCAGGCCCTCCGGGACGTTCGCCACGATCAGCCCGACGGAGAAGCTGATCGCAGCCGCCAAGCCAAGGCCGGCGGCCAGCCCCGCCGGCAGGAACGCCAACCCGGCGCCGACGGCGACCGCGGCGATGAGCCAGGCGACCCGCTTCACCTGGCGCTCCAGCGGGCTGTCGGCGCGCGCCACCCGCTCCGACAGGGCCGCGATCCGGCCGATCTCGGTGTGCATCCCGGTCGCGGTGACGAGCGCCCGTGCCTCGCCCTCGGTGCACGAGGTACCGCTGAAGACCAGGTCGCGGGCGGCGAGAACCGGACCGGTGGTGTCGACCAGTTCGGCGGACCGGCGCACCGGCACCGATTCGCCGGTGAGCGTGGAGGCGTCGACGAACAGCTCACCGTCGATGAGCCTGCCGTCGGCGCAGATCCGGTCGCCCTCGTCGATCAGCAGCACGTCGCCCGGCACGAGCTCGGCCGCGTCGACGCTGACATGCTCACCGTCGCGTACGACCCGGGCGAGCGACGGCAGGTACGCGGCGAGCGCCTCGACCGCGCGTTCGGCCTCGACCTCCTGGACGAACGCGAACGTGGCGTTGAGGGCGACCACCGCGCCGATCGCACCGGCGAGCAGCGGGCTGCCGCTCAGCCAGGCCAGAATCGCCGCGACCGCCAGCAACAGCGCCAGCGGTTGGGTGAGCTGGGCGCGCAGTTCCTGCGGCCATCGGCGACCGCCACGGCGCCGCAGTTCGTTGCGGCCGTAAGAGACCAGCCGACGGCGGGCCTCCCGGCCGGACAGCCCGGTCGGGATGGCCCGCAGGTCCCGGTAGAGGAGCGTGCGCGCCTCACGCGGGTCCGGTGTACTCGGATCGGCACGGTCCTCCGGCGCGCTCACCGCAGCCACGGCACGCGCCGGACCAGCGGCGTATGCGACCACCAGCGGCCCAGGCCGAGCGTGTCACCGGCGTGCAGTGCCAGCAGGGCGACCAGCAGACCGGCGTAGATGAGGTGGTCGTCCAGGAACGGGTTGCCGGCCGGCGGCAGCACCACGCTCCACATCATCACCAGCAGTACGACACCGGCGATGGTCGCGATGCGCATCCCGATCCCGGCCATCAGGGCCACACCGATGCCGGCCAGGGCGAGCATGAACAGCCAGTCGGCCCAGCCCGCGCCGGCGATGCTGTGGTAGAAGCCGGCGAACGGCCCGGTCGCCACTGTCGACAGGAATCCCTTGGTGGGGCTACCGCCGTGGATCCAGGCGGACTTCGTCAGGGTGTCGTGGCTGAGGCCGAAGAGCTTGTCCAGGAACGCCCACAGGAAGATCCATCCCATCCCGAGCCGCAACCCCGCCATCGTGTACCGGCCGACGGTCGCGGAGCTGATCGCTCGGGTGCTCGTCCTCGGAACGGGGACGGCCGCGCCGGACTGGCCATGCGTCGCCGCACTCATGGTCCAACCTCCTCGATAGGGCTCACCGACAGTCAGCGCCTCCGGCATGCGACGCCACAGTGCCGACCGGCCGGTCACCGCGGGACCGTTCGGCCCTGTCCCGGCGAATCCGGCCGCGGTGGACTGGCGGTACGCGGTGAGGAGGTCGTGATGCACGAGAAGCGTTGGCGGGTCGACATCTTCGTCGACGAGCACGAGGGCAGCACGTACGCCGAGGCCCGGTTGCAGACGGGTGAGGCCGCCTCCCTCGTCGGCATCGGTCGTGCCCACATGAACCCGGCGGACAAGGACGTTCCGGAGATCGGCGACGAGCTCGCGGTGGCTCGCGCGCTCAACGACCTGGGGCACCGGTTGCTGTTCTCGGCGGCGACCGACATCGAGGCGGTCACGCACGAACGTGTACGGCTCGAACGGTGACCGGTGACGGCCCCACGTCCGGCGGCGGCGTGGACGCACTGAGCGCGGACGGCCACATCGTACGGATCCGTCCGGGCCGCCCGCACGATGCACCGGACATCGGTGCGTTGCTGCGCGGCACGTCCTCGTACAACCGGTACCTGCGGTTCTTCAGCAACGCGCCCGGGGCGGTCGACGCCGAGATCGCACGGCTGAGCCGGCCTCCGGACGGTGACCACGCGGTCCTCGTCGCGGAACAGTGCGGCGACCTGCTGGGCGTGGCGTCCTACGAGCGGTTGGCACCGGACCGCGCGGAGTTGGCCGTCCTGGTCGCCGATGACTGGCACGGACGCGGCGTCGGAACGCTGCTGCTGGAGGAACTTTCGGCAGAAGCTCGCCGGCACGGCATCGACACCCTCGACGGCGACGTACTGGCCGCCAACACCGGCATGCTCAAGGTGTCCCAGGGACTGACCGCCGGCCTGGACCACGAGCCGGCGGGTGTCGTCCACATACAGATCGCGACGCTGCCCGGTGACGCGGCACTCGCGGCGATGGATGCCCGGGACCGCGCCGCGCAACGCAGCTCGCTGCGTCCGCTGTTCGCCCCCGCGGCGGTCGCCGTGATCGGCGCCGGCCGTACCGACGGCGTCGGGCACGACGTGCTGCGGTCCCTGCTCGACGCCGGATTCACCGGCCGCGTGTACGCGGTGAACCCGCACGCACGGCACGACGTGGCGGGCGTCCCCGCGTACCGGTCCGCGCTCGACCTCCCGGAGCCCGTCGACCTCGCGGTTCTCGCCGTCCCGGCGAGAGCGGCGGCGCGGGCGCTCGCGGAGGCCGCGCAGCGCGGCGCCGGTGCCGCGGTCGTACTCGGCTCCGGATTCGGCGAGTCCGGGGACGGCGGGCGCCAGTCCGACCTGCTGCGCGCCGCGCGCCGCGCCGGGGTCCGCATCGTCGGCCCGAACTGCCTCGGCGTGATCAACACCGACCCCGCGGTACGCCTCGACGCGTCGTTCGGCCCGCACCGACCCGATACCGGTGGGCTCGCTGTCGCGTCGCAGTCGGGCGCCGTCGGCGTCGCACTGTTGGACGGTGCGTCGCGCGCGGGGATCGGCGTCTCGGCGTTCGTGTCCCTCGGCAACAAGATCGACGTCTCCAGCAACGACCTGCTCAGCTTCTGGTACGACGACGCGCGGACCCAGGCGGTCGCGCTGTACCTCGAATCGTTCGGCAACCCGGCGCGGTTCGCCCGCCTTGCTCGCCAGACGGGCCGGCGCAAACCCGTTCTCGTGGTCAAGAGCGGCCGCTCGGTCGGCGGCCGGCGCGCCGGAGCCGCACACACCGCCGCCGCGGCGACCCCGGACGCGATCGTCGACAGCCTCTTCGCGCAGGCCGGCGTGATCCGCACGGATGACCCCGACGAACTGCTCGACGCCGCGCGGCTGCTCGTCGACCAGCCGGCGCCCACCGGCGACCGGCTCGGCGTCATCGGAAACGCCGGCGGGTTGAACATCCTCGCCGCGGACGCCGCCGAGGCCGCCGGGCTGTCCGTACCGGAACTGTCCGGGACGCTCGTGGACACGCTCGACGGCCCGACCCACCCCGGCGGCCTCACCAACCCGGTCGACCTCGGCGCGGACATACCTGCCGACACGCTGTCCGACGCGGTACGGACGCTCGCCCGGAGCGGAGAGGTCGACTGCCTCGTCGTCGGACTCATCGCGTTGCGGGGCAACCACCCGTGCACGCTGCTCGCCGCGGTCGCGGCAGCTCTCGACACCGCTCCCGACCTGCCGGCCGCCGTCGTCCTGGTCGGTGCCGACGACGCCCCCGCCTGTGTCGGCAACCGCCGGGTACCCGTCTACGTGTCACCCGAACGCGCCGTCCGCGCGCTCGGCCGCGCCTGTCGGTACGCCCGGTGGCGCCGCACGCCAGTCGGGCGGGCCGTCACCCCGCCGGGAATCGACGCGGCAGCAGTACGCGCCGCCGTCGAGCGCGCGCACGACGGGGGTGCCGCCGACTGGTTCGACCAGGACACGGCGACCCGCCTGCTCACCGCCCTCGGCGTACCGCTGGCAACGGGCCAGGTGGTGCCTGCGGACCGGGCGGTGCGCGCCGCCGAGTCGATCGGGTACCCGGTGGCGGTCAAGTCCGCCGACCCGCACCTGCTGCACAAGTCGGACGTCGGCGCCGTACGGCTGGGCATCGTCGACGCCGGCGGGGTCCGTGCCGCCGCGAGTGCCGTCCGTGCCGCGGACGGAGACGCGGACGGTCGGGTACTGGTACAGGCGATGGCCGCGCCCGGGATGGAGCTGATCGCCGGGCTCCGGCACGATCCGCTGTTCGGGCCCGTGGTCCTGCTCGGCGCCGGGGGAACCGTGACGGAACTGCTCGGCGACCGGGTCCTGCACCTGCTGCCGCTGACCGACCGGGACGCGGCCGGGATGTGGCGTGCCCTGCGTACCGCGCCACTGCTCACCGGCTACCGGGGGTCGCCCCGCGTCGACACGGCGGCCGTCGAGGACCTGCTGCTGCGGTTGTCGTGGCTCGCCACGCACGCGTCGGAGGCGACCGAGATCGACCTCAACCCGGTCGTGGTCACCCCGACCGGCCTGACCGTCGTGGACGCCAAGGTACGACTGGGGCCGCCGACGTACGATCCCGACCCGTACCGGCGGGTGCTGCACGGCGTCTGAGGAGCCACGTCAGCGGTCCGGGCGGTGGTTGCGGCGGCGTTCGCGCCGGCGACCGGTCGCCACCGCCGCCGGCCGGGCCAGCGCGCTGAAGACGGTCGAGATCCCCAGCATGAAGCCGAAGTTGTACCAGTTGCCGTTGTTGTGGACCTCGTAGATGTTCACGTGGTCGTTGAACAGCGACACGAGGAAGGTGACGGGGCTGATGAGGCCCTGCCAGAGACCCAGCCAGAACCCCGCGGGCTGCGAACCGCTGGTGGCGACCACATCGTTCGGCCCGGCCGCGCATCCCGCGAGTAGCAGCAGTGGCAGCGCCACGAGGGCGGCCCGTCGGTACCTGGTCATGTCGCTTCCCGCCTCCCATCCGTACCGCCGGCGCCCCGTGTCGGTCGCCGAGGGGTCGTCACCGACGCAGGACCGCGACCGGGCAGGGCGCGTCCAACAGGACGGTCAGGGCAACCGGGCCGAGCGGGTCGTGGCCCGGATCGGCGTCCCGCTGGCCGATCGCGAGCAGCTGCGCGCCGCTGGCGGCGCGCAGCAGGCCGGTGCCCGGATCATCGGACCGCGACACGGCGAGCTTGACCATCACCTCGGGGAACCGGTGACGCAACCGCTCCACCCGCTCGGCGACGAGGCTCATCGAACCGGGTACCGCGGCGAAGTGCGTCTCCAGCATCCGTTCGTCGAACCAGTAGTCCTCGCCGCCGCCGTCCGTGGCGACCCGCACCGCCGCCAGGGGCAGCCGCCGCGCCGCCGCGTACTCGAACGCGAACCGCAGGGCGGCGTCCCCGCCCGCCGACAGGTCCACACCGACGACCACGTGCCCGGCGTACGGTCCGGGCGGGCCGTCCCGGTCCGGCCGTACCACCGCCGCCCGTGCGCGGGCGCGGGCGACGACCGACACCACGGGTGGCCCCAGCACCCGCTCCGGCCAGCCGATCCGCCCGGGAGAACCGACCACCACCATGTCTGCGCCGCGCGCGGCCTCGGCGAGTTCGGTGGCCGGATCCCCGTGCCGGAGACACGGATCGAGCCGGGTCGGCGGCAGCCAGCGGGACGCCCGGTCGCGGGCCGTGGCCAGAACCTCCTCGGCCGCGTCCAGCGCCTCCTGCGACAGCCGATCCTCGTACGGCTGGGCCACGCAGACCAGCAGCCGCGCGCCGGTGACCGAGGCGTACCGGGCGGCCCAGTCCAGCGCCGCCCAACCGGTGCCGTCGACACCCACCACGACCGTGTTGCGGTGAACCGACGCGTCGTCCATCGCCGCTACCGCCCCGCCGTGGCGGGTTCGTCGACCGGACCGAGCAGGCCGAGTACGTCGGCGTCGGTCACCGCCGGGAAGTCGACGTACCAGTCGCGCACGGCTGTCGCCCGAGGGGGCGTCACCGCGCGCGGCAGGTCGTCGGCGAGATCGGAGAGCGCGGCGACCGCATCGGCCGGGATCACCGGCGCCGCGAACACGACCCGCCGCGCGCCGCGGCTGCGTGCGAGCCGGCACGCCACCCGGGCGGTGGCGGAGGTGACCACACCGTCGTCCACGAGGATCGCGGTACGGTCGACCAGCGGTAGGGGCGCGTGCCGCATCCGGTAGACGGCGACCTCGCGCGAGACCTGTGCCTCGGCGCACCGGACGAACTCCACGAGCTGGTCCGGCCCGAACCGGTGGATCGCATGGCGCAGCTGGGGCTCACCGGTCTCGGCAACCGCCCCGAGCGTCAGCCGCCGGTCCGCCGGTGTCACCCGGCGGACGACCAGCACGTCCATCGGGATCGTCAGGAGCCGGGACACCTCCCGCGCGACCGGCACCCCGCCGCGCGTGATCCCCAGGACGACCGCCTCGTCCACGCACACCCCGGACAGCCGGTGCGCGAGCATCCGGCCGCCCTGCGCCCGGTCCTGGAACATGCCAACCACCCCGCGCCCCACTCTGCGGCCCGTACGGTGGCCCGGGGGAGGGCCGGACGGCCCCTGTTGCCCGGGCCGGTCGTGGGGCCCATGTGGCCGTACGGACGGCGTATTTCCGGTCGACGGGCACCCCGCGGCCCGGCGCCCGTCGAGTACGCCCGCGGCGCCCGACGTGTCGTCCACCACGACGGCGCCCGGTGTCACCCCGTCGCCCGTCGGTCGCCGCCCTGGTACGTCAGGTCGTTGACGACGCCGGTGACGCCGTCGACGTTCCGCACCAGCCGTACGGCCCGGTCGATGTCGCCAGCCTCGGACAGTTGCCCGGTCAGGGTGGCGAGGCCCGCGCGGACCCGTACGTCCACGTCCGGTGGACCGACCCGCAAGACGAGCCGGAACACGTCGTCGACGATCTCGGTACGGATCGCCTCGTCGGTCCGGCGGAAGGCACGCAGCAGGTCGCCGCGCGTCACGATGCCCGCCACGCGGCCCTGCCCGTTCACCACCGGTAGCCGGTTGATGTGGTTGTCGATCATGATGCGGGCCGCCTCGGCGACCGCCGCCTCCGGCGCGACGACCAGCGCCGGGAAGGTCATCAGGTCGCGCGCGGTCCGAGCGCCCACCGCGTCCACCCCGCCGGCGTCGGCGGCGTGCCTGTGCAGCAACCGCCGCCGCGGTGCGCGGTCTCCGGACTCGGCGACCCCGGCCAACAGGTCGGTCTCCGACACCACACCCAGGACGACACCGGTCGAAGCGACCACCGGTGCACCCGATATGCCGCGTTCGGCGAACAACTCGACGATCCGCCGGTACGGCGTGTCGGTCGTCAGCAGCAGCACGGCGCTCGTCATCACCGCGTCGACACGCATCCACCCCATTGCCGCCTCCCGGGGCCGTACCTGCGGGCGTACGTGACGCCCGGGCGGGGACACCGCACCACCGGTGCCCGTCCATGGTCGGGCGCGTTGCCGGCGACGACGAAGTGCCAGAGGTCCCGTACTCGACGCCGGTCGGCCCCGCGGCGCGGATAGCCTGCGCGCCTGACGTGAGGTACGTGCCCTGCCGTCCGCGTCGACGG
Organism: Actinocatenispora rupis; assembly: GCF_016861975.1. Taxonomy (GTDB): domain Bacteria; phylum Actinomycetota; class Actinomycetes; order Mycobacteriales; family Micromonosporaceae; genus Actinocatenispora; species Actinocatenispora rupis. Next base: position 2,488 of record NZ_BOMB01000044.1, on the reverse strand, counting down.
GCCGTTCGTCCCCGGTAACGCAAGCCGAACGGCCGCACCGGACTCCGCGGCGGCGGGCTCATTCTGGGGTCACGGATTCCGTCGCCGCGGAACGTCATCGGACGGCGATGGAAGGAGCGTGGGAACCATGAGCTGGGGCCGAGCGCTGTCGACGCCGGTGGACCTGAACCATCCCGGCCACTACCTGCACTGGGGTGTCGTGCAGCTGTCCCTGGCCAACCTGGTCGTGATCGGCCTGATGATCCTGCTGTTCGTCCTCGCACTGATCGTCCCGTTCCCGAAGGGGAAACGCCGTGGACGACGCTGACCCGGACCTGCGTGACGACACCGAGGCCCCGGCGACGGGGTGGACGGCCGCGGTACGCCGCCGCGCCGTACGGGCGCTGCCACCGGACCGGCTGCTACCCGACAAGCAGCCCAGCTACGTGGCGTCCTGGGTGTACGTGTTCGGCGTGCTCACCCTGTCGGCGCTGGTCGTGGCGCTGGTGTCCGGCGGCCTGCTCGCCCTGTATGGGCCGGCGTGGTGGCACGGCTCGTCCGTCGGGCACTTCGTCAACAGCACCCACCTGTGGAGCGTCGAACTGTTCTTCGCCTTCATGGTCATCCACCTGTGGGGCAAGTTCTTCATGGCCGCGTGGCGGGGCCGGCGCGCGCTCACCTGGATCACCGGCGTCCTGGCGTTCGTCGGCTCGATCGGTACGGCGTTCACCGGCTACCTGGTCCAGCAGAACTTCGACTCGCAGTGGATCTCCACCCAGGCCAAGGACGGGCTCAACGCCGTCGGCATCGGTGCGTACTTCAACGTCCTCGACTTCGGCCAGATGCTGCTCTGGCACGTCGTGCTGCTCCCGCTGGTCATCGGTGTCCTCACCGTGCTGCACATCCTGCTGGTACGCCGGCGCGGCGTCGTCGAACCCCTCCCGTACCGGCGGCGTGATGGTGGAGACAACGGACCGGATGGACCCGCCGAGGCGAGTCCGGCGGGCGCGGCCGAGCAGCCCGGCGCCGCGTCCGACGAGGCGCGTCAGACGGAAACGACGGGTCCTGTCGTGGGGACGCCCGACCAGGCGCCTCAGGCGGAACCGACGGAACCCGGCACGGCGACGCCCGATGAGACGCGCCCGGCCCAGGCGCCGGGCGGCCCGTTCGCGCCGCCCGGCGCTCCGGGAGACCGGTCCCGGCGGGAGGGCCCAGCATGACCGAGACACCGGCCACTGGCCAGTCCTACCGGCCGTACGACCTGGTCAAGGAGTTCGTGATCGCGCTCGGCGTGGTCGTCGTACTCACCGTGGGTCTGGCCGTGGTGTTCTCCTCGCCCGACGACCGGCCGATCACGCTGGCCAGCTGGTCGAACGCCGACCCGAACGACTTCGTCGCCACCTCCGTGACCGAACTCGACGGCACCAGCGCCACCGCCACCTACGGGCCCCCGTACACGACGACGTCCGGTGCCGCGCAACGGATCGGGCCGCTGTCCCCGCAACAGTGGGCGGGAGTCCGGCATCCCGTCGACACCGCGCACGACTTCGTACTCGATCCGCTGGAGCGGGCCAGCGCCCACGATCCGCTCCTGTCCCTGGCGCTCCAGGTGTACGCGACGGCACCGTCGGCCCAGGAACGCGCCTGGACCGCCCACTACTCCGCCGCGCTCGCCAAGGCGCCGGGCGGTGACCCCACCAAGGTGCCCGCGGGCGACTACGGGCCCGTTCCCGTCATGATGGGTCGGCTGCTCGGGCTGGCGCAGGCCGGCGGCCTGGACGGGACGCTGCAGTCCGAGGGCGGCGTCCGCTTCTACCAGACCGACTACACCCGCCCACTGCTGTACCTGTCCGACGGCAGCTACCTGGAGTCGCGGGCGCGCGCCCAGCACCTGGCCGGCGACCAGTGGGGCATGATGAACGAGACCGGCAACTACCCGGGCCAGGCCTGGTTGTGGCTCTACACCTTCTGGTACCAGGTGCCGCCGTTCTCGTCGTCCGCCAACGCCGACGCGCTGGTGTGGGGCGTGATGGCCGTGCTCACCCTCGCGCTGGTGCTGCTACCGTTCATCCCCGGACTGCGGTCGATCCCGCGCCTGGTCCCGGTCTACCGGCTGATCTGGCGCGACCACTACCGACGGCAGAACCCGCCGCGCTGACCGCGTGCGCCTTCGGCGTCGCGCCGCGGTGGATCGCGTCGCACCGAAGCGTTGCCGCGGTTCCCGGAACCCGCGGACGGGCCGATGGTTCCCGCGCGACCGGTCCTGCGGCACTGTCCCGGTGCCGCCGGATCGGCTGAGCTGGGGGCAACGACGCCGGTGCCCGGCCCGTGGCCGTACGGGCGGGCGAAGGGCAGAGGGGTGATGGGGCATGTGGTGATCCTCGGTGGCGGAACCGCCGGGAGGGTCGCGGCCAACCGCCTGCGTCGCAGGCTCGACCGGGACGCCTGGCACATCACCTTGGTCGACGCCGACGACGAGCACGTGTACCAGCCGGGACCGCTGATGGTG
>NZ_BOMB01000043.1 GCF_016861975.1 Actinocatenispora rupis | reverse complement strand
CGTCGGCGCCGGCGCCTGACGGCCGCGACCGTGGCGGGTGGTCGACCTGCGCTCACCTCCACGCTAGGACGGCGCCGGCCCGGCCGTACGCACTTCGACCGGCTCTGCCCTGGTCGGGTACCAGAGACGGTTGTCGGGTATCGGTTGTCCGGTCTCGCCCCGCGCTTCCGAACCGGTCCGGCCGAACGCGCCGGCCCCTGGCTCTCCCGGGGCCGGCGCACCGTTGGCGCCGGGTTGCGTTGGGCCGTCTGGTGAATCGGCCCGGTCGCCCGCCGCACAGGCGAGTAGGTGAGCCTGCCGGCGGCGGATCTCTCCGGTGGTGCGGTCCGCGGCGCCACGGCGGGTCGCATGTCTCCGGTGCCGCGTCCGGGGCGCCACGGCCGGGGCGTACCTCTCCGGTGCCGGCGGCCCGCGGCGACCGGGTCTGCCGAGCCGGGCGGCTGCCGGCCGAGGCTGGTGCGAGGCATTCGGCGATCTGGCGCAGGGCGAGCCGCCGGGCGAGCTCGCGACTCGCCATCGACCGGCGGCCGGACCGCGCGACGATCGTGCTCTGCGGGCGGATCCGGCGCTGTGGCAGGGATCCCGACACCGGCAGCCGCCGGTACGCCACGGCCGGACGCGACGCGGTGCCGCGCCGGGCGGGGGTACCGGGGATGCGAGCGGAGCGTTTCCGCCTCGGCGCCACGGGGAAGGGGTGAGGATGGGCCCGACGGGGTCGACGCGAGGAGGTGGAACGGATGGCCGAGCCGTACGAGCCGCGTACCGGGGCGGAGCAGCCGTGGGATCCGGAGGACCTGGCGGTGGCGCGGGGCGAGGACCCGACGCCGGAGAACGTCGCGCGGGCGCGCCGCGACCTGGCCGAGGAGGGGCCGGCGGCGATCGAGCGGACGGTGCCGTGACGCGGTGGCGTACCGGCGGGGCGGCCGGATGACGCTGCCGGTACTCGTGGTCGACGCGGGGTCGGCCAGCCTGCACGTCGCGCTGGTCGACGGGGAGACGGTGCGCGCCACGTACGACGTGGCGGAGCCGGGCGAGCTGTCCGGGCTGCTGCCGCGGCTGGGGCCGGTCGACGCGGTGGGCCACCGGTTCGTGCACGGCGGGCCGTACCTGACGGGGCCGACGGTCGTGGACGACGCCGTACGCGCCCGCCTGGTCGGTGCGGGCGTGCTCGCGCCGATGCACGTACCGCGGGCGGTGGCGGCGCTGGACGCGGCACGCGCGGCGCTGCCGGACGTGCCGCACGTGGCGTGCCTGGACACCGCGTTCCACACCGACCTGCCGGCCGCGGCGCGCACGTACCCGGTGCCGCACGGGTGGACCGAACGCTACGGGCTGCGCCGCTACGGCTTCCACGGCCTGTCGTACGCGTGGTCGGTGCGGCACGCCGCCGCCCTGCTCGGCCGTCCCGCCGACGACCTCCAGGTGGTCGTGACGCATCTCGGCGGCGGCTGCTCCGCCTGCGCGGTACGCGACGGGCACAGCGTCGACACCACGATGGGCCTGACCCCGTTGGAGGGCATGGCGATGAGCCGGCGCAGCGGCAGCGTCGACCCGGGCATGCTGCTGTGGTTGCAGACCGAGCACGGGTTCACCGCCGCGCAGCTGTCCGACGCGCTGCACCACCGGTCCGGACTGCTCGGCGTGTCCGGCAGTTCCGACGACACCCGCGACCTGGTCCGCGCCCGGCGCCGCGGGGACCGTGCCGCCGAGCTGGCCCTAGCCGTCTTCACCCACCGGGTACGCCGCGGGGTCGCCGCGATGGCCGCGAGCCTGGACCGCCTCGACGCGCTCGTGTTCACCGGCGAGATCGGCACCGACCAGCCCGAGGTACGCGCCGAGGTGTGCGCGGGCCTGCGCGTACTCGGGCTGCCGGACCGGTTGTCCGACGCGGTTCCGGACGAGCCGCGGTGCATCAGCCCGGTCGGCGCGGCCGTACCGGTGCTGGTGGTGCCGACCGGTGAAATCCAGCAGGTCGCCGCCGAGACCCGGGCCGCGCTGGCCGGTCCGGCGCTGCGGTGACGGTGCCGCCATGGCCGACGGGAAACCGGAGAGCGAGGCCGAACGGCTCACCCGCAACCTGCACGAACTCCTCCAGGAACTCCGGGTCGCGCAGACCGGCGTGCAGCTGCTGTTCGCGTTCCTGCTGACGCTGGCGTTCACGAACCGGTTCGCCACGCTCGGCCTTGCCGACCGCGTCGTGTACGTCGCGACGCTCGTCGCCGCGTCCCTCGCCGCCGGCCTGCTTATCGCCCCGGTCAGCTACCACCGCATGGTGTTCCGCCGGCACCTGCGGCCACGCCTGGTCCTCGCGGCGCACCGGATGGCCGCCGGCGGCCTCGGCTTCCTCGTCGCCGCCGTCGTCGGCGCCGTGTACCTGGTCGTCGACGTGGTCTTCTCGCTGCGCGTCGCCGCCCCGATCGCCGCCGGCATCGCCGCCTGGTTCGTCCTCTTCTGGTACGTGGTGCCGCTCGTCGCGCGCGGTGAACGCCGTACCGACCGCTCCGACCGTCCCTGACCGCACGACGAGTCCCGCACCACATCCCTTGCGTACCAACGGAACCAGCACGCGCGGTGCACAGGTCTGCACCATCTCCCGTGCGTAACAACGGGGTTGGCATGCAACCGCGCGAAGTGCCGCATCCGTTGCGTACCAACGGGACGGGCGTTGTTGGCGTGGGCCGGAGTCGGCGGGTCAGGTGACGGTGAAGCCGTCGAAGGTGGCGATGCCGGTGGCGCCGGAGCCGCCGTTCGCGGCGGTCATGAAGACGCCGATGTCGGGGGTGGCGGCGAGTCCGGCCGGGCTGACGGTGCCGAGGGTGGTCCAGGTCGTGCCGTCGGCGGACCAGGACGCGGTGAGCGCGCCGCCAGACCGGGCCAGCCGCAGCGTCACCGGCGCGGTGGCGGTGCCGGCGGAGGCGACCTTGTCCAGCCGGCCGTCGCCGTTGGTGTCGACGGACACCGCGCACCCGTGCGCGGGCGTCACCGCGAGGTTCGCGTACCCGGTGGATCCGTTGGTGGACAACGAGTTCCGTACCACGAGGCCGGCGCGGGCCCACGGTCCGCTCGCGTCCTGGTGCGTGACGCGTACGGTGGCGGTCGCGCCGTCGGGCAGCCCGCCCGGCAGGTAGACGGCGGCGAACTCGTTCGTGCCGCCCCACATGTCGCGGCCGCTGCCGGCGATGCCGAGCCCGGTCGCGGTGGCCGCGAAGCTCGCCTGGTTGAAGCTCACCGTCTCGTACGGTGCGTTGACGGGTTCGCCGGCGAGTACCCGGGCGGTGCCGGCGACGCGGCCGTCGGCGCGGCCCACCTGGTACGTGGCGGTGGCGCCGAGCCGTGCCGTCGGCTGGTCGGTGCGCCAGCCGGCGGGTGCGCTCACCCGCCACCGTACTGTCGCGTCCGCGCCGCCCGGCAGGCTCGCCACACCTGTCGGGTCCAGCGCGGTCACCGTCACGCCGTCGGGCACGACCGGGTCGAGCCGTACCGTCCGGGCGTCGGACAGGCCGCTGGCGTTGGTGATCCGGGCGGTGAGCGTCGTCGTACCGCCGGCGACGAGGACGGCGGGCTCGCACCGGACGCGCAGCGGTACCTGGTGGGTGTCGGCGGCGAGCGCCCGGTGCACGGCCGCGGCGACGGCGTGGCTGTCCCCGGTCGGCCGGTCCGGATACCGGTTCGTACGGCGGGTCCAGGCGTCGGTCACGGCGTACCAGTCGACCGGGTCCGGGGCGCGGTCGGTGCCGAGAACGGCGCGCAGGCCGGCGAAGTAGCGCCGCCAGCGGTCGGCGTAGACGTCGCCGATGAGGCCCTGCCACTCGCGGTTGGCGTAGTCGTGCAGCCCGCCGGTCTGGCTCGCGGTGCGGTCACCCCAGACCGTCAGGATCGTGCGCTGGTCGAACTCGGCGGCGTCGCCGCCCGCCCGGCGCGCCGCGTCCAGAGCCGGCCCGAGCAGGAACTCCGGCCGCGTCGCCACCAGCCGTTCCAGCAGCGCCATCCAGTCCAGCCACAGCGCGGTCAGCTCGTCGAACGCCGCGCCGTCGCCCGCCTCGTACGCGGCGGCGATCTGCGGCAGCAGGATGCGACTGCGGTTGGTGAGTACCTGGCGGGCCACGTCGGTCACGTCGTAGCCGTACGCGTCGGTGCGCCGTACCTCCGCGGGGCAGGCCAGCAGCAGCGGCAGCGCCCGGTCGAACGCCGCCGAGTCGTACTGCATGGTCGTGGGGGACCAGCCGGCGCCGGTGGTGACGGTGAGCCCGGGCTGGGCCGCGAACAGGCTGTCCTGCGGTTCGCTCTTCACCGACCCGTCCAGCGCGTACGCGGTGGTGCGCATCGCCTGCCACGCCGCGACGGCGTGCCGGTCCGCCTGCCCGTACCGGCGCGTCGCGAAGTCGGCGTACTGCTCGGCCGGGTCGGCGGCGACGTCGGTCCAGGCCAGCGCGGCGAACAGGTCCAGGTCGACCGGGTTGGTGTCGGCCGCCTCCGGCATCAGCGCGATGCCCGCCAGCGCACCGCCCGGCTTGTCCCGCCACCGCCGGTACTTGTCCGCCCAGACCCCGGTGGCGCCGCCCATCGTGGACTTGCCGCCGTAGTTGAAGATCGTGCCGAACGCGTACGGCGTGCCGGCCCAGTCGGCGTCCCGGTCGACCTTGTCGGTGTGCTCCGAGAGCCCGTCGACGATCAGCATCCGGCTGGTGTCGACCGCGGCGACGGTCTCCTTCTTCGGGTTGTCCTGCCAGCCGAGGATCACCCACGTGGCGCCCGGATGCGCGGTCCGCAGTGCCGTCTCCACCGCCGCCGACGCCGGACCCACGGGCACGTCACCGGCCGTGCCCCCCTCGTGCAGCAGATCCATCTTGTACATGGTCGAGTCGCCGTAGCGCGCGCTGGAGTGCCGGTAGAACGCGGCCGCGACCCGGGCGAAGTGCTCGCCGCGCGGGTCGAGCCAGCCGGGCCGGGTGAACCCGCACCACTGCCCCTGCGGTACGACGTGCGCGCCCGGGTTGCGGTCGGCGAAGTCCGGCGGCACCGTGCCGAAGTACCCGGGCAGCACCGGGGTCATCCCCAGCGCCCGGACGTACCCGACGAGCTGCGCGGTGAGGTCGGCGCGGCGGGCGAGCAGGCCGGCGTCGATCGGCCCGCCGAAGCCGGACATGTTCTGCAGCAGCCACCACGGCTGGTGCGCCGGCGCCGGGATCCACGCCCGTACCTCGGCGTCCGAGTACCCGAACTCACGGAGCGTGTCGTGGTAGACGGCGTCGGCCCCGACGTACAGCAGGACCTCGTTGAAGCCGTGCAGGGCGAGTACGTCGATCTCGCGACGCCACCGGTCGAAGTCCCAGTACGGCCCGGTGTAGCCGTCGTTGGTGTCGTTGAGCGCGAACCGGTGCGGCACGTCGGCGCGCCCCACGATCGGCGTCGCCGGTGCCGGCAGCCGCGCCGGCAGCTCCAGGTTCTGCCCGGCCCACCAGATGCCCGCCCGCACCGTCGTTCCCAGGTACCGGTGGACGCCGGCGAGGACCGTCGCCGGCGTGGTGCCCGCGACGCGCAGTGCACCGTCCCGCCCGTCCACCCGGTACGCGTCGGCGTCGGCGGGTCCGGTCAGCGTGAGCGTGAACTGGTCGGCGTGCCGGCCGATCAGCCGGCGCAGCGCGGCGCGCGCGACGTCCACGTCGGGAGCGGCGGCCGCGGGTGCGGACCAGCCGACGGCGGTCAGCCCGGCGCCGAGGGCACCTGCGGTGAGGACGGTCCTGCGTCGGGCCATGGCCACCTCCGGCGGGGTCGGAGGCAGCCTATGGTGCGCGAAACTGGTCGGCAAGATCCTTCCGGGAACATTTCCGCGCATGCGGCCGCCGTCGCCCGCGCCGAGCGTTCCCGTGGGTGTGCCCGCCCGGCGTCGGGCCGGAACCTGGCATCCTTGTCCCCGAACGATCGGAGAGCCATGAGAATCGTCGTCATCGGCGGCAGCGGTCACGTCGGCACGTTCCTCGTACCGCGCCTGGTCCGCGCCGGCCACGAGGTCGTCACCATCAGCCGCGGCACCCGCCAGCCGTACGTCCCGGCCCCCGAATGGCAGCAGGTACGCCAGGTCACGGCCGACCGCCGCCAGGAGGACCTCGCCGGTACGTTCGCCGGACGGGTGGCCGGGCTGGGCGCCGACGTGGTCGTCGACATGCTGTGTTACCGCTCCGAGTCGGCGCTCGCCCTCGTCGAGGCGCTGCGCGGCCGGGTCGGGCACCTGCTGCACTGCGGGTCGGTGTGGCGCCACGGCCCCAGCCGCAAGGTACCCATCACGGAGGACGGCGCCGGCGCCGCGGACCCGGTGGGGGAGTACGGGATCGAGAAGGACCGGATCGCCCGGATGCTCAAGGCGGAGACCGCCGCCGGCGGGCTGGTCACCACGTCGCTGCACCCCGGCCACATCGTCGGACCCGGCTGGCATCCGGTCGGCCCGCTCGGCAACTTCGACCCGACCACCTGGTACACGCTGTCTGCCGGTCGGCCGCTGCGGATGCCCGGCAGCGGCACGGAACTGATGCACCACGTGCACGCGGACGACGTCGCGCAGGCGTTCGAGCACGCCATCGCCCGGCGGGACGCCGCGGCCGGCGAGGACTTCAGCATCGTCGCCCCGACCGCGCTCAACGTCCGCGGGTACGCCGAGATCGCGGCGGACTGGTTCGGGCGGACCGCCACGCTGGAGAGCGTCGGCTGGGACGCCTTCCGGGAGTCCACCGCCGCGGAGCACGCCGAGGCGAGCTGGCAGCACCTGTCCCGCAGCCAGTGCCTCAGCATCGACAAGGCCCGCCGGCTCCTCGACTACGCGCCGCGGTACGAACCCGACCAGGCCGTACTGGAGGCCGTGCGGTGGCTCGTCGACCACGGGCAGTTGGAGACCGCGGGCCCGCTGGTGGACCTTCCCGGCTGACCCGGCGAACACCGGATCCGTTGCGTCACAAGGCAACCCGATGTGACGGCTGGCGGGGTACCCGGGTGCCGACGGGACCGCCGGGCTCGGGTGGCTCGCATCGCCTGCACCACCCGATGTGGGGTGTACTGACAGGGCACCTCTCCCGTACCGGCGCCGACCTATGCTCGCGGCATGGACAACCGCGCCGAGGTCCGCGAGTTCCTGATGTCCCGGCGGGCCAAGGTCACGCCGGCGCAGGCCGGGCTTCCCCCGGGCCGCAACCGGCGGGTGCCGGGGCTGCGGCGTACCGAGGTCGCGCTGCTCGCCGGCGTCAGCGTCGAGTACTACGCCAAGCTGGAACGCGGGGCGATCGCCGGCGCGTCCGCCTCGGTACTCGACGCCGTCGCGCGGGCGCTGGCGCTCGACGACACCGAGCGCGCGCACCTGCTGGACCTGGCCCGCGCCGCCGACGGCGTACCGACCTCGGGGCGGGCCCGGCGCCGGGCAGCGGGGCGCGACGCCGCCCGGCCCGGCCTGCACTGGACGCTCGACGCGATCACCGACGGCGTCGCGTTCGTGCGCGACCCGCGGCAGGATCTGTTGGCCACCAACGCTCTCGGCCGGGTCTTCTACCGCCCGCTGATCGGCACCGGCGGCCGTACCCCGAACCTGGCGCGCTTCCAGTTCCTCGATCCGGCCTCGCGCGAGTTCTATCCCGACTGGGAACTGTTCGCGGAGATGTGCGTCGCCGTGATGCGTGCCGAGGCCGGCCGCGACCCGCACGACCGCGCGTTGCAGGACCTCGTCGGCGAACTCTCCACCCGGAGCCCGACGTTCCGCGCGCTGTGGGGTTCGCACGACGTGCGCACGCACGGGGCGGGTACCAAACGGTTCCACCACCCGGACGTGGGAGACCTGGTCCTCGCGTACGAGGAGCTCGCCATCACCGCCGAACCCGGCCTGGTACTCCTGGTCTACACGGCCGAACCCGGCTCGCCGTCGGCGGAACGCCTGCGGTTGCTCGGCTCGCTCGCCGCGGAAGTACCGGCGTCACAGCTGGACAGCCGGACCCGGTGAGGGCATCCCGACAGCAGGGCACGGCCGGCCACATCCCGGCAGCGGGGTGCACGACGCCGACAGCGTGCCGCGAATCCGGCTCAACCGGGCCGATCGCGGCCCGGAACACGGGAGGGACGACAACCATGCAGATCACCCGCAGCAGCCTCGACACCGTCAAGGGCCCCGGCGACTGGTTCACCGGCGACGTCTACATTGACCCGGTGGCCGCAGCCCCACCGCCCTCCCGTGTCCAGGCGAACCTGGTGCACTTCATGCCCGGCTCGCGTACGCACTGGCACCGGCATCCGCTCAGCCAGACGGTGTTCGTGACCGAGGGCGTCGGGCTGTGCCAGCGCCGCGGCGGTCCGGTCGAGGTCATCCGCGCCGGGGACCGGGTGCTGTTCGAGGCCGGCGAGGAGCACTGGCACGGTGCCGCCCCGAACCGGTTGATGGTGCACGTCGCCCTCAACGAGGGGGACGCCGACGACGACGTCGTCCACTGGCTCGACCCGGTCACCGACGCGGAGTACGCGGCGGCCCCGAGTACCGGCGGCTGACCGCGTACCGACGCGGGCGGTACCGGCAGATCACAGTTCACCTCTCTCAAGGAGCGCACAGCGTGCTCGTCAACGCCTACGCCGCACCGTCGGCGACGGAACCCCTCGTACCGACCACGATCCGGCGCCGGGACGTCGGCCCGAAGGACGTCCTCATCGAGATCCGGTACGCCGGCATCTGCCACTCCGACATCCACCTCGTCCGCGGCGAGTGGGGCCCGGTCACGTACCCGCAGGTGGTCGGGCACGAGATCGTCGGCGTCGTCGCGGAGGTCGGCGCCGAGGTCACCCGGCACCGGGTCGGTGACCGGGTGGGAGTCGGCTGCATGGTCGACTCGTGCCGCGAGTGCGAGAACTGCCGGGCCGGCATGGAGCAGTACTGCCTGCCCGGCAACACCGGCACGTACGCGTCGGTGGACCGGGACGGCACGATCACCCAGGGCGGCTACTCCACCCACGTGGTGGTCGTCGAGGACTTCGTCCTCAAGGTCCCCGAGGCGATCCCGTACGAGAAGGCGGCGCCGCTGCTGTGCGCCGGCATCACCACGTACTCGCCGCTCGCGCACTGGAACGCCGGCCCCGGCACGCGGGTCGCCGTCGTCGGGCTGGGCGGGCTCGGGCACATGGCCGTGAAGATCGCGCACGCGATGGGCGCCGAGGTCACCGTCCTGTCCCAGTCGCTGAAGAAGCGGGACGACGGGCTCGCGCTGGGCGCCGACCACTACCACGCGACGAGCGACCCGGCCACGTTCGAGGACCTGGCGAACACGTTCGACCTCATCGTCAACACGGTGAGCGCGCCGCTGGACCTCGACGCGTACCTGCGGCTGCTCCGCCTGGACGGCACGATGGTCAACGTCGGGGCGCCGCCGGAGGCGCAGGCGCTGCACGCGTTCACGCTGTTCAGCAACCGCCGGTCGGTGGCCGGTTCCGGCATCGGCAGCATCCGCGAGACGCAGGAGATGCTCGACTTCTGCGCCGAGCACGGCATCGCGCCGGAGACCGAGCTGATCGCTGCCGACCACATCAACCAGGCGTACGAGCGGGTGCTGGCCTCCGACGTCCGCTACCGCTTCGTCATCGACGTCGCGACCCTCGCCTGACCCACCTTGGTACTGCCGGGAACCGTTGCGCGCCAACGGTTCCCGGCGGACACGGCGGGGACTTCCCGGGCGGGAGCGGGGATCCGGCTCGCCGATCGACGGGCCGGGGAAGTCCTCAGCCGTGGCGGCGGGGGATCAGGCGCAGGATCGCCATGCCGGCGCCGAGCAGCGCGAAACCCGCGAGCACGATCCAGAACAGGTCGACGCCGGTCAGCGCGAGCGTCCCGGCACCTCCGGCCGCTGCGAGTACGGGCGTGGAGTGGTACATGATCACCACCTCCTCTCGGCACGTACGGCGGTCTGTACGAACGCGCAGGTCTGCGCGGCTTGCAGGAACACGTCGAAGACCATCTCCACGACGACGGTCGCGCCGAGGGCCATCATCGCCGGGCCACGCCGGCGTACGCTGACGGCGCGTTCCAGCGCGAAGACCGCGGTCACCACCGTCCACAGTGGACTGAGATGGATCGCCCCGTGCAGCACCAGCGCGTACGCCAGCGAGCCCAGATACGCGGCCGCCACGACGATCCCGACCAGCGACATCGCCTGCCGCCGCCAGTAGCTGACGGTCACGCGGGTGCAGCCGTAGTCGAGCAGGTTCTCCAGGGCGCCGCGCTTCCACCGCAGCCGCTGCCGGAACAGCGCCCGCCAGGTCGGCATCACCTCGGTCGTCAGCGTGCACTGCTTCGGCGACACGATCCGGTACCCGAGGTGCAGCACGGCCAGCGTCAGTTCGTTGTCCTCGGTGAGCACGTGCGTGTCGTACACGTGGGGACTGCCGGGCAGCGCGCCGTCCGCGCGGGCGGTCACGACCTCGGTGAGCACGTCGGCGCGGAACAGCGTGGCCGTACCGGTGAGGACGAGCACGCGACCCTTGCGGCGGTTCACGTCCCGGGCGTAGCGGGCGTACTCGTTGCGTTGCAGCATGCCGACGAACCCGCCGCCCGGCTTGCCGGTGAACGTGCCGCCGACCGCCGCGTACGTGCCGGTCGCGAGGCGCTCGACCGCGTGCGCCAGGAAACCGGTGGCGAGCGTCGAATCGGCGTCCATGACGAGGATCGCGTCGCGTTCGGTGCAGTCCGGCAGCAGCCCGTCGAGTACCTGGTTGAGCGCGCCGGCCTTCTTCGCCGTGTTGCCGACGGTGGTCACGACCCGCACCGGGTACCGCGCGGCGATCTCCACCGTACGGTCGGTGCAGTTGTCGGCCACGACCACGATCCGGTCCGGCGTACGGGACTGGGCGAGCAGCGAGGCGATCGTCTCCGCGATCTGGTCCTGCTCGTTGTGCGCGGGCACCAGCACCGTGACCCGCACGGCGGCCGGGTCGACCGGGCGCAACCCGCCCCGGGCGATCCCCCGGTACGCCGCCGTACCGGCCCCGATCCGTTGTGTGCCAACCATGTCCGCTCCTCGGTCCGTGCCGTCACTCCTTGGTATCCGGACCCGGACATGCCTGACATGAGGGCAACGGGCAGCGTTGCGCGCCGACCGGTCGTCCGGTACGGACCTAGGCCCCAGGGTCCGAAGACCCGATCCGGTACACGGGGGACGGCAGGGCGGAGTCCACCCCGGGTGGCGGCCGGCGCGCGGGGAGGCTCAGGCGGCCGCGGGTGCCCGGCTGAACAGCGCGGTCAGCAGCACGCTGGAGATCTGCGTCGGGCTGGTCGCCTGGTACGTGCGGCCGCCGGTCGCCTGCGAGATCGCCTGCAACGAGTCCAGATCCACGTGCGCGCCGTACCCGACGGTGACGATCGGTACCGGATGCTTGCGGTCTGCGAGGTCGGCGAGCTGGGCGGTCAGCTCCGCACCGCGGGTTTTGCTGGCGGAGTCGCCGCCGTCCCCGGTGATGATCACGACCTGGTTGATGGCCGACGGCCGGTAGTGCGCGCGGACCGTCCGGTACGCGGCGAGCGCCGCGTCGAACAGCGTCGGCTTGCCCACCGCGCTGAGATGGTCGAGCGCGTCGTTCACCGCAACCGCCCGGGTACTGCCCTGGTACGTGTCGTTGATCTTGCCGAGCGGGACGAGTTCCTCCTGGTTGTCGCCGTTGCCGTTGACGTTCTCGGCGTAGTCCCACAGCCCGACGCGGGTGTCCGGCTGCGGGGTCATCAGGTTGACGGCCGCGCCGGTGGCCGACGCGGCGAGCTGCAACCCGGTACGCCCGGTGCCCGGCACCTGTTTCCCCATCGCCGCCGAGACGTCCATGACCACCAGGACGTTGCTCTCCCGGCTGATCGCCGCCCACACCGACGCCGTCTGGCTGATCGACGCGGGCGTCATCACCGCCCGCGGCATCGTCGGAACCGTCCGCGCGACGCCGTTCGCGGCGGTCACCGCCGGACCCGGCTTCCGGTTCGCGTCACGGTATCCGGCGTCCTGGAACGCCGCGCGCGCCGCGGTGCCGCGCAGCCGCGCGAGGAACGCCCGCGCGACGTCGCTGCGCACCCGCTGCGCGGCGCCGTCCACCGGCGCACCCGACCAGTTCACCACCAGGTACGGGAAGTCGGCGTCGGAGCTGCCGTCCTTCGGGTACACGGCGGTCAAACCGACGCGCGGCCCCTCCTCGTTGTACGAGACGACGTCGCGCTCCAGCGCCGGGAACGCCGACACCGTACGCAGGACCGCCGCCGGACCGTCCGCGTCGGCGACCGACAACCGTTGCAGGATCCGGTCCGGCCCCGACTCGACCTCCGCCTTGTACTGCCACAGCTGGTTGAGCGTACGGCGCTCGGAGTCGGTGATGTCGCCGTCGTTGTTGGCGTCCGCCATCGCGGTCATCGCGTGCAGCCCGGCCGTGGACACCGTCGGGTCGGTGACGGCCACCTTGAACGCGTCCCAGTCCGCGTGCCCGAACATCACCCACCGCTTCCCCGCGTACCGGGTGGCGAGGTCGTGCCAGGATGCGACGGGGCCGAGCGCCTTCGCCATCGGCGCCGGCATGGCGATCACGGCGGGGCTGCGGGCGAGGCTCGGCTGCCGTTCGGGCAGCATCGCCGCGGCGTCCTGCCGGGACGCCGCCATCCGTACCCACAGGCTCGACTCCGGCACCCACGCGTCGGGACGCGGCCCGTCCGTCCGCGGGTTCCAGCTCGGCGCGAGCGCGGCGGCGACCGACGCCGAGTCCTTCTGCTGGACGTCGATCCTCGCGCAGTGCCCGTCGACCGACTGCTGGTCGGCGTTGTACGCGGCGGCCTGCTTGTCGACAATGCTCTGCACGCTCTGGTCGGCGAGCACCGTCGCGGTCACCGTCGTACCGCTGCACCCGCGCGTGACCAGGTGCACGTACGTGACGGTCAGGCCAGCGAGCACCAGCACGGCCGCCACCGTGATGATGATCCACGGGGCCACGATCAGACGACTGCCGAACCTGCGCCGGTGGGAACGCAGCCCGCCGATCGCGTGGTTGCCACGCGGCACGTGGACTCCTGGGGGTGTGGTGGGGTCCGGCTCGCCGTTGCCGAATCCGGCACAGTGTACGGATCGTGCGCCCGCGTCCGCCGCACACCACGGCGTCCCCGGCGCGTCGTACCCGGCGGGCAGCGCGCGGCGCCCGATCCGTCACGTACGGCGAGGAGCGCGGGGGTACGTCACGGCGCGGTGGAGCCCGCCTCGCGGTAGAAGCTCTCGCCGGCGTGCTCGGCGTCGGTGTACACCTTCGTCGTGCCGTCCGGATAGGCGGCGAACGGCAGGATGACCCCGTCCGGGCACGGATGCAGGAACATCAGCGTGGCCCCCACCACCGCGAACGACTGCGCCTTCGGCGTTGCGTGCTCCGTACCGTGCGCGCTCCGCCACTCGGCCACCTGGTCCGCCGCACCGGGCTGTACGGCGGCGTTGTGCACCTTGCCGATGAGGTCGTCGATCGCGAGCCGGTCGAGTATCTCGATCTGGAGGTCCTGCGGCTGGTCCACGGCGCGTCTCCTCCGCATGCTCAGGCACGGTACGACTCGGTGGGCACGCGCACCGCTGCCGTCGGGTAGCGGTACTCGTGCACACTGTTGCGTCGGCTGAGCGCTCGGTCCTGACTATAGGCATCTGACCTGTTGGCCGAGGCGGATTCGGCGGAACCGTCGGCGCGCCGGTGCACACGATCGGGCGGCGAGACGCCGGGCACTCCCGGGACGGAGTGCGCGGCGCCGCCGTACCGGTGGCTCAGCGGCGCATCGCGAGCATCGGGCACTCGAACGGGTCACGGGCCGCCAGCCCCACCGTGTTCAGGTACCGGATGACGATGCCCCAGGACTCGATCAGCCCGGTCTCGGTGTACGGAATGTCGCGACCCTGGCAGTACGCGCGGACGATCTCGCGGGCGCGGGCCAGATGCGGCCGGGGCATGCTCGGGAAGAGGTGGTGCTCGATCTGGTAGTTGAGCCCGCCCATCAGCGCACTCGCCCAGAACCGCCCGCGAATGTTCCGCGAGGTACGGACCTGCTTGGTGAAGAAGTCCAGCTTCTCGTCCGCGCGGACGATGGGCATTCCCTTGTGGTTCGGGGCGAACGACGCACCCATGTACACGCCGAACACGGCGAGCTGTACGCCGAGGAACGCGAACGCCATTCCGACCGGCAGTACCGCGAACACGGCGCCGAACACCACGGCGAAATGCGCGGCGATGCCCGCGAGTTCACGCCACCGGCCGGGGACGGGACCACGGCCGAGCAGGAACCGGACCGACTGGACGTGCAGGTTCAGGCCCTCAAGTACGAGGATGGGAAAGAACATGTAGCCCTGTCGGCGGGTGAACGCGCCCGCCAGGCCGCGACGGGTGGCGGCGTGTTCCGGCTGGAAGGAAAGCACGTCCAGCTCGATGTCGGGATCCTTGCCGACCCGGTTCGGGTTGGCGTGGTGCCGGCTGTGCTTGTTCATCCACCAGCCGTAGCTCATCCCGATGATGATGGTGCCGATGAGGCGCCCCGCCCGGTCGTTCCGCTTGCCGGAGGCGAACACCTGCCGATGCGACGCCTCGTGCGCCAGGAATGCGAACTGGGTGAAGATCAGGCCGAGAGCCGCCGCGATCAACAGTTCGAACCACGAACCGCGCAGCAGGATGAATCCCGTCACCGCGCCACCCAGCGCGGCGGTCAGCAGCCCGAACAGCGCACCGTAGAACCACACCGTGCGGCGGAGCAGTCCGCCCTCCCGCACCACCTGCGCGATCGCCTTGTACGAGCCGGTGAACTCCGTCGTACGCGGCCTCGACGCCGGTTGCTGTTCCGTGACTGCAGTAGCCGTGTGCGAAGCGATGGTTCCTCCTCGGCAGAGCTCTTCTTGCGGACACGCGACATGACGCGGCGCTACCGGATCGGGCGCAGGTGGGAAGAACCCCAAGCACGCGAACGGGAGTGGGTCGCCCGCCACCAGGGCGGTCCTGGTGGTGTCGAAGTCTGGTCCGGCTCATCACATGTGGACATCGGCGAGTACCGATGTCACGCACCCGATGCCAACACGGTCAGCCCGGCGGCGAAACATCGCACATCGGATTCCCTACTGGCTGGCGGTCACGACACCGTAGCCGTGGCGACAACCAAGGAGCCGCTTTCTGTTGTGGGCGGCCCTGTCCGGTGGCACTCCTCCATTTCGCAGTCGCCCCCGCGCGGTCAGATGCGCCTCCGCCGCGGGTGGCACCACCGTACCATCGGTTCCCGGTAGAACCCTGGGAGCGAACGACGGCATCGGTACCCATGTCGGTCGACGACGCGAACTTTCCCGCAACGGTCCGGCGGGAGGAACGTCAGCGGAGTACCGCGCGGTCGATCAGGTCGGCGATCGCCGCGGCGGTGGATGGCCGGGCGGGATCGTCCGGGCAGCCCGTGAACCGCACCGTGGTCGAGCCGACGGTCACGGCGTAGTCGGGCGCGTCGAGACAGTTCGCCGGTGTGGACGGGCGGCGGGCCTCCGCGGCCAGCGTCGCGCGGCCGGACGCCAGCGACCGGAGTTGCCGCAGCCGCGCGTCCGACAACCTCCCGGTACGTCGCGCGCCGGCCCGGTCGGTGCTGGTCCAGCGACCGTCACCGGACACGACGACCCGGTCGCGCAACCGTACGTCCCCGCCGGTACGTACCAGGGTGACCGGTGTCGGGCGGGTGGCGGCGGGCGGCCGGGTCGGGGCGTTCTGCCGGACGGTGGCCGGCGCGCCGCAGGCCGCGAGCAGCGGCGTGGCCAGCGCGACGGTCAGTGCCACGCGGTACCGAGGTCTCATGTGGTTCAGACGCCGCCGCCCGCGCCCCGGTTCCCTGCGCCGCGTGTCTCGGCGGCCCGGGGACGTCGCCGGGCCGCCGTGGCTCCCGCCCGCTCGGGTGCGCTGTGGCTTCCGTGCCGCGTGCCACAGACGGCAGCGGTGTCTCCGGGCGCGGCGGTTGCCGTGCCGCGTGTCACGGACGGCAGCGGTGTCGGTGGGCTCGGCGGTACCCGTCCGGTTGGCGTCGGCCGCGACCGTGTCCGGCGGCACCGTGCCACCGGATACGGCGGTGGCCGGCGCGTCCCACCACGAGCGCGCCGGCCACCGCGCGGGTCAGCCGCGCCCGCTGGTCCGCAGGCGTACGGCGGTGACGCCGAGCCGGGGCAGTGCCACCGTGACCTCGTCGCCGTCGACGGTGACCTCGCCGGTCTCGTCCCCGAGGTACGTGGCGCGTACGGCGCCGGCGACCGGGAAGCCGCACCGGAGCGTCGCGTCGACGGGTTCGGTGGCGAGCGACTGGAGCCGTACGAGGAGGTCGGTTCCGGTGTCGGAACCGACGAGGGTGGCGCCGAGGACGGCGACGCGCGGGTCGTCCACGGACAGCAGCGACAGCTGCGCGGTGCCCGGGTCGGACGTGCCGTGCGCGGAGACGCCCACCAGCGGGTGGTCGATCTCGTACGCGGTGCGCAGCGCGAGCGCGTCGGCGTCGATGTCCTCGCCGGCCCGGCGGACGCCGACGGCGTACCGGAAGGTGGTCTCGAACGCCTGCTGGGACGGGAAGTTGGTGTCCCAGATGTTGTTGTGCACCCACGAGTAGAGCGTGCCGGGCTGCCGCGGCGCGGTGCTGTCCGGGAACGGCGCGTACGGCAGCGGGATCGTCTCCGGCTCGACGAGCGGCGCGTCCCGGGTCACCCACGCGACCGGGCCGGACGCGTCGGCCAGCGACACGAACGACCGTACGGCCCGCATGTGCTGCGGCGCGCCGGGTACGTGCGCCAGTCCGTCACCGGTGAGCGCCCCGGTGATCTCGTAGTGCACCGTCGGGTCGTCCATGGCGAACGGGAACGCCAGGTACGCGCTCTCCTTCGTCATCGTGGCCGGCTTGTCGAGATGGTTGTCGAAGCTCACGTGCGCGTCGTACCGGCCGAGCCGGACCGTGGTGCGCGCCGTGCGTACGCCGTCGGCGGACCACTCGAACGTGACGCGCTGCTCCAGCTCGTCGTCGACCCGGTCGAGCAGGACGGCGGGGCGGGCGAGGCTGCGGCCGCCGAGCAGTTCCAGCTCTTCCGAGACCGCGGTCTTGTTCGACTGGTGGTTGTAGCCGCCGGCCGTGGTGTACGTGTCGTAGACGTAGCCGTTGAAGCCGACGACGGCGTCCTGGTCGACGAGTTCCCGGCCGGTGGCCTTCTCCACGATGCTGCCGACGCACGCCCGGCGCAGGTCGATCCGTACGCGGAGGTGGTCGTTCTCCAGCAGCAGGTCCGCCTCGCGCACCACCGAGTCGGCCCGCTCGTACGCCGGGCCGGCGTCGCCGGTGATGGACAGTTCGGTCGCGGCCGCGGCGGCGTCACCGGTCAGCCCGTCGGTCGTACCGACGTCGAGGCGTACCAGGCCGAACGGCGGCACGTCCGGTACGTGCACGCGCAGGAAGCGGCCGGCGTCGCGGTGCACCGGGTTGGTCTGCGCCTCCTCCACTGTGGACAGTTTCGCGCCGGTACGCCCGTCGGTCACCAGCAGCGGCCGGTCCAGCGGAACACGGCTCTCCCGGATGAACAGCCGTACCTCGCTGGCGCGCGGCGCCGCCGTCGTGTTGACCGCCCAGTACGTCAGGTCGCCGGCGACGGGCAGTGCCGCGCCGAGCGCCGCGCCCGCGTGGTCCAGGAACGTCTCGGCGTCGTCGGCCGCGTGGATCGCGTGCCCGTACTTCCAGTGCCACTGCTGCTCGCCCGAGTTGAAGCCCTCGTCCGAGTACGTCCACGGGTTGCCGGCGCCCCAGGTGTGCTCGTTGAACAGCGACACCGAGCCGTACACACCGCTCGCGGAGCGCTGCGCGGCCTCGGCGAGCGGTGCCGCACCGGCCGTGCCGGACAGTACGCCGGCCATGCCGTACAGGGTGTGCGCGTCGGTGATCGCCGCCTGGGCGCGCCGCACCATCGCCTGCGGGCGGGCGCCGGAGCCGACACCCTCGACCCACCAGTCGCCCCAGTCGCCCTCGAACGTCGGGATCCGGTCGCCGAGCCGGTTCTCGGCGTCGGTGAAGAAGTCGGTGTTGGTGGACAGCCGCAACGTGGGGGAGTCCCACGTCTCGTTCCAGCGGCGTACGTTCTCCGCCAGGATCAGCCGCGGCGGCGCGTTGTCGCCGAAGTGGCCCTGCACCCGCAGGTGCAGCACGTCCCACGGGTACGGCTCGCGGTCCTCGACCTGCGGCCCGTGCCAGCCGAACATCCCCGGCGGGAACGGGTACGGCCGCGTCGCGAGCGACGTCAGGTACGCCGGCAGCAGGTCGTCGACCATCTCGTACGAGGTGTCGAACCCGAGGACCGGACCCTCCATGTACGCCAGGCCGTGCGGGCTGTCGGTCATCCACACCAGCACCTCGCCGCCCGACGGCGAACGCCAGCGGAACAGCCGCGGCAGCTTCGACCCGCCGTTGGTGTTCGGCACCGACCGACCGGCCCAGTTGTGCGCGACCGACAGGTACCGGACTCCGTTCTGGGCCAACGCTTCCGGCATCCCGGCGACGCTGCCCGGCACGTCGGTCTGCATCGCCGAGCGGATGTCCACGCCGTACGTGTCCTTGACCGAGCGGGCCAGCCGCAGCAGCTCGTGCAGCTCGTCCGTGGAGCACGTGTCGCTGTGCAGGTTGAACGGCATCGCGGTCAGTTCGATCTGGCCGGCCTTCACCCGCTCGACGAACTCGGCGACCCGCTCCGGCGGCCGCGCGGCGGCCCACTGCTCGAACGACCACAGCGACTCGACCGCCCAGCGGAACTTCGCGTCGTCCGGCCAGTCGTCCGTGGTACGGGTCAGGTCCAGGCACGAGTCCAGGAACGCCACGTGCTGGTTGAGTACGGTGCCCTGCGGGTCGGTGTACCCGATGTCCAGGTGCGAGTGGTGCACCAGGTGGATCGTCCACTCCCGGGCCGGTTCCAGCGCGAACGCCAGCGTCGCCGCGTCCTCGCCGCGCCGTACGGTGATGCGCGCGTCGCGCGTGTCGTCGGTGGCCGGTACGAGCAGGCGCGCGCCACCGGCGGCCGGCAGCACCTCGACCGGGACCGTACCGAGGCCGGCGATGTCGGCGTCGAAGGTCAGCCCGGCCGCGTCGGCGCCGTCGACCAGGACCCGGACGGCCCGCAGCTTGCCGGCGTCGGTCGTGCGTACCAGGTGCTCGGGCATGGCGCGCAGCTCGGCGTCGCCGAGCCGGGCGGTGGCGGCCACCGCGAGGCCGATCGTGCCGGCGCGGGCCTTCTCGGTCGACCAGGGATGGTCCTTCACCAACGCGCGGGTGGTCATGGGTGTCGCTCTCCTTGCACAGGTTGTCGTTCAGGCGGTCGTGCGAAGTTCAGGACGTCAGGCGCAGGCTGCTGACGAAGAAGCGCTGGAAGACGAAGAACAGGATGACCGTGGGCAGCGACGCCACGAGCGCACCGGCCAGTACGACGGGCGGGCCGACGGTCGAGTAGCTGCCGTTGAGGTCGGCCAGGGTGGCCATCACCGGGCGGATGTTCGGGCTCAGCGACAGCGTGATCCCGAACAGCAGGTCGTTCCAGATCCAGGTGAACTGGAAGATGAACGCCGCCAGCAGCGCGCTCTTCGCCAGCGGCAGGTGCACCCGGAAGAACATCCGCAGCCAGTTCGCGCCGTCCAGCTGCGCGGCCTCGGCGATCTCGCGCGGCACGGTGAGCATGAAGTTCCGGTTCACGAAGAACGCGAACGGGATCGCCAGCGCCACGTACACGAGCATCATCCCGTACTGCGTGTCGTACAGGCCGGTGCGGGCGAAGCCGGTGAACAGCGGCGACAGGAACGTCTGCAACGGCAGTACGGTGCCGATGAAGATGACCCAGAACCAGATGCCGGGCCGGCGTACCGGCATGACCGTGACGGCGAACGAGGCGAGCGCGGCGATCAGTACCGCGACCGCGGCGCCGACGGTGGCGTACAGGAAGCTGTTGAGCAGGCCGCGGCCCACCGCGGCGGTGGTGAACGCGGCCTTGATGTTGCTGAAGATGTCCGCCGAGGCGAACCACCAGCGCGGCGACCCCGTGTACTGGCTGGTCGGCGTGAACGCGTTGACCACCACCAGCCACGTCGGGACCAGCCACACCAGCGAGAAGAAGACGACGAGCACGTTGCGGACGATCCGGCCTGCCATGGGGGCTCCTCTCACCGGGACCGGGCCTGCCGGCGCAGGTACAGCCACGAGGCGGCGACGACGACGATGGTGAGTACGACCGACACCGCGGCGCCGTAGCCGTACCGGTTGAGGGTGAAGGTCTCCCGGTACATGGTCAGCGCGAGCGTCTCCGACGCGGTGCCGGGACCGCCCTGCGTCAGCAGCCACACGATGTCGAACGTCTTGAGGCTGTTGACGATCGCCATCCCGACGACCACCACCGTCATCGGCCGCAGCTGCGGGATCACGACGCTCCAGAACATCCGCAGCCCGCTCGCGCCGTCCAGCTTCGCGGCCTCGACGATCTCGTTCGGGATCGTCTGCAGGCCGATCAGGAACAGGATCATCGACGCGCCGGTCGCCTGCCACGTCGTCGCGATGATCATCACGATCGTGTTGAGCGGCCAGTGCAGCAGCCACTCCTGTTGCCAGGAACCGAGCCCGACCGCGGTCAGCGTCTGGTTGATCGCGCCGTCCGACTGCAGCAGGAACTGCCACAGCAGTGCCGTCGCCGACCCCGACAGCGCGTACGGGATGACCACGGCGGTACGGGCCACCGAGCCCCAACGCACCGAGTTCGTGAGTACGGCGAGGACCAGGCCCAGCAGTACGGGCAGCAGGAGGGTGCCCGCCACCCACATCACCGTGTTCAGCAGCGACCGGCCGAAGTCCGGGTCGCTGACGAGCGCGGCGTAGTTCGCCAGCCCCACCCACTTCTGCGACAACCCGTTGTCGTCGAAGAAGCTCCGGTACGCGGTGGTCAGGAACGGCACCGCCAGCAGCACGATCACCAGCAGGATGGCCGGCGCCAGGAACGCGCCGATCCACAGCGCCCGCGACGCGCTCCCGCGACGGCGGCCCTCGGTCGGTGCCCCGCCGCGTGTGGCGGGCGGGGCGGCCTTCTGCACGGTCGTCACGACCTCCACACCTTCCATTCCTTGTCGGCGCGGCGCTGCATGGTGTCCAGGGTCCGTACCGCGGAGGTCATGGTCGGGTTGATCATGAAGGCGCTCAGGTCCTGCACGTTGCCCTCGATCAGGACCGGCGGCGACGCCTCCCAGTACCGGACGGCCTGGCTGGGCTTGGTGGCCGCGACCGTCGCCGCGACCTCGCGCACCGCACCGACGTCCGGTACGACGGACGGATCGGCCGACGCGTCCTTGAGGAAGCCGGTCCACGCGCGCTGGACGGCGGGCTGCAACCAGTTCGTGGCAACGGATTTCGCCGCGTCGAGCTTGTGCGCGTTGGCCGACACCGACAGCACGCCGCTCTCGACCACCACCGACCGGTTGCCGCCGGGCGGCGGCGGCAGCAGGAACGCGCCGAGGTCGCCGTCCTTGACACCGGCGGCGAGGAAGGCACCCGTGTTCCACGTGCCGTACAGGTGCATCGCGACGGTGCCCTTCGTGAACTGCGCCGGCACCGTACTGGTCACGAAGTCCGGGCTGCTGAAGGCTTTCCGCTTGTACAGGTCGACCCACAGGCCCATCGCCTCGCGGCAGACCTTGTCGGTGTACGACGCCTTGCCGGCCGTGAGGTCCTGGTAGAAGCCGTGGTCCAGGCCGTTGACGAGCTGCTGGAACCAGATCAGCGACTCCCACGTGGTCGCGCCCCCGGAACCGAGCGGCGTGATGCCCTTGGCCCGTGCCGCCGCCACGACGTGCAGGAACTCGTCCCACGTCGTCGGTACCTCGACACCCAGCTTGCGGAACGTCGGCTTGCTGTAGAACACCGCGTAGTACGACTTGTACAACGGCAACCCGTACTGCCGGCCCTCGTAGCTGAAGGTGGACCGCAGCTCGTCGTCGTCGCACCAGCCCTGCTCGGCGGCGTGGTCCCAGGCGTCCGTGACGTCGGCGAGGATGCCGGCCCGCGCGATGTCGATGAGCCGGTACCCGTTCCACCACTTGATCAGGTCCGCGGTCGCGTCGGTCTGCGCCGACATCCGCACGATCTGCTGGTAGTTGCTGACGTTCGGCACCGCGCGGGCCGCGAGCGTGTACCCGGCGGTGCGCTTGAGCTGCGCGCCGGCCGCCTGGTACCCGGGTGCCCAGGTGCTGTTGTCGTTGAACAGCGACACCACGTCGCCGGGCGCCGGGCGGGTCTGCGTGCCGCGGGCGCAGCCGGCGAGCCCGACGGCTCCCGCGGCCAGTACCGAGGCGAGCAGTGCGCGGCGTCCGACGCCGCGTGGTCCGCCGGCGCCGTCGTTGATCGTTGTCACCCACGCCTCCGATGCGCCCGAGGTTTCGGTATCGGTACCGTACCTTCGAGGTAGAGGCTCGTAAAGGATCTGCGTTAACGATATCGAAACGCGGGGGTGACATGGGCGAACGTACCCGATCCCGGCCGGGCCGCGCCGGCACGACACGGGCGACGGCCGATCCCCGGCGCCGGACCCCGCTCCTCGTACGCCCGGCGGCGGTGCACGTCCGTCGGGTCTCCGCCCGGAGCGACGGTACCGATAACGGCGCGACGTACGCGACCCCTGCGACCAACCGCCGCGCGGCTCCCGTACGCCCGGTTCGTGCCCGGTACGGTCGCCCCGCGCGGACCGGACCCGCGGCGACACCACCCGGACGGGCGCTGGGAGGTACCCGGGGAAGTGGCCGGCGTCGATGGACGGACCGGGTGCGCGCCGCGGATGGCGGGTGCGCGCGGCGGCTAAACTACGCCGTGCCCGGGTCCGGGCACAGCCGCGCGCAACAGGACGAAGGGCCGGACCTGGTCCGGGTGGTGAAGGCACAGGTGAGATGACCACGCGCTCCGGTACCGAGTCGTTCGGCTCCGAGTCGATGACGATGCGCGACGTGGCGCGCCGCCTCGGGGTGAGCCCCATGACGGTCTCGCGGGCGCTGCGCGGCGCCCGCGGCATCAGCGAAGCCACCCGCGCCCGCGTGCTCGCCGGCGTCTCCGAGCTGGGCTACCGACCGAACAAGCTCGCCCGCGGCCTGCGCTCCGGCGGCCCCAACGAGCTCATCGGGCTGGTCGTCACCAACCTCGCCAACCCGTTCTACTCGCAGCTCGCGATCGGCGTCGAGCAGGTCGCGGTCAGCTTCGGCGCGCGCGTCGTCCTCGGCGGCACCGGCGAGGACGCCGGCACCGAACAGGAGGTCGTCGCCGACCTGGTCAGCCGCGGCGTGGACGGCCTCGTCGTCGTCCCCACCGGGTACGATCACGCGCACCTCGGCGCGGTCACCGCGCACGGCACCCCCGTCGTACTGGCGGCCAGTCCGCCCATGGGCATCGACGCCGACTGCGTGGTCGTCGACGACTTCGGCGGCACCCGCGAGGCGTGCCGGCGCCTGCTCGCCCGCGGCCACCGGCGCATCGGGTTCCTCGGCCTGCCCGCCTCGCTGTGGACCGGATCCGAGCGTTTCCGCGGGTACGCGGTGGCGTTGGAGGAGGCCGGAATCGACGTCGACGAGCGGTACGTCAGCCGGCACCGCGGCGACATCGCCCTCGCCGAGCGCGCCGCGCGGGACATGCTCGCCCTGCCCGACCGGCCCACCGCGCTCGTCACCGCCAACAACCGCAACACGATCGGCGCGCTGCGGGCCCTGCGCGACTGGACCGGCGACGACATCGCCCTCGCCGGCTTCGACGACATCGAACTGGCCGACATGCTGCAACTGCCCCTGACCGTCGTGTCGTACAGCGCGGTCGACGTCGGGCGGTCCGCGGCGAAGCTGCTGTTCGAGCACCTCGAATCGAGCGGCCCGTTGCCCCGCTCGTCCCGCCGCGTCGTCATCCCCACGACCCTCGTCGACCACCCCACCGCGGCCCTCGTACCGCACTGACGGGTCGCGACCGACCGGCGCGCCGTGCGGCCGCCGATGCTGTCTGTGGTGACGCTCCGGCGGGCGATGTCCAGCGGGATGCGGGAACTGGCGCCGCCGCCGGCGGTTCCGGGCGCCGCGCCCGGCCCCAGAACCGGCTGTGTCCCAGGACCGGCTGTTCCAGGTACGTCGTGCGGAGCCTTCCGGCGACGCGGCGACGCCGGTCGTGTCGCGGTCCGGCCGTGGCGCTACTTCGAGCGTTGGCTGCGCAGGATCAGGACGACGGCGACGACGACAGCGGCCACGACCACCGCGCAGCATCCACCCGCGACGAGCAGATGCCACGGCCTGAGAGCACCCATGGCGGGCACCGTACCGGCGCGGTGCAAACCGCTCTGCACCCGGCCTCGCCGGTACCCGGGCGTGCTGCCGTTCCGGTGTGGTGTCCCGCCTGGCCCAGCGCGGGCCGGCAGGCTGCCCGCGCACCGCGATCCCGGTGCGGTGTAACCGGAAGGGCGGTACGGACGTCATCGGGCCGGCAGGCTTCGCGTCGTGGTTCCGGTGTGGCGTAATCGGAACGGCGGCATAGACGCCAATGGGTCGGCGGGCTTCGCGGCGCGGTTTCGGTGCGGTGTATGGGAACGCCGACCCCCGTACGGGCGGGCCGGCGTTCCGGTCGGTTGCCGGGTCACAGCTCGCGGAAGTACACGGCCAGGGGGAGCTTGATGCAGCCGAGGCTCTCGTACAGTGCCCTGGCGCGGGCATGGAACTCGTCGCCGCCGGTACCGATCTCGACGTACCGGGCGCCGTGCGTACGCATGTGCCGGAAGGCGTGCTCGCACAGTTCGGTACCGAGGTGGGCGCGGCGGTGGGGTGCGTCGACGGCGAGGATCCGGATGCTTCCGTGTTGGCGGGCGGGGTCGATCTCCCACCCGACGTAGCCGGCGGGTACGCCGTCGAGGTCGGCGACGGCGACGTGCCGGTGCCGGTCCGGGTCGTGCAGGGTGGCGAGGAGGGGGTCGTAGTCCTCGCGCCAGTGGCCGTGCTGCCGGGCGAAGATGGCCTCGCCGACCAGCGGCCGGAACGAATCCTCGTAGAACGGCCCGAACGTGTCGATGGTGAGTTCGGTCAGCCGCGGCAGGTCACGCGGCTCGAAGGGACGGACGATCATGGACATGCGCCTCTCGGATGAGGAGTCGACAACCAGCGGTACCGGTATCGATGGGCCCTCGCGCCGCAGGTCAGCGGCGGGTAGGCTCCTCAGTGGCGGATGCGCCAGGAGGCGAAGCATTCCATGCGCGCCATGCTATCCGAGTACCACGGGAGGCCCCAGGGAACACGGTTCCCGGGGCGTTGCCCGGTCGGCGGGGCCGCGACCCGACCGCGGCGGTACACCGTGGTGGGTCTCGTGCCGGTAGCCTCCTGATCATGGCGGAGGTGGACGAGGCCGCTGATCGGCTGAGACGCATCGAGCTGCTGGCCGATTCCGACCTTTCCGAACTCGACGCGCCGGAACTGCTGACCGAACTGCTGGATCGGATCCGCGGTCTGCTGGACGTGGACACCGCCGTCGTGCTCCTCGCCGACCGCACGGGTACCGAGCTGACGGCCGCGGCGGCGGCCGGCCTTGAGGAAGAAGTACGCCAGGGTGTCCGGGTGCCGCTCGGGCAGGGCTTCGCCGGTCGGGTCGCGGCGGACCGTCAACCCCTTGTCCTGCAACGGATCGACTCGCACACGGTCGTGAACCCGCTGCTGTGGGAGAAGGGACTGCACTCGCTGCTCGGCGTGCCGCTGGTGTGTGCGGGCGACCTGGTGGGCGTGTTGCACGTCGGCACGCTCCGACGGCGCGAGTTCGACGACACCGACCTGCACATGCTCCAGTTGGCGGCGGACCGGCTGGCGGCCGCGATCCGGGTACGGCAGTCCAGCGCCGACCGCGCCGCCGCGGCCGCCTTGCAGCGCGGCCTGCTGCCGGGACGGCTGCCGTCGCTTCCCGGCGTCGACCTCGCCGCCCGGTACGTGCCGGATCCCGACGACGGCGTCGGCGGCGACTGGTACGACGTGTTCACGCTCGACTCCGGGCACCTGTGCCTGGTCATGGGCGACGTGGTCGGGCACGGCCTGCGGGCGGCGATGGTGATGGGCCGGCTGCGCAGCGCCCTGCGCGCGTACGCCCTGGAGGTGGCGGACCCGGCCGAGGTCCTCACCCGGCTCGACCGTACGATCCAGCACTTCGAGGAGGAGATCACCGCCACCCTCGTGTACGTGGTGGTCGATCCGGCCCTCGACCGGTTCCGCGTCTCCGTCGCCGGCCATCCACTGCCGGTCCTGTACAGCGGCGGCGGTGCGGCGCTGCTCGACGTACCGGTGGATCTGCCCGTCGGCGTGGTGCCGGACGTCACGCGGCGGACGAGCACCGTGCACCTCACCCCGGACGCCGTGCTGTGCCTGTACACGGACGGGTTGGTCGAGGGGCGGGACCTGCCGGTCGCGGCCGGGCAGGAGGTGCTGCGGCGGGAGCTCACGCCCGCGGCGGCCCCGATGGTCTGCGCCCGCCTGATGTCGGCGCTGATCGGCGGCCGGGGTGCGGAGGACGACGTCGCCCTGCTGGTCCTCTGCCGTACGCCGCTGAAAGCCGACGACCACCCGGACTGACGCCGCGCCGGTGCGGGCGTCAGTCGACGGTGTCGCGGTAGTGCCGGGCGATGTCGTCGCTGGTGGTCAGCCAGACGTCGGGCTGCGCCGCCAGGTACGCCAGCGCCTCGTCGACGTACTTCGCCCGGAACGGTTGCCCGGACACGAACGGGTGCAGCGCCAGCGCCATCACCCGCCCGCTGTCGGCCGAGTCCGCGCGCAGCTGCTCGTACTGGTCGCGCACGATCCGCACGAACTCCGGCCCGCTGGTGCCCTTGCCGAACAGCCCCAGGTCGTTGAGTTCCACCGAGTACGGCACGGACAGCATGCCGGGCACCCGCAGCCGGTACGGCTGGTCGTCGTTCGTCCAGTCCAGCACGTACTCCAGGCCCAGCTCGGCGAGCAGCTCCGGCGTCCGGTACGTCTCGGTCAGGGCCGGTCCCATCCAGCCGCGCGGGCGCTGCCCGGTGGCGGTGGCGATCGTGTCGACGATGTCGGTGAGCGCGCGCCGTTCGGCGTCGGCGTCGAGACCGGCGTGCAGGACCGAGTTCGTACTCCCGTGCGCCAGCCACGCCCAGTCGCGCCGGTTCCCGGCCGCCACGATCTGCGGGTACTCGACGGTCGCGGTCGAGTTGACCAGCGCGCTGGCGCGGATCCCGTACCGGTCGAGGCTGTCGATGGTGCGCCAGATCCCGACGCGGGGGCCGTAGTCGCGCCAGCCGTGGTTGAGCGGGTCGGGTTGCAGCTCGGCGGTGCCGGGCCAGATGCTCGTGGACGGTACGCCGGGCAGGAAGTGTTCGATGTTGAGCCCGACGTAGAAGGCGACCCGGGCGCCGCCGGGCCAGCGGATCGTGGGGCGTTCGGTGATCGGACTGTAGTCGTACGGCGGGGTGGGGGCCTCGTGGTTCGTCATGCCCCGACGGTAGAAGCTAACATCGGTGTCAGGTTCAAGTCCGGGAGGTGTGATGCGCATCGGCGAGCTGGCCCGGCGCACCGGCGTGAGCGAGCGTTCCCTGCGGTACTACGAGCAGCAGGGCCTGCTCGCCGCGGACCGTACTGCGGGCGGGCAGCGGACTATCCGGACCGCGCCGTCGACCGCGTCGTACTCATCCAGCACCTGTACGCCGCGGGCCTGCACAGCCGCAAGATCGCGCAGCTGCTGCCGTGCATGCGGGACGCCGACGGTGGTCCGTCGGTCGCCGCGACGCCGCGGCTGGTCGCCGACCTGCGGGCCGAACGCGACCGCATCGACCGCACCATCGCCGAACTGGCCACCTCGCGCGAGATCCTCAGCGACGTCATCGCCACCGCGTCCCGCACCGGCCACCCCCGCTGACGCCCGCCGCCACGCGCCGCACCTCCACGACCGGCGGGATGACGGGGCCCGACTGTCCACTATGGACAATCAGGCGTCGGCGGGTGGGTGACCAGCAGTCGGCCCCGGACGTACCAGGTGCCGCCGTCGGCGGTGGCGCCGCGCAGCCCGTCGAAGACGCCGGCCGCGGCGACCGAGGCGTCGGCCAGCGCCGAGCCCGCGACGGTACGCGTCGGCGTCCAGTCGGTCGAGGCGGCGAGGCGCCGTCCCATGCCGAGCCAGCCGGGCGGTCGGGCGAGGACGACCCACGCGTCCGGCGCGTACGCGGTGAGGCGGCGGGCCTGGCGGAGCCAGGACGCGGCCTCCTCCGGCCAGTCCGCCGTCGCGGTCACCACGCCGCCGCCGTCCCGCCAGGCCGCCGCCACCTCCGCCGCCGCCGTACGGAAGGGGTCGTCGCGGGCGTGGCCGATCGCGATGCTGTGCGCGTCCAGGTCGCCCAGCAACCGCAGCAGCGCGGCCAGCTCCGGGCCGGTCACGGGCGTCGCTTCCACGCGGCGTACCGGTCGGGCAGGCAGACGGCGCAGGGTCGGTAGCCGGCCGCGACCGCGGTGGCCTCGTCGGCGAAGAACACCCGCTGCGTGACGTACCCGCCGGCGGCGATCGCGCGCAGCGCCGACGGGCAGTCCAACCGTCCGTAGACGCGCAGGCGGCGGTGGCCGCCCCACCGTCCCGGCGTACCGCTCCGGTACGCCCGGCCCGCGCCGTCGAGCAGCGTGTACTCCCGGGTCATGCGGCGTCGTGGAAGACGAGGCCGAGGGTGTGCCGGCGCCCGGACCGGACCACCGACACGCCGTGGCGTACCGGGGCGGCGGACCAGCCGCGGGCCGAGGCAACCGGCCGGTCGCGGGTGGTGAACACCAGCCCGTGGCCCTGCGGCAGCAGCGTCGCCGTACCGCGCGACTGGGCCCGCGGTCGCTGCTCCACCAGCAGGAACTCGCCGCCGCTGTGGTCGACTCCCGGGTCGTTCAGGTTGATCACCACCTGCAGCGGGAACACCTTGTCGCCGTACAGGTCGCGGTGCAGCGCGTTCCAGTCGCCGGCGTCGTACCGGAGCAGGATCGGGGTGGGCCGGGTCTGCCCGGCGGCGTGGCAGACCGCCAGCCACTCGTCGAGCGTGTCGGGCCACTCCGCCTCCCGGCGCAGCCGCGTGTACCAGTCCCGCGCGATCGGCAGCAGCCGCGGGTAGAGGGCGTGCCGGAGCGCGTCCACCGGATCCGGGAACGGCGCGGCGAAGTACCGGTACTGCCCGGAGCCGAACCGGTGCCGAGCCATGTCGATCGTCGCCCGGAACCGGGCCGGCTCGTCGTACGTCGCGGCCAGGTCGGCGCACTCCGCCGGGTCGAGCAGCCGCGGCAGCAGCGCGCAGCCCACCGCGTCGAGGTCGCGGGACACGGCGTCCCAGTCCGCCGCCGCCACCCGCCGTGCGTACCGGTCCATGCTCGCTCCCGTGGTCGCGCGTCGTGCTGTGCTCATACCCCGTAGACGCCCGGGTACGCGGGAACGTGAGTAGCGGATTCCGGACCTCGTGTCCGGGCCGTTGTCAGTCCACTGTGGACGGTCCATTGTGGAACCCGTCACCTGGGTACTTCTGCCGATGTCCTGCGGTGGGCGGTATCGGTAGCTTCGGCGGCCGGTGACGTCGATCGGCCCGCCGCGTACCGGGGGCGGCTTTCCCGGCGCTGTCAGGGAATCAGCGTGCCGTCAGGGAGGTGCAGGGTGCCGCCGGCGGCTGTCGCCAGCCCGGCACCGAACGCCGCCGCCGGGGTGTACGCGCCGGGCCTGCCGTCGCCCCGGGCGAGCCGTACCGCGACCTCGCTCGCGACCGCCGCGGTGAAGTCCATGCCGTCGTCTGCGCGCAGCCACCCCTCCCGCCGGGTACCGTCCGGCCACGTCACGACCGCGTGCCCCCAGGAGTGCCGGCGCGGGCGGGGCGCCTCCCGTACGGTCATGGCGGCCAGCCGGCGGACCGCGAACCGCCGTACCGGGTCGAGCGACAGCAACCGGCCGGCCAGCGGCAGCACGGCCCGTACGGCGGGGGAGGCGGGGACCAGCGCGGAGGTCGCGGTGACGGTCGGCGCCCCGCTGGCGCGCTGGGCGGCGAGCAGCTCCGCGGTCGGCGCGCCCGCGGTCCGTACGGTCTGACCGTCGGGCAGGGTCAGGTGCCGCGGGTCGGCGCCGAGCCGCGTGGCGACGAGCCGGCCGTCGACGTACCGGCGGCCACCGGTGGACAGCGCGTCGACGAGGGACGCCGCGTACCCGGGGCCGAGGGGGCCGGCGGTGACGGCGACCGACGCCGCGGCGTCGACGCGGACGGCGGACGGGGTGGGCCGGTCCGCGCACAGTGCGACCACGACCGCCTCGGTGGCCAGGACGCCGAAGCCCGCGCCGGTCACCAGCGTGCTGCCCGCCGCGGCGGCGTCCGGGTGCAGGTCGAGCAGCCGGGGTACGGCGGTGAGATCGGCGGCCAGATCCAGGTAGTGGCCGCCGGGCAGGCAGGCGCGGGCGATCGGTACCGCGGTCTCCGCGTATCCGCCGATGGTGTTGACGACCACGGTCGGACGCCGCCGCGCGATCTCGGCGGCGATGCGGTCGGGCGTGTCGGCGACGACCGGCCGTACGCCGTGCTCGGCCGCCGTCGCGCGCAGCCGCTCACCGTCGCGCCCCACCGGCACGACGGCGTACCCGAGGGTGGCCAGGCGGGTGGTGACGGCACCGCCGATGCGGCCGGTGGCGCCGAGGATCCACACCTCGCCGCTCCGCGTGCTCTCGCTCATGGGCTCCTCCGTGTCGGGCGTCCGCCGGCGATGTCTCACTGTGTCATCACCGAGGCTAGCATCCGATGACACACTGAGACGTCACCTGTTAGGGTTCGACCATGGCCCGATGGGATCCCGGTACCGCGCAGCGGCTCACCCGGGCGGCGCTGGAGCTGTGCACCGAGCACGGGTACGACAACGTGACGGTGACCCAGATCGCCGAGCGGGCCGGCATCACCCGCCGCTCCTACTTCCGGTACTTCCCGGACAAGCGCGAGGTACTGTTCGCCGGCTCGGAACGGCTGGCCCCCGCCGTCGGCGACGCGGTACGCGCGGTCGAGGGCGACGGCGCCCCGCTGACCGTGGCCCTGACCGCGCTCGCCCGGGTCGGCACGCTGCTCGTCGACCACCTCGACCGCACCGCCGAACGCCGTGCCGTCATCGCCTCCAGCCCCGAACTCCAGGAACGCGAGCGCACCAAGACCGCCGCCGTCACCGCCGCCATCGGCGACGCGCTGCGCCACCGCGGCGTCGACGCCGACCGTGCCCGTACGGCGGCGCAGCTCGCGACGGTCGCGTTCCAGAACGCCTTCGACCGGTGGATCGACGCGCAGGGGCGGACGGACATCGCGGCCTGCCTGGACGCCGCGGTCGCGGAACTCCGCGACACGCTGACCGCGGACACCGGCCGCCCGCACCGACCGCGACGGAGCCCGCGTACGGGCCGAGGGCGGTGACCGGCCGGCCGGGCCACGGGGGGAGACCCGGCCGGCCGGAGTACGTGGTCAGCCGGCGGTCATGCCGGCGTCGACGGCGACGGCCTGCCCGGTCATCCCGCCGGACACGTCGGAGCACAGCCAGGCGGCGGTCTCGGCGACGTCCCGCGGGCTGAGCAGCGCGCCGGTCGGGTGCAGTGCGGCCGCCTCCTCGGGCGTGAACATGCCCGCGTTGATGGCGCTGTCGAGCATCGCCGTACGCACGACGCCGGGGCAGACGGCGTTGACCCGGATGCCCTGCCGGGCGTACTCGATGGCGGCCGTGCGGGTGAGGCCGACGACGCCGTGCTTGGTCGCCGCGTACGTGCCGATGCCGAGCGGGAGGCCGATGAGCCCGGCGACCGAGGCCATGTTGACGATCGTGCCGCCGCCCTGCGCCAGCATCTGCCGGATCTCGTACTTCATGCAGAGGAAGACGCCCTTGAGGTTCACGGCGTGCAGCGCGTCCCAGCCGTCCTCGCTGCTCTCGTGGAACGGCGTGCCGGTCTCCTCGATGCCGGCGTTGTTCAGCGCGGCGTCGATCCGGCCGTACCGGTCGACGGCGGCGGCGAGGAACGCCTTGACGTCGGCGGCGGACGACACGTCGCCGCGGACGAACGTGGCGTCGCCGCCGGCCGTACGGATCGCCTCGGCGTTCGCCTCGCCGTGGTCGGCGTCGACGTCGACGAGAACGACGCGGGCGCCGTGCGCGGCGAACCGTTCGGCCGACGCGGCGCCGATCCCGTTGGCCGCCCCCGTGACCAGCACGGTCTTGTCGGCCAGCAGCTCGCTCATGGTCTCCTCCCGCACCCGGTACGACGGTCGTCCGGGGCCACCACTGGGTACCACGGGGTGCGGTGGCGGCGGCAAGACGCGGCGGGCGGTTCTGCCGGAGACCGCAAGTACGCGGCACGAAACCGACACCGCTTGTGGCGGGCGACGTACCGGTCGGGCGCAGTACGATGCGGCGGGCGATCGGGGTGGGGCGCATGAGATACCACGACTGGACGGCGTACGACGTCGCCACGTTCACCGATCTGGTCTACGGCTTCCTGCCGATGGACCAGCACTACCTGAATCCGGGGCGGTGGCAGGCGAGCATCAAGGTCCAGGAGACCTCGACGTACCGGCTGGCGCACTGGCGGCAGCTCGGTGACCGGACCGCGTACCGGACGCCGTCGCAGGTGCGCGACTTCCCCGGCGACGAGCACTACTGGGTCGTCCTGCCCCGCTCCGGTGCGTACGCGACACGGCACGGTGAGACGGTCGTCCGCGCCGAGCCGGGGTACGCGTCGGTGATGGTGATGGACGAGCCGTGCTGGCTGTCGATCCCGCGGTCGGAGGCGCTTGCGCTGCAGGTGCCGCGCGCCGTCATCGACCGGAACGTCCGGTCGGAGGGGCCGCTGCGCGCCCTGCTCGACCTGCGTTCCGGCCTGGGACGGATCGTCGACACGATGGTGACCGCGCTGCACACCGCGCACGGCGAGCTGCCCGACCGTGACTTCCACGCGGTCGGCGACCGGGTGACGGAGCTGCTGTGCATGCTGCTCGTCGGTGACATTCGGCCGTCGGCGCGCCACCTGGACGAGGTCGCCGCGACCGTCCGCCGCTACGTCCGCGAGCACGTGGGGACCGGCCGGCTCGGGCTGACCGACGCGGCGCGGGCGTTGCGCTGGTCGCCGCGGCAGGTACGGCTGGCGCTCCAGCAGTCCGGCACGACGTACCGGGACCTGCGCCGGGACGAGACGCTGCGGGTGGCGCGGGACCTGCTCGCCGACCCGGCGCGCGCGGACGTACCGGTGGCGGAGGTGGCGGACCGGGTCGGCCTGGCACCGGCGTGTTTCTCCGCCGCGTTCAAGGACCGGTACGGCGAGTCGCCGCGCGAGTTCCGTCGCCGCCGCCTCGCCGACGACGCCGAGTCGTAGGTTCCGGCTCTACCGCGGCGATCTGGGGCCTAGTGGGCCGTGGCGGCGAGGGCGGCGGGGTCGACGGGTTCGGTGGCGGACAGCAGGTAGGCGTTGTCGGACTCGGACCACGCGACGGACGACTTGCCGGCGGAGATCCGGGCGACCCGGGGATCGGTGACCGAGCACGTGGTCCGCGCGTGGGTGCGCGGCTTGAGCGGCCCGAGCGTCGCGGTGCATTCCCCGCCGGGCTTGCCGTCGCCGGCCACCGACACCCCGACCGCCATCCGTACGGTCAGCCGGTCGGAGTTGTTGTAGCCGGTGACGCTGACGTCCAGGTGCGCGCAGTCGGCGCCGACGCACAGCCCGGGCAGCACCGCGTACGACGACAGGTCGACGTCGGCGCTCGACGGGACCTGCACGGTGACGGGCAGCGCGCGCAGGTCGCGGGCCAGTTCCGCGTACGCCGAGCGGCCCTGCGCGGCGGTCCCGGCACGTACGGCGAGGTCGGAGGTGACGGTGGTGTCCTTGTCGTGGTCGTCGGCGTTGGTGCCGACCGGCTGCGCGACGCCCACGTACGCCAGCAACTGGTGCGGTGCCTGACGGGCCACCCAGTACGTGCCGGGCGCGCAGCTCGCCCACGGCGGCGTCGTGTACCGCAGCGATCCGGCCGGCACGCCCCGCGGCTGGGTCGCGGCGCGCGCGGGTTTCCACGTGTGGTCGCCGGTGTAGTACTGGCCGGGCGCGACGCAGCTCGGCGCGTCGCCGTCGGTGCCGCGCAGCGCGTCGCCGAGCCGGCGGGGCGCCAGCTGGTCGAGCCAGATCCCTTGGAACAGCAGGGAAGTGGCGCTGTGCTTGGGGTCGCCGAGGTCGACCCAGTGGGTGCCGAGCCCGGCCGCGTCGGTCGACGACTCGCCGGTCTTCCGCCAGAAGTCGCGGCTGGCGTGGACGAACAGGTGGCCGCCGTGGAGCAGCACCCGCCCGGTGACTCCGTCGACGGTGACCGTGCCGACGCCGTCGCCGCTGCCCATCGTGCGCAGGTCGGCGGTCATCGTGGCCTTCTCCCAGTGCCACGAGCCGGTCCAGTGCAGCACCGGGTCGCCGGCGAGTGTGTGGCCGACCTGGTCCATCGTCGGGGGGCCGGCCGACGCGTGCTGCGCGCACCCCGCCGTCGCCGACACGGCCGC
This sequence comes from Actinocatenispora rupis, assembly GCF_016861975.1. Taxonomy (GTDB): domain Bacteria; phylum Actinomycetota; class Actinomycetes; order Mycobacteriales; family Micromonosporaceae; genus Actinocatenispora; species Actinocatenispora rupis. Next base: position 54,504 of record NZ_BOMB01000043.1, on the reverse strand, counting down.
AACGAGCGCGACGATCCCCAGCCGGTACCGCATGGCGCCTCCCGTACCTCGACGCAGGACGTACGGAAGCTTACGACCCGGCGGAAACCGCTCAGCGGTGGGAATCCCGGGCGGTCAGAGCACGGTGAGCAGCTCCTCGGTCGGCAGCCGGCCGGCCGGCACCGCACGGGTACCGGTCGGTCGCGCGCCGCGCCGTGGTCGGCCGATCGCGAGCGCGTGCCGCGGAACCCACCCGTCCGGCACCCCGAGTACGGCGCGGGCGGTGGCCACGTTCGCGGCGGGGAACAGCGTCGCCGGGCAGCTCCCGTACCCGAGGGTCGCGGCGACCAGCGTCAGGCTCTGCGTCACCCGGCCCAGGTCGTACTCGGTGTCGGTGCGGCCGTCGTCGGCGGACACGAGCACCAGGACGAGGGGCGCCGCGGCGAGGTGCTGCGCGTACGCGCCGAGGGTCGACAGGGTGCGCCGCAGCGACGGATCGGAGACGGCGACGAACCGCCACGGCTGCCGGTTGCGCGCGGATCCCGTCCAGCGCGCGGCGTCCACCATGCGCAGCACGTCGTCGGCCGGTACCGGATCGGCGGTGAACAGGCGGGTCACCGGTCGCGCCACCAGATCCGCCACCACGTCCGTCGCATCCACCCGCCCAGTCTCGCAGCCGCCCGGCGGGTCGTCGGGGCCGCATCGCAATGCACCTTGAATGCTCGGGTGCGCGGCGGATTGGATCCCGGCAAGCCCCCGACGGCCGCGTCCACCGCACCCTGTACGACCTCGCGCAGGACCCGTACGAGCGCGTCGACGTCGCGCCCGACCGGCCGGCCGAGGTACGCCGGCTGGCCGCGGCGCTGCGCGCCGAACTGGCCCGCGTCGGCGACCCGTGGCCCGGCCGGGACCGCCTCCCGGCCTGAGCCACGTCGCGACGGCGGTCGGTCAGCCGATGCCGAGGACGGGCAGGCACTCCCGGACGCCGCTGAGGTGGATGTCGTCGCGGCGGGTACGTTCCCAGGTCTCCCGGGTGAGCCGCCACTGCTGGATCCGGGCGGCCTCGCCCCGGCGGGTGTCCCAGTCCGTGCCGTTCGGCTCGTAGCCGAGGCCGCGGGACACGCGGTTGGACGCCTCGTTGTCGACGAACGCGTCGCTGCCGGCCTCGCGCGCGCCCAGCCCGGCGAACGCCAGGTGCAGGATCGCCGCCCGCATCTCCGTGCCCAGCCCCCGCCCGCGGCTGCCGGGCGCCAGCCACGAGGAGGTGGACACCGTACCGAAGCGGGTGAAGTTCGAGGCGGTGAGGTCCTGCATGCCGACCGCCTCGCCGTCGACGAGGACGGCGAAGTAGAGCCGCCACGCGTCCGGGGTCACGCGCCCGCGGCCGCGCCAGATGCTTTGCAGCCACTGCCATTCCCGTTCGGGACTGTCGGCGTAGAACGAGATCGGGTCGTCGAACGGCAACGGCTCCACGTCGGCGATCCCGGCCCGGACGACCGGTACCAGGCGCTCCAGCAACTCGTCGGTCGCGCCGGCCAGCGTCAGCCGCGGCGTACGGATCTCGACGTTGAGCGGAGGATAGGTGTGGGCCACGCCCGGACCGTAGCCAGCCCGCCCGGCCGCCGCATCCGTTTTCCCAAGGGCGAACGGGTTTCCCTAGAGCGAACGGGCGAGGCGGGTCGCCCCGGCGCGGTGTCCGGCGTGCACGTCGGCCCACCGCGCCCGCTCCTCGGCGGTGCCGCCGCGCAGTACGGTGCCGCCGAAGACCACGAACTCGCTGTCGGTCGCCCGCGCGCCGATGCGGTCGGTGAGCCAGGGCGTGGGCGGTCGCGGTGGTCGAGCGATACCTGGCCGGGCTGAACGCGCAGCCGTACGCGCCGGCGCTCGTGGTGGTGGGCACCGAGGCGCATCCGTTGGGGTGGTTGGTCGTCCCGCAGAGCGAGGCGTACGCGCGCACCCGGGATGTCCGGAACGCGCTCGTCGGCGCCGGATACCTGCTGGTCGACGGGATCGACGGCAGCCTGCACCAGGTGCACGCCACCGCCGACCTGGCGTACGGCGAGTGGATCGACGAGTACCGGGAGCGGGGCGCGGGGTGCCGCCGCCGGACCCGTTGCGCGAGCGGGTGACCGGCGACCTGGCGGGCGGGTCGCGGCGCGCCGCACTGCGCGCCGTCCGGGCCGCGGCGCCCGGACTCTCCCCGTCCCACGCCAGGGAGTACGTGGACGCGGTGGCGGCCGGCGCCGAGGTTCCCGGGCACGTACGGGGGCGGTTGCCGGCGCCGCCGGAGACGTACGCGGTGTGGCGGCGGTTGTCGGGCCCGAACCCGGAGGAGTAGCGGTCCGTCCCGAAGCGGTCCCGGCACGCCGGTACGCCCCGCGCGGCCGGAAACGGCTCCGTTGAGCCGAACGCGTCGCACGAGCGGACCGTACGGCGTCGGATGGACCCTTTGGCCCCTGCTGGCGGCCCGGCCGGGCGCATACTCTCAACAGCGAGGCCGCTCGCGCCGGCGCCGTCGGCGGGCCCCTGCCACCATGGGGGCGGATCCGGGACGGCGGGTGCGGAGCCCACAGGCCCATGCCCGCATGGGGGACTGGCCGCGGCGGCGCGACGGGGGGCCGAGATGGATGCCAGGGAGCAGGAGCGGGGCGACGGACAGCGCCGGTCGGTGGGCCGGCTCGCCGTCGGACTCGTCGGGTTCGCCGCCGACCGCCTCAAGGTCACCGGGCTGCCGGGCAGCGGCGCGCTGGTCACCGCGCTGGGCGTGGCGGTCGAGGCCGACGCCGCCGCACGCCGGCGTACCAGGGAAGCGGCTGATGCGGTGCGCCGGCGCGGGGTCGAGGCGGCCGACGCGGTGCGCACCGTCGTGGGGACGGTGGACCGGTTCGCGCCGCGGCCGCAGTTCCTGACCACGCGCGCGCAGTGGGGGGCCGACGCTGTGCGGTACCGGCTGGACCGGGCCCGGCGCGCCGGTGACACGGTGGTGCGGGAGAGCCGCGCCGACGCCGAGAAGTACGTCGCGGACCGGGTCGGCGAGCTGCTCGGCTGGACCGGCCGCCAGGTCGTGCCGGTACTGCTGGACGGCGCCGTGCCGCAGCTCGTCGACGACGTGGTGCCGCGCATCCTCGACGGCGTCCTGCCCCGGGTACGCGACCGGGTGGTGCCGATCATCATCGACGACCTGACCCGCGACCCGTCCGTACGCGATCTCGTGCGGGAGCAGAGCCGCGGGATCGTGTCGGCCGCTGCCGAGCAGGTACGCGACGCGACCGGGCTGGCCGACGACCGCATCGAGTCGGGCCTGCGCCGGCTGTTCGGCGGCCGCCCGTGACCCTGCCGACCGATCGTCACGGGTACGCCGGGTTCGCCACCCGGCTGACCGGGCTCGCCGCCGACAGCCTGCTGCTGACGGTGGCGGGACTGCTGGTCAGCGGGCTCCCGCCGATGATCTGGCGGCAGATGACCGGCGACGACCCGCAGTGGCTCGTGGCGCTGTCCGGCGCGCTCGCCGGCCTGCTGCCCTGGGCGTACTTCGCGGCCTGCTGGGCGCTGTCCGGCGCCACCATCGGCGCGCTGCTCGTGGGCACGCGTACCTGCCGGTCGGACGGGACGACGCTGGGGCCGCTCCGCGCCGCCGTACGGGCCCTGGTGGGGCTGGTGATCGCGCCGGTCTGGCTGGTCGGCCTGCTCGGGGTCCTCACCGACGGCCGGCGCCGGGCCTGGCACGACCGGCTGTTCGGCACCGTCGTACGCCGGGCCGGGTCGACGGTGGCGCCGATCGCGGGCCGCCCGTCCGTCGGCCCCGGTCCGTCGCGCCCCGGCCCACCCGCGGGGCCGGCCCGCTGATCCGGTAACGCGACGGGAGGCGAGCGCGCATGGTCGCTGTGGCGCGTACCGGTGCGGCGCCGGCCGCGATGGGCGCCCGGTCGGTACTGGTGACGCTGGCGTCCGCGCAGTTCCTCATGACGCTGGACAGTTCGGTGATGAACGTGTCGATCGCGACCGTCGCGGCCGACGTGCACACCACCGTCACCGGCATCCAGACCGCGATCACCCTGTACACCCTGGTGATGGCGGCGCTGATGATCACCGGGGCGAGAGTCGGCGCGATCGTCGGCCGGCGCCGCGCGTTCGCGCTCGGCTGCGTGGTGTACGCGGTGGGCTCCTTCACCACGGCGATCGCACCGAGCCTGCCGGTACTGCTGGTCGGGTGGTCGGTCCTGGAGGGGATCGGCGCGGCGCTGATCATGCCGGCGATCGTCGCCCTGGTCGCATCCAACTTCGACCGGTCCGAACGGCCTCGCGCGTACGGGCTGGTCGCCGCGTCCGGTGCCATCGCCGTCGCCGCCGGACCGCTCATCGGCGGCCTGCTCACCACGTACGCGTCGTGGCGGTGGGTGTTCGCCGGTGAGGTCGTCATCGTGGTGGTCATCCTGCTGCTCACCCGGCGGATGGCCGACACCCGGCCGAGCGGCGCCGGGCGCCTCGACCTGGTCGGTACCGGACTGTCCGCGCTCGGGCTCGCGCTCGTCGTCCTCGGCATCCTGCGCGCCGGGACGTGGGGGTTCCTCACCCCGAAACCGGGTGCGCCGTCCTGGCTCGGACTGTCCCCGGTGGTGTGGCTGGTCCTGGCCGGCGGGTGCACGCTGCTGCTGTTCCTGCTCTGGGAACGCCGCCGGCTCGCCCGCGGCGCCGACGTCCTGGTCGAACCGGCCCTGCTGCGCGTCCGGTACCTGCGCGGCGGACTCGTCTCCTTCTTCTTCCAGTACCTGTTGCAGGCGGGGTTGTTCTTCACCGTGCCGCTGTTCCTGTCGGTCGCGCTGGGGCTGTCCGCGGTGGCGACCGGGGTGCGGATCCTGCCGCTGTCGCTGGCCCTGCTGCTCACCGCGGTCGGCGTGCCGAGGCTGTTTCCGCACGCCTCACCCCGCCGGGTGGTACGTGTCGGTTTCCTCGCGCTGTTCGCCGGGATCGTCGCGCTGGCCGCGTCGCTCGACGCCGGGGTCGGCCCGGAAGTGGTCACCTGGCCCCTCGTACTGGCCGGGGTCGGGGTGGGCGCGCTGGCCTCGCAGCTCGGCAGCGTGACCGTGTCGGCGGTCGGCGACGACCGGTCGAGCGAGGTCGGCGGGCTCCAGAACACCGTGACCAACCTGGGCGCGTCGATGGGTACCGCGCTGGCCGGTGCCGTGCTGATCTCCGTACTGACGACGTCCTTCTTCACCGGCGTCGAGAACAATCCGGCGGTACCGCCCAGCGTGTCGTCCCAGGCGCAGGTGAAGCTCGCCAGCGGCGTGCCGTTCGTGTCGGACAAGGATCTCGGGGCCGCGCTGGACAAGGCCGGGGTGCAAGAGCCCACCAGGTCCGCCGTCATCGACGAGAACGAGGCCGCCCGGCTCGACGGACTTCGCTCCGCCCTCGCCGTACTCGCCGGCGCGGCGCTGCTGTCGCTGTTCGTCACCCGCGGCATCCCGCGCCGGCAGCCGGGCGCCGGAACCCCGCAGGACGAACCACCGGCCGAGGTCACGTCCCGCTGAGCGACCTAAGGGTCGCGCCGGACGCCAGGCGGCCGGTGACGGTGCGGCCACCGCGGCCGTTCGGTGACCCGCCCGGGTACGAGGAGATCGCGGGCCGCGGCCCGGACCCACCGGACGTACCGGCGCACGTGTTCGGCGAACCCGCCACCGCGGCCACTCGGCTGGTCTACCCTCGGAACGGACCTTCGGGAGATCCCACCGGCGAACGGGGTGGGTGACGGCGGGCCGGGCACGCCATCCGCCGGTGCGTCACGGTGGCCGCAGTGCCGAACGGAGGCGACCGAACCCGTCCGGCTGGGCCGTGACGCGCGAGGCGAGATCCGGTGCCCCGCCGTACGACGAGCTGTCGTGGCCCGGTCCGGTGGCGGACGCGGAAGGCTGAGGACCGGTATGCCTGGCACGGGTGGGCGGGGTCCGGTGAGCGCGGGATCCCCTCCGGCGTTTCTCGCGAAGCCGCAGGTGCTCGCCGGCGCCGCCGTGTGCTCCCGGTACGCGGGGCGCCACGTCGGACGCGGCACGATCCTCGGTTCCCTGGGCGTCTTCGCTCCGACCCGCGGTCGACAGGAGGACCCGATGCCGCCACCCGACCCACACCCGCCGCGTACGGCACGTCACCCGACCCGCGCCGTCGCCGTACTGGCGCTGCTGGTCCTGCTCGCGGTTGCCGCCTGCAGCAACGGTTCCGGCTCGGGGGACCACGCGAGCCCCCGCCCGTCGCCGACCGCCAGCGGCGCCCCGCACCTCGCCGCCGCACCGGAACCGAGCGCCGCGCCGACGTTCCCGCAGGCGTCGACGGACGCCGGCCGCCGCGAGCTGCTCACCGACGTGTTCCACGACGCGCAGGCGATGTGGACGCAGATCTTCGCCAACTCCGACCTGACGTACCACGACGCGACGTTGACGTTCTTCACCACCGGGGTGGACACCGGCTGCGGCCCCGCGAGCAGCGACACCGGCCCGTTCTACTGCCCGGCCGACCGCGGCGTGTACCTCGACCTGTCGTTCTTCACGGTGCTGCAGCAGAAGTTCGGCGTGCAGGGTGGCCTTCCGCCGGCGTACGTGGTGGGGCACGAGATGGGTCACCACGTGCAGAACCTGCTCGGCACGCTCGCCCGGGTGCGCGCCGCGCAGCAGGCCCACCCGTCGGAGTCCAACGCGCTGTCGGTACGCCTGGAACTCCAGGCCGACTGCTACGCCGGCGTCTGGATCCACGCCACGTACGCCCGGGACCTGGTCAGCCGCAGCGATCTGGACGACGCGCTGCACGCCGCGACCGTCATCGCCGACGACTTCCGGCAGCACGTCACGACCGGCAAGGTACGCCCCGACGAGTGGACGCACGGTTCCGCCGCGCAGCGCCGGCAGTGGCTCACCACCGGCTTCACCAGCGGCCGGCCCGACGACTGCGACACGTTCGCCGGGACCGGGCTCTGACCGAGCTGTGACCGTTGTGCCGCAACGAATCCCGCGCCGCCGGCCATGCGGTCGAGGTGCCGGCCGTCCGGTGCGCGACGACCCGATCGACGGTACGCCGCAGCGCCTCGGCAGCCCGGTGGCCGGCGTTCGTGCTACCGGGATGCGGGCCAGTGTTCCGGCCTTGAGGTCGGGGGTGAAGGCCCGACCGCGCCGGTGGCCGGTGGGCGCGCTAAGGTGCCTCGATCGACCCGTCCGGCCGACGTACGCCGGTGGCCCAGCGCTCGTGCAGGTGCGTGGTCGGCGGGTACTTCGCGGCGGCCTCCTCGTTCAGGTCGACGCCCCAGCCGGGCTCGTCGGAGGGCCACAGGTGCCCGTCCACGACCACCGGAGTACCGGGGAAGACCTCGTGCACGGGCTCCGCGTACGTGTGGCTCTCCTGGATGCCGAACGCGGGGGTCGTCACGTCGACGGCCAGGTTGGCGGCGACGCCGACCGGCGACACGTCGCCGGGGGAGTGGAAGGCCGTCCGCGTCCCGGTGAACTCGCACAGGTCGGCGAGCTTGCGCGCCGGCGTGAGCCCGCCGATCGCCGAGACGTGCAGCCGCAGCAGGTCCACGCCGCCGCGGAGGACGAGCCGGGCCGCGTCCGGTACGGAGGACAGCAGCTCGCCGACGGCGATCGGCACCGGCGACGCGGCGCGTACCTCGGGCAGCCGTTCGTAGTCCTCCGGCGCGATCACGTCCTCCAGGAAGAACAGCCGGTACGGCTCCAGCGACCGCGCCAGCAGTACGGCCTGCTTGGGGGTGAGGCGGCTGTGCACGTCGTGCAGCAGCTCGATCTCGGTGCCCAGCTCCGCGCGCGCCGCCCGGAACAGCTCCGGCGTCGTCGCCAGGTAGGCGTTGACGTCCCACCCGTCCGGGTACGGCGAGCGCGGGTAGCCGCCCCGCCGCCCCGGCGCACCGTACGTGCCGATGCCGGGCTGACCGACCTGCAGCCGCACGTACCGGTAGCCCTCGTCGACGAAGCCGCGCGCCTGCGCCAGCGTCTCCTCGACCGTCGCGGCCGACGCGTGCGTGTACACCGGCACGCCGCCGCGCAGGCGTCCACCGAGCAGCTCGTACACGGGCATGCCGGCGCGCTTGCCGGCGATGTCCCACAACGCCATGTCCACACCGGACAGCGCGTTGTTGAGTACCGGCCCCTCCCGCCAGTACGAGGAGAAGTGGGTGAGGCGGGTGATGTCGCCGATGTCGGCCGGGTGGCGCCCGACGACCAGCGGCGCCACGTGCGTCTCCAGCGCCGCGACGACCGCCGCGTACCGCTGGGTGAACGTCGCGCAGCCCAGCCCGTACAGGCCGGGCTCGGAGGTGTCGAGCCGCACGACCACCAGCGGGATGCCCTCCGGCGCGGTCACGACGGCGCGCAGTCCGGTGATGCGCAACGTGTCTCGGGACTGCCACGGCGGCTGGGCCTCGGGCAGGGGGACGGTCACGGTGCCTCCAGGTCTCGGGATTCGAGCGGCCACGGGTGCCGCGCCCGCCAGCCGAGTACGCGCCGGGCGGCCGACACGTCGATCGGCACCGTCCGCCCCGGGAACTCGGCCCGGCGCGGCACGTCCGGCAGGTACGCGTCCAGCAGCGCGCGCGTCGGGTACGGCGCGAGCGTGTCCGGCGCGGCCACGAACAGCGGGTGACTGCCGGGCGGGGCAGCGGTCAGCCCGGCCCAGCACGCGGCCGCGGCGTCCCGCACGTCGAGGTACGACCAGAGCTCGGCGCGGCCCACCGCCGGGTCCGCGGCCAGTTCCGCGGCACGTTTCGGCAGCCGGTCCGCCACGTCGCCCACGTACGGGAAGCGCAGCGCGGTCACGGTCATACCGTACCGGCGGTGCATCATGGCCGCCGTCGCCTCGTCCGCCTGCTTGGACAGCGCGTACGGATCGGCGACCTGCAACGGGCTCGCCTCGTCGACCGGCACGTACGCCGGGCGCAGCGTGTCCGGGCCCCACGCCAGGCCGAGGATCGAGTAGCTGGACGCGATCACCGCCCGCCGCACGCCGGCCTCCGCCGCCGCGTCCAGTACGACGAACGTGGCCCGGCTGTTCCCGGCGTACACGTCGACCGCGGTGCCGAGTACGGGCGCCGGGATCGCCGCCAGGTGCACCACGCCGTCCGCGCCGGACAGCGCCGCGCGTACCGCCACGGGGTCGGTCGCGTCACCGACGACGACCCGGTCCGCGCCGGCCACGTCCCCCGTACGGTCCAGCGCCGTCACCCGGACATCGTTGCGGCGCAACAGATCCACCACCGCGCGGCCGATCAGGCCGGCGGCGCCGGTCACCAGTACCGTCCGTGACACGCGTGTCCTCTCCGCCCGTGCTCCCGGTGACCGGAACCGCGCGACGGCCGGGAATCTGCATGTACAAAACGATTTGCAGCACTTGTCGCGCCGAGCTTTCTCCGCCGTTGCCGGGATGTCAAGGAATCGGCCGGCATCGACCACTGGCCGGAACGTCGCCCCTGGGTACTTCGGCCCACGTGTGGGTGGGTACTTCCACTGGAGTCTGTTGACAGCCGATTCGGGGGTGCAATACGGTTTGCACCTCCTCACGGCCGTCCGGCCACCCTTCGGTCGACAGCCGACCGGCCTCGCCGCCGAGTGCCGCAGACCGGTCGACACCCGCAGCCCCGGCATCCGCCCCGTCGACGCGTACCCGACCGCGGCCGTCCCGTACCCACTCATGTCTGGAGTAGCCATGGCATCCAGCGCAAACCCCGGCGACGCGCCGAACCTGTCGAGACGCCGCCTGTTCGCCGGCGCCGCCGCGATCGGAGCCGCCGCCGCGGTCACCGCACGGCTGTCGGCGCCGGCCGCGGCCGCACCCGCGGTCACCGAACCGTCCGCGGCGGCCGCACCGGCGTCGCTGTTCGGCAACTTCCTCGGTACCTGCCAGGCCGGCGGCGCCATCGCCGACCGGCCGCTCGTCGGCGGGATGAGCTGGACCCGCGAGGACGTGTACTGGAGCGGCGTCGAGCCCACGAAGGGCGCGTTCGACCCCGCGTACCTGGACTCGTACCAGGCGATGGTGGCGAAGGTGCAGTCGGCCGGCGCGAACGTGCTGCCGATCCTCGACTACACCGCGAACTGGGCGGTCCGGCGCGACGCGTACAGCTGGGAGGAGGGCGGTCGGTCGTACACGATCGGGCCGGTGGTCAGCGAGACCACGAACGCCTTCGACCGGCGCGTGACGATCGTGGACACGGCGACCGGCGCGACCGTCACCGACGCGGTACAGACGATCGACAAGTCGAAGTGCCCGCCGGCGGACGTGGCCGACTGGGAGGCGTACGTCGAGAAGGTCGTGTCGGAGCTGACCCGGGCGCCCTACGACGTCCGGTACTTCGAGATCTGGAACGAGGCGCACTGGGACTCCGGCTTCTGGTACGGCGGGCTCGACGACTACCTGACGACCATCCACCTGCCCGCCGCGAAGATCATCCAGAAGTACGGAGCGAAGGTCGTGTACGGCGGCTGGGTGTGCGGCGTGAACGTGAACGAGTGGCTGGACCTGCTCGACCGGCACGACGCCTGGTGGTCCGTCGACGTGATGGACATGCACTACAACCCGCTGCCCGCAATGGATCACGTACTCACCGAGTCCCGGCACCGGCGGCGCGACATCGCCGTCTGGCAGGACGAGATCGGCTACACGAACCAGACCGCGTTCGTCCCGAACACGTACGCGAAGGCGTTCCACTGGGCGCTGAGCAACGGGCTGGCCGACGACCCGGACCGGTTCAAGCTGTTCTGGTTCGCCTGGCACGCCTACAACGACCCGAACGACCCGTCGTACGACATGTGCGTGCTCAGCAGCGACGAGCTGAGCCCGATCGGCCGGTGCCTCCAGACGCTCGGCACCCTGCTCGGCGGCACCGACGTGCGCACGTACGGGCGGTTCAGGACGTCGCCGGCGCTGTCGCCGCAGCTCGACGAGCGGGCCTCGGCCGCCGAGGCGTTCCAGGTCGGGGACGACACGATCGTGCTGGCCGTGCACCTGGCCCGGCAGGGCCCGTCCAACATCTACTGGGACTTCTCGTCCGGGCTGACCGCGCTGCACCTCAACCAGTTCGACCACACGGTGTCCGTGTCGTTCCCCGGGGTCGCGACCTCGGCGACCGTCAGCCGGGTCGACATCTACGGCAACAGCCAGCGGCTCGACTGGGCGCCGGGTTCCGACGGCCGCGCCGCCACGGTCCTGGTACCGGTCCGGGACGCCGCGGACGACGCGCGCGCGACGAACGGCAACGCCGAGGTCAGAACGTTCTACGTGGTGGTGCGCAGATGACCGGCCCGACCTCCCGGCGCACCCTGCTGCGTACCGTCGGCGCGGCGGCGGTGGCTCTCCCGGTACTCGCCGGCGGCGTCGGCCGGCCCGCCGCGGCCCGCGCGCAACGCACGTACGAGGAGGGCGGTGCCGCGGCGGCGGGCACGTTCGCCCGGTTCGTCGGCACCTGCCAGGGCAGCGACACGACGACCGGCGTACCCACGATCGGCGGCATGGCCTGGGACCGTACCGACGTGTTCTGGAGCGCGGCGCAGCCGACCGACGCGCCGATCGGGCAGGAGTACCTGGACGCGTTGACGAAGAAGTGGACGGACGCCGCCGCCGCGGGCGTGACCGTCCTGCCGATCCTGGACTCCACGGCGCCGTGGGCGGTGCGGACCGACCCGTACACGTTCGAGTTCGGGCCGAACACGTACGCGGTGGGGCCGGTGCTCAGCTCCACCGACGACGCGCTGCACCGGCTCGTCACGGTCACCGACACCGCCACCGGTACGCCGGTGTCCTCGACGGAGGAGGACATCAGCCGGTCGTCCACGCCGCCGCGCAGCGTCGACGAGTGGACCGCGTACGTCGACGCGATCGTCGGCGCGCTGCACTCCGTCGGCGTCCGCTACTTCCAGGTCTGGAACGAGGCGTGGCTCGGCGGCGGCTTCTGGTACGGCGGGCTCAAGGACTACCTCGACACCGTGCACCGGCCGGCCGCCCGCGTGATCCGCTCGTACGACGGGGCGAAGGTCGTGTACGGCGGCTGGGCGGCCATCGGCGGCGTCGACAACTACATCGCCACGCTCGACCGGTACGACGCGTGGGGTGACGTCGACGTGTTCGACATGCACTACTACCAGCCGAAGGACATGGAGACGCTGCACGCCGCCGCGCCCGCCGAGTACCCGGATCCGCCGATCTGGCAGACCGAGATCGGCTGGACCTCCGACACGAGCCTGGTCAGCCGGTCGTACCCGCGGGTGTTCCGGTGGGCGCTCGACCACGGCCTCGCCACCGATCCCGACCACCACAAGCTGTTCTGGTTCGCCTGGGCCGGCACCCCCGAGAACTGCCTGTGGGGCGGCTCGGCGCCGACGGCGCACGGGGCGTCGGTGCAGACGCTGTCCGGGCTGCTGCCCGGCACCGACGTCACCCCGTTCACCGCGTTCCGCACCGACCCGGTGCTGCCGTTCGACCTCGCCACCGACCAGTCGTCCGCCGAAGGGTTCGCCGTCGGGGACACCGCGGTCGTTCTCGCCCTGCACGTGGCGCACGGCGCGGCGCCGTCGAGCGTGACCGTCACGTTCGACTCGGTACCGTCCGGGGCGACCGTCCGCCGCGTCAGCATCCTCGGCGCCGGTACGGACCTGGACTGGACGTCGCCCGGCGTCGTCTCGGTACCGCTCGCCGACGGCGACAGCGACTCCGCCGCCATCAACGCCGCCGCCCCCACCACCACCTGCTACGTACGGGTCGCGTGGTGAGCGCGGCCTGACCCGTACGCGGCGGTGCCGGAGTGATGCGACCGGGTGCGGGCAGCACCTGCACACCCGGCCGCGTCACCCCTCGCGCCCCGAACCGGACGCCGGGATCCCTTGCCCGGCAAGGAATCCCGTACGCGGGTCAGGCGGAGTCGCGGGGCACGAGCGTGCAGTCGAAGCTGACCGCCTGCGGTGGTTGCTGCGGCTCGTCGGTGAGCCGGTGCAGCAGCAGCCGACCGCACGCCCGGCCCTCCTCCCGCGCCGGTACCGCCACGGTCGACAGCGCCGGGTACGCCAGCGACGCCGCGTCGATGTCGTCGAAGCCGACCACCGCCACGTCCTCCGGGATCCGCAGCCCGCGCCGGCGCGCCTCGTCCATCGCGCCGATCGCGACGACGTCGTTGGTACACAGCACGGCCCGTGGCGGTCGGGGCAGGGCGAGCAGTTCAGCCATGCCCGCGGCGCCGCCGTCCCGGCTGAACGGCGCCCGTACCACCAGTTTCGGGTCGGGTCGGCGGCCCGCGGCACGCAACGCCCGGCGGTACCCGGTGACGCGCAGCGCGGGCGGCCCGTCGCCGGCCGGCCCGGTCACGAACCCGATCCGCTCGTACCCGCGGTCGAGCAGGTAGCGCGTGGCGCTCTCGGCGCCGCCGAGGTCGTTCGCGGTGACCGCGTCGATGCCGCGGCGGGCGTCCCGGCTGCCGAACAGCACCACCGGGATGCCCGCGGCGAGCGCCGGCGCCACGGTGCTCTGGTGCTGGTAGTACCCGGCGAAGCCGATGCCGTCGACGCGGCGGTGCACCATCTGCTCCACGGTGCGCCGTTCGATGGCCGGATCGCCGTCGGTGTTGCACACGATCCCGTAGTACCCGGCGGGGGTGAGGACGTCCTGGAGGCCGCGGGCGACGGCCGGGTAGAACGGGTTCGTGATGTCCGGGATGATCAGGGCGATGGTGCTCGTCCGTTGGGTCACCATGCTGCGGGCCAGTTCGTTCGGCCGGTACTGGAGCTCCTCGACGACGGCGAGCACCTGGGCGCGGGTCGCCTCGGCCACGTGCCGCCGGCCGCTCAGCACGTGCGAGACGGTCGTGGGGCTCACCCCGGCGCGCGCGGCGACCTCGGCGATCGTCACGTGCTTGCGTCGCAGACCCACCACGTTCCTCCGATGTTTCCTGGTGCCGGCCACGGTATCGGACGCCGCCCGCCCGTACGGGTCGCCAGCTCCCGGGGGTGGCTGCGCGGGTCGGCCGGCACGACGCACGCCGGGCCGGCCGGGCACCACGCCCGACGCCCGGGACCCCGCCCAGCCCGTGACCGCCGCGTACGAGACCGGCCCGGTCACCCCGGCGACGTGAGCCCCGCCGGGCCGAAACCGTTGGTACGCAAGAAGGTCGCGCACGCGGCGAGCCAGTCGCCGGTCAGCCCCAGCCCGTGCCGGCCGTGCGGGTACACGTGCAGTTCGAAGGGCACGCCGTGCGCGTCGAGCGCGCCGGCCAGCAACAGCGAGCCGCGCACCGGTACCACCGGGTCGTCGGCGGTGTGCCAGACGAACGTCGGCGGGGTGTGGTCGTCGACCCGGTGCGGCGTCGACAGGGCGCGGCGCCGCTCGTCGGTGGCGTCGGCGCCGAGCAGGTTGCCGGCCGACCCCTCGTGCCGCGTCGGCCCGTACAGCATCGTCACCGGGTAGCAGAGGACGGCGAGCGCCGGCGGGGTACCGGGTTCGGTGGCGAGCAGGCCGGCGAGGTGTCCGCCGGCCGAGAACCCGAGTACGCCGACGCGCGCCGGATCGACCGTCCACTGTGGAGCGTTCTGCCGGATGTGGCGCAGCGCGGCGAGCGCGTCCTCCAACGGCGCCGGGAACCGGTGCGGCGCCATCCGGTACCGCAGCACGAACGCGGCGATGCCCAACCCGTTGAGCCATTCCGCCACCGGTTCCGCCTCGTGCGCCGCGTGCGTGTGGTAGCCGCCGCCGGGCAGCACCAGCACCGCCGGCGCCGGCGCGTCCGCCGCCACCGGGTACGCGTCGAGCCGCGGCAGGCCGTCGCCGCCGCCCCCGAACGAGTCCACGTCCATGTGCCGTCCCGTCCCGAACCCCACCACGCCGTACGCCGGCGCGGACCTCCGCGCCAACCTACCGGGCGCGGCGCGGTCACCTTCGGCCCCGCCCGGCCGTCAAGGGGAAGGAGCACACCGACACGTCCTACGGAGAGACCATGACCATCGCGTACCTGGCCGTCACGTTCGTCGCGGTCGTGGCGAACGCCGCCGTCGGCGTCGCCGACCTGGCGCGCGCCCGTTTCGTCCTCGGCAACTGCGCGGCGGTGGGCGTACCGCCGACGTGGCTGATCTGGTTGGGGCTTGCGAAGATCGCCGGCGCGGCGGGCCTGGTGACCGGCCTGCTGGGCGTGCGGCCGCTCGGTGTCGCGGCGGCCGTCGGCCTCGTCCTGTTCTTCGTCGGCGCCGTCGTGGCGCACCTGCGCGCCCGCGTACTGCGCTCGATCGGCTTCCCTGCGGGGTTCCTGGCCCTCGCCTGCGCCGCACTGGTCGGCGCGCTCGCGCAGTGACGCATCAGCCGGTACGGCGGCGCAGCAGGGCCGCGGCGAGCAGCGCGACACCCAGCGCGATCGTGGCGACCGACGACGCCAGCAGCGTCTGCCGGCCGCCGACCGCGCCGACCAGCGGCCCGCCGAGCGCGGTGCCGAGCGACGCCGACGGTACGACGAGCGCGTTGCGGACCGCGAGTACCCGGCTGAGGGATCCGGGCGGGCTCGTCTGCTGCATGAGTCCGTTGCTCAGCGCGGAGAACGGCCCGTAGACGACGCCGCCGACACCGAACCCGACCAGCCCCGGTACGAGCGCGTCGGTCAGCCCGCTGGGCAGCAGCGCGAGACCCCAGCCCGTCACGACCGCGCCGATCACCAGCCACAGTGGACGGTTCTGGAGCAGCCCGGCGCACAGCCCGCCGACGGCCGCGCCCGCCCCGAACACCACGAAGTACAGCCCGAGTACGGAGGCCGAGGCGTGCAGCTCGTCGGCGACGTGCACCGGGAGCGCGACCTCGACCGGGCCGTACAGGACGTAGAAGAGGCAGGTGACGGCGATCAGGGCGAGCAGCGACGGGCGGGCGAGGATCGTCCGCAGCGCGCCGGTACGTTCGGGCTGCCGGACCGGGCTGGGCAGCGTACGGGCGAGCCACAGGCAGGTGGCGGCGAGGACGGCGAAGCTCAGCGCGTCGACGCCGATCACCGCCGCTGGGCCGGCCAGTGCGGTGAGTCCGCCGGCCAGCGCCGGGCCGACGATCGTCGCGGCCTGCGCGCACGTGGCCAGCAGCGCGTTGCCGGTGATCCGGTCCCGTTCCGGCAACGCCTCGGCCACCAGCGTGTACGTCCCGGCCCCGCCCCACGCGTGCAGCAGCGACGAGCCGGCGAGCAGCGCGACGTAGCCGGCGGGGGAGAGGTGCCCGACCGCGTACAGGACGGGGACGGCGCCCAGCAGCGCGGCCCGCAGTACGGCGTCGGCGGCGACGAGGCGGGCGGCACCGAGGTTGCGCACCAGCGGGCCGAGTACGGCGGCGCCGAGGGTGCCGGGCAGCGCGTACGCCGCGACCGCCAGCCCCGTCCACACGCCGCGCTGCGCCACCGGCGCGAGCTGTACGGCCAGCCAGGCGATCGCGACGATGCTCATCCCGTCGCCGAGCGCCGACACCAGTACGCCGGGCAGCAGCCGCCGCAGCGTCGGATGCCGCACCACCGAGCGGTACCGCGTGAGCGCCTCGACCATGCGGTGATCCTCACCGATGCCCCGGGCCGGCGGCGGTGCGGGCCGGCCGGTGCCGCCCCCCGGGCCGGGCGAATACGACATAAGGTGGTGATCCGTCGATACGGAGGTGACGCGATGACATCGGGACGACCCACCCGACGAGACGTCCTGCGGGTCGCGCTGACCGGTGCGGCAGCCGGAACGCTCGGCGTGGCCGGCCCGGCGGCGGCACCCGCGCAGGCCACCGCGGCGGGCGCCACCATCATGGTCATCCGGCACGCGGAGAAGCCGCCGGACTCCGGCGCGCCGCACGGCGTCCTGCCGAACGGGAACAGCGACGACAGCGCGCTGACCGTACGGGGATGGCTGCGGGCTGGCGCGCTGGCCGAGCTGTTCGCGCCCACCGGCACCGACGTACGGCCGGGTCTGCTGCGGCCGACCGCGATCTACGCCGCCCAGCCGGGCAAGGACTCCGCGCTGCGGCCCAGCCAGACGGTCACGCCGCTGGCCGAACGGACGGGCCTGACCCTGACCACCACGTACGCGAAGGGTGACGAGAAGGACCTGGCGGCCGAGCTGACCACGCTGAGCGGCGCGGTCCTGGTGTCGTGGCAGCACGAGGAGATCCCGGCCATCGCCGCCGCCCTCGGTACGGTCACGCCGGCGCCACCGTCCTCGTGGCCCGACGACCGGTACGACATGGTCTGGGTGTTCGCGCCGGCCGACGGCGGCTACGCGTTCACCCAGGTGCCGCAGCAACTGCTCGCCGGGGACTCCACCGCCCCGTTCTGACCGGCCCGCGTCACACGGCGACCACCTCGCCGCGCTTCCCCGACCCGTGCTGTGCGGGCGCACCGCGGGAGGCGTCGGCGGGCGTTGGCCCTGCCTGGCTCCGCCGCACCATCCGTGGTGGTTGCACCGGATCGGCCTGATCCGGCGTGTCGGTCGCCGCCGGGTGTGCCGCCGGCGGCGACCGACCCTGCTAGCTCGATAGGACGTAGCCGAGTTCGATGGCACGGCGGGTCAGTTCGGCCTTGTTGCCCGCGTTGAGCTTGCTGCGGATCCGCTTCACGTACGTGTTGACGGTGGCCTCGGTGAGGCCCATCCGGCGGCCGATCTGCCCGTGCGTGTAGCCCTGCGCGACCCAGCGCAGCGTCTCGATCTCCCGGCTCGCCAGCCGTGGGCGCCGTTCCGTCACCGGTTCCGTCGGGGTGCGCAGGGACGGCGCCAGCTCCGCGCACACGTACGCGCCGCCGGCGGCGACGATCCGCAGCGCGGTCAGCATCTCGTCGGCCTCCGCGTCCCGCGTCAGGTACGCGTGGACCCCGGCGCGCAGTCCCGCCGCCAGGTCCACGCGCGTGTCCGGCGGGCACAGCACCAGGGCCCGACCACCCACCGGTACCGCCGGCAGCGGGTCGCCCACCGCCCCCCGCACCGGGTACGCGTCGAGTAGGAGCAGGTCGGGGCGGGCCCGGCGCACGGTCAGCTCGGCGGCTTCGGTGACCGCGCAGCAGAACGCGACGTCGGGTGAGTCGGCGACGAGGCGTTCGAGGCCGCCGCGGACCACCTGGTTGCGACAGATCACGGCGACTGACGGCAGGACACGGCCGGCAGCGGTCGGCCGCGCGTACGGGAGCTGGGTGACGCTCATGCGCACAGCCAACGGCGTACCGCCGGGTAAGGCCAGGCGAGGACACCGGCGGAAGTGGTTCTGCCGGTTCTGCCGGTACGTGGTGTCCCCGAACGGGAACGTTCCCGCGGGCCGGGCGTGGCCGGTAGACAGGACGGCGCGGACCGCCGAGATTGGCGGGGCCGTCGGTGCGCCGCACCCGATCACGAGGTCCCCGGCGGCGGCCAGGACGAGGGAGACGGTGTGGCACAGAACCCGATGCCGGACCTCGCGGCGCTCGCCGACCGGATCGGCCGGATCCGCGACGACCTGGCCGATGCGACGGCCGAGATCGAGGACGCGGAACTGACGTCCGCGTCCCCGGACGGCGCGGTCCGGGCGACCGTACGCCGGGGTCGGCTGGTCGGCCTGGTCATCGAACCCGCCGCGCTGGAGCAGGACGCCGGCGCGCTCGCCGCACAGGTCCTGCGGGTGGTACGCGACGCCGAGGACCGGGCCGGTGCCGCGCAGGAGCGGCGCCTCGTACCGGCGGCCGAGCAGATGCGTGCCCTGCTCGCCGACCACACCTGAGAAGCGTTCCCGTACGACCCCAGGAGGACGGTCCGATGCCCGATGCCACCCGACCGACGTCCGGCGGTGGCGCCTCCTCGGCGCGGTCCGGTGACGGCTGGCCGACCCTGCCCGACGCCGGCGACGAGCCGACCGCCGCCCGACCCGTGACCCCACGATCACCCGACACGCCAACGGATCCCGACGCGGCACCGCCCGGGACGGTGCCGGACGCCGCGCGGTCGAGGCCGGTTGGCGCGGGGCCGGATCCCGGTGCCGAGGGCGGCCCGGCACGTACTCCGTCCGATGTGGACGGTGGCCCGGCGGGCGGGCCGGACGGCGAGCCCGGCGGTACGGGGGCGCGGGCCGGGTTCGTCGGCGCGTTCGTCCGCACCGTGGGGCGCGAGCAGGGCGGTCGGGCCGGCGCGAAGGTGGCCGTCGGCGCGCTGGTCGTGGTGCTGGCGCTGGCGGTGGTCGTGGTGAGCGGTGCGCTGCTGTCGCGCCCGAGGTCCCGCCCCACGACCGCGGCGGACCAGCAGACGGCGCGCCCTACGAGCGGCGCGCCGAGTGCGGCACCGTCGCGGACCCGGGGCGCCCCACCGGCACGTACCGGCGGGGAGGGGGCGGCGCAGCCGGCGACGCGATCGTCGGCGCACCCGACGGCGCGGACGAAGGACGCCAGCCGCCACCCGGGGGAGTACCAGGCGGTGGCCGCGCCGGGCTGCGCGAGCGACGGCGCCACGTACACCGAGCACGGGCGGTACAGCGACGGCGAGAGCGGGTGGTACACGGTCGGGTCCGGTGGCTGGACCGGCGCCGGGTGCCCCGGGTCGTTCACCGACGTGCCGATGTCCGGCGACGCCGAGAAGGACGACCCCACGGCGTACGTGGTGTGGGGGTTCCGGGTGCCGGCCGGCGCGCGCAGCTGCCGCGTCGAGATGTACGTGCCGACGTCGAGCCGGTGGCGGGACGTGGCGAGCGCCCGCGCGCATTACCGGATCCAGGCGGGCACCACCCCCGACAGCCCGACGCTCCAGCAGGTCGACGTGGACCAGGTGCACAACGAGGGCAGCTGGCAGGTCGCCGGCAGCTACCGGGTGTCGACCGGCGTGATCGGCATCCGGCTGCTCAACCGCGGTATCGACTACAACGACCACGCCCACACCTACGCGCACCTGGCCGCGTCGGCGGCGCGGGTGACCTGCGGTCAGTGAGGCCCGGCCTGCTGCGGGTGTCGCCGCGAGGCTGGGGCGGCCACCGCACGATCGGCGCCGCGATCCGTGCCGCCGCACCGGGCGCGACCGTCTCGGTTCACCCCGGCGAGTACGTGGAGCGGCTGGTACTGGACCGTCCGGTGACGCTGGTCGCCGAGGACGGACCCGGTACCACCCGGCTCGTGTCGCCCGAGGGGCCGGCGTTGCGTGTCACCGCCGCCGCGACCGTACGCGGGATCACGGTGCTGGCCGCCGGTGGCGGTACGGCCGTGGTCGTGGACCGCGGCACGCCGACGCTGCACGGCGCCGAGATCCACGGTGCCGTCACGGTTTCCGGCGACGCCGCGCCGACGCTGCGGGACTGCCGCGTGATCGGCGCCGGGATCGTCCTGGCCGACGCGAGCCGCGCCACCCTGGTCGACTGCACGGTCGAGGACGCGCCGGGCGGCGGGATCGCGGTGTCGGGCGACGCCGCCCCGCAGGTACGTGCCTGCGCGGTGTCGCGGGCCGGCGGTGCCGGGATCGTGGTGTCCGACGCCGCCGCCGGCCTGTTCGAGGACTGCCGGGTGATCCGCCCGGCGGGCGCCGGGTTCGCGGTGCACGACCGGGCGGCGCCGACCGTACGCGGTGGGTGGTTCGCCGACGCGGGGGCCGACGCGGTCCGCCTCGCCGGCCCGGACGACGCCGCCGCGGCCGGGACCGGTGGCACGCTGCTCGACCGGTGCGCGCTGGTACGCCCGGCCGGATGCGGGGTCGCCGCTTCCGGTGCGGCGACGGCCACGCTGCGCTCGGTCCGGGTGGCGGAACCGGGCGGGATCGGCGTCCTGGCAACGGATCGCGCGCGGCTGCGGATGGAGTCGTGCGCGGTCGGTACGGCCGGCAGCTCCGCCGTGGTGGTGCGTGACGGGGCGCACCTGACGGCGGACCGGCTGAGCGTCGACGGCGCGGCGGCCAACGGTGTCCTCGCCCGCGACGACGCCACCGTACGACTGTCCGATGTGGACGTTTCGGGCACCGGGTTCAGCGCGGTGCACGTCGGCGGTCGCGCGCACCTCACCGTGCGCCGCGGCCTGCTGCGCGACACCCCGGAGTACGGGATGCGGGTGGTCGAGCTGGGACTGTGCGACGCGGCGGACGTGCGGGTGACCGCCGCGGCGATGACCGGTTTCGGGATCGCCGACCGGGGCGACCTGACCGCGCGCCGTTGCACGGTGACCGGCTGCGGCGTCGGCGTCTCCGTGGACAGCCGGCACCGGCCGCTGGTCGCGGACAGCACGGTCGCGGAGTCCCGGCAGACGGGCGTACACGTCGCGGACGGTGCCGCGGTCGCGTTGCTGCGCTGCGGTGTCCGCGCCAGCGCCGACGTCGGCGTACGCCTCGGTGCCGGGGCCGCCGCGCTGCTGGACGGCTGCTCGGTCACCGACACCGGCGGTACCGGCATCGCCGTCGGCGCGGAGGGCACGCCGACCGTGCTCGGCACGACCGTGGCCGGCAGCGGCCGGAACGGCGTGTACCTGGCCGAACGCGCCCACGGCCGGTTCGACGACTGCGCCGTGTCCGCCGCCGGCTACCCCGCCCTGTACGTCGCCGACGGCGCCGACACCGCGTTCCACCGGCTGCATCTGCACGACACCGACCGCGGCGTGGTACTGGCCGACACCGCGGGCGCCACGTTCACCGACTGCCGGTCGAGCGGCGTGGCCGCCGACGACCTGCCGGAGCGGGCCCTGGCCCGCCGCGCCGTGCTCTCCGGAACCGCCGCCGTCGAACCCGCCGGTACGCCGGCGCACGACGCCGAGGACCTCGACACGGTGCTCGCCGAACTCACCGAGCTGATCGGCCTGGTGCGGGTCAAACAGGACGTGTCCCGGCTGGTGAACGTGATGAGGCTGGTAAGGCAGCGGGAGCGGGCGGGGCTGCACCCGCCGCCGCTGTCCCGGCACCTGGTGTTCGCCGGGAACCCGGGCACCGGCAAGACGACCGTCGCCCGGCTGTACGGCCGGATCCTCGCCGCACTCGGCCTGCTCCCGTCCGGCCACCTCGTCGAGGCGGACCGCGGCGACCTGATCGGCGAGTACGTGGGGCACACCGCGCCGAAGACCACCGCCGTGTTCCGGCGCGCGCTGGGTGGCGTGCTGTTCGTCGACGAGGCGTACGCGCTGGTACCGGACGGGCAGGCCGGGGACTTCGGCCAGGAGGCCATCGCCGCGCTGGTGAAGCTGATGGAGGACCACCGGGACGAGGTCGTCGTGATCGTCGCCGGCTACCCGGACCAGATGGGCCGGTTCGTCGCCGCCAACCCCGGCCTCGCGTCGCGGTTCACCCGCACGCTGGCGTTCGACGACTACACCGCCGACGAACTGGTCGAGATCGTCGCCGACCAGGCACGCCGGCACCAGTACACGGTGGACGGCGCCCTGCGGGACGCGCTCGCCGGCTACTTCGCCCTGGTACCAAGGGATGCGCGGTTCGGGAACGGGCGGGCGGCGCGGCAGGTGTTCCAGGAGATGACGGAGCGGCAGGCGCAGCGCGTGGCGGAGATGTCCGCCCCGTCGCCGGACGACCTGATGGCACTGTCCACGGTGGACATACCGGCGCTGTGACGTCGACGCGGCGCGTCCCCGGGGCACGCCGCGTCGGCACCTACCTGGGCATGCCCGTGCCGATCTGGTCCGCGGGGTCGGGCCCGTTCAACGGATCCCACGGCAACGGCCCGGAACCGCCCGACCCGGAGCCGTCGGACCGGGTCGCCTGCTTGTCCGGGAACGCCGACTGCCGGTCCATCTCGTCGTACGCGTAGGACGCGTCGTTGATGAGCTGGATGAGCCCGCCGCTGGCCGTCACCATGCCGGCGGTCGCCTCCAGGGCCGCCCGCTGCATCGCCAGGATCGACGGCAGTGCCTGCTGCATCGCCTTAGCCTTCGCCGTGTACGTGTAGTACGGGCTGGTGCTGGGCCCGCCGAACACCGAACTGTTCGACTGCGACGCCGTCTGCGTCTCGTACTGGCCCCACATCGGGTCGTCGTAGACCTGCTCGGACACCGGCCACAGGGCGTTGTAGACGGTCACCACCGCGTCCGCGGTGTCGAGCTGGGTCTGCAAGCCGGCACGCATGTCGTTGGTGTCCACCGACACGTACCCGGGCCAGTGTCGGGACTTGTCGACCGCGGGCTGGCCGCCGCCACCGCCCGGCCCGTCCGCGCCTGGTGGTTGCGGGGTCCGCCAGTTCATCTGGAGGTGGTGCGCCTGCGCGCCCGGCGTCACGCCGCCGGCGTCGCCGCCGTCGCTGTCCGGCAGCGGGTTCGTGTCGTACCTGGAGGTGTATCCACCCACCTGGCCTGCCTCCTCGTCGTCGTGGCCGCATTGTCGCCGCCGGTGGCCGGGCCGGGAAAGTCCCCGGTGGCGGCGCGTGACGTCCCCGGAATGAGACGTGGCTCGACCGGATCCGCGGCGCCTACCGTCGGGCCGGAGGTGCTGCCGCCGTGACCGCTGACGAGTACCGCGTGTCCCTGTCCGACTTCAGCGACGCCATCGACGTCGTCGACGCGCAGAGCAGGGCGATCAGCGGCGTGCTGGCCGACCTGTCCGGCACGTTCAAGCAGGTCGAGGGGGAGTGGCTCTCGCCGTCGGGGAGCACGTTCGCCGCGCTGGCCAGGGAGTACTCCGCCGACGCCGACCGCCTCGACACGCTGCTCAAGGACATCCTCACGCGGATGCGCACGACGTACCGCAACTACGCGGACGCCGAACGGCACAACGTGGACAACCTGACCGCGTGACCGACCCACGACAGCCGGAGGGGCGATGACCGTGCCGAACGGCGGCGCCAGCGGGCCGATGACGATGACGATCCCCGAGGTGTACCACGCGGGCGTCACCACGATCCCCGGGTACGTGACGCAGCTCGTCGACGCGCTGGAGCGGATCGCGCAGGCGCTGGAGGGGTTGCAGGGCACGTGGGTGGGCGGCTCGCAGAAGCTCGCCGACGACTTCACCACCCGCTGGAACGACTGCGCCACCGGCCTGTTCGGTACCAAGGCCAACCCCGACGCCGGCGTGCTCGTCCGCATCGCCGACGGCCTCGCGTACGCGGCGCTCAACTACGGCGACACGGAGCTGACCGTCCAGCAGTCGTTCGTCTCCTTCTCCCAGGAGCTGCGGCGGGCGCTCGACTTCCCCGACCCGAACCCGCCGGCGCCGGTCGCCTCCGGCGGGTACGGCACGGACGGCGCGCCGCAGTCGCCCGCGCCGCTGCCGCCGATCACCGAAAGCTGAGCCGATGACCCGCATCGCGTTCCACCGACCGGCGCGGCTGGCCACCCCCGAACCGCCAACGCAGCGGCTTCCGGTCCCCGCGCCGCCGCAGCGCACCCGGTACAACGGCGGGACGACGTGGCTGACGCTGCTGCTGCCATTGCTGTCGACGGTCGCGATGGCCGGCTACCTCATCTCGTACCAGCGCCCGCTGCTGATGCTGCTGGGCGTCGGCTTCGTCGTGCTGTCGGTACTGGCGACGGTCGGCGTGCGGTGGCAGATGCGGCACAGTTCCGACGCGGCGGGCCGGCGGGCGCGCGAGCGGTACCTGGATCTGCTGGACGAGGTGCGGAACACGGCACGGGCCAACGCGGCGGTGACGCGGCGGGCCGCCGTGCAGGCGCACCCCAGCCCGGAGCGGCTCCTGGCGATCGCGCGGGCGCGCCGGCGAGTGTGGGAGCGGCGGAGGACCGACGGCGACTTCCTGCGGCTGCGGCTGGGCGCCGGGCGCGGCCCGCTGCCGGGTCGGGTGGAACTGTCCGGGCGCGGCGATCCGATGGCGGACGCGGACACCGATCTGGCGGCCGAGGCCGAACGCCTCGCCGCCCGGCATGCGACCGTCGGTCGCCAGCCCGCGTGGCTGGACGCCGGTGCCTGCGGCGTCGTCAGCCTCGTCGGTACCGAGGAGCAACGGCGCGGCCTGGCCCGCGCGCTGGTCACCCAGGCCGCGGTACTGCACGCGCCGGAGGACGTGCTGGTCGCGGTCCACGCGGGCGACGCGACCGACGAGTGGGACTGGGCGAAGTGGCTGCCGCACACCCGCGAACCGGGCGCCGGTACGTCGCTGATCGCCGCCGACGTCCCGCGTCTCGTCGACTTCCTGGAACGCGAGCGCGACCGGGCCCGCGACGAGGCCCGCGTCCGACGCGGCACGTTCGGGTCGGACCGGCAGGCGGGGCCGAGCCGCCGGCTGCTGCTGGTCCTGGACGGCTACCGGCCGGACGCGGACTGGGCGCGCACCGAGGTACTGGAGTCGTTGTGGGCGGAGTCCGGTCCGGAGCTGGGCATCACGATCGTGTGCCTGTGCGCCGGGCTCGACACCGAACCGTCCCGTGTGGACGGTCGGGCGACGGTGGCGGACGGCGTGCTGCGGGTCACCGGCCGCTGCGCGGAGGTCGAGGCGGCGACGCCGGACCTGCCGGATCCCGTACTGTGCGGCCAGATCGCGCGCAGCATGGCGCCGCTGCGCCTGACCGAGGACCGTACGCCGGTGCTGTCGCGGATCACGACTCTGCCGGAGATGCTGGGCGTGGCGGACGTCGGGCAGCTCGACCCGCGGCGGGGTCGGGTCCTGCCGGGCGACGCGGACGTGCTGCGGGTTCCGGTCGGCGTGGACGGCGAGGGCGAGCCGGTGCTGCTCGACCTGAAGGAGTCGGCGCAGCGCGGCATGGGACCGCACGGGCTGGTGGTCGGCGCCACCGGCTCCGGCAAGAGCGAACTGCTGCGCACCCTCGTCACCGGTCTGGCCGCGCGGCACGGGCCGGAGCTGCTGTCGTTCGTGCTGGTGGACTTCAAGGGCGGCGCGACGTTCGCCGGGGTCACCGACCTGCCGCACGTCGGTGGCCTCATCACCAACCTCGCCGACGACCTCGGCCTCGTCGACCGGGTCCGCGCCGCGCTGGTCGGCGAGCAGCAGCGCCGGCAGCGCCTGCTGCGCGACGCGGGCAACCTCGACTCGGTACGCGAGTACCAGGTGAAGCAGGCGGCGGGTGGGACCGACGTGCACGGCGAGCCGCTGGAACCGCTGCCGTACCTGGTGGCGATCGTGGACGAGTTCGGTGAGCTGCTCTCGGCACGGCCGGACTTCATCGACCTGTTCGTCCAGATCGGGCGGGTCGGCCGGTCGCTCGGCATGCACCTTCTCCTGGCCACGCAACGGCTGGAGGAGTCGCGGCTGCGCGGCCTCCAGTCGCACCTGTCGTACCGGATCTGCCTGCGTACGTTCTCGGCGGCGGAGAGCCGGGTGGTGCTGGGCACGCCGGACGCGTACCACCTGCCGCCGGTGCCGGGCTCGGCGTACCTGAAGGTGGACGAGAGCCAGTACCGGCGGTTCCGGGTGGCGCACGTGTCCGGTCCGTACCGGGGCGCTCGTCGGTCCGCAGTGGACGACGATGCGGTGACGGTCGAGCCGATCCGGCTGCGGCCACCGGCGATCGAGCTGTCCGACGCGCCGGCCACGCTGCCCGACGTCGACCCGGACGCTCCCACCGAACTCGCGGTCGCGGTACGCCGACTGTCCGGTGTGGACACACCAGTGCACCAGGTGTGGCTGCCGCCGCTGCCGCCCCTGGTACCGCTCGGCGCGCTCACCGGCCCGATCGCGCCCGACCCGGACCGTGGCCTGGCCGCGGCCCTGTGGCCCGCCGCGGGCGCGCTCGGCGTACCCGTGGGGGTGGTGGACCTGCCGGAGGCGCAACGGCAGGAGCCGCTCGTGCTCGACCTGTCCGGCCCGCACGGCAACCTGGCCGTCGTCGGCGCGCCGCAGTCCGGCAAGAGCACCCTGCTGCGCACGCTCGCGGTGGCCGGAATGCTCACCCACACCCCCGACGAGATGCACCTGTCGCTGATCGACTACGGCGGCGGCTCGCTGCTGCCGCTCGGCGACCTGCCGCACGTCACCGGCGCCGCATCCCGACTCGAACCCACCCGGGTACGCCGGATGCTGGCCGAGGCGATGCGGCTCGTCGTCGAGCGCGAGGAGCTGTTCCGGGCCGAGCGGATCGGCTCGATCGGCGAGTTCCGGCGGCGCCGGCAGGCCGGCACGTTGCCCGCCGGTACCCGGACCGCGGACCTGCTCGTGGTCGTCGACAACTGGCCGGCGCTGCGCGGGGAGCTGGATGACGCGGACGCGTACCTGGTGGAGCTGGGGTCACGGGGACTCGGCGTCGGCGTGCACCTGGTCCTGTCGGCGAACCGGTGGGTGGAGATCCGGGCCAACCTGCGCGACAGCATCGGTGGCCGGCTCGAACTGCGCCTCAACGACCCGTACGAGTCGGAGGTGGGGCGGGCGGTGGCGCGCGTGCTCACCACCGCCGTACCGGGGCGCGGCGCGACGGCACCGGGGGTGTTCTTCCAGGCGGCGGTCGCGTGCGTCGACGAGCCCGCCGGCGACCTCGGCGCGGCGCAGGCCGAGCTGGCCGCCGCCATCGCCGCGAACGCCCGTGGCCGGACCGCGCCGCGGGTGCGGATGCTGCCGGACAAGCTGACCGCCGCCGACCTCGCCACGCCCGGCGCGATCGGCCTGGACGAGACCGACCTCGCCCCGGTACGCATCGACCTGACCGCCGGCACGCCGCACCTCCTGGTCTTCGGCGACAGCGGCGCCGGCCGCTCCGAGTTCCTGCGTACGTGGATGCGGGCGACGATCGAGGGGCGCACCGACGACGAGGTGCGCTTCATGGTGGTCGACTACCGGCGGTCCCTGGTCGACGCGGCGCCCGACGACTACATCGGCGCGTACGCCGGGGATCCGACCGCCGCCGCCGAGTACGCCAGGCAGCTCGCGGCCAAGCTCGCGTCCCGGCGCCCGCCGACGACGCTCGGTGCCCGGCAGCTCCGCGAGCGTTCCTGGTGGGAGGGCCCGGAACTGTACCTGGTGGTCGACGACGCGGACATGGTCGGTGGCGGCGCCTCGTCCCCGCTCGCGCCGCTGGTGGAGTACCTGCCGCAGGCGCGGGAGACCGGCTTCCACGTCGTCCTCGCCCGGCGCAGCGCCGGCGCGGCCCGCTCCCTGATGGCCGAGCCGCTGCTGCAACGGCTGCACGAGCTCGGCGCGGACGGGCTGCTGATGTCCGGCGACCCGCGCGAGGGCGTACTGCTCGGCGGCCAGCGTCCGGCACCGCTGCCGCCGGGCCGCGGGATGCTCGTACGCCGGGGTCACCCGGCCGTGCTCGTACAGGTCGCGCTGGACGACAGCGGCCATGGGTGACGGCCACCCGCCGGACGCCACCTCCGAGGCGCCGTGGGGGTCCGGCCCCGACCAGAACGTCACCGGCCCACCCGCCGACGTCAACGCCATCTACCAGTACGCCCAGCTCTGGCTCGAACTCGGCGACCTCGTGTACGAGTACGCGATGGTGCTGGTCGGCACCACCAACGCGATGCACTGGCACGACGACGGCCAGGGCGCGCGGACCGCCGCGGTGCAGGCCGCAGCGGTGGTTGGCGACATGCTGTCGAACCCGGCGCGGGGGACGCCGACGCCCAGCGCGTGCCGGATGCTGTGGGACGTCGGCGAGACGATCAACCACATCGCCGACCGGCTCGTCGAACAGCAGCAGCAGGAAGACGCGCTGTTCTGGGTGAACATGATCATGTCGATCATCTCGGTCGTCCTGATGGCGATCGGCCCGCTGATGAACATGCTCAGCGCGACCGTACTGAAGGTCGTCGGGAACGTCCTCACCGCCGTGCAGCAACTCCTCACCAAGATCGCCACGCTGTTCACCGACGCGGCGTGGGCGAAGACGTTCGCCGGGTTCGCGGGCGGCGCCGTCGAGGGCGCGGCGGTGAGCATCGCCCTCGACGTGACCGTCAAGGAGATCGTCTTCCACTCGAAGGGCCTCACCCCCGACTTCAGCGGCGAGGAACTGGGTACGGCGGCGGCGACCGGCGGCGCCTTCGGCGGGTTCGCCGGACTGCTGCCGGTCGGCAAGGACGGGCTCGGCCTGGCCACCACCGCCGACCACACCCCGCCGTTCCCGTTCACGCTGCCTGGGCGCGGCAACCGGCCCGTCCCCACTGTCGCCGAGCCCGGCGCGGGCGGCGTGCCGATGCCACCCCCGCTCGGCGGAACGACGATGAAGCTGCCGCCCCAGCTCGGCGCCGGACGCAGCCTGGCCACCGACCGACCACCCGTCACCCCTGACCCCACCGAGCCCACCGGGTCCGTCGGCCAGGCCACTCCGCCCGGCACGAAGTCGACCGGTGCCGCGACACCACCCCCGGCCACACCGGTCGGGGCCGACGGCGCCCATCCCGCCACGACACCATCGGGTACGCCAGCGCCCGGTGAGACCGCGCCGGTGGGCGCCGCGGCGCCCACGGTGTCCCGCGGGTACGCGGCGGATTCCCAGGTGGCGCAGGGCGTGTCGGCCAAGTCGGCGGCCGTGGACACGGAGGCGTCCGGCGCCGGCCCCGCCGGCACGTCGCGTCCCGGTACGGAGACCCCAACGGCCGCAGCGGGCCGCCCCAGGGCGGTCACCGAGCCGGCTCCCGCCGCACGGCCCGCGCCCGCCGCGAAGTCCGAGGCGATCACCCCGGCACCGCTCGCCAGGTCCCAGCCGACCCCGACACCGGCCGCCAAGCCGGAGCCGTCCGCCACCACCGTGCCGTCCGCGAAGGGTGATCCGGCCGCGGAGCCGGAGTCGTCGTCGGCACACGCGGAGACGTCCGCGGCGGCCGCCACGAAGCCCCACTCCGCCGCGGATCCGGCGTCGTCCACGGGACCGGCGGACGGCGCGTCGGCCGCCGCACCGAAAGCCGACGCGGTATCCGCCGGTACGCCCGTGCCCGGTGGCGGCATGTCCAGGTCCGACGGGACGACGGCGGCCGGTGCCGCGGCGCACGGTACGCCCGGGGTGCACCGGCCCGGCGGGGCGCACACCGAGGAGGCACTCGCGCCCGGCGCGGCGCACAACGACGCACCGTCAGGGTCCGGCCGGACACACGGCACCGAGGCGTCATCGGGCGGGGCGGCGGGGCGCGTGAAGCAGGCAGTGCGCACGTACCTGGACGCGATCGGGCGACACCGTACCGCGATGCGCTCCGGTACGCGGGAGGAGCAGGCTGCGGCGCGGGCGACTGTCGAGAGCACGGAACGGGGCGCGCAGGAGGCGTTCGGGGCCTGGCACGGCCGGATCACCCACGAGCAGGCGATCCGGGACGCGGACGCGACGCTGCCGGTCGCCCTGCGGTGGTTGAAGCAGCACCAGAAGCAGGCGCCGCAGGCCGTGCGGCAACTGGCGCTCGACAAGCAGGAGGACCAGCTCCGGCAGCAGGTGAACGACGCGTCCGACGCGCTCGACCACGCGTTCGAGACGATGAAGGCGACCGCGGCCAACCTCGCCGCCGCAAAGGCCGACGCGGCGAAGATCGCTGACCCCACCGCAGATCCGCCCGGCGCCACCACGGCGAAGGCGGGCGGCACCGGGGATCCCACCGGGGCCACCACGGCGAAGGCGGGCGGCACCGGGGATCTCACCGGGGCCACGACGGCGAAGGCGGGCGACACCCGGCAGACCGGCGATGCCACGTCGAGCGCTGCGAAGGGCGCCGACTCGGGAGGCGCCGGCGGCGCGAACGGTGCCACCGAGCATCCGGCCAACGAGCCGGGCGCCGGCGCGGCGAAGGTCGGCGCGGACGAGGTCGCGACGGCGCGGGAGGACGTCGCGACGGCGGAGAACCGGCTGCACGAGAAGTACGACGAGGCGGACGACCTGGCCTTCCGGTACGCGCGCGACGGCGGCGGCCCGGACCGGGGTGCGCTGGGCCGGGCGCGGCGGGACGTGCACGACGCCCTCGACGCGTACGTGTCGGCGCTCGCGCGGCTCGGCCGGCTGCGCGCCGGGACCGGGGGTGGCACAGCGCACCTGGGCGGCGGCAACGACGGTGGCACGCCGCATCCGGGCGGTGCGGAGGTCACCCGCTGGGAGCGGCGGTTCCACGACGACACGGCGGCGTTCGACGCGGCGTACGACCACGGGGTCGAGACGCTCGGCGCGCTGCACCGGTTCCTGCGACAGGGTTCGCCGTCCAGCCCGCGGGAAGGCGCCCCCGTCGAGCCGACACACCCGGCCGTACCGGTGCTGGTGCGGCGGTTCCTCGACGCGAAGGTGGCGTACCAGGATCTGTTGCACCACAAGGTGCTCGCGGCGGAGCGGAGGTTGTCGGGAGCGGAGGACACGCTGGCCGCGGCGCACCGGAACCGGGCCGGCGACGACGCGGTCACCGCGGCGCTCGACGCCCGGCAGCACGCCCGCGACGCGCGCGACGCGGCGCAGCGGGAGTACGCGGGGCTGTTGCACGACGCGGGCGGGACGCTGGTGCTGCGGCCGCTGCCAAAGCACGTGCCGGATCTGACCCCGTTCCAGTCGGACCGGTTGGCGGCGGCCAGGTCCCGGCTGACCGAGACGGCGCACGACGTCGCCACCGCGTACGCCGCCGCGCACCGCGACCCGCACGTCGAGCACGTCAACGGTACCGATCTCGCCGCGGTGCAGCAGGCGCGCGACGCGTACGAGGGGGCGGTCGCGACGACCAACGCGTCCTTCGACCGCGCCTTCGACACGCTCGCGGCGCTCAACCGCCCGCCCGGCAAGGCTTCCCCGCCGCCGGGCCCCCGGCTGGTACGCACCCGCGACGAGTTCGGGTCCGCGCTGGCCGACGCCCGCGGAGCGTACGACACGCTGGCGAAGGCGGACCGGATCGCGGTGGCCGACCCGTCCGAGCGCAACGCCGCGGCGCTCGACGCGGCGCGGCGCGGCACGATCCGTCCGTTCCAGCGGCTGAACCGGGCGATCGAGTCCCACGCCCAGGCGATCATGTCGCACGAGCGGGGCGGCAACGGCTTCCCGGGCGGCCGGCGCGGCTCGGCCATCGCCGGCGTCGTCGGGAGGCTGCTCGACCGTTCCGCCCTGGATTCCGCCCTGCGCACCGAATCCGGTTACTACGCGACGCTGGAGAGCGTACGCAACAGCCTCGGCCGGCACGCATCCTCCGACGAGCTCCCGGCCACCCACGCCGACGTCACCGTCAGCACCGGACCGTCCGGTGGGAGCGAACCCTCCCGCGGTACCAGGGGATCCGGTGGCGGGGGACCGGCCGGCGCCGGGAGGGGCCCCGGGGCCGGACCGTCCGGCAGGGGCGGCCCGGGCGGTGGCGGCACGGCGGCGCGACCCGGCGGTGGTGGATCGAGCGCCGGGCCGTCCGGGCGCGGTGCACCCTCCTTCGGTACGGCAGCCCCCGGGCCGGGGCGCGCCGGCGGTCGGTACGGCCGCAGCGAACGTGGTCCGGCCGACGACGAGGCGAAGCAGGGCCCCGGGCCGGAGGACGAGAACGGCGGCCTTCCGTTCGGGCGGCCCGACACGTACCAGGGGGCGACGGTCAGGGAGGTGTCCGGGGACGGGGTGACGGCGCTGACGGGGGTCGGCCACACGTTCCCGGACGGGCCGTCGCCCTCGCCGGTCACCCGCCGCTTCGACGTCGACCTGGACGGTACGCCGGCGACGGTCACCGTCACCGACTCCGTTGCCGGGTTCGAGGTGCGTCGGGTGGAGCAGGGCCTGTCGCCGACGGCCCGCCCTCCCCGACCGGTCGACCCGGCGCACGACCTGGTGCTGCCGGACGACCTGCTGCCGCCGAGCCGGCCGGGCGACACGCCGTTGGCCGACGGCGCGGTGTTGCGCGGCTTCCGCGAGGCGTACGAGCGGGCGTTGCGGCAGAGCATCGAGCGCGGCATCGCCGACCGGCTCGGCGACCGGTCGCAGGCCGCGGTGGCCGACCGGCTCCGGGAGATCGGCGAGCGGTTGGACCGCGGCATGCCGTTGGACGACGACCAGCGCGCCCTCCTGCACGACCTGGACCACGCGCCACCCACCACCGTCGCCGACCGCGCCGATCCCGCGCCGCCACGGCCCGCGGCCGTCGATCCTGCGTCGCCCGCCGGCGGCCCCGGCCGGGCAGCGCCCGCGGCCACCGTGACCGGCGCTGGCGTACGAGGTGGCGGGGGCATGCGACCGTCAGGTGCCGATGCGCCGGATTCGGTTGGTGCGACGGCGGATCCGGCCACGGTGTCCGTGCGCCCCGACGGTGACGCGGCGGTGCCGGTCGCCGGCGTGACACCGTCTGCGCCGGGTCGCACGGCCGCCAGCGCCGCGCCGAACGCGGGTGCCGCCGCACGACCGCCGGGCACCGATCGCGGCTGGATGGCGGACGTCATCGACCGTACGGCGCGGGGCCGGGAGCTGACCGGCGAGCAGTGGGCGGCGCTGCGGCGGGACGCGGCGGAACGGCTGGCGCACGACGTCGACGCGATGGCGGGCCCCACGACCCCGACGACCCACCGGGAACGCGACGCGACGCCAACGGTCGACGCCTCGCCCCGTCCGGGGTCCGGCGCCACCACCGCCGGCGCCCCGCACGCCCCGGCCGCCGTCCCCGACGGCACCCCGACCGACGCCGACAACCCGAGCACACCAACCGATACCACGCCTGCCGCGACGTCCGCCGCGCCGATCGGGTCGCCGGAGACGCCCGCCGTTTCCACGTCAGGGCACGCGTCCGCGCTGCCCACGGATTCGGCGTCCGCCCCGGCCGGCCCGGTACGGGTCGAGCGCGCGGTGACGGTGCTGGCGGCGGGGATCCCGCGCAACGAGCTGCCCGGCGTACCGGAGCTGGTGCGGCTGCTGCGGGAAGAGGCGAGCCGGCTCGGGGTGACCGTGCCGGCGCGGGAGTGGACCGAGCTGCCGGCGGTGCTGCTGAACAACTACCGCTACCTGACCGCCGGGTACGTGGTGTCGCTGGGCGGGATGGAGGTGAAGGTGACGCTGGCCGCGAGCGATCCGCGGGCGGCGAGCGTCGATGCCGGTACGGGGACGCTGACGGTCGGCGACACCACGAACTCGCAGTTCCAGACGGGCGGGCACAGCCAGGGACACAGTGGACAGACCGGCTCGACCCGGATCTCCGGTGGACTCACGCTGACGCAGGCGGTCGACGGCGGGTTCGGTCCGCTGCGGATCGGGGCCAGCGCGACCCTGACCCGTAACCGGACCAACCGCGGCAGCAGCCACCTGGCCGACGCGGAGAAGGGCAAGGTGTTCAACACCCGCGGCCCGTCGACGCTCGTCTCGCTGCGGGCGACGTGGCGGGTCGCCGCGCGTACCGACGACACGCCGTGGGCGGACCGCCCGGTACGGCAGCGGACGCCGGCGGCGCGGCTGGCCGTGTGGATACCGGACCAGGTGCTGCGCGACACCGAACACCGGGTGTCGGCGACCGTGGCGCCTGCCCGTCTCGCGGAACTTCCGGACCACTTCCACGCGACGCAGCTCTCGGGCCTGCCGGAGCTGTACGACGCGGTCCTGGCCACGATGGCTGCGCAGGGCCACCCGCTGCCGGTCGTCGGGGTGGCGCGGCGGACCCTCCGCGACGAGCTCTGGAACCTGGACACCCATCTGGCCGTCGCGGTGAACGAGGGCGGCTTCCCGATCGACCTCCGCGACGAGCGCGGCAGGCCGGTCGCCCGCGTCACGGTACGCGCGACGCGCGGGGACACCGCCCCGGTGGGCGCCACGAGCGACGTCGCGCACCTGGAGAACGTGCGCACCGCGATCAGCGGGATGGGCGGCAACACGGACCTGACCGACGGGCTGGACCTGAGCGCGCCGAACGTGTCGGTCGTGCTGCCGGGTGAGTTCGGCAGCACGCTGGGTGTCGGCGTGACCACGTCGACGTCGTCCACGGACGGCAGCAGCGGCAGCCGCAACGGACTGTGGGTCGTCGTCCCCCGCTACGCCAGGCACGTCGCGTCGTACCGGATGGGGTTCGCGCTGTCGGCGGACGTGTCGCTGCGGGGCGTGCCGGATCTGGCGGCAGTCGAGCCGGTGGACGCGACGGCGCTGGTGTCGCTGCCCGAGCCGGACGCGTACGCGGCGGGGCTGCCGGTCGACGCCGCCGCGCTGCCCGAGGAACTGCGCACCGACGGGGCCGCGTACCAGGCGAACGTGATCCGGGAGACGACGAAACCGGCGGGGACGCGGCCGGCACCGGCGCACGTGCGGGCCGGTCGCGGGGTCGGGCAGGGGTTCGTCAAGCTGGCCCCGGGCGGCATCGACGCGCTGCGCTCCGGCGTCGTGGACGTGTTGCGCGGCAAGGGGTTCCTGCCCGCGGACGACACGCACCCGTTCGCGCCGGACCGCGCCGGGCGGCGTCCGACGCGGATGAAAGCGAAGCTGGACAACCTCGACCTGGTCGACCGGATGCTGTCCGCGCAGGGCCTGGAGTCGCACTACAACGCGATCCACCAGGACGGCATGCGGTTCACCGTGAAGCGGCCCGACGGCCTCGGCGGCGAGCTGTCCGCCACCGTCGTCGTCACCGCGACGCAGGACCCGGAATCGCTGGCGTACGAGCGGACGACCGACGAGTACCACACGGTCAACCTGCCGATGGGCATGGGCTTCGCGGGCAAGGCGATCGCCGGCACCTCGCGCACCTCGTACGGGGTGAACTGGTCGGGCGGGTGGGAGCACCTGAAGGCGTTCCTCGGCGGCCTGGGCTACTTCGCCGCCACCTCGGTACGCCAGCAGACCACGCACATCACCAACATGCCGGGTCTGCTGGAGTATCCCGGCGCCGCGGACGTCTTCCGCACCACGAGCAGGTACTCCGCGCGCATCGAGTACCGGAACCCGCGGATGTTCGCGCCGGTGCCGGCGGCCGAACCGGGTGGGTCGGCGGACATCGCCGGCACGCTCCACACGCTGCCGTGGGGCAGTACGGAGCCGACCGGCGACGCCCTCGGTACGCGGGAGACGACGCCGGCGCACGTGCTCGACCAGGCCGTCGTGTACCACGTGGACGCGTCCGGCCTGACCGGCGCGCTGGCCGACCTCGCCGGGAACCTGACCGGGCGGCGCGGCCGGGAGGCGGGGACGCTCGCCGCGTTCGGCGGCACGGTGGAGACACACGCGCACTTCAAGGAGATCGTGCGCGGGCAGTACACGACGGACGCACCGTTCGAGGCGGGGCTCGTCACCACGACCACCGCCGCGGCCGACATCTCCGCGACGCTGCGCCGGTCGGACTTCCTCGACGCCACCGACGACAAGTACGTCGTCGGCCTGATCAAGCTCTACCTGGTGCAGGCGAACAGTGCCGCCACCGAGCAGCACGGCCTGTCGCTGGAGGCGAAGCTGGCGCCCGGCACCACCAGGGGCGAGCTGAACGGTCTCGACGCGTCGCTCGGCGGAACGCTCGACCTGGCCCTGTCCGGCGACCGCTCCGCGACCACCTCTCTCGCGCTGACCGGTGGTACCGAACACATCCAGCTCGACTTCAGCCGCGCCTACCTGTACCGGACGACGGCGGACTTCGCCGTGCGGTACGCGACGGAGAAGCACGGCAAGCTGCGCCTCGCCGACTACTCGGCGGAGGAGACGAGCGTCGCGGACCGGACCGTGCTGTACGTGCTGTCCGAGCCGGAGGCGCTGACCCGGTACGCGGCGGGCGACCTGCCGGTCCCCGCGACGCAGCTCGCCCGCACGCTGCGCGACTGGCTCGCCGGTACCGCGCTCGGAGCGGACGTGGTGGCCGGTGCGCTGCTGCGCTGGACGGACGTCGCGCCGGACGTGTCGCCGGGTCTGGCGGCGCTGCGCGAGGCGGTGGCCCACCGACTGCGCACCGACCACGCCGGGTACGTGGAAGCCGACGGCAACACCGGTCGGGACACCCGACCCGATCCGGCGAAGGCCATCTGGTCGCCCGACCTCCGGGCGCGGATCGCCGCCTGGCGGCCGGCCCGCGGTGGCGGTTCGACCGCGCGGCGGGCACCCGTGGTCGAACCGCGGCAGCCCGCGATGCCCGCGTACCTGGTGCGCGGGGTGGGGGAGCCGGAACTGCTCGGCCACGTCGGCGTCCGCCACCTGAGCTACGACGACGGCCGGACCGCGTACGACATCGTGAAGGAGGCGATCGACGCGGTCGACCCGAAGCTGCTCGCCAAGGGCACGGAGGTGTGGCGGGACGGGTCGCCGCTGTGGACGTGGGGTGGCGTGCGGAGCCGGTTGCCTTTCGCGGCAACGGATCAGCGGATGGTCGGCAGGCTCCAGACCGGCGTCGACGCGGTGCAGGGCCTGCTCGCCGGCGGCCGGGAGCAGGCGCTCGTCGAGGAACTGTACGGGCCGCAGGGGCTGCGCCTCCAGCTGGTCCGGCCGCGCGGCTGGTTCCTGCGCGAACTCGTCGAGGTACACCTGACGGTGCGCCGGACCGGCCCGCCGACCGTCACCGGCTTCACCCCGAACAGCGGCACGGAGAACTACGCCCACGCGTACCGGGGGACCGGGCGCGGCGCCGCGCAAGCCAAGGGCCTGGCGGTGCTGGGGGGGCTGAGCGGCGGCGGGCACGGCACCTCCGAGGGGGCCAGCTGGAAGGTGGGCACCAGCGGCAACCGCGGCGCGACGATCGGCGAGCAGAACACCGCCGAGCAGACCGCGTACGACTGGACCGGCCGCTACGACGTGCGCGTGCCGCACGAGTTCACGGTACGGGTGCGGCGGTTCGGCGGGCTGCGGCTGCCGGCGGTGCCGTACGTCGTGGGGCTCGACCGGTACCGGGGGATGCCGGTGCCGACGCTGCGCGCCCGGCCCGCGCCCGAGCCGGTCCGGGTGCCCGGCACGCTCGAACTCCAGGTGCCGCGCAACCTCGTCGACAGCGTCGTCGCCGGCCCCGCCGCGCTGTCGCACCTGCAACCGCTGGCGCGGCTGCCGCGCGACGCGTACATCCACGGGGTCGTGGCGGCGGACGCGTTGCCCCGGCTGAAGTCCGTGCTGCGCAGAGCTTTCCGGGGCGACCCGTGGCAGCGGGCGCCGAAGGTCGACGCGCACCCGACGCTGCCGGCGCTCACCTCGCAGTCGATGCTGACCAACCACCTGCCGTACGTGCTGGGCCAGCGCTACCTGCTGGACGACAACCTGGTGATGCCCGGCGACGTGACCGAACGCGCCCGGGTCTGGATGACCGGCGAGATCGTCGACATCCAGGTCACCGACCGGATCGACGACGGCACCGGCACCGGCCGGTACGCCAAGTACCAGAGCGGCACCACCTCGTCCAGCGGCCGCAACCCGTGGAGCGGCACCGGACAGGCCACCTTCGGATACGACGCCGCCACGGCGCCGCCGCTGTCCCTCGCGCACGACCGGACGCACACCCGGCCGCAGGGCGCGTCCCACTCCGCCACCGAGAACGTCCGCGACGAGCAGCACGTCAAGCAGCAGGGCCCGGTCGTCGTCGTCCGCGTCCGCGGCACCTTCCGGTACGACGTGGAACGCTTCACCCGCACCGAGCACAGCCACGAGGCCGACCACCTCGCCGGCGCCCGGCGCCCGGGAACGACGTACCGGGGGGAGGAGTTCAGCGGCGAGGCGTCCGTCGAGATGTTCGTCGACGAGTACGAGGCGCTCGTCGCCCAGCACGCCGCCCGCACCGAGACCGGCACGTACGACCGGGCGTGGCCATCGTTCGCGGGCGCGCCGACGGTACGCACCGGCGACCTGCTGCGCGCGGCGGCCGGCATCGGGGTCGACACCCGCGGCCTGGTCGCCCGCGCCGGCCGCTGGCTCGGCGACCGGTACGGGCACGGCACCCCGCTCGTGCTCGTCCACCTCGACGCCGCGGTGGCGCTCGCCCGCTACCGCGCGGTCGTGGAGTGGGTCCGGGACACGGCCGCGGACCTGGCGTCGCGCGGCCAGGCCGAGCGGGCCGGGGCGCTGACGGACCTGGTGGCACGCGACCTGGCCAACCTGGCCGGCGAGCCCGATCCCGTACCGTCCACTGTGGACGAAGCGGCGTCCGCGTTCGCGGTCGGTGGGCTGGCACACCGGAACGGGGCACCGCTGGAGGACCGGGTCTGGGCGCTGCCGGGCACCCGCCGCGCTGCCGACCTGCGACGCCTCGACGACCGGGTGACCGCGCTGACCGTCGCGGTGAACGCCGAGCTGCCCGCCCCCGCCGCGCTGCCGCCCGAGGCGTCGCTGACCGCGCTCGACCCGACGTACCTCGCGCGCGACGTGGCGTACCAGCTGGGCGCGGCGGTGCTGCTGCGCCGCGTCGGGCCGGACGACACCACCGAACTGACCTGGATCTCGCCGCGGGGCTCGATGTACCACCACGATCCCCGCCACGCGACGCCGGCCGAGGTCGCCGCCGCGGCCCGGCGCGAGGTCGACCGCCTGGACGACGCGCTGCGCGCCCGCATCACCGCCCACGGCGTCACCAGCGGAGAACTGACCGCGCTGTACCGGACCGCCGGGCGCAGCGGCCTGACCTTCGAGCAGGCGGTACGCGCCGACCTGGGTCGCCGTCCCGCGCCGGAACTGCGCCGCGAGACCATCCGCGACACGGTGCACCGGCCGGACGCGGACGGCGGCGCGAGCGAGTGGACCGTCGCGTACGACGCGGTGTGGACCGAGGACCCGTACGGTGGCCCGCCGCACGTCACGCTGGAGACCCGGGTCCACCTCGACCTGTCGTCGGTGCCGGCCGCCGAGCGCGATCGGTTCGTACGGCGGGTGCGTGATGCGGTCGACCGGTACTTCAACACCGGGCACCGGCTGCCGGACGGCTCGCCGCTGTCGGTGTCGGTACGGTTCACCGGCCCCGCCGACGCCCTGCACACGTTCACCGTGCGCCCGTCCGGACCCGCCACGACCACGGAGCTGTCCGTCCACAGTGGACCGAACGAGATCGCTCACGAGATCGGGCACCTGCTCGGCCTGGACGACGAGTACCGCGGTGCCGGCCGGAACCGCCCGGCCTACCGTGACTCGACGCTGATGGCCGGCGGCGGCCTCGACGCCACCGGCAGTCCCGCGTACGACGCGGCCGGCGGGTTCCACGCCGTCGATCCGGCGGGCCGGCTGCACCCGCGGCACCTCTACCGGTGGTACCGGCGGATCAACCGGGGGCGGCTGCCGATGCCCGTTCGGCCCGGGATCGACGCGCTGCGGGCAGCTCCCCTCGGACACCGTCGGCCCGCGCATCCCCGCACCCTGCGGTACGCCAACGGAGTGACCGCCCTCGTCGAGCGCCCGACCCGCAGCCGCGACGACGCCACCGCGCGGGTCGACCGCGCCACCCGGTACTACCCGGACTCGTGGACGCTCGACGAGGTGCGCTACCACGTGACGCAGGCGTACCTGGACGCGGTGCGCCGGGGCACGGTGGACGCTGCGGCGTCCGGCGCGGTGCGGTGGCGCGGTGAGTACGGGGCCGTCTGGACCGAGGGCGTCGCGGAGAACGGCCGCATCCGCGCCTTCGCCCCGTCCCGCGACCAGGGCGGCGCGCGGCCCCTGCCCGCCGACGCGCCGCAGCGGCCAGCGCCGACGGGCACGGCGCTCGGTGCGGGCACGAGCGGCCGGACGGTCCCGCGGGCACCTGTCACCGCGAACGATGCGGGCACGAGCGGGACGGGGCGCGCGCGGCGGGTGCGGTTCGCCGACGAGCCGGCAGCGGTGCGACGGCCGCGGATGCTGCCGACCGCCGCCCAGGCCGCCGCCGCCCTGTACGCCCGGATCCGCGCCCACCTCGACCAGGCCGGCGTGGCGCCGTGGACGATCCGGATGGTGGCGGCCACGATCGAACGGCACCCGGCGCGGCACCTGCTGCTCACCCAGGGCCGCGACGTCGCGCTGCGCCGCCGCATCGGCGACGACGAGCTGTACGCCGTGATCGTCGACGCCACCCGCCATCTCGACACCGACGGCACCCGGTACGGAGACGTGACCATCCCGCCGCCGCTGGCGGAACCGGCCGCGTCGTTCGGCCCACCGACGGACCTGCCCGCCGACAAAGCCCCCCGGTACTGGACGCGCGGCGGGCTGCGGGACCGCACCCGGTACACGTTCAGCGGCACCGGGGTGGTGGCGGTGTCGTTCCTGGACCGTGGCGCCGAGACGGCCGAGTTCGCGCTGGTGGAGAGCCTGCTGCGGACCAACCACGCCGGGCGCAGCGCCGGCGACACGATCGTTCTGCTGCGGGCCGAGGACGGTGTACCGGTGGTGGACGGCGGGACGGTGACCCCCGACGCGCTGGCCGCGGTGCTCGACCTCGACCTGCCCGGCCCGCGCGGCGAGATCCGGCTGCTCGCCCGTACCAGCCGGATGTTCGCCAGCCGCCTCGCCGAGCTGACCCGCCGCACGGTCGTGACCTACGTCGACGACGTGTACGTCGCGCCCGACCCCGGCGCGGTCACCGCGGTCCGCGTCGTCCCGGCGACCGACGACGGCCCGGCCGCGGTGCTGCCCGGCCTCCAGTTCGTCGCCGGGTACGCGGGGACCGGGCTCGTCCACGGCTACCGCCTGCTGCCGCCCGCGCCCGGGGGCCGCCGGTGGTTCCCGCGGCAGGTACGGCGGGTCGGCAGGCACGCGCCGACCGGGTCGGCGACCGTAGCGCCGGCCGAGGTGACCGACCTGTTCGGCGACGGGACGCTCGCGTCGGTCGAGGCACGCTGGCGGCTGGACCGGCCGTACCACGGGGTGGACGTCGGCGACGGGACGGTCGACGTCGAGCTGGATCCGGTCGACGTGCGCGGTGCGCCCGAGTTCTCGCCCGGCGTCGAGCTGGTCCTCGTCGTCCACGACCCCGTCGACCGGTCCGACATCGAGGCGTACGCCCGGCGGCTGGCCACGGTGACCGGCTCGGTGGTGCACGTACCGCCGGCCGGCGCGCTGGTCGACGTGTCGCCCACCGGGCACGAGGTCGGCTCGTACTTCGCCGGCGACGAGTACGGCGCGCGGTACTGGACGACCGTCGCCCCGCCCGGCGCCGACCCGCGCTTCGTCGCGGACGGGCTGCGGCTGCGGCTCCGGCGGACGGTGCAGCAGGAGGCGCAGGTCGCCGGCACGGCGCTGTCCCGGGCGGTACGGGAGCGTCAGCCGCGCACCGCCCGA
The DNA here is from genome assembly GCF_016861975.1 of Actinocatenispora rupis. GTDB lineage: Bacteria > Actinomycetota > Actinomycetes > Mycobacteriales > Micromonosporaceae > Actinocatenispora > Actinocatenispora rupis. The sequence continues at coordinate 12,635 of NZ_BOMB01000043.1, read as the reverse complement.
CCGTTCTCCTACGTCGCGCGACCGGAGCTGTTCGCCGCGCACGGCGCCGACGCGCGCACCGCCCTGCTGGCGGGTCGGCACCCCGTGCCGCTCCTCCCGTCGCTCGCCACCACGCTGCCGATCGGGCTGGAGATCGAGTTCGTCTTCCCCGCGTACGACGGCGACGACTTCGCCGAGCTGCGGGAGCGGCTGCTCGCCGGGATCCGCGCCGCCATGGGCGAGGAGGGGCTGCTCGGGCCGGACCCGGCGCCGGACGACGCGCCGTACTCGGCGAACCCGGACCACTGGCGGCTCGTACCCGACCAGTCGGTGCACGGCGAGATCGTGTCGCCGCTGCTGACCGGATCCGCCGTCGCCTGGGCGAACCTGACGCGCGTCCTCGCGATCGTCCGACGGTTCGGCGGCGACATCGACCCGCGCGCCGGCGGCCACATCCACGTCGCCGTACCGGGGCTCGCCGCGGACGGCGCCCGGCTGACCCGGGTCGTGCGCTGGCTCGGCGCGTACCAGGACGTGCTGTGGCGGATGACCTCCGACCCGCACGCCCCGCCCGCCGCCCGCCGCGACACCCACTTCCGCACGCCGCTGCCGCCCGTGCCCCCGCCGATCGACGCCGACCAGCTGGTTCGCGACCTGAGCCGGGCCACGCGGCGCTACCCGTCGGTCAACCTGTCCGGCGTCACCGTCGACGTCCGCGGTCACCTGGAGCTGCGGTTCCCGGACGGCAGCCTCGACGCGCACGTCCTCCAGGCGCGGGTCAACCTGCTCGCCGCCGCCGTCGAGTACGCCCTCGGCAACGACGGGCCGATGCCGACCCACCAGGGCGTCGGCGACCACGTACGGCGCGGGCTGGGCCAGCGCCCCGCCAGCATCCACCCCGGCCCGGCGGGTCGCATGTGGACGGTCCACGAGCCGGAGCCGTCCGAGCAGACCGCCGGCGTACGCCAGCTGCTCGACACGATCCTGCACCGCGAGGAGGACCTGCGGCAGGCCGCCGCGCTCTACCACCTCACCACGTACGTGCCGGGCCCGCTGCCCGCCGACACCGTCGCGCCGCACCGGTGGCACGGCGTCGTCCCGTGGCGCGTGTACGACGACGAGTTCGCCGTCGAGTGGTGGTTCGGCGTGCTGCCCAGGGCGCTTCCCGCGCTGCGCCAACGGTTCCGGGGCACGCCGTTCGGGCTGCGGCCGCTGGTGGTCGGCGCGCAGACCTCCGGCCCGAACCTGCTGTACGGCGACCGCGGCCTCACCGCCGAGGTCCTGGCACGCGTCGTTACCGCGCGACACGACGCCGGCGAGCTGGGCGGGATCGACCACGTCGTCGTCCTGGCGTCCGGGTTCGGACAGGGCGGGGCGGTCGCGCCGGCACAGCAGCTCGCCGACCTGACCGGGCTGCCCGTCGTCGCCACCCCGTTCCCGGTCGCGCTGGCGTCCACCGGCGCGCTGCTGCTCGGCCCGATCCCGCCCGACCGCGACTGGCCCGACACCCGCGACAACCCGGACGCCTGGCAGGCCGGCATGTTCCGGTTCGTGCCCCGCGGCGTCGGCCACGCCGCACCCGTGCCCCTCGGTACGCTCGGCGCCCGTCGCCTCGCCGAGCTGCCGGCCGACCCGCACGAGTGGGAGACCGAGCCGTTCCTCGACCCGGTGGCGCGCGACGACGCCGTGTTCCTCGCCGAGCCCGACGACGAGGCCGCCGCGCCGGACGCCGTACCGGAGCAGCCCGCGCAACCGCCGGCGCCTCCCTCCCTCGGCGGCAGCGCGGCCGACGCGGCCGCCACGTGGTTCGACGACACGCTCGTACCCGACGACGAGGACGTGGTGCGGTCGTGGGAGGTGCGCTTCGACTGGTCCGAGCCGGGCGCGGACGGGCGCACGCCGTACGCGACGACCTCGGCGTTCACGCTGCAGGAGCTGGCCGGCCCGGCGCCGTCCCCGATCCGGCTGGACGTGGCGATCCACCTCGACACGACGGTACTGTCGGCGGCCGTCGCGGACGAGTTCCCGCTCGCGCCGGCGGCCGAGGTGGCGCGGGTCGTCGCGGCGCGCCGCCGGACCACCGCCGCTGCCGCCACCGCCGCCATCCACCGCACGTTCGACGGGCACCGCCTGCCCAACGGCTCCCCGCTGTCGGTACGGGTGCGGTTCGTCGCGGAGGTGCTGCTGGCCCACCACGTCGTCACGCTGCACGCCGGCGGCGCCCGGATGGACATGGTGAACTGGCCGGTCGGCCACCCGCCCCGCGGGTACGCGCACGAGTTCGGCCACATGATCGGCCTGCTCGACGAGTACCGGGACGCGCAGGTGGCGGGCCACCGCCCGGTGTACCGGGACGCGACGGTGATGGGCGCGGATGCGGTGCAGGACGGGGAGTCCGGGCCGTGGCGGCTGATGCCGCGGCACCTGCGGCGGCTCTTCCAGGTGCTGGGCGGCCGGGCCCGGATCGTGTTCGCCGACGGCGTTCTGGCCCGGGACCTGCGTGGTCACGTCCCGGGCACCGGTCCCGCGGCGGACCGGAGCCTCGACGACGGCGAGGCCGGCGACGCGGTCGGCGCCGACGCGTACTCCGCGCTCGCCGCGTTCGACGTGGCGCGGCGGGGCGGGCGGGCCACCGTCGCCCACCACGACGGCGAGGCGACGGTCACCTGGCACGGCCACCTTCTCGGCTCCGCGTACGCCAGCGCCACCGTCAGCCCGGACGCCGACGACGGCGCCGCACTCGACGCGGTACGCGCCTCCCTGCTCGCCGCGCTGCCCGACCACCACGGTGGGCCGTGGTCCGCGACCGTCGACGGGCACCGCGTCGAGGGCCGCCTCCACGCGGCCACTCCGTACCCTCCACAGTGGACGGACGACGAGGTCCGGTACCACGTGGAGCAGGCGTTGCTGGACGCCCACCGGCGCGGCCACCACCACCAGGTACGTCCCGGCGTCACCCGTTACGTCGGCGGGTACGGCGGCGTGCGCAGCCGGATCGACGTGCGGGCCGGCGAAATCGTCGCCTTCCGCCCGTACGGCACCGAACCCGCCTCCATCGCCCGGCAGCTCCGACCGGCCTCGCCGACCGAGCCGCCCGGGCCGGCCCGGCTGTACCGGCAGGTGCTCGACAGCCTCGACGCGCTCGGTGCGAGTACCGCGGCGGTGCGGGTGATCGCGGCGCGGGTGGCCACGCACCCGGACCGGGCCGCGCTCCTGGCCGACGGACGCGGCGCCGACCTGCGCCACCGGCTCGGTGACGCGTTGCTGTACACGATCATCGCCGACGCCACCCGCAGCCTCGATGCGGTGGTGTTGCGGGCGCCGGCCGAGACGTTCGGCGAACCGGCCGAGGTCGACGTCGACGGGCGACGGCGGGACGCCACGCCCGACGAGTTGCGCGCCGCCGTGCGCCGGACCGTCGTCGGCGGGCGTACCGTGCTCTGGCTGGCCACCGGTGACGCGGCCGTGGACGCCGCGGAGGAGGCGACGTCCCGCCGGCTCGCGGGCGCGAACCTGCCGGGACTCCCGGACGAACTCGCCGTGTTCCTCGCGTACGGGTACGACGGGACGCCGCTGCTCGGACCGCGCGAGATCCCGCCGACCGAGCTGGCCGGCCTGCTCCACCGGGAGTTCCCGGCCGGACGGCCGCCGCTGCTGCTCGCCGCGCCCGCCAGCCGCTACTACGCCACCATGCTCAACGGCCGGCTCGGCGTCGAGGTCATCGTCCCGGTCGGCGAGCTGTACCTGGACGCGACGACGGGCGTGCCCACCGCGGTCGTCCGTACCGGCGGGATCGTGCTGCCCGGCGCGCTGTACTCGATGGTGGCCGAGTCGGACGGTGAGCACCGCCTCCTGCCGCCGGTGCCGGATGGGCGGCACTGGCTGCCACGCGAGGTCCGACGCTCAGGCACGTACCGACCACGCGACACCGACCGCACCATGGCGCGCGCCGCCGTCGATGCCGGCCGCCCCGACCTGTACACGCTGGAGCTGACCTGGCGGCAGGACCGGCCTGCGTGCACGCCCGGCCCGGCGGAGCTCACCGAGTACGTGGTGGGCGTCGAGGACGCGGCGGCGATGCTGACCGGGGCCGGGTGGCGTCCCGGAACGGACGTCGCGCTGTCCCTGAGCACCAGCGGCGTCTCGCGGGGGAGCGCCAACAGCTGGCAGCCCTGGGTACGGCGCTGGGCGGAGCGGCTCGCCGCGTACCTGGGCGCCGCCGTGCACGTGCCGCCGCTGGGCACGGCGATCGACGCGACCGACGACGGCTTCGCGCTGCGCCACCTGGGCGGCGCGCCCCGGGTACATCCGAGCTGGTGGACCGCGATCGCCCCGCACGCCGCGCAGCGGTACCGGATCGACGGGACGCGGCTGCGGTCGGTGGCGAGCACGGTGGCCGGCGGCGCGGTCGCCCACCGCGCGCTGACCTCGGGTGCGCGCCACCGCGCGGCGCACCCGTCGACGCCGGCGAGCACGTCGCTGGTGGCGAACCCGGCGGCGTTCGCCGCGCTGGGGGACCGGGCCGCGCGCCAGGTCGCGGCGGGCCGCAGTCCGGTGCCGCTGCTGGACTTCCTGGCCAGCGGGCTGCCGTTCGGTCTCGAACTGGAGTTCATGCTTGCGCCCGGCCTCGGCGTGGACGAAATCCGGCAGAGGCGCGACGACATCGCGGCCGACCTGGCCCGGCTCGGCCTGAGCGCGCCGCACGGCACCGGCGAGTACACCGACCGGCGCGACGGTTGGCAGGTGGTCGAGGACGGGTCGGTGCACGGCGAGGTCGTCTCGCCGCTGCTGACGCCGGGCCGGTCCGCCTGGCTGGACCTGGCCACGGTACTGGCGGTGCTGACCCGGCACGGGGCGCGCATCGACCACCGTTGCGGCGGCCACGTCCACGTCGGGGTCGGCGGCATCGCTCGCGACGCCGCCCGGCTGACCACCCTGGTACGCCTCGTCGAGGGGTACCAGGACGTGTTGTGGCGGCTCACCAGCGACCCGCACGCGTCCGGGCTGGTCCGTGACGCGTACTTCCGGACGCCGACCGGGCCGGTGGTCGACCACGCCTCGCGGGACGCGCTGGTCTGGTCGATGAGCCGCGAGGCGGGCCTGTTCCCGGCGGTCAACCTGTCCGGCGTCTCGCCGGACCTGCGGGGCCACATCGAGTTCCGGTTCCCGGACGGCAGCCTCGACGCGTCGGTCATCCAGGCCCGCGTCAACCTGCTGCTCGCCCTCGTCGAGTACGCCGCGCACGCGCCGAGCCCGGACCTGCCCAGCTACCAGGGGATCGGCGACCACCAGCTGCGCGGCGCGTTCACCCACCCGGCGGCGCAGAACACCGATCTCGACGGCGCAGCGTGGACCGCCTGGCAGACCGAGGCTCCGGAACACACCCTCGGCGTACGGCGGCTGCTGGACACGGTGTTCCACCGGGACGAGGACCGGCACCAGCTCGCCGCTCTGTTCCACGTGACCACGTGGCGGGAGCCGCAGGTCGAAACCGTCCCGCCGGCGGACATCCAACCGTCCGTCACCGGCGCGATCGGATCGGCGACGTTCCTGTCGTACCTCGACCCGGACTCCGAACCGCTGCCCGTGGGGTTGCTGGACCGGATCGCGGAGTGGTCCGCACCCGGGGACGTCGTCGTGGTCGGGACCAGCTGGGGGTTGGAGCTGACCAACGGTGCCGAAGCGCTCACCGACGAACGCCTCGCCGTCACCATCGCCGCCGTGGCCAAGCCACACCGGGTCCTCGTGCTCGCTACCTCGTACGGCCGGGGCGGGTCGGTCGCCCCCGCGCAACGCCTCGCCGACCTGCTCGACCGGCCGGTACTGGCCACCGAACACCAGGTCTCCGTCGCGCGCGAGTCCGGTGCGGTACTGCTCGGCGAGTTCCCGTCGGGCGCGCACAGCCCGACGGGTCGCGCCGACATCGACCGGTGGCAGGACGGGCTGCTGGAGTTCCGACCCGGCGGCGGCGGCGTGCCGCGGCGCGTCCCCCTCGGCGTACTCGGCGCGGACCGGCTCGACGAACTGCCGGACGGTCGCCGCGACTGGCTCAGCGCGGTTTTCGGCGAGCTGCCCGCGGACGACGGGGGAGACGACTGGATCGACGAGTTCTTCCAGTCCAGTACGGCGCAGTTCCCGGACCCGCCGACGACTCCCGAGTTCCCGGAGATGCCGCAGCTCGTGGACCTCGACATGACGGCGGTACCGCTGCACTCCACGCCGGCCGACCGGGCGTCGTCCACCGGTACGGCGGCGCGGTCCGGCGACCTGGCCGCTGGGCCGTTCGACGGACGGCGCACGGTGATCCAGACGATGCCGCCGAGCGACGACGACCCGCAACGCCAACCCCTGCCACGCTTCCGCGGCTTCGACGCCGGGCCGCCCCCGAGCCCCGCGCGCGCCCCGGACGACGAGGACTGAACCGCCGGTACGAGCCGTGGCGGCGGACCCGAGCGCGGGCCGAGAACGGGGACGCCGGCTCTCGCCGGTGCCGCGCGATGCCGGAACGGCTCCGGCCCCGGGCGGTCGCCTACGGCGGGAACCAGGTGCGCGGGAACCGGCCCGGCACACGCCGATGCGCCGGCACACCACGGTCGTGCCGGCGCATCGAGGGGGGTCGGGTCAGATCGTGGCGCCCAGCTGCCAGAGCGCCGCGAACACCCCGTGTACGCCGAGCAGCAGCGCCACGAGCGCGATCTGGCAGACGGTGCCGAGTACGCCGAGGGCGCGGGGACGGTCGGCGTCGGGGCGGGACCGCCACAGTACGACCGGCAGGCCGATCGCGACGGCGGCGACGCCGACCACCAGCATGGCGGGGGCCAGCAGCGGGGCGGTGGCGGGCTGGGCGCCGAGCACGGTGAGCAGCGCGAAGCCACCGACCGACGCGGCGACGACGACCGGAACGGCCTCGGCGGCGAACTCGTACGTGCCGGCGCGCAGCAGCAGCGCCACGACCGCGACGCCGGCCAGCAGCAGCGGGAACGGCGCGACCGTGCGGGTCAGTACGACCAGGCCGGCCGCCACGGCGACGGAGCTGGCCGTGGTGAGCAGCACCAGCGCGTGGTGGGCGCGGACGACCCGGCCGGCGAGCGTGTCCGGGTCGGCCGCCGGCTCCACCGTCGGCGACGACAGCCGCAGCCACGACGCTGCCGTCAACACCGCCGCGGTCCGCGGGGCGACGGCGAGGAACAGGGTGCCGACCACCACGACGGTCCCCGCGGTCGCCGCCGCCGTCGCACCGACGAGGGTGCAGACGACGAACACGGCGCCGGCCAGCGTGACGAGTACCGCGATCGCGGCCACCACCACATCCGGTACGCAGGCCAGCGCCACGACCAGCCCGAGTACCGCGCCGACCAGCGTGAAGCCGACATGGGTGGCGTCGGCGGCGGGCGTGCCCAGCGACAGCAGGCCGGCCAGCGCCAGGCACGGTACGGCGGCGCAACCGAGCAGCACCCGCGGCAGCCGGGCCAGTACGCGGTTGTGGTGGCGGAGGAGGCGGGCGGTCACCGACAGCGTGCCGCCGAGGACCGCGGACAGCAGGCCGAGGCCGAGGCCGCCGTGCCCGGTGAGCCCGAGTACGGCCAGCGCGGCGACCAGCCACGCCGCCCCCACCAGCACTCCGGTACGTCCGCGGGCGCGGGTCGTCCACCGCTGCCCGCCGGCCTCGGCGCCGGTGACCAGCTCCCACACGCTGCGGACGACGGGTTCGTCGGCCTCGCCGGCGAGCGTGTCGCGAAGGTACAGGGTCTGGCCGTCGACGATGCCGGCGTCGGCGAGCGTACTGGTGAGGGGGAGGGGGGCGGCGCCGAGCGGGGCCAGCGACCAGGCCTGCGGCAGCGCGTCGTCGCTCGCCTGTCCACACAGCCGGGCCAGCAGCTCGGTGTACTCGGCGATCGGCGCCCGCGCCGGCAGGGCGAGGTCGACCTGGTTGCGGTCGCCGACGACGGTCAGGAGACAGCGTTGGTCGGACATGCCGTCAGTGCTTCCAGGTCTGCTGGTTCGACCACTCGCAGTCGACGTAGTTGCCCCACGTCAGGTTCATCGCGTGCGCGATGCGCCCCAGCACGCCTTCCGGGCCGAACAATCCCTCGGCGGCGATGTTCCACTCGGTCTGCAGCCCGCCGTAGTAGGTCTGCGCGGCGCCCACCCACATGGGCGAGTCGAGTACCGGCGCCAGGTTGTTGCGCAGCGTCCGCAGCTCGTCGGAGATGGTCGTGGCCATCCCGTTGATGTACGGCCCGGCGTGCTCCAGGTCGACCGGTACCGTGATCTGGCGGTCCTCGATGCTCATCGGCGTGCGTCCCTAGGGTCTGGTGCGAACTCCTCGGCCGCGCGAGGCGAGTAGCGGGTGCTCGCTCGTGGGGCGGAGGTTCGTTCGCGTACCGCTGTCGTCTGTGGGCGTGCCGACACGCGGCCGACACGTGGGTTTCGCGACGGGCCTAGAACCTCGACGGCGGCAGCGTGGTGCCCTGGCCGGGCATCAGGTCGCCCTCGATCGGCTTGAGGTTGTTGATGTTCTGCTGCTCCGTGTCGACATAGTTGACCTGGTTTCCTTGCAGGCCAAGGGAAATGTCCCGGAGCGCGTCGTTGAGCATGCGCGAGTACACGTCGTAGTCGGTCATGAGCGCCTGGAAGGTGTCCTGTGCCATGCCGTTCCACTGGCCCTCGAGCGCCACGACGTAGGTGCGCAGGGCGGCCAACTGCTGCCAGACCTCGTCCGCCGTCGTCGTGCAGTTGACCGACGCCGTGTGCAGCGCCCCGGGCGTGACCTGATATCCCGACACACGTACCGCCTCTCGTCGGCTGCCGGCCCCGAGCGTGTCACCTGCCTTCACCGGTGATCCAGTACCTTGTTCGGGTGTCCCCGTCGCGGCGGGGGACTGCGCGGAGGGAGACCGAGACACACGTGGACACCTCGGCACGGACCCCGGCGGTCGGCGAGCTGCTGCTCGCCGCGCGTACCCGGTCGGGGTTGACGCAGGAGGGGCTGGCCGAGCGGTCCGGGGTCAGCGTACGCACGATCTCCGACCTGGAGCGCGGCAGAATCCTTGCGCCGCAACGGCGGACGGCGCGCGCGCTGGCCGACGCGCTCGCCGTGTCCGACGCGGAACGTGCCGTGCTGCTCGCCGAACGCCACGTCGCCGAGCCCACCTCGTCGCCGGCCATCGTCGCGCAGCACGTCCCGCCGGACCTCGCCGACCTGGCCGGTCGGGACAGCGAACTGGCCCGCCTCGCCGCCTGGGCCGACGAGGTCGCCGCCGGCGCCGGCCGTACCGCGATGACCCTGGTGCTGTCCGGCCCGCCCGGCGTCGGCAAGACCGTCCTCGCCGTGCGCGCCGCACATGACCTCGCCGACCGGTTCCCGGATGGGCAGGTGTTCCTCGACCTGCACGGCTTCGACGCGCAGCCGCTCGAACCGGCCGAGACCCTGGCGCGGCTGCTGTCGATCCTCGGCGTACCGGCGGAGCAGGTGCCGCAGCGTCTCGACGACCGGGCCGCGGCGTTCCGGGGGCTGGTCCGCCAGCGGGCGATGCTGTTCGTGTTCGACAACGCCCGCACCGAGTCCCAGGTACGTCCGCTGCTCGTCGGCAGCCCCCGCTGCCTGGTCGTCGTCACCAGCCGCCGTACTCTCTCGGGGCTGTCCGGCGCCCGCCGCGTGGCGGTCGGGGAGCTCGCCGAGGCCGACGGGATCGACCTGCTCGCCGCGATCGCCGGTGCGGAACGCGTCGACGCCGAGCCGGCCGCCGCCGCCGACGTCGTGGCCCTGTGCGGCAACCTGCCGATAGCGCTGCGCATCGCGGGCAACCGGCTCGCCAGCCGTCCACAGTGGACAATCGAGGCGCTGGCGGACCGGCTGCGCGACGAACGCCGCCGGCTGTCCACGCTCACCGCCGGCGACGTGGCGGTGCGGCCCGCCTTCCACCTGTCGTACGAGCAGCTCGGCGACGACGCGCGCACGCTGTTCCGCCGACTCGCCCTGATGCCCGGTCGCTCGGCGCTGTTCGACGAGGCGCTCTACCTGCTGGGCGCGGACCGCGACGCCACCGACGCCGCGCTCGACGAGCTGATGGACGAGAGCCTGCTACGCCCCGGCCCCGTGCCCTTCCAGTACGAGTTCCACGACCTGCTGCGCGTGTTCGCCACCGAGCGCCTCCACGCCGACGAGCCACCCGAGACGGTACGCCGGCTCGACGTCGGCATCGTGGATCGCCTGCTGCGGCGGACGATCGCGGTGGGGCGGGTCTTCGGCAACACGCCGGAGGACCGGGTCGGCGCCGCCGACATGACCCGCCGGGACGCGCGGGACTGGCTGGACGCCGCGTCCCACAACTGGTTCGGCGCGGTCCGTCGGGCTGCCACCGACGGCCGGCACGAGCTGGTCGCCGACGTCGTCATCGCGCTGTGGGGCATCTCCACCTACCTCACCATCGACATGGCGCTGTGGTCGGAGCTGTACGACCTCGGCCTCGCGTCCGCGCGCCTCACCGCCGACCCGGTCCGGATCTCGCACACGCTGAGCCAGGTCGGTTGGATGGCGTGGCGGGTGCACGGCGACTTCGACCGGGCGTACGCGCTGCACGAGGAGGCCGCCGCGTACGCGGAGCGGGCCGGTGCCGCACGCGAACGGACCTTCGCGCAGTGGGGGCTGATCGGCGCCGACCTGGAACGCGGCGATCATGCCCGCGCCGTCGAGCGCTGCGTCGCCGCCATCCCCATCGCCGAGTCCGGCACCGCGACGCGCCTGATCGGCACCCTCCACGCCATGTACGGCGTCGCCCTGACCGGGCTCGGCGACCACGCCGCCGCTCTCGCCCAGTTCGCGCGGGCCGTCGAGTACGCGCGCGCCTCCGTCGAGGCGGTCGCCGACGGTACCGGGCTGGAGTACCTGGGCTACGACCTGTGCCGGATGGGCAACTGCCTCGGTGCTCTCGGACGGTGGGTGGAAGCGGTCGAGGCGTACCGGGAGTCGGTGGACGCGCTCGTCACGGTGGGGGAGGGCGTCGCCCTCCCGAACGCCCGGCTCCGGTACGCCCAGGCGCTCCACCGGATCGGCGACGTCGACGCCGCGCGGACCGAGCTGCGCGCCGCGTCCCGTGCGGAGGTGTCGCTGCGTGGGTGGCCAGACAAGCGCACCGAGTTCCGGCGCGAGGTCGACGCCGCGCTCGCCGACCTCTCCGTACGCCCTCCCGTCAGCAGCCAGCACGCCGGCTGAGGGCGCACGGCCTCCGACTGCGAGCCGCAGTGACAACGGGCTGTGCGGGTACGCGTTCGCCCAGCTGGCGCTCGCGTGGATTCCACCGCCCGTTCCGGCGGTTCACGCGTCGACCGGGTCGCCGCCCGGGCACGCCGCGCGTACGGCCCGGGCCAGGGCGGCGACGGCCGGCGACGTGCTGTGCGCGGGCCACGCGAGCAGCAGGGTCACCGGCGGCGCGTCGGTCAGCGGCACGCCGACCAGGTCGTGCCGCAGCCCCGCGGCCACCGACCGCGGCACCACCGCGACCGTACGGCCGAGGGCGACGAGCTGCAGCAGTTCGGTGAGGCTGGCCGCCTCCGTACCGTCGCCCGGCCGGTGCACCGGTGCGTCGCGCAGATCGGCCAGGCACAAGGAATCCCGGGCCGCGAGCGGGTGCGACGCGGGCAGGACGGCGGCGCGCGGCTCGGTCAGCAGCGGTTCGGTGTCGAGCCCGCGCAGGTCGTCGAGCCGGTCGAAGACCAGCGCGGCGTCGGCGTGCCCGTCGCGCAACGCACCCACCCGGTCGGTACGGAACAGCACGCGCACCGGGCACGCGTCCGGATCCCCCTCGTACGTGGCGAGGACGGCGGCGAGCAGGCCCGCGTCCCCGCCCGCCTTCATCGCCAGTACCAGGTGCGGTTCCGCCGCACCGGCCCGCCGGGTACGCCGGGCGGCGGCGTCCACCGCGTCCAGCGCCCGGCGCGCCTCGCTGGCGAGTACCCGGCCGGCGGGGGTGAGGGCGACGGCGCGGCTGGTGCGCACGAACAGCGTGACGCCGAGCCGGCGTTCGAGCCGCCGGACCGTCCGGGACAGCGCCGGTTGCGCGATGCCGAGCCGGGCGGCGGCGCGGCTGAAGTGCAGATCCTCGGCCACCGCGAGGAAGTGCGCGAGTTCCCGGGTCTCCAGGCTCCCGTCCATGCCCCGAGGTTATCGATCCCGACCCGACCGGCCTTGGACGTACGCGCGGCCGCGGTGGTGGGGTGGGTGCACCGACGGCGAAGGGATCCCATGGCGACGACCGACGGCCCGCACGAGGTACTCGCCCGGTTCCGCCGGGCCGCGATCCACCGCTCCACCGACGACCTGCGCCTCCTGTACGCGGACGACGCGGTGCACGAGTTCCCGTTCACTCGCCCGGGTCTGCCGTCCCGGCTCACCGGGCGGGACACCATCGTCGAGTGGATCGCCGCCGGCTGGCGCACCCTCCCGCTCCGGTACGAGCAGTACCGCACGGTCGCCGTGCACGACACCACCGACCCGCGGACCGTCGTGGTCGAGCAGGAGGCCGTCGGCCGCAACACGGTCACCGGCCGCGAGTTCGCGCTGCCCAACCTCGTCGTACTCACCGCGCGCGACGGCCGGATCGCCCGCTTCCGCGACTACGTCAACGTACTTGCCGCAGCGGAGGCGATCGGCGCTT
>NZ_BOMB01000042.1 GCF_016861975.1 Actinocatenispora rupis | reverse complement strand
CGGACTCCGGCTCGCTCGACCGAACCTGCGAAGACACGCCCTAGCTGTCGACGCCTGCGGTGGTCAGATCGGTGATGCTGCGCCGGGTCCGGGCCGGCGGCGCGGCACCCACCGGGCGGCCGACCGCGGTCATGGTGAGGATCCGCCACCCGTCCGCCGGCCGCAGGTCCGCGCGCAGCCCGTCCAGGTCGAACGCGCGGAACTGCCGGCACGCGAGACCCATCGCGTGCGCCTGCACGGTGAGGTGCGCGACGGCCTGACCCAGGTCGTACTCGGCGAACTCGGAGTAGTCCCAGTCGGTGTCCTCGACGTACCGGTGGGCGAGGTTGACGATCAGGACGCCCGCGGACGGCGCCCACTGCCGCGAACTCGGCGCGAGCCGTTCGACCAGGCGGGCGTGTGCGGCGGTGCCGCGGCGCGCGACGACGAACGACCACGGCTGCGAGTTGCCGGCCGACGGCGCCCAGCGCGCGGCTTCGAGCAGCAGCTCGACGTCCGCGTCGGTCAGCTCGTGGCCCCGGTCGAACTGGAGCGGACTGTACCGGCCGGCGAGCAGCGGGTGGAGCGCGTCAGCGGTCACGCCCGGAGTCAAGTCCCGGCCCGATCGCGCTATTCCCGGGCCCCGTATCCGGCTCCGCGCCGGGGAATGCGGCCGATCGCGGCGTTGCGCCCGTCCCGTACGGCCTTGCCCCGGACCCCGGTCGGCGCGCGGTCGATGTCCGGCACGTCCGTCGTCGACGGAATCCCTGCCGTACGGCAACGGTTGCGGATCGGTTGCCGCTCGCGGGCACCGCAGACCCGAGGTACCGGCGGTGTCGGCGGGTCGCAGCTGCGTTCCGGAACCGCCGGATGGTGATCGGCCGCGATGCCACGATGTCCACCGGTGGAACGCATCGACCAGTTTGTTGCCGTGCGACAAATATCTGTGCGGTCCGGTGGGCGTGAGCGCCGGGCCACCCCCGGTGACCCGGTGGCGCGGGTGCACCGACCGGGCGCGGCGCGTCGCGTACCCGGACGGTGTGTCGACGCGGCGTGCGCACAGCGTGCCGCCCGAGCCGGGTCGCCGTGGGCAGGGACACGGCGCATGGACGGCCGGATCCCGCGCCCCTATCCTCCGGGAAAGCCGGCGGGCCGGCCCAGCGCGGAGACCGACGACGAGCGCGGCGGTGGGAGGTGGCGACGTGACCCGGCACCTGACCCGGCACCCGGGAACGGATCACGGTCCGCAGCCGCCGCACGCGTCCGAGCTGCTGCAACAGACGCTGGACGGGCTGACCGACGCGGTCGTGGCGTTCGCGGCCGACCACACGGTGGCCGGCGCCAACGCCGCCGCGCGCGAGCTGTTCCCGGGCCTGCGCCTTGCCGTACGGCTGCCCGGGTCCGGCGCGCTGCACGACGTGTTCGCCGCCGACGAGCCGACCGCGACCGTCGAGTACGCGGACCGTCGGTGGCGGTGCCGTCGCGCCCCGCTGTCCGCCGGGTACGCCTGGTACCTGCGCGACGTCACCGACGAGGTGCTGCGTACCGACGCGATCCTCGCCGAACGCCGGCGCGCGTCGTTCCTCGCCGACGCGAGCCGCCGCCTCGGCGCCTCCCTCAACGTCGACCGCACCCGGCTCGCCACCCTCGAACTCGCGGTCCCCGCCCTCGCCGACCGCGCCGTACTGGTGAGTCGCGGTCGCGGTCGGCGCAGCACGTGGCAGCGGACGTCCACCGACGAGGACGGCGTCGAGACCGGCGTGGCCGAACTCGACGACGTCCTCGCCGTCACCGCGCTCGCCGCCGCGTTCGACGGCGTGATGGTCGCCGACGGTCCGGGACTGGCTGCCGGGCTCACCGCCGTACCGTGGCTGGTCGCCGACGCGGACGGCTCGGCCCTCGTACTCCCGGTAGCCGGCCACGGCCGTACCGTCGGGGTGCTGGTGTTGCTGCGGCGCGCGGGACGGGCCGCGTTCGAGCCGGTGGAGACCGACCTGGCTGGGCAGTTCGCGGCGCGCGCGGGGGCGGCGATCGCGTCCGCCACGCTGTACCAGGACCAGGTGCGGGTCAGCGAGGTGCTGGAGTCGAGCCTGGTCCCGCCCGGACTGCCGGCGGAACGGGAACTCCGGCTGGCCGCCCGGTACCGGCCGGCGCGCGAGGCGCTCGGCATCGGCGGCGACTACTACGACGTGTTCCCGGCGGACGACGGCGGCGGCATGGTCGTACTCGGGGACGTGTGCGGCAAGGGCGTCGAGGCCGCCGTACTGACCGGCCAGGTGCGCCAGACGCTCGCCACGCTGCGGTTACTCGGCCAGGACCCGGTCACGATGCTCACGACGCTGAACGCGGTGATGCTGGCGTCCGACACGGCCCGGTTCACCACGCTGGTGGTCGCCGTCGCCGAACCCGTGGGCGCCGGCCGGGTACGCCTCCGGCTCGCGTCCGGCGGCCACCCGCCGCCGTACGTGCTGCGCGCCGACGGCACCGTGGAGCTGGTGGACCTGGCCGGCGCGCTGGTGGGGATCCTGCCCGAGCCCACGTTCGGCGAGACGACCGTACTGCTGGAGCCGGGCGACACGTGCCTGCTGTACACCGACGGGGTCACCGAGTCCCGCGGCGGTCCGCACGGCGCCGAGTTCTTCGGCCGCGACCGGCTCGCCGACCTGCTCGCCGGGTGCGTCGGGATGCCGACCGGTGCCCTCGTCGAACGCGTCGAGCAGGTCGCCACCGACTGGTCCGCCGGCAACGGCCACGACGACATCGCCGTCCTCGCCATCACCCCGTCCGACACCGCCGTCGCGTTCGAGGTGGCCGAGCCCGGCGTACCGCTGCCCGCCGACCTGCCGGAGGCGCCGGTCAGTCCGGTACCGGCGGCCGGGGCGGAGACCGTCGCGTGACGGACCGGGAGCGGTACCTGGACCTGGTGACCGCCGGCGCGGAACAGCCCGCCGTGGACCACGTGACCGGCATGCTCGACGCCGGCCACGACGCCGAGGAGGTACTGCTGGACGTGATCGCGCCGGCGCAGGCGCGGGTCGGCGAGCTGTGGTCCAGCAACGAGTGGAACGTCGCGCGGGAGCACGCCGCCACGTACATCAGCGAACGCGCGGTCGAGGCCGTGGCGGCGCGTACCGTGTCGTCGGGCGGGCGCGGTCATGTGGTCGTGGCGTGCGTGGACGGCGAGTGGCACTCGCTGCCGGCCCGGATCCTCGCCGAGACGTTGCGCTGCCGCGACTGGTCGGTCACGTTCCTCGGCTCCAGCGTGCCGACCGCCCACCTCGTGACGTACCTGCACCAGAAGGGGCCGGACGCCGCGGCCATCAGCTGCTCGCTGCCGACCCGGCTGCCCGCCGCCCGCGCCGCCATCGCCGCGGTACGCGCGGTCGACGTGCCCGTCGTCGCCGGTGGCCGCGGGTTCGGCCCGGACGCGCGCTGGGCGGCCCGGCTCGGCGCGGACGCGTGGGCGGCCTCGGCCCGCGAGCTGTTCGCGATCCTGGACCGGTGGCCGCCCGCGACGCGCGCGGATCCGGTCGCCCCGCTGCTGCTCGACGCCGAGGAGACGCTGGTGCAGCAGGCCCGGCCGCAGCTGATCGACGCGGCCTGGGCGGCGCTGCGCGCACGGTTCCCGCGGGTCGCGGACTACAGCGCGGCGCAGGTCGACACCACGAACGAGGACCTCGGGCACATCGTCGACGTCCTGGCCGCCGCACTGCTCGTCGACGACGAGTCGCTGTTCACCACGTTCGTCGACTGGATGGCCGGCGTACTCGGCAGCCGGCATGTCCCGCCGTACCCGGTCGCCGTCGCGCTGAGCGCGATCGCCGCCGAACTGGCCGAGTTCCCGCGCGCCCGCGCGTACCTGCGCACCGCGCGCGAGCTGCTCGCCGTGCGTACCTGACGGCCGGAACATTCGTCCAAGACCCGCGGTCCGCGGCAGGCGCACAGTACCGGGATGAGCGAGCACGAGGTCGAGCACCTGCACGGCATGCACGTGGTCCACGACGGCCCGCGGACCGCGCCGCCGCTGGTGCTCATCCACGGGTCGGGGGCCTCCGGCGACACCTGGAACCCGATGGTCCCGGCACTGGCCGCGCACCACCACGTCATCCGCGTCGACCTGCCGGGCTGCGGCCACTCCCCGCCGACCTCGTCGTACGCGGTGGCGGACCAGGCGGGCCGGGTCGCCGCACTGCTGGACGGTTTCGGGCTGCGGCACGTGCCGGTCGCCGGACACTCCAGCGGTGGGTACGTCGCCACCGCGCTCGCCGAACGCCGCCCCGAGCTGGTCGGCTCGCTCGCCCTGATCAGTACCGGGCCGCGGATGGACGCGGTGCTGCGCCAACCACCGATCATCCGGGTACTGCTCGCGCCGCCGCTCGGCCCGCTGCTGTGGCTGCGGCGCTCGGACTCGATGATCCGGCGGGGGATCGGCGCGACCGCCGCCGGCCCGGTCGACATCCCCGACGACCTCGTCGAGGGAGTACGGATGATCACGTACCGGTCGATGCGGGCGGTACTGCGCGCCAACGGCCGGTACGTCACCGAGCGCAGCGTGCCCGACCGGCTGCGGGCGCTCGACGTTCCGGTCCTGGTGGTGTTCGGTCTCGCCGACCGCCGCTGGGATCCCGCCTCCGCCCACCTGTACGACGCGGTGCCGACCGCGCGGGTCGAGCTGCTGCCCGACGTCGGCCACCTCCCCGTACTGGAGGCGCCGGAGCTGACGAGCCGGCTGCTGCTGGATTTCACCGCCACGCTCGCCGACCACCGGTCGGTACGTCCCGAGGACTAGCCTGGTCACGTGTCGTCGACCGCGCCCGACTGGGCCGACGTGGAGGTCGCCGTCCCGCACCCGTCGGTACGGCTGCCGGGCGTCGGCATGGCCGGCTTCCGGCAACGTACGCCGGCGGTGTGGGACATCGCGATGGTCGCGCACCCGTCGGTCACGCTGCTGCTCGACCTCAGCGACGGCTACGGCGCCGTGTACCTGGCCGGCGGCCGGCGCCAGCGCGGCACCGTCGCCGTCGGACTGCTGCCCGGCGAACTGCGCGCGACCGGTGTCGGCGTCGGGGCGTGCCTGCAGATCAGGCTGGAGCCGGCCGTCGCCACCGCGGTACTCGGTTCCGCCGCGGACCTCAGCGGCCTGATGGTGCCGCTCGACGCGGTGTGGGGCCGCGGCGCCGACCGGTTGCAGGACCGGTTGTGCGCCGCCACGAGCTGGGACGACCGGTTCGCGATCGCCACGGGCGCCCTCCTCGCGCGGCTCGGCGACCGGCCGCGGGTCGACCCCGAGGTCGCGTACGTCTGGCGGCGCACCACCGCCGGCCGTGGCCGGGTACGCGTGGACGGGCTCGCCGACGAGGTCGGTTGGAGCCGCAAGCGGCTGTGGTCGCGGTTCCGTACCCAGCTCGGCATCACGCCCAAGCGCGCCGCGCAGCTCGTCCGGTTCGACCACGCCGCGCACCTGCTCGCCGCCGGCCACGGCGCCGCCCGGGTCGCCGCGGAGAGCGGCTACGTCGACCAGTCCCACCTGCACCGCGAGTCCCGTACGATCGCCGGACTCACCCCGTCCGCCGTGGCCGCCGCGCCGTGGCTGGCGATCGACGACGTCGCCTGGCCGCGCTGACGGGCCGTCGAGGTGGGCGAGGATCCACCGCGGTGACCGGCCTGGCTCAAGTGCTACGCAAACATCGTGAAGATCGCTTCCGGATGACAAAACAGCCTCATACGGTCGGTTCCGGTACTTGTCCCAACCAACCGGAGGGCCGTCATGTCGCCGTCCACCGCCGTACGACTGGCCGTCGCCGCCACCGTCCCGGCCGCCGTTCTCGTCCTCGCCGTACCCCGCGCCGCCGCCGCGGACGTCCCGACCTGCCGTACCGCCGACGTGACCGTCACGCTCGGCTCCGTCGAGGCCGGCGCCGGCCAGCGGTACGCGCCGCTCACCGTCACCGCGCACCCGGGCGTCACCTGCCGGCTCACCGGCTACGCCACCGGCCTCGCGTTCACCGCCGCCGACGGCTCCGCGCTGCCCACCGACCCGCACCGGTACCCGCAGGACCACGTGCCGGCGGTCGTGCTCGGGCCGACCGCGGCGGCCGCGTTCGACCTGCACTGGGCGGGAGTACCGGTGGCGGAGGGGGACGACCCGGGGCAGGCGGCACCGGCCGCGTTGACGGTCACGCTGCCCGGAACCACCGACCCGGTCACCGTCACCTGGACCGGCGGTCCGACCTTCGACCACGGGTACGTGCAGCACAAGCCGGCCGCCGTCCGCCGCTGATCCCGGTCCCGCCGGGGCGGCCCAGCGCGCCGCCCCGGTGTCCCGCCCGACCGGCCCGCCTGCTCAGGTGGCGGGCCGGTCGGGCCGCGCCGGATGCGCGATGTGGTCCGGCATCCGTTGCCCCGCAAGCGAACCCGTCGGGAACGGCGCCGTCGTACCGGCGAGGCTCAGGTCCCCGGTGACGGCCGACTGCACGGCCAGCCCGCAGCCGTCCGGCGTCCGCGCGTACGCCGCGCCGGTGGTCGGCCGGGGCGCCCGCCGCGTCGCCCACCCGAACCCGTCCCAGGCCCGCGCCACCGCGTCGAGGTGCGCCGCGGTCACCCCGACGATCCAGTACGGGATGTCGAAGACCTCGGTGTCGTCGTCGACCCCCAGCGTGACGCCGCCGTGCAGCCGGGCCCGCGGCAGCCGCGGATGGCGCAGCGACAGGGACGCCGCCGCGGGCAGCGCGCCGAGCGTCCGCACCAGGTGTCCGAGCAGGATCCGGCGGGCCGCCGACTGGTCCGGTTCCGTTGCCACGTCGACCTTTCCGGACGGTCAGGGCGCCAGCGGCCAGCTCAGCTCGGTACGCAGCTCGCGCGGGTCCATGTCCGGCGACGGCTGCGTCACGTACGTCTCCCAGCGGTCGGCGCCGGGGGAGAGGCCCTGCTCCCGCATCCAGGTGCGCAGCCGCGTCCACGACCCGGAGAGCCCGTCGAACGAGCCGTGATGCGTCAGCCGCGCCGCCCGGCCGCCGGGCAGCGAACCGGCCACCACGTCGCCCTCCGCCCGCACCGCGCCGGCCGTCGGGAACCCGACCTCCAGGTCCAGCGTGTCGCCCGGATTGCCGTGGTAGAGCCCGAAAGCGGGCCCGAGCAGGGTGATCCGCTGCGCCTCGACGGCCCGCGCCAGCGCCCCGAACGACGCGTCGAAGAAGTCCCGCAGCTCGGCCCAGGTGACCACGCCACGGACGACCGCCGTCGTCGCCGGCTCCAGCTCCACCAGCTCCGGCTCCCCGGCCCCGGTCATCTCCCGCTCCCTCCGTCGGTGGGTACCGACGGTAGCCGCGCCGTACGACAGGAAACGGTCGGCCCGCCGCTCAGGCGCCGGACGCCACCGGCTCGGGCTCCTCGTCCGCCGGGGCGGGGTCGTGGCGGTGCAGCTGGCGTACCGAGGGGAGGGTCGCGGCGAGCAGCGAACCGCCGGCCATCACCGCGGCGCAGACCCACAGCCAGGTCGTGGTACCGGTGAGCGCGGCGACCGGGCCGGTCAGCGCGAGCCCGACCGGCCGGGCCACGAACGAGCCGACCATGTCGAACGAGTACACCCGGGCGAGCTTGTCCTCGGGGACGTTCTGCTGGATGGACAGGTCCCAGCTGACGGAGAACAGTTCCAGCCCGAGCCCGTGCAGGAACGCGCCGCCCAGCAGGAGCAGCAACCCCGCCGTCCCCGGTACGCCGAGGGCCATGGCGGCGGGGAAGCAGCCGGTGAGCGCGAGCAGCAGGGTGCCCTGGAACAGTCCGCGGCGCGGGCGCCACCGCAGCGAGAGCAGCCCGCCGGCGAGGAACCCGATCATCAGCGCGGACAGCGCCCAGCCCCAGGTGGCCTTGTTCCAGGTGGCGGACACGACGACGGGGCCGAGTACGCCCTGCACGCCGCCGTAGAACAGGTGGTAGAGCAGGGCCTGGAGGATCAGCATCCACAGCCAGGAGTGCCGTAGTACCTCGCGGAGACCGGCGCCGAGGTCGTGGAGCATCGACTCGGCGCGTTCGCGTACCGGCTCGGGGACGCGGAGCAGGTGGTAGCAGACGGCGGCGACGGCGAACGTGGCCGCGTCGACGGCGATCGCCCAGCCCGGCCCGATCCCGGCGGCGAGCACGCCGGCGACCGCGAAGCCGACGATCTGCGCGCCGTTCTGCGTCAGCCGGCGTTGGGTGACCGCCTTGCGCAGCAACGGTTCCGGCACGGTCTGCCGGGTCATCGCGGACGACGACGGGGCGGCGAGCGCGCCGAGGCAGCCGGTCACCGCGCCGACCGCGCCGAGCAGCCAGACGCTGGACCAGCCGCCGACGAGGCTCGCCGCGACGAGTGCCTGCGCGGCCGCCGCGGCGATGGCCGAGCCCTGCATCATCGCCGCCCGGGGCAGCCGGTCCCCGAGTACGCCGCCGAACAGTGCGGTCGCCACGTCGGCCAGCGCGTACGCGGCGACGACGAGGCCGAGCTGGGTGGTGGAGCCGCCGAGCGCGAGTACGGCGAAGGCGAGGGCGACGGGGGTGATCGAGTTGCCGAAGGAACTCGTGCCGGCGCCGATCACCAGCAGCCGGAAGTTCCGGTACGCCAGCGGTCGCGCCGGCGTCTGGACGGTCGTCATGGTCCAGAAAAGTACTTCGCTAGCTAATCTTTCGTCAACTAGATATCAGCTGGCGAACTTGTCGTTGGCGAAGTTCCGGCTGGACTACGATGACGCCATGCCGCCCGAGGACTGGACCGACCGCCACGTCGCGCGCTGGCGCGACCACTGGTCGGGCATCGCGTACGACGACGAGGTGGAGGGGATCGTCACCCGCATCGGACGCATCGCCCGATACCTGGACCGCACGGTCAAGGACGCCGCCGCGGCCTCCGACCTCCAGGAGTCGGAGTACAAGACGCTGCACGTACTGATGATCCGGGACACGCCCGGTTCGGCGTCGCCGACCGAGCTGGCGGAGGACCTGCGGATCTCCGGCGCCGGGATGACCGGCCGCCTCGACGCCCTGGAGAAGAAGGGCTGGATCAAGCGGGTCTCGGCGATCGACGACCGCCGCCGCGTCATCATCCAGATCACGCCGAAGGGCACCGAGATCTGGCGCGGCGCGATGGGCAACCGCGGCACCGCCGAGGACGAGCTGGTGAGCAGCCTCTCGGCGCGCGACCGCGCCAGCCTCAACCGGATCCTCAAGAAGCTGACCGTCTACATCGAGTCCCTCGACACCTGAGCGTGCCTCGACACCTGAGCGGCGGGCACGGGCGCGCCGTACCCGCCGGTGAGGTCAGGAGCCGACCGGGGTGCGCAGCGCGGCGATCGCGGCGGTGACGCCCGTCCGGTCGTACCCGGCGGTCGGCAGCGTGGCGCCGTGCGCGTGTCGTACGACGCCGTGGGTGTCGACGAGGAGCGTGCCGGACTGCTGCATCGTGCCGAACACCCGCCGGCCCAGCCCGACCGTCCCGTGTGGACGGCCGTGCGGGCCGGTCAGTACGGGGTAGGCGATGCGGTGCCTCGCGCGCCACGCGGCGGCCGTCGCCCGGTCCTCCGGTACGACGAGCAGCACGTGCACGTCGGCGGCCGCGTACTCCTCGGCGCGGGCGGCCAGCTCGCGCGCGTGCCGGGTGCAGATCGGGCAGGTCGTCGAGCGCAGGAAGTACATCAGGACGGCGCCGCGGCCGCGGAAGTCGCCGAGGCGTACGGTCCGGCCGGTGGTGTCGGCCAGCACCATCTCGGGTGCGGGCGATCCGGTGGTGAGCACGGGCGTTTCCCTTCGTACGGTGGGTGTCAGGCCGATGGCGGCACGCCCGGAGTACCGCGCAGGTCGGTGCGCAGCGCGGTGCGGGCCCGGTGCAGCTGCGACTTCATCGCCGCCGTACTCAGGCCGAGCGCGCCGGCGACCGTCCGCCCCGGGTACCCGAGGACGTCGCGCATGATCAGTACGCGCCGCTGGACGTCGGGGAGGGCGCGGATCGCGGCGGCGACCCGTTCGGCCTCCAACCGCCGCAGGACCTCGTCCTCCGCGGAGTCCACCGGGCCGGCGTCGGGCGCGTCGGACGAGTCGACGAGCCGGCGGGCGCGGCGCAGGCACTCGTTCCGGACGATCCGGAACATCCACGAGGCCAGCGCCGCCGACGCGCGCAGCGTGCCGATCTTCCGGTACAGCACGATCAGCGCCTCCTGCGCCGCGTCCTCGGCGTCCTCGGCGGACGCGCAGAGGTGCGCGGCGAAGCGCCGTACGTGCGGGTGCGCGCCGTGCACCACGGCGGTGATCGACTCCAGATCGCCGCTCTGCGCGGCCCTGATGAGCCGGTCGCTCGCCCAACCGCGGTCCGTCACGGTCCC
>NZ_BOMB01000041.1 GCF_016861975.1 Actinocatenispora rupis | reverse complement strand
TTCCGGGAACGCGGGGTGCGGATGTGATGATCGGACCGGGGAGGCACGCGGATGAACGCGGTGATCGGTGAGGTGCTGCCGCTGGCGGTGACGGCGGCGATCAGTCCGCTGCCGATCATCGCGGTCATCCTGATGCTGCTGGCGCCGCGGGCCGGTGGGGCCAGCGTCGGGTTCCTCGTCGGCTGGATCGCCGGCGTGGTCGCGGTGAGCGTGCTGTTCACGGTGCTGGCCCGGGTACTCGGGCTGTCCGGCGGCGGCCACGGTGGCGTCGCGTCCGGTGTGGTGAAGCTGGTGCTGGGTGCGGGGCTGCTGCTCGCCGGCGTACGCCAGTGGCGGTCCCGGCCGCGGGACGGTGCGGAGCCGGCGCCGCCGAAGTGGATGGGCGCGATCGACACGATGACCGCGCCGAAGGCGGCCGGGCTGGCGTTCCTGCTGTCCGCCGTCAACCCCAAGAACCTCGCCGTACTGCTCGCCGCCGGTGTCGCGATCGGCTCGGCCGACCTGGGCGTCGGCCAGACCGTCGTGGTGGTCGCGATCGTCACCGTCCTCGCGTCCTGCACGGTCGCCGCCCCCGTCGTCCTGAACGCGGTGGCCCGCGACCGCGCCCGCGTCGTCCTGGCGCACGTACGGGAGTGGTTGGTGGCGCACAACGCCGCCGTGATGACGGTGGTACTGCTGCTGATCGGTGTCGTACTGATCGGCAAGGGCATCGCCAGCCTGTGAGGCGCGGGTTGCGGCGTTCTGCCCTCAACCTCGGCGAATGCCGAATACGCTGCTGGCTGGGGGGAAGGAGGCCGGCGATGAGCCGTGGCCCGATGGAGTTCGTGGTCGTCGAGTTTCCGTCGCAGACGATCGACGAGCGTTTCGCCTTGCGGCTGCGGGACATCGTCGCGGCCGGCCTCGTCCGGATGGTGGACGTGATGGTGGTCGCCCGGGACGAGCGGGGGACCGTGACCGCGCAGGAGTTCGCCGACCTGGACCCGGCGCGCACCCGGGCGTACGCGGAGGTCGTGCACAGCATCGAGGGGCTGATCTCCGACGAGGACGTCGCGGAGGTCGCCGAGCAGGTACGTCCCGGCACCTGCGCGCTCGTCGTACTGCTGGAACACCTGTGGTTGGCGGGAATCGCCGCGGCGATGGCCGACGCCGGTGGCCGGATGGTGTTCACCGAACGGATTCCCGCCCCGGTCGTCGAACGCGTGCTCGACGAGCGCGCCGCGAGCTAGGGGGCCGACATGTTCGTACGACCGGTGATGCGGCGCGGGCCCGGACTGCTCGGCGCCGTCGCGCGTACCGCGGTCGTCGCGGGGACCGCCACCGCGGTCTCGCGTGGCGTGAGCCGCCGGATGGATCAGCGCGCGCAGGACCAGGCCGAGGCCGCCGCGTACGAGCAGGCCGCCGCCCAGCAGCAGGCGGCCCAGCAGCAGGCGGCCCAGCAGCCGACGGGTGGCGACGACCTGATGGCGCAGTTGCAGCGGCTGGTGGACATGCGCGACCGCGGCATGCTCAGCGACGCCGAGTTCGCGGCGGCCAAGGCGAAACTGTTGTCCTGACAGGGATCACGGCACGGACGGAGAGGCGGCGACGATGCCCGATTCGGGGTTCCCGTACGACGACCGGACCGACTTCGCCGACGCCGACCGGGGTTTCGTCGGTACGGTCGAGGATCCGGCCATCACCGACGACAGCGGCCGGGTGGTGTGGAACTGCGACGCGTACGCGTTCCTCGCCGGGGACCGGCCCGACACGGTACATCCGAGCCTGTGGCGGCAGTCCGGCCTCGTCGCCCGGCACGGCCTGTACGAGGTGACCGACGGCATCTACCAGGTCCGCGGCTTCGACCTGTCGAACGTGACGTTCGTCGAGGGCGACACCGGCGTGATCGTGATCGACCCGCTGATCTCGGTGGAGACCGCCCGCGCCGCGATCGCCCTGTACCGTGCGCACCGCGGCGAGCGTCCGGTCACCGGCGTGATCTACACGCACAGCCACGTGGACCACTTCGGCGGGGTGCGGGGCGTCGTCACCCCGGAGGACGTGGCCGCGCGCCGTACCCCGGTGATCGCGCCGGAGGGTTTCCTCGAACACGCCATCGCCGAGAACGTGTACGCGGGCACCGCGATGGGCCGCCGCGCCGGCTACATGTACGGTGCGGCGCTGGACCGGGACGCGCGCGGGGGAGTGGGCGCCGGTCTCGGCCAGACCACCTCCACCGGTACGGTGAGCCTGATCCCGCCGACGGTGGACATCACCCGCACCGGGCAGGAACTGTCCGTCGACGGCGTACGGATGGAGTTCCAGCTGGCGCCGGACTCCGAGGCGCCCGCCGAGATGCACTTCCTGTTCCCGGACCGGCGGGCGCTGTGCATGGCCGAGAACGCCACGCACACCCTGCACAACCTGCTCACCCTGCGCGGCGCGCTGGTCCGCGACCCGCACGGCTGGGCGCGCCACCTGACCCACGCGATCGAGATGTACGCCGACCGCTCGGACGTGCTGTTCGCCTCGCACCACTGGCCGACCTGGGGCGCCGAGCGGATCAGGACCTTCCTCGGCCTGCAACGCGACCTCTACGCGTACCTGCACGACCAGACCGTGCGGCTGCTCAACAAGGGGTACACCGGCGCCGAGATCGCCGAGCTGATCGAGCTGCCGCCGGCGCTGGCGAACGTCTGGCACACCCACGGCTACTACGGTTCGGTGTCCCACAACGTCAAGGCCATCTACCAGCGGTACATGGGCTGGTTCGACGGGGTGCCGTCCCGGCTGTGGCAGCACCCGCCGGAGCAGGCCGCGCGCCGGTACGTGGACGCGATGGGCGGCGCGGACCTCGTGGTGACGCGGGCGAGGTCCGCGGCGGACGACGGGGACCTGCGGTGGGCCGCGCAGCTGCTCGACCACGTCGTGTTCGCCGAACCGAAGCACCAGGCCGGCCGCGCCCTGCTCGCCGACGTCCTCGACAGGCTCGGGTACGGCGCGGAGAACGGGACCTGGCGCAACTTCTACCTGTCCGGCGCGCGCGAGCTGCGCGACGGCAACTTCGGTACGCCGACGGCGCCGTCGTCGCCGGACATGATCGCCCAGCTGCCGCCGGAGATGTTCTTCGACTCGGTGGCCGTGCAGCTGGACGGTCCGCGGGCCTGGTCGACGGACCTGGCGATCCGGTGGGACTTCCCCGACCACGGCGCGGCGTACCGGACCACGCTGCACAACGGCGTCTTCACCTACGTACGGGACGGCGCCGGGCCGGTGAGCCTCACCGTACGGGTGCCGCGTGCGGCGTTGGGCGCGCTGGCCGCCGGTGACCTCGACGCGGCCCGGTCCGCGGGGCTCACCCTCGACGGCGACGAGACGGCCCTGCACGGCCTGCTCGCCGTCATCGACCCGGGCGACAGCGCGTTCAACATCGTCGAACCGTGACGCCTACCCGGGACCGCCCTGCATGTCGTGGTCGGCCTGCGATGCGGCGTGCGTACGGGCGGCCTCGGCGGCGGCGTCCGCGTCGTGCGCGCGGAGCGCCCCGCGACGGGGACCGGCACCGGTCCACAATGGACGAAGGTCAGCTCGATCCCTTGCGCGCCACCAGATGTACGATCCGGCTCAACTGCCGGTACGGGTCGCGCCGGCCCGCCTCCAGCTCGACCTCCGCGGCCGCCGCCACCTGCCGCGTGTCGGACGGGTCGACCGCGCACCCACCGAGATCCAGCCAGTCGACGAACAGCCACACCCCGTACCACTCCACGAGCTCAACGCCCCGGTCCCGTAGCTGCGCGCCGAGATCCTCCACCGTGTCGGCCCGTGTCCGTACGCCCAGCACCCCGATCTCCTCGGTGGCGTCGAACGCCGCGAGCGCGTCCTCCCACCGCCGCTCCAGGGCCGGACGTACCGCGGCGGCGTGCGCGTTGCCGACCATGAGCGAGACGACGCCACCCTCGGCGCAGCATCGGCAGAGCTGGTCCAGGACGGGCTCCGGCCGGTCGAGATAGCCGAGGACGCCGTGGCACAGCACCGCGTCGAACCGCCGCCCCTGTACCGCCGCGTCGGCGTCCGCGCCGTCCGCCCGGACGAGCGTCACCCGGCGCCGCGCGTCGTCCGGCAGCCGGTCGAGACGTACCCGGGCCCTGTCGAGCATGGCCTCGGACGGGTCGAGCAGCGTCACCTCGTACCCGGCGCGGGCCAGCGGGAACGACTGGTGCCCGGCGCCACCGCCCACGTCGAGCACCGTGCCGGGCGGCGGGGGCAGATGCGCCAGCAACTGCTGGTGCAGCACGTACGTCCGGACCAGGCCCTTGGCCGAGGCGTACGCGTCGTCGACGAAGTGATCGGCCAGGTCCGCCCACGCGTCCGTCCCCATCGCCCCACGATATCCCCGCGTCCGGCCCCGGAACCGGGAACGACGGTGTCGGTGTCGACCCGTGCGGCGCGGTCGGTTGGCGCCGCGTTCGTCCACCTACGATCGTCGACATGCGCAGCCCGTACCGGCGTCCCGCGGCCACCGCCGCCATCGTGTGGTGCGGTCTGTTCGCCGCGGTGCACGTCTTCTGGGCGCTCGGGGGAAGCGTCGGCCTGGCGTCGTCGGCCGGCGCGCGGATCGCCGCCTCGCGCCCGCTGGCCTTCGTACTCCTCGGGTTGTGGGGTGTCGCCGCCGCACTGCTGCTCGGCGCGGTCCTCATCGCCTGGTGTACCAGGGATGTGCGGTGGCGCCGGCTCGGCGGCGTGGCGATCGGTGTCGTCGGCGCCGCGCTGCTGGCCCGCGGCGTACTGGTCGAGGTGCTGCTGCTCGCCGACGTCGGTGGCGTCCGGCAGTCCGTCGGAGCCGAGGAGACCCGCTGGAGCCTGCTGCTGTGGAACCCGTGGTTCGTGCTCGGCGGTGCGCTGTGGCTGGCGGTCGCCGGCCAGCTCGCCCGGCAACCTCGGCCAGCGGCCGGTCCACAGGCAACGCCCGACTGAACGCCGCCACCCGGCCGGTGCACCGCCCCGCCGACACGCGTCGCCGCCAGCTCCCGGAAAGCCGCAGCACTGGCGAACCAGGGCCGCCGATGCTACTCGACCAGCGTCCGACACCCTAGGTTGCGAGGACGATGTCCTTCACCTCGGCCAGCGTTCCGATCCGGTACGTGGCCCCGGCGAAGTCCTGCGTCGTCGTGAAGTCGTTGTGGACGATGGCGCAGTCGATGCCGGCCGCCACGGCCGAGCGCAGCCCCCGGGCCGAATCCTCCACGACCAGCGTCTCGTCCCGGCGCGCCCCGAGGCGCCGCACACCGGTCAGGTACGGCTCCGGGTGCGGCTTGGCGAGCGTGTAGTCCTCGCGGGTCAGTACGAAGTCCATGAACGGTCTGATCCCGCGCTTCTCGTGGATGAGGTCGAAGTCCGCGCGCTTCGCGGTCGTCACGACGGCCATCCGGACGTACCTCGACAGTTCGGCGAGAGCGTCGAGGACGCCGTCGATCTCGATGGCCTCCGTCCTGAGGTACTCCCGGTAGTAGTCGTCGCGCGCCGCACGCTGCCGGCTGATCGCCCCTTCGTCGACGCCTGCCGCGCGGGCCTGGGCCCAGGTGCCGAGCCCCTGGCTCATGTCCCGCAGGTACCGGTCCCTGTCCAGCGTCACGCCGATGTCCGCCAGGGCGCGTTCACCGGCTCTGAAGTACCAGAACTCGGTGTCCACCAGGACGCCGTCGTGGTCGAACAGCACGTACTTCTTCACCGTCGCGGTCCTCTCCGTGGCTGCGGCGCCTCCGCTCGGACGGGGCGACCCACCGGCCCATCATCGCGAGAGCAGGGCGGCGTGCCCGGCGGTGGTGTGGCGTTCGCACCGGTGTGCAGCACGGGGGTCGTCGGGTCGCCGGCCGTGAGCCGGTCGGGTGGTCTGCGGGCCGTGCCATCCGGCAGTCCCGTTCCCGTCTCCCGGGAGATGCCGGTGGAACTGCACACGCCTGCCCGCCCGCTGGACGTGGCCTCGGTACTGCCGCAGGCGGCGATGCGCGCCGAGACCGTACGGCTGCATCCGCGGCCCGGCTCCCCCACGTGCCGGGAGTCGTCGGTCGGCGGTCCGCTGCTGTGGCCGGCCGACGAACCGTGGCCGGTCTGCGCCGCCGACCACACCGACGTACCGGGCGAGCCGCAGCCACCGACCGCGTACCTGCCGGTGGCGCAGATCTTCACCGCCGACGTGCCGAGCCTGCCCGCCCCGTCCGGGCGCGACGTGGTGCAGGTGCTGTGGTGCCCGTACGAGCACGACCGGGAGTACGAGGTCGGGCCGCTGCCCGTGGTGCGCTGGCGCGACTCCACCACCATCGACCGCGTCGCGGCCAGACTACCGGCATCCCTTGCCGTGCCTGCCGATCACGTACCCCGGCCGTGCGTGGTGCATCCGGAACGGGCCGTCGGGTACCCGGGGATGGACGAGCTGGTCGACAGCCTGCCGGCAGCGGAGCAGGCACGGATGTGGGAGCGGCTGGAGGAGTGGGAGGACGAGACCGGCCGGAACTACCAGGGGCATCTCGCCGACGCGCCCGGCATCAAGCTCGGTGGACATCCGGGCTGGACCCAGCCACCGGCCTGGCCGGACTGCCCCGGCTGCGACCGGCGGATGAGCCACCTGATCACCGTGTTACCCGTCGTTCGGACGGACCGTCCCGCGCAGCGTTTCCGCACCGCGGCGACGATCCTCGCGTTGCCCACGCTCAGGAGGTGACGTGCCGGCGCCAGGCGGTGACGGCAAGGACGACCGCGCCGGCCAGGGCGAGTACGCCGCCGGCCCAGAGCCATCCGATCGGGTCGCTCCGTACCGCGAGGGCGCCGGTGTCGGTGGCCCAGACCTCCAGCGGCTCGTGTACGTCGATGCTGCGCTTGCCCTCCGCGTGCGCCCCGATCGCTCTGGCCGCGCCGTCGATCGTCCCGGTGGTCGCGCTGCCGCCGGGCAGTCGCCAGTCGCCCGAGCAGACGGTGTCGTGCTGGTCGCCGAACCTGCCGTTCGAGAAGACGCCCCGGCACGAGGTGACCGTCGCGGTGCCGCGGGTGCCCGCGAAGCGGACGTAGAGGGCCGGGCCGTTCGCGACGATCGTCGTGACGCCGATGATCACCCCCAGCAGACCGACGGCGACCATCCCCACTCGGTTGCCTGGCCGTCGCCGGGTGTCGTTCGTGCCGGCAGCGTATCGAGTACCCGCTGCCGTTCGTCTCGGCCGGACGCTCGCGGCGATCAGCGGCCCCGCCCCGTGCACTCGTGAACGGGTGCACCGCACCGGGTTGCGTGCGACCACCGGGACCACGCTCATGCCGGCGCGAGCGTCGGCAACGGTACTCGCCGGTGATGCGCCCGTGCGTCGCCGTCGACACCGTCACGGTCGACGGTGGGGAAGTCGGCCGAACCGTCGACGAGGGGCGAATCGCGCGCCGTGATCCGCGGCATTGACAGGTGTCGTGGCGCGGCTTAGCGTCCTGCCTCGCAGACACGTCGAGACAGGTGAACGATGATGGCGGATTCCCCGGCAGTACAGGAAAACCGCTCGGTGCGGGTGGAGACCCACGGTCTCGACGTCATCTCCGACGCGGAACGCAAGGGTCGGCCGCGGCACCTGTTCTGGCCCTGGTTCGGCGCGAACGTGTCGATCCTCGGCCTCAGCTACGGCGCGTTCGCGCTGGGTTTCGGGATCTCGCTGTGGCAGGCGCTGGTGGCCGGCGTGGTCGGCATCGTGTTCTCGTTCCTGCTGTGCGGATTCGTTGCGGTGGCGGGGAAGCGCGGTTCGGCGCCGACGATGGTGCTCAGCCGCGCCGCGTACGGGGTGCGCGGCAACTGGCTGGCCTCGGTGGTGTCGTGGCTGTTGACCGTCGGGTGGGAGACGGTGCTCACCGCGCTGGCCACGATGGCGACCGCGACCGTGTTCGGCCGGCTCGGCTGGGGCGGCGGTACCGGGACGAAGGTGGTGGCGCTGGTCGTGGTGAGTGCCCTGATCGTCGTCGGTGGTGTGATGGGCTTCGACGTGATCATGCGGTTGCAGACCATCATCACCGTGGTCACGGGTGTGCTGACCATCGCGTACGTGGTGCTGGTCGCCGGGCACGTGCACTGGCACACGGTCGCCGCGATCCCGGCCGGCTCGGCGCAGCAGTTCATCGGTGCGGTGGTGTTCATGATGACCGGCTTCGGCCTGGGCTGGGTGAACGCCGCGGCCGACTACTCGCGGTACCTGCCGCGCCGCTCGTCCGGGCGTGCCGTGATCGGGTGGACGACGTTCGGCGGTTCGGTGGCGCCGCTGCTGTTGCTGGTGTTCGGCCTGCTGCTCGCCGGGTCCTCGGCGACGCTGGGCAAGGCCGTCGCCGCGGACCCGATCGGTGCGCTGACCACGATCCTGCCCACCTGGTTCCTCGTACCGTTCGCGGTCGTCGCGATCCTCGGCCTGGTCGGTGGCGCGGTCCTGGACATCTACTCCTCCGGCCTGGCGTTGCTGGCGGCCGGTCTGCGGGTACCGCGGCCCGCGGCGGCGATGGTCGACGCGGTACTGATGGTCGCCGGCACGATCTACATCGTGTTCGTCGCCGGTGACTTCCTGGGCCAGTTCATCGGGTTCCTGACCACGCTCGGTGTACCGATCGCGGCGTGGTGCGGCATCATGCTCGCCGACGTGGCGCTGCGCCGCCGGGACTACAGCGAGTCCGACCTGTACCGCCGGGACGGCCGGTACGGTGACGTCCGCGTGGTTCCGGTGGTACTGACGGTCGTGGCGACCGCGATCGGCTGGGGTCTGGTGACGAACGCGTCGGCGAGTTGGCTGACCTGGCAGGGCTACCTGTTGGCGCCGCTGGGACTCGGGGGTCGTTCCGGCGCGTGGGCCGGCGCGAACCTCGGTGTGGTCGTCGCGCTGGCGCTCGGGTTCGCCGGCACGCTGGCGCTGTCGTACCGGCGGGTCCGCGCGCAGGAGTCGGCGCTCCGGCCGGTGCCGGAGGACGTCGCCCGGGCATGACCCGGCGTCCGGCCCGACGAGCGAGTCGGTTGTGCGGCAGGGGATCCGTACGGTCGGTGTGTCAGCCGTCGTCGCGGCCCGCGTACGCGTCGGCGAGGGCGTGGAAGGCGGCCTTGCGGTGGCGTTCGGTGCCCGGCCCGAGCCGGACCAGGCCGTACGAGGCGAGGTCGAGGTCGTGGCGCGGGTCCGCCCGGTACGGGAAGGCGTAGCCGGCGAACGTGAACCAGAACGCGGTGTCCACGCCCTCGGCGTCGAACACGGCGAGCAGTTCGCGCAGGTACCGGGCCTGTTCCTGCTCGTCGCGGACGTACTCGCCGGACAGCCGGGGCGGGGTGGTGGTGCGGTCCACGACCAGCCAGCCGCGCGCGCCGAGCGCGGCCGCGCCGCGGAACGTGCAGCAGCCGAACTCGGTGACGGCCACCGGCTTGCCGTGCCGGTGCAGGCCGCGGATCTCGTCGGCGAACGTGGCCGCGTTGTGCGCCGCCCGGTACGCGTCGACCCCGACGTGGTCGAACGGCGCCCAGTCCACGCCCTCGTACGCCAGCGCGGCGTAGGTGACCGGACCGCCGAACAGCGGGCGGACCGCGGCGAGCACCGTACCGAGGAACGCGTCGAGCCGTCCCGGTACGCCGGCGAGCAGCGCGGCCCGGTCCGCCGTGGGAGCGGTCAGCAGGGCCAGCCGGGCGTGCAGGTCGGCGCCTGGGAGGAAACCGGGCGCGAAGAGGCTCAGCTCGGCGCCGAGGACCAGCACCACCTCGGCGCCCTGCCGGCGCAGGCGTTCGGCCCGCCGGGCGCAGTCGGCGAACAGGTCCAGCATCTCGCCGGCGGGCACCTCGCACGGGAACGGCGCGTACCAGACCGCCAGTCCGGCCTCGGCCGCGCAGCGGGCGGCCACGTCGAGGCGTTCGGGATCGCCGCCGGTGACGCGGACGGCGGTGCAGTGCAGGTCCGCCGCGATGACGCGCATCTCCTCGCGTACCGTCGCCGGGTCGAACTCGGCGCGGGTCGCGTGGCCCGCCGGGTACGCGCCGGTGTCGTAGTTGATTCCCTTGCCCCGCATGGCGATCAGGCCGTTTCGGGCGTCGCGCTGTGGGTGGCGGCGCGCTGCCGGCGTCGGCGGTACCACAGCGACCAGGCGACCAGCAGCCCGACGGTACCGACCTGCAGCGCGGTCGACAGCGCGGCGGTCACGTCGACGGGCAGCAGGTAGATCAACGGGAGCCGGACGATCGCCTCGGCCAGGAGCCCCGCGCCCCAGACGAGACTCATGAGTACGAACACGCGCCGGAACGCCGGCCGGGTCCGCCACATCCCGTCCCACCGGGCGAGCAGCTCGGGCTTGCCGGCGTTGAGCCGCCGGAGCATCGAGTACAGGACGGGACGGCCGACGGCGACCGAGCCGAGCAGCAGCAGGCCGAGGCCGCCGGACACGATCGACTCGCGGGCGAGCAGGATCCGCGGGTCGCCGGTCAGCAGCGACGCGACGAGCAGGGCGACGAACCCGCCGACCACGACGGCGGCGACCCCGTCGAGCCGCCGCCGCGTCACCCCGACGTACGCCAGGCGGAGCAGCCCGACGACGCCGCCGGCGGCCAGCGCCGGTTCGACGTCGAGCCCGATCGCGCGGGCCCCGTAGTACGCCGCGGCGGGCAGCCCGACGTCGGCGACGAGCCCGAGTACGAGTGCGCGCTTGTCCATCTCACGACCTCCCGAAGCATTTAGGATACGGACTCGTATCTTACAGATTCGCTCAACGGCCGCAACCGGGATGCGGTAAGGTACGGTCAGGTATCCTTCTCAAGGGGGCGCGGTGGTGGAGAGTGGCACGGAGGCCAAGGCGACCCGCCGCCGCGGGGCCGCGCTGGAGGCGGCGGTCCTGCGCGCGGCGGCCGAGGAACTGGCCGAGGTCGGCTACCCCGGGCTGACCATGGACCGGGTCGCCACCCGCGCCGGCACCAGCAAGAACGTGATCTACCGCCGCTGGCCGAACCGGGCGGCGCTGAGCATCGCCGCGTGGCGCTCGATGCTGCCGACCACACCGGAGGACGTGCCGGACACCGGCGTCCTGCGCGACGACGCGCTCGCCATGCTGCGCCGCTTCAACGACCGGATGTCCACCCCGCTCGGCGCCGTACTGCGCGGGCTGCTCACCGGCATGCAGGACGATCCCGAGCGGCTGCGCGAGATCCGCGAACAGCTCGTCCGCGCCGGCGTCGGACCGTGGCTCACGATCCTGGCCCGCGCGGTGTCGCGCGGCGAGGCCGATCCCGCCGCGCTGACCCCGCGCGTGGCGACCGTCGCGGTCGACCTGCTCCGCAACGAGTACGGGTTGAACGGGGTGACCGCCGCCGCCGACGACGTACTCGTCGAGATCGTCGACGACGTCTACCTTCCGCTGGTCCGGCCCCGTACCTGACGGGTGGTCGTACCCGGGACGCGGTCGACGTCGCATGCTTCACAGCCATCGGGCTGCGTGCACGCTGGTCGGCGTTACGACGCCGACGGCCCGGTACCGGCCGCGGCCCTGGCGGGCACCGTGTCGTGGGGCCGGGCGGAGAGCAGGTGGGCAGCCCAGCGGGTCTGCGGGGCGGTGTCGACCAGCAGCGCCTTCGCCAGCAGGGTCAGCGGGATCGCGAGGACGGCGCCGAGCGGGCCGAGTACCCAGGTCCAGAAGACCAGGGACAGGAACGTGACGGTGACCGACAGGTCGGTGCTGTCACCGACGACCTTCGGCTGGATCAGGGACTGGATGACGAAGTTGATGACGCAGTACAGCGCGATCACCAGGACCATGGTGCGCGGGCCGCCGTCGAGCAGGCCGAGCGTCATCGGCGGTACCAGTCCGATGAAGAAGCCGATGTTGGGGATGTAGTTGGTGACGAACGCCAGCAGCGCCCACAACACCGGCAGCGGTACGCCCAGCGCCCACAGCGCGAGCCCGTCCACGACCGCCACGACCAGTCCGAAGATCGTCGACACGAGCATGTACCGGCAGGTGCCGCGGGCGAAGGCGCGCAGCGCGGCGGCCAGGTTCGGCCGGTCGACGGCGAGGGAGGCGAGACGCCGCGGGTACCCGGCCGCCTCGGCGCCCATGAAGAACAGCAGCGCCAGCAGGAACACCAGGTTGGTGAGCAGGGACGCCACGGAACCCACGACGCTGTCGGCGAGCGCGACGAGCCGGGCCGGGTCGAGGTTCGCGACGGTCGACGCGATCTCGTCGCCCGTGACGCCGAGGCGGGCCAGCCCGTCGCCGATCGCGTCGAGCAGCTGCCCGGTCTCGTCGGCGTACGTGGGGAGCAGGGACGCGAGTCGCGCCACCGAGACCACCAGCGTCAGCGCGCCGACGGCGAGCACGGCGTACAGGACGAGCAGCAGGGCCAGGGTCGACAACCAGGCCGGCCAGCCGTGGGCGCGGAGCCACCGCCCGACGGGTGCCACCGTGACGACCAGGACGAGGGCCAGCGCCACCGGAGCGACGATCCCGGCGGCGAGGTGCAGTCCGGCGGTCACCACCACGATCGCCGCGACGGCGCCCAGCGAACGCTCGACGCGCCTTCCGTTGGTCTGCACCCGCTGATCGCATCACATCTGCGCGGGGCGTACCCGGTCAATGCGGGAACGTGCCGCTGCCGGAGCCGTGCACGGTCTCATGTGGACGGTCGTGGTCCGCCTCGGGTCGGGCGTCATGTCGGGGAAGTGGCGGTCGATGGCCCCCGAGGAGGATGCGCCGACGTGGCCACGGCATGAGCCGGCCCAGCCGAGCGCCGTCCCCGCTCGGCGTTGGCGCGTCCCTCGGCGCGTCGCCGCCCATCCAAACAGCCGCAAAATACACTCACCGTACCTGCGTAGGCGCCGAAAGTGATGATCTGATGGTACGAGCGGTCGCGACATCGAGCTCGGTGGTGAAGGCCCTGGTGGTCGCGGGAGCGTTGGCGCTCGCGCTGGTCTCGGCCGGTGTCGTCGCCGGAGGCCGCGGGGAGGCGGCCGGGCCGGCCACGCCGCACGCGAGCAGTACGTGGGCGCGGCTGGCCCTGGACCCGGCCGTCTACGGCTCCGGCGCGGTGTCCGGCACCCTGACCGAACTGTCCGCGAGCGGCGACCAGGAAAAGGACTGGGACATCACCACCGGCCCCGGTTCCGCCATCTCGCCGAACGTACCGTCGTCGACCGGTACCGCGGAGGTCAACACCACGACCAACCCGTCGTCGGCGCGCGCCCGGGCCGACGGCGCCTTCACCGAACTCCTCGTACCGCAGCCGACCGGGACGACCGGGCCGGCGCAGGTGATCAACCAGTACGGGACGCCCGAAGCCAACGGGCTGACGGCGATCCTGTCCGTGTCCACCTGGCAGAACAGCGTCAACTGCACGTACCCGAACGAGCCGATCTTCCTGACCAGCGCGGTCGCGGTCAGCGTACTGGGGCAGGCCGTCACCGTCTCCCCGCAGCGCACCACCGACACCTTCGACCTGACCGGCGACTTCGGGCCGGGTACGTCGGGCGTGCAGGTGAGCGTGACCAGCCAGCAGCTCCAGGAGGTCGCCGGCCTCATGGGGCACGCCGAACTGGACCTGTCGGCCACCGCGCAACTGCTGGACGAGGCCGGCCAACCGACCGGCGACACCGTCTCCCTGTTCGACCTGGTCCTCGGCGACGTACGCATGGACTGTTCGCCGGCCAGTCCCAGCCCGTCGCCGACTACGACGGCCACCATGACGCCGAGCGAGTCGCCCAGCGACTCGCCGACCACGTCGGCGTCGCCGTCCGCGAGTGCCTCCGACTCGCCGTCCTCAGCGCCCAGTACCAGCGGATCGCCTTCCGGCTCGCCTCCACCCAGCGGTACGCCGTCCGGCTCGCCCAGCGTCCCGGTGCCGCCCGGGACCGGTTCGGCCGGGCCGGGCGGGCCCGCGGCGTCCGGCCCGGGGCCTGCGCTGCCGATCACCGGCACGAGCCTGCCGATACTGTTCGGTGTGGCACTGGGGTGCATCGGGCTCGCCGTGACCCTGTTGGTCGCCGCC
Source organism: Actinocatenispora rupis (assembly GCF_016861975.1). Lineage (GTDB taxonomy): Bacteria > Actinomycetota > Actinomycetes > Mycobacteriales > Micromonosporaceae > Actinocatenispora > Actinocatenispora rupis. The sequence continues at coordinate 113,226 of NZ_BOMB01000041.1, read as the reverse complement.
CGCCGACGCCGCAGCTGACCTCGGGCCGGGTGTGGCCCGGCACCACGTTCGGGCGAGGACTCGCCGGTAAGTGACCGTTGAGGCCCACGGGCGACTGCCGACGCGGAGGCACTCCTCGCGGCGCTGTCGCTCGCGCGGGTCGAGCCGTGCGGTGGCGAGGATCCCGAGTACGAGGCGGTGGTCGACTGCGTGCAGCCGTACGTCAGCGTCGGCCACGGCGGCGCCGTCGACACGATCACCACGCGGGGGACCGCCGGACCTGTCATCGGCGTATCGACAACCGCATACGTTCCGGCAACATCGGGGCGCGTTGACTGGCCGCATGTCCACGACCCTGCCCCGCCTGACCTCACCCGCACCGCCGCACCGGTACCGACGTACCCGCGTCGGTCCCTGGCGCCGCGGCCTGGTGCTCGCGGCGCTGGCGCTGCTGCTCGGCCTGCTCCTGGTGGGACACACGTGGATCCCGAACCGGAACGGGCACCTCGGCAGCCTCGTCGAGACGTTCCTGCCGTGGTACGGCCTGGTCGTGCCGGTGCTGCTCGTCGGGGCGCTGTGCCGCCGCTCCGCCACGGCGGCGGTCGCGGTGCTGGTGCCGGCGCTGGTGTGGCTGAGCCTGTTCGGCGGGCTGCTCGTCGACAAGGCCGGGCCGGGCTCCCAGCTCACCGTGGTCAGTCACAACGTGGGCGCCGGCAACCCGGACCCGGCGCACACCGCTCGCGTACTGGCCGCGTCCGGCGCGGACCTGGTGGCGCTGGAGGAGCTGACCCCGCAGGCCACGGCCACGTACGAGGCGACGCTGGCCGGGACGTACCGGTACCACGTGGTGCGGGGGACGGTCGGGATGTGGAGCAGGCTGCCGTTGTCGGACGACGGGCCGCCCGGCCAGATGGACCCGTCCCGGGCGATGCGCGCGACGGTGACCACGGACCACGGGCGGCTCGCGGTGTACGTGGTCCACCTGTGGTCGGTACGCGTCAGCCCGGGCGAAGGATTCTCGGCCGGCGGGCGGGATGCCGGCGCGGACGCACTTGGCGCGGCGCTCGCCGCCGATCCGGCCGAGCGCGTCCTGGTGCTCGGCGACCTGAACGGCACGCTGAACGACCGGGCGTTCGCCGGCCTCACCGCGCAGCTGCGTTCGGCCCAGGCGGTCGCCGGTCACGGGTTCGGCTTCAGTTGGCCGGCCACGTTCCCCGTGGCCCGGATCGACCAGATCCTGGTACGCGGCGTTCAGCCGACACGCTCGTGGACGCTCCCGGCCACCGGCAGCGACCACCTGCCCGTGGCGGCCGGGATCCGCTGGTGACGTCCCGCCGCGGCGCATCAGCGCCGGAGCGAACGAGGGCCATCGGCACGCGGTACACCATGATCGTCTGTCCGACAGCTTCCGTGAGCGTTTCGGTTCAACGACCGGCGACTGGTGAGGTGACGGTCCCGTCCAGGTGTTTCACACCGGCTCATCGGCGGATGTGGCGGGGTGCGGCCGCTGCTAAACCGGTCTGGTGACCACCGACCAGTACGGCGTTCCGCACGCCATGTTCGGATACATCGATCCTGACTTCGACTTCTTCGGTCTCATCGGCCGCGTTACAGCTCTCACCGCTCTGGTCGAGCTTCGGCTGTGGCATCTCACCACCGCTCTTCACCAGAAACCGCAGGAGGAGTTCGCGACCAGGTCCGCGAGCGACCTCGTTCGCCTGTCGAGAGACGCCCTCGCCACGGAGGATCCGGCGTCGCGAGCCCTCGGCGAAGCCGTGTTGGAGCGCGTACGCGCCGCCCTCGATCGTCGCAACGCTGTCGTGCACAGCGTCTACCCGTCGCCAACTCCGAACCTCGTGTACGGCTGGCGGGGCTGGCAACCGGTCGCGGAGATCAGGACGAGCGAGCGCGAACTGCGCGGGCTGATCACCGAACTGGTGGCGCTCGGCGGTGATCTCGGCGACCTGATGGTCCGGGTGTGGTGACACGTACGCCGGCGCAGCGCGTCGAACCCGTGTGCCCGGGGTGGTGCCCGCCGCGTCGGCACACGGCTGGGTCACGGCACTCGCACCGCACACGTCGACCGTCCCGGGGAACTCCGGTGCATCGACGCTTCGCGGGCTCTAGGTTCGTGGGATGAGTGCGGACGAGGACGTGCCCTTCAGCCTGTCGTACCTCGGCGCGCCGACCGGTCCGATGGTCCGTGTCCACGGCGGGTACGCCAACCGGACGTACCGGCTCGACACGGACCAGGGGTCGTTCGCGGTGAAGGAGCTGAACGTTCTCGACCGCCGCTGGACGTACCGCGCCGAGGACGTGTTCGGGTTCGAGCGGGCGGCCTTCGCCGCCGGAATCCCCATGCCGGAGCCGATCTCGGCCAGCCATCACACGCTCGTCCACCGGTGGGTCGAGGGCGAAAGGGTGCCCGAGGCGCCCGTGCCGCCGGCGTACGCGTTCGAGATCGGTGAGATCCTCGCGCGCGTCCACGCGCTCGACGTCGCGTGGCGGCATGTCCCGACCGAGGAACCGGTGGCACGGGACTGGCCCGAACTCGCCGCGCGGGCGACCGCGACCGGACAGCCGTGGGCCGACGAACTCGCCACCCAGGTCGGGACGTTCCTCGCGATGGCCGACTTCGTCGACACCTGCGAGCGGCCCGGACCGGTCGTGCTGACGCACCGGGACATCCAGCCGTGGAACCTGCTTGCTCGACAGGGGCGGCCGGTGGTGCTCGACTGGGAGCTGTCGGGGATGCTCGACCTGGCCGGCGAACTCGGCTCGACCGCGCTGAGCCTCGCGAAGGGGCCCGGCTTCGACGATGTCCGGCCCGCCATCTTCCGCACGGTACTCGACGGCTACGTGGCAGGCGGCGGAGCGCTGCCGCCGTGGGGCCCCAGTTGGTTCGCGTACGTGATCGGCGGGTGGCTGGGGCACACCCGGTGGAACGTCCTTCGCTGCCTCGCCGGCGTCGAGCCGGGCACCGGCCCGGATCTCGCGCTGTCGCACCGGTCCGTACGCGACGGGGTGCGCGGCCTCCCCGACCTGTTCGGCCAACTTCCCGAACTCGACGCGCTGCTCCGGTGCCAGTGACCGCTCACCCGCCGCTGACGTCGGACAGGCGTCAGCGCCAGGGGTCGAGCGCGAGCTTTCCCCGAGTACGGCCGGATTCGAGTCGCTGCAGCACCGTCGCCCCCTCGGCCAGGGGGTGTACCTGCGCAGCGGACGGCGCGTACACGCCGCGGGCGACGAGGGCCTCGATCTCGCTGAGCAACGACCGGTAGAGCGCCGGTGCCGCGGCGGCGAGTGCACCGATGTGCAGTCCCTTGAGCTGTACCTGGTGGGTGAAGACCAGCTCGTGGGTGGTCAGGGTGGCGTCGCCGGACGCGGCGCCGTACACGACGATGCGTCCGGTGAAGGGCTTGGTGACGGCCAGGCTGGCGGCGAACGTGGCCCGTCCCACCGATTCCAGGACCAGGTCGACGCCGCCGGTCCGGCGGGTGATCTCGGCAGCCAGGTCGGGCCGTCGGCTGTCCAGTACCTCGTCGGCGCCGAGAGCCGTGACGGTGTCGTGCTTCTCCGGCGAGGCGGTGGCGACCACGCGCGCGCCGTAGTGACGGGCGAGACGGACGGCGGCCTGCCCCACGCCGCCGGCCGCGGCATGGATGAGGACGACGTCACCGGATCTGAGGCCACCCAGCGGTTTCAGCGCCGCCAGGGCGGTGATCCAGTTCAGTACCAGGCCGAGGGTTTCGGCGTCGCTCCAGCCGGACGGTACGGGAAGTGCACCCGCGGCCGGCATCGTCATGAACTGCGCGAAGGCGCCCGGGCCGGCGCCGACCACGTGGGTGCCGGGCGGCAGCGGGTTCTCGATGCCCGCGCCGGCCCCGACGATCTCGCCGGCGGCCTCGAAACCCGCCACGTACGGGGTTTCCGGACCTCCGCCGTACGTTCCCCGCGTCTGCATGACGTCGGCGAAGTTGACCCCGGCGGCACCGACACGGATCAGGTAATCGTCAGGCCCCGCGGTGGGGCGCGGTCGATCGGTCGTGAGGGTCAGGTCCTCCGGTCCCCGATGTGTCCGCTGGACCAGCGCCCGCATCGTCTGCCCGCTGGTGTTCCGCCGCCCGTTGGTGTCCATGCGGCGACCGTAGGACCCTGACACTTACGTCAAGGTCAAGTACGGTCCGCGCTCGGCACCGTGCGCCCGCGCAGGTACGCGTCGAGCGCCGACTGCTGGGCGCTGAGCGTCGCGATGCGGGCGGCGAGCCGATCGCGGAAGCCCTGCACCTCCCGCAGGAACTCGGCGCACACCGGATCCGTGCCGGTGGTGGACCCGTCGCCGAGGTGGGGGAGCAGTGTCCTGATCAGCCGCACGGGCAACCCGGACTCCAGCAGCGTACGGATGACGAGTACCCGGTCGATCGTGGACTGGCAGTAGTCGCGGAACCCGTTGCCGCACCGGCCCGGGACGATCAGCCCCTCATCCTCGTAGTGCCGCAACGATCTCGCACTCACACCGCTGGCCCTGGACGCGTCGCCGATCTTCATACCCGGAGCCAACGCCGGAATGCACCGCAGGCTTCCGCCCACACCGTCGACGGGGACGATCCGGCGTCGGCAGCATGCCGCCCGGCCGCCGTCGCCGCCCACATCGTCGGAACGCCGTCACCGCACCACTTCCCGGCGGTACCACGTCCATCCCGGGCGACGGCGCCAGTGTGTCGGCGGCGCCGGGAAGTATCGCCATGGACGCCGGGAGCCGGCGCGCACCGGGTGCGATGCGGCTCGTTGGTAGGTTGCGGCCGTGACGGATGCGGCGCTGGCGATCGACCTGGGTACGTCGAACACGGTCGCCGCGGTGCGTCGACCGGGCGGGCGTACCGAGCAGGTGTTGTTCGACGGCTCGCCGGTACTGCCGTCCGCGGTGTTCGGGCAGGACGACGGGACGCTGCTGGTCGGGCGCGACGCGCTGCACGCCGCTGCCTCGGCACCGGAGCGGTTGGAACCGAACCCGAAGCTGCGGATCGACGACGGCACCGTCCTGCTCGGTACCGAGATGCCGGTGCCGGAGCTGTTCGCCGCGGTGCTTCGCCGGGTCGCCGAGGACGCCGACCGGTGCACGCCCGGCGACATCGGCACCGTCGTGCTCACCCATCCCGTCACCTGGGGCACCCGACGCCAGCAGACCCTCGTACGGGCGGCGGAACTCGCCGGGCTGCCGGAGCCGATCCTGCTCGCCGAGCCGATCGCCGCCGCACGCCACCACCTGTCCGACCACGCCGTCGACCACACGGCCCCGCTGATCGTGTACGACCTGGGCGGTGGAACGCACGACGTGTCCGTCGTCCACCGCGACCAGGTCCTCGCCTCCGACGGTCTGCCCGACACCGGCGGGCTCGACATCGACGCCGCCATCCTGGCCCACCTGGACGCCACCTACCGCCACCGGAACCCCGACGCCTGGGCACGCCTCCGTCACCCGGCGACCGCCGCCGACCAGCGGCACCGACGTCACCTCCTCGACCAGGTACGTACGGCCAAGGAACTGCTGTCCCGATCCGCGCAGACCTTCGTGCACATCCCGCTGCTGGACATCGACGCGCCGCTCGGCCGCGAACAGCTCGACGCCATCGCCCAGCCAGTCGTCGACCGCACCGTCCGCGCGACCCGTGCCGCCCTGGCCGCCGCGGGGCTCGATGTTCCCCCACGCGCCGCGCTGTACCTGACCGGAGGCGCCAGCCGCATGCCGCTGGTGGCCAGCACGCTGCACCGGGCGCTGCGCGTCCCGCCGGCCGTCACCGAGCAGCCGGAACTCGCCGTCGCCCGCGGCGCGCTGGTGGCGCTCGCTCCCAACGCCGGGCCTCGCGAGCCGGCCGCGCATCGGGTCGCCGTCCGACCGGATCCGCGCTCCGCTCCCCACGCCGACGGAGCCGCGCGCTCCTCTCCCCACGACGACGGAGCCGCGCGCCCCTCCCCACACGACGACGGAGCCGCGCGGTCCTCGGCCGCTGATCGAGCCCGTACCCCACCGGAACCATCGCTCCTGGTGCCACAGCCGACCATCCGACCGAGCCGCGCCGAGACCGCGAACCAGGACGCCGAGCATCTTCCGGTACTGCTCTGCGTGACCACGCTCGCCGGCGGCCTGCTCATCACGTCCGGATTGATCTACGCATCCGACCTCGCGTGGTGGGCGGCAATCCTCTGCGCCGTGTTCAACACGATGAGCGCCGTCATCGTCTGGGCTGGCGCCGACGCCCTCATACAGCGGTTCCTGCGCCACGACGACAGCTCGAATCGCGCAGCCATCGTGATCGCAGCGGCCTACTACCTCGTCACGACGGTGGCGCTGCTGATCCGCGCGAGCTGAAGCGGCCCAGTGTGTGACCAGCCTCAACTGTCGGCCGTGTGGTGCGGGCACTGGCGCGGGTCGCCAGGGTTGAGCGTGACGGCGTCCGCGTCGGTGACGCCGTACTGGCGGTCGTCCTGGCTGTGCTGTCGGTGGTGGCCGAGGACCCGTCCGCGGGGGTGCGCCACCTGGACCCGGCCGGGTACGCGTTGACGGTGTGCTGCGCGCTGGCGGTGTCGCTGCGGCGGCGGTGGCCGAGGCGCAGCGCCGACGCGTCGCCGCGGAGGAACGGCTCCGGCTGGCCCGGGAACTGCACGATGTCGTCGGGCACAGCATGGCGAGCATCGCGGTGCTGTCCGGCGCGGCGCTGCACGTGCTGGATGCGGACCCGTCGCCGGTGCGTACGGCGCTCACCTCGATCCGTACCACCAGTCGGGACGCGGTGGCCGAGCTGCGGGTGGCACTGGGGCCGCGGACCGAGGGCGGTCCCGATGTGCGGCCAGCCGAGCGGGTCACCGGGCTGGACCGGTTGGACGACCTGCTTGCCGCCGTACGGGCCGCCGGTGTCTCCGTCGACGTGATCCGTACCGGCTCGGCGACGTTGGTGCCGGCGGTCGATCACGCGGCGTACCGGATCGTGCAGGAGTCGCTCACCAACGTACTGAAGCACGCCGGTCTCGGTGCCGCCGCCACGGTGCGCATCACGTACCGGGACGGCCTGGTCGAGATCGAGGTGTCCAACGTCGGCGACGTGCCCGCGCTCGACGCCGGTGGAGCCGTACGGGATCGAGGGCAGGGACTGACCGGGATGCCGGGTCCGGTCTGGTCCGGCCGCGCCTACTCCCGACGGAGTCGCCCGCGCCGGACGGCGTAGCCGGCAGACCCTTCCGCGGGCCGAGGAACGGACCGGCATCGAGCACGAGGCTCGGGGTGAGTACACACGCCCCGAGAACGATCGACACGGTGCGGCGCTGGCCCGCCATCGCCGCGCTGACCTGGGCGATCGGATACACCCTGGTACGCCTGTACTGGGCGGTCGGCGGCCGGACCGGCTACCCCGGGCCGGGCGGCGTGCCGCACGGCATCGACGACCCGGGCGTACCGACCGGCGTGCCTGGACCGTTCGACTGGCGTGGTGTGGCCGCCGGGCTGGTGCTGGTCGTGCTCGCACTGGCGATGCTGCCGCCGCCCACCGGCCCGGCGTTCCTGCGGACGTACCGGCGCCTCCGACTGCCGAGGCCGGTGGCGATCGCCGGGTCGTGGGCGGCGGCGATGCTGTACTTCGCGATGCCGATGTTGATACTCGACCTTTGCGGCTGACCCCGTTGGCGTCCGTCGCCGTCGACCCGGTCCGGTTCGCCGCCCGGATCGTGCTTGCTGTCGACGCAGCATCCCGTTCGTGTTCGTGGCCCCGCAGGCGCTGTACGACATGTTGCGCGGTGCACCCGCCCAAGGCTTGTCGAACTGGGTTTTCGCGTGGCGTACGGGTCGTTCGCCGCCTGGGGCGTGGCACTCGCGGCGGCGACCCGCCAGTACTCCCGCACCACCGGCCGCGCCTGCGTCGCGGTGCCGGCCGGTGACCGGTGCGGGGACGCCGCAGGGTACCCGCGCTGAGATGGTCCCCGGCTACGCCCTGCCTGCGGTACGCCGGGAAAGGTTGGTACGCAAGGGATCGGGCCGCAGCGGCTGCGGCGTGCCCTAGCTCGGCCGCCACCCGGTCCCGGTGGACGTGACCACGTCGGCGACCAGGAGCGCGGAGAGCACCGCGAACGTGAGGCCGGCGAGGACGGTACGCACCTGGCCGGCTCGCGTACCCGGTGCCAGCGCGGCGCCGAGTCGCCCGGCGGTGAGCCCGATCGTGCTGTCGACGGCGAGCCCGACGAGCAGGAACAGCACGCCGAGCAGCAGGAACTGTGCGGTCACCGAGGCGTGACCGGGGCGTACGAAATGGGGCAGGAAGGCGGCGAAGAACAGGATCACCTTCGGGTTGGTCAGGTTGGTGAGCGCCGCGCGCACCAGCAGGCGGCCGTCTCCGGGGGCAGGGGCGGCGGCGGGCGCCGCGGCGCGGGCGGATCGCAGCGTGCCGACCGCGAGCCAGGCGAGGAAGCCGGCGCCGGCCAGGCGTACCACGACGAGCGTCCAGGGTGCTGCGGCGACGACCGCGGCGAGACCGAGCGCTGCGGCCGTCACGTGTACGACCATGCCGAGCGCCATGCCCGTCGCGGACAGCACGCCGGCCCGCGCGCCGCGCGCGGTCGCGGCGGCCACGATGTACGCCATGTCCGGTCCCGGCGCGATCGTCACGAGGAGCACCGCGAGCAGGTAGCCCGGGAGTACCGCGGGGTCGATCATCATCCGCTCCGTAACGCACTGACTTCACTTAGCACCGTACGCCCGGCGGACCGCGCCGCGCAACGTACTTCGGGATTCCAGTGCGTTACACTGAGAGGCATGTCGGTGATCGTCGAACCGATGCCGCTCGCGTCGCTGGTCACGCTCGTGAACGAGTGGGGCACCCGGCCACGCGAGGTCGCCGGCGAGCAGACCCGGCCGTACCCGGCGGTCGCCGGGCTCGACCTCGGCGTGCCGTCCGGGATCGACAGCGACGACCGGGCGCTGACCCGCCTCGCCGACCGGATATACCCGGTCTTCGCCGCCACCGGCGGGCGGGAGCGGACCGAACTGCTGACCGCGCTGCTGCGCGCCTCCGGCGTACGCCCGGTCGTGCATCTCGCCGACGGGCGGCCGGCCGCCGGCTGGTCGGTCACCGCCCCGCGGTACGCGATCGCCGCCGCGGCCACGCTGGCCCTGCGCGACCACCTCGCCCGTTACGGCGGCGCCCGTCTCGGTACGTGCGCCGGCCGGGACTGCGCCGACGTCTACGTCGACGCCTCGCCCACCCAGGACCGGCGGTACTGCTCGGTCACCTGCCAGAACCGGGCCCGAGTCGCGGCGTACCGGGCGCGGCAGCGCGGCTGACCCCGCGGTGAAGGGCGCTGGTACCGCTCGTGGCCTGCGCCCTGGTACCGGTGTCGTTGGTGCTGTCCAACGGCACCGGCCGCGGCAGGTCGCCCCCGCCGACGGGCGCGACACCGAGTCTCGTCGGCCAGCGTGCCTACCTACGCCACGCTGGCCGGTCCGGAGACGCACCGACTGTCGTCGAGTTGTCGACCTGCACCATTCACGTTCGCTGGGGGCGTCCCTTCACGCCGCGTCCAAGGTGGCCATGTCGTCCTCGGTGAGCGTGGTGGTCACGCCGGCCCAGCCCTGCTCCAGCTGTTCGATGGTGCTCACTCCGACGATCGGGGTCAGCCGCGGCCGGCCGGATGCGAGCCAGGCGAGGACGACCTGCCCGGGGCGCAGGCCCCGCTCGCGTGCGACGGCGGTCAGGGCGTGCCGGCGTCGCTCGTTGCCGGAGTGCTGGTACTCCTCGCTCAGCGGTCGATCGGTTCGGTCGTAACCGCCGAGCAGTGTCGCGGTGTAGACCCAGCCGGAGATGTCCGGGTTCCTCCGCAGGAAGTCCAGGCCGTCGTCGCTCAGCATTCCGAGCGGAATCGGCTGACCCTCGACCGGTTGCCTCGGCAGCGGTTGGAAGTAGGAGTAGCGCTGCTGGTACGCACTCGGTTGCGTGAAGCCGTCTCGTTCGGCTGTGGACCGGATGCGTTCGAGCAGCCACGACGGATGGTTGGAGATCCCGTAGCGGCCCACCAACCCGTCGGCCACCAGACCGCCGAACGTTGCCACCAGCTCGTCGACCGACACGGTGGGATCCTCCACGTGGGCCCAGTAGAGATCGACCGCGTCGACCCCGAGTCGCTCCAGGCTCGCCTCAAGGGACCTGCGTACCGCGTCTCGACCGAGTCCTTCCAGGTGGTCGGGGAAGCCGCCGCGGCGGGTCGGCTGCGCGCCGACCTTGGTACTGATGCGTACGTCGACTCCCGGGTTGGCGCGGAGCCACCGTCCCAGCAGCGCCTCGCTCTGACCGCCGAAGCCCGTGTCGGAGGTCCAGAAGCTGTAGTTGTTGGACGTGTCGAGCCACCGACCGCCGAGCTCGGCGTACCGGTCGAGGATGGCAAAGGCCGACCGCTCGTCGACCCGGGTGCCGAAGTACATCGTTCCGAGAGCCATGGTTGCTGCGTGCATGGACGCACGTTCGCACCTGGACCGCGCTCCAGGTCAAGTACCAGCAGACGGGGTGCGAGTCGTAGCTCGGGAGCGCCCTACTGCGTCCCGACGACGCTCCGGCGCGCAGTCGACGGGTCCCCCGATCGCACCGGTCGCTGTGCAGCCGCGCCCGCCGGACCGTGCGGTGATCGAAGCGTTCCAGACGTTCGTGGCGAGTCTGCCGGAGGTGGTGTCGTACTTCGTCATGTCCGGCAGCGACGACTTCCTGCTGCACGTCGCGGTCGCCGACAACGATCAGCTCAGCGCCTTCATCCTGGATCGGCTGACGCAGCGGCGGGAGATCGTGCACGTGCGTACCTCGGTGATCTTCAGCCACGTCCGGCGGCCCGTCGTCGTACCGCTGCGGAGCGGCGAGGATTCCTGACCCGTCGGTACGCGGCAGCCAGGCCGAGCCGCGTGCTGCTGCTCGGGGCCTGCGATCCGCGGCCCGGTCCGGTTTTCGGGTTGACCAGCGACCTCGACCTCCATCTAGGCTGGCGGCTTGAGCTTCGAGATTCCCGACCAGGTCCGCAGGACGGTCGTCGCCGACGGGAACGAATCCTGGCTGGACGAGCTGCCGGGTGTGGTCGAGTCGCTGGCCCGGGAGTGGTCCCTGAGGATCGGGTCCAGCCTTCCGGGCGGCCACGCCGCCCTGGTCGTCGGCGTCACGCTGGTCGACGGGACGCAGGCGATCCTCAAGATCGGTGTACCAGGCCGGGACGTCGGGCCCGAAGCCACGGCGCTGCGCATCGCGAACGGAGAAGGCTGCGCCCAGCTGTTGCGCGAGGACCTGGGCCGACGGGCCCTCCTGCTGGAACGCCTCGGGGCCCCGATGTACGACACCGTGACCGATCCTGCCAGCCGCCACACCTTGCTGTGCGATGCGGCGGTACGCCTGTGGCGCCCGATCGGTCCCGACGTCGACCTGCCCACCGGCGCGAGACTGGCCGAGCAGTACGCCGATCGGCTGCCGAGGCTGTGGGAGCAGGCGGGGCGACCGTGCTCGCCGGCCACGGTGGCGGACGCGCTGGAGTGCATGGATCGTCGGCGTCGTGCCCACGACGATCGCACCGCGGTACTGGTCCACGGTGACGTTCACGAGATGAACGCGCTGCAGGCGGATGACGGCAGCTACAAGCTCGTGGATCCGGCCGGGTTGCGGGCCGAGCCGGCGTGCGATCTCGGCACCATCGTGCGCTGCAACCCCGACCTCGGCGACGACCTCTGGGCGCGAACCGAGCAGCTGGCGTCCCGTACGGGCGTGGATGCCACTGCCATCTGGGAATGGGGAACCATCCACCGGGTCGTCAGCGGCGTCTACGCCTGCAGTATCGGCTTGCAACCCTTCGGCGACCTGTTGCTCGCCGAAGCGGACCGCCGCACGGCGTAGCCCCTCCGTCTGTCCACTGTCGACACTGAGCAGGCCACCGCGCACGGTCTCCACATCGCGCAGCAGTCTCCACTGTGGGAACCGGTGCGCGTCGACACCCGGTACGACACGACGCTGTTCGCGGCCGGCGGGGTTCGCCTCCCGGATCGTCGCGTTCCTCGACGAGCTGCACGAACGGCCGCCCGTCGCCTGTCCGACGGACGGTGAGCCGCCCGCGTGGCGGCCGCCGCGTGGTTCGAGGCGGCACGGGATTCCCTTCGGTGCCAAGGGTTTCCGGCTTCGTAGCCCGGCCGAGCATGCGGTACGCGAGCGGGTCGAGCGCGGCGACGGCGCGCGTGCGCCGCTGCGTCGCCGAGTGCGGACCAACGCCACCGCACCGCAGGCGGGACAGTCTCGCGGTCAGCTCACCTGGACCAGTGGAACTGCCTGGCGGGCGAGTGAGGTGGCGAGCCGCTCGCCATCGGTACCGGTCGCTTCGATCGTGACGATCGCGTCAGCCCGCCGTACCAGGACCGTGTGGTCGTCGGGATCCTCCTTGGTGCCGGCGCACGCCTCGTCGCCGAGGTGCTGTACGGCGACGGCGTTGAGGTCGGCGCACGCGGTGGCGAAGTCCCGCATCGTGACCGCGACCGGGGAGGAGAACAGGATGCCGTGGTCGTGGTCGACGGTGGCGCTCAGATAGCTGACCGGCTGCCCGTCGCTCCGGTCCTTCGACCAGAACTCGCAGTCTTCGTAGTGCGACATCGTGGTGGAGCCCGACGGGCCGTACCGCACGGACTGGTACTCCTTGAGCGCGGGTTGGAGGAGCGCGCACGCGTGGGGCGTCGACGTCGCGGTGGCCGTCCACGGGCCCACGACGCCCCCGGACAGCGTTGCCGTCATCCCCAGCGCAGCCAGCAGGACGGGCACCCACAGCAGGTACGCCAGGGAGACGGCGGGCCGCAGCGCCGGCCTGGTCGCCCCGACCGGCAGCCAGGCTTGAATCTCGGCCAGCTCGCGCCGGAACCGCTGGTCCGGCCACCACGGCGGCGCCACCGGCCCGGCGAGCGTCACCGCGCGCCCGTGTCGTCGGGACAGCCGTACGTTCCACCCGACCGGCGTCCACCGTGCCCGTACACCGGTGACCTCGGGCCATGGGACCGCGACGGTCGACCGGGCCGGTCCGAACGGCACGTTCGTGATGCCGCCGGGGCCGACCAGGACCCGGCTGCGGTCGGTCGCTGCGACGAGTACCGCGGCCAGCACCACCACGAAACCCATCAGCGCCAGTACGAACAGCAGCAGCGTCACGTCCAGCGGCCCCGCGTCCTGCCCGGTCAGGAGATGCAGGATCGCGGTGAGCGTGAGCACCATCGGCAGTACGCCAAGCGCAAGCAGGGCGTACCGCCCGCGGTGGTTCCGGTACTCGGTGGGGGCAGGCGTCATGGCGGCCATCGTCTCGGGCCGACGCAAACGCCACAGCCACCGCTGTCCGCTTCGCCCAGCGCCGGCGCCGACCAACCACGTGAGCGCGGCCGGTCAGGCGTGGTGCCGGACGTGCAGCAGGTACTCCTTGCGGTTGAGCGGATTGTGGTCGGTACGCTCCCGGGTCGGCACGGTGCCGGTAACGGGCTGGTAGTGGTCGAAGGAGGACTCCAGGTCCGCCTCGCCGCGGGTCACGGCCGGCAGCCGCTGGCCGAGCGCGTGCACCGATCCGGCGGGGATCTCGCCGGTCACGACGCCGATCCGGTCGTACGTCTCGGTGCTCAGCGGTACCGACCGCAGGCGGGACAGTACCGGCAGGACGGCGGGGATCGTGTCGGCCGGCGCCTCGATCCGGAACAGGTGCACCGGCTCGTACACCTGGGTGCCGGCGCGGGCCAGGGCGCTCATGAGTACCAGCGGGGTCAGGGCACGGAAGTCGCCCGCCGAACTCGACCACACGCTCCAGCCGTACGGCGGGGGCGGCACGAAGCCGGAGTGCGTCATGGTCACCAGGCAGTCGACGACCTGCCAGCCGTACAGTCCCTGGTCGAGCGCGGCCCGTGCGGACTCCTCGACCGCCCGGAAGAACGAGTACGGCAGCGAGCCGAGTTCCACGCCGAGCCGGAACCGTACGCCGGAGTCGACCGGGCCGGGCTCGACGCGCAGCCCGACCGTGGCCCGGAACGGGTTGCCGTCCTGCCCCATGACCTCGACGGCGCTGCCGACACCGACCGGCCGCTCCACCCGGATCGTGGTGGTCTCCCGGAACGTCACCGCCAGCCCGTACTCGGCGGCCAGGGTGGCCTGCAGGACCTCCTTCTGCACCTCGCCGTAGAGCGAGACGACGACCTCGTGGTGTACGTCGTCGCGGCGCAGTCCGATCAGCGGATCCTGCTCGGCCAGCTCCGTCAGCGCGGCGTACAGCGCGCCCCGCTGCGCGGACTCGCGCGGCCTGACGGCGGTCTCCAGCGTCGGCGGCGCGAAGTGCGCACCGTCGCCGTCGGCCCCCGGTACGCCGAGCGTGTCGCCGATGCGCGCGCCGGCCAGCCCGGTCAGCGTGGCGATCTGGCCGGCCGACACCGACTCCCGCGGTTGCGCCGGTCCGCCGTCGTACACGCGGATCGCCGTGACCCGCTCGACGAGCGTCCGGCCCTGCACGTCGCTGCCGTACCGCAGGCGGTCGCGTCGGCGGATCGTGCCGGACCGCATCCGGACGTACGCGATCTTCTCGCCGGCCGGCCCACGGTCGATCTTGAACACGCTGCCGGACACCGGCCCGTCGGCGGTACCGCCCGCGGCCGGCAGCAGATCGCGGAGGGCGGCGACCAGGTCGGGCACGCCGGCGCCGGTGACCGCCGAACCGAACACGACCGGGTGCACCAGACCCCGACCGGTCTGCTCCGCCAGGGCACGACGCAGCACCGACTCGGGCACCGGCTCGTCCTCCAGGTACGCGGTGAGCAGCGCGTCGTCGTGCTCGGCGAGCGGCTCCACGAGCCGACCGACCGGGTACGGCTCGTACCGGGCGGCGCGGGTGCCGGCGCCGTGCACGGTGCCCAGCGCGACGGCTCCCGGCGCCAGCCTGTCGGTGACGGCGGCGAGTACCCGGTCGGGATCCGCGCCACCGCGGTCGATCTTGTTGACGAACAGCAGCGTCGGCACGCGTAGCCGGCGCAGCGCGCGCATCAGTACGCGGGTCTGCGCCTGGACGCCCTCCACGGCCGAGACCACCAGCACCGCACCGTCGAGTACGCCGAGCGCCCGCTCGACCTCCGCGATGAAGTCCGGGTGACCCGGGGTGTCGATCAGGTTCACGGTGCGCCCGTCCAGAGCGAACGACACCACCGCCGACCGGATCGTGATGCCGCGCTGCCGCTCCAGTACGAGCGTGTCGGTCTGGGTGTTGCCGTCGTCGACGCGACCGATCTCGTCGATGACGCCGGCCGAATACAGCAGCCGCTCGGTCAGGCTGGTCTTACCGGCATCGACGTGCGCCAGGATGCCGAGGTTGAGCGTGTTTGACACGTGTCATGTCCTTGCGGAGAGCGAACGGTACCGGACGGGTGGACACGGCAGCGGCTCGCATGTCGTTCTCCTGACGCTCGAATGGTTCCCGGACGGCCCCACCGGCCGACCGGGGTCGGCGGGTGGCCGTGCGTCGATTCTGCCCGGGTAAACGGTCGCGGCACATCGTGATATCTCGGTATTCACGGCGCCGCGCCGACCGTGCGACCAGCCGGACCTGGTACGGGTCGACGGACTGCCGCGGGGCGCCCGCTGACTCCTCGACCGCCGCGGGCCGAGTCGCCCATGCCTCCTCTGTACGCAACGGCGCATGACCTTGGCAGGGCCCGGCTGTCGCGGCCCTGCCGACGCCTTGTCTGATTGTCGGGCAATATGGCAATCTGATGATCGCTACGTCGGGTGTCAGAAGCGAGGAGGCTTTGGTGATTGTTCGGCTCGTTGCCGGCGCTGACCTCCGGGGCGACGCTGGACGCCGGACTGCTGAAGGTTCGGTGTTCGGCGGGTCGACTGCCGTGGCGCCGGGCCTGCCGTACGGCCGTGCCGCGGAAGGCGCACCTGTCGACCGGCCCGTCTCGGGCGTCCAGGACGCACCCTCGGACGACGAGTACGGCGCAGGCAAGGACGCGGTACCTGGGGGAGTGGTGAGGTGACGAGCCCGATCTCCGGCCTCGGCGCGGGTATCCAGCGGCAGAGCACCGCAGCGCAGGCCACCGACGCCGTCCGGAACGCCATCCTGTCCGGACGGCTGCCACCCGGCACTCCCTTGCGTGAAGCCGCTCTTGCTGCCGAACTCGGTGTCTCCCGCAGTACGGTGCGCGAGGCCGCGCGGATCCTCGAAAGCGAGAGTCTGGTTCGCTACCAGATGAACCGCGGCATCGTCGTCGCGGACATCACCGGGCCGGACGTCGCCGACATCTACGCGGCGCGCGCCAGCGTGGAACTGGCCGCGGTCGACGCCCTCACCGAGCATCGCGACCCGGTG
This sequence comes from Actinocatenispora rupis, assembly GCF_016861975.1. Classification (GTDB taxonomy): domain Bacteria; phylum Actinomycetota; class Actinomycetes; order Mycobacteriales; family Micromonosporaceae; genus Actinocatenispora; species Actinocatenispora rupis. Next base: position 96,873 of record NZ_BOMB01000041.1, on the reverse strand, counting down.
ATCTACCAGAAGCTGGCCGACCTGGTTGAGCGGATAGAACGGGCCTTCGAACGCGGCGACACCACCGACGCGCTCGACGGCGACCGGCTCTTCCACGCCACCCTGGTCGCGGCCACCGGTAGCCCCCGGCTGCGCCGCTTCCACGCGGCACTCCAGCAGGAACAGCGCCTCGCTCTGGCGTTGGCCGAGCGCTCCCGCCGGGAACTCGGCCGTACCGCCGACGACCACCGCCAGCTGCTGGACGCGCTGCACCGCAGTCCCGAACACGCCAGGGCGGAACTCACCGCGCACCTGCAGTCCGGTGCCGCGGAACTGCGACGGCTACTCGACCTGCTCGCCGACCGGAACGAAAGAGGGACACCCCGTGGCTGACGACAACACCGGCGGCGCATGGGATCCGATCGTCACGCCCTGGCACCTCGACGAGCACATCCCGGCGTTCCCGATCCCCGCCACCGCCTCCGAAGTACTCCGCCCGGATCTGCCCGCCGGCCCCGTCGCCGCCCGGATGAGCCGGTTGCACCGGGCCGCCCTCGACGCGGTGACGCCCGCCGCCAGGCCCCTGGTACTTTCCGGCGACTGTCCCACCACCCGCGCGGCGGTAGCCGGACTGCAACGCCGCCACCACGACCTGGCCGTACTGTGGCTGGACGCCCACGGCGACTTCAACACCCCCGCCATCTCGACCAGCGGCTACCTCGGGGGCATGGCACTGGCCATGCTGACCGGCCGTACACCCGGCCTGTTCGACGACACGCTCGGCCTGCGGCCCATCCCCGACACCAGCGTCGTACTCGCCGACGCCCGCGACCTCGATCCCGCCGAGCGCGACGCGTTGAGCGCCAGTCACGTCCACCGCGTGCCCGCCGACCCCGCCGCGGTGGCCGCCGCCCTCGACCGGCTCGGCCCCGTCCCCGTCTACCTCCACCTCGACATCGACGTCATCCACGGCGCCGAACTGCCCGGCGCGCGTTTCCCCTCCGGGCCCGGCCCCTCCCTCGCCCAGATCGAGGACTGCCTGGCCGCCGCCTGCGCCACCGCCACCATCACCGCCGCGTACCTCGCCTGCGCCTGGCTCCCCGACCACGTCAACGACCACGCCACCCGTACGACCATCACCCGTCTCACCACGGCACTCGGCGCCAACCTGGCATGGCCCTCGCACGCCGGTACCTGAGCGTCCGACGAGACACTGGCGGGTTGGGTCCGGGAGCCGACGGCACCGGCATCTCTGCTGGCGCCGCGGGCCGGCGCGTCGAGGGAGACGTCCGCGCCGACATCGGACGCCGCCTTTGCGTTGGCGTTCAACGGAAGTACCGATCCGCCGAAGTCCCCGGCAGCCGGATCTCCGATGGCGACCCGCGCCGATGTGTCCCGGCCCGGTGACTTCCGCGCGGGACGGCACCAGCTCGTACCAGGAGATGGGGTAGCGGTGTGAGTCAGGGCCGGGGTGCGGTGCGGTAGTAGGTGAGGAACATGTCGACGCCGGTGGTGATGAGCCGGTCGGTGAGGTCGGCGTCGAGGCGGTCGCCGTACGCGGCGTGGACGATGTGCGGGTAGAGCACGAGCGAGTAGTACTGCATGACCGCGAGGTCGGGGTCGGGGATGCTGAGGTCGGGTTGCCGGGACAGCGCCTCCGCGAGGGGTTTGGCGAACCGGTCCGGGCCGTGGGCGCGCCAGGCGCGGCCGAGGTGGGGGAACCGCCGTGACTCGGCGGCGATCAGTGCCCGCAGCGCCGGTAGGTCGGAGCGCGTGATGCCGTCGACCCAGCCGCGCGCGGTGCGTACCAGCACGGCGCGGATGTCGTCGCTGTCGTGCAGGCGTTCCAGCATGGCCTGCATGGTCTGCCCGAGCGCCTGCTCCAGCGCGTCGGTGACCACCTCGGTGAACAGCTCGTCCTTGTTGCTGAAGTGGTTGTAGACGGTCACCTTGGAGACGCCGGCGGTGGCCGCGATCTGGTCCATCCCCGAGGCGAAGCCCTGGTCGAGGAACACCGAACGGGCGGCGCGGACGATGGCGGCCCGCTTGCGGGCGGCGCGCTCACCGGTGGGGACGTGTTTGGCGCTTGGGCTCATGCGAGAACCCTACCGCAATCTGAACTGAACAGTTGAGTTCAGATGTACTGTCCTGTACAGTTCAGCTCGAACCCCGGGGCTGGCGAGAAGGCCCCGAACGACGAAGGCGGATCACCATGCGCACCATCCTCGGCATCTCCGGCAGCCTGCGGGCCGACTCCCACAACAGCGCCCTGCTGCGAGCCGCCCAGCGGCTCGCACCGCCCGGGGTGGCCGTCCAGATCTACGACGGCCTGGGCGACATCCCGCCGTACGACATGGATCTCGACACGCCGCAGGCGCGGCCCGCCGCCGTGCAGGCGCTGCGCGACCGCGTGACCGCCAGCGACGGTCTGCTCATCGCCACACCCGAGTTCAACTACTCGATCCCCGGCGTACTCAAGAACGCGATCGACTGGGTCAGTACCGACTGGACCGGGCGGGAAGGCGAGCCGCTGCGCCGCAAGCCGGTCGCCGTGGTCGGGGCCGCCCCGACCAACTTCGGCTCGGTCCGCGCGCAGCTCGCGCTGCGGCAGGTGCTGCTGTGGACCGACTCCGACGTGGTCGTCAAGCCCGAAGTCATCGTCTTCCGGTCGCACGAACGGATCGACGCGAACGGCGATCTGGTCGACCCCACCACCGTCGACCTGCTCGGCCGACTGCTTGCCGCGCTCGTGGCCAAGACCGGCGCGGCGGTCGCCGCATGAAGCCGTACGAAGGGCCGGACGTGCAGGGCAGCGTCGCGGCCGGCTTCGAACCGGTACGCGACGAGTTCGCCGCGGTCGCCACCGCGGAACCCGATCCCGGCGCGCAGCTGGCCGTGTACCTCGACGGCCGCCTGGTGGTCGACCTGAGCGTCGGCGACGAGGTGCAGGCCGACTCGCTGCTGCCGCTGTACTCCTCGGGCAAAGGTGCGGCACACCTCGTCGTGGCGCTACTGGTCCAGGACGGCACGCTCGAACTCGACCGCCCGGTCGTGACGTACTGGCCCGAGTTCGGCGCGGCCGGCAAGGGCGGGCTGACGGTGCGGGATCTGCTGACCCATCGGGCGGGGCTGGTCGGTGTCGACGGCGGGTTCACCACCGCGGAGCTTGCCGACGACAGGATCATCGCCGAACGGCTCGCCCCGCAGCGTCCCCACTGGCGACCCGGCTCCGCGTACGGCTACCACGCGTTCGTCGTCGGGGCGCTCACCGGGGAGGTGGTCCGCCGCGCCACCGGGCACTCCATCCAGCAGCTGTACGACCGGCACATCCGCGCGCCGTACGGGCTGGACTTCCACCTTGGGCTGCCCGCGTCGGCCGAGGACCGCTACGTGCCGGCCCGGCCGATGCCGCCCGAGCAACTGGCCACGGTCACGCCACCGGCCCCGCACAGCCTGGCCGGTATCGCCTTCAACCTGAACGCCACGCCACCCACCGACCTGGTCGAGTTCGCCAACACGCGCGCCGTACGGGCGCTCGGGCCCACCTCGTCCGGCAGCGTCGGCACCGCGCGCGGACTCGCCCGTATGTACGCCGCGTGTATCTCCACAGTGGACGGACGCGCGCCGCTGCTGGGCCCGGCCACGCGCGCCGCGTTCACCGACCGCACCACCGCCGGTGTCGATCTGGTCACCGGGGAACACGACCACTTCCTGGTCGGCTTCGAGGCGCAGGGCGTCCGGTACGCGATGCTCGGCCGCGACGCGTTCGGCCACAGCGGCGCCATCGGCGCCCAGTCGTTCGCCGACCCCGCCAGCGGCATCGCGTACAGCTACACGCGTCGGCGCTTCGTGGCCGGTGGAGGCGGCGGGGCGCCGGAGAACACCCGCCTCATCACCGCCGTACTGCGGGCCGTGCACGACCTGCCCGGCAGTACCGCCAGCGGCGACAAGTAGCTGGTCGGGTGTGCGGTCGAGGTGGTGGGCCAGCGATCGTCGGCGTTCCCGTCGCGGTGCATCGCCGAGAGAGGTCAGCAGGTCGACCGCGACGGGAAGCCATGCTGTGCGGCAGCGCCCGGCGACCGGATGTCGTTGTGGCGCTTCGAGATCCGTGCGCCGCCGCGCCACCGACCAGGCGGCCACCGCGCCGTCGGTCGCCGCCGCGATCTCCGCCGCCACCTCCTGGGTACGGCGGTGTCGTCGATCGTCCGGCGGATTTCCGCGATGGCCTCCGCGTCCAGCCCGCTGAGCAGCTTGCCGACCACCGGTGCCACCACCCGCCGGCACGCGGTTGTCGTCACGCACCACCCGTCCGGTACATGGATGCCGTCGATGTGGGCCGGGGCGCCGAACTGCCGCCCTTGCCGACGTCGTCAGCGTTCGGAGCTCGGCGCCACCACCGTGTTGTGGAACGACGCGAACCGCCAGCCACCTTCTCGTACCGCGGTGAGGGTGATGGCCAGCGCCTCGGGCAGGGCGTCGACCGTACGCCGACGGCGACGACCAGCGCCACATCCGGCGCCAGGTACGTGACCTCATACGGGGCCGGGTCAAGGTCCATCCGGGCACCCCGGAGCGGTCCGGCGAACAGGTCCCGATGCCGGGCCTCGATCGCCGCCCGGCCGGTGACGCGCCGCCCCCGCCAGCTGACAAACTCGGCGCCGTCGGTGAAGCACTCGGCGAAGGCGGCGGCGTCGCCCCCGTTCCACGCCTCGATCATGTCGTGTAACAGCCGTCGGACCTCGCCGTCGCCCTGCCGTGCAGCCATTGTGCCACCTTCCTCGTACCGATGACTTCCGTTGCGGGACACCGGAATCGGCCGCGTCCCGCCCTCCTACGATGGGGCAGTGGCGGCGTATGCAACGAGCCGGCGACGCAACCGTGGCGGTAACCGCCAGGCAAGGGGCGCACCAGTGGCGGGATCCGACACCATCGACAGTCTCGACCGGAAGCTGCTGCACGCGCTCCAGACGGACGGCCGCGCCCGGTTCAGCCGGATCGCCGCCGTGCTCGGCGTCTCTGACCAGACCGTCGCCCGCCGGTACGCGAGCCTGCGCGCACACCACGGCGTACGGGTGCTGGGGCAGGTGGACGAGACGCGCGTCGGGCGTACCCGGTGGATCCTGCGGCTGAGCTGCACGCCGGACGCCGCGGCCGGATTCGCCACCGCCCTCGCCCGGCGCGCCGACACCCGCTACGTCGGCCTCACCTCCGGTGGTACGGAGGTGCTGTGCGTGATGGCCGCACGTACGCCGGCGGCACGCGACACGCTGCTGCTCGACAAGCTCCAGCACACGCCCCGGGTCACCGCGGTCGACGCGCACTGCGTGTTGCACACGTTCTACGGCGGGCCGTCCGGCTGGTTCAGCAAGTCCGCAGCGCTGACACCCGAGCAAGTCGACGCGCTCGCGCCGCCGCCGCTCCATCCGCCCGACGATCCCGTCTCCCTCGACGATGTCGACGAGCGCCTGATCGACCTGCTCGGCCGGGACGGTCGCGCTCCCGTCAGCGCGCTCGCCGTCGCCGCCGAACAGTCCGAGTCCTCCGTACGCCGACGGCTCGACCGGCTCCGCCGCACCGGCGCCGCGTACTACGACCTCGACGTGGGGACCGAGCTGACCGGCCAGTACCTCCGGGTCGGTCTGTGGCTCGCCGTCGCACCGGGAGACCTCGCCGCGGTCGGCGCCGCGCTCGCCGGGCACAAGGAGATCGTCTTCGCCGCCGCCACCACCGGCGCCCCCAACCTCGTCGCGGTCGCCCTCTGCCGCGACGCCGCCCACCTGTACCGCTACCTGACGGCGACGCTCGGCCCGCTGCCCGTACGTGCGGTCGAGACGGCGCCGATCCTGCGCGAGGTCAAGCACCTGGCGACACGCCGGTAGCCGGCATGGAAAGGGGTCGCGCGGGCCCTGTGCGGGGCTTGCGGCCAGGCCCGGGTGATGCCGCAGTGTTGCCGGCCGGGACCGACACGTACGCGAGTCGGATCGGTGGCGTCCGTACGGGGACCTCGCCGTGCTCGACCGGACCCGAGACGTTGCCGACCAGGCGCGCCGGATCGCCGGGGCGGTCGGTTACATGACGAAGGCGGCGACCGGGGACGAGATCGGGCGCGCGGTGCACGCGGCGGCGGCCGGGCAGACGGTGATGGACCTTGCGGTGCAACGGAAGTTGCTCGCCGCGGCACGACGCGCGCCCGGCTCGGTCACGCCGCCCGACGTGGGGCTGACCGGCGGGAGGCCGAGGTGCTGGCACTCATCGGCGCCGGGCGTACCAACCGCGAGATCGCCCGCGAGCTGTACGTCACCGAAGCCACCGTGAAGACGCACGTCAACCGGGTGTTCGCGAAGACGGGCTGCGACACACGTGCCCGCGCCGTCCGGTACGCCCACGACCACGGCTACACCGCCCCGGCCGACCGTGGCCCGGGACGCCAGATCCCTTGGTACGTCGGCAGATCGCGCAGGCTCCGTCGAGTGCGCAGGCACGTACGGCCACACCGGTCGCGCCAGACCAGTCGGACGAGGAGGCCACAGAGGGGCTCCAGAACGCTCGGGTCGAGTCTCGCCCTTCAGGCACGCATCCGGGCCGAGGTCTTGATGCGATCGGCGCGGCGGGAAGGTTCCGACCCAGCTTCCATGGCGGGCTTCCACGTTGCTTGCCAAACAACTGTGGTCGTGCGCCGGGTGGACCGGTTCGGGTCCGTCCGCCGCCCCTGCAGGGCGTTTCCGCCTGGCTAGCTGGCCGAGGTGAGGATGGTGTGGAGGCGATGCGCTTCCCTCTTGAGCCGGCCGGTGGAGTGCGCGGAGAGCTGGGCGACCTGTGGGATCACGCCGCGGGCGCCGCAGAGTTCTGCGTTGTGGGAGGCGATCGCGACCAGCCCAGCGAGGCCGGGCGCTGGGGCACCGCTGAGCAGGCCGGGGAGCGCCGCGGCGAGCAGGTCCCACACGAGGTCGTGGGCGCCGGCGTGGGTGAGGTCGGTGAGCGCGGTGGCGAGCCGGGTGGGTTTGACACCCTTGAGGCCGACCAGGTCGGCCAACTGTCGGCCCAGCATCGCCGGGTCGAGTTCGCCCCGGTCGGACAGCAGCAGCGTTGCGTCGACGGCGCCGGCGCGGTCGTCCGGGCTCTGGGCGCCGAGTGCGTAGCCGACGGCCAGGTGGACGGCGCTGCCGGCGGGTCCGCGTGACCTGACCAGAGCGGTGAGCAAAGGGCTGGTGCCGGACCGGTTGTGTATGGTGTTCACGGCGATGCGGCTGAGGCACCAGGTCGCGACCAGATCCGGCTGGGTGGGGATCACTGCCGGCCAGTGCTCGGTGCTCTCGGTACCTGCGGCGAGTTCGGGTACTCCGTCGCCGGCGTGCAGGGTTTTCAGGAGTCGGTTGAGCGGCCTGGAGACCGGAGTGGGCACCGTCGTCGCGGCGACCGCGGCCAGGAGCCGTCTCACGCCCAGCCAGGTTGGCGACAGGCCGCTACGTCCGGGGCCGGTGATGGTCGGCGTCGGCCGTGGGAAGGCCGGCCCGCCGGCGTGCAGCCAGTGCGCGAGTCGGTGGCCGTGGTCGGAGCGCAACGCGTTGGCGGCGGCGATCGTCTGTTCGGATGCGGTCCCGTGCAGGCGAAGGAGTGCCTGGCTGAAGTCGATGTCGCCGGGCTCGACCCGGGCGTGTTCGTAGGCGCTGAGTCTGGCGACGAGGTCGGCGGGTTCGATCGTGCCGTCGAGGTGGCTCGGTGTGGCGAGAAGGAACGGCGGTGGTCCGGTGACCAGCTGGTGAGCGGCCTCGACGAACCGTGCCGCCAGTACGGTTCCGAACGGGGTGAGGTCCTTGCCGCCCAACGGGGAGCGGGGGTCGCGGTAGGCGTGGGTGATGTCAGCGGCAGTGAACGTGCCGAGGGCGGCCTGAGCCACGTATCCGAGATGGGCGGGGATGCCGTCGTCGGCGGTGTCGGTACGTGCCCAGGTGTGGCTTGCCAGCATCGGTTTGAGCGCGCCGGCCAGCGCTTCCCGGTCGTGGTGTGCATGGCGGACCAGGCCGTCCAGCGCCTGTTCGAGGGTGGGCACGTCGGTCGGGCCGACCAGGATCGTCGAGACCCGTTCGACGAGCTCGGCGAGGCTGGCTGCGGCCGACGGCATCCGCTCCGGCATCAGGACTCCTGTCGTGGGTGAGCTGTCCAGTCGACCACGGGTGCCGCACGCCTCGGAACGCGGCCTGGGCGGTGGCGCGGGGCACGGTAGCCCGGCCGCGACGAGGGCGAGGATACGGGATCGGTGCAGCCGGCCTGGCCGCCGACCGGCCGTCGTCTCCTGCCGGTAACTCTCCAGCGCGGGCGACGCATCGGTTGCTGTCACCCTGTCTCGGGTCTCCCTGCGTCCCTCGGTCGGACTCATCGGTTGGTGTTGCGGGGCATGGATCGGCCGCGGAACGGCGACGTGATCCGTAATGTCGTCGCTCGGTTCGCAGCGCAGCCCGGTGCGGCGTTGCCATGTTCTGGTCGGCGTCTGGCGACGCAGGTGCAGCGGTCGGCCGTTCGAGCTGGGCGCCATCGCCATCAGCCACCAATGCGCGACGGCTGGGCCTGCCCCGTGTGACCCCCACGCCGCGGGCGGGCGTCCTGCGGACGCCCAGGTGAGTGTCGGTGGCGTCGTACACGCACGTGCAGGTGCGGCGTCGATGTCCCGGCGATCGCACCGGTCCGCACGGTCGCAACCACCACCGACCCACGTACGACGGTGCGCGTCTCCGCCCGATCACGGTCGAGCCACGAACGCGAGCGTGCGTTGACGACGCGAACACCAATACCTAGCTTGTTAGGTATGGAGCTTCGAGGGCACCTGGACCTGATGCTGTTGAACAGCGTGCGACAACTGGGATCCGCCCACGGGTACGCGATCATCGTCGCGCTACGGGACGGGTCCGACGGGGTCTTCGATCTACCGGAAGGCACGGTGTACCCGGCGCTGCACCGGTTGGAGCGCGCGGGCCTCGTGGACAGCGACTGGGACACCAGCGGCCCCCGACGCCGTCGCGTCTACCGGCTGACGCCGGACGGCTCGGCGGCGCTTGCCGCGAAACGTCGCGAGTGGCAGGCGTTCGCACACGGGATGCGGGCGCTGATCGGACCGATGACCGCGGAGGGACTGGCATGACCGACAGCGATGTGGACCGGTACCTGGACCGCCTCTTCGACCGACTCGCCGGTACCGGTGGGGCCGGCCGTCGCGCCCTGATCGAGGTCGAGGATCACCTCCGTACCGCCGTTTCCGACCGCGTCGAGGGCGGCATGTCGCGCGAGGACGCCGAACACGCGGCCGTGGCGAGCTTCGGGGACGTCCGGATGGTTGCGCGACGGCTCCGCGCCGGGTACCGGCGGGCACAGTTCGCCGTGGCGGCGTCGAGTGCCTGGCTTGTCGGCGGTCTCGCGTGCGCGGTGGCGGCGGCATCCGTACTGCTGACCGTGGCCGACCGATGGTGGGAGGCAATGCAGGGGCCGGCCTGGGGTGACTGCCTGGAGTCCTCGCCGTGCGACCCGGCCGGCGAAACCGCCTTCCTCCTGCCAGTCGGCATCGCACTCGCCGTGGTGTCGGCAGTGCTGCTCCTGAGCCGTCGCGTACTTCAGCGGCGTGCGCTGCTCGCGCCGAGCGCCCGCCGGTTGCCGGCGCTCCTCGCCGTACTGTGCGCCCTGCTCACGCCGGCGCTGCTGACCGGCTTCGGCAACCCGCTCGGGGTGAACCACGCCGTCGTTGGAGGCTCCGGACCCGGGCTCTTCCTGACGGTCGTCGCCTCGGCCGTGACCACAACGGCAACCGTCGCCGCACTCGGCTGGGCGCTGCTCCGTCGGCGGCGCCGGGTACAAGCCTGACCCCGGCCGCACTGGTCCGCGGCCGCCGCAACCGACTCACCGTGTAGTCGACACGCTGCCGGCGGGCGGCCCGGCGGTGCCGGTCTCCCGCCCGGAGGTTCAGGAACGAACAACCGCATGAGGCCCCGGGGCGAGCCGCGCCGCGCGCCGCCGATGAGTTTGGCGCTGTGGTTCCGTCTGACCAGGTAACGACCGACCGGGACGGTTGACCAGGGAGTTGTGACGATGAAGCTGACGACCATCACGCAGATCTCGACCGACGGCGTGATGCAGGGGAACGGCCCGTCGGAGGTGGACCGCAAGGCAGGGTTCGAACGGGACGGATGGGCGATGAGGTACTTCGACGACGAGGCGACGACGTTCGTCGAGCAGGTGTGCCGGCGCGCCGACGCGTTCCTGTTCGGCCGGCGTACCTACGAGATCTTCGCCCCGTACTGGGGTGCGATGGGGCCGGGCAGTGGACCCATCGCGGACTCCTTCAACAGCAGACCCAAGTACCTGGCGTCGAACACGCTCACCGAAGCGCAGTGGGCGGACACGACCATCCTGTCCGGTGACCTCGCGGCCGCCATCCGCGAACTGAAGGCGACACCGGCAGGTGAGCTCCAGGTCCACGGCAGCGGCGCGCTGGTCCGGTGGCTGCTCGCCAACGACCTCGTCGACGAGATGATCCTGCTCGTGTGCCCGGTGGTCGTCGGGCAGGGCACCCGCCTGTTCCCCGACAACGGCACCGACATCGCGCTCGACCTGGTCGAGACGCGAGCGTTCCCGAAGGGCATCGTTCTCCAGGTGTACCGTCCGGCGGGCCGCCCGCAGTACACGAGCGCCGCACCGACCACGTGACAGGGGAGCGGCACGACCATGCGCGTCAGTACGCGGCAGTGCATCAGACGTTGTCGGGACGGGGTCGCATCGAGGCTTCTCCCTGCCGCGCACCGAATCTCTACGACTGCGGCAGCGTCCGCGCATCCGGCCGAGGCATGGAAATGCGGCGGGTTGGGGCTTGTTCGAGCCGGACGGTGTCGTCGGCGCTGGCGTAGGCGAGTTCCGTGCGGCACCGCCCGGCGCCCACGTCCGTCGTCGCGTACGCCGGTGGTCGAGTGCCGCGCGACCCGAGTGCTGGAACGCTTCCGGCGGTCCACCTGCTGCGTTCTCGCCGTCTCTCCTGGCCGCGTTTGCGCGCCTCACGGTGCGGCCGCGCTCTGGGGCGGTCCCGTCGGTGCGACGCAGCTGTGCGCCTGAGATGTGGCCACCGTGCAGGAACTCGGCGTGTGTCCCCGCGTTCGATGACCACCGGGCGCAGACATGCTCGTGTTCCCGGCGATCGGGCCAAGTCGGCGTGCAGCGCCGGGCTTGCTGGGCCCTGGCGCTGGCCCGGCATCGGGCGCGGCGCTGCCGGATCCTGTGCCCGATGCCGAGGTACGTCACAGGTGCCAACGCTGATAGTTCGTGCCGTTGCAGGCGATCGCGCGCAGCCCGTGTGCGCGGCTGTCGTCCAGGCACCGGCCCGTGTTGAGGTTCTTCAGCTCCGCCCACGCACCGTGCCAGATCACCCGCCACCGCTGGTACGACTGCCCGTTGCAGGAGTACGCGCGAAGGTTGTAGGTGATGCTGTCGTCGACGCAGAGCCCGGTGATGTAGCTGCTGAACTCGTCCACTCCGGTGCTCCAGGTGTGCGCGATCCAGAGCTGGTAGCCGGAACCGTCGCACGACCTCGACTGCAACGCCTGGTTGGGCCGGTCATCCAGACATCGCCCGGTGTTGGCGTCGCGGAGGATCCGCGTGGAGTTCGCGTGGGCCACGTCGGTGGTCACCACGGTCATCGCGACGAGCGCGAGTGCCGTCACCATCATCAACCTGGTCAGTCGGATGCCGACCCCGTCCAGGGCGTGTCCCGACGCTGCTCGCATGTCCTTCTCCTTCCGTACCAACGCATCTCGTGTTCGGCGTTGGACCACCGGGCCGGCGCGGTGGATCGCAGTGGTGCCAACGGTTTCGCTGCTGTGGTCAGTTCGGCGAGCACCACGCCACGTACCTCGCCGCGATGTAGGCGGTGGGCCTGCCGGAGCGGATGTACGTCTCCCACTCGTCGTTCGGGTTGCTGGGCTGGTGGAGACCGTTGCTCTGGAACAGGAAGCCCTTGTTGACCTGGCCGAGCGACGGGTACTTCACGCCCGGTCCGGTGCGGTAGTTGACGTTGTTCGCGTCCACCTCGCAGGTGTACGCGGCGGCTGGATGCACGGTCACGTCGGCGTAGGCCGGCTGGGCGAGCGCGAGGCCGGTGACCCCTGCTGCCGCTGTCGTGGCGACCAGTGCGATCGCGGTTCTGGTACGCATGTGCGGGATCCCCTCAAGGATGTGTGGCCGGATCGGTCAGCCCGTCGGACGGCGGGCAGGTGGCCGCCAACGTAGGTCGGTCCCGGATTCGTACGCCAGCGATGGGCCGTGACGTGACGGACCCGGTACCCGTCTGTCAGCCCGGCCGCGCCGTGACAGCGGCTCGGCGAGGCCACGGGCTGGGCGGTGGGCCGTGGCCGGGGCGCTCTGGTGGCTGATCTTGACGCCCAAGCGGTCGGTCGGCCGAGCTCCGGAAGTCGGCCGCACATGTCGGGAGGCCGGGTTCGGTGTGCGCGCAACGAGGGCTCGTTCGACCTGGTACGGGAGCGTCCTGGATGCGGTCACCACACCCGCCCAGCACCTCGGCGCCAGGTGCGGCCACGCCATGACCCGAGCCCACCGCGGCCCTGGATCCTCACCGCCACAACGATTCTGGTGTCGGCCTGATCGCGAAGTCCCGCACCGCGCCGGCCGGACCGACGGGCGACATCGTCCTCGGCGCCGCGACCCTCCTGCGGATCATCAGCGCCGCACTGCTGGTCCGCGTCCTCCGCTGCCGCAAGCGATGTTGACCGCACACGTTCCTTGCCTGCCAGCTGCCGCACAGTCGCAGGACGGCCCACTCAGCGGTGGGCGGTGACGAGCCATGCCGCGGCGCCCAGGCGTACGCCGTCTGGGCCCTGGTGCGGGCGCAGCGCGCTTTCCAGCGCTGCCGCCGCGGCGCCGGCCGTGGCGTCGTTGGCATCGGCCAGGAGCCCCCGGGCGGCGGGCGTGCCGAGGTAGTACGCGATGGTGTCGGTGGTGTCGGTGCCGATGAGGAGCTGTTCGGTCAGGCCGGTGACGGTGATGTCGGTGAAGCCGGCGCCGGTCAGCAGCTCGCGGATGTGGTCGGGGTCGGCCAGCGAGAACGGGCCGGGCTCGCCGGGTGCGGCCAACTGCGGTGGCTGGGTGATCGAGGCGACCGCCCCGATCGGAACGGCGAGGAAGTCGTTGCGGGCCGCGTCCTGCCAGCACAGGAACGCCAGTCGGCCGCCGGGGCGCAGCGTCGCGGCCAGAGCGGCGAACGCGGTCTGTGGATCGTCGAAGAACATCACGCCGAAGCTGGACACCACCACGTCGTACGCGGTCTCGAGCGGGTCGGTCTGCGCGTCGGCGTGCCGGAACTCGACGTTCGTGACGCCGGCCAGCTTCGCCAGCCGCCGGGCCTCGGCGAGCATCGGTTCGGACAGGTCGACACCGAGCGCGTGCCCGTCGGGCGCGGCTGTGGCCGCCGCGATCGTCGTGTCGCCGCATCCGCACCCGACGTCCAGGACGGAGTCGGTACGGGTGATGCGGGAAGCGGCGAGTAGCGCGGCGGTCAGCGGGGCGCGCATTCGCTCGTGTCGGGCACGTTCGGCGATGAAGTGCTGCCCGCTGTTGCCGTTCCACGCCCGTGCCTGTTCGGTGTTGGCCACTGTCCGAACCTCCAGGTTCCTACGATGATGTCCATCTCTACCGGAACTGCTCGCCACGGTCACCGACCCGCACAGCCGGACCGAGCTCTCGTGGATCAGTACGAGACTCATACAGGCTGCACCACAGGTCCTGGTGACGGACTGAGATCACCGCAGGCGGGTGTGCGTCGAGGCGCAACGGCGCGCCGACACAGTAGTGTCTCTCCCCATGACCGCCGCTGGCCGCCACCTCCAGGCTCTTCTCTCGGCGGCCGACGATCCCGCGGAAGCTCTGGCCGCGCTCCTTGCCGCAGGCGGCTGGGAGGCCCTGGGTGAGGCGGACCGGCGCCTGGTGGCCCGCAGCATCGACGAGCGGCGACGCGCCGAGCCGGCCGCACCGGTCGAGTCCGACGGCTGGTACGCCGTCCGCACCGCCGACCCGGCCGCGGTGGCCGACGAGTTCGGCCTCGCCGTCCGGTTCCCGGTGACCCTGCGCTGGGGCACGGCGGCGCTGTACGGCGATCCCGACTCGTTGGTGTTCATCTCGCCGGTACTGGACGGCTGGACCCTGGTGTTCGACGCGCTCAGCCCCGGTACCGCGTCGAGTCCCTGAGCGGCCGCTTCGGCCAGGGCCAGTACTACTACCGGTTCGAGAGTTTCACCCGCTGGGTACTCGCCGAACACGGCCACGTCGTCCGCGACTACAACAACGAAAACCCCGACGCCCGGCGCGGAGATCCCCACCCCGCCGAGGCCGGCTTCCGCCTGCCCCACGAACTGCCCGGCGATCCCCGGCTGGACCGGCTGCGCGAGGTGGGTGCCGCCCTCCGCGCCGACCTCCCCGACGTTCCCGAGGACGCGGTACGCGCCTGGTACGCCCACGTCCGCCGGGCAGCCAAGCTCCCCCCGCAGGACCTGCCCCGTGCGGCTCTCACCGACCCGGCCGCCTTCGACCACCTGCCCGGTCTCGACCGCCTCGGCCGGGGCACCTGCACCGTGAGTACGGTGGCCGCACGAGCCTCGGTCGATCCGTTCGCCCTCAACGACCGCACCACCGTGTACGGCAGCGGCCTGCTGTGCCGCCGCCCTTCAGCCTGAATCCGTGGCTTGGCTTGCGGTGCTTCAGGCGGGCCCTCGTTGCCATATTCATGTCACCGACCGCAGAACGCGCGCGCAGCAAGCCAGTTCGGGAGCAGTCGTGTCAGGTCTGCTCGTGGTGATGCAGTTCGCCCACAACGGGGTGCTCGTCTGTGCCGGACAACGCGCGGCGATGGAGTCGTTCTTCGGCCTGCTGTCGAACAATGTGCTCAACCCATGCCTCGCTGATCAGTGCGCGCGGAGGTGCAGGACCCAGTGGCGTCGGCGGCGGTGCCAGCCGTCGGCATCCGGCCCGGACCGTCTGAGCTGTCGGACTCGGCTGACGGCCGTGACGGCCAAACGAGCCGCGCTCGCCTGGCTGATCCGCGGGTTCAGAAACAGCGTGGCCGTCTTCCTGTCCGCCACCAACAGCGCGTCCCACTGCTCGAACAACTGGTGCGGCCACCACTCGAAATACATGTCGACGGTCCCGTTGACGCTCGGAAACTGGTCCAGGGGTGTTGGCGCCATGCTCGTGGATTGCTTCACGATGGTCCCTCTTCGCCCAAGCGGTCGGCTGCCTCCCCAGGTGACTGCATCGAGAGCGATAAATCTGTCTATCCCCATTGGACAGACTGGGCCATCCATCGTTCGGCCGGAGAGGACTCGGCCAACAGTGGCCGGTCGGCGCCAGAGCACGCCGCGGCGTCGGCTTCTCTTGCACTTGGCCACGTGAGGTCCGGTCCGACCGCCGGGCATCCGGTAACACCGCGATGTTGTCCGGCGACTCCGACCGCGCGCCGAGGACTCGTACGGGTAGGTAGGCAGCAGGTCGGGGCAAGAAACGACTTCTCGCCCGGCAGGTGTTGCCCGGACGCGAGGGCAGGCACCCACAGCGCACCCCTGCCGTCCACTGTCAACAGTTGTTGTCGGGGAACTGGCTCGCACCAACGTGCGGCGAACAAACCCGAGCGGGTCAACGGCGTTGGAGAAGTCGCCTCGTCGACGACATCGTCCTCGTCAAGGGCGGGACGGCCGGTCACGGGGTACGGTCCGACACCTGTGCGTCGGGGGAGAGGTTGGCGTCGTAGAGGTGGCAGGACACCGCGACCTCGTCCATTGGCAGCAGGTGGGGCTCCACCGGGGGCGCGAACTCGATGACGACGCGGTCGCCGTCGATCTGGATGTCGGTGACGCCGCGCCAGAACGGTTCGGCCGGATCGACCGCGCGCATCTCGGTCAACAGATCCAGGAGGCCCTGGGCGTTGGCCGCGGCGCGGATCTGTATCCGCCGGCCCGGCGTGTCCAACTCGGCGAGGTCGGCGAACAGCGACTGTTCGGCGCGGTACCGGTCGTCGCCGATGCGGGTCCACCGCGACTCCAGCAGCGCACGCAGGTCGCGGGCCTCCCACCCGCACGGGCCGAACGCGTGCGGGCAGCGGGGATGGAAGGCGCATCCGGTCGGCGGGCGGGCGGCGTCGGGAATCTCGCCGCGTGGCAGATCCCGCATCACCGTACGCGAGGGATCGGGCTCCGGGATCGCGGCGAGCAGCGCCCGGGTGTACGGGTGACGTGGCTCTGCGAAGATCTGTGTGGTGGGCCCGATCTCGACGATTTTGCCGAGGTAGCAGATGGCCACCCGGTCGCAGAAGAACTTCGCGGTGGCCAGGTCGTGGGTGATGTACAGGTAGGTCAGGCCGAGGTCGCGGCGCAACTCCAGCATCAGATCGAGGATCTTCGCCCGGACGCTCATGTCCAGCATCGACACCGGTTCGTCGGCCACCAGGAGGCTGGGCCCGCTGATGATGGCGCGAGCGATGACGGCGCGTTGTTTCTGCCCGCCGGACAGGTCCGCCGGGTACTTGCCGAGGAACTGCTCGACGGGGACCAGCCCGACGCGTTCCAGTGCCTCGACGACGCGGCGGTGCCGGGCGGCGGGCGTGGCGGCCAGACGGTGTATGCGTAGTGGGTGGCCGATCGCGGTACCGAGGTCCATGGCCGGGTTCAGCGCGGCGTGCGGATCCTGGAAGATCATCTGGAGGTCGCGGCGCAGCCGGCGGAGGTCGCGTTCGCGGGCCGCGCCGATGTCGCGCCCTCGGTACAGGATCCGGCCGCTGGTGGGGCGTACCAGCCCGAGCATGGCCCGGCCAAGGGTCGTCTTGCCGCTGCCGGATTCCCCAACCAGTCCCAGTACCTCGCCCCGGCGCAGCACGAACGACACGCCGTCGACCGCGCGTACGGCGCCGGTGTCGCGGCCGAGCAGCCGGGCCGCGGCGGACCCGCCGAGCCGGTAGTGCACGGACAGGTCACGTACCTCGATCAGCGCGTCGTCGGTGGGGTCAGGCTTCGTCGGCAACGCCGATCGCCCCTTGCGTCAGCCGGGCGTCCATGCCGGGCGGTACCAGCGATTCCGGTCCGTGCAGCCAGCACGCCGCTCGGTGCCCGACGTCGACCTCGACATCGACGGGGTCGCGTGCCGGGCACACCCGCATCGCCTCGGGGCAGCGCGGGTGGAACCGGCAGCCGGGCGGCGGATCGACCAGATCCGGTGGGGCGCCCGGGATGTAGTGCAGTTCGGTGGTGGCGAGCGAGATCGTGGAGGCCAGCAACTCCCGGGTGTACGGGTGGGCCGGCGCGCCGAACACCTGCCGAACGTCGCCCTCTTCGACGATGCGACCGGCGTACATGACGGCGACGCGGTCGCACGACTCGGCGACGATACCGAGGTTGTGTGTGATCAGCAGCAGCGCGGTGGCGAAGTTGCGGCGCAGGTCGGCCAGGATCCTGACGATCTGTGCCTCGACCAGGACGTCCAGCGCGGTGGTCGGCTCGTCGGCCACCACGAACGCCGGCCGCAGTACCAGGGTGAGCGCGATCATGATCCGCTGTCGCATCCCGCCGGAGAACTCGTGCGGGTACGACCGGTAGCGGGTCGGTGGGATCCCCATGCCTCGGAGGGCGGACAGCGCGCGGTGGCGCGCCTCGTCCCGAGTCAGGTCGGGCTGGTGGGTGTGCAGGGTTTCCTCGAAGTGCTCGCTGACGCGCATCAGGGGATCGAGTCGGGTCAGCGGTTCCTGGAAGATCATCCCGTGTGCCGGGCCGTGCAGGCTACGCAGCCGGGCCGGTGACATGCCGATCAGGTTGCGGCCCTGGAAGCGGATCTCGCCGTCGGTGGCGGCGGCTGGTGGGAGCATCCCGAGCAGCCCGCGGCCGAGCGTGGACTTCCCGCAGCCGGATTCGCCGACAAGACCGAGCGCCTGGCCCGGAGCCAGGTCGAGGCTCACCCGGTCCACGGCACGGACCGGTCCGCGGTCGGTGCCGTACCAGATCCGCAGGTCGCGTACGGCCAGCAGTTCGGTGCTGGTCCGTGCCGAGGATTCGCTCCGGCTGTCAGCGGGTGGTGCGTCTTCGGGTTCAGGCGGTCGATCCCGGTCTGCGCTCATGGCCGGTCCCGGTGGGTGCGGGGGGCCAGGGTGGCGGGCAGGGGCGGCAGGAGGACCCGGCGCAAGGGTCGGGTGCGCAGGGTCGGGTTGAGGGTTTCGTTGAGTCCTTCACCGGCGAGGGTCAGGCCGGTGACGAGCAGGACGATCGCGAGCCCCGGGTACAGGCCGGTCCACCAGATCCCGGCGCCGGCGTCGGCGACCGCGCGCTGCAGGTCGTAGCCCCATTCGGCGGCCTGGGTGGGCTGCACCCCGTAGCCGAGGAAGCCGAGGGCGGCGAGAGTGAGGATCGCGTCGGCGGCGTTGAGGGTGCCGATGACGGGAACGCTCTGCACCACGTTGGTGAACAGGTACCGGCGCATCACCGTGATGGGTCTGGCGCCGATGGCGCGCGCCGCTTCGACGTACGTCGCCTCCTTGGCGCTGACCGTCGTGTTGCGCACGACCCGGAAGTACTGAGGGATGTAGACGACGGTGATGGACAGGGCCGCGGCGGTGACCGTGCCGCCGATCAGTCCGGACAGCAGGAACGACAGCACGATCGCCAGCAGCAACGACGGGAACGCAAACAGCGCATCCATGACCAGTACGAGGCTCCGGTCGAGCCAGCCGCCGAGGTAGCCGGAGACGAGGCCCAGCGGGACGCCGACGAGCAGGGAGATGACGACCGACTGCACCACCACCTCCAGCGCGGTACGGGCGCCGAACACCACCCGGGACGCGACGTCCAGCGACTGCACCGTGGTACCGAACAGATGTGTGGCGTCCGGGGCGCCCTGCTTGGGGAACGGGTGGCCACCGGCGGAGTACTGGTCGAAACGGTACGGCGCGATCCACGGCGCGAACACCGCCAGGACCACGAACAACACGCTGATGGCCGCGCCGGCCCACAACAGGATCCGGGCGATGCCCCGCGCCGACCGGACGGGCGACAGCACGCGGCGGATGCCGCGGCCACCCTGCGGTGCAGGCTCGCGGGGTTCCTCGACCGGTTCGACGGACAGCTGCGACATCAGTACCGCACCCTCGGGTCGACCACCGCGCTGACCACATCGATCAGCAGGCTCACCACCACGACCGCGACCGCGAACACGGTGATGATGCCCTGCACCGCGGTGTAGTCACGTTCGTTGAGGTAGTTGACGAGCTGCGAGCCGATGCCGGGCCAGTTGAACGTCTCCTCGGTCAGCACGGCGCCGCCGAGCAGCAACGCGATCTGCAGCCCCATCACCGTCACGACCGGTACCAGCGCGTTGCGGAACGCGTGCCGCCCCACCACGTCCGACTCGCGGATGCCCCGCGCCCGTGCCGCCTCCACGTAGTCGCTGCGCAGGGTCTGGATGAGGTTGACCCGGACCAGCCGGATCAGGACGCCGGCCAGCAGCAGACCGAGCGTGACAGCCGGCAGGATCAGGTGCCGCAGCACATCCACGAACGAGTTCCACTGCCCGGCCAACAGCGCGTCGAGCAGCAGAATGTGGGTCCTGGTCGGCACCTCGGCCTGTACGACCGGCCCGGCCTGGTCGGAGGTCGGCAGCCAATCGAGAAACACGCCGAACACGAGCTGGAGGATCAGGCCCAGGAAGAACACCGGTGCGGCGTACGTGATGATGCCGAACAGCCGGATCCCCACGTCCGGCGGCGTGTCCCGATGCCGGCCGGCGCGCCGGCCGAGCGGCAATCCGACAGCGAACGCGACGATCAGCGCCGCCAGCGTCAGCGTCAGGGTCGCCCCGCCGTTGTCGATCAGCACCTCCCGTACGGGCCGGTTGTCGGTGAGCGTCTGCCCGAAGTTCAACGTCACCACGTCCCGCAGGTACTCGCCGTACTGCACGACGAGCGGCTTGTCGAACCCGGCGGCGTGTCGGCGGGCGGCGAGCGCGGCGGGCGACAGCCGCCCGCCGAGCGCCGCCGAGACCGGGTCACCCGGCGCCACCCGCATCAGCAGGAACACCAGGGTGACCAGGACCCAGACCATCGGCACCACCAGCGCCAGCCGCTGGAGCAGGTACCGACGCATCGACCCGGACCGCGCCGCCACCGTCGTCAGCCCTTCTTACCGACCACCCAGAACCGGAACGTGTACGACGGGTCGAGGGTGCTCTCCACCCCGGTCACCTTCGTACCGGCCACGGCGATCTCGCCGCCCTGCCAGGTGGGCACGACCGGCACGTCCTTCGCGGTCTGCGTCTGGATCTTGGCGAAGATCGCGTTGCGGGTCGCCTGGCTGCTCGACGCCTTCTCCTGCGCCACGAGGCTGTCGACGGCCGGGTTGTCGTAGCCGTTCTGGTAGAAGCCGCCCTTCACCAGGAACGGCAGCGTGTAGTCGTCGGCGTCCGGGTAGTCCGGGAACCAGCCCAGCAGGTACGCGTCGTACGCGCCCTGCTTGTACAGCGTCTGGTACTGGGTCCACTCGGCGTCCTTGAGCGTGACCTTGAACAGGCCGCTGGCCTGCAGCTGCCGCTGGATCTGGGTGGCCTCGTCGGCCAGGTTCGGCCCGTAGTGGCTGGGCGTCCAGCCGAGCGTCAACGCCACCGGCGTCTTCACCCCGGCGCTGGCCAGCGTCGCCTTCGCCTTCGCCACGTCCGGCGAGGTCCCGTAGGTGTCCTTGTACGACTCGGTCGCACCCGCCAGCCCGTTCGGAATCAGCGAGTACAACGGCTTGACGGTGTTGTTGTAGGCGTTGGACGCGATCGCCTGCCGGTCGATCACCTGCGCCACCGCCTTGCGCACGGCGGCGTTCCCGCCCACGGCGGTCTTGAAGTCGAAGACGACGTAGCGGATCTCGGTGCCCTTGCCCTCGATCACCGACAGCTTCGCGTTGCTCTTCAACGATGTGAGGTCGGTTGGCGACAGGTTCCGGTACGCCACGTCGACCGAGCCCTGCTGGATCGCCAGCTTCAGCGCGGACGGCTGCGCGAAGTAGTGCACGATGAAGCCGCCGTTGGACAGCTTCTCGTCGCCGCTGTACTTCGTGTTCGGCTTGAACACCGCCTGCTGCCCGGCCTGGTACTTGCTCAGGACGTACCGGCCCGAGCCAATGACGTTGCTGTCGGCCAGCAGCTTGCTCGCCGGGAAGACCTTGTGGTCGACGAGCGCGCCGGCGGCCGTGCTCAGCACGTACGGGAAGGTCGCATCGGCCTGGTTGAGGGTGAAGACGACCGTCTTCGCGTCCGGCGCGGCCGTGGACTTGAGCGAGCTGAACAGCGACGACGGCCCGTTCGGGTTCTTGATCGCCAGCATCCGATCGAACGTGAACTTCGCGTCGGTCGCGGTGAGCGGATCTCCGTTGGAGAACGTCAGCCCACCACGCAGCACGCAGCGGTACGTCGTCGGATTGCTGAACGAACAGGTCGCCGCGTCCGGCTGGGGCGTGGTCGAGCCGACCGGGATCTTCAGCAGCGTCTGGTACATGTTGTACATGAGTGTCCATGACCCGAGGTCATAGGCACCCGCAGGATCGAGCGAGGTGACCTTGTCGGTCGTACCGAGCACGATCGTCTCGTTCGTCTTGCCCGTGGTACTGGATGATGTATTGCCCCCGCCGCACGCCGCGAGCGTGACGGCGAGAACGCTGAACGCGGCAGCCGCCGCGAAAAGGCTTCCTCGTCGCGTCACCGGAACACTCCATGTTCGGGCCGCCGGGCCGGCCCCATGCCGCCCACGGCGGCAAGCCTCAACATGCGGGAACCTAGTCCTCCGGCACGCGAAGCGACAGCCGCCGCAACGCTTTGTGGCCCAAACGCCACCGGTACGCGCTCACATCACCCGTTCGGTCGACAGCAGGGCCGCCGTCCGCCGGTGCGGACTTGCCAGGTCCGGCTTCCCGAGCGGTCGCTCCGGTCTCGCTTCATGCGCCTCGGCGCACTGGCGACATGCCGTCGGTGCGTCTCAAGTACGCCGCGATCGTCCGGGCCGACCAGGGCTGGCGGGTGCGCGTCAGGGCGACGATCCGCGCCCTGGCCCGCGGATCGACCTGCCGGTGCGCTCCGCCCCGCCGACGCCCGACCAGACCCGCAACACCCTGTTGCCGGTGGCGATCCGGGCACCGGTCCACCGTCGGCGCCGAGACCCACGCCACGACCACGATGTCCTTCCGCCGCCTGCTTTCGTTGCGCCACAACACAATCCGCGGCCGGAAGCGTCGACCCGGCCGTCGAGGTCAACACCCTCAAACGACGCACGAGGCGCTAGCCGACGGTCACGGTGGCGTCGGCGTCCACGATGCGGTGGTCCGAGCAGGGCAGGTCACGGTGCGCGCCGCAGATGCTGCCGATCGGTTGCGGGTCCTCCCAGTAGCTGATCAGCCGGTCGGCGCCGGTGAAGACCATGTCGACCTTCCGCGCCTGCCCGCAGGCGCCGCCACCGACGTCGTTCTCGGTGGTCTCCTCGCCCCACCCGGGGCAGATCGGGTCCTGGTCGTCGAGTTCGTGGTAAGCGCCCGAGTTGTTGCCGTTGTTGACCGTGTCGACGGCCGGCACGTACCACGGGTCGAGGGGCGTCTCGTGCGGCTGGACGTTGAAGTCTCCGGCGATCAGGACCGTGCCGCCGGCTGCCCGGTAGCCGTCGAGGACGCCGCGCACGTAGTCGAGCTGGCTCTGCTGGTACGACTGGACCGTGGTGATGTGCGTCGTGCAGAACCGGACCTGCGGCGTCGCCTTCACCGCCGCGCACAGCAGCTTGCGCGCCTTGGGCTGGCCGTCCGACGGCAGCGTGTACCGGTCGGTCGTACCCAGCGGGAACCGGCTGAACAGCGCGATGCCGTACGCGGTGCCGGCGCAGATGGTGGGGTCGCCGGCCGGCAGCATCGGCTCGAACCGGGCGAAGTTCAGCGGGTCCTGCGGCCAGCCCATGTTCTGGAGCTGGTCGATCATCGCGTCGTACTGGCTGTGGCACATCTCGTTGACGGAGACGAAGTCCGGGTCGCGGTAGCTGATGGAGCCCCGCATCGCCTCGATGATCCCGTCCGTCGTCGAGCCCAGGTGGTACGCGTGCCCGGCGATGTTCCAGTGCCAGATCCGGTACGACACCGTGGTCGACGCGGCGGCCCGCTGCGCGGGGACGAGTGACACCAGGAGCGCCGCGGCCACCAGCGCCACCACCGCCAACAGCCGATCCGCCGCACGAGGGAATGTCACCATGACAGGCAGAATATCCGACAAATATCCTCAACGGCAGACCTGAGTTTGACGAGAAGTTTCAAGCCATTCCACAGTGGACCGCGGTGCAGACCGCCGAGCCGGGCCGCCGTGTTCAGGTTGCCTCATGGTCCACAGTGGACGCACGCCGCGGTTGACGCCGCCGAGCCCGCACACCGCCCCACCGTCCACAGTGGACATACGTCGCGGCTCGCACCGCCGGGCCCTGCACCTGTGGTACCCGGTCCGGCGGTGCGAGCCGCCCGCCTGGCGCGGAACCCGCGCGGGGGCTGATCCGCGCCCTGTCTCCCTCTCGTACTGGACCGTCCGGCGCGGGCGGCTCCGCTCATCGCGGACCGCTCATCGCTTCCATGTTGCGTGTCATCGTCTCGGTCACCGTGTGCAGCTCGTCGGCCGGGCTGAACTGCACGTACTCGGTGCCGGCGGTGACGCGCGGGCTGTGCCCGGGCGCCACGTAGAACGCGTCGCCCGGTTCGAAGGTCTCCTCGCCGTCATCCGAGGTGAAGGTGACCCGGCCGGACAGTACGTAACCCCAGTGCGGGCAGGTGCAGCGGTTCCCGGGCAGGCCCCGGAGCAACGGCGCGACGTCGATGTCCTGCTTGAACGCCACGATGTGGATGGTGTATCCGGCCACGTCGTCGGCCCACTCGACAACGGGGCCGTGGTCCTCGACTCGCGCCGCGTCGGTCTTCGACACTCTGGGCATCGTCCGCTCCTTCCGTGTGGTGGAACGGTGTCGACGCTAGGCGCGGGACCGCCGCCGGGCATGAGGCGTTCACCCCATCTTCGCGGGCTCGTCCTCGGGCAGCAGCCCGTGCCGCACCGCGTACAGGCCGGCGGCGGCACGGGTGGAGGCGCCGATCTTGGCGTAGATGTGCTCGACGTGGTTGCCGACGGTCTTCGAGGTGATGACCAGCCGTGCCGCGATGTCCTTGTTGGACAGCCCGCGCGCCAGCAGCCGCAGCACGTCGACCTCGCGGCGGGTCAGCCCGCCCGGGCCGTCCAGCCGGCGCGGCACCGCGTGCCCGGCCGCGCCGAGTACCGCGGCCACCGCGTCGGCGTCCAGCCGGCCGGCGCGGGCCTCGTCGCGCAGCCGCGCGCGGGCCTCCTCGGGGTCCAGGGCCGGCCGGTACGAGCGCGGCTCCCGCATCGCCCGGTACACGTCGGCCGCGCCGAGCAGCCGCGCCGGCAGCGGGATCGCGGTACCGGTCAGCCCGCGCGGATACCCGGAACCGTCGAGGCGTTCGCGGTGCATGGCGGCGAGCCGGCCGAGCGGCGCGAGCGCCGGCGACTGCCGCAGCATCCGCTCCGTCAGGTACGGCTGCATCCGCGCGCGTTCGCGTTCGCCGGCGCCGAGCGGACCGGGCTTGTCCAGGATCGCGTTCGACACGCCGAGCCGACCCAGACCGTGTACCAGCCCCACTCGCCGCAGCTGGGAGATCTCCGCCCGGGACAGGCCGACGCGTACACCGGCCGCGGAGGTGAGGTCGGCGACCGCGGTGCCGTGCCCGAGGAAGTACGGGGACTTCAGGTCGACGAAGTCGGCAACGGCGCGCAGCGCGGTGTCGATCGCGTCGCCGGTGAGGACCACGGCGAGCGCCGGTTCGGCGTCGATGACCGCCTCCCAGGTGCCGACCGCGCCGAGATCGGCCAGCAGCAGGGGAGCGTCGGCGTACAGCAGCCGGGCCAGGTCCGGGTCGAACTGGCGGCCGGCGCGCTCCCGGACCGTACGCCGGGCGGCGGTCACCCCGCCGAGCCGGTGCGCGACCTCCACGTACTCGGCGATCTGGGCGAGCCGGGCGGCGACTGGTACCCGGTCACCGGCGCGTTCACCGGGCCAGCCGCGCCCGTCCCACTGCTCGTACGCGCAGGTCAGCGCGTCGAGCACCGGGTACGGCAGGCCGAGTCGTTCACCCAGCGACCGGGCGAGCCGGCCGTGGTACTGAAGCATTCGGTCGACGTCGCGGTGACCCGCGATGGCAAACTCCAGGCCGATCCGGAACCGGCGGAGCACCGGGCTGCCGGCGCCGAGCAGCCTGATCCCGCGGATCGCGCCGCGCAGGCCGTACGGCTGCCCGTCGTACTTCCTCGACTTGAACGCGATGTCGTCGCCGAACCATTTGGCCTGTTCGTGCGCGTCCGTATGGCATCCGACGTTGATCAGCAGCGCGGTGTAGTACACGACCGCGCGCTGCTGTTCGTCGAGACCGGCCCGTTCGGCGAGCCGCAGGGCGATCAGGCACTGTCGCAGCACGTGTTCCATCGGCTGGCCGAAGCCCAGATCGATGCCCAGCGACAGCGCGGCAACCAGTTCGGCCAACCGGGCCGGCTCGGGTGGCTCACCGTCCACCCCTCCACGGTAGGCGCCCCCGCCCCAAGGCGCGGTCTCCTCGCCCGGCGACCCGCTCGCGGGCGGCACTCAATGTCCGGGCGTACTCACCGACACCGCTCCTGAGCCGGGCCGGTCGTGCACGCCCATCGACCCAACGCGACGCCTCGCCCGTGTGCCCGACATGTACCCGAGCGGCTCAGGTGGGGAGGTGTCTGTGTGGTGAGCCGTTCGTGGTGGATGCGGGTGCCAGCGGTTGGTGGGGCGGGGCCGGCCTCAGGCGGTGAGTTCGGGGACGTGCTTGTTGAGGGTGGAGCGGCTGACGCCGAGTTCGGGAAAGCTTCGTGCATGTGAGTCCGTGATCCTTGTCCTCAACACCGCGTGCTGCATGGAAGCTGCGCGGTTCGGAAGCTGGCGGGCTTGACATACCTGGGGCGTGGCGCCCTGCTTCCCGGCAGAGTTCTTGCTTGTCGTTCCGCTCCCCGGCGGCGCGGTCCTCGGCTGGCGCGGTCTCGGTCGTCATGCGCGAACGGTAGGACGCAGGGCTCAGACGACCTGGTCTGCACGCGGCCTTCCAGCCGAAGATCGTTGCCAGCGCGCGGAACTGAATCCGTTAGCTGCCGTAGGGCAATCAATCCAGGACGGGCAGGGTGGATCTCGGCGCGGTTTCCTCAGCGGCGCTGGGCGATGCATCAGAGGAGACGTCAAGGTCCGGGGCGACTCCTCCGATACATCGCTGACACGAGGGTAACCGCGATCGGCTCAACTCGCCCGTTGGTCGCACGCCAGGATCCGTTCGCACACCCACGCAACCGTGGCGGCATAACCGATCACGGGCGCCCGCCAGGCGCCGTTACATGCACCGTGGCGCCCATGGTTTGCGCCATCGCGTCGATGCGATGTTTGTTGCCTATAGGCAATCATCGGCGCGGTTCTTGGGCGAGGTCAACTGCCGCCCGCCGGTGCAGATGATCTGCTCCGCGACCCGGCGCGGCGGACGGGATTTCACCGCACAGCGGCGAACACGGGGTACCTGACCGACATCACCGAACATCCCACCGCCGAAGGAAAGCTGTGTCCGTGCGCGATCAAAGACCCGTGGCGCAACCGGATCGTCGGCTGCGCCATCGACTCGCGGATGACCTCGCAGCTGGCGGTCGCCGCGTTGCCGCACGCGGTGCGCCTGCGTGAACCGGCCGGCACGACCGTGCACTCCGGCAACGGCACGACGTTGTACCAAGGCGGCCGACCGGGCGCCCCACGCGCCGGCGGTGCCGCGGCGGCCGCATGCCGTACCGGCGCGGGTCAGTCGCCGGTGGGGGAGACACCCGCCTTCTCGATCATCAGTACGGCGCTGCGCACCGGTACGACGGGCCGGTGCCGCAACCCGGCAGGCACGCTGAACGCCTGCCGTGGCCGCAACTCCACGGTCGGCCGGCCGTCCAGCTCGATCCGGAACAGCCCGTCGAGTACGAAGAAGAACTCGTCCTGCTCGTCGTGCCGGTGCCAGTGGAACTCGCCGCGCATCACGCCCAGCCGGACCAGCACATCACCGACCTGGACCAGTGTCTGGTTGTACCAGTCGTCGGTGACCTGGTCGATCAGCGCCTGCACGTCCATGGTCTCCAGCGCTCCGAACAGCGGCGCAAGATGGATCGCGTACTCGTCGGGCACGGGTCAGCTCCGTTCGGCGATGGGCGCGACGCGGGGTGCGGCGAGCCGGGTGTAGTCGGCGGTGGCGAGCGCGATCGACCGGTCGAGCCGGGCGGCGTTGAAGTACAGCTCGGGCGCGTCGAGCAGGCCGGGGTCCGCGACCAGTTCGAGCCGGGGATGGTAGCTGAACGGCAGCACGGTGCCGCTGACGCTGCCGGCCAGTTCCTCGGCGCGCGCGGTGTCGGCGAACGCCACGTACGTCCCGCCCAGCAGGTCGCGGACCGCGCCGAGGTTCAACCGGGCGTCACCGGGCACCACGGCCAGCACGTACCGGGTCTGCTTCTTGCCGACCTTGACCATGACCACCAGGCACTTGGCCGCGTGGGCGACCGCGTTGCCACGCAACTCGCTGACGCGCTCGGTCCGGCCCTCCGGCGCGTGGTCGATCAGCCGGTACGCCGCGCCGCCCGCGTCGAGGTCGGCGACGAGGCGGTCGTACAGGTCACCAGTCTCCACCCAGCATCTCCTTCGCCGCGGCGATCCGCTTCTCGTCCCGCCGGTAGAACACCCACTGCCTGATCCGCGTACCGCGCACCAGCCCCGCCCGGCTGAGTACCTTCAGGTGCTCGCCGCACGTCGGCGCGCTGACACCGAGCTTGTCGGCGATGAACACCGAGCACACGCCGTCGGTGACCAGGTCGCCGTCGCGCTGCGGGGGGAAGTGCGCGGTCGGGTCGCGCAGCCAGTCGAGGATCCGCAGGCGCTTGTCGTTGGCGAGCGCCTTCACCACGTCCAGGTCCACGTCTGCCACGAAGGCATTATGGCAATTTGCTAATTAACTGTCCAGTGCCGCTTATCCGACTCGACGGCGCGGACCAGGGCCGGGTTGGTGCGCGTGGGACGGTTCGGGCGGTGATCATGCGGGTTGTTTCTCTCGTCGCCGAAGCGGACTCAACCCGGTCCTCTTTGCTCCGGCGGCCAACGACGCTGAGTTCGTGGTCGCCTGCTGCGGTGCGACGACCGGGGGATGGGTGATGTCGCAGCCGGGCTGGCCGTGTACTTGTCAGAGTCGGCATCGGCCGAAAACTAGGCTGTGAGCATGGTTGAGAAGGCACCGTCGAGTTATCACCACGGGGATCTGCCCGCGACGCTGGTCCGCTCGGCCATGGAGATGCTCGACGAGGACGGCGACGTCGAGCTGTCGTTGCGCGCTGTCGCGCGCCGTGCGGGCGTCTCGCCCGGTGCACCGTACCGGCACTTCCCGGATCGCCTCTCGCTGTTGTCGGCCGTCGCCGCGGTCGGCTACCGGGAACTGATGGCCGATCTGGTCTCCCGGCACCCGGAGCCGAAGACCGCCGATGACCTGGCCGGACTTGCGGTCGGGTATGTCGAGTTCGCGCTGTCGCGGCGTGGACTGTTCCGGGTGATGTTCGCCGAAGGATGCGACCGGACCAGTCCGGATCGGGTGGCTGCGGTGGAGGCTATCCACGCATACCTGGGTGCGGCGGTGGAGCGAATCTTCGAGACCGACAACCCGCCCGCGCTGGCGACCGGCTTGTGGGCCGCTGTCCACGGCCTGGCCTTTCTGCATGTGGACGGCAAGCTCGACACCACCTCCGAACAGACGATCAGGGATCGGGTCCGGCAGACCGTCAAGGCACTCTTGTCGGCAAAGCTCGTGTGACCGATCCGACGGCTCCGCGTCGATGGCGGCAGTCGCTTCAGCAACCGCATCGCAGCAGGGGCAACGCAGGCGGCTGCGGCCATGCCCCAGCCGCCGGGCAGCCCGGCGGGAACCTCTCGCCCACGATCGTCTGAAGGTCGATGTTGCTACGGCAGCCGATGCCGGAGTACCTCGACCCGTGTCGTGGCCTGGTGTGGCCGGCATCGGCGAGGACCTGTGCGGGCGAGTGTTCACCGGATGACTCGTGCAGCTCCGCGCAGGACGAGGCGAGGCTACAGATGCGGCGCGATCGGTGTGGAGTCTCGGCCCTGGTGTGCTCCGTTCGTGGCGGTGGCGAGTCAGCCGACAGCCGCCTGACGTTGCAGGTCGGCGATGACCTGGCGGGCGAGCTTCGCCGAGGACTGCGGGTTCTCGCCGGTGTAGAGGTTGCGGTCGCGGACGATGTGCGGGCGCAACGGGATGCCCTTGGAGTAGTCGGCGCCGGCCTGCTTGAGCCGGTCCTCCAGCAGCCACTTGGCCTTCCACGCGAACGGGTTGAGGCGCTCTTCGCGGTTGGACAGTCCCGTCATCCGATAGCCCTCGAACGGCCAGCTGCCGTCGGGGTTCTCTGCCGCGAGTGCCGCGGCCGGCGCGTGGCAGAGCAGCGCGAGCGTGCGCCCGGACTTCACCCGCTGGGTGAGCAACGCCCCCGAGACCGGGTCGACCGCAAGGTCTTCCATCGGTCCATGCCCGCCGGAGTAGAAGACCAGGTCGAAGTCGTCGGGATCCATGTCAGCGAGGTTCGCCGGCTGGTCCAGTACCGGCTGGAGGCGCTCGACCTCGGCGGCGATCTTGCGGGTCTTGTTTGGCAGCCCGCCGGCGATGCCGAGGCTGAGCTTGTCGATGACCGGCTTCTTACCCTCGGGCGTGGCCACTGTGACGTCGAAGCCCGCGTCGATGAACAGCTGGTAGGGGACCGCGAATTCTTCGGCCCACACCCCGGTCGGGTGAAGCGTGCCGTCGCGCAGGGTCCAGTGGCGTGCTGCCGAGAGCACCATCAACACGGACGTCATGTCTCATCTCGTTTCGCCGCAAGGGTGATCATCGGGTGGGAAAGGAGACCGGCACCGGGATGTGGAGTGCGTTCTGGCATGGCGTGAACACGTCCAATCGCAGCGGGCGCTTCGGTCTGAGTGACCGGATGTCATCGCTCAGGCGTCCCGATCCGAGCGTGAGCCGCACATCCTTGGGTAGCAGGACATTGCCGAACACGAGGTTGTTCGTCTGGCTGAGCGTCTGGTGCCAGCCGTCGTTCAGCTCGGTGTACGAGGTGAGTGTCGACACGCTGCTCCCGCTGGGTACGCGCTTCTGCTTCGGGGTGGCCGCGTACAGGTCGATGTCGGTGCCGCCGTCGTCGTTGGCGACCCGGGCCTTGGTGTGGCGCTCGTCGATGTCGACATCGATGTCGGTGACCCACTTCGGGAACCCGTAGCCGTCGTGACCGCGTACCTGCGCGATCTCGGTGTTCACCGGCAGGGAGAGCACGTAGCTGTACAGCTGGTCGGTGCCCAATGCGGCCAGCAGGTCCACCGGCGGAAGGCTGCCGTGCCGGACCTCCTTGACCGCGATCCCGACGGTCGCTTCGGTGTAGAAGTCGATGTCGCACACGTCGTAGCGGCAGACGATCACCGAGAACAGCCCGAGCCCGGGCGCGACCGTCAACGGATCCAACCCGCTCGGAAGCCGACTGCGCCTGCCGGCACCTGCATGGTCCGCCTGCCGAGCTCGACCTCGACGGTCTCGGCGTCGGTCGTCATGTTGCCCTCCCGTGCACTGGTCGGCCGGCGGTGTGGTCCGGGAAGCAATGTAAGCAACGATCACTTTAGTTCAGGGATGGCCAGGCGGTGGTGGTGTTGCGCGAACGCGGTCCCCGCGAGGTCGACGGTGCACTCGGGTGCCGCGGGACACCTGGGCGTGCTGGCGACGCTCCGGAGGAACTGACGCGAGGGCGACGGGCGCGGTAGCGGCTGCTCGGCCATGTGCCGATGGGTCAGTTCGGCGCCGTTGGGTGCTCTTTGCGGAGATGCTAGATCCCCGCTGGTGGGACGGTCATCCCGTGGTTGCCGCTGTCGCATGACTGCCGCTACGCTAATGTAAGCACTGTAAACATCAGCGTGCCGGCCGATGTACAGCGAGGAGACGGTCGCGGGCACGCAGGAGAGAGCAGACCGAGAATGCAGACGATCCTGGGGGCCAACGGCCAGATCGGCGTCGAACTGGCGCGCGAGTTGCGCCGCGCCCACACCGACGACCTGAGGCTCGCCAGCCGCACTCCGCGCAAGGGGCACGACGCCGACGAACTGATGCCCGCTGACCTGCTCGATGCGAAGCAGACCACGGAGGCGGTCGCCGGCAGCGAGATCGTCTACTTCACTGCCGGGTTACCCGCGAACACGCAGCTGTGGGAGGCGCAGTTCCCGACCATGCTGCGCAACGCGCTGGACGCGGCACGGGCCGCGAGAGCGCGGTTCGCCTACTTCGACAACACCTACATGTACCCGCAGGACGACCGCGTACAGACCGAGGACACCCCGTTCGATCCGGTGGGGCGCAAGGGTCGGGTACGGGCCGACATGGCGGCGACCGTCCTTGCGGAAATGGCGCGCGGGGACATCCCCGTGCTCATCGCCCGAGCCCCGGAGTTCTATGGTCCCGGCCGCACGCAGAGCTTCACCAACGCGCTGGTCATCGATCGCCTGAAGGCAGGGAAGAAGCCCCTCGTGCCGGTACGCGACGATCGGCGGCGCACCCTGATCTGGACCCCGGACGCCAGCCGCGCCCTGGCCGCCCTGGGCAACGCCTCCGACGCCTACGGGCAAACCTGGCACCTTCCCGTGGACGACGCCCGACCCACGTACCGGCAGTTCGTCGCGATGGCCGCCGAGTCATTCGACGCGAACGAGAAGTACACCGTGATTCCGAAGTGGGTGCTCAGCGCGGCCGGCATCGTCTCCGCGCAGGCGCGGGAGATCCGGGAACTGCTGCCGAGGTACGCCCAGGACAGCATCTTCGACGCCTCGAAGTTCACGAAGCGGTTCCCCGAGTTCGCTGTCACCACCTTCAGCGAAGGGCTCGGCGCCATTCGCGCGCGGACCAGCGCCGGGCGGGCAAGTCCCACGGCGTGAACGGCGCTTGACTTCCGCTCCCGCGCTGCGACTCGGCGCTGTTCGCTGACGCGACTCAGCCCACGCCGTGCGACCGAACGCGAGCGGCAACCTCCAGGTAGGCAGCCGCTGTGATCCGTCGAGATGCTGGCGGGAGCCCGACGCGACCGGGCGTCGGCCGGCCGGGACGTCTGTGGGACGAGATCAGGTCGATGGGCGCATCTGCTCGACCACGTCGATGAAGCTGTCGCGGTCCGGGTTGTCGACGCCTTTGAGCGCGGCGAGTGCGCAGCTGGAGGGCGGCAGGTCGGCCAGAGGGATGGCGACGACGTCGGGGTGGTGGAAGTGGGCCGCGAACGGCGCGACCGTGGGGTGCACGAGACGGCCTCGGGCGAGCAGGTAGAGGAGTTGGGCGTTGTCGTCGACCTCGGCGTCGACGAAGTGGATCGGCCGGCCCGACGGCGTACGCGGTGGGCAGGTCGCCTCGGCCAGCTCCGGGGTGAGTCCGTAGGGTCGCCTGACGTCGTGGTCGGCGAGGTCCTCGACGCTCAGGACGGTCCGGTCGGCGAGCGGGTGGGTGCGGCCGACCATGACGACGCGCTGATCCGCGACGCTCAGCGCAGGGCCGACGACGATGTCCGGCTGGTCGAGCGGGAGCCTCGTCACGACCAGGTCGATCTCGCGCCGACGCAGCGGGCCCAGGCGGTCGTCGAACGGCGTGGTGCTCAACTGCACGCTGGCTCCGGCGTAGGTCGCTTCGAACCGCTCGATGGCTCGGCTCAGGACGTCCACGCCGGAGGCGGCGTTCAGCAGCCCCACGCGTACCACGCCGGGCCCCGTGTGGCGGAACCTGGCTGTGTGCAGCACCAGGTCGAGGCCGGCCACCGCCGGGGCGAGTTCACTCTGCAGTACGCGCCCGGCGGCGGTCAGGTCGACGACGCGGCTGGTCCGGTTGAAGAGCCGTTGGCCGCCGAGCTTCCGTTCGAGGGTGTTCAGCACCTGGCTGACGCGGGAGGCGGTAAGGCCCAGTCGTTCGGCGGCGCGTCCGAAATGCAGTTCCTCGGCGAGCACCAGGAACAGCCGCATCTCGCGCATCTCCACGTCCGGCATCGATGAGCGACGCTACACGATGCGCACAGCAGATCGGCGTTGATGATCCCTGCCCGCGCTGTGAGGCTCGGGTCATGGACATCGGCGACAGACCCACCAGGGTGGGCGTACTGACACCGCATGCGACGCCGGGAGCCGACGCCGAGCTTCCGGAGATGGCCCCGGGCCTGGTGCGTGTCGGGACCGCGCGGATTCGCGCCGCGGTTCCCGGCGTCGGCGTCTCCAGGCCGCGTACCCCGGCGGGAGATCTTCGCGCGCAGGTGACGCCCGAGGCACTGGACGAGGCCGCCGCGGCGCTCCTGCCGGCCGTCGACGTACTCGCCGTCGCCTCGACGAGCCTGGGCTACGCGCTCGGCCACGCTGCCGAGTACGAGCTCGTGGGTCGCCTTCGCGCGCGCTGGGGCGTACCGGTGTGCACCACCAGCCTGTCGGTGGTGTCGGCCCTGCGGTCCCGGCACGTCCAGCGGATCAGCCTCGTCCACCCGCCGTGGTTCGGGCAGTCGCTCCACGACCTGGGCTCGCAGTACTTCCGCGGCCAGGGCTTCGACGTCGTCGACGCCCGGCTGGCCCCGCTGCCCGACGACCCGGACCAGGTCGAGCCGGCGATGGTCGTCGAGTACGTCGCGCAACACCTGTGCTCGCGCGCGGACGCCGTGGTCATCGGCGGGAACGGCTTCCGGGCCGCCCGCGCGATCGACGCGCTGGAGGCTCGGACCGGACGCCTCGTCCTGGAGGCGAACCAGGTGCTGCTCTGGTCTGTTCTTCGCAGCGTCGGAGCGCCGACCATCGCGGCCGGTTTCGGCAGGATGCTCGGCCCCGGTGAATCCGACGGCCACACGACCAACGAGAGGTGAGCCATGCGAGACGTCGTCTTGTACATGTCGATGTCCCTGGACGGGCTGGTCGACAGCGACCGCGAGCACCCCGGGATGGCGATCCCGGAGGACGGCGAACTCAAACGGTGGAAGCTGGACCGGATCAGTACGGCCGGAGCCCATCTGATGGGTCGGACGACCTACCTGCAGATGGCCTCGGCCTGGCCGCAGTCGGACGACCCGTACGCGGCGCCGATGAACGACATCCCGAAGATCGTGTTCTCCACGACGCTCCCCGACGCCGAGGCGTCCTGGCCGACCACCCGGGTCGCGCGCGGCGACCTCGCGAGCGAGATCGCCGCGATCAAGGCCGAACCCGGGCCGGACGTGATCGCGTGGGGCGGTGCGCGATTCGCCGGCTCGATGGCCGCGGCGGACCTGATCGACGAGTACCGCCTCCTGATCCAGCCGCTGGTCCTGGGCCGCGGCCTGGCCTTGTTCGACCAGCTGCCCGCGTCGCGGCACGTGACGCTGGTGGAGGCGAGGCCGTTTCCCAACGGCGTCGTACTGCACACCTACCGGCCCCGGCGTGGCTGAGGGATCGGTCGACTCCGCCGGGCACGCCCGGTACGGCGGCGGCAGCGGGGGAGGCCGTTTCCCGGCGTACCGCCTGCCTGCGGTCCGGCACAGCGATCAGCAACGAACGGGAGGATGGATCATGACGGTGGTCTACACGCACCTGTCCACCTCGGTCGACGGGTACGTCTCAGGACGCGGCGCGCGGGCCGGCCGTGGACTCGGCGACGGGTTCCGGATCTTCGACTGGCTCTCCGACCGCAGCGCGCCGAACCGGGCGGTGGCCGACTACGGCGGCACCCGTACCGGTGCGGTCGTGTCGGGGCGGAACACCTACGAACACGCCGACCGCTGGGGCGGCGGCAGCATGCAGCCCGACGCGCCGCTGTTCGTCGTCAGCCGTGACCCGATCCCGGACGCAGCGCCCGGCCAGACCATCGTCACCGACGGGCTGGAGTCGGCGATCCGGCAGGCCATCGCGGTCGCCTCGGAGTCCGGCAAGGACGTCAAGCTCGCCGCAGGTGCGACGACCACCGAGGCCCTGAGACTGCGACTGCTGGACGAGATCGTGATCAGCCAGGTCCCGGTACTCCTCGGTGGCGGGATCCCGTTCTTCCGGGAACTGCCCGAAGCGATCGAACTCGAATGCACGTCGGTCGCCGCCAACCAGGGCGTCACCCACCTGACGTACCGCGTCGTCAAGTGACGGAGCCTCGGCGCCGGTGGGTGATGCACCCGCTGTGAACCGGACCGGCCACGCGGGCGGCGCACAGACGATGATCGCCCGCCCCCCGCTCGCGCATCCTGGTCTCCGCCGGGGCGTACCGACCGCGGAAGCGTGGTTGCCCGATGCCGCAGTGGATGTTGGTCCCCCGGGCGCCGAAGCTTCTTCTGCGCTGCGGCGGATGCTCCACGGGGCGCCCTTGACGGGGTCGCTGGCCTTGCGCCACTCGTTCCGGCGCCGACCGGTGCTGCCAAGCGATCGGGTCGGCGCTCGCCGGATCCCAGGATTTGTTAGGTGAGCCTTGGCTCGCTTACGCTCTGCGTGCCTGCGTCGCCGTCCTGCTGGAGTGCACTGTGTCCGCGTCGAAGATCGCCCTGTTGGGTCTGATCGCCGGGTTCACCATCTTTCTCGGCCTGCCCTTGGGGCGACTGCGTAACCCGGCACCGCGGATGCGGGCTCTGCTCAACGCCGGCGCTATCGGCATCCTGTTGTTCCTCCTCTGGGACGTTCTCGCGCACGCGTGGGAGCCGCTCGACGCCGCGCTGTCCGACAAGCACTATGGCGGTGCCGTCCTGGACGGCCTGGTACTGGCCGGTGGCGTCGCGGTCGGTCTCCTCGGGCTGGTGTACTTCGACCGCTGGGTGGCCGCCCGCCGGTCCCGTACCACCGCGCCGTCGCCGGTGCCAGCCGCACCGGCCGCGCCGGGGTCGGTAGGTACCGCGACCGCCACGCTCCCGGACACACACGCCCGGGCAACGGCACGGCAGCTCGCGATGCTGATCGCCGTCGGGATCGGGCTGCACAACTTCGCCGAGGGCCTGGCCATCGGCAACTCGGCTGCACAGGGCGAGATTGCCCTGGCGGTCTTGCTGATCATCGGCTTCGGCCTGCACAACGCCACGGAGGGCTTCGGGATCGTGGCGCCGATGGCGGCCGCGGGTACCCGCCCGTCCTGGGCGTACCTGGGGCTGTTGGGCGTGATCGGCGGTGGGCCGACCTTCCTCGGCACCCTCGTCGGCCAACGGTTCACCAGCGAGGCCGTGAGCGTCGCCTTCCTCGCCCTCGCCGCTGGCTCGATCCTGTACGTCGTGATCGAGTTGCTCGCCGTCGCCCGCCGGTCGTCAGCCAAGTACCTCACCGCCTGGGGCGTACTTGCCGGCCTGCTCCTCGGCTTCGCCACCGACGCGATCGTCACCGCCGCCGGAGCGTGATCCGGACGGCATCCTGAACCAGATCGGTGCCGGCCGGTGGAGTCGCCGGCCAGCATCGTCGCTGTCGTCGAACGGCGTCACCCCTAGTTGCGCGCCCCCGGCCTGCTGGCGCTCAGTGGTGGCGCTTCGCGTGAGAAGGCAACCGAGCGCTGGGTTGGACACCCCGGGTTGCCGTGGATGCAGGTGGGCCGATCCCTGTCTACGCCCGGACATCCGGTGTCGGCGGTGGCCGCAGCCTGTTCCGGTCCACGGGTCAACCCGAAGAACGACTCCATCGACTAACGCCTCGACACCGATGCCGGATGGGCCATCAAGCGCGGCAGGGCGGTCGCGCGCGCCGGATGGGGCTGTTCTGTCGCTACGTATCGGCATCTACCACCGGACACCAGTCCTGGTGCCGGTAGCGGCGTTCGCCGCGGGGCTGGTGGCCGCGATCGCCGGACGGCCGCTGTGTGCTCGGGTGGGCTGACGAGACGACTCTTGCGCGGCTTCCACGACCGTGATAGTCCTTAGTTTCGATAAATGGAATACATATTCGAAATATCGAAAACTGACGGATCACGGCTGGCGCACGAGGAGAGGCACCGTGAGTACGGAGCGAGACAGTGGCACGGCGCAAGGCCGCCCTCGCGGCCTCCGTCGGCACCCTCCTGGAGTACTACGACTACTACCTGTTCGGGCTCTCCGCGGCGGTCGTGTTCCCGAAGCTGTTCTTCCCGGACTCCAGCCCGCTCGCCGGGCAGCTGTACTCGTTCGCCGCGTTCGCCGTCGGCTTCATCCTGCGGCCGATCGGCGGCATCGTGCTCGGCCACATCGCCGACCGGGTCGGCCGGCAGAAGGCCCTCGTCCTGACGATCATGCTGATGGGGGTCTCGACGTTCCTGATCGGCGTCCTGCCCGGGTACCGCTCGATCGGCGTCGCCGCACCGATCCTGCTCGTCGTGTTCCGGCTCGTGCAGGGGTTCTCGACCGGTGGCGAGATGGGCGGCGCGACCGCGCTCGCCGTCGAACACGCGCGGGCCGACCGGCGCGGCCTGTTCGGCGCGTTGCTGCTCAGCGGATCCGGGATCGCACTGTTCATCTCGTCCGGGCTGATGAGCCTCGTGTCGTCGCTGCCCGACGACGAGTTCCTCACCTGGGGCTGGCGCCTGCCGTACTGGCTGAGCGTGGTCCTGCTCGTCGCCGGGCTGATCATCCGGTCCCGGGTACCGGAGACACCGGTGTTCGCCGCCGACCGGGACCAGGGGGTGCAGCAGCGCCGGCTCCCGTTGCTGGACGTGCTGCGCCGGCCGAAGCCGCTGGTCCTGGGCGTACTGTTCGGCTTCGCCAACAGCATCGGCGGCTACGTGCTGACCGTGTACGGGCCGGCGTACCTGAAGGACCGCGGGTCGCCGGCGTCGGTCGCGCTGACCGCGACGATGATCGCGTCCGGGGTGCAGATCGTGCTGGCACCGACGTGGGGGATCCTGTCCGACCGGATCGGCCGGAAACCGGTGTTCCTGGGCGGCTGCATCGCGCTGGCGGTGCTGATCTTCCCGATCTTCGCGATGTTCTCGTCCGGGCGACCGGCGCTGATCTACCTGGGGATGACGCTCGGCTTCTCGGTGTGCGTCATCGCGATGTCGGCGCTGTCCCAGACGATCCTGTCGGAGCTGTTCGGCACGTCCGCCCGCGCCACCGGGGTCGGCCTCGGCTACCAGCTGACCGCCGTACTGGCGGGCGGGTTCGCGCCGATGATCGCGAGCGCCTTGACCGCCGCGGCCGGCGGCGCGTCGTGGGGCGTGTGCCTGTACATGATCGGCGGCTGCGTGCTGAGCGCCGCGGCGATCGTCGCGGTACCGGAGACCGCCGGTCGGTCACTCGCCGCCCGGCGTACGGCGACGGTGGAGGCGGGGGAGCTGACATGAAGGTGATCGGATACGTGAGCGACGAGCGGGACCTGGCGCTCGCGGGTGTCGCCGTCGAGGTGGGTGACGGAACGAGCACCTGGGTGACCACCTCGACCGCATCCGGCGCCGTACGCCTCGACGTGCCGCCCGGTAGCTACCGGGTGACGCTCGCCCGGGACGGCTACGGCGCCAAGCACGTCACCGTCGAACTCGGTGCCCGCCCGCACCGGTTCCGGCTGCTGTCCGACCGGATCTACGGGTACGTCTGGCCGAAGTGGACACGCGCCGGCGGCACCGGCGAGTTCCGGATCCACAGCCCCGAGCCGTACCGGCTGAGCCTGCGGCGCTGCGGCGCCGAGGCGGAACCGGAACGCATCATCGGCTGGTTCGACGAACACGCACCGCGCTCGACCGTGCAGGTGACGCCGGACGGCGACTACACCCGCGACGGCGTGCACTTCAACGAACGCGGCTACGTCGACCCGAACCACAAGCAGCACGTGACGGCACCGGAGCGCGGTGGGCTCTACTACTTCCACGTCGAGGGTGAGTCCGGCGTACGGTTCTCGTTCCCGTGGGTCGTCGCGCCGCGCACGCCGCGCGCCCGCATCGCCGTACTCGCCTCGACGAACACCTGGAACGCGTACAACAACTTCGGCGGGCGCAGCAACTACGTCAACGCGGCCGGGCTGCCGGCCGAGCCGGCGCTGGTGCCGCGGCTGGAGCTGCCGAGGTACCAGGAGTCGTCGTTCTCCGAGCACCAGTTCGCCGACGACGTCTACCCGCCGCTGTCGTTCGACCGGCCGGAACCGCTCAACCAGATCGGCGCCGACGAGCAGCCCCTCGACCCGATCCGCGGCCGGCAGCCCTGCCACCTCGCGTCGGCCGAGTGGCGGCTGCTGAGCTGGTTGGAGCGCAACGGATACGGCCACGACCTGTACGCCGACGCCCACCTGCACGACGGCACCCTCGACCTGGACGACTACCGGGTCCTCGTACTCAACACCCACCCCGAGTACTGGTCGGCCGAGATGTACGACCGGGTGTGGTCCTGGGTGCACGAGCGCGGCGGAAAGCTCGCCTACCTCGGCGGCAACGGGGTCGACTGCGAGGTCGAGTTCGTCGGCGACGCGCTGCGGTTTCGTACCGAGGCGGTCGAGGACGGGCCGGACGAGGGCCGGATGGCGCGCAGCCACCGACCGACCAGCGCGCTGCTCGGCGTCGTGTTCACCAGCGCGGGCGCGATGACCGCGGCACCGTACCGGGTCGTCGACGAGAAGCACTGGGCGTTCGCCGGTACCGGGCTGGTGGCCGGTGACGTCTTCGGTACGGCGACGTTGCACGAACGGTGCTCCGGCGGCGCGTCCGGCCACGAGACGGACAAGACCGGGGCGCACACGCCGGACGGCGCGGTCGTGTTGGCCCGCGGTACCAACGTCGACGACGGCGGCGCCGAACTCGTGCACCTGACCACCGCGAGCGGCGGCGAGGTGTTCGCCGCCGGCTCCATCACCTGGTCGACCTCGGTACCGGTGGACGCCGCCGCGGCCGCGATCACCCGCAACGTGCTGGACCGGTTCCTGGCCTGACCGCGAGGCCGGGCACCGAACGACGACCACGAGACAAGGGATGAGTGGGGCATGACCACGAGCCGGATGCTCAAGAAGCGCGCGGCGACTGCGGCAGGAGCCGGAGCCGACGACGGGGTACGGGAGCGGGTCGCGGCGATCATCGCCGACGTGCGGCAGCGCGGCGACGCGGCGGTACGCGACCACTCGGTCAAGTTCGACGGCTGGTCGCCGGCCTCGTTCCGGCTCGCGCCGGACGAGATCGAACGGATCGTCGACGGGGTGCCGGACCAGGTGCTTGCGGACATCCGGTTCGTGCAGGACCAGGTACGTTCGTTCGCGACGCACCAGCGCGAGTCGCTGCGCGACTTCGAGGTGGAGACGCTGCCCGGGATTCGGTTGGGGCAGAAGAACATCCCGGTCGCCGCGGCCGGAGCGTACGTGCCCGGTGGGCGTTACCCGCTGACCGCGTCGGCGCACATGACGATCGTGACCGCCAAGGTCGCCGGGGTCGACCGGGTCGCCGCCTGCACGCCGCCGATCCGGGGCGAGATCCCGGCGGCCACGATCGCCGCGATGCACCTGGCCGGCGCCGACGAGATCCTCCTGCTGGGTGGGGTCCAAGCGGTCGCGGCGCTCGCACTCGGTACCGAGACGATCGGCCGGGTGAACCTCATCGCCGGCCCCGGCAACGCGTACGTCGCCGAGGCGAAGCGGCAGCTGTTCGGTGAGGTCGGCATCGACCTGTTCGCCGGGCCGACCGAGATCCTCGTCGTCGCCGACGAGTCCGCCGACCCGTTCGTCGTCGCGGTCGACCTGCTCTCCCAGGCCGAGCACGGCCCCGACTCTCCCGCCGTGCTGATCACCACCAGCGAACGGCTCGGTACCGCGGTGCTCGGCCACATCGACGCGCTGCTGCCCGGCATGCCGACCAACGACATGGCCGGGCCCGCCTGGCGCGACCACGGCCAGATCCACGTCGTCGACGGCCTCGACGCGGCGTACGCGCTGGCCGACACGTTCGCGTCCGAGCACGTCGAGATCCTCACCGCACAGCCGCGCGTCGCGCTGGACACGATGCGCGACTACGGCGCCCTGTTCCTCGGTTCCGGTACGTGCGTCTCCTACGGCGACAAGGTGATCGGCACCAATCACGTGCTGCCGACCCGCGGCGCGGCGCGTTACACCGGCGGGCTGTGGGTCGGCAAGTACCTGAAGACGGTCACGTACCAGGAGGTGACCGATCCGGCGGCGAGCGCGCGGTTGGGGGAGATCTGCGGTCGCGCGGCGCGGGTCGAGCTGTTCGAGGGGCACGCCCGCAGCGGCGATGTCCGCGCCGCGGCGTACCGGGGCACGCCGCTGTCCTGGACCGACCACGTCCTGGACCGCGCGTGATCACACCACGCCCCGGCCCGCCCGTCGAGGCGACCGAAACGGCGGCGGCAACCGCGTCGGGGGGCCGCGCCGCGCCGTTGGCCGGCCGTACCGCGCTGGTCACGGGCGGCGGTCGGGGGCTCGGGTACGCCATCGCCGGGGCACTGACCGGCGCGGGAGTCCGGGTTCTCGTCACCGGGCGCGACCGGGCCACGCTCGGCGCCGCGGTCGCCGACGGTACGGCCGTCCGCGGCGAGGTGTGCGACGTGTCCGACCCGGCGCGGGTCGCGGCGCTCGCCACTGCGCTCGCCGGTGAGGACGTGTCGATCCTCGTCAACAACGCCGGGATCCCGGGTCCGGTCGCGCCGCTTCACGAGGTGACGCCCGCGCAGTGGGACGAGGTGTTCGCGGTCAACGTGCGCGGCACCTACCTGGTCTGCCGGGCGTTCCTCCCGGCGATGGTCGCCGCAGGCCGTGGGGATGTGATCAACCTGGCGTCGGTGTCCGGCAAGCGGCCGCTCGCCGGCCGCACCCCGTACTGCGCGGCGAAGATGGCCGTGCTGGGGCTGACCCGCACCCTGGCCGTCGAGGTCGGCGAGTCCGGGGTCCGGGTCAACTCGCTGTCGCCCGGACCGGTCGACGGGCCGCGGATGGACCGCAACTTCCGGCTGGAGGCGGACCGGACCGGGACGAGCGTCGCCGACGCGCGGCAGGCGTTCGCCGGCCGCGCCGCGTTGCGACGGCTGCTCACCGAGGGCGAGGTCGCCGCCGCGGCGCTGGCGATGCTGGCCATGCCGGGCCTGTGCGCCGCCGACATCGACCTCTCGGCCGGGATGGTGGCCCCATGACCCGGCAAACTGGTGCGCCGCAAGGAAACCCGGCCGCGAACCGGAACCCCGGCACGACCCCGGGCGGCGGCACGAGCCATGACGTCGGCGCGGGCTGGAGCGCCGGCGCGGAGGCTGCCGGCGACGCCGGGACCGCGGGCCGGACCGGGCCGGTACCGCCACGGTCGGTGGCGGTGATCGGTGCCGGGACGATGGGGCACGGGATCGCGCGGGTGTTCGCTGCCGGCGGCGTGCCGGTCCGGCTGGCCGACCG
This sequence comes from Actinocatenispora rupis, assembly GCF_016861975.1. Lineage (GTDB taxonomy): Bacteria > Actinomycetota > Actinomycetes > Mycobacteriales > Micromonosporaceae > Actinocatenispora > Actinocatenispora rupis. The sequence goes on along the minus strand of NZ_BOMB01000041.1, from coordinate 54,422 downwards.
TACCGTCGAGCTGGCGCGGGCCGGCCGGGACGCCATCGCCGCCAGCCTGCCCGAGCGGGACGCGACCGTGGTCGACCTCGTCACGCCGGTCGGCGACATCGCGGAGGCGGTGACCGGAGCCGCGCTCGTGATCGAGGCGGTACCGGAGGATCTGGCGCTCAAGCAGGTGGTGTGGCAGGCGATCGGGGCGCACGCACCGCGTGACGCGACGCTCGCGAGCAACACCTCCTCGTACGACATCGGGCTGCTCGCGACCGCGGCGGGGGCGCCGGCGCGGGTGCTCGGGATGCACTGGTACAACCCGGCGTACCTGGTGCCGTGCGTGGAGGTGGTGCGCACCGCGGCGGTCGAGCCGGGCCGCGTCGAGGCGGTACTGGGCTGGCTGACCGCGCTGGGCAAGCGGCCGGCGGTGACCGCCAACACGGCCGGATTCGTCGGCAACCGGCTGCAGTTCGCGATGGTGGCGGAGGCGTTCCGGTGCCTGGCGGAGGGGGTCGCGACCGCTCGGGACATCGACGCGATCGTGCGCGGCTCGTTCGGCTTCCGGTTGGGCGACTACGGGCCGTTCGAGATCGCCGACCTGGCCGGACTCGACGTGTACCGGGCGATCCTCGACTACCTCGCCGAGCATCTCGGCGAGCGGTTCGCCACGCCGCCGAACCTGGTCGAGCTGACCGCGGCCGGGCGGTACGGCGCCAAGTCCGGCGGCGGCGTGTACGAGTGGCCCGGCGAGACGGCCCGGCGCGCCCGGGCGGACCGGGACCGCCGGCTGGCGGCCCGGCTGAACAGCATCGATGCGGGAGGGCAGAACCGATGACGGACGCGGCGGAGCTGATCAGGGGCGTTTCCCCGGTGCTGGAGGTGCCGTTCCACGACGACGGCTCGCTGGACGAGCCGGGTTTCGCGCGCGTGGTGGACCACGTGCTGGGCTGCGGGGTGAGCAGCGTGATGTTCCCGGGGTACGCCTCGGAGTTCCTCAAGCTGACCAGCGACGAGCGGGACCGGCTCAACACGGTCCTGCTCGACCGCACGCGGTCCCGGGACGACGTGGCGGCGGTCGTCGCGGTACAGGACCACGCGACGCGGCTCGCCGCCGACCATGCGCGCCGGCTCGTCGACGCCGGCGCCGACGCGGTGAACCTGCTCCCGCCGTACCAGCTCGGGCCCTCGGTACGCGACATCCACGAGCACGTCGAGACGGTCGCCGCGGCAGTGCCGGAGACACCGATCGTGGTGCAGTACGCGCCGGAGCAGACCGGTACGGCGCTCGACGCGGCGTCGATCGCCGCGATCGCCGCGGAGCGCCCGAACGTGCGGATGGTGAAGGTCGAGTCGACGCCGCCCGGCCCGTTCATCGCCGACCTGGCCCGCCAGGACCCGGTCCTGCCGGCGATGGTCGGGTACGCCGGCGTGCAGCTGCCGGACGCGTTGCGGCGCGGCGCGGTCGGCGTGCAGCCCGGCTGCTCGTTCACCGAGCTGTACGTCGACGTCTGGGAGCTGTACGCGGCCGGCGACGAGAAGGCCGCCTTCGACCTGCACCGCCAGTTCCTGCCCTACATCTCGTACTGGATGCTCGGCTCGGAGTTGATCGTGGCGGCCGAGAAGCTGATCTCACAGCGGCGCGGCCTGTTTCGCAGCGCGTACTGCCGGGCGCCGGCGCACCGGCTCGACGCGGAGGAGGTCGCGATGGTCGACCGGTTTCTCGCCGAGTTCGCGGACCGGCTGCCCGACCTGTCCTGACCTGCCGGGACCGATCGTGCGTCCCTGACCCTTTGGAGGAACCATGGAAGCCGTCCCGCTGGCCACCGCGGCCGCGCCGGCGCCGCGCGGCGCGTACGAGCAGGGTGGGTGTCGTCGCCGGTGACTACGTCTACACCGCCGGGCTCGGGCCGCTCGATCCGGCCACGAGGGCGATCGTCGGTACGGAGGCCGGCGAGCAGACCCGGCAGGTACTGCGCAACCTGGCCGCGATCCTGGCCGAGGCGGGCGCCTCGCTCGCGGACGTGGTCAAGGTGACCGCGCACCTGGCCGACGGCGAGCGGGACTGGGACGCGTTCGACACCGCGTACCGGGAGTTCTTCACCCCGCCGTACCCGGTGCGCACGACCGCCGGGTCGCAGCTCGGCGACATCCTGGTCGAGATCGACGTGGTCGCCTACCGGCCGCGCGATCGAGCGGCGGATTAGGCTCGGCAGCGGACACGGGTGATGGTGAGGGGTGGCATGGCCGGCTCGAACGGTGACGGCAGGACGTCCGGTGACGGCAAGGCGCCGTCGCCGGCGGTGGACCGGGCGCTGACGGTGCTTGAGACGCTGGTGGCGGCCGAGGAGCCGATGACGCTGACGATGCTCGCGCAGGTCACCGACATCCCGCTGGCGACCTGCGCGGCGATCACCCGCACCCTGGAGCTGCGGGGGTACGCGGCCCGCCGGGTGATCGGCCGCAGCCACTTCTGGCGGCCGACGCTGCGGCTCAACGGCCTCGCCGCGCAGCTGGTCAAGAAGGTCGACCTGATGCGCACCGCGCGGCCGTTCCTGAAGCGGCTGGTCGACTCGATCGGCGCGCACGCGCACCTGGGCGTACTGGAGGGCGGCCAGGTCATCTACGTGGCCAAGGTCGCCGCGCCGGGCATGCTGCAGTACGACACCTATCCGGGCAAGGCGTCGCCGTTCAACCTGACCGCGCTGGGGCGGGCGATCGCCGCGCAGCTGCCGGTCGACGCGGTCGACGCGCTGGTCAAGAACGCCGCCGTCGGCCGCGGGCCGAAGGCACATCCGATCCAGGTCGCCGAGCTGCACGCCGAGCTCGCCGAGGTGCGCGAGCGCGGGTACGCGACCGAGGACGAGGAGGAGGACCCGGGGATCGCCTGCGTCGCCGCGCCGTTCTTCGACGTCGACGGTGCGGTGGCCGGTTCGATCGGGGTCACCGGGTACGCGGAGCAGCTGCGTTCGACCGGGTTCGAGGAGATCGGCGCGCAGGTGGTCGCCGAGGCGGCGGCGCTGGGCCGGGAGTTGCAGGCCGGTACGGTCCAGCTGCCGTACGGCATGTAACCACTTCCGACGTCTTGTCATGACCTGCGCCGGGGACATATTCTTTTCCAAATCTTGAATCTATCTTCGAAATACGGAAGGTAGGCTTCGTGAAGATCACGCGTTCCCGGCTGGTTCCGGTCTGCGGCCTGGTGATCGGCGCGCTCGCGCTGACCGGCTGCGGCGCCGGACATGGTCCGGCGGAAACCGTGCACAAGGTCGGCGCCACCGCCGGCGGCCCGATGCGTACCGGTGGGACACTCCACTTCGGACAGTCGCAGGGCATCACCCAGCTCGACCCGAACACGATCGCGAGCAGCTCCCAGACCCAGCTGCAGACGCTGCTGTGGGACGGGCTGACGACGTACGCGCCGGACATGTCCGTGCGGCCCGACCTCGCGACGTCCTGGACCCACTCCGACGACTACCGGCACTGGACCTTCCGGCTGCGCACGGGTGTCCGGTTCGACAACGGAAAGCCGTTCACCGCAACGGACGCGGTCAAGAACATCGAGCGCGTACTCGACCCGAAGACCGCCGCGCAGGCCGCCGTCAAGATCTCGATGATCGACACGGTCCGGGCCGTCGATCCGGCCACGCTCGCCGTCGACCTGAAGACGCCGAACCCGCAACTGCCCAACGGCCTGGTCGACGTCAAGATGACCGACGTCGACCACATCGCCGACGTCAACCGCACCGCCAACGGCACCGGGCCGTACAAGCTGGCGAGGTTCGTGCCGAACCAGTCGGTCACGGTGGTGCGCAACGACCGGTACTGGGGACCGCGACCGAAGTTCGACCGGATCGAGATCCAGCGGTACGCGGACGCGACCGCCGCGCAGAGCGCCTTCCTGTCCGGCGAGCTGGACGTGCTGACGGAGTTGACGCCGGACACGGCAAGCTACCTGGCGGTCGGCACGACGCTGCTCGGGGCGCCACAGCCGGCCGGCGTCGCGGTGTGGGAACTCGACACCAGGTCCAAGCCGTTCGACAACCCGAAGGCACGACTGGCCCTGTCGTACGCCGCCGACCGCGCGGCGATGAACCAGGCGGCGTACGCCGGCAAGGCGGTCCTCAACGACACCGACCAGCCGGTCAACCCGCAGAGTCCTTACTACGCAAGCGATCTGCCGCACCACGCGTACGACCTGGTGAAGGCGAAGAAGCTGTTCGCCGAGGCCGGTGTCAAGCCGGGCACCACCCTGACGTTCTGGACCACCGCCGGGGCGAACCTGGAATGGACCACGATGGGGCAGATCCTGCAGAGCGACCTGAAGAAGATCGGCATCAACCTGCAGATCCGCAGCAACGAGGTGGCCACCTGGGCCGCGAAGGCGTACCCGAAGGGCAAGCGCTACCCGGGCCTGATCTACCCGAACTTCCTGTCGTTTCCGCCGCCGCCCGCCGACTACGCGATCAGCTGGTACTCGAACGAGGGCACCTGCGAGTGCAACTGGACCGCGCCCGACACGTACGAGCGGGCCGCCGGCGCGGTGTCCCGGGGCGCCGGCACGGATCGGGCCCGCGGGTTCACCGATGCGCAGCGGGTCCTCAACGCGAACGTACCGATCGTCACGCTTGCCAACACGTCGCCGCTGTCGGTGGCGCAGACCAACGTACGCGGGGTCTGGGTGCAGAGCGAGGGAACGCTGCACCTGGAGCGCGCCGGATTCGCCGCCGGGAGCCGCTCGTGATCGCCTACATCGTCCGCCGCCTCTGCCTGTCGCTGCTCATGATCGCGCTCGTCTCGGTACTCGTGTTCGTCGTGTTGCGGCTGCTGCCCGGCGATCCGACGATCACCCGGGTCGGTGCCGCGCAGTCGATCGACGCCAAGACGCTCGCCCAGATGCACCACCGGCTGGGGCTCGACGACCCGATCATCGTCCAGTATGGACGGTGGATCGGCGGGCTGTTCCACGGCGACCTGGGCCGCTCGTACTTCAGCGAGTACCCGGTCGGTGAACTGATCGGGCAGCGGGTCGGCGCCACGCTGCTGCTCGCCGTCGCTGGCCTGATCCTCGGCGTACTGATCAGCCTGCCGCTCGCGCTGCTGCCTGCGATCTCCCGGCGCCGGATCTGGCGCCGCCTCGTCGGCGGGTACGCCACCGTCGGGATGGCCGCGCCGCCGTTCGTCTTCGGCATCATCCTGATCGCCGTGTTCAGCGTCGGACTCGGCTGGATGCCGACCGGCGGCTACCAGTCGCTGTTCGCCGATCCGTTGCACAGCCTGCGATTGCTGGTGCTGCCGGCGCTGACGCTCGGCATCACGCTGTCGGCGCCGCTCGTGCACTACCTGCGTACCTCGATGCGGGAGGTCGACAGCGCCGCGTTCGTGCGTACCGCGACCGGCAAGGGGTTGCGCCGCCGGCAGGTCGTCAACGGGCACGTACTGCCCAACGCGATGCTGCCGACCGCCACCGCGTTCGGGGTCATGATCGGCTCGGTGCTCGGCGGAGTGGTCGTCGTCGAGTACGTGTTCCGCTGGCCCGGCCTCGGCTCACTCATCGTCGACGCCGTCCTGCAACGCGACTACGCGGTACTCCAGACCGCGGTGCTGCTGGTGGCCGCCGCGTTCGTGCTGGCGAACCTCGTCATCGACATCCTGCTCGGGGTGCTCGATCCGCGGCTGCGGGTCGGCGGCGCACGCGCCCGGCGCCGTACCCGCACCGCCGTCGCGGCCGTGGGAGGTGCCCAATGAGCGAGCGTCAGCGAGCGAATCAGAGGCATTGCGCGTGCTGGTGTCTCGTCGGCGTTCCGACGAAGGAGGAACGGCGATGAGCGGGCGTCAGCGAGCGATTCAGAGGCATTGCGCGTGCTGGTGTCTCGTCGGCGTTCCGACGAGGGAGGTGCGGCGATGAGCGTACTGTCGGTACGCCCCGAGGCGGCCATCGCGCGCTCGCGCGCCGGGGTGTGGCACCGGCTGGTACGCCGGCCGGCCAGTGTGGTGTCGCTCGCGATTCTCGTGCTGCTCGTCCTGCTCGCGGTGTTCGGGCCGCTGCTGTTCGGATCGCCGGACGCGATCGACGTACCGGCACGGTACGCGGCGGCGTCCTTCTCGCACCCGCTCGGTACCGACGAGCTCGGCCGTGACCTGCTCAGCCGGATCGCCGTCGGCGGCCGGGTGTCGCTGGCCATCGGGCTCGCGGCCACCGCGATCGCGATGGTGCTCGGTACGGTCTGGGGAGCGGTCGCCGCCGCCCGCCGCGGCTGGCTGGACGAGATCCTGATGCGCATCGGGGACGCGTTCCTGGCGATCCCGATGATCCTGTTCGCGCTCATCGTCGTCGCCGCGTTCGGCGGGGACGCGCTGACCCTGGCACTCGTCATCGGGCTGCTGATGGCGCCACTGACCGCGCGGATCGCGCGGGCCACGGTGCTCGGCGAGATCTCGACCGAGTACGTGCGCGGACTTCGCGCCGTCGGCGCGTCCGAACCGCGCATCCTGTTCCGCGAGATCCTGCCGAACACGACACCCGCGCTGATGGCGCAGGCGTCGCTGAACATGGCCACCGCGCTGATGGTGGAGGCCTCGCTGAGCTTCCTCGGCCTCGGCGTCCAACCGCCGACCGCGTCCTGGGGAACGCTGCTCCAGCAGGGGTACACGAAGCTGTTCGAATCGATCTCCTACCCGCTGGTGCCGGCGCTGGTGGTGGTGATCGCCATCGCCGCGTTCAACACGGTCGGCAACGGCCTCCAGCGGATCCTGATCGGGGACGACCGTGACTGACACACCGGTACTCGACATCCGCGACCTGACCGTCGGCGTACCGGGCCGCGACCTGGTACGCGGCGTCGACCTGACCCTGTCCGCCGGCGAACGGGTCGGGCTCGTCGGCGAGTCCGGCAGCGGCAAGAGCCTGCTGTCGCTGGCCGTCATGCGGCTCAACCCGCCGCCGACCCGCATCACGTCCGGCTCGATCCGGCTCGCCGGCCGCGACCACGTGACCGCGACCGAGAAGGAGCTGCGGCAGGCCCGCGGCGCGGCCGTCGCGATGGTCTACCAGGACCCGCTGACGAGCCTCAATCCGGTCCGTACCGTCGGGCGCCAGATCGTCGAGGCGGTCCGGGCGCACGCCGACGTGTCCCGCGCCGCCGCCCGCCGCCGCGCGGTCGACCTGCTCGGCGAGGTGGGCATCCCGGACCCGGCGGTCCGCGTCGACGCGTACCCGCACGAGTTCTCCGGTGGGATGCGGCAGCGGGTCGTGATCGCGATGGCGCTCGCCGCCGAGCCGGCCGTACTGATCGCCGACGAGCCGACCACCGCGCTGGACGTCACCACGCAGGCGCGCATCCTCGCGCTGCTGGACCGGATCGCCGACGAGCACGGTACGGCCGTCCTGTTCATCACGCACGATCTGGCCGTCGCGGCCGGGTTCTGCCGCCGCGTCGAGGTGATGCGGCGCGGCCGGATCGTGGAGAGCGCGCCGACCGACGAGGTGTTCGCCCACCCGCGACACCCGTACACCCGCGGTCTGCTCGACGCGCTCTGCACGCTGGATGTCGACCCGGCCCGCCCGCTCGCCGTACTCGACGACATCGAGGAGGATCCGCGATGAACGAGCGCGAGCACCGTGTGCCCGAGCCTCGTCGGCGTTTCGAGGAACCGGGAACGTCGGCCGAGGACGATGTCCTGCTGGTGGCCGACGGGCTGGTGATGGACTTTCCCGGCACCCGGGCGGTGGACGGGGTCAGCCTGAGCGTGCGCCGTGGCACCACGTTCGGGCTGGTCGGCGAGTCCGGGTGCGGCAAGTCGACACTGACCTCGCTGCTGCTCGGGCTGCTACGCCCGACCGCGGGCACGGTCCGGTTCCGCGGTACCGAGCTGACCGGGCTGGGTGGCCGGGAGCTGCGGCGGCTGCGGGCGCACATGCAGGTCGTGTTGCAGGACCCGGTCGGCTCGCTGAACCGGCGCAAGACCGTCGGGCAGATCATCGGCCTGCCGCTCGCGGTCCACGGTGCCGGCGACGCCACCGCACGCCGGGCCCGGGTCGCCGAGCTGCTGGAGCTGGTCGGCCTGCCCACCTCGTACGCGTCGCGCCGGCCCGCCGAGCTGTCCGGCGGGCAGTGCCAGCGGGTGTCGATCGCCCGCGCCATCGCGCTGCACCCCGACCTCGTCGTACTCGACGAGGCGGTGTCGGCGATCGACGTGGCCACCCAGGCGCAGATCCTCAACCTGCTGCGGTCCTTGCAGACCGAACTGGGCCTGACCTACCTGTTCGTGTCGCACGACCTTGCCGTGGTGCGGTACATGGCGCCGGAGATCGCGGTCATGCACCGCGGGCGCATCGTCGAGCAGGCGCCACGGGAGGACCTGTTCGCCAGCCCGCGCGAGGAGTACACCCGCACCCTGATCGAGGCGATCCCGCGGGTGCCGAGCCGGGAGGCGACGCCGTGATCCGGCTGGCGCTCGTCGGCCTCGGCGACATCGCGACGCAGGCGCACCTGCCGGCGCTGCTGCGCTCGGCGCGGGTCGAGGTGACCGCACTCGTCGACCCGGTACCGGAGCGGCTCGCCGCGGCGGCCCACCTGGTACCGGGGGCGGCCCGGTACGACTGCCTGGAGCCGGTGCTCGCCGACCCGGCGATCCCGGCCGTCGTACTGGCCACCCCGCCGTGGATCACCGCCGGGCTGGTCCGGGACGCGCTCGCCGCCGGCAAGTACGTGCTCGCGGAGAAGCCGCTCGGCACCAGCCTGGCCGAGGTCGAACGGCTCACCGAGATGGCGCACGACCGGCTGCAGGTCGGGCTGACCTACCGGCACGATCCCGCCCTGGACCGGCTGCGGGAGTGGATCGCGGGCGGGCTGCTCGGGTCGCCGCTGCTGATCCGGGCACACATCTACGACGAGCCGCGCGCCGACGACGGTCCGTACGCCCGGCGGATGCTCGGCACGCTCGACCACGGGGCGCCGGTCGTGCACGAGGGCGCGCACCTGTTCGACTGGCTGGCGTACCTGCTCGGCGGCGGGCCGAGCGAGGTGGCCGACGCGTGGGCGCTCGCGACCGAGCCGGGGCTCGGCGCGCCGAACCTCGGCGGCGCCCGGCTGGTCTGGCCGGACGGTACGACCGCGGTCACCGAGTTCGGCTGGTGGACCGACGCGCTGCCGCGCTGCGAGGTCAGCGTGCTCGGCGCCGACGGGTACGCAGTGCTCGACGGTTTCACGTTCGACCTCGAACTGCGCACCCGGGACGAGACGCGGGCGGCGCGGTTCCCCGGCGACCGGACGACCCGCTCGTTCGACCGGCAGCTCGACCGGTTCGCCGACCTGGTGACCGGCCGTACCGACCGCGCGGTGCCCGGCCTCGCCGAGGGGCTCGCCGGGCTGGCGCTGAGCGAACGGATCGTGGCGATGGCGGGAGGACACCGGTGAGATCGCTGCCCTGGCAACGGATCCCCGCGACGGCCGGCGGGCCCGTACCGGCGCGGGCCCGACAACCGATCGCGACGAGGGCGGGAGTACGGCAGTGACCGCGTGGACGTGGCAGCAGACCGACCGGGACCGGCTCGCCGCGGTACTGCCGGAGGCGCTCGTCGTGCTTCCGGTCGGCACCGTGGAGCAGCACGGCCCGCACCTTCCCACCGGTACCGACGCGATGATCGCCGGGGCGGTCGCGGCGGCCGCCGTGCAGCGGGCCGCGGCGGATGCACCGCGCGACCTGGTACTGGCGCCGACCGTGCCGTTCGGCGCCTCGGACCACCACTTCGCGTTCGGCGCGACCCTGTCGCTGTCGCCGGAGACCACCACCGCGGTGCTGAACGACCTGGCCCGGTCGGTCGCCGCGGACGGCGGGCGCCGGCTGGTGCTCGTCAACGGGCACGGCGGAAACCGCGGTCCGTGCCACTCCGCGGCGGCGTCCGCGGCGACCCGGCACGGCCTCGCCGTCGCGTACCTCGACTACTGGGAACTGTTCCCGCACCACGCCTTCAGCGCCGACCCACCGAACGTGCCCGGGCACGCCGGCCGGTTCGAGAGCGCGCTGATCGCCCACCTGCACCCGGAACTCGTCGGCACGCTGCCGGACCGGGCCGCGCAACCGGCGGTACCGGAGGCGGCGAACGTCACCGTGCACACGCCGCGGCTGTGGCACACCATCGACGGCTACACCGACCGCCCCGCCGCCGCGACCGGCACCGACGGGGCCGCCTGGTTCGGCGCGCTCGCCGACGCCCTGGCCGACCGGCTCGTGACCCTCGCCCGCGACCTGTAGGGACCGTCCCGTGGACATACCGATCGTCGACTTCCACACGCACACACCGGCCTGGGACCACGCGTCCTGGCTGGCCGGTACGGCGTTCACGCCCGCCGACTTCACCGCGTTCCTGGACTCCGCCGGCATCCGCGCGGCCGTGGTGCTCAGCCACGACGGGCTGTTCCACGCCACGCCCGAGGCGAACGACCGGCTCGCCGAGTTCGTCGCCGCCGACCCGGACCGGATGGTCGCGTTCGGCACCGTCAACGCCCGGTACCCGGGCGCCGTCGAGGAGATGGAGCGCTGCTTCGGCACGCTCGGCATCCGCGGGCTGAAGATCCATCCGTGGCTGCAGGGCGTGTCCATGCACGAGCCGAGCCTCGACCCGATCGCCGAGGTGGTCGCCGCGCACGGCGGGATCGTGCTCTGCCACGACGGCACCCCGCCGTACGCCACCGCCACCCAGATCGCCGCGTTCGCCCGCCGGCACCCGACGGTACCGGTGGTGCTCGGGCACGCCGGGCTGCACGACACGTGGCGGGAGGCGATCGCCGCGGTCACCGAGACCGCCAACCTGTACATCTGCCTGTGCGGGGTACCGCCTTATGCGGGCCGGCAGATCATCGAGCGCTGCCCGACCGACCGGGTCCTGTTCGGCTCCGACGCCGGGCTCTCCGACCAGGTCGGCCAGGCGTACGCGGTGGCCCGCGCGCACGAGATCACCCGCTGGGGCGTCGACGAGGCGACCCTGCGCCGGGTGCTGTACGACAACCCGCGCGACCTGCTGGGAGGGTGGCCGCAGTGACGTTCACGATCCGCGCGGTGCAGACCGCACCGATCAGCCTGACCGCCGACCCCGACCTGACCGTGCACGGCGCGAAGGGCGCCCACGACCGGTCCGACTTCCTGCTCGTCCGCGTCGTCGCCACCAATCCTGCCGGCCGCGAGATCACCGGGTACGGGGAGGTCAGCGCCACGCCGCTGTGGAGCGGCGAGGACGGCACCACCGCCGCGCACCTGATCCGTACCGTGCTGACGCCGGTATTGGTGGGGATGGCGCTGGGGCCGGTCGGCGCCGCCGAGGCGGCGATGGACCGGGTGCTCGCGGCCAGCCCGTTCACCAAGGCCGGAGTCGCCACGGCGCTGTGGGACGCCTGGGCCCGGGTCCTCGACGTACCGCTGGCGGTGGCGCTCGGCGGCCCGTACCGCACCGAGGTGCCGATCAAGCTGTCGCTGTCCGGCGACGGAGATGTGCTCGACACCGTGTACCGCGCGGCCCGCACCGCCGGGTTCGGCGCGTTCAAGGTCAAGGTGGGGCTCGGCGTCGACGGCGACCTGGCGCGGGTGGCCCGCGCCCGCGAACTCGTCGGGCCGGACACGTTCCTCGGCGTCGACGCCAACGGCGGCTGGAGCCGCGCCGAGGCGGCGCGGGCGGTGGCCGGGCTCGCCCCGTACGACGTGGCGTTCGTCGAGCAGCCGGTCGCGGCGACCGACCTGGAGGGGTTGCGTGCCATCCGGCAGCTCGGCGTCACGGTGATCGCCGACGAGTCCGTGTTCGACCTCGCCGACCTGGTACGGGTCGTCCAAGCCGACGCCGCCGACGTGGCGTCGGTGTACATCGGCAAGGCCGGCGGCCCCGGCCGGGCGGTGCGGCTGGCGCAGGTCGCGTCCGCGTTCGGGATCCGGTCGCTGCTCGGCTCCAACGGCGAGCTCGGCATCGGCGCCGCCGCCCAGCTGCACGCCGCCTGCGCCATCCCCGACCTCGCCACCGACCTGCCGTCGGACATCATCGGCGCGCACTACTACACCGACGACATCCTCGCGGAACCGTTGGACAGCAACGGTTCCACGGTCCGGCTGACGGACCGACCGGGGCTCGGCGTCACGCCGCGCCCGGACCTGCTCGACCGCTTCTCCTGACCCCTCAAGAGAAGGAGACCGTTCATGCGCAGAGCACCCCTGTCCATCGCCGTGGCGACGATGCTCGCCCTGATCGCGGGCGGCGCCGCGCCGGGCGCGGCCCGTACCGTGGCGCCGTCGGTGCGGCCGGCGGCGCACACCACGTCGCTGCCGGCACCGCGGTCCGCATCCCGACCGTGGGTACCGGCCGACGGCGTGCGCGCCACCCACCCCGGCGGCAACACGATCGGCACCCAGGTACGCGAGGCCACGCCGCGCGCCGACGGGTACCGGCACATCGACACGCCGCGGCTCGTCAGGAAGCTGAAAGCGTTGCACGTCAACACGTTCTACTACACGGTGTGGGACGAGCCGACCGACTGGAGCGACCTGGTCGACGAGTTCGCGCCGGCCGCGCAGAAGGCGGGGATCCTCGTCTGGGTCGGGCTCGCGCCGCCCAGCGAGTGCTTCCCGAACTCCGACGCGCACCTGGCCGGGCGCTGCTCCCGCCCGTACGAGACGGACTTCCTGACCTGGGCCAAGCAGGTCGCGGACCTGTCGGTGAAGTACCCGAACGTGGTGGCGTGGGCGATCGACGACTTCCTGATCGGGGACAACGCGAAGCTGTTCACCCACGACTACCTGGCGCAGATGCGGCAGACCACGAAGTCGATCAACCCGAAGCTCGGGCTCTACACGATCGCGTACTACGACACCGCGGTCGATCCGTCGTTCTACGACAAGTACGGCGACGTCATCGACGGCGTGGTCTACCCGTACCTGGGGCGCGACAACAACACCAACGACGCGTCGGCGGTCGGCGAGAACCTGGACAAGATCCTGCCGCTCGCGAACGCGAAGCACCTGAGCGTCATCCTGCTCGACTACTCCGGACGCGAACTCGACAGCACGCTGGCGCCGACCGCCCGGTACGTCAACGACATCCTGAACGTCGGTATGCGCTACACCCGGGAGAGGAAGATCGACGGGGTCATCTCGTACGGCACCCAGCTGACCGGGCAGAACCTGATCGACCCGAGCCAGGGGCCGCGGCAGGGCGACGGGCGGCTCGCGCTGACCGTGCAGGCACACGTCGGTACCAGGACTGGCGACTACGCGGAGGCGTCCCAGGAGGTCACCGTCGACCCGAAGTCCCCGCGGTACGAGCTGTCCTGGTGGCAGCGCGACCCCTACTACGGCGGGCTGAGCGGCTACCACTTCATGCAGGTGCTCATCGACGACCAGATGGTGTGGCAGTCCGACGTGACCAACTGGTTCAGCTTCATGTGGGTCAACGGTTCCGACACCCAGGGCCCGGTGGACGTGACCCAGTTCGTCCAGGGCAAGAAGCAGGTCAAGATCGCCTTCCGGCTGTACGAGAAGCAGGGGGTCGGCGACTACTACGTCGACGCGACCTTCGACGACCTGTCGTCGATCGGGCTCGGTGTCAAGGATCCCGGGTTCGAGGACCCGTCGGCGTGGACGATCAGCGGTAACAGCCAGCACGTCAACGCCACGGTCTTCGTGTACCACCGGGACGAGCCGACCCGCATCTTCGACACCGTGGCGGGGCAGTTCGCCCGGCCCTGACCCGTGACCGGCGCGCACCGGCCCGGCCATACCGAGAACGCAAGCGAGACAAGGAAACCGTTGTGATCGTCGATGTCCACGCGCACACCCCCACCCACACCGGACCGGTACCCGACGCGGACCGGTTGACGTACCAGGGGTGGCGGACCGACCGACCGGTGACGACCACGAACTCGTGGGACGACTACGACGCCGCCATGGCCGACGCGGACGTCTCCATCGTGTTCAACATCGCGGTCGACGACCCGCTCGCGTCCACCGGGCTGGACTACCGTCCCGAGGACACGAACGCGGCGACACTGGCGTTCACCCGGGCCGCGCCGTCCCGTCGGGTCGGGTTCATGTCGGTGAACCCGACCCGGCCGGACGCGCTCGACCAAGCGGAGCGGTGGCGCGCCGAGGGCCTTGTCGGCATCAAGCTCGGCCCGAACTACCAGGAGTTCGACCCGCTCGGCGCGCCGGCGCTCGCACTGTACGGCTGGGCGGAGCGCGCCGGGCTGCCGATCCTGTTCCACCAGGGCGCATCGCCGATCCGGCACGCGCCACTGCGGTACACCTACCCGCTGGTCACCGACGAGGTGGCGCTGAGGTTCCCGGAGCTGCGCATCGTCATGGCGCACATGGGACACCCGTGGGGCAAGGAGACCGTCGTGACGATCCGCAAGCACCCGCACGTGTACGCGGACGTCTCGTCGATCTACCTGCGGCCGTGGGTGTGCTACGAGTCGCTGCTCGCGGCGGTCGAGTGGGGCTGCGCGGACAAGCTGCTGCTCGGTTCCGACTTCCCGATCGCGAACACCGGCGAGGCGATCGCCGGCATCCGCCGGGTCAACGACATTCTCGCCGGCACCGCGCTGCCACGGGTACCGGCGGAGCTGATCGAGAACATCATCCACGCCGACGCGCTCGGCGCGCTCGGCCTCACCGACGCGATCACCCGGGAGCCATGGTGACGATCTCCGGCGCACACGTCCTCGACGCGCACGTACGCATCGGTGCGTCACGGGAGGCGGCGCTCCCGGTCGACACCCTGCTGGCGACGATGAACCGGCTGGGCATCGACGCCGCGCTGATCGCCCCGCCGGAACGCTGCATCGCCTACCACAACGCCGAAGGCAACGCGCTGACCGCGGAGTCCGCCGCCGCATCCGGTGACCGGCTCCGCGCGTACGCGGTGGCCAACCCGTGGCGTGGCACCGACGCGATCGCCGACCTGGACCGGGCGCGGTCCGCCGGCGCGGTGGCGCTCGCGGTCGACCCCGTACTGCAGGGTTTCGACCTGCACGATGGGCTGCTGGATCCGTTGCTGCGCAAGGCATCGGAGTGGAACTGGCCGGTGTACGTGCGCACCGGCACGCCGCCGACCGCGTTGCCGCTGCCACTCGCGTCGCTGGCCCGGCGCCATCCGGACGTCACGTTCATCATGGGCCGCAGCGGCGCCACCGACTTCTGGATCGACGCCGTACCGGCGCTGCGGTACGCGCCGAACCTGCTGGCGGACACCAGCTACGCGCCGTGGGACACCGTACTGTCCGGCTTCGGCGCCGATCCCGCGGTCGGACCGGGACGCGTGGTGTTCGCCACCGACGCCCCGTACACGGTGCCGGACGTGGAACTGCAGCGCATCCTCGACTGGCCGCTGCCCGCAGCCGACCGCGCCCGAGTCCTCGGCGAGAACCTCGCTCACCTGCTGCCCTGACCACCAGGTCGGAACCGACCTCGCCGGCTTGCCGGAATCGCTGCCGCACACCGCAACGCGAGCGGCGGTGGTGCACGGCGGCGCCAATCCCGGCAACCTGCTGGCCGTGACACGTCAGCCGTGGCTTCCCATCGACGCCAAGCCCGTGCTGGGCGCCGATCCTGCCGGGTGACGTGCTCACCATCGCGATGGGCTCCGGCAGGGTGGGCGCCGTTCCCGCAGCGACACCGCTCGCGTTGGCGCTGCGGCCCTCTCGTGATCATCGCTCATATCGCCCAACAGCGGCACCCCGTACCTGACCAGCAAAGCACCACCGACGCCCCACCAGCCGGACCATTCCGCGCGAGCTCCTACTTTGCTCCGACGCATGCGTCCGCCTCTGCCAGGTACCGCGCCACCGGGCCCAGGGTCAGCATTCCGCTGGCGGCGCCGGCGTGTTCGGCGCGGGCATCATGCAGGGCGGTCGCAGCGTGCGCGGCGATTCCGCGCTCGTCGAGGCGGGTGGCGGCGTGGGCGGTCAGGCACCACATGGCCTCCTGCATGTGGTCGTGCGGTGGTTCGGGCGCTGCGGTGAGGGCGGCGCGGGCTTGCTCGGCCTGGCCTTGGGCGAGCAGTACGAGGGGGCGCGTCCAGGGCGTGTAGGGCCCCCAGTCGAGGTGTGGGTCGGTGGGCGCTGGCCGGTCGTGCAGGAGGCGCAGCCCCAGAAGCGCGAGGGGAAGGAGACCGCGGTGCAGTCCGGGCATTCCGGC
The DNA here is from genome assembly GCF_016861975.1 of Actinocatenispora rupis. GTDB lineage: Bacteria > Actinomycetota > Actinomycetes > Mycobacteriales > Micromonosporaceae > Actinocatenispora > Actinocatenispora rupis. Next base: position 38,267 of record NZ_BOMB01000041.1, on the reverse strand, counting down.
GCTGCGGAGGGCGTGCTCGGCGGCGCGGTAGTGCTCTGCTGCTGTGGCGGCGGTCGGTCCGCCAGGTTCGGCGCTGCGGGCGGCCGTGGCCTGGGCCCTGTACCACCTGGTGAGGACGGGGACGAGGGGCGCCTCGGTGGTGGCGGCGAGCTGGTCGGCCGCGTTGGCGTGCGTCGTTGCGGTGTCGAGGTCGCCGAGGGCGGAGGCGGACTGCAGGCGGACGAGTCGGCCGAGTACGGCGAAGTTCGGCAGCTCGTGCCGGGTGGCCAGGTCCAGGATCTCGGCGCCGGTCCTGTCGCGTGCCGCGGCGAGCCCGGGGTGGGTGAAGGTCTGCAGGAACACCCCGTTGAGGGCGAAGGCCAGCAGGGCGGGATCGGCCAGGTGCCGTGCCAGCTCCTCGGCCTGACGGGCCGCCTGCTGCGCGTGCTTCAGCTCGGTCCCGGACAGGTCGGCGGTGCGGCTCTCGACGGCGACCGTGGCCAGGAGTCGGGCGCGCAGGTCGGCGGGGCCGTCCGGGCCGAGCCCGGTGAGGGTGCGTTCGGCAGCCGCGACGACGGCGCGGGACTGGTCGGGGTCGTCGGCCCGGCTCCAGATGGCGGGTACGTCGTAGGCGCCGATGATCCGGGCGGTCAGGGAAAGGTCTCCCGTGCGTTGCGCCGCATGGATGGCGGCGAGGCGGTCGCGCCGAGAGTGAACGAGGGCCTCCCCACCCGCCAGCGCGAGGGTACGGGCCAGATCCACGGTGGTGCGGGGGCCGAGCCGGACGCCATGGCCGGCCCACCCGCTACGGCCTCCGTCACGGGGTACCGAGCCCTGGAGGATGTCGGTCTCCAGGCGCTGAAGGTCGACGCTGGGGTCGAGTCCGAGTTGGTCAACGAGCATCGCCCGGGCGCGGCGGAGGCTGGCCAGCGCATCGGCCTGGCGGCCCGCGCGGTACAGCGCGCGGGCAAGGAGTTCCCAGGCCGGCTCGCGCCACGGATGTTCGGCGACGTGGTCGCCCAGCTCGGCGACGAGGTCGGCCCCTTCCCCGGAGTCGAGGAGGATGCGGGCGCGCAGTTCCACCGCTTCCAGCCTCAACTCCTCCAGGCGGGCCCGCTCGCGCAGCGCCCATGCGGAGCCGGTCACTTCGGCGTAGGCGGGTCCGCGCCAGGACGCGAGTTCCGTGCTGAGATCGGTCACCGCGTCGGGGTTGCGGCGGGTTCGAGCCAGGGTGTCCTGGAACCGGTGGACGTCGACGTCGTCGCGCGGCAGGCGAAGCGCGTACCCGGGACCTTCGGTGACGATGACGCGCGGCGGAGTGCGGGGTGGCCGGTCGGGTTCAAGGGCGCGGCGCAACGCGGCGACGAACGTACGCAACGCACCCACAGCCCGTGCCGGCGGGTCGGTCCACAGGTCGTCGACAAGGGTGTCGGTGGTGACCATCCGTCCCTCGGCGGCGACGAGCCGGGCGAGCACCTCACGGTGGCGGGGACCACCCAGGTCAGCAGGGCTGCCGTCGTCACGGAAGGCCCGCACCGCACCGAGCACGTCTATTCGCATGCCCCCATCCTCCGTGCCGAGAGCCGGCTGCGCCGACGGTACTGATCGGCTGCTGATTACCCGCGTCCACGCTGATCCGGTCACGTCCCCGACCTGAAAGGGTGCCTACTCATGGCGCTCACCAGTCCCGGCTTCGATCACCTCCGCCTGCCCGGCGCCAACGGTGTGGAACTCGCTGCAGCCGTCGGCGGCAGCGGCAGCCCGGTCGTGCTGTTGCACGGTTTTCCCCAGACCCACCTGATGTGGCGACACGTCGCCGAGCGGCTCGCTGCCGACCACACGGTGATCTGTCCTGACCTGCGGGGCTACGGCGCCAGCGACAAGCCGAACGCCACCGACTCCGAGGTGTACGCCAAGCGGACCATGGCCGCCGACGTCGTGACCCTCGCGGCGGCGCTCGGCCATGAGCGCTTCGCCCTCGTCGGCCACGACCGGGGCGCCCTGGTCGCCTTCCGGGCGGGATTGGATCACCCCGAGACCATCACGCACCTGGGCATCCTCGACGTCGTGCCGACGCTCGACATGTGGAACGTTCTGCATGGCGTCTCGGCTGCGGTCGGCTACCACCTCTTCCTGATGGCACAGCCGCCGGGCCTGCCGGAGACGATGATCGCCGCCAGCGCGGACACGTTCTTCGGCTCGTTCCTCGACGCCTGGGCCAACGACCCGACCGCCATGCCCGAGGACGTGCGCGCCGAGTACCTGAGCGCGAGCGCCGCGGCGGTGACCTCGATCGTCGCGGACTACCGGGCCTCGGCGGACATCGACGTCGTGCATGACCAGGCGGACCTGGACGCCGGGTCGCAGCTGGCCATGCCCGTGACGGTCATCCAGCAGGACTGGGGCGCGCAGCTGGGCTACGACGCTGCCGGGGTGTGGAAGGCGTGGGCGCCAGACCTGGACCACCGCCTGACGCGAGCGGGCCACTTCATGGCCGAGGAGGCACCCGAGGAGATCGCGGCGGCGATCCAGGGCCTGCTGGCCCGCTGAAGCGCATCACGCGCGCGACAGCGGCCATGAAAGACGCCTACCCGCGTCAGACGACAACGCTCAGCGATCACCGTCTCGCGGAGAATAGCCCAATCGGTCCGGTAACACCCGGCTGTTACGGTGTTCGCCACATCGTGACGATCACGGAGGTTGGGATGCGGGTAGGCGTCGGTGCGGGGCTGCTGGCGGTCGCGCTGCTCGCCGGAGGCTGTGCTGGTACACCCGTGTCGCTCGACTCCCGGCCGACGGATGAGGACTCCGCGCGCGACCTCGCCCGTACCGTCGCTGGCCGGGCGCACTGCGCGGGCTTCGAGGACTACCGGCTGGACGGCACGACCTGGCAGTTCACATGCCAGATAGGCGCGAGCGGTGAGCGCATGTTCGGCATCCGCATCACCAACAGCGCCACCGCGCAGGCCCGAGCGGCCCGGCGCCTCGCCGATCGCAGCACCCCGTATCGTGCCGGCCGATACTTCCTCGTCACCGAGTTCCTCGCTCCCGGCCGAACAAGCACCCCGGCGCACCTGACCCCGTTTCCGGGCCGGCTGGTCACGTCCTGACCTCGCGCCGAGCTGCTCTTGCCCGGTGAACCAGTGCAGCCAGGCGACGGTGCGGTCCGGCCCCCTCCATCCGGCCGTCGCCTAGCGGAGGGTCCTGTGTACACGAACTGGAAATGTAGGAGCCGAACGTACCGACGTAGAGCACTGACAGGATCCACAGCTGTGGCTGGCGGAGCGCCTCCCGCGCCGCGCTGCTCTATGCCAAGGAACTTCCAAGCGAAATTGGCGCGGCGCTGGCCACGGCCGCGACCGACTCGTTCACCAGCGCGCTGGCTTGGACCGGTGGCTCGCCGCACTGATCCTTCTCGCGGTAGCGATCTTCGCCGGCGTCATGCTCCGCGGAGTCTCCGCGCAGGCCGACCTTGCCGAGACCGATCACCGACAGCGGTAGCTCGGGAATCGGTGGCGAGCGGGCATATGACATGGCCGGTACTGCGCCCTGGACCCCGGTGCTTCAGGGCACCGGGATCGCCTCATTCCCTTGCTGCTGCTCGGCTATAGGTTGGCGCCCGGCGACCCACACGCCGGGTGAGGTCGGGGGAGACGCCTGGAGGAAGTCGGCGGCGTCGTGCCGGCCGAGGCGACGCCGACGGTCCTCGGGTACGTCTCGCTTCGGTCTCGCCGCGGCGCAGCGGCGACGGCCGGGAACCGCGGCCACGGCCGTCCCGACTGATACCGGTGTGCCGATGAGTGTCGTTGCGGTGTCGGGAGGTGGGCATGTCGTCAGTGGTCGGGGCTCCGCGGTCGGTGGAGCTCGCGGTGGGCGCGGCGGAGCGAACCCGGCGGTCAACCTGAGCGTGGTGTGTAGCGCAGGCTGAGGTCAGACGCGGCCGCGATACGAGACAGAGCGGCACGACTGGGGTTGGGTCGTCCAGTTTCCACGAGGCTGAGATGCCGCGGCAAGACAGCAGCGCCGTGCGAGAGCCATCTAGCTCTTGCGTCGCTCGGCACGCCAACGTTGATCAACGCCCGGGTCGCGGGCTGGTGTCAGCCCCGAGCGTCACCTGCTGTAGGCGCTCTCACCGTCTCATTCCCATCCAGCTTGGGCGATGATTCCACGACCTCTCAGGTCATCGACATTACTGTTCGGGCTCGCAAAGCTCGAGGTTATGAACCTCACTGCCTCCTCATCCCCGACGCCGCACGCTCAAGCAACGGATCGTTGGTTGCGGACAGTCTTGCTGGTCGACGCGGCCGTGACCGGAGCCAACGGAGTCGCCTACCTCGCCGCCGCAACGCTGTTGACCACGCCGTTGGGGCCGCCGGTGCCCCTGTTGCTGGGCATCGGCGTGTTCTTGGTCTGCTATGCGGTGGTCATCGTGCTTGTTGGCCGGGCGCGGCCGATCCCTGTTGTGGGCGCCTGGTTCGCTATCGTCCTGAACCTCGCCTGGACCACAGCATCGCTGACCGTGGCCTTCACAGCCGAACGGCTGACCGCGGCAGGCCGAATCTGGGACGTGCTGCAGGCGCTCGTTGTGCTCGGATTCGCGGTGGCGCAGATGATGGGCCTTCGCAAAGCTCGTCAGTGACCGTTCCGAAGATGGACCACGGGCCGGCGACCGCCGGGCGACTCGCCGGGCCGACCGGCCTGACCACCGGCGCGATCACCGGCATGATCCGCCGCCTCACCGACGCCGGTACCTCGCCGCCGACCGCGGCACTGTTCGCGGCGGTACAAGGCCGGCGCAGACAGCCGGGCCTACGGCAGTTGCGCCAGATAGTCGAATACCGCTGGGGAGAGTGCGCTCTCGTCCCGCTCGTCGTGGACAACCTCGAACCACGCGGTGTTCTCGACCCAGAACCTGTAGAGGAAGGACTCGAAGTCGTCGGCCACAGTGGCCAGCTCGAAGTTCAGGTGCGCGGCGGACGGCAGGGGCAGATCGTCGCCGTACCGCTGGCCCGCCGCGACGACTTGATGGCGTCCGTCGGAGAGAATGTGCAGGTACCAGAGGATGCAGTCCTGCGAGTCGGCGAGGACGCGGAGGAGACGGTCACCGTTGCCGAACGGGCCGGGGATCGTGGAGCGGCTGACGTCCCAGTAGCAGTCGGTGCAGGAGGGGATGGCCGCCTGCAGCTCGGGCTGGTCGAAGAAGGTGGTGACAACGTCCGGGATCTGCCGGCGTAGTGCTGTCGGCAGACGGTCGGCCCCCGCGCTTGCGCGAACCTTGCCCGGCGGCAGCCAGCCGAACGTCCCGTCGAAGAGGTGATCGGGCAACGCGGGGAGCTGGTCGACATCGTAGAAGCTGTATGTGCCGTCGCACCGGCGGTACGGGCCGAGGCCGACGCCCAACCATCCTGTCCGGAGGAAGTCCACGGCGACACCGTACTGGCCATCGACAAGGCGATCCGGGAGCAGGCTGGCCCGCGCGAACCCTCACCGACGCCAAACGCTTCTTCGGCTACTTCGACCCCCCGCCCAGGACCCCAACGCGACCCGCCACAGCAACACCTCCACCGTCCCGTCCGGACCGTGGCGCGCCAGTTGCCACCCGTTGGCCACTCCAACATGTTGATCAACGACGGCTGCGCGTGCAGCACCCGCACCGGCCAGCGGCCGGGCGGCACCGGCACGGCGTGTGCCTCCGCCCGGTGTGGGAGTGGGTGTGGCTCAGACGGTGAACTGAAGCTGGTCGGAGAGTACGAGGCCGGCGGCGCCGAGCAGGGCGGCTCGGTCGTCGTCACCGCCCAGTACGACGGTGGGGCGGCCGCCGGGGTGCTCCGGCACCAGGTCCCGCGCATGCTGCTGGATCGCCGTGGCGAACGGTTCGCCGCCACGGGCCGCATCGCCGTGCAGCACGTACCGGTTGGCGGCGAGGGTCTGTTGCAGGTTGGCGATGCCCACCGCGAGATTGCGCGCGTACGTGTCGCGCAGTCGCGCCGCCGCCGGATCCTTGGCGGCGAGCCGGCACAGCTTCGCGGTACTGATCCGAGCCGCGTCCGGCAGTCCGGCCTCGGCGGCGCGCCGCCGCAGCCAGTCGAGCGTCGCGATCGTCTCCCAGCAGCCGCGCCGGCCGCACCGGCACAGTTCCCCGTCCACTTGGACGAACGTGTGCCCGAGCTCGCCACCTGCGCCGGCCGGCCCCCGGTGCAGATGCCCGCCGAGCATCAGCGCGCCACCCAGCACCTCGCCGGTGTACAGCACGGCGAAGGTGCTGATCCCGCGACCGGGGCCGAACCATCTGTCGCCGAGTAGCAACGCGCGTGGATGGTGGTCGAGCAGCACCGGCAGGCCGATACGGCTGGCGAGCGCCGGGCCGAGCGCCAGCCCGTCGAGTGCCGGCGCGAGGTTGACCTCGACGATGCTGCCGCGGTCGGTGTCGACCATGCCACCGACGGCCACGCCGACTCCGAAGGGCGGGCGCTTCGCTGCGGCCAGTACGGCCTCCAGGGAGGCGCCGATGGCGTCGGTCGCCTCGCGTGCGCGGCGGCCGGTGACGGGCAGACGCCGGGTGTCCTGGGCGAGGATGTCGCCGGTCATCGAGACCAGCGCGGAGCGGACGCGGCCCTGCAACACCTGTACGGCGCCGATCGGGCTCGCGGTGGGGGACAGCGTCAGCGGGCGGGCCGGCTTGCCGCCGGCGCCGCCGGCCGGAAGTGGGGCACCTTCAAGCAGAAATCCGTTGTCCACCAACGGTTGCACGATGGCGGTGATGGTCGACCGGTTGACTCCGGTGTAGCGCGCCAGCTCGGCACGGCTGGTCGGGCCGAGGTCGAACAGCGCCTGGAGTACGCGCCCCCGATTGGCCCGGCCCACAACCGCGGCCGAGATCAGTGGTCGGGTCGGCATGTCGGTGGGTGGTGAGGTGGCCATGGCTGCTGTGCCCCGTTCGGATCACGTGTGGCTGCTGACCGTACCGGGTCCACGGTGTGGACTCTCCTTGACATCCTGCCCTGCCAGGTTAGTTTGAGCGAGTCCCGAACATACCAAACGCCGCAACGGTGCGTTGGTCGGGGAGACGCCGACCCTGCCCTGCACCCGCGGAGACGAGGGAGGAGGCCGCCAGTGCGACGACGTACTGCACTCCGCGCCGCCGCGGTCGGACTTGCCGCGGCCGGTACCGCCGCAGGGGCGAGCGGATGCGGCTCGGGCGACACCGATCCGAAACAGATCAGCGTGCTCACCGTGCAGGATCCGTTCTTCTACGCCGTACAGCGGCTGTTGCCGGAGTTCCGTCGGCAGACCGGCATCACCGTACGGTTGGAGGGGCTCGACTACGACACGCTGAATGCCCGCTCCACCAACGCTTTCCTCACCAAGCAGAACAGCATCGACGTGGTGTCGCCGGACTCGATGTGGCTGTCCCGGTGGGCCAACAGCGGCTGGCTCGTCAGCCTCGACGACCTGATCGCGCGGGACCGCGACGAGGTGCGGCCCGACGACTTCATTCCCAGTACGATCCACAGCCTCAGCGAATGGGGCGGGCACGTCTACACGCTGCCGGCCGCCGCGTACAGCCAGGTCGCGATGTACCGCACCGACGTGTTCGACCGGCTCGGCCTCGACGCGCCGCCACGGCGCACCGACCAGTCGTGGACCTGGGACGACTACCTCGACCGGGTACGGGCCATCGACGGACGCCGCGTCGGCGGCCGGACGATGCACGGCACGGTGGTGTCCGGTGCGGGCCCGCAACCGATCGTCCACATGTACTCGCAGCTGGCCGCAAGCAACGGCGCGCGCTGGTTCCGCTCGTTCCCGGGCTCGAAGCGCTGGGACTTCACCCCGACCCTCGACTCGCCCGAGAACCGCACCGCACTGAGCATGTTCCACCAGCTGTACCGCAACTCGCCGGCGGCTGCGGTCAACTACGTCTGGTTCGACGCCGGCACCGCGTTCAGCTCCGGCACCGTCGGGATGTTCTACTGGTGGACCCCGTACATCCGGCTCATCACGCGGACCACGTACATGGGGAAAGCGCAGTCGCCGGTCGTCGGGCGCTACGGGGTGGCGCCCCTGCCACAGCGGCCCGGCTATCCGCAGAAGACGAGCATCGGTGGCTATGCCTTCGGCATCAGCAAGTACTCGGCGAAACGCGAGTCGTGCTGGCGGTTCATCAAGTGGGTGACGAGCGCGGCGACGCAGCGGAAGATGGCGCTGCTGCCGGACAGCCTGTTCGCCGACTTCGCGCGGGCCTCGCTCTACGGCGACGAGCAGGTCACCCGCCAGTACCCGTTCCTGGACGTGCAGCTGCGCGGACTGCGGGACGGCGACGGCAAGGCGGTACGGCCGCCGAGCATGAACTACACCACGATCGAGGGCTACTACGGCCGGCGACTGAACAAGGTTCTTGCCGGGCAGGACAGCCCGGACAGCGCGTTGGCCGCGGTACAGCGGCAGGCCGTCGACACGATGGGCATCGACGGATTCCTGCCGTGGCCACGCGCCAGTTACCCGGACACCGTCGACCGCACCCGCGACCTGCTCCAGCGGCTGTCCGGCCGACCCAGCTGACCACGCCCCGCGGCGAAGGAGAGATCCGTGATCGTCTCGACCACTCGCGTGCCGGCGAAGGACCGATCGCGCACCCGACGCGGTTTCCTGCGCGGCCCGGCGCCGTGGCTGCTGCCCTCGATGGCTGTGCTGATCCTGCTCAGCCTCTACCCGCAGATCCAGGCGTTGCTCAACAGCGTTCGCCTGTACAACCTGAGCATCGCGTCGAACCCGTTGCGGTTCGTCGGCCTCCGCAACTTCGCGTACGCGTTCGCGGACGAGCAGTTCGTCGGTGCGATCGGCCGGACGATGCTGTTCGCGGTCGTCACCACCGGTGCGGAACTGTTGCTGGGCTTCGGTGTCGCGCTGCTGCTCAACAAGAAGCTGCGCGGGGTGAAACTCGCGCGCAGCCTGATCATCCTGCCGACCGCGATCGCCCCGGCCGTCGCCGGACTCGCGTTCCGCTACTTCTACCAGACGGACGGGATCGCGCCGACGCTGCTGTCCGCGGTCGGCGTGACACCGCCGGAGGCAGGAATCCTCGGTGACACCAAGACCGCGCTGGTGGGCATCATGGTCACCGAGGTGTGGCAGTGGACGCCGTTTGCCGCGCTGATCTTCCTTGCCGCCCTTCAGGGCGTACCCCGTGACGTGCTGGAAGCCGCGGCGATCGACGGTGCGGGCCGGCTTCGGACCACCTGGTCGGTGGTGCTGCCGCTGATGCGCTCGGTGATCGTGACGGTGGTGCTGTTGCGGTTCATCGCGACCGTCAATGTCTTCGACATCGTGTACGTGCAGACCCAGGGCGGGCCCGGCGACGCGACGACCACGTTGGGACTCAACATCTTCTACACCGGACTCACGTACTACAACATCGGCTACGCGTCGGCGCTGACCTGGCTGGTGACGCTGTTCGTCGCGCTGCTGATCAACGTGTACCTGCTGACCGCCGGTCGCAGGTCGGGAGGTCTGTCATGACCGCACGCCTGACCCGGGTGCTGTGGCACCTGCTGCTGCTCGTGGTGGTACTGGCGTTCGTCGCGCCGATCGTGTGGTTCCTGTTGCTCGCGATCCGGCCGCCGCAGAGCGGTACCGCCAGCTCGCACTCGCTGCTGTTCGTGCCCGACCTGAGCGCACTGAAGTACGTGTTCGTCTCGCCCGGCTCGGGCCGGTCCGCGCTGTGGGCGAGCCTGATCCAGGCCGGTGGCGCAACGCTGATCGCGATGCCGTTGGTGATCGGGGCAAGCTATGGGCTGACCCGCTTCACGTTCCGCGGCCGGTCCGTCCTGTCCACGTGGTACCTGGGGCTGATGCTGGCGCCGCCGGTGGTGTTCGTGCTGCCGCTGTTCGTCGTGCTGTCGAAGGTCGGCCTGATCGGCGGCAACATCGGCGTGATCCTCGCGTTCCAGACGTTCGCGGTGCCGCTGGGTGTATTGCTGCTGCGCGGTTTCTTCGCCGAGATCCCGGTGGAGATCGAGGAGGCGGCGCTGGTCGACGGCTGCGGCAGGCTCCGCAGCCTGGTCACCGTGGTCCTGCCGATGGTCGCGCCGGGACTCGTCGTTTCGGGTGTCTTCGTGTTTGTGTTCTGTTGGAACAATCTCATCTTCGCGATGCCGATGACCGGCGGCGACTCGGTGCCGCTGACCGTACGCGCGCTGAGCTTCTTCGCCACCTCCGGCATCTCGTGGAACTACATCGCGGCCACCTCGGCGGTCAGCATGGCCGTGCCGATGCTGCTGTTCTGGCTGTTCCGCCGGCACATCGTCAGCGGCCTCACCTTCGGCGCGGTCAAGGGCTAGTTCGCGCGGCCTCCGAATCGACGGCGGACCGTCAGCACTTTCGAGGGAGACCACAGTGGACACTCAGGGACTGTTCATCGGCGGCGAATGGGTGGCGTCGGACTCCGGTGAGACCTTCGCCTCGACGAACCCGGCCGACGGCACCCCGGTTGCGGTACTGGCCCGGGGCAGCAGGTCCGATGTGGACAGAGCCGTCGCGGCGGCGCACGCGGCGCTCGATTTCCGGTATACGCCGGTGTGGGAGCGGGCGGCGCTGTGCGAGCGGATCGCCGAGGCGCTGAGCGAACGGCGGGACGCGCTCGCCTCGGCACTCAGCGCGGAGCAGGGCAAGCCGCTGGCCACCGAGGCGTACGCGGAGGTCGGCACAGCGATCGACGGGTTCCTCTCGGCCGCAGCACATGTCAAGCACCTCGCCGGGGAGGCGTTGCCGCTCGCCGATCCGAACAAGCGCGCGTTGAGCCGGTACGAGGCGCGCGGTGTCTACGCGATCGTCACGCCGTGGAACTTCCCGGTCAACATCCCCACCGAGTACCTGGCGCCGGGCATCGCGACCGGCAACTGCCTGGTCTGGGTGCCGGCCCCCACCACGAGCCACTGCGCGGTACTGCTTGCAGAGTGCCTGGCCGGCGCCGGCGTGCCGCCCGGTGTCCTGAACCTCGTCACCGGCGACGGAGCGGTCGTGGGGGATGCGGCCGTCACGCACCCGGGTACGCATGCTGTCGGGTTCACCGGCAGTACCGCGACCGGGCGGCGGATCGCCGAGCGGGCGGCGGGCAAACCGCTGCTCCTGGAGCTGGGCGGGAACGGGCCGACGCTCGTGTTCGCCGACGCCGATCTGGACGCCGCCGCCGGATCGCTCGCGGCGGGTGCGTTCTTCAACGCCGGCCAGTGCTGCTCGGCAACCGAACTGGTCCTGGTCCAGCGGGGTGTCGCCGACGAGTTGGCGGAATTGCTGGTGGCACAGGCGAACCAGGTGCGGCTCGGCGACCCGAAAGCCGCCGGTACGACGATGGGGCCGCTGAACAACGCGCCGGTCGCAGCGAAGATGGACCGGCACGTCGCGGACGCCACCGCGCGCGGGGCGCGGCTGGTCGCTGGCGGCCACCGGGTACCGCATCTCGGCTCCGAGCTGTACTACGCGCCGACCGTGCTGGCCGACGTGAGCCCCACCGCGGAGGTGTACGTGGAGGAGAGCTTCGGCCCGATGCTGCCGTTGGTCGTCTTCGACACCGAAGCCGAGGCGATGGCGCTGGCGCACGGCGCGCAGTTCGGGCTCGTCGGATCGGTGTGGACGCGCTCCGCCAGCCGCGGTTTCCGCGTCGCCGAACGCCTGCGTACCGGCATCGTCAACATCAACGAGCACTCCGGGTACTGGGAGATCCACGTGCCGTTCGGCGGTGGCAGCGGTACCGGCAGCGGAGTGGGTCGGCTCGGTGGCATGGCCACGCTGGAGGCGATGACCGACCTGAAGACCATCACGTTCGACCTGAACCGGTTCTGAGGCATGTCCCGACGTCCGCGCGGGACCTCGGGACAAGCCCGGTCGGCAACGCAGAACCGTTCCCTGCCAAACGATCCCGACTTTGCTGCGGGAGAAACACCTAGGAGGACACACATGCCGGAGAAGCTCAAGGTCGGCGTCGTCGGACTCGGCATCTGGGGACAGAACCACCCGATGGTGTACGACGACTACGAGCGCGCGGAGTTGGCGGTGGTGTGCGACCTGGACGCCGAGAAGGCGAAGAGCGTCGCGGCGAAGTACGGCTGCGAGTGGACCACCGACGTGCGGGAGCTGGCGGCGAGCGACGTCTCGACGTTCAGCGTCGCCACGCCGGACCACGCGCACTCGGCGCCGACCCGTACCCTGTTGGAGGCGGGTAAGAACGTCCTCGTCGAGAAGCCGCTGACCACGGATCTGGCCCAGGCAAAGGAACTCACCGAGCTGGCCGAGTCGAGCAGCGGACTGTCCATGGTGGACTTCCATCTGCGCTGGGACCCGCAGTGGGGTCTGATCAAGGAGACCGTCGACGCGGGCGGGATCGGTGCGCCGGTGATGGGCTACATTCGCCTGTCCGACGCGATCGAGGTGGCGGAGAACTGGCTCGGCTGGGCCGGCAAGTCCGGACCGCACTGGTTTCTGTACCCGCACACCATGGACATGATGTGCTGGGTGCTCGGACAGCGCCCGAAGTCGGTGTACGCGCGGGGTCACAAGGGCGTTCTGGCCGCGAAGGGCGTCGACACGTGGGACTGCATCCAGACGATGGTCGAGTTCGAGACCGCGAACGTCACGTTCGAGACGTCCTGGATCGTGCCGGACGCGAATCCGAGCGTCCTGGACTGCCACATGTCCCTGTACGGCGAGGCCGGCAAGATCGACTACGACCAGGACTACAGCGGCATCTCGTTCGTGACCGACAAGTACACCTACCCGTGGGTTCCGTTGGGGCGCAAGAACCGTTGGGGGAAGCTGGACCACTACATGTACCAGCCGATGCGGTACTTCGTGGACTGCGTGCTGGACGGGGTCACGCCGGAGGGCACGTTCCGTGACGGGTTGGAGAACGTGGCGATGATCGAGGCTGCCCTGCGCTCGCTGGAGACAGGTGCCCCGGTGGCAATGGACGACCTGCGCTGATGACGACTCCACAGTGGACATACGAGTGCGCCGGGTGCGGCGCCGGCTATCCGTCGTCGCATGTCGGGCACTGCGCCGGGTGCGGCCACCCGGTCCTCGCCGCACCCGTCGGTCCCGTGTCCGCTGTGGAGTCTCACGGTTCCGGGATCTGGCGGTACCAACACCGGTTGCCGTTGCCGGATCTGGCGCGGCTGAGCCTCGGCGAGGGAATGACCCCGGTCGTCTGCGCGCCAGAGCTGGCGGAGTTGGTCGGGGTGGCGGAGGTGTGGCTCAAGCTCGACCAGCTGAACCCGACCGGTTCGTTCAAGGACCGGGCGGTCGCCGCGGGGGTGGCGCATGCGCTGGCGAACCGCGCGCCCGGGGTCGTGTGCGCGTCCAGCGGCAACGCCGCCGCCTCGGCCGCCGCGTACGCCGCCCGCGCCGGGCTGCCTGCGATCGTGCTTGTCCCGGTGGGTACGCCAGCGGCGAAGGTGGCGGCCGCAAACGCCCACGGCGCCCGCATCCTCGCCGTACCAGGCGGCTACAGCGCGGCGTTCGCGCTCGGCGCCGAACTCTGCGCGGAACTGGGCTACGCCAACGTCGCCACCACGTACGTCAACCCGCACGCGGTGGCCGCACTGCGCACCGTCGGCTACGAGCTGCACGAGCAACTGCCGGGACTGACCGACGTGTACGTGCCGACCAGCGCCGGCCCGCTCGTCCACGGCGTCGTAGCGGGCTACCGCGACCTCGGCGTGCCGGTACCCCGGCCGGTCGTCGCGCAACCCGCCGGCTGCGCCCCGATCGCCCGCGCGTACCGGGCGGGGCACGACACCGTCGAGCCGTGGCGGCACGTGGACACCCGGGTTTCGGGGCTGGACGACGCGCTCGTCGGTTACCCGACCGACGGTACGCACACGTTGCGGTCGCTGCGATCCGCCGACGGGCGGGCGGTGGCGCTCGACGACGACGAGATCGATGCCGCGCGCCGGCTGCTGGCACGTCAGTGTGGAGTGCACGCCGAACCGGCCGCCGCCGCCTCGGTCGCCGCGCTGCTGCGCCCCGGCACGCACCGCCACAGCGACCGGGTCGCATGCCTGATCACCGGGCACGGTATGAAGGCCGCCAGCGATCCGCCAGTACTGCCCACTGTGGACAGTGTCGATGCGGTGCGGGGCCTGATGTGAGCGCGACGCTGCTGCGCGGCGGCACGGTCTTCGACGGCACCGGTGAGCCCGGTGTCCCCGCCGACGTACTAGTGCGCGGCACCACGATCGAGCAGGTCGGGCCGGCGTTGCAGGCGCCGAACGACGCCACCGTTGTCGACCTCACCGGCCGGTACGTGGTGCCCGGGCTGATCGACGTGCACACCCACGACGACGTGGCGATCCTGCGCCCCAGCGGTACCGAACCGAAACTGCGGCAAGGCGTCACCACCGGCGTCGTCGGCAACTGTGGGCATGGCTGCGCACCGAGCGCCCCGGGCGGCTACCTGTCCGACTACTCCGCACCGGTACTCGGTGCCTTCCCCGACACGCGCTGGCCGAGCTTCGCCGACTACCTGGACGATATCGCCGCTTCGGGCCGGAATCTGCACGTCGCCGCGCTGGTGCCGCACGCGCCGTTGCGCACCGCCGTACTCGGTCCGTGCCGCCGGCCGGCCACCGCCGGCGAGGTACCGCGGATCGCCGGGCTGCTCGACGAGGCGCTCGGCGCCGGCGCTGCGGGACTGTCCGTCGGTCTCATGTACGCCCCCGGCAACGCCGCGACTCCCGCGGAACTCCACGCCCTCGCCCGCGTACTGGCGCGGCACGGCAAGCCCCTCGTCGCGCACCTGCGCAGCGAGGGCGACGCGATCGAGGACTCGCTGGCCGAGGTCGTCGACGTGGCCCGGCGCGCCGGCTGCCCGCTGCACCTGAGCCACCTGAAGGTCGTCTCGCCCCGCAATGCCGGTCGGATGCCGGCGCTGGTGGCCATCCTCGACGCCCACCGCGCCGACGGGATCGACATCACCGCCGATGCCTACCCGTACCCGGCCGGCAGTACGACCGTGTCCGCGCTGTTCCCCGCGTGGGCGGTGGATCGGGGCGTCACCGGGCTGCTCGACGCCCTGGGCGCGCCGGCCACCCGCCGCCGGGTACTGGCCGACCTGCGCCGCCCGTGGAAGGAGCTGGAGAACAACTACCTCGCGCTGGGGCCGGAGCGCATCCGGCTCGTCGGCCTCTCCCGGACCGAACTGGACGGCCGTACGCTGGCGGAGTTGGCTGGTGACACCGACCCCGCCGAGTGCCTGGCCGATCTGGTGCTGGCCGAGCGGGCGGCGCTGTCGGTGATCCTCTTCCAGTCCGACGAACGCGACCTGCGGGCGGCGTTGTCCTGGCCGTGGACGATGATCGGCTCCGACGGACTGCCGGTCGCCGGCGGCGCGGTCCATCCCCGCCTGTACGGCACGTTCCCGCGCGTGCTCGCCCGCTACGCCGACCGGCTGCCAGGACTGTCCTTCGCCCAGGCGGTACACCGGATGACCGGCCTGCCCGCGCACCGGTTCGGGCTCGCGGGTCGGGGTTCGCTCGTACCGGGCGCCGCCGCCGACGTGACCGTCGTTGATCCGGCGCTGCTCGCCGACACCGCCACGTTCGACGATCCGCGACGCTTCCCGACCGGTATCGCCGTCGCGCTGCTCGACGGCCGGCCTACCGCTGACCGCACCGGCCGACTGCTCCGGGTACGTCGCTCGGGCGCAACCCGCTGAAGCAGACCGATACGCGCCGGATCAGTCTGCTCGACGAGGGCGGCGTCGAGACGACGTACGTCTCCGTCTGCGCCCGGTAGGACCGCCAGACCTCGGACCGCGTCCAGCCCCGCGGATGCGACGCGGACCAGCGTGTCCGGTGCACGGCCGGCCGCGACCGGTTCGATCAGACGACACGTCCAAGTGACCGACAGCGGCCGTGCGGTCGAGATGTCCGCCGCCCACCAACGCCCGCGGCAGAGTGGCTGGATCCGCGCCGATGACCCGACGCGCTTCTTCGGATTCGGTTCGAACCGCTCGGGTGCCAGCCGAGCAGAGTGCAACGCATCCCTGCCGACCAACATGGCGCCGGCGTGCTGTACGAACACGGCCGAGGCAACAACGGAGAACAAGTACGACATTCAACGAGTCGAGTGACGACAACGGTGCCAACACGTGCAGTCGATGCCGGCGACCGGTCGACCAGCCCGGCTGGGTCGGTGCCGCTCTCGCACAGCAGGAGCTGTCCGAGTTCCGTCAGGCTCAACGTGCCGCGCTGCTGGAGCAGGCGCAGCACCGTGGCCTGGGAGGGTGATGTCGTGCGGCTTGAGGGCCCGGGGCAGCAGCCGGTTGCCCTCGCGTTGGGTCGCCAGGATCGCGAACCGCAGGTGTTCCGCCCGACGCACGGAGGGCCTGCCGGGCGGCGGGGACGGCGGAGAGGAAGTCCTTGACCGCGTTGGCGTAGCCCACGGGGTGGGAGAAGGCGGCTGAAGGCGTCGGGCCAACCGGCCGGGCCGACGACCTCAGTGGCAGTTCGGGGAGGTCGGTCATCCGGTCCGGCGCGCGGGCGCGAGTTGGTCGAAGCAGTAGTAGACGGCGAGAAGGGCGTGGGTGGCAAGCATGGCGACCGGGCTGACATAGGCCAGGCCGACCGCCGCGAGGTAGACCACTCCGCCGAATCCGAATCGGCGCCTCGCCGCCCGCAGGTCCTTGGCCGAGACGGGCGTGTGGAGGCGGCGGGCGTCCCGCGTGTAGGCGAAGAAGAGCAGGGAGAATGCAGCACCCATCACGACCATGTTGGCGGCGTAGACGGCGGCCGCGGTGTGGCCGTCGCGGCCGGGAGTGGTCAGGTAGGCGGCGAGCATCCGGGTCGGGTACGGGATGACGGAGACGGTCAGCAGCAGGAACAGGTTGGCGAACAAGGTGCGGCGATCCACCCGATCGGCCAAGGCGCACATGGCGTGGTGGTTGATCCAGATGATGCCGATCACGAGAAAGCTGACCAGGTAGGCGAAGTAGGAGGGCCACTCGTGGGCCAGCGCGCTCGCTAACGAAATGCCGTGCAGACTGCCAGGCTCGGGGAAGCCGAGGTCCAGGACGAGCAGGGTGATCGCGATGGCGAACACTCCGTCGCTGAAGGCTTCCATGCGCCCGGTGCTGAAGTCGGCGCGCCCAGCGGATCCAGCGTCGGCGGGGACATCCGATTCGGTCATACCCCATCCTCGCCTCGATGTGCTTCGAGCGAAGCCCGCGCCAGGCGCCACCGCACGCCCACTCACCCGAACAAGCGAGGATTCGCACCCGTTCGCTCCCCGCCGCGTGACATGGGGAACCTTCACCGCCCGTCAGCGGCCGCGGCGGGTTGCTGGCGCGGGCAAACCCACCAGATGCCCTCCAGCGCCGCTGTACCACCGATCGGCGGGGTCGGCCTGTCTGTGTTGCCCAGGTCGGTTCGGTGTGCGGTCACCAGTGGGGGATGAGCGGCGGGTCCGGTTCGTGGTGCCGCCAGGCTTCGGTGAGGCGGGCCAGGCGGGTGGGGGCGGCGATACCGCGCACGGTGGCGATCTTGCCGTCGGCGATGTCGAACGTCACGGCGCCGACCACCAGGTCACCGAGTACGAAGAGGATCGCCGGGGCGCCGTTGACGAGCGCGTAGTGGACGGCGGGTGTGCCTCCGGCGAGTCGCCGTTTCGCGGGCGTGGGTGTGAAGCCGGCCCGGGCGACGGCGGCGATGCGCTGCGCGGTGTCGTACTGCAGCAGCGTCTCGGTCAGGCCGGCGCCGTCCGAGATCGCGATCGCGTCGTCGGTGAGTAGCGCTACCAGCCGTTCGGTGCGGCCCGAGGCGGCGGCCGCGAGGAATTCCTCGACGATCCTGCGAGCAGATGCCGGATCGACGTCGCCGCGGCGGTGGGCGGCGGTGATGCGCCGCCGGGCCCGGTGCAGGTCCTGCTGGCTGGCGGACTGGGTGATGTCGAGGATCTCAGCGATTTCGGCGTGGCTGTAGGAGAACGCTTCGCGCAGCACGTAGACGGACCGTTCGACGGGTGACAGGCGCTCCATGAGCGTCAGCACCGCCAGGGAGACCGAATCGCGCTGCTCGAACGTGTCGGCGGGCCCCAGCATCGGGTCGCCGTCGAGAAGCGGTTCGGGCAGCCAGGCGACGGTGCGCTCGCGTCGGGACTGTGCCGAGCGGAGCCGGTCGAGGCACAGGTTGGCGACCACCTTGGTCAGCCACGCTTCCGGCACCTTGATCTGCTCCCGGTCGGCAGCCTGCCAGTGCAGGAACGCGTCCTGCACCGCGTCCTCGGCGTCGGCGGCGGAGCCCAGCAGCCGGTACGCCAGCGAGGCCAGCCGACGCCGGCTGGCCTCGAACCGGCTGGTGTCAAAGGGATCAGTGCCGGTACTGTCCACGCCGACCAACCTAGGCGGCCACGTGACCGCGGTCCCGGCGGGGCACACCCAGCGCGGCGGCCAGGCGGTGCTTGCGCCTGGGCATGCCGAAAGTTGGGTGCGAGACGGTCCACAGCGCGATCCGGTTGATGCTCTCCTTGATCCGCGCAGCCGTCCGGCCGCCCTGATACGTCGGCTTCGGTTGCCCTTCGTCGTCGACCGTCTGCAGCATGCCGTCCCGCCGCCCGAGGGTGATGTAGTTGTACGTGTAGACCAGCTTGGTGTTCGGGATCTTGCTGCCGGTCAGGCGCCCGACGATCGCCTCGATGGCCTGCCGGCCGGTGAAGCCGGCCGAACCGCAGGACATCGGCAACGGCCGTCCGTTGTCGCCGATGGCGCAGACGCTGTCGCCGACGGCGTACACGTTCGGGTGCGAGGCGGACCGCATCGTGCGATCACCGACGATCTGGCCGTTCTCGGTGACCTCCAGGCCGCTGGCCGCGGCGATCGGTCCGGCCACGAACCCGGCCGCCCAGATGGTCGCGTCGGACGCCAGGGCGGTGCCGTCCGTACACAACACCCGCGTTGCCTCGACGGCTTCGACGCTGGTGTGCTCCAGGACGGTGACGCCGAGCCGGTCGAACGCCTGACGCAGGTGACGGCGGGCCCCGGCGGAGAGCCGGGTGCCCAGTTCGCCGCGGGCGACCAGCGCCACGGACAGGCCGGGCCGGGCTTCGGCGATTTCTGCGGCGCTCTCGATGCCGGTCAGACCGTCGCCGACGACCAGCACCCGCTCACCGTTACGCAGATTCTTGAGGTGCTCGCGCAGGTGCAGCGCCGAGGGCCGGCCGGCGATGTTGAAGGCGTGTTCGGCCACGCCGGGTACGCCGTGGTCGGCGACGTGGCTGCCGAGTGCGAAGACGAGCGTGTCGTAGCGCAGGTCGCCGCCGCCGTCGACGTCGGCGACCGTGACGACGTCGCGCCCGGGATCGACGGCGGTGACTCGCGCCACGCGCAGTCGTATCCCGGTGCCCGCGAAGGCGTCGGCCAGGCGCAGGGCCTTGAGATCTCGGCCAGCGGCGAGTTCGTGCATCCGCATCCTTTCGACGAAGTCCCGCTCAGCGTTGACCACGGTGATCTCGGTGTACGCCGGCGACAGCCGGCGGGCCAGGTTGCCGGCCACGTAGGCCCCGGCGTAGCCGGCGCCGAGAACGACGATGCGGTGCTTCATGTGTCGCTCCTGTCCGTTCGCTTGCGTTCGGTGGCTTGAGCGAAACGGCGCCCCGATTCCTGACAGGAAACGCGTGTGACCTACGCCATACCGTGGTCGAAGCGCGGTGCGCGCTGTCGCGGGTCGATGGCACATCTGCGCTACGCAGCGTTCGGCGTGGCGAGCCCGACCAGCCGCGCCGGTGAGGTGCTGGTGCGACCCCAGCGCGATCCCAGCCCCCACCGCACCCGGCCCGCTGCCTCAGTCAGTACGACCGCGACGTGCCCTGAGTCGGGCAGCGAAACTCGCCACCCGGCAGCAGCGCGAGCGCGTCACGATGCAGGACACCGGCAACTACTCCGAAGCCGACCTCGTGGAGCGTTCCGTCTCTCTCGCCAGCGTCTACCGCTGCCCCGACCGCTAACGCGCCACCGCGCCGTCCTGGTGCATCGGGCGTTGGGCAACAGACCCGGTCGGTTCCGCACTTGGCCGCGGGTTCACTGGGTTCGTGCGGCGATGGTGGGCGCGGCGGCCAGGCCGTCCTCGAAGCCGAGTACGGCGGCTACGCCCCGGACGTCGGGGTCGAACGGGTCGGGGCCGAACCCTGCGAGCGCCCGCGCGGACGGCTCGACGAGTACGGCTCGGTCCAGGACCGCCTGTCGCTGGGCGGTGCCGTAGGCCGGTGACTCCGGTGTCGGCCGTAGCACCACGACGCGGTCGAAGTCTCGGGCGAGCTCGGCGTTGGTCAGCGAGAACGTGCCGCCGTCGAGGTAGTCGTCGCCGTTGATCCGCACCACGGGCCACAGTCCGGGGACGGCGCAGCTGGCGGTGAGCGCGTCCACCAGACCCACGCCTGATTCGGCGGTGAACACGACCCTGCGGCCGTCGGTACGGATCGCCGTGATGCTGAGCGTCCTCGGCCAAGAGTCGGTGGCCACCCGCCGGGCGATCGCATCCCGTCGCCGGTTCGGGTCGATCCCCGACCTCTGCCGGGACAACCGCGCCAAGCGTCCGGCCTTCACCTCGATCGGATCGGCAGTGTCGTGGATGGCCAGTACGTCCGGCATTACGTCGGCCAACCGCACGGCTGGCGCGAGTTCGCGATTGCGGCGCGTCTTGCGAACCATCTTGTCGAATTCGTTGCCTGCAGACCCGGCCTGAAGCACGGCCGCTGCCGTGGCTGCTCCGGCGGACGTTCCGAACACGCGATGGGCGGCGGCCAACCGGAGTGCCCCGGCGTCCTCGAGAGCGGCGAGCACCCCGATGGTCCAGCCGATCCCGGCCAAGCCGCCGCCCCCGAGTACGACGGCCGTCGAGTTTCCCGACATGAACGCTCTCCCCATCTGGTATGGACGCACTCGCCGGGCGGATCCGGCGTCGGGCCGTGTCAGTACGCTAAAGTCTGACATCGGTGTGAGAGTCAAGAAGGTGAGGCGTGGGTCGCATGCGCATGGGGGAGATGGTCCGGCGGACCGGAGTGAGCGAGCGGCTGCTGCGCTGCTACGAGCAGCAGGGTTGCTGACGCCCACCCGTCTGCCGAGCGGCTACCGGGTCTACGACGAGGCGCACATCGACATGGTGTTCCGCGTGCGTCGCCTGATTGCCGCCGGCCTGAACACCGCCACGATCGCCACCGTCTTGCCGTGCCTGTACGAAGACGGTCCGCACCTGGCGCCAGCCTGCCCGGACGTGGTCGCTGCAGCGCGCCTGCGTGATTGAGCAGCCGGACTGGCTCCGGTCAGGTGTTCATCGACCTCGCCTCGATCAACCTGACGTGGCTGGCAGCGGTCCTCGTTCTACCACTGCCCGTGCTGGATCACCGCACGTCCGGTTGACCCGCAGCGGATCCCTACGGCCCGGGCCGTCGTGCTGGAACAGACGGGCCACATGCCTCACATCGACCAACCAGACCAATGGATCGCAGCGGTGCGAGATTCCTGGCGTGACGTCAACCGAGTACGGGTGCGACGCCGGCCACCTGGGTCACTGATCCAATTTCCCGGGCCGCTGGTCCTTTGGCGGGATCGCGGCCGTGCCGTATCCCAGCACGCCACTGCTTGCGCCGCCCGATCTCGACCAGGTCTACGCGCGTGCGGAGCGCGACCTTGCAGCCAGACCGAACGCGGCAGTGAACTGGCCCGCAACCAGTTCGGCGGTGACGGGACGGTCGTGTTCTGGTTAGGGTCGCTGCTTGTGACGGACGCGTTGACGGCGGTGCTGCGTCAGGAGCTGGACCGGTCCCGGAACTCTTGGCCGCGAGGTGTGGGTGTGATCGCGGCGGCTCAGGTCGGTGACCGGGTGAGCCATGCGGTGGTCGGCACCGTCAACGATGCGGGTGATCATCCGACGCCGGACACCGTGTTTCGGATCGCCTCGATCAGCAAGGTGTTCACCGCGTTGGCGTTGGCTGTCGCGGTGAAGCGTGGTGAGGTGGGCCTCGACGAGCCTGCCGAGATCTACCTGCCTGGCGCGTTCCGTCTACCCCGGTACGACGGGCGGCCTATTTTTGTGGTCGACCTGGCCACCCACACCTCCGGGCTGCCGCGTGACCATACCGGCACCGACTCTCTCGACGGTCTCGCAGCCACCCTGGCCCGCACGACGCTGGCCAGCCCGCCCGGACAGTTCCATCGGTACTCGAACATGGGTGTGGCGCTACTGGGGCTGCTGCTGTCCCACGCCGCAAACACCAGCTACGAGACGCTGATCGCCGACCGGATCTGCCGCCCGCTCCAGCTCGGCGACACCACGCTGGCCCCCACCCAGTCGCAGACTCGGCGTCTGGCGCAGGGCCACGATCCCGATGGCCAGCCGGCCGTGGTGCCCACCATCCACGTGGGGGCGCCGTCGGGCGGCCTGTACTCGACCGCCACGGATCTGCTGCGCTTCCTGCGTCTGCACCTCGGCCAGGTTCCCCACGCCGAACTCGCCCCGGCTGCGGCCGTGGCCCTTGCCCCACGCTTCAGCACTCCCGACGCCCACACCCTGGGGCTGTGCTGGCACCACACCCAACTGCCGAACCACGCCACCAGCATCTGGCACAACGGCGGCCTGCCCGGATTCCACAGCTACGCCGCGCTGGTACCCGGCGCCGACACCGCCCTGGTCGTACTCGCCAACCAGGACACCGACCTGGAAAGCACGGCCACCACCATCCTGACCCGGCTCACGGACTAATCGAGGTCCCGCCGCTCCGCACCCGCGGGGCCGCGTGTAAACGGCTGCTATCGGGGCTGTGGCTCACCGTCGCGCGGCACACGGCGGGAGCCGGGTTCGCGTCCATCGAGATCCGGTACCGACCAGCGTGACGGCCGGATGGGGCTTCCCGGGTGTCAGGTCTGTAGGTGGTGCTGGGGTTCGCGTCGATCAGTGCACGGATCAGGTGCGGGCTGGGCTGGCTCGCCGGCGTGCTGGGCGCGCGCGACGCTGGCACCGTGTTCGATGCGCGCACGCAGCACCCCATCGGCCGCTGCCCGCTGCGCCCTTCGGCATCACGCCGTGATCGTTGAGGGCGGGCGGTTCTCAACGCGGCTCTCACGGGCCCGCCCGACGGCTCAGACGTTCTTGCCGCCGACTCTGGCGGTTCCGGATCCTGGGCCAGCCGAACTGTGCGTAGCGCCGATGCCGCGGGTGAACACGTCGATCGGAGGCATCGGGTCGCCGGGCCCGGCCGCGGTGGTGTCCCGACGTCGTGATGGACGGCCAACGACGGCGTGTAGCGTACGGCGCTCAGCTTGTTGATAATGAGATCCGTTTTCAGTACGCTCTCGGTGTGTCTCGCCGACTACGTGTGGCTCGTGTGCCTGTCCTTGCTGCTGCCGTGCTGCTGGTTCCGTTGCTGCTGGCCGGTTGTGGCACCTCATCGTCCGGGTCGCCAGGGCGGTTGCGGGTGGTGGCGGACTTCTATCCGGTGCAGTTCCTGGCCCAGCGTGTGGGCGGTGATCGGGTGTCGGTCGCCGACCTGACCCCGCCGGGTACGGAGCCGCACGAACTCGCGGTCGACGCCAAGGGGGCCGGGGCGCTTGCTGACGCAAACGTGGTGTTCTACCTGGGTGCGGGGTTCCAGCCCGATGTGCAGAAGGCGGTGGGCGAGCTTCCCCGGTCGGTGCGCCGCACGGATCTGCTCTCCGTGCCGGGGGTGAATCTGCTGCCGGCACCGTCGGTACTGGGGAGGGAAGCTCTGGCGGGTGGGAAGGACCCGCATGTCTGGCTGGATCCGCTGCGGATGCGGGCGATGGCCGCCGCGGTCGCCGGGGCGTACGAGCGGGCGGACCCGGAGCATGCCGATGGGTACCGGGACAACCTGGCTCGGTTGCAGCGTGACCTCGACCGCCTGCACTCCGATCTGCGGGCGGATCTGACCGGATGCGCGCAGACCTCGATCGTCACCTCGCACGCCGCGTTCGGCTACTTCGCGCGCCGGTACGGGCTGCGCCAGATCCCGATCGCGGGGCTGTCCCCGGATGCCGAGCCCGACGCGAAGACACTGGCGACGATCTCCCGGCAGGCGCGGAAGGCCGGTGTGCACACCGTGTACTTCGAGGAGGCGCTGCCGCCGAAGTTGGCCGACACGGTGGCGGCCGAGATCGGTGCCCGGGTGGACCTGCTCGCCGCGCTGGAGTTCGACCCGACGCGGGCGTTGGGCGCGGGGCAGGACTACCTGACGGTGATGCGCGGCAACGGCCGCCGTCTGCACTCGGGGCTGGAGTGCCGGTGAGCCCGGTTCTGCAGGCCCGCGGCTTGAGCGTGCGGTACGGGCCGATCACGGCCCTCGCGAACGTGGACTTCGCCGTAGCCGCGGGTGAACTCGTCGCGCTGGTCGGTCGTAACGGCGCCGGCAAGTCCTCTCTGCTGCGCGCGTTGGCCGGGCTGGTCGCCTACCGCGGCACGGTGGAGCATCATCCGGCCGCGTGCCCGCGAGACCGGGGCCGGGTTCGGGTCGCGTACGTGGCGCAGCGGGCAACGCCGCGGTGGGACCTGCCCGTGTCGGTACGACAGGTGGTCGGCACCGGTCGACTCGATCCGCGGCGATGGTGGCGGCGGCCCGGTGCCGGGGATCGACAGGCGGTCGACGCTGCGCTGCGCCGGGTCGGTGTCTGGTCGCTGGCCGACCGGCCGGTGCAGGCCCTGTCCGGCGGGCAGGCCCAGCGGGTACTGCTGGCCCGGGCGTTGGCGCAGGAGCCGGACGTGCTGTTGCTGGACGAGCCGTGCGAGGGCCTCGACGCGGCGAGCACGGGCGCGCTGGTCGACGCATTGACGGCACTGGCCGCCGACGGGGTCGCGGTGTGCTGCGCGCTGCACGAGATCGACCTGGCCCGTGGCGCGTTCCGGCGCGCGGTTGCGGTGGACCGGACCGTCCTGGCCGATGGCCCGGCCGGTGAGGTGCTGTCCCGCGGTCGCGTGGCTGACCTGTTCGGACTGGCGGGCACGGGATGACCGGCATCGGCTGGCTGACGCAGTCCCTGTCGTACCCGTTCATGCAGCGGGCCGCGCTCGCCACCGTCGCGGTCGGGGTCGCCGCGCCGCTGGCCGGGGTGTGGGCGACCAGCCGGCGCCTGGTCTATCTCACCGACGCGATGAGTCACGCCATCCTCGCCGGGGTCGCCGCCGCCGCGCTGCTGGGTTCCTCTCTGCTGGCCGGCGGGCTGGTCGCCGCGGTGGTGATGGCGATCCTGGTGGCCGTACTCGTAGTCCGGGCGCGGCTGCCGGAGGACAGCGCGATCGGTGTGGCCGGGCAGGGGCTGTTCGCGTTGGGTGTCATCGGTGTGTCGCTCAACGCCGAACCCCGGGCGCTGTCCCATGTGCTGTTCGGCAACCCGGTCACCGTGACCGCCGGCGATGTGGCGGCCGAGATGGTGTTGGCTGTCGGGATCGTGGCGGCCGTGGTCGTCTGCCTGCCGGTACTGGTCGCGACCACGCTCGACACCGGGCACGCCCGCACTCTCGGCGTACGTACCGGAGTGGCCGACACGGTGCTGATCCTCGGCCTGGGTCTGGTCGTCGTGATCGGCCTGACCACCGTCGGGGCCTGCTGTTCGACGGCGACGAGGGACGGCGCTGGCACGACGGCGAGACCCGTACCAACCGCCTGGTGTTCATCGGCCGCAACCTCGACCGCGCCGAGCTGACCGACGGGTTCGTCGGCTGCCTGACCGGAGACGCCGCGTGAGCACCACGACCACCGACCCGGATCTGGTGTGGCAGGCCGACATCGACGACGCCCCCGTCTCGGTCAGCGCCGCCGGCGGACTGGTCGCCGTCCTCGGCGCCGAAGGCGCCTGCGCCATCCTCAACGCCGACGACGGCGCGCCGATCGCGACGTTCACGGTTGACGGTGGCCTGCACACCGAGTTCTCACCCGACGGGGCTCGGCTCGCCGTCACCGGCCCCACCGGCCACGCGATCTGGCACGCGGCCGATCGCACCCTCGACCGGTACGAGACCGGGACGTGGTCGTCGGTGGCCAGGTGGAGCCGCGACGGCCGTGTCGCCGTCGCCGACGGCCGCCGGGTCGTCGTCCGGGCCGGTGACGGCGCCGAACTGTGGCGCACCGACGAGGCGCCCAGCACGCTCACCGACCTGACCTGGTTCAAGGGTGGCCGCGAAGTCGCCGCCTGCGCCTACAACGGCGTCTACCGCTACGCCCCGCACCGCCGCGACCCGGTCGGGCACTTCGCGTACCCGGGGTCGCACCTGGCTGTCGCCGCGACCAGCAACAGCCGGTGGATCTGCACGGGCAACCAGGACCGCAGCGTCCACATCTGGCGCGCCCGGGACGGCCAAGAACTCGAAATGCCGGGCTACCCGGACAAGGTCACCCGACTGGCCTTCGACCGCACCGACCGCTGGCTGGCCAACGACGGCGCCCCCGAGATCACGATCTGGGACTTCGCCGGCAAGGGCCCGTCAGGCACCAGCCCGCGCCTGCTGCGCGGCCACGACGTCGTCACCGGGCATGTCGAGCATGTCTTCTACCCGATCTTCCCGCCCAACACCCATGCCCAGCAGGTACTGGCCTGGCTGCATGACCACCCGGCCACCTAACCCCTACCGGCGGCGCGCACAGCACACCGCCAGCGCCGAAGTGGTCGCGCCCCGGCTACACGTGACGCGCCGGGGAACCGGGTACCGCATCCGCGCGAGGCGTGCGCCATCTCGCGTTCGGGCACGGCATCCACCACTGCCTCGGCACGCCGCTCGCCGGACTGCAGGGACGCATCGCCCTGGTGCGCTGCTCGAGCGGGTACCGGGTCTGCGCCTCACCGATCCGTTAGGGAGCCGGAGCGGCCGCGGGGCCTGCTGCTCAACGGGCTGCACGCACTCCCGGTCCGCGTCGACTGATCCCGGTCGACGCAAGCATCGGCCCGCCGCTCCGATACCGAGCCGCACTCCGACACCCGAGACGCACTCCGACACGAGGCCCCGCTCCGGCACCGGGGCCGCGCTCCAGGCGCACACTGCGGCGGCGGATCCCTGCGCGGGCGCGGTGGTCGGACCACATTGGTCGGACGGGTAGCGCCATCCGGGACCCTATGATCGCTGCCCGTATTGTCACCAATGTCGGAGCGTGTTTGTTCGGGCGATGTCGTCGGGAGTTATTGTCATCGCAATGGGTGAACCATAAGATCCTGCCGTGTTGACCAGCGGTTTCGCCGATGGTGCAAATGCGCCCAGCAGTCTGTCCGCCCTTCGAGAGCTCTTTCCTGGCCGTTGCTGGCTTCCCGGCGATCCCGACTGGGACGAGGCCAGGGTCGCCTGGAACCGCTTCTACGACCAGCAACCGGTGGCGGTCGTCGCCGCGCGCGACGTCGCCGACATCGAGACGCTGGTCCGCTTCGCCGGCGAGGCCGGGGTTCCGGTCGCCGCGCAGCCCGGCGGGCACGCGCCCACGGCCGCCCAGTCCGGCGCCATCATCCTCCGCACCGCCGCGCTGGACGAGGTCGTCCTCGACCGCGACGCGCGGCGCGTCCGGGCCGGCGCCGGCGTCAAGTGGCAGGCCGTACTGGACGTGCTGGACGGCACCGGTCTGATGGCCGACATCGGCAGCAACGGCGACGTCAGCGTCGTCGGATACCTGCTGGGCGGCGGGATGTCGTGGTTCAGCCGGGCGCACGGCCTCGCCGCGAGCCGCGTCGTGTCGTACGACGTGGTCGACGCGACGGGGACGGCGCGCACGGTCGACGCCGACACCGACCCGGAGCTGTTCTGGGCGCTGCGTGGTGGCGGCGGCGACTTTGCCGTCGTCACGGCGGTCGAGTTCGGCCTGTTCGAGTGCGACCGGCTCTACGGTGGGGCGCTGCACTGGCCCGGCGCGCGCAACGAGCAGGTGCTCTCCGCCTATGCGGCGGTCACGGCGGCGGCGCCCGCGGCGCTGACGCTCTGGGTGTGGTGGGGGACCTGGCCGGACGTCGACGGCCTGCCGCCGGAGATGCGCGGCCAGTCGTTCATCACGGTGAACTTCACGTACCTCGGCTCGGCCGAGGACGCCGAGCCGTACCTGGCTGAGCTGCGGGCGGTCCCCGACACGGTGCTCGACACCACCGGGGACGTGCAGCCGTCGGCGCTGCCGCTGGTCGCCGGTGAGGGCGACCACCCGCGGCCGGCGATGGACTGGGCGCAGCTGCTGTCCGAAGTGGACGGTGCCGTCGTGACCAGCCTGGCCAAGCTCACCGGCCCGGCCAGCGGCTCGCCGCTGATCATGTGCCTGCGGCACCTCGGCGGGGCGTTCGCCACCGACTGCGGCGGGGCCGCCGGCTCGATCACCCAGCCGTACCTGCTGCTCGCGTTCGGGATGCCGATGGCGCCCGGCGTGGCGGAGCAGGTGCACGAGCACTGGGCGGGGCTGGAGCGCGAGTTCTCCGCCTACCTGGACGGCAGCACGCAGTGCAACATGCTGGGCTACGAGCACCGGCCGCACCACGCGTTCCCGTCGGAGACGCTGGTCCGGCTCCGGGACGTCAAGCGTCGCCACGACCCACGGGGCACGATCCGCGGCAACCGCCCCGTACTCAGCGACTAGCGGCGGGAGCCCGATGACAACCAGACGCCGTTCGGTACGTTTCCGGATCGGCACGCTGCTGCTGGTGACGTTCGCCGCGCTGACCCCGCTCTGGGCGTACGCGATGTACCTCACCGTTCCCGGCGCGCTGACGCTCAACCAGATCGAGGACCGCCACTTCACCATCGGTATACCTGCGGACAACCTCGACGTCGCGCTGAGCGCCGAGCGGAAGGCGACGGTCGTCTACCTCGCCGACCGGGCCGCGGGCAAGACCCCGCTGCTCAAGGCGCGGGCGGCGACCGACAAGGCGGCCGACGCGTTCCGGACCACCGGGGTACAGGGCGTGCACGACGTCGGGACCACACAGTCCGACAAGGTCCTGCCGTCGCTGCTCGGCCAGCTCGACAAGCTCGGCCGGCAGCGGTCCGCCGTCGACGCGGGCGCGGCCACCCCGAACGACGTCTACACCTACTACGGGTCGGCCATCGAGAGCGGCCTGCGGATGCTCCTCTCGATCACCAGCCAGAACGGCGGCGACTCGGACCTGCAGACGCAGGGCGAGGCGCTGTCCCGGCTGACCCGCTCCCGCAGCGTGCTGGACGAGGTCGACGCGCGCATCTCGGCCGCGATCACCGCCGGCCGGATGACCGCCGACGAACGATACGACCTCTCCCAGGCGGTCGGCGCCGTCAAGGGTTCGTACGCCACGGCGGTGCCGAACCTGCCGCCGGCCACCGCCAGGGAGTACACGAAGCTGGTGGACAGCAGGCAGATGGCGACGCTCCAGTCGCTGGAACGTACGGTGGTCGAGACCGCGCCCGGACACGCGATCACCGTCCGCGCGGGCGAGTGGGACGCCGCGTACGGGGCGGTGCTGAAGCAGCTGCACGCGCTGGAGCTGAACACGGCGCTCAGCCTCGGCGAGTCGGCGAAGCCCGTCGCCACCCAGATCCTCATCCGGGCCGGCATCGCCACCGGGTTCGGCCTGATCGGCTTCGCCGCCCTGGTCATCGTCTCGGTGCGGATCGGTCGCGGCCTGATCCGCGAGATCACCGTGCTGCGCAACCGGATGGACCAGACCGCCACCGTCGACCTGCCCAACCTGGTACGCAGCCTGCGCGCCGGCGCCGACAGCACCGAACTGGCCCTGTCCGTGGGCGGTGCCCGGCTCCGTACCCGGGAACTGGACGACCTCGGCGGTTCGTTCGACCGGGTGCAGCGCGTCGCGGTCGACTCGGCGGCGGGCGAGTCGCAGCTGCGACAGGGCGTCTCCCGGGTGTTCGTCAACCTGTCGCGGCGCAACCAGGCGCTGCTGCACCGGCAGCTGAAGCTGCTCGACGAGCTGGAACGCGCGAGCGTCGACGCCGACCAGCTGTCCTCGCTGTTCACGCTCGACCACCTGGCGACGCGCATGCGCCGGCACGCGGAGAGCCTCATCATCCTCTCCGGCGGTACGCCCGGCCGCGGCTGGAGCAGCCCGGTGCCGGTGCTCGACGTTGTCCGGTCGGCCGTCACCGAGGTCGAGGACTACCCGCGGGTGACGGTGTATCCGCTGCCGACGGAGAACATCGTCGGCGCGGCCGTCGCCGACGTGATCCACCTGCTGGCCGAGCTGATCGAGAACGCCGCCCTGTACTCCCCGGCCGACGCGCCGGTCCAGGTGCGGGGCATCCGTGCGGCCAACGGTCTCGTCATCGAGATCGAGGACGCGGGCGTGAGCATGAGCCAGGAGACCATGGCGCAGCTCAACCAGCAGCTCAGCGACCCGCCCGAGTTCGACCTGACGGACGCCACTCAGCTCGGCCTGTTCGTGGTCGGGCGGCTCGCCGCGCGGCGCGGCATCGCCGTCTCGCTGCGGTCCTCGCCGTACGGCGGGACCTCGGCCGTGGTCCTGCTGCCGCCGTCGCTGCTGGAGAGCCGGGCGGGCGCCCCCGTGGCCGGTGCACCCCGGGCCGACACGCAACCGACCGGTGCGCCTCCGGTGGAACGGCCGGCCGACCCCGCGGAGCGCCTGACCGGGGAGACCGTGCGGAGCCTCGCCCCCGAGTCGCGGCGCCCGGACGCGGAGCCGGCGCCGGCCGACGTGCCAGGCAACGGACACCGACCGGCCCCGCCGGCCCGTCCGGCCGCACCTGTCTCCCCGCGCCGGGACCTCCGCGGCTCCGACTGGTTCGCCTCGCCGTCGACCGCCGACACCTCGACGGTGATCCTGCCGGTCGTCGACGACCGCGCCGACGGCACGCCGGGGTACGGCGACGGGACGGCCGCACGACGCGACGACCCGGCCGCTCGGCACCGGGCACCGGACTCCACCGGCCGGTACCCGAGGCGGGAGCCCGGTGCCAGCCTGGCGCCGGACCGGTCCAGATGGGCGGAGGGCAACATGCCGAGCATCGGTACGCTGCCGTCGCCACAGAACCCGCTCGACGTCCGGCCCGACCCGAACCGGCCGAAGCTGCCCCGGCGCGCCCGGCAGGCGAACCTGGCGCCCGGACTGCGCGGGGCACGCAACGGTGACCAGAACGCCGCGGCGGCTCCGACGGCGCGTTCGCCGGAGGAGGCCCGCGCGATGATGTCCGCCGTACAGCAGGGTTGGGCCGGAGAGCGGCCCGACATCGATCACCGACGTACCGCCACTGCGCAGGAGCGTGACCGGAATGACTGACACAGATTCGCGTTCTGGTGGCCTCACCTGGTTACTGGACAGCTTCGCCGAACGGGTACCCGACGTCCGACACGCGGTGATCCTGTCGAGCGACGGCATCATGATCGCCAGTACCGCCGGGCTCGCGCGAAACGACGCCGACCACCTGGCCGCCATCGCGTCCGGGTTCCAGAGCCTCGCGGCAGGTGCGGGAGAGACGTTCGACGTCGGCGAGGTCCGGCAGACGGTCGTCGACCTGACCCGCGGGTACCTGTTCGTCACCGCAGCCGGCGAGGGTGCCCGGATCGCGGTCCTGGCGAGCTCGGGTGCCGACGCGGGACTCGTCGCGTACGAGATGTCGATGCTGGTGCGGCGGATGGGTGAGCACATGACGACAACTCCGAGGCACGAGGCCGGTTTGTTCGGGACCGGGTGAGGTGCTGCGATGGCACGTCACGAGTCACCGGACGGTGAGTGGCTCGACCAGGAGGCCGGCCCGCTCGTCCGTCTGTACGGGGTGACGCGCGGGCGGACCCACGGCGAGGCGGTCGGGCTCGACCTGCTCAGTGTCGTGGTGACCGAGGCGCATCCGCCGTCGGACGCCCGCCTCGGCCCGGAGCACCTGGCGATCCTGCGGCTGTGCCGGCGCCCGCGCGCCGTCGTCGAGATCGGCGCCGACCTCGACCTGCCCATCGGCGTGCTCCGGGTCCTGCTGTCTGACCTGGCCGCGTACCAGCTCATCACGATCCGACTGCCGAACCAGGCCGCGCTGCGCCCTGACGCACTGCTTCTGGAGGAACTGCTCCATGGCCTTCACAACCTCTGACCCGCAGGGGGCGGAGCCGGATCCGATCCCGCTCAAGATCCTCATCGCCGGCGGTTTCGGCAGCGGGAAGACGACGATGGTCGGCTCCATCAGCGAGGTACGTCCGCTGAAGACCGAGGAGCAGCTGTCCACGCTCTCCGTCGGCGTCGACTCGGTCGCCGGCGTGGAGACCAAGCGGACCACCACGGTCGCGATGGACTTCGGGCGCATCGCCATCACCCCCCGCCTCACGCTCTACCTGTTCGGCACGCCGGGGCAGGAGCGGTTCTGGTTCATGTGGGACGAGCTGTCCCGCGGCGCGCTCGGCGCCGTGGTCCTCGCCGACACCCGACGGCTGCCCGACTCGTTCGCCGCCGTCGACTACTTCGAGCGGCGCAACATGCCGTTCGTGCTCGCCGTCAACTGCTTCGACGGCGCCCCCCGGTACCTCGCCGAGGAAGTGTCCGACGCGCTGGCGCTGCCGCCCTCGGTACCGGTGGTGCTCTGCGACGCGCGGCACCGCGAGTCCACCAAGTACGTCCTGACCACACTCGTCGGTCAGGTCCTGGCCCGGCTCACCGAGGCCGGCCAGCCTCCACAGTAGACAGTCCATGATGGACAGCAAGGAGCACGCGAAGCATGCGGATCGGGTTGTCGCTTCCCCAGTACGGACCGCTCTGCCGGGCGGCGGACGTCGCGTCGTTCGCCCGCGAGGCCGAGGCCATGGGGTACGGATCGTTCTGGGTGGGTGACCGGATCCTCACCCCGGTCGAACCGAGCGACATCTATCCGGGCTTCACCCCGGAGCATCCGTACCCGCCGGAGTTCACCGCGTTCCTCGACCCGCTGGTCGTCCTGTCCGCGGCGGCCACCGTGACCACCACGGCACGGCTCGGTACCAGCACCCTCAACGCGCCGTGGCACAGCCCGCTGCTGCTCGGCCGTACGCTGACCTCGCTCGACCAGCTCTCCGGCGGCCGGCTCGACGTCGGCCTCGGCATCGGCTGGATGCGCGACGAGTACTCGTCGACGAACACCTCCTGGGAGCGTCGGGGCGCGCTGCTCGACGAGATGCTCGACGCGCTCACCGCCATGTGGACCAGCGACCCGGTCGAGCACGACGGAGTCACCTGGCGGATCCCGCCGTCGCGGCTCGACCTGCGCCCAGCCCAGCGCCCGCACCCCCCGGTACTCCTGGGCGGCACCGGGCCCGCCGCGCTGCGCCGGGTCGGCCGGCGCGCCGCGGGCTGGCTCGCCGTACCGGTGCCGACGGCGGTGCTGGGGCCGATGTGGGACACGATCCGCGCCGCCGCCGACGACGCCGGCCGGGATCCCGACACGATCCGGCGCGAGTTGCGCATCAACCCGCCGGCCGGTACCGAACTGGTCGACGTGGCGCGCCAGGTCGCCGACGCGCGTACCGCGGGGATGGACGGCGCGTTCGTGGACCTGCACTACCTTGCCGAGGATCCGGCCCACGCCCTCGATCTCGCGTCCCAGCTCTGGAAGCTCCTCGAGGACAGCTAGGTCGCGTCGGCCCGGCGCGGCCGACCGGCCAACCCGGGGCACGGGCTGCGCGCCGGGATCGCCGGTCGCCGCGGTGGCCCCCCCGCGAGCGGTCGAGTTCCGCGCCAGCGGCGGCCCATCGTGTCCGGGTTCCGCACCGACGGCCGGCCCGACCACAACGGCGTCGACCTCGCCGCGAAGCAAGGCACCCCGATCCTCGCCGCGTACGCCGGCACCGTCACCGTCGCCGAGTGCGAACCGTCCATCGGCAACTGCAACCGGCCCGGCAGCGCTGCCACACCCGGCTGCGGCTGGTACGTCGACATCACAGCCCCGACCAGACCTCACCCGCTACCGCCACATGCTCCGCCGCCCGACCGTCCACGTTGGACAGAGGGTCAAGACCGGCCACGTCATCGGTGTGGTGGGGCAGTCTGGCAATGCCGACGGACCACACCTGCACTTCGAAATCCACCTCCACAAAAACCCCAGCCCGCCGGTGCAGTCGACCCGATCGCCTTCTACCAAGCCAGGCACCTCAAACTCGGCAGCCAGAAACCCGTAACACCAGGCGGAGATTGATCAACGGAGGGGCGCGCAGCCAAGAACGTGGCGCGGCATGACGCTGGATCATGTGGCGTGGTACGGATGTGGTCGTTGAAGGCCCCTGTCGAGTCCTGCAACCGAGGTGTGGCCGGAGCCCTCAACTACATGCGGCGCCGGAGGCGGGGCCCTGTGTGTCTCGGCTCGACCGTGCCGGTCCTCGGCGGCGTCCCAGGCGTCGATCATGCTGTTGAGGTCGTCGATCGGTCGGCCTCCGGGATGGGGACGTAGCTCGCCACGGAGTCGGATTACAACCTCGCCGGAATCGACTTCGGCCTCACGGCCCGGCTGGTGGGCTTGCGGGATGAACGTGTTCGTCGCTGACTGCGATGGATCAGTTCGCCCTTCCGCGGACGTCCGTCCCGTCTTCGGCGAACGCCTTGAAGTCCTCCATGTGTTGTTTCGACTGCTTGCGGAACATGCTCGGCAGGAGCAGTGCGATCAACCGCATCACGAGGCCGTCGAACTGGAACTCGCTCTCGCTCTCCCACAGGGTCGTGCTCGGGCCAGCGTCGATGATGCGGTCCCGCTGGGCCTGCCACATACCCCCGCCGACGATCTCGCGGTCGTAGTGCACGACGACCGACCTCGGGATGGCGCGCAGGTCGGCGGGATCCACGCGGGTGATGGTCTCGGTGGCTTCCATGCGCTGCCTGCCCGTCTGGAACACGACTCGCGAGGTGGTCCCGAGGTGGCCGTGCACCCCGTTCACGGGCTCGTGCAGTACCAGGCCCCGCAGCCACTTCGGCATCTGCGCCGGGTCGGAGAGCAGGTCGACCACATCCTGGCGCGGCACAGCGATCTCGATCGAGACGGTGTACTTCATCACTCGGTGCCTCCGGGGGCGTAGAACGCGGAGGTGGCCGCCACGGCGGCCGCCACCCGATCCGGGTCACCGCCGGCGGCCAGGTGAGCATCGCCCCACGCTGCGGCGCTGCGCCGTACGAAGTCGTGTCCCTCGGGCGTGGTCCGGAATCGCTCGTGGTCGAGGCTTTCGCCGTCGGCGAAGAAACCGGCCAGCATCAGCAGATGCAGGTCCCAGCCCACGCCGCCGGCACCCGGGCCGTAGGTCGGGAACATGGGCTCGGCGACGGCCGCTGCGTGGACCAGCTCGAACTCGGTGCCCCCGGCGGGGCTGGGGGACAACAGCACCTCGACCTCACTGGTACCCGGCCATTCATCGGCCTCCGGCCCGAACAGCCAGGACACTCGCAGCCGTCCCGGCGGGTCGCAGGCGAGGATCTCTCCGTGCTCGCCGCCGTCCAGCTCGAACGATCCGCCGAGTCGCAGGTCCCCGGTGACTGGCTTCAACCAGCGGCCCAACCGCTCGGGGTCGGTGATGGCGCTCCACACGTCGTCGACCGACGCGTCGTAGTGACGCCTCAACTCGATCGTGTACGCATCGCCAGCGGGGAGCATCCCCGTGCCCATCGTCCGCCGCGCGGCGGCCAGCTCGTCCAGTACGTCCTTCACGTCATGTGCCTTTCGCTGGTGGATCGGCCCGGCCAGCACGCCGGATCCGGGCCGCCCGCTTGCCGCGGGCCAGTTCAGTGCCCAGGGCATCGAGCCGCTGGTCCCAGAACCCGCGAAACCGATCCAGCCACTCGTCAGCCTCACTCAGCGACGTGGGGTTGACGGCGTAGAACCGGCGGGCTCCCTCAGGCCGGACCGACGCGAACCCGTTCTCACGCAGAACGCGCAGATGCTGCGACACGGCCGGCTGAGACAGCGCGAACTCGGACCGGATCACGTCAGTGATCGCACCCGAGGTCTGCTCACCGTCGGCGAGCAGCTCAAGGATGCGCCGGCGCACCGGGTCACCGAGGATGTCGAACGCGTGCACGACCAGAAGCATACCAACCCTCGCTTATATAAGCCGCAGGTGGTACTTCGGGTCCGCGGTGTCCACGCCCATCGGCATCCGATACGTCCCGGGTGGGCGGGGCGGTCGGCAGCCCCGGCCAAGATCGCCGGCGGAACGGCCGTACCTCGTCGGTGTGGCCACCCCACCGGACGAGTCCGACAGCCGCGTGCGGTTCCTCGGGAGCAACCAGGACCACCCGGAACGGCAGCAGTGCCGCGCCGCTCTTGCCGAGCACGGGTCAACGCTGCGCACACTTCTGGCTGACGGCGCCCTGCCACACGGCTTGATCAGCGACGACGATCGCGCGGTACTGCTCGACGCCTGCGCCACGTGACGGCCGGCGAAGCATGCGGCCAAAAGGGATCATCGAATCAGGTTGGGCCCGAAGGCGTTCTGCAGTGCATGAGAACGTTCCTTCGTACGGACTTCGGTTGAGTGCGGTCGGCCGCTGAACCGGTTACCGCGAGCGCCGCCGCGCTCGGACGGGCCGCAGCGCCGGCGCCTGGCCGATCCACCGACGGCCCCTCGCACCGTTACTCCGTTGGTGGTCGCCGGTACGGGGCGAATGTCGGGCATGATCGGAGCGTGGAGATCTCACCGCGGCTGGTGCTGGGGCCGGTGTTGCGATGCGTCACGAACGACACGGCGAGCATCTGGGTGGAGGCGGACTCGCCGGCGCGGGTCGAGGTCTGCGCCGGGGACAGCACCGCGGACGCGGACACCTTCACCGCGTTCGGGCACCACTACGCGCTCGTCGTACTCTCCGGCCTCGGGCCGGGGGCGGACCTGCCGTACACGGTGCGGTTGGACGGCGAGCAGGTCTGGCCGCCTGACCGCTACGAGTACCCGCCGAGCCGGCTGCGTACCCGGGGTGGCCCGAGCCCGACGGTACGGGTGATGTTCGGTTCCTGCCGGGAGGCGTCCCCGTACACCGACGACGCGTACCCCCCCGGACGCGTTGGACACCTTCGCCCGCGCGTTGGCCAAGGGCAGCGCGCCGACCCCGGATCTCATGTTGCTGCTGGGCGACCAGGTGTACGCGGACGAGATCTCCGCCGACACCAGGCGGTACCTTCGGGACCGGCGCGAGCACGGTGACGGTCCGACGGACGCGCCGGTCGACCAGGCCGGCGACTTCGAGGACTACACGAGGCTCTACCACGAGTCGTGGACCGATCCGGAGATCCGCTGGCTGCTGTCCACCGTGCCGTCCGCGATGATCTTCGACGATCACGAGATCGTGGACGACTGGAACACCTCGGCCGCCTGGCGCGAACGGGTCCGCGCCACGACCTGGTGGCCCCGCCGGATCGTGGGCGGCCTCGCCTCGTACTGGGTGTACCAGCAGTTGGGCAACCTCACACCGGACCAGTTGGCGACCGACGAGACGGCCCGCACGGTGTTGACCGGCGGCGACGCGTCGGCAGCGCTGGCCCGACTCGCCGTCGTCGGCGACCGCGCCGCCGATCCGCCCACACCGACCGCCGGCCCGAGCTGGAGCTACCGCATCGACCTGGCTCGTACCCGGGTGCTGGTGCTCGACAACCGCTGCGGCCGGGTACTCACGCCGGGCCGTCGGCAGATGCTGTCCCCGACCGACTGGGACTGGCTCGCCGAGCAGGTGCGCGGCGACTACGACCACCTGGTCCTCGGCGCGTCGCTGCCCTGGCTGTTGCCGCCGGCCATCCACGACCTGGAGACCGCCGACGAGAAGCTCGCCGACTCGCCCAGGTCACTGGTCGCGGCCGGCGCCGAGTGGGCGCGGCAGTTCGCCGACATGGAGCACTGGGGCGCCTTCCGGGACTCCTTCGAACGGTTCGGTGAGCTGCTGCGCGACGTCTCCGCCGGCAGGTACACGCCGCAACCGCCGGCCAGCGTCACCGTACTGTCCGGCGACGTGCACCACAGCTACGTCGCCGCCGCCGACCTCAGCCCCGGGCAGCGCAGCCGCGTGTACCAGCTGACCTGCTCGCCGACCCACAACCAGGCCCCACCGGAGATGAAGCTCGGCTTCCGGATCGGCTGGAGCCGGGCCGCCGCCCGGATCGCCGCCGGCATCGCGCGGCTGGCGCGGGTACCGCGGCCGGGGCCACGCTGGCACAAGCTCGCCGGCCCGTACTTCTCCAACGCCGTCGGGACGCTGGAACTGCGCGCACGCGCGGCCCGGGTCCGGCTGGACGGCACGGCGCGCGACGACACGGGCACCCCGGTGATGCGACCGCTGGCCCAGGTACCGCTGGCATGGCGCAGCGGCGAGCGCTAGCTGTACTGACCACAGAGGTTGGTGACGGGGACCA